>NZ_CP015110.1:1200000-2400000 GCF_001612555.1 Acinetobacter sp. TGL-Y2 | reverse complement strand
GCAGTGTACTGATATTGGACGTGCCACCGATTTCATTTTCATGCCGAGCCACCAAGTAACCATCTTTGGTTGGCACCAGATCTGGTTCAATAAAATCAGCACCATCATTCATCGCTTTTTGATAGGATTCAAGCGTGTGTTCAGGGCGTAACGCACTGGCACCGCGATGCCCCACAATCATAATCTCAGGTTTTTTTATTTCAGGTTGAGTAGAGTTGTTGCTGTCATTGTCATCATTACATGCGCTTAAAGAGGCAAGAATGGCAAGACTACATAGGGTTCTTTTTATCATCATGGAGCTCAAGATTTCTTATTTGAAGCTTGAGTATCCTAAGCAATTTTTTCATTTGGATGACATTTGTAGGCGCCGATGTTGATTAATGAATTATGAAGCAACCATTTCATTGAAATAGACCACATCTTTATCTTCACAGTTTCTACATAATCGATTCAATCTGAAAGGTTTCTGTTATTAAAACTTGTTTTTTGGATGCGTGTCACGGAAGATCAGTCTGAATGTTATATTTTGTATAAGTCTAAATTTTCTTTTCATCCAAGAATGAAATAAATCGAATGCTATCTAAGTTTTTTATTGAGCGACCTATTTTTGCTGGTGTGTTGGCGATCATTGTGATGGCCATCGGAATTTTTGCCGTCAACAGTTTACCAGTTGAGCGCTATCCTGACATTGCACCGCCTCGCATTACTATTTCTGCAACGTATACGGGCGCAGATGCTGAAACTGTAGAAGAAAGTGTCACGCAAGTCTTAGAACAACAAATTAAGGGCATTGATCATCTTCTCTATTTCAGTTCAAGCAGTAATTCATCTGGCAATAGTCGCATCAGTTTAAGTTTTGAAAATGGCACAGACCCAGATACTGCACAGGTGCAAGTACAAAATAGCATTAATGGGGTGATTAATCGGTTACCTGAAGATGTGCAGCGCCAAGGCGTGAACGTTTATAAATCCTTAGGGGATACTTTTATGGTGGTGGGTTTATACGACACCACCAATAAAAGTAACAATATTGAACTGTCAGATTATTTGGCAGATCATATAGAACAAGAGATTGCACGGATTGAAGGTGTGGGCGAGGTCGATGTGTTTGGTTCTCAATATGCCATGCGAATTTGGTTAAATCCGAACTTACTCACCCAACATGCCTTAATGCCAAGCGATATTCGAGCGGCGATTGAAGCACAAAATACACAAGTGGCGGCAGGAGGTGTGGGTGATTTACCTACAGTGCAAGACCAATATCTAAATGCCAAAGTGACTGCCGGTTCAAGGCTCAGAACTGTAGATGAATTTAATCAAATTATTGTCAAAGCCACGCCCAATGGCAGTTTTGTTTATCTTAAAGACGTGGCAAGGGTTGAACTGGGTGCAGAAAACTACCAGGCCTTTAACACCATCAATGGCTTTCCATCGGCAGGACTTGCGGTTTCTATGTCCTCGGGTGCAAATGCGTTGGCAACTTCAGCCTTAATTAAAGCCGAGCTTGCCGAGATTACTAAAAAACTGCCACCAGGCTATAAAATTGTTTATCCACGGGATAACACCCCGTTCGTGCAAGAGTCGATTAAAGAGGTGGTTAAAACCCTCATTGAAGCGATCATCTTGGTGGTTTTGGTGATATTTATCTTTTTACAAAGTTGGCGGGCCACGCTTATTCCAACGCTGACTGTGCCGATTGTGATTTTAGGGACATTTGCGATTTTGTATGGCCTAGGCATGACCATCAATACCTTGACGTTATTTGCCTTGGTGTTGGCGATTGGTCTGTTGGTTGATGATGCGATTGTGGTGGTTGAAAACGTTGAACGGCTAATGCATGAACAAGGCATGACCCCGAAACAAGCTTCGATTGAATCGATGAAGGAAATGACGGGCGCATTGATTGGAATTACTGTGGTATTGACCGCGGTGTTTATTCCAATGGCATTTTTTAGTGGTTCAACTGGCGTGATTTACCGTCAGTTTTCCATTACGCTCATCTCCGCGATGTCCTTATCGCTGTTGGTGGCGTTGGTGCTGACGCCTGCCTTATGCGCGATTATTTTAAAACCCAATGTAAAACCGCAGCGCTGGGCAGTGTGGTTTAACCTAAAAATGGAAGGTCTCAAAGCCAGTTACTTAAAACTGATTCAAAAAAGCTTTGCGCTGAAATGGGTGGTGTTGGTTCTTTTTGCGGGATTAATCACCGTGTTTGGACTGATTTATAAGTCACTGCCGACCAGTTTTATTCCCAGTGAAGATCAGGGTTTTATTAGCGTCCAGTTCAGCTTGGTCGAAGGCGCACCCATGAGCAACAGCCGCGTGGTGGGTGAAGAGATTCGTGAATACTTTTTAGAGCATGAAAAAGACAATGTTGAATTGGTGCAAATTCGGTATGGACGTAATTTTTCAGGCACAGGGCAAAATCTAGGTACCGGCTTTGTCGCGTTAAAACATTGGAATGATCGTGCAGGTGATGAAAATTCAGCGCAATCGATTCGTGAACGTGCCATGCAACATTTTAAAAAGCATGCAAATGCAAGGATTATGATCAGTTTACCGGGTTCTGTGAGTGGTTTAGGCGATACCAATGGATTGGAGTTTTGGCTTCAAGATCTAAATGGTCAAGGTCGTCCTTATTTGGAGAGTCAGTTTAAAGTGCTTGAACAAAAAGCCATTGATTTCACCAGTTTTGAAAATATCGCCAAACGTTCTAATCCAGATAAAGCCAAGTTGAAAGTGGATATTGATCAAAAGCTGGCCATGGTCAATGGACTCTCTCAATCTGCCATTAACAGTACCTTGTCAAGTGCTTGGGGTGGCTCATATATCAATGACTTTATTGATCGTGGGCGGATTAAACGCGTGATGATGCAAGGTGAAGCTGAATACCGCTCGAAACCTGAAGATCTTAATGCATGGTCGGTGCGTAACAATCTCAATCAAATGATTCCGTTTAGTAACTTCGCCACCATATCTTGGGAAGGTGGACCCGATGTGGTCAATCGCTTCCAAGGCTATACCGCATTGCAAATGGAAGCAGATACGGCAAAAAATGTCAGTTCAGGCGACGCCATGCAAGACATTAAAGCCTTAGTGGATCAATCTGAAGGTGTAGGTCTGGCATGGAGTGGACTGTCGTATCAAGAACAAAAGTCCAGTACGCAAGCTGTGTGGCTGTATCTGATATCGGTTGGATTTATCTTTTTGTGTCTGGCAGCATTGTATGAAAGTTGGACTATTCCGTCTGTGGTGCTTGCCGCGATTCCACTGGGCATTGGGGGCAATATCATCTTCAGTGGCATGGTCGGTTTTCCAAACGATATTTACTTCCAAATTGCATTGCTGACCACCATTGGTCTGTCCTGTAAAAATGCCATTCTCATTGTGGAGTTTGCTGCCGCGGCTCAAGAACGTGGTTTGACGGCTATGGCAGCCGCAACTGAAGCGGCAGGGCTGCGTTTACGTCCGATTTTAATGACCTCGTTGGCTTTTGGGGCTGGCGTCATTCCTTTGGTGTTTGCCGTGGGTGCAGGCGCAGCAAGTCGCCAAGAGATTGGAGTCAGTGTGCTGGGCGGGGTTATTTTTGGTACGGTGCTGGTACTGATTTTTATTCCGTTTATGTATGTCCTGATTCGTTCACTCTTTCAGCGCAAAGCTAAGCAAAACTAAGCGAAGAAAAACTAAGCTAGATTAATTCGTGGTTGGTCTTGGATTAAACATCACAGGCTAAGATGATTTTAAAAGTCCTTGGGTCTTTCGATTTAAGGGCTTTAGGGTTCTAGAGTGTACTGGCAGAATTTATTTTGCTTATGTGAATATGCTGAACCTAATGTTAAAAGAGAAGTAGTTGCTGAGCGATTGACTCTGAAAATGAGGCTGACTGAGCTATGTATTGATCAAACTCATCTTGATTTTTTAAAATAAACAGGCTATTACACAAAGATTAATGTATAGATGAACGTCATGACACAACAAAAAAAACTCAGTCAAACTGAAGTCATTCAACTGGAACGCGATTTGGCGAAATTTGCCAATATGATGGATTCCATTGTACGTATCCCATTTACCAAACAAGGCGTCGGTGCAGATGCAGCACTGAGCACGATTCCTATCGCAGGTGATATCGCGGGTTTTGTATTGACCTGTTATGCCGTGTATAAAGCCAAACAAATTGGTGTACCACAGGCCAAGCTCAACGGCGTGATTAAATTGGCGATGATGGATGCTGTGGTCGGCTTTATTCCAGTTGCAGGCACCATATTTGACATTTTTATACGCCCTAGTCGTAAGGCTTTAGCAGTCGTACATGATCATATTCGTGAAGAGTATAATATAAAGACAGATCATCATGTGGTTCATCCATTTCTACATGAAAAATTAGAAAAGAAACAGCAAGACTCTGTTTTTTGGCGAAATTCTGTCGTAGCTTGGATTTGGCTACATATTCCCGATATTCTTGGACTTATATTCCTTGCGATTTTTGCTTTTGCAATTTGGATGGGGGGGAGTTGGTTATGGCAGTGGTATCAGCAATAGAGCTCACAACAAAAAGATTAGGTAGATTAAAAAGATGCAATTTAAAGGTAATATAACAGCGAACTTACCCGCAATTGATTTTACAGAAACGGAAAAATTTTATCATTTTTTAGGATTTTCCACTATTTTTCGGTCTCATGAGTGGACGATCTTAAAATTAGGTGAAATGTTGTTGGAACTTTTTCATCATCCTGAGCTTGATGCTCAAAACTCATGGCATAGTGCTTGTATCCGAGTACAGAATATCGAAGATTATTTTGATTATTGGTCAAAGCTTAATTGGTCTTTATTCCCACGTGCAAAAATGACAAAAATTAAGCAATTAGAAGAACTTAAGCTATTCTGTATCATAGATATCAACGGGAGTTTACTCCGCTGTATACAAGAGATGCATTCTGCTGAATGATTCAATGACTCAATGATTCTGAGTTAAGAGCTAGGATTTAGAGATTAGGATTCAAGGGTCATAGAATGAAAAAAGCCTTCAAAGTTGAAGGCTTTTTTGAATCAAATTTTAAATTTATTCAATTGCTTAACGGCAATCAAGTTGACGTAAAGCTGCAACACGTTGCTCAATAGTAGGGTGAGTTTGGAAAAGTGCTGCAAGACTGAACCCTTCTTCACGACCAGCAGAAATCGCAAATGCCTTCATTTCTTTTGGCATTTGATCAGGTATCTCAGATTCGCTTTGTAAACGTAGCAAGGCATTGATCATTGCATCTTTACCTGCTAAGCGCGCACCTGCTTCATCTGCACGGTACTCACGATAGCGAGAGAACCACATTACGATCGCAGAAGCCAAGATACCAAAGACAATGTCTAGTACGATGGTAATCAGAAAATAACTCCAACCCGGTGCTTCGCCGGCTTCACGCCCAAATACGTTACGATCGATGAAATCACCGACTACACGTGCAAAGAACATCACAAACGCATTGACCACACCTTGAACCAAAGCGAGTGTGACCATGTCGCCATTGACCACGTGACCGATCTCATGCGCCAGTACCGCACGCAGCTCGTCTTTGTTCATGCGTTCAAGTAAACCCGTAGAAACGGCAACCAAAGCATCGTTCTTGTTCCAACCTGTGGCGAAAGCATTGGATTGATAAGACGGAAAAATACCCACTTCCGGCATTTTAATACTCGAGCGTTGAGCCAATTGCGCAACTTCTTGTAACAACCATGCTTCCGCTTGGTTACGAGGTGCATTGGGATCAATCAACTCTGTACCTGTGGTTTTTTTAGCCATCCACTTTGACATCAGTAGCGAAATCATCGATCCCACCATACCGAACACAAAACAGATCACCAACAAATTGCCAAGATTCAAGCCACCCGCGCCATGGTAACTACCGACACCGAAGAGTGACAAGATTATGCCAGCTACCACCAGTACCGCGAGGTTGGTTAGCAAAAACAAACCAATCCGCATCATCGAGAAAATCCTCTTATAACTAAAAATTAATAAGGTTTTTGAATCGAAAAACCTGAATCAAATATGCGTTCTCTCGGGGCAAAATTCAAGTCTAAAATGCAAATTAAACCCAAAAAATCAACTTAGTTGGAAAAATAAATTTTTGCAGAGGCACTGGCATTGGACGTGGCATACGCACCTGGGGCATCGGTATAACTACCATCTGATGCCACAATAATTTGACGCTGTGCATATTTAGGTGTGTTGTTACTGGCAGGTTTTACAGGGGCAGGCGAATTATTTGCAGTATAATGTGCAGATTGAGCAATCACCTGAGCAGGTTGTGCTGTCGTATTACTTAATGTACCTATGCCATTAGAATATAGGTTATTGAAACGACTGGTTACGCGTTTGACATAGTCTTGCGTTTCACGAAAGGGGGGGATACCGCCGTATTTGGCGACGTTGCCTTCGCCCGCGTTATAGCCTGCTAACGCCAAATGTGTATTGCCATTGAACCGTTTTAATAGCCAAGCCAAATACTTTGCGCCTGCGAAAATATTTTGCTGAGGGTCATAAGCATTACTCACATTAAAGCGACGGGCTGTGGCTGGCATGAGTTGCATTAAACCTTGCGCGCCAACAGGGGAGCGAGCACTGACATTAAAACCCGATTCAGTATGCATGACGGCTTTAATCAGTCCTTCAGAAATGCCATGGGTTTGTGCTGCTTGACGAATATAGTGGTCAAAAGTGTTTTTATCCTTATTGTAGCTGGGTAAAACTGAGGCTTCAGATTTACCCCAATTGCTATAACTGTGGATATTACTGTCTGGATAATAGGTTTTCTTTTCAACTCTTAAGTTGCTGTTCGTGCTTTTTTTATTGGTGAGTAAGGTTGAACCGCTACTTTCTCTATATTGGTAAATGGTTTGACCAGCAAAAAGTTGCGGTGAAAATAAGATAACATTCACACACCCAAGTACACAGCCCCATTTCACTTTAACCGATATTTTCATTTTTTATTTTAAATTTTCATGCCCTAAGATGAAAATGCAGTTTAGCAAACTAATTGTTCAAGAAATACTAGCGAATGATTTTTAAAAATAGATTTGTAAAAAAGCAAGTCTAAATTGTTGGGATAATATCCAAAAAAAATATTTATTTTTATTTATATTTAATCTGTTGACATGATTAAGTCATTGAAAATTATGAGCTATAAAAGGTGATCAAAAAATGATCAATCTAAAGAGAAGTACCATCTAGCCTTGCCAAAAGTTTGTCAAGCCCTATTAAGTCCACAATTTTATCCACAGGTTTTGTGGAAAACTGTGGAAAAGTCCAAAATATAAGCGCTTGGCTTAAAAATTGAACGGAAGCGTACATTTTAAATGCGTGAATAAGACAGGAAGATGAAAATAAATCATACTTTTAAAAAATAAAAATTCTTTAGATGCGGTCAAGCATCGAATCGGATAAAATTACGCAGTATTTTTTTTATGGTTAATGTCGTCTATGTACTCGCCAGTTGAATCCAATCAAGGGTTTAATTTTAAGCCAGAACCTCCTACGAGCTCTGCATATTATCGCTTGTTGAAAAAACTCCGTCGTCAGGTGGGTCATGCAATACGTGACTACAAAATGATTGAGGAAGGCGATAAGGTTATGGTGTGTGTGTCTGGTGGTAAAGACAGTTACACCATGCTGGATATTTTATTGCAGTTTCAGCGCATCTCTCCGGTCAAGTTTGAAGTGGTTGCTGTTAACTTAGACCAAAAGCAACCGGGCTTTCCTGAAGATATTTTACCGCGTTATTTAGAAGAAAATAACATTCCGTATTATATCTTGGAAAAAGACACTTACAGCATCACCAAAAAGTTAACCCCAGAAGGGAAAACATATTGCGCTGTATGCTCACGTCTGCGCCGCGGTTCGCTCTATGGCTTTGCACAAGAGATTGGTGCCACTAAGGTTGCATTGGGTCACCACCGCGACGACATCATGGCAACCTTCTTCTTAAACCTGTTCCATGGCGGAAGCTTAAAAGCCATGCCACCGAAATTGTTGTCTTCAGACAAAAAGAACATTCTGATTCGTCCTTTGGCTTATGTTGAAGAAAAAGACATTATCAAATATGCCGAAATGCGTCATTTCCCCATTATTCCATGTAACTTGTGCGGTTCTCAAGAGAATCTACAACGTGCCATTATTAATGACATGCTACGTGCGTGGGACAAAGAGCATCCGAAACGTTTGCACAGTATTTTTGGCGCAATGCAAAATGTCTCTCCATCACAATTGGCAGATCGTGATTTATTTGACTTTGAAGCGTTGGACAGTCAGCGTGAAATCGATTTTAGCGGTAGCTGTTCAACCGAAGAGGGTGAAACACCGAATAACCGCATTAGTATGGTGAATTTAGGTTTTGCGGTTGAATAACTCGCTTTAAGTAAATGGTTTAAGAAAACACCTTAAATGTTAAGGTGTTTTTTTATGCATAAATGTTTAGGTTTAAAGATCAAAGTAGCTCTATTTTGATTGATCAATTGTGCCAAAATTTGGCTCGCATACGACATATAAAATCATTGACAAATTTGGCTTGAAATCGAGACAACACAAGGATTGTACAAATCAAAAAAATATTAAAAAAATGAGAAAAATTGAACATAGCGTACAAAATAATTTAGCCCATGTTAAAATTATCGTGCTATAACAATACGCAAGCATTATGCTTCATCATGTTGTTGTCTTGGACAGATAACACAATAAATTGAATAAATACATTGAGGAAAGAACATGCCTGCATTTTTAACTGATGATTGGTTTGCAAATGTTGAAAAATTAACAGCAGAAGCTGGTGACCTAAATTTACCGCCAGCACTTGCTAATTTAGCGTTGAATTTGGTTGTAACAGGTGGTGAAGGAACAACTGAACTTGCTTTAGACAGCGGTAAAATTGTCAAAGGCTCTTCAGCAAATGCAAAAACGACTTTGAACCTAGATGCTGATACCCTTCGTAAAGTATTCCTTGAGTTTGATATGGCTGCGGCAATGCAAGCATTCATGACCGGTAAAATCAAAGTTCAAGGTGACATGTCTCAATTGATGGCATTGCAAACGGCTAAACCAAGCCAAGAACAAAAAGATTTGTTTAAAAAAGTGCTTGAGCAAACCACTTAAGTCATTTTAAAGCAAAAAAAGCTTACCTAAGGGTAAGCTTTTTTTATGCAACATCATTAGGTCTTTAGATACTGAGCAGTTTTGGCGTGCTCTTAATATGTTCCAAATACGAGCGTATATGCGTGACATATTGAACTGCTTGACGGTAACGCCCATTACTGGCTTTGTTACGATTTAAAAAGTCATACAGCTGAATCCAGTCGTTTGGATTTTTACCCTGTGCTTTTAAGCGCTTCATAATCGAATCTGTTGCACCTGGTCCCATGTTATAGGCAACCAGCGCATACCAGTAACGGTCTTGAACTGGAATATGACTATATTTTGACATCATCTGATCAAAATACTTTGCACCGCCTTGAATGCTTTGTGCTGGGTCGACCCGATTCGACACGCCCATGGCACGGGCGGTGTTATTGGTCAGCATCATTATGCCACGTACACCTGTTGGTGACACTGAATCAGGCTTTAAAAAAGACTCCTGATACCCAATGGCTGCCAAGAAGTGCCAATCCAGATTGTACTGCTGAGCAGATTTTTTAAAACTGGCTTTATAGATCGGCATACGTGCACTTAGGTTGCGCTGTATCGTCGTCCAATCGTCTTTTTTAACCACATTACGATTATAAAAAGAAGCCATCTGTTGGATTGCACCATTTTGCTTACTTTGGCAAACGAAACCGCTTGCTGTTTCAGTTAATGGATCATCTGCGCGTTTAAATACCCAGTTGATGTCTGGATTTAAACCATTTTTGCTTAAACTGTTGAAGTCACCGCAGGAAGCCGAAAATCCTGTGAGGTGCTTGGCTTCAATACTATTGATTGAGGCTGTGGTCATGGCAAAGTTGGCTTTACCTTGCTGAACCATTTTCAAAGCTGCTTCATTGCTCGAAACAGTTTTAAACTGAAGTTTGACATTGAGGTTTTGTGCATAACTACTGACCAAGTCATAGCCAAAACCATGTTTAAAGTTTCCGTCTTTAAAAACCACAGTGGGGTTGGACACTGCGACGACGGTTAATGTGTTGCTATTGACCACCGTGTTGTACTGATTGGTCTTGGATGCATTGATCGTGTGGAACGGTATAAATGCGGTAGCAAGGACCAATGCTTTAAATGAGAGAGAAGAAGTAAATGAATGAAGGCAAAGCCTCGATCCAGACGTTGAACTACTGTGCATGTTGTCTCCGCTACAAGTAATTTATGCCCAAAAAAAGCAAAAGAAGTACCGCTTCAAAGCTTTAATTTAAAGTTGATAAATTCAATAAGGGTGGGCGTCATGAACGTCATTCAAAAATGACATGTGTGGGTAAAAAAAAGTGAAGAAAAAAATCTTCGTACAAAAAATAATCAAGCTAAAACATGAGCGCATAATAATGACGAAATTTAACAATGTCAAATTTCGCACAAAAGAATGATAAAATTTTAGACATAAGGTAGTGATTTTAAAATAGAAATTAATTTATATAACTTTTATATGTGGAAATTCGTCATTAAATATTGCAATGTGTAGCCACTTTGTAATTTAAATTGTGCATTTAAAAGGTATGAAATCGAATTTAATCACACGATCTGGACACGATAAATTGGTCGCAGAATTACAGCAATTATGGCATGTTGAGCGTCCCGAAATTACCCAAAAAGTAAACTGGGCGGCGAGTCTGGGTGATCGCTCAGAAAATGCAGATTACCAATACAATAAACAAATTTTAAGAAAAATTGACCGCCGTGTTCGCTACTTAGGAAAGCGTTTAGAAGAGCTTCGAATCATTGATTTTTCACCTGAACAAGCAGGAAAAGTATATTTTGGTGCTTGGGTTGAGATTGAAAATGAGCAAGGCGATATTCGGACTTTACGCATTGCTGGCGTAGATGAAATTTATGACCATCATCCGCAGCATATTTCGATTGATTCTCCGATAGCACGTGCGATGTTGTCTAAACAAGTTGATGACGAGTTTGAGGTGACCACGCCTTTAGGTAAAAAAATCTGGTTTATTAATTCGATACGCTATGAGATGCCTGAGAATTCATCAAAATAATTGAAATTGTTTTAAATTTGAACATCCACTTTAATTTTTAATGAAAAGTATTTGCCAAGTCGGTTTTTTATTTATATGATAGCCGCCATTGGAAGCGTGGCAGAGCGGTTTAATGCACCGGTCTTGAAAACCGACGAGGGTTTACCCCCTCCGTGAGTTCGAATCTCACCGCTTCCGCCAAATACCAATGACTTAGCCCTGACATCCTCAGGGCTTTGTTGTTTCTAGGGTTATGCAACGTAAGCCTGTAGTAAGCAAAAAATAAAATTAAAAATAAATATCTTTCATTAAATCAGTGTATTGAAGTTCTTGTCTATGGTAATTTACTTCGTATATTTTTTAGACTAAAGAAAATGATATGAAAAAAATAATTGTGAGTATTTAGCTTTTTCCATTTCTACTTTATCAATGGCTTATAAGCCACTAGTTGGCGACAGTAAAAGCATTTCAGTAGAAGTTCAAGCAACAAAGGAAGAAATATTTAAAGCATCTAAACGTGCTTTGGCTTTAGAGGGATACCAGATTACAAGTTCAGACTTAGACGCAGGTGTAATAACAACAGCTTCTAAGGATTATAGAATCGACCCGAGCTATGCTGATTGTGGAAAAGTGATGGGTATCGATTACCTTAAAGATAAGCGAACAAAAACCACAGTAGCGCAGAATATTATTATGGATGACAACTCTTTAAATATTAAAAGTAATATTCAAGGTGAATATAAAGTTGGAAGCACAACTTTTGATGTGACGCTAACTTGCCTGTCAAAAGGTTTAATTGAAGCAGATTTAGCAGAGAAGATTAAAAGTAATCTAAAGTAGGGTAGAGATGAAAAGAGATTGGGAAATTATTAGACAGGTTCTTATTGTTGTTGAAGAGGATAGATTTGATGAATATCTAGATAATGCCGAAAATCAAAAAATAGTAATAGATAATACTGTGCTTTTAATAAATGCTAATTTTATTGATGGAAATATACTGAGTAATTTGGAGACTGACGAAGATGTGCATGTGAAATGCTTAACATGGCAGGGACATGAGTTGTTAGACACAATGATGTATGCTGATAAAAACGGAGACTTTCACTTGGTAAACTATACATACTCATTAAGAGTTTACCATGAGCAAAAAACAGAAGTTTTACACAGCAAAATTTAAAGCTGAAGCAATAAAAGCCATTGAAGAAAACAAAGGTAATGTCTCAGAAACAGCAAGATAGCTTGGCATTTCAATGCAAACCCTTTCCAATTGGCACAATAAAGCCAAAGCAGGAACATTGGCGGGTACACAACAATATTCACCTGATCTCGTTGCTCTGCTTGAAGAAAATAAAAAAGTTAAAACAACAACTCAAAACTGCTGAAATGGAACAAGAATCCTAAAAAAGCAGCAGCGTACTTTGCCAAAGAAAGCCAGTAAGGTACGCATATATGAAACAGCACAGAAAAAGCATACCCAGTAGCAATGATGGCTAGCCTACTTTATGTTTCAGTTTCACAATTTTATGACTGGTTGAAGCGTGGCTTGAGTAAAATAGCTATTCAAAGGAATCAACAGACGATATTGGTTAAAATAGCTCATCAGGAAACCAAAGAAAGTTATGGCTATATTCGTTTAACTAAACATTTACAGTCTCAAGGATTAAAAATCAGTGAGTATGCTGTACGCAACATAAAGAAGTTTAATCAACTGTATTGTAAGCGTCATAACCGATTTAAAAGAACGACGAAAAGTAATCATAATCGAACTGTGTACAGTAAATTATTGGAACAAAAATTCAACATGCTCAGTCCAAACCAAGCATGGTCGAGCGACATAACCTACATGTGGACAAGTGAAGGATGGGTGAAACATCCTTTAGATGAACAGCTTCGAGCCAAAACACCGAATCAAAAGCGTAGAACTATTCCAGTGCGGTTGATCTTTAATGATCCTGAACTGAATCTCAGAGCCGAGTACAGTTTATTTGATCGACAAACTGGTCGCCCTATTTGTGTGGGCAATGGATAAACTTGTCAGCGAATCACCAACCAAGGTGTGGAACAACATCCATGCCCATCACCTGATTTATGCCCATTGGCTCAGGGTGGAAACTGTAAACCTTATGGCCGCTTACATGTCAATTTAGATGAGTCGGATGAACTGGGAACCTTCATTTTTAGAACCACAGGCTTCAATAGTATTCGAACCTTGGCTGCAAGACTCAGTTATTACCATGCAGTATCAAACGGGCTTCTTTCATGTCTACCGCTTCAACTAACTCTATAGAGGTAAATCTACGACTCAAAGCTATCGTCAGCCTGCGTATTACGTTGATCTCACTTTACGAGAAGGTGTCAGTTTGAATGAGGCCATTGTTCAAGCCAAGCAGATTGATGAACAGAGTAAGGCAGCTGGCTTTTATCAAGAAGCATTAGATCGTGTGGCAAGACAGGGTTTTGCCAATGCACGGTTCGAGGTGAACTCTGAGGAGGGCTTAGATTTGGTTGATGAATTTTGTACAGGTTCAGAGTTAGTTGAAGCAGTAACGCAAGTTGATAGGTTTGTTCAGGATATTCAGCAAGGGTTGCAGCAGAGTGTGAGAGCTGTGAATTAATGAGGAAAGGAAGTTTTTAACTTCCTTTCTTAGGCAGGATTTTTTTGTAAATTAGATGTGATCAAAATCACACATATATAGCTTTTTAATTAAAAATACAGACAGTTCTGTATGTTAAATATACAGAAGATAGTAATATGTAAAATACTTAATACTTAATACTTAATACTTAATACTTAATACTTAATACTTAATACTTAATACTTAATACTTAATACTTAATACTTAATACTTAATACTTAATACTTAATACTTAATACTTAAAAAAAGCATCAAAATGCACATTAATTTTACAATTGAAGATAATCAAAAAAATATTGGGGAAGGATTAATCCAAGTAGGTTGGTTTTTAACAGATGATAAAGCTTCAATTCTTTTTGAGCCGCCTTATCGTATGCGTTCACAATCGCAAACCAAACATGTGAAGTCTGCAAGCCGTTGCCCAGCGGTATTACAGTTGGAAAGTCGCTATTTTGTGATTAATTGTCCTTTTGATTTTCACCTTCGTTTTGATCGGGATCAGTCAGGTAAACCCACACTCATTAATGCCTTAGGTGATGCCTCACCTGTTCGAGGTAATAAACTGCGTGAATTACTGACTTTGGTGAATGAAAATGAATGGCGTATACCCAATGTTCCTATTCTTCAATTAAAACTTCCTTATTGTTTCATTGCAGACGAAGTGGTGTATATCACTCAGTTAGATGCATTTGGGCATTATCGTAAACATCCTTTACCGGGGACGATTTTTGGTGGTCGTTTCCCCATTCATATTTGGCCAAGACCTTTGATGTGGGCTTTTGAATGGCATGACAAGTCCAAGGATTTGATTTTAAAGCGTGGAGAGCCTTTATTTTATTGTCAGTTTGATGGTTTTGATCCATCACGTTCAGTTAAGTTGGTTCAAGCAGAAAAAACGCCCGAACTTTTACAATATATGGAACAGATTTCAGGTGTCGTGAATTATGTGAATCAGACTTTTTCACTGTTTGGTGAGGTGGAAAAAGTTAGACCGAAAAAACTCGTACAATTTGGAAAGTAAAAATGAAAAATCAAAAAATTAAAATTTCGATATCATTACTTTTATTATTAGTAGGAGGATGCATGGGGGAAAAAAAGCAAGATATTTATAAAATAGGAGAGACTGTAACTTGGAAGTTTAATGATGGGTTAATCATTAAAGCCCAAGTTGGGTCAAGAAGAATACATATTCCGTACACTCAATGTGAAAAATGTGAAGGAGAGTTTTATAGACCTGAATTACAACACTATCTAGGTCAATTCCCTATAAACTATAAATCTACGAAATATCCTGAACTTAACAAGATAGAAGCCAAAAAAATGCCACAAGCACTTACTGATGGCAGAGGATTTGAATTTAATCTTATGTTAGATGGCTCAACAGTACAGGCTACAGATAAAGGAGTAGATGGAGATTATACTTTAGACCATTCTGATCAAATCAAAGTTGTCATAAAAAGTTTAGGAGCTTCTACAAAAAAAAATACTAAAGAATTTTTTGATTCAGAATTAATAGAAAAAATAAATCTTCATTCAAAACAGACTCTTCAATCTGGTCTAGATTGTTATGAATTAAAAGACACTTCAGCTGGAAAAATATGTTTTGGATATTCAAAAAATAACTCTATTTCTGGTTTTTATTTTTATGTTTCACCAGACCAGAAATTGCAGATCAAAGTGCATTCGGAAGAATTGGTTTTTGGAGGAGTAATCATTGATTGGATTATAGATCAAAAGCATATTGATAAGGTTCAACTGGTAGATGAAAATATATGGAGGCTCATAAAAAATTGGAATATATCACCAATTAACTAGAATATATTAAAAAATAAATTTACATAAAGGAAATAAAAATGACAATTCAACTAACTGCAATTCAACGGCTTTGTTGCACAAACCTACCATTAGATGTTCATTCAGCAATATAATTTCTGAATGAACAAGCCTACGCCTAAAATTTATCGTACAACCAATTGGTCTTCCTATAATCGGACCTTAATCAACCGAGGAAATATCTCCATTTGGTTTGATCCTAACACTCAGTGGTATGCTCAGCCAAAAGCTAAACACGGTCGAAATCACACCTATTCCGATACCGCTATCCAATGCTGTTTGATGATCAAATCTCTATTTCGCCTATCTTTACGTATGGTCACAGGCTTTGTTCAAAGTCTGATTAAACTCTGTGGATTAGATTGGGCAGCACCAGATTATTCGACCATATGCAGAAGACAAAAGCATATTGATATCGCAATTAGCTATCAGAAAAGTAGTGATGGACTACATCTACTCGTCGATTCTACTGGTCTGAAATTTTTAGGTGAGGGTGAATGGAAACGTAAGAAACATCAGCCTGAATACCGTCGTCAATGGCGCAAACTGCATATTGGTATAGACGCTAAAACCCTACAAATACGGGCTGTTCAGTTAACCACAAACAATGTCAATGATTCGCAAGTACTAGGGGATTTACTTGATCAAATTCCACTACATGAGCAGATTGATTCTGTCTATACAGATGGGGCTTATGACACAAAATACTGCCGACAAGTGATTTCAGATCGACATGCACATGCTGTCATTCCGCCAAGAAAAAATGCGAAGCCTTGGAAAGATCAAACGCCGAGGTCTATGCAGAGAAATGACTCATTAAATACGATTAATCTTGCGAAGCAGTGCTTCTCAGGAAGATCCCTTTGGAAAAAGTGGTCTGGTTATCATCGTCGAAGTTTGGTGGAAACCAAGATGCATTGCATCAAATTATTAGGCGATAAATTAACGGCAAGGAGTTTCCCTAGTCAGGTGAATGAGATTCATGCACGCGTAGCAGTCTTAAATAAATTCACAGAGCTAGGTCGCCCTCATACCCATGTTGCCACTTAAATTTGGCTCAATTAGGGTAGCTCTGCCTTTCAAACCTTTGTGCAACAAAACCATTACAAGATGATGATTGGGCTATTTTTATTGATGGTCTAAATCAAAAATTACATATTAATTCAACATTAAAGAATACCTCGGCAAGGATCTTATCCAAAATATAGCTCCATTTTTTTGTAACTTTACAAAAGAAGATGATTAGCTTTAGTTATTCGTATTAACCTTGATAAAATAAAATGGACTATCAACTTGCTAATCTTAGTGCAGGAGGCGAGCTTATGGGTTAATTCAGCTTCTTCTGTATTAATTCAATGGCTTGTCTAACTTTTGCTGAAAGAAAATTTCTTTGAGGTGTCACTGCCCAAATATTCATTTTACCAATATTCCAATCAGGTAAGATAGGAACAATTTTACCGTTATACACAGACTCTTCTGCCTCAAATGTACTCAATGTGCATATCCCAAAACCTTGCTCGCACATTTCTCTTAATATATTGATATTATTAACTATATATTTAGGTATAATTTTAAGAGAATGATTTTTATAAGTGTCTGAATGTAAGAAAAATTTTTGTATTGGTGTTTTTATATTAGTTGATTGTAAATGAAGCCAATTCACATTCATTAAATCATTAGGGTGTTTAATTGTCTGATTATTTTTAATCCAAGAAGGAGATGCATATAATTTCATATGCATTTCTGAAATTTTACTTGCTACATATGAGGAATCTGGCATTTCTCCAACTCTTATAGCTAAGTCTATCCTATTTTCAACTAAATCAATATGTTGATCTTGAACATAAAGGCTAATGGTCAAATTAGGAAGGTGATTAGACCAATCTCTAAAACTACTTATAAAATAACTGGCCAATCCTACTGGAGCTGAAATTCTTAGCTCACCAAAAGGCTCTTTAACTTCTGAGTCTAAAAGAGCTTGAGCCTTTTCTGCTACTTCACATAGTTGTTTACAATAATAATAATATTGCTTTCCGGTCTCAGTTAAAGATAGCTTTCTCGTTGAGCGATGTAATAAAGTCACATTATTTTCTGCTTCTAAATAGCGGATTTGTTGGCTGATCGCGGATGGTGACATTTCTAATAGCCTTGCTGCTGCACTCATTGAGCCATGTTCTATAACTTTTGTGAAAATTGCCATGCGTTTGAGATTTTTCATTTTAAACTGTAGCTTCAATATCTTGTATAAAAAATACTACTAGTTACCAATAAATTGATCAAATACTATTTAAAAAGTTTCAGTTACTTATTTGACTTTTAATTAGAAATTATAAGTTACTGAAAAATTTATTTTTGAACCAAATGGGATGAAATGACATTGATTAAGCTATCCGAAGCAAGACAACTAGTTGATTTTTCTTTAGCGCTTTCTAAGCGCAATAATCTAAATATTTGTATAGCTATTTACGATCCCCATGCAAATTTAATGGCGTTTGAGCGAATGGATGGCTCAATGCTTGGTTCTATTGATCTAGCAATGCGTAAAGCCAAAACAGCCTGTTTATTCAGAATAGCTACGCATGTACTAGGAAAACTTTCTCAACCGAATATGCCAGTCTGGTCAATAGAATTGAGTAATGGGAATTTAACAACTATAGCAGGAGGTATACCTATCCGTTGTAATGATGAATTATATGGTTCTATTGGTATATCTGGTGGAACTGCTGAAGAAGATTACGAAATTGCAAAACAGAGTGTTGATTTATTCTTAAATAGTAAAGGCTTACAAAAATGAAAAGAGTATTAGTTACGGGTGCAGGAACTGGTTTAGGTAAATTAATGTCAATTGCCCTAGCAAAAAAAGGATATAAGGTTATTGCAACAGTTTATTCATTAGAGCATGTTGATTCCCTTAACAAAGTAGCTTTAGAAAATGATATTGAGTTTACAATTGAAAAGCTTGATATCTCAGATGCATATGATAGAGAAAAGGCTTTTGAATGGGATGTTGATGTATTAATAAATAATGCAGGTATTGCAGAAACTGGTCCATTGGCTGAAATTCCAATGGAATATTTCAGAAGAAATTTTGAAGTGAATGTGTTTTCTACATTAGCGCTTACACAAGGTATTGTTCAGGGAATGGTAAAGAGAGGTATTGAAGGTAAAGTTATTTTTATATCATCAATTGCTGGTATTATCACAAAGCCTCTCACTGGTCCTTACTGTGCAACAAAGCATGCACTCGAAGCAATTGCTGAGGTGATGCATGAAGAGTTAAAAGATTATAATATTCAAATTTCTTTAGTTAATCCAGGTCCTTATGATACAGGATTCAACGATGCTCAAATGAAAGAAATGAAAAAATGGTATGATTCTGAAAAAAACTTCACTCATTTAACTGAGGATAGTTTTAAATTTCCATTAGAACAGTACCAACCAGATGAGCTTATTGAGCGTGTAGTTAAAATAGTTTCTGGTGAATCTAATTTATTTAGAAATTTACTGCCAGAAAAATTCATTGATGTCGTAAAAGACTATCAATCAGATTTATGGGTAAAACAAATTTAAATTGATTTACCATCATACATTTCATAAACCTTCTCAATAGAACTAACATATTTATATTTTATAGACTTTGTTGCATAAATATTTTTTAAATCATTGATTTTAATAGGCTTATTAATTTTTAATGTAAAAAATAATCATTACAAATCAGTAGTTTAAATGTTTGTGCAACAAAGCCCATTTAACATAAAATCTTTTATGCGAAATATAGATAAAGATGACTATTTTTTAGGTAAGTTTTTCCTTTTTATGATTAAAAATTGTGCGTTTAAAAAGTAATTATAAAATTACTAGGGTCTGTCCTCATTTGGATTTACACCAAATGAATGAGCAAGCCAAAAATAACATTGACTTGTAATTACGAGCTAACTTTTCAAAACGAGTGGCAATACCCCGGAAATGTTTTAAGCGAGCAAACGCATTTTCAACGAGATGTCTTAATCCATAAAGATAATGATCAAATTCAACGTTTACTTTCTTACTATTAGATTTTCTTGGAATGATCGGAATCATATGATGATTTCGAGCAACTTCCCAGATATTCTCTGAATCATAGCCTTTGTCTGCAATCAAATACTCTGCTTCACCCACCAATTCAATTAATTGGCTTGCAACTTGACTGTCGTGGACTTCACCGCCAGTGATTTCAAAATCAATCGGATATCCACTCGCATCGACGGCAAGGTGAATTTTTGTAGTCGCTCCACCTCTTGATTTTCCAATTGTGCTTTCTTCACCATGCCGAGCTCCACTTGCATGCTGATGCGCGCGGATATAGCTTCCGTCAATGAATACCCATTCTTTATCCAATACGCCTCGTAATTTAAAAACAAATTCTCCCAGAGCCCTTTGTTCGCCCAACGATTAAACCGGTTGTAAGCCGTTTGCCATGGGCAAAGATCTTCAGGAACATCACGCCAAGGAGCACCAGTGCGAAGCTTCCATAGGATGGCTTCCATAATATTCTTACTATTACGTGAACGATAACAGCCATAAAATTGCATAGTTTGTTGGATTTGATTCCAAATTTCGTCTGTGATGACTCTACGTGACATGATCTGAAGCTTAATTCTAGACAACGAGTTAAGCTATTTTAATAGAATGAAACTGATGAGTGAAATATATACTTCAAATGAGGACACGCCCTAAATAAAATCCATATATTAAAGAAACGGTTAAAAAAATACCAACCACATAGCCTATTACATAAGAAGACATTGGAATATCTTGAATTCTTATAAAAACGGCTTTGTTGCACAAAGGCTTGAAAGGCAGAGCTACCTTAATTGAGCCAAATTTAAGTGACAACTTGGGTATGAGGTCGACCTAATTCTGTGAATTTATTCAAGACTGCTACGCGTGCATGAATCTCATTCACCTGACTAGGGAGACTCCTTGCTGTTAATTTATCGCCTAATAATTTGATGCAATGCATCTTGGTTTCTACCAAGCTTCGTTGATGATATCCAGACCATTTTTTCCAAATGGCTCTTCCTGAGAAGCACTGCTTCGCAAGATTAATCGTATTTAATGAGTCATTTCTCTGCATAGACCTCGGCGTTTGATCTTTCCAAGGCTTTGCATTTTTCCTTGGTGGTATTACCGCATGTGCATCTCGATCTAAAATGACTTGTCGGCAGTGCTTTGTGTCATAAGCACCATCCGTATAGACAGAATCAATCTGCTCATGTAGTGGAATTTGAGCAAGTAAACCTTCTAGTACTTGTGAATCACTGACATTGTTTGTGGTTAACTGAACAGCCCGTATTTGTAGGGTTTTAGCGTCTATACCAATATGCAGTTTGCGCCATTGACGACGGTATTCAGGCTGATGTTTCTTACGTTTCCATTCACCCTCACCTAAAAATTTCAGACCAGTAGAATCGACGAGTAGATGCAGTCCATCACTACTTTTCTGATAGCTAATTGCGATATCAATATGCTTTTGTCTTCTGCATATGGTCGAATAGTCTGGTGCTGTCCAATCTAATCCACAGAGTTTAATCAGACTTTGAACAAAGCCTGTGACCATACGTAAAGATAGGCGAAATAGAGATTTGATCATCAAACAGCATTGGATAGCGGTATCGGAATAGGTGTGATTTCGACCGTGTTTACCTTTTGGCTGGGCATACCACTGAGTGTTAGGATCAAACCAAATGGAGATATTTCCTCGGTTAATCAGTCTTCGCAGTATACTGCTCATATAGGAAGACCAATTGGTTGTACGATAAATTTTAGGCGTAGGCTTGTTCATTTAGAAATTATATTGCTGAATAAGCATCTAATGGTAGAGTTGTGCAACAAAGCTGATTTCTTTGGCATATCATTATTCACCCCACAACCTACCCCTCATAAAATACTGGAAATGATTGGATTTGACAAGACTAGTTAGGATAGGTAATATTTTAAATAATTGAAAAATATACATTTGTTGTATTTTATTAGATTGCCTAGGACTGCTGTTAGACGGACACCGCTTCCGCCAAATTTGAAAAACCCTGATCATTGGTCAGGTTTTTTTTTATGCGAAAGCGAAAGTCTAATGATGGCTTTAAACCTTTAAGAGATGTAAAAAATGCAGGACACATCGGTGAAAAACGCTTGCGTACATTTATCGCTTTAAAGGTCAGTCTTTTTAATTCACTCACTTGTAAAAGCCTTTAATTCTGCGCTGTAATCACTGGTGATGATTTGGAGATATAGACACAACACTCAGATTCATGACTTAGATCCAACACTTAGACCCATGACTCAAGCCCAATAATCAGATTTAATCATCGAAAACGTACAACTGTTTGAGGCTGAGTTCATAAAAAAGCCCCGTAACTAGACGAGGCTATTGAATGTCAGACATTCATTTACGCAGGCAAATCAAACCAAATCACTTGCGCTTGATTGAGTGCTGTTAAAGTTGCAGACTCATCAAACATATAGGCATCTCCAGCTTTAACCTTTTGACCCGCAATCTCAATTTCACCTTTAATCACATGCACATAATTGAATTTTTTGCTCAGTTGAATGGCAAGTTCATGACCCGCCTCAATCACCGCTGTTTTCACTTCTGCATTTTGACGTAAATGCATGTGTGCATTGGCATTGGGTCCTGCAATCACATGCCATTGATTGGGCATATCATGCGGATCAAGTTGAATCTGTTGATACGTCGGTATTGCATCTTGCTCATTGGGTATAATCCAAATTTGTAATAAATGCACATCCTGATCATATTGATTCATTTCGCTATGACGTACACCCGTACCTGCACTCATCAATTGCCACTCACCGGCTTTAATGTCTCCGGCATTTCCCATACTGTCTTTATGTGAAATTGCGCCTGAGAGCACGCAGGTTAAGATCTCCATATTGTCATGGCCATGTGTACCAAAACCATTGTGTGCAGCAATATGATCGTCATTAATCACACGCAGTGGTCCAAAGCCCATTAGCTCTGGGTTATACCAGCTACCAAATGAAAAACTATGACGGGTATTTAACCAACCTGCTTGTACATGACCCCGATCTTCACTGCGATGTAAAAAAGTATTCATGATGTGATTCCAATTTTTATCATTCAATGTGGCTAGTTTAATGTGCCCATAGCTTGAGATAAATGCTGATGTAGAAACGTATTGTCTTATTAATGCAACGATGAAAAGCCTTGAAAATGAACCCTATGTTTTACTTCATCTGAGAATTTAAACTTATAAAAAAACCTGCTCGAAAGCAGGTCTTAAATATCATTAAGAGTATTTTGGATTATTCTAAGAATTTCACTGTTACACCTGATTTTACTTTTTTGCCCAGATCATTAGCATCCCAGTTGGTCAAACGAATACAACCATGAGATGCAGTTTTTGAAATGAGTGATGGATTCGGTGTACCGTGAATACCAAAGGACTTTTTGCTCAGACCAATCCAGATATTACCCACTGGGCCGTTTGGACCAGGTGGCAACGAAAGTGGCTTGTTATTTTTACCTTGCACAAAGTTACTTGGAGAATAGCTATACCAAGGATTCGGTGCAACGCCAGTCACTTTATAAGTACCTGCGGGTGAGGGGGTATCTGAACTACCAATGGTTGCAGGGAATGAGCCGACCATTTGGTTTTGTTGATTAAATAAATACAGCTGTTTTGCACCTTTGTGCGCCACAATCAAATGAATGTTTTCAGGCAATTCATTGCGAATGCTGGTTACAACAATTTTTTCACCCACTTTATTAAAGGTTGCATTTGGGTTGAGTTTCTTTAAGAAACCTTCATCCATATGGAACTTTTCAGCGAGCATTTCAGAGCTACGGGTGTAATACAAACCCTTCATTTTGGCTTGTAGTGCATAGTCACCCGGAATAGATTTCGCATACGGACCTTTTAAGTCTTCCGCGGTAATGGTGTAAGTCACAAAAGCTGGTTTGCCACCTTGTTTAGCCACCAGTGCATCCCAAGTTTCTTTGGTCAGGACACCCGTTGCTTTTAATCCATTGATTTGTTGGAATGAAGCAATCGCTTTTAAGGTGTTCTTACCACTGGTACCGTCAATAGCTCCCGGTGAAGCATGGGCATTATTGAGCATAACATGGGCGCGAGCATAAACAGGAAATTGACCTTTGCCAATATTGTCATACCAAGATGCATTGTTTAGACCATCAAGTGTCCATGATGCTTTGGCAGCAGGCGTAGCTGTTGATGTCGTGGTTGCAGAAGAGGCAGGCGCGCTCCCAATATCCGCTGTTTGATCTTCAGTATTTTCTAAGTTTTGCAAAGTATCAGCAGCACGATTTAAATCGTTTTGTTCTTGCTGAGTAATGTTAGCGTTAGTAGCCTGACTTGAGGCTGCAGATGCAGAAGAGTCGACCGCTAGAGGATCAATCGGATCTTCAATGGCAGACACTGGGCTTGGAGTTAACGGTTGTTCAGCAGTTGTATTAGCAGCGAATGCAGTACCAGTTAAAATGCAGCTTAAACTCAAAGCAAGTATTGAGCGAACGAACATGTAATTCAACCTTAAGAATTATTCATATTGATTTATAGAAACACAGGAAGTATTGCAGAAAAAAGGACATTGTGCAGTAGTTGTTTTGTTTTAATGAAATTTTTTCCGATGTTACTCATCTTTAAATTTAATCCCGAGAAATTATTAAATTGAAGCCCTTTTTGATATGATCGAGGGAATTTAAATTTAACACTGAGAAAGTAAATGACGACCTTAAAAAATGATCGTTTTCTACGTGCATTGTTACGTGAACCTGTCGATTGCACGCCAGTCTGGATGATGCGTCAAGCGGGTCGTTATTTACCAGAGTACCGTGCGACACGTGCAACCGCAGGTGACTTTCTATCTTTATGTAAAAATCAGGATTTTGCCTGTGAAGTGACCTTACAGCCTTTACGTCGTTATGACCTAGATGCGGCCATTTTATTTTCAGATATTCTGACCGTACCTGATGCTTTGGGTTTAGGACTGTATTTTGAAACGGGTGAAGGTCCTAAATTTCATAAGACCATCCGTACTGAGCAAGATGTGGCGAACTTACCCAAATTCGATGCCAAATCAGATCTCGACTATGTGATGAAAGCAGTATCGACCATTCGTTCAGCATTGGGTGGGCAAGTGCCACTCATTGGCTTCTCTGGCAGTCCATGGACGCTTGCAACTTATATGATTGAAGGCGGTTCGAGTAAGGATTTCCGTTATACCAAAAATATGATGTATGCACAGCCTGAAGTGCTCCATGCTTTGTTAGATCGACTGGCGGATGCCGTGATTGATTACTTAAATGCACAAATTGATGCGGGTGCGCAAGCCATTCAGATCTTTGACAGTTGGGGCGGGGCATTGGCGCACCGTGAATATCTTGAATTTTCGCTGAAATATATGCAGAAAATTGTCAATGGTTTGAAGCGTGAAAATGAGGGGCGTAAAGTTCCTGTGATTTTATTCACCAAAGGTGGCGGTCAATGGTTAGAGCCGATGATTGCAACGGGCGCAGATGCTTTTGGTTTAGATTGGACCACACCGCTGAATATTGCACGCCAAACAGTCAATGGACGCGCTGCACTGCAAGGTAACTTAGATCCAGCGACGCTCTATGGTTCGCCTGCAAGCATTGAGAAATCAGTGAAATTGATGTTGGATGATGCCTATGCTAATGGTGAAAAAACAGGTTATGTGGCGAACTTAGGTCATGGGATTACCCAGTGGGTGGATCCAGCCCATCCGACAGTGTTTATTGACACCGTGCATGAATACAGCGCGAAATACTTGGGTTAATCTAGGCGAATATTGTTGTAGACCCTATGAACCTATTGAAATCTATTTTTGAATTTCACTCTAAGGCAGCTTACGCTGCCTTATTTGGTCTTTTGCTGCTGATTGCCTTTGCTTTGACTGCGCCCATGGGCAATCATGAATATTACGGTCTGTTCCGTTATGATTATTTGCTGATTTATGCATTAATCATTCAACTGTGTTTACTGTTGCTTAAGCTTGAGTCTTGGGCGGAAGCGAAAGTGATTGCCATTTTTCATGTGATGGCGATGGTCATGGAAATCTTTTTGACCCATCCGCAGATTGCTTCGTGGCAATATCCGCAGCCCGCTGTATTCAAAATCATGACTGTACCGCTGTTTGCTGGCTTTATGTATTCGGCTGTCGGAAGTTTTTTCGCCCGATCACTGCGTTTATATCAGGTGTCATTTACAAAGTTACCGACCTTTGCCAATATGTTGTCGCTGGCTGTGTTGTCTTATTTAAACTTTATGACCAAATTCTTTATCAATGACTTTAGATACCTATTGTTTTTGTGGAGTGTGGTGATCTTTTGGGAGACCAAAGTCAGTTTTAGACTTCAACATCATCAAATGAATTTGCCGATGTTACCTGTCTTGATGGTGTTGGCATTTATTATTTGGATTGCAGAAAATATCAGTACCTTTTACAAAATTTGGCTTTATCCGTCACAAGTGGATGCTTGGCATATGGTGGGTTGGGGGAAAATGGGCTCATGGTATTTGCTATTGCTATTGAGCTTAGTTTTGGTTTTGAAAATATTGGGTCAGCGTGATCAAACCGGACGGTGGACTTTAAACAACTAATCGTGCCTATCAAGTGATGTAAAAGTGCATGTGACTTAAAGAGCAATTTGGGGTTTTGTTGCACAAAGGTTTGAAAGGCAGAGCTACCCTAATTGAGCCAAATTTAAGTGGCAACATGGGTATGAGGGCGACCTAGCTCTGTGAATTTATTTAAGACTGCTACGCGTGCATGAATCTCATTCACCTGACTAGGGAAACTCCTTGCCGTTAATTTATCGCCTAATAATTTGATGCAATGCATCTTGGTTTCCACCAAACTTCGACGATGATAACCAGACCACTTTTTCCAAAGGGATCTTCCTGAGAAGCACTGCTTCGCAAGATTAATCGTATTTAATAACTCATTCCGCTCTATAGACATCGCTTGCTGATCTTTCCAAGGCTTTGCATTTTTCCTTGGTGGTATTACCGCATGTGCATCTCGATCTAAAATGACTTGTCGGCAGTGCTTTGTATCATAAGCACCATCTGTACAGACAGAATCAATTTGCTCATCCAAGGGAATTTGAGCAAGTAAATCTTCTAATACTTGTGAATCACTGACATCATTTGTAGTGAGTTGTACAGCCCGTATTTGTAGGGTTTTAGCGTCTATACCAATATGAAGTTTGCGCCATTGACGACGGTATTCAGGCTGATGTTTCTTACGTTTCCATTCACCCTCACCTAAAAATTTCAGACCAGTAGAATCGACGAGTAGATGTAGTCCATCACTACTTTTCTGATAGCTAATTGCGATATCAATATGCTTTTGTCTTCTGCATATGGTCGAATAGTCTGGTGCTATCCAATCTAATCCACAGAGTCTAATCAGACTTTGAACAAAGCCTGTGACCATACGTAAAGATAGGCGAAATAGAGATTTGATCATCAAACAGCATTGGATAGCGGTATCAGAATAGGTGTGATTTCGACCGTGTTTAGCTTTTGGCTGAGCATACCACTGAGTGTTAGGATCAAACCAAATGGAGATATTTCCTCGATTGATTAAGGCTCGATTATAAGAAGACCAATTCGTTGTACGGTAGAGTTTAGGTGTAGGCTTATTCATTCCGAAATTATATTGCTGAATGAACATCTAATGGTAGGTTTGTGCAACAAAGCCATTCCAATCTGCAATTTCAGTTTGATCCGCAAAATGCTGTGCGTGTGGGCTGAGAATATCAATCTCAGCAGGGCGAGGCTTGGGACAAATGGAATTTGGCTTACGTGAATTTCTTTTAACAATGAACTAAAAAGAATCTCCTAAGCAGTGATGCTTTCAGACACAATGACTAAGACAACATTATTGAGAAATGTTTAAGCTGGAATACAACTAAGCTCAAATACAACGAAAGTCACTCGAAACATGCCGACAAAATAGGCATAATATAAGTATTAATGATGATTGATATCTTATTTTCTTATGAATGAATTGTGGCTGGCTTTCTTCGGTGGAACACTGCTGGGTTTATCGGTCGTAGGGTATTTATATATTCACGGTCGAATCGCAGGCATCAGTGGACTGATCGCGCAAATTTTAAATCCTCAAACCATTTTTAAAACGCCGGCACTGTGGTTTATTTTGGGTATTTTTATTGTGCCATTTTTCTTTAAAAATCAATGGAGTGATTCCATCGAATTCAATGCTTCTCCCATGCTTATGATCATTGCAGGTTTGTTGGTGGGCGTAGGTACACGAATGGGCTCAGGCTGCACCAGTGGTCACGGTATTTGTGGCATCAGTCGTTTATCCCAGCGTTCACTCATCGCGACACTGTGCTTTATGCTGACAGCAGGCGTGACCGTGTTTGTGATGCGTCATGGTTTTGGAGTGAGCGCATGAAAAATCTGATCGCATTTTTATTGGGTGGATTATTTTCTTTGGGGTTAATGGTTTCAGGCATGGCAAATCCTGAAAAAGTGCTGAACTTTTTAGATGTATTTGGAGATTGGGATCCTAGTCTGGCTTTGGTCATGGCAGGTGCTATAGGGGTGGCTTTGATTCCTTTTCAATGGGCGCTCAGCCACTCAAATACCACCACAGTCTATGGGGAAAAGATTGAACTGCCTCTGCAAACGAAAATCGATTCAAAACTGATAGCGGGGAGTGCTTTATTTGGCATCGGTTGGGGAATCGCAGGCATTTGTCCAGCCCCGAGTTTGACCTTAATTGGATTAGGATATAGTCAAGCACTGTATTTTATTACCGCAATGCTGTTGGGGATTTGGGGCTATGGCTTTGTTCAGCGCGCTGTCGATCGGAAACCTCATCAAAAGTGAAAGGGCTAAGCATGTCAGAACAGGTACCACACATGTCTATTTCAAATCAACGCTTAGGGGTAAGCAGACCTCAGGTTCAAGCATTTTTTGATGAGCAGACCAACACCTTTAGTTATGTGGTTAGTGACGCTGTGAAGCTGCAATGCGCGATTATTGACAGCGTTTTAAACTATGACGCCGCGGCGGTAAGAACCAGCACAACTTTAGCAGATCAGATCATTGATTATATTAAACTAAAGCATTTACAGGTTGAATGGATTTTAGAAACCCACGTGCATGCAGATCACTTGAGTGCTGCGCAATATTTAAAGTCAAAACTTGGTGGAAAAGTCGCGATTGGTCACCAGATTGAAACGGTACAACAGGTCTTTGCCACAATCTATGATATGGATGTAAACGCGTTGATTCAGCAGCAACCATTTGATTATTTGTTTAAAGCTGATGAAGTCTTTCAGATTGGTCAGTTGCAGGCTCAGGTGATTGCAACTCCAGGTCATACGCCAGCGTGTGTATCGTATGTGATAGGTGATGCAGTATTCGTCGGCGATACTTTATTTATGCCTGACTATGGCACAGCACGTTGTGATTTTCCTCAAGGGGATGCGGCACAGCTTTATGATTCAGTGCAACATTTATATCGCTTGCCAGATGAATATCGGGTGTTTTTGTGTCATGACTATTTGCCGGGGCATAGATCTGAATATCAATGCGAAACCAGCATGGGTGTGCAAAAAACCAAAAATATTCACATTCAATATGATTCAGATAAACAGAGCTTTATTGAGATGCGTAATCAACGCGATGCAAAGCTTTCTCTACCTAAAATCATGCTTGCTGCCATTCAAATTAAGGTAGTGTCTAAATATGACGTGTTAACCACTTATCTTTCATGTCTTGATTGTATTTTAATAAAAACATATGCAAGACAGCTTCATGATTTTCTTTCTTCTTCGAAAAGCTTAAAGTTTTCCGTGTAAAACGCCCTAAGCGATTTCTTAATGTGGCATTGAACCGCTCAACATGGTTCGTTAAACCTGTATGTTTACCTACAGAGCGATGGGTACCAGGATCAAACACCTCAGCATAACTTGACCAATAATCACTACATGTTGCTAAATTAAAGTAGCTTGAGGGAATACGGCAACGTAAATCTGTACATGTTTTATCATTGCGCTGACCACATACATAAGCGACGACCTGACGTGTACGACAGCATAGTGCAATCCAACTCCAAACCTTATGACGACGAGCTTTTACAAAGCTCCAAAGTTCATCCAGTTCTAGAACATCTGTTGGATGAGCATCAAGTAATTCGTCACTCAATTTCCTGTTGTTTACTTTTTTTTATCCATCCCATGAGCGTTTGAGGTGCAACACCAAATAGACGCTGCATGCCTCTTAAACTGCCTCGTTCAAGATAAGTATTGATGATGAGTTCTTTTTGCTCTTCGGTATATTTGATTTTAGGTTTGAGCACACTTGATCGACCGCAATCTTTACATCTGAACTGCGCATTCCCGCTTTTATTGTGTCCATTCTTATAAATATTTGCTGATTGGCAACGGGTACATAAGTAGCTTATCGTTTCTATGATCATGTTTAAGGTCTATTACTCAGGTATTTTTAAGTCTATTCTAGATTGAACCACGTTAATTTTGCACACTACCCAAATTAATATGAAAGCAGGCCAATTGCCTGAAGCCAATGCCAAGGGTCAGCGTTATTTGAAGCTGCCATTGAATCATTTTTAAATTTTCATTTTGGCCATGGTTTTGGATATATTGTTTAATCATCTAGGTCCAAGAAGTTTATATTTGACCTTGAAGTTGTTGAGACGTTGATGATCTTTAAACAATATAAGTAGATGATTCTAAAATAATTCTAAAATAATTCTAAAATGCTGCTAAAGGCGTAAATGAAGACAAAAAAATACCGTGATGCTGATGAGGAGTCAGCGTCACGGTATGGCTAAATCAGAGCAAATTATTTATCTTTGCTGCTTTTCGCTTTGCTGTTTTTGGCTTTGGTGGTTGATGCTTTAGCGGTTTTCTTTTCAGAGTCTTTGCTTTTGGCACTTTTGGCTTTCGGTTCAGCTTTCTCCTTTTTGCTTTTTAAGTCTTTAGTTTTAGTATCCTTTTCTTTTGTATCTTTGCTTTTAGATTCGGCCTTACTGGTTGATTTCGGTGCTTTGGTTTTTGATTCTTTGGTAGATTTTGACTCGTTTGATTTAGAGTCTTTGGCCTTGGTTTCTTTCGCCTTAGTTTCTTTGGCTTTAGTGTCTATGGTTTTGGTGTCAGCTTTGGCCTTGGTTTTTGCTTCAGGCTTTGCTTTCGCCGTGGTTTTTTTACTGTCTTTTTCAGCTGTTTCTTTTTGAGTATCTTTTGCTGCAGTTTTTTTTGCAGGTGTTGGTTTTCTCGTTGCTGTAGCCATATTTTTAATTCCTTTATTTTTCAAAAATTGTCATAAAGTGAAGGTGATAACCCACGCATTTGAAATGCGAAGACACATGTTTATCAATGGTCATGATTTAATGTAGTCTTAAATCAGTTTAAAAGCAGGGCATGAATGTTTCGAACTATGTCATTGTAAGAATTAAAATATGAGTAATTGATATGGCTCAAGTTTTATTTTGATTTGTAAGTTTTATTACAGGAAAGTGACATATTTAAATAATTTGAGATATTTTGCTACACATTGTAAAAGTGTATAGCTTAGAACTAGTTATCTAAAAAAGAGCAGGCATAAAGTAAAAAACCTCGAAATTCGAGGTTTTTTGATGATTTTATTTTAATAGCTTTCAGGTACAGCACTTAAAAACTCACGACGTTCTTCTTTATTGGTTTTAAAGTCACCGACAAAAGAAACGGTACGTGTCGTTGATTCCTGCTTGCCTACGCCACGCATCATCATACACATATGCGCAGAGTCAATCATGACTGCAACACCGCGCGCTTTGGTCACTTCAGCAACAGCTTCTGCAATTTGCTGAGTTAAGTTTTCTTGAATCTGTAAACGACGCGCAAACATTTCTGTAATGCGGGCAAATTTAGATAAACCCAAGACATTGCCTTCTGGTAAATAGGCAATATGCACACGACCATAAAACGGCAACAAGTGATGTTCACAAAGCGAATAGAATTCGATGTTTTTAACCAAAACCATTTCACGGTTATCAGAAGGGAAGACCGCATTATTGGTCACTTCTTCTAGTGTTTGGTTGTATCCTGATGTCAAATACGAAAAAGCTTTAGCAGCACGTATTGGTGTATCTTTAAGACCAGGACGAGTGAGATCTTCACCAACGGCGGTTAGAATGTTGGCGTAGGATTGCTGCATAGACATAAGACGTGTTCACTTACACTGATATTGAACAAGGACGGCATTGTATCAGAAAACAATTACATTGCCGTCGTTTGAAGGAAATTTCCGATTATGGATTGGACTTTGGATTCTTTTCTGTACGTTTGAGCAGAACCAAGACCGCACCCGTGCCGCCTTGTTTCTCTGGCGCACTAACAAAAGCCAATACATCACGGTGCTGACGCAGCCAACCATTTACATAAGTTTTTAAAATCGCATCTGGACCTTTGCCATGGACAATTTTGAGTACATTCTGATTTTCATCTTTGGCAATTTGAATAATTTGAAGCACCGCCATACGTGCATCTTCAATGGTGCAACCATGCAGATCAACCGCTTCAAACCAACGCAAATTACCTGCTTTTAAGTCTTCAAACACTTTATGTTGTAAGGTCGCAATGCGATAACTTAATGCCGCCTGACTCGCAACAGGGTTCAACATGGCTTGCGTGTCGGACAGCTCTGCGCCTTCAATCAGTTGCGGACCTTCGGCAGCCGCGCGTTTGGCTAAGGTTTGGCTATCAACTTTTTTAACACGTGGTTTTTCAATCTGTGCAATGTTTGAGGTGTCCATCTTTTTGACACCTTGCATGGATTTTGAAAACAAAGCAAAATCATCTTCCTCAGCGGGTTGATCTTGTACTTTTGATTCAGTAGCTTGAACAACGTGTTGAGAGTGAGGCTGAGCGATCTGTTTTTTAAATGATTTCAATAAGTCATACTGCGCTTTTGAAAGCGAGGAATCATGTTTACTCATAAGTTAAAGAAACATCGAGTGAAAAGGATTTGGCGAACATTATAGTCAGAAATCCAATCATTTTGAACTGAATAGGCTTCACATTTGTTTAGAGTTTAAGGTTTCAGGAATTATGTTCAGTATGATTTTTTTTAATTTTGATCTTAAATTAACCAGGAGAAGCGAACTTCTCCTATTTATTAAAAATTCCAGATTATATGGATTGAGGTTCACCAAACAAATCACGAAATGCATGGTCTGGTCGTGATTGCTTCATAAAACTTTCACCGACTAAGAAAGCATGAATGTCATTTTCTTGCATCATGGCAACATCGGCTGGCGTTGCAATCCCACTTTCGGTAACCAGTAAGCGTGAAGGCTCAAGCATATCTTTTAAACGCAGTGAGGTTTTTAAGTCCACGTCAAAGGTCTTTAGGTTGCGATTATTCACCCCTAAAATACAACGCTCAGAAAGCTGCATTGCCCGTTCAAGCTCTGCTTCATCATGCACTTCTACAAGCACATCTAAATTGTACTCAAATGCAGTTTTAGACATCTCTTCAAGTTGTTGATCTGACAACGACGCTACAATTAAAAGAATACAGTCTGCATGCAAGGCACGTGCTTCAATCACGCCGTAAGGATGAATTAAAAAATCCTTACGTAACGCAGGCAAAGCACAATGTGAACGCGCAATGTGAATGTTCTCATCTGCACCTTGGAAAAAGTCAACATCGGTCAGCACGGATAAACATGCTGCACCCGCAGCTTCATATTGCTCAGCAATTTCAGCGGGATTAAAGTTTTCACGAATCACGCCTTTAGACGGAGAGGCTTTTTTAATTTCAGCAATCACCGCAGGGCGTTTAGCCGTTAAAGCTTGCGCAAAACAACGCACAGGTGTCGCAGCCAACGCCAATTGTTCAACGTCATATAAACTGTGCTGTTTTAAGCGAATTTTAAATTCTTCGTGTTTACGATCTACAATTTTACCTAAAATGGTATTCTTAATATCAATCATGCGCATGGCTCCGTGCGTATTAGGCTTGGTATTGTTTAAGGGTTTTGGTAAATTCAGACAAAACACTTAATTTTTCCAAAGCTTGTCCACCATAGATAATGTCATGTGCGAGCGCCACCCCTTGTTTATAGCTGCTGGTCAGCCCTGAAACGTAAATACCTGCACCTGCGTTTAACGCGATCATATTCGCGGCTTTCTCACCGACAGCAGATTTTTTCTTGCCTAAGGCATTATTGATCAGCGCTAAACTTTGAGCTGAGTCTTCAATCATTAAACCGACTAGAGTTTGTGATTCGATGTCAACATTTTCAGGTGTAATTTCCCATTCAGTCACTTCGCCATTTTTCAGTTCAGCCACGTACGTAGTCGATGCAAGACTAATTTCATCTAAACCATCTTTAGAATGCACAACCATCACGTGTTCAGCACCGAGTTGCTTCATGACTTCTGCAATCGGACGACATAATTCGTTGGAAAAAACGCCAATGACTAAACGTTTTACCCCAGCCGGATTCGTAAGCGGGCCGAGTAAGTTGAAAATGCTACGGAAGCCTAATTCTTTACGTGGACCAACAGCGTATTTCATGGCTTTATGATGATTCGGTGCAAACAAGAAACCCACACCCATTTCACGGATACAGCGCTCAGTCTGAGCCATGTTGAGATCAAGATTGATGCCTGCGATTTCTAGCAAATCAGAAGAACCAGACTTGGTTGAAACTCCACGGTTGCCATGCTTTGCGATGGTTGCACCCGCGGCAGCAATCACAAAGCTCGATGCCGTCGATACGTTAAATAAGTTTTGACCATCGCCGCCTGTCCCGACGATATCGACCAAATAAGGCACATCACTAACATCAATTTTAATCGCATATTCGCGCATGACCCGTGCTGCGGCAGTAATTTCATCAATACTTTCGCCTTTTAAACGCAGACCCATCATCAGTGCGCCAATTTGTGCGTCTGTTGCTTCGCCATTCATGATCGTGCGCATCACATCTTCCATTTGCGGTTGAGTGAGTTCGATATTTTTTGTGATGTTATTTAAAGCTTGTTGAATATTCATAATCTGGTTCGCGCTCTTATGCGTAAATTTCTAAGAAGTTTTTAAAGATTTGATGACCATGTTGGCTCAGAATTGACTCTGGGTGAAATTGCACACCTTCAATTGGCAATGTCTTATGCTTCACACCCATAATCTCTTCCATCGAACCATCTTGTTCTTGCGTCCAGCAATTTACTTCTAAACATTCAGGTACACTGGTTTGATCGATCACAAGTGAGTGATAGCGTGTCGCTGAAAAAGGCGAAGGAAGATTGCTGAAAATGCCAGTGTCATTGTGGTACATATCGGACAAACGACCATGCATCACGGTTTTGGCACGGATAATTTTGCCACCAAAAGCCTGACCAATGGCTTGATGACCCAAACACACGCCAAGCAATGGAATTTTGCCCGCAAAATGTTGAATCGCCGGAATAGAAATTCCCGCTTCAGATGGTGAACAAGGACCTGGACCAATCACCAAATACTTCGGTTGCCATCGTTCAATTTCCTCTAATGTGACTTGATCATTGCGAACCACTTTTACTTCTTGATCTAACTCGCCGAAATATTGAACGATGTTATAAGTAAAGCTATCGTAATTGTCTATCATTAGAAGCATGAGACTGAACCTACTAACCTATTGAAATTTATGCACCGAATTGTGCTTTTTGTCATCCTTAATCGAATATGCCGCATCTGATCTTAAAACGTTGCTTTGCTTTTGGTTAAACCAGATGAAGGATATGATTGGAGATCATCATAGCAAAAAATCAACAATTTCAGCGCATTTATTTTATGGGGCTTTTTATCCGAGACATTGCACTCACTGGTTATCAGCGATTAGATGCAGCTCATAATGAAATGGTTAAATAAACCACGACAACATCAAGCTGAATAAGTTGATTTGAATATTAAAATGCTTGATATTAAGATCTCATTTTCAAATTCGCTTAAGGCTTTCAAAGACATTGTTCGGCCTGAATGAATCTAGCAACGTCCTTGGTAAAACATTTTAAACAGACAATATTGATTTGATTTTATAGATTAATGAGTTTAATGGCGTTAGAATCTGAAGCGTTCGAACAGTTTTCTAAGAACATTCAAAAGACTATAAAAAATCGAATTATTCGAAAAAGGCAGTAAATGCTTTCATTATAAAAGTATGCATCAAAACCATATACATTCGAGCTTGGGGGATATATGAAGGAACAGCTTAAAATTGCTATTTTTGGCTTGAGCCTGAATATTTTAGAGCATATCAAACAAGAAATTCAGTCAATTTATCCAGACATACACATTGCATGGGTGAATATTAGTGACCCTGCACTGGATGTATTGTTGGTCAATGAAATTTTTTTTAACGCTGATAGCATTCAACATATAGTCAACGCTAAACACGTGCCTTATTTAAGATTAATCACTGCGCATGAGAAAGCTGGCAGTATTGCTGATGATATTTTGTATCTCCCTTTTCAAATGACTGATCAAATCCGTGAATGGTTCAAAATTCATCTGACGTATACGTCGACTGATAAAACTGAACGTTTGACACGAGCACCTTATAAAAAAGCTGATGTTGATAAAGTCATTCAAGAATTTTTGAATGAGCGCAATGACAACATTCAAATCTTTGATGCCAGTGGCAATATTGGTTTGATGAACACGCGAACAGAACAAGTCTGGTTAGATCCTGAGCGTAAGTTAAAAGGCACCGATAGCTCAATTAACTATACTTATGCCACGATGCAAATGGCGCAAAGCGTGATCCATACTCAAGGCATGGATTTGCGTATCTGGCTATGGAATACCTTGTGGTACTCCAATGAACTTCTGAAATCTCATTCAAGCACGGATTTTTATAAATTAGTGTTTTGGCCACAACCTGATCCAATTGCTGATCGTAGAGAAATTTTTCAAATTGCAGCCTGTTTTGAAAAAGGTGCCAACATTCAACAAGTCGAACAAAATTTAGAGGTTTCTCAAGACCGAATTATGAAATTTGTTTCAGTCGCTTTAATGTGTGGTGCATTATGCGAGATTTCAATCGATGAAGCGCATTTAGTTCAGGATGATGCAGATGAAGCTCCAAGTGGACTCGGACGCTTTTTTCTTAAGATCAGATCTAAACTGGGTTTAGGCTCTTAAATTTAAAAACGAAATATAATCGACAAATTTGGAAATGAGGTAGATTCAGTCATCACTCATGCCAATCACAATTGAAACGCATCTAACACTAATGGAATGAGGGGGAGCGCATGATTTTACAGAAGTATAAAATCGTTTTTGGAGGTCCATTGGGATCAGGGAAAACCAATTCGATACAAACACTTACTGAAGTATCTATGTTGTCTATCGATGCCATAAATCCAGCGAAGAAATCAGATCCAAATAAAGTATCAAGTGTGAATATTGAATATGCTGAAATTGAACTCGATGAAGGTTTAATCGTGGGGCTATATGCAACCCCTACAGCACATTTAGATTCAATAGGGGCAAAGCTGTGTAAGGATGCAGTCGGCGCAGTTATTCTGATTGATCATTCTTTAAAAAGTGCAGTCGAAGATTTGGAATACTATGTCGATGCTTTTAAAAAACACCTGTCTAATATCGTGATCGGCGTGACACACCTTGATGAAGATCCGCAGCAATTATTAAAAAAATATCGTAACTGGATCAGTATGCGCAGTGAAACACTACCTTTATTTGCTATTGATGCTAGACAAAAGGATGATGTACTGATACTGATCGAGGCATTGATTGCACGCGCAGAGCAAGAATAGAGCTCGATAAATCAATAAAACACCATTTTGGTGCGTAAATTTGATGCTTAAATAGAATGAATTCTTGTAATTCGTTTATTTAATTTTTGAGGAATAATCTTGAAAAAGGGCTATTCTAATTTAATTTTATTCTCATTTTATCTTTTAATCTAAAGCAAGTCTTTCAATCTATTCAGCTTTAGTCTGAGCCTAAAATTAAATAAGGATGTGGCTAAAAAAATCAGATTTTTTTGATGGCACCAAATTGATGCGCCATAATGGTGCTCGAATGATTTGACCAAAATTAAAATAAAGTTCTGTGATTGAATATGGTGCATTTCAGTATTCACACAGTATAATAAAGGCATTTATAAACCGACTAAGCTTGTTTTCTTATAAGAATTTCAAGATTTTAGATTTGTTTATGAAAGTTGGTATGAGAATTGCTTAATATCTACTAACTTCTAACACGCACGAATACGTGCAACAAAAAATTCATTGGAGCAAAATGAGCATGGCGAACAAAGTCCTTCAACTCATACAAGAAAGTGGCGCAAAGTGGGTCGATTTTCGCTTTACTGATACTAAGGGTAAAGAGCAGCACGTGACTTACCCAGCTGACACAGTGGATGAAGACACCTTCGAAGACGGTAAAATGTTTGATGGTTCTTCAATTGCTGGTTGGAAAGGTATTGAAGCATCTGACATGATTTTACGCCCAGACGCTGCAACAGGTTTCCTTGACCCGTTCTTTGCTGAGGCGACAGTTGTTGTGACTTGTGACGTGATCGAACCATCTACAGGTCAAGGTTATGACCGTGATCCACGTTCGATCGCTCGCCGTGCAGAAGAATATTTAAAATCTACAGGGATTGGTGATACTGCATTCTTCGGCCCTGAACCAGAATTCTTCGTTTTTGACGAAGTAAAATGGGAAATCGACATGTCTGGCGCGCGCCATACATTGATCGCTGAAGAGGCGGCTTGGTCGACCAATAAAGACTACGAAGGTGGTAACTCCGGTCATCGTCCACGTGTAAAAGGCGGTTATTTCCCAGTTCCTCCTGTGGATTCTTCTCATGATATGCGTGCAGAAATGTGTGCAAAAATCGAAGACATCATGGGCCCTGGTCGTGTAGAAGTACATCACCATGAAGTTGCATCTTGCCAGTTAGAGATAGGTGTGAGCTTCAATACCATGGTTCGTAAAGCGGACGAAGTTCAACAGTTCAAATATGCTGTTTGGAACGTTGCGCATCAATATGCGAAAACTGCTACATTCATGCCTAAACCCATGGTGGGCGATAACGGTTCTGGTATGCATGTGCATATCTCTATCTCTAAAGATGGCAAAAACTTATTTGCTGGCGACGAATACGCAGGTTTGTCAGAAATGGCGCTTTACTTCATTGGCGGTGTGATTAAGCATGCACGTTCATTGAATGCGATCACGAACCCTTCTACGAACTCGTACAAGCGTTTAGTACCACATTATGAAGCACCGATTATGCTTGCTTACTCAGCACGTAACCGTTCGGCTTCTATCCGTATTCCTTACGTATCTAGCCCGAAAGGCAAGCGTATCGAAGCACGTTTCCCAGATCCAATGATGAACCCGTACTTAGGTTTTGCGGCATTGTTGATGGCGGGTATCGACGGTATCCAGAACAAGATCCATCCGGGTGAAGCTGCGGACAAAAACTTGTATGATCTTCCTCCTGAAGAAGAAGCGAAAATTCCTACAGTGGCACATAGCTTGGATATGGCACTAGAAGCACTTCAAGCAGATCACGATTACCTACTTAAAGGTGGTGTGTTCACTAAAGACATGCTTGATGCGTATATCGAGCTTAAAACTGAAGAAGTGCGTCGTTTGAACACGACTACGCATCCAGTTGAATTTGATATGTACTACAGCTTGTAATTCTTTTTAAGAATTCTGGTTTTAAAAACCCGCCTTGTGCGGGTTTTTTTCGATCTTGGGTTAATATGTTGTTAGAGATCAAGATTGAGAGTTGCTATGGCAAAGCCCCGTAAAAAACACACCAGTTTTTATCCTTGGATTGATCCTAAAGATCATGAAAAAGGCTTTAAACTGAATTTTTCGGAAGTCACGTATATGGAAATAGGACGGACAGCTGAAGGATATAAACAAGCTGAATTTATAGAACTCAAAAATCCAGAATTGGCTTTAAGTTTTGATTACCCAAAAAGCTTTTATCTCAGTGCTGAAGGTTTTATTTTAATTAAAACGCCACAAGGACAATTTGAAGTGATTGCTAAAACGGACAATTGTTAATCTTAACTATGTCTAAATCCATATGAACCATATTTTTGAATATAACAAGCAACTGAGTGATTTATGCAGCAGATTCCTAAACATCTAAAAAGTTGGCTGAATGCATCTGGATCATTGACTCAGCAACTGACCGATTTGGCAGATGGTACATTTAAAGTTGAACCTGTGAAAGAGCATTTTCAGCGCTTAATGTTTTTAGATGCACAGTGGATGCAGATGCCAACGCATCATACCTCATGGGTGAGAGAAAGTTTTCTCTATGGCTGTGAAGAACTACCTTGGGTCAAGGCAAAAAGTATTTTTCCAATTTTAAGTTTGCAAAAAAAAGCACGAATATTTCAGCATATTGGTACTAAGCCTATAGGCTTATTTTTATTTCAGCGTACAAATCCTGTGTGTGAAAGAAGAGTGATCTGGCTTGAAGATGGTTGGACTCGGCAGAGCTGTTATACTTGGCATGGTTGTAAATTTATTGTACAAGAAACTTTTTTGCCGAGCTTTGAGCAATTTATTCAGCAAAAAAAATGATTTTAGGTGGTTAAGGACAGTCATGGCAACAACAGCGACGATTTCATGGGGTGAACGCTTAAAGGCGTATTATTATTTATGCCGTTTTGATAAGCCTATAGGCACGGAGCTGGTGTTTTGGCCGACCATGTGGGCGCTTTGGATTGCAGCCAAAGGCATGCCAAGTTTTGCTGTTATTGTCCCAATGATACTCGGGGTGATTTTCATGCGTGCGGCAGGTTGTGCCATCAATGACTTCGCAGACCGCAAAGTCGATGGCGCAGTGGAGCGAACCAAAAATCGACCTTTGGCAACGGGAATTATAAGTGCCAAAGAAGCATTAATGGTCTTTGCGATCTTGGTGTTGGCCAGTGCATGTTTACTGTTTTTTTTACCCGTTGAAACCTTTTATTGGTCGTTTGGCGCGTTGATTCTGGCGTTCATTTATCCATTCATGAAGCGTTATACGCATTTGCCTCAAGTTTTTTTGGGCGCGGCATTTTCATGGTCTATTCCCATGGCCTATACCGCAGTGGGGCAAACACCGGATTTAACCTGCTGGCTTTTGTATTTTGCTAATCTGGCATGGACGGTGGCTTACGATACCCAATATGCAATTACGGACCGAGACGATGATCTAAAAATTGGCGTCAAATCGACAGCGATTCTATTTGGTCAATATGACATTGAAATCATTTCTGTGTTGCAGATCATGAGCATGGTTTTAATGGGGTGGGCTTTACATCTCGAAAATATCTTACTGCCTTTTGGGCTGATTGCGCTACTGATGGTCATGGCAGATTTTATCTATCAATGGACCAAAACCAAAGACCGTCATCCCCAGTTATGCTTTTGGGCATTTCGACACAATCGGTGGGTCGGATTGATGATTTTTATGGGGATATTTTTCGCCTTTTTATAAAAAACAAGTTGAGAAATAAGCATAAAGCATCCTAGTCAGATGCTTTTTTTTGTGTTCTATTAAATACAGCTCAAGGTGAGCGTACATAAAACAAAAAAGGAAGTTGAGTATGAAGATGTTCTATAAAAAATCATTATTGACACTGATGTGTTCGACGGCACTGCTACTTTCGGCATGTAATGACGATGATGATAAAGATGAATACAGTTCTGGGAAAACTTACCAATCTGAGCTTAATTACAGTCAAGATACTTTAGCAGAAGCATCCTCAATCAAAGTCATGACCTATTTGATGCCAAATGTTCAAGGGAAAAATGCAAAAGCGACAGCAATGGTCATGTTTCCGAAAACACCGAAGCCAGAAAATGGTTGGCGGGTTGTGATTTGGGCTCACGGGACGACAGGCATAGGGGATTCATGTGCACCAAGTAATAACCCTTTCAATGAACGATTTGAAATTTTAGCCAATAGTTTACTGAAAGAAGGTTATGTGGTGGTTGCACCTGATTATGAAGGTTTGGGAACAAGTGGTATCCATCCTTATCTTAATTTAAGTAGCGCTGCAAAATCTGCAACCTATGCGGTTGATGCAGTGCAAGAAAAATACGGCAAAGATTTAAATAAATCATGGATGTCGATAGGACAATCACAAGGCGGACATGCATCATTGGCGATCGCTGAATTCGCGAATGCCAATGCGGACTACAAGGGGGCTGTGGCCACTGCACCTGCATCGAGTTTAGGCTACATCATTACACAGGTTGCACCGCTTGCGATTGCTCAAATTGCAGCAGGTGAAAAAACAGGCGCATATCCACCTGGTGCATCTATTGCGGTCTATTCTGAACTTCTGGCTTATGCAGCCTACACAGGCGTCGGTATTCGTGCCTATGATCCTCAATTTAATTTAAGTACGATTTTTGAAGATGGTGCCAAACTCATTGCTGAAAAAGCCGAAGGAACGACAGGGGACAATGGTCAGTGTCTACAGCCATTAATGAACGAATTTATGACCGATATTGGGACATTCTTGGCTAAAAATACAGACAAGACCATTTTGGATTATCCAGGTTTAAAAGATGGATTTGAAAAGGATCCTGTCGTTGCAAAGTTCTTGGTCGATAACCAACCAGCAACCAAAAAATTGAACAAGCCGCTATATGTGGTTCAAGGTCAATTGGATACCGCTGTTCCATACCAAGTGACTCAAGGTTTGGTGCAACAATTAAATGCCTTAGGCACAACACCACCGGCTATTTTGGATATTGTGGAAGGAGCAGGTCATACGCAAGCAATTGTTCAGAAAAATACCGAAGTGGTGGCTTTTGTTAAGAAACATATGCCAGCACGTTAATTGATTTTAAAGTATTTTTTACATCGAAGAGAAAGGGCTGAAGCCCTTTTTCTTTAACCAAAATAAAATAAATAGGCACAATGCAATTCAATCTCGACAGAATGAGAATAAACGTTTTTTAAAATAACGATTGATGGCCTGTATTATGGATGTTCGTGCTTCATAGCGACCAAAAAAACGGATTTTAACCTTGTTTGATCCTGAGTATGATGCATTTGGTGCGGGTTGGAACATTACTGGTTCTGGCGGTTTAACGCGTAAGGGCTATTTAAACGGTACCCAGTCACATTATGCTTTTTTACCTGAGCATCATACCGACTTTATTATGTCGACCTATGCTGAAGAGTTTGGTCTATTGGGGGTGTTCGTTTATTTAGCCTGTATGGTTGTATTATTATTCGAGTCCTATATACAGTTCCCTGAACTCATTTCATGATTTCGGACGAATTTTGGCAGCAACATTGCCGCTGTCTTTCTTCTTTTTGGTTGCCGTCAATTCGGGCATGTTCAGTGGTATTTTCCAGTCACGGGAGATCCATTACCCTTTATGAGTTATGGTAGAGCTGCATTGATTACGTTGTTGGCAGGGTTTGGCATTATGATGTCGGTACATACACGTCGTTGAATAATCGTTAAATAGTCGTTGAAGAATGGTGTTTAATTTAGTCCAATTAATGATGGATGTAGAGGAGCGTTCGCTGTGCTCAGGTTTAATTTAAAGCCCCATTCTGCTATATTGCGCATGCTTTTTTACTCTTTCAGCTCAGGTACTATCATGTCTAAACCAGCGAAGAAATTGACACCAAAATTTATTTTACTGATCTGCCTTGGGCCTTTAATTCCTGCACTGATTATCGCGATTGCATTTTTTGCCATTAAAAGTGATGCCAAAAATCAAGCTAAATATGACCGTTTACGCGCAGAACAAGCGATGCGTATTGAAGCCAAGGCACAAGCAGACAAACTTAAAACTGCAGATTCTGAGCATGAGTCTCAAGCAGAATAATCATTTTATGTGCAGTGTTCAGTTAAAGAATATCTTTTTTTAAGGTTTGTACGCTCGGAATTTCGGTATAGCGCTTCACGCGATAGCCTGCTTCATACAGCATGGCATCGCGCTGGGCATCTTCAACTTCTCGTCCAATATGACTTGGATCATCCAGTTCGATCACCATCACCACTTCTAAATCTTTATCCAGCAGGACAAAGTCTGTGACTTTGCGATTAAAGCGCGCGCGAATTTTTAAATTGTTATTGGTAATGAGCGCACTAAATGCCACTTGTGCCAAAACATGATAATGCGGAAAGGCTTCCTTTAAGCGAAAGAACATTTTACTTTCAAAAGCAGTGATCACTTTTTTGGGGAAGTAACGCTGTTTAGGATTAAAGTATTGCTGTAGGAAAAGGGTGAGTAGTGCAAGTGTTGCAATACTGCCAATAATGAGGAAGGTGATTTGACTTGAATCGAGCACGGATCTTCATCTTAAAAGTCGAGATAAGCAAAAGCCCACTTCATCATGAGTGGGCTTTTTGGTATTTGGCTCTCCAACCTGGGCTCGAACCAGGGACCTGCGGATTAACAGTCCGTCGCTCTACCGACTGAGCTATTGGAGAATCTGGTACGCATTCTAGGGTTCAAACTGAACTTGGTCAAGCCTCAAAACCTAAAAATATAAGAAAAATGACTCAAGTGATTTAAAAATAATCTAAATTATACTTGTTGAATATTTTTGATGGCATCTACATCGTTTTCTTGGGTTTTTAAGGGGCTCGCCTGACGGCAGTCGTTCATAAGTTTCATGAGCGTACGTTGATCAAGATCTGCATGAATATTAGCTTGAATATATTGAATCAGTTTTTGATGTTGATCTGAATGTTGACTTAAGGCCTGAGTACATTGGTAGAGCCGTTCAAACATTAAGGCAGAAGGCAGTTGTATGGGCAGCGGATTTTTCGGAGCATTTAAAGATAAATAAAATAATCAAAACGATCCAAAAGATCATAGATTTGGGCCAAGGATGCGTCATGGTGTTTATTTTATGGAAGTTAAATTCAGCTGAGGGTAGCTTGAAATTTTGGTGTGAACAAGAGAAGATATTGGCTGCTTTAAATGGGCATAAAAAAAGCCCACTTCATCATGAGTGGGTTTTTTAGAATCTGGCTCTTCCACCTGGGCTCGAACCAGGGACCTGCGGATTAACAGTCCGTCGCTCTACCAACTGAGCTATGGAAGAATATATGGCTCTCCAACCTGGGCTCGAACCAGGGACCTGCGGATTAACAGTCCGTCGCTCTACCGACTGAGCTATTGGAGAATCTGGAGCGGATTTTAGAGATGAAAACCAATAAGGTCAACAGCTTAATCTAAAGAAAGTGTCCGATTGCTTTATAAATATTCAGATCTGCAGCAAAAACTAAAAAACCACCCATAAAGGGTGATTTTTTGAACGAAAAATAAAAAGTTAAAAAAACTTATTTCTCTACACCAGCTTCTTGACCTGCATATTTCGCGTTCGCGTAATCCCAGTTTACAAGGCTTTCTAGGAAAGTTTTGATATAAACAGGACGTGCATTACGGAAATCGATGTAGTAAGCATGTTCCCAAACGTCAATCGTTAATACTGCAACTTTGCCATGTGCAAGTGGTGTGTCAGCATTTGAGGTTTTAAGAATAGATAAGTTGCCGTTAACTTGATCAGCAACCAACCACGCCCAACCAGAACCAAACTGAGTGGTTGCAGCAGCAGCAAATTCTTCAGCAAATTTTTCGTAAGAACCGAATGCTTCATCAATTTTAGCAGCCAAAGGACCAGTCGCTTTACCGCCACCGTTTTTAGCCATACAGTTCCAGTAGAACGTGTGGTTCCAAACTTGTGCAGCATTATTGAAAATACCTGCTTTAGAGGCATCACCAGCAGACGCTGTGATGATTTCTTCTAAAGTTTTGCCTTCAAGATCAGTTCCTTTAATGAGGTTGTTAAGGTTAACAACATAAGTATTGTGGTGCTTATCATGATGGAATTCTAAAGTTTCTTTGCTGATATGTGGAGCAAGATCTTCGTAACCGTATGGTAGAGCTGGTAAAGTAATCGTTGTCATGTTTTCAATTCCTTGCATTTTGCTGGGTTTTTGACATTAAGTGGCTTTATTGTAATGGATTCTCCGCCTAAATTGCGCATTGCTTATAAATAACAATACAGAATAAAGCTCGAATTTATACGTATAAAGAAAAATGCCAAACGCCGTTAGATAAAATTAAATCGGGTTATTTAATTCGAAATAAATATACTCAATATTAAATTGTTCTGAAATAGCTTTGGCTAAACGTTGAACGCCATATTTTTCAGTAGCATGGTGACCGCAAGCATAATAATGAACATCCAATTCTCGCGCTTCGTAAAAGGTTCTTTCACTGACTTCACCTGAAATATAAGCATCACAATCTTGGCTAGCAGCTTTGGAAATGTAATCTTGCGCGCCTCCTGTGCAGAAACCTACTTTGTAAATAGATGTTTTATTTGCGGGTAAATGGATCGCATCGAAACCTAAGCGCTCAGAAACATACGTTTTGAAGGCTTCAGGTGACATGGCTTGCTTTAAATAGCCGATATTTCCAATCGGATGTCGTTCTGTGGAGTCTAGTTGTTCAAGATTTTGTAGTTCGAGTAAGTCTGCAATAGCTGCATTATTACCTAAAGTAGGGTGGCTATCTAAAGGTAAGTGGTATCCCACCAATGAAATATCTTGTTGAATAAGCGCTTTGATGCGTTTTCCGCGCATACCAGTAATGGGGTAGGCTTCACCTTTCCAAAAGTAACCATGATGCACCAGAAGCATATCAGCGCCATATGCAATGGCAGCATCAATCGCGGTCTGGGAGGCGGTCACCGCACACAGAATTTTTTTTACTTCTGCTTTGCCTTCAATTTGCAGTCCATTCGGTGCATAGTCTTTAAATTCAGGTGATTTTAGGGTGTGATCACACCACTGAATAATTTCGTTTAAGCTTGCCATAACTGTCCAAAAAGCTAAAATATTGACTCAATCAAAACATATTTTTTATTGTAACTAAAGCCGAACAAAAGTCTTTGGCGAAATTTATGTATAAGTGGCAATTTTGATTACAATAAGCAAATAGAAAATGCTTTCGCATCAATAAATTAAATAATTCTTAGAGGTAGATCAAGTGCGCCGGTCCTTTACATGGTTACCATGGGTGTTACTCATTATTGTGATTATCAGTTTTGTTACTTGGCAGAAGCTACATCAGCCGAAAGCACCAATAGCAGCTGATGGGGTGAAAATGCCAGCTGAGAAAGTTGAGCCGTTGGTCGACACTTCACGTTCAGGTGGAGTTGTGTCATACAGTGCTGCTGTCAAAGTTGCAGCGCCTGCCGTGGTGAATATATTCACGACCCAAAAGGTCAAACAAATTGATCATCCGTTGCTGAGTGATCCTGCATTTCGCGAGTTTTTTGGCAATCAGTTACCCGACCAACTCAGCCAAGAACCCAATGAAAACAGTTTGGGTTCAGGGGTAATCGTCCGTCCAGATGGTTATATTCTGACCAACAATCATGTGATTGCTCAAGCAGATCAAATTGTGGTTGCGTTACATGATGGACGCCGTGCGGTGGCTAAAGTGATTGGTACGGATCCAGATACAGATCTTGCGGTGATTAAAATTGAGCTGGATAAACTGCCTGTGCTGCCCTTTAAGCTCAGCGGTAATGAAGTGGGTGATGTTGTACTTGCCATTGGAAATCCATTTGGTGTAGGCCAAACCGTGACGCAAGGCATTATTTCTGCGACTGGTCGCTCAGATTTGGGAATTAATACTTACGAAGACTTTATTCAAACTGATGCTGCCATTAATCCAGGCAATTCAGGTGGAGCATTGATTGATGTTGCAGGGAATTTGATTGGTGTGAATACCGCGATCTTCTCACAGTCAGGTGGTTCACTCGGTATTGGTTTTGCGATTCCAGCGAAAATTTGTCAGCAAATCATGAATGCGATTTTAAAAGATGGACGTGTGATTCGTGGCTGGTTGGGGATTAGTTTGGTTCAGCCGACTCAAGAAGATGTGCTCAAACCACGTGAAACGGGTGTTTTGGTAGCAGATGTCCTTAAAGGCGGCCCTGCAGCATTGGCAGGCTTAAAAGTGGGCGATAAAATTGTGAAAGTGAATGACGTGGATATTAGCTCTGCATCACATTTGATCAATTATATTGCTTTGCAAGCACCGAGCAGCACGGTGAACATTTCAGTGATTCGTAAAGAGCAATTGGTGAGTGTTGCCGTCGTGGTCGGAGAGCGTAAAGTACAGAGCAATGCGGACTCACAGTATATTCCATTGCCACAATAAGTCTTTTTAATCTATAGAATTTTATAAACAAAAGCCCTCAATTGAGGGCTTTTGTTTGGATCAAAGTTGATTGAGATGAAAAAGATTTTGTTGTTTTTAAGTTTGAAATGGATGAATAAATGACTGAGTTAAAGTAGTTTTTAAATACAACTTCGAGTTTTTAGTTATGACTAGAAAAATGAAAACAATTGGTTTGATCGGGGGGATGAGTTGGGAGTCCACTGATCTATATTATCAAGGGTTAAATAAAGGTATTCAAAGCCACTTAGGCGGATTTCATTCAGCGCAAATTGTACTTTATAGTGTTGATTTTCATAAGATTGAAGCCTTTCAACGTCATCAGCATTGGACGGAAGCGGGTACATACCTCGCTGAAATCGCTAAAAAATTAGAAAATGCAGGTGCAGATGTGATTGCGCTATGCACCAATACTATGCATAAAGTTGCAGACCAAATTCAACATGATCTAAGTGTTCCTTTCTTACATATTGCAGATGTGACTATGGCTGAGATTCTGAAGTACGGATTAACTAAAATCGCATTGCTGGGGACTGCCTTTACGATGGAACAAGAGTTTTATCATTCGAGATTTAAGCAGCAAGGTATTGAACTCATTGTTCCCGATGAGTCTGATCGTCAGATCATTAATCAGATTATTTATGATGAGCTATGTAAAGGTGTGCTGTTAAATAAGTCTAAACAACAGTATTTAAATATTATTGCTCGCGCAGTCAAAGCGGGTGCGCAAGGTGTGATTTTAGGATGCACCGAAATTGGTTTACTGATCGATCAGCAGGATTTAAATATCCCAGTCTTTGATACCGTGGAAATTCATATGAGTGCTTTGCTTGAATTTGTCTTAAATGAAGCAGATTAAATGTGGTAGGTGAATATGTGGAAGAATAGATTTACACATAAAAAAACCAGTGACGAATCACTGGTTTTTTGAATCCTTAGCATTAGCTTTCTTGCTGGATACCTGCAACCAGCCAATCTTGCGTTGAACCCGCAGGTTTAACAAAGTGCCAGATTTCAGCGAAAGGTTGTGGAAGACTGTTTAAGTCTTCGCTGACTGTACCTGTGAAACGAACGCTAACCACGTATTGACCATTCTCAGTTGCTGAATCAACCACCATTGCATTTAAGTTTGAAAACTCTGCAACGTCTTGATCTTGGTTCGACATAATGTCGCTATGCATAGACTGATACAGATCAGGGGTTAAGTAACGTTGAATCTCAGCAATATTGCTTACTGTATTCATCGATTGAATATGGTTAAAACGCTGACGAGCAACACGTAAGAATACAGCTGGCTCAGTACCATCTGGAAGTGGATTGCCGCTATGCGTCGATGCGCTACCGAATGGTGCTTGAGTTGCTGCTGCACCACCTGCTACAGACTGACCAAAAACATTGGTATTGTCATTTGAAACAGGGGCACGTGGTGCTGCGGTTTGACCAAATGGCGCAGTTGTTGAACCGGCATTATTCGGTGCAAAAGGATTGCTATTAGGGGTTACTTTTTTTTTTGCGCCGAATTTACGGAAGATGAAGAATGCACCTGCAGCAATTAACAAAAGCCAGATCCAACTTGGGATGCCACCTTCCTTTTCTTGTTGCTGTGCAGCTTGTGCTTCACTTGCTGCTACTGCATCATCATCAGCCATAGCATTCATTGCAACAGCACCAATAGCAGCACCAGCAACACCAGCAGCGACCATACCACCGACACCTGGACCAGATTTCTGTGGTGCAGTTGCAGGAGCAGCAGGTCGTTGGGCAGGAGTAGCTTGACGAGGTTGAGATTGGCTTGGCGCAGCAGAACGACTCATGCCATGGCTTTTACCGCCACCGGCACGTTTTGCTTCTGCAAAAGGAGCGACCATTAATGTTGCCATTAAAATTCCTGCAACCAAACTACGCTGTCGAACTTCCATCGAATATTCCTAATAAAAATAAATTTTAACATCCTATTTATGCAAGCTTTCTTGCCAAATTTCAATCTAAATAGTCAGTTTTTTATTTGCGATTTTGCAACTGTTTGTTTTTTATTCATGGATAAACATTTATGAATGTTCATCCGCCAATGCCATGGCTTCGGTTAAGGCCTCATGTAAGCGTGCAACCGAAATAATCGTGACCCCAGACACCGGTTTTTGTGGCGCATTACCACGGGGCACAATAATGTATTTAAACCCATGTTTAATGGCTTCTTTTAAGCGTTCTTGGCCATTGGGAACGGGACGAATTTCACCTGAAAGTCCCACTTCACCAAACACCGCCAGTTGCTGAGGTAAGGCTTTAGAACGTAAACTTGAGGCACATGCCAGCAGCACTGCAAGGTCTGAACCTGTCTCTGTAATTTTCAAACCACCGACCACGTTAACATACACGTCCTGTCCTGAGGTTTGCACCCCGCCATGACGATGCATCACCGCAAGCAGCATATTGAGTCGGTTCTGATCTAATCCCAGTGCAACACGGCGAGGTTGACCATGGGCGTCATCGACCAAGGCTTGCACTTCAACCAAGAGTGGACGTGTACCTTCACGGCTGATCATGACCACTGAACCCGGAATGGCTTCATCATAGCGACTGAGAAAAATTGCAGAAGGGTTAGACACTTCTTTAAGTCCCTTATCCGTCATGCCAAATACGCCCAATTCATTGACCGCACCGAAACGGTTTTTCACCGCACGAATCATACGATAACGCGAATCGGACTGACCTTCGAAATACAGAACACAATCAACCATATGTTCTAAAACACGCGGACCTGCCAGTGCTCCTTCTTTGGTCACATGACCGACTAAGAACAATGCAGTGCCACTATTTTTGGCAAAACGGGTGAGTAGCGCTGCGGACTCTCGAATTTGTGAGACACCGCCAGGCGCAGACTGTAAGGTTTCTGTATATAAAGTCTGAATCGAGTCCAAAATAGCAACCGCAGGACGTTCGTGTGCCAAGACTTCACAAATCCGTTCTACACAGGTTTCTGCCATCACCTTAAGTTGATCTGTGGGCAAGTCTAAACGGCGGGCACGTAATGCCACCTGAGACAAGGATTCTTCACCTGTCACATACAAGGCATGGCTTTTGGCAGATGCCATATGGCAAGCTGTTTGCAATAAAATGGTCGATTTACCAATACCAGGATCACCCCCAATCAGTACCACTGAGCCTGTGACTAGACCACCACCAAGTACACGATCAAATTCACCAATACCGGTATGTAAGCGCGTTTCATGCGAAACGGACACTTGATTGAGCGTGGTAATCGTAGCGGCTTGACCTGCATAACCGCCCCCCATTTTCGGCTGAGCACGATGGGTTACGGCAGGCGCTAGACTCACTTCGGTTAAGCTGTTCCATTCGCCGCAGTCTGTACATTGACCGCCCCATTTTGGATGGTCTGCGCCACATTGCTCACAACGATAAACGGTTTTAACTTTAGCCATATTTCAAACAAAGAGTATGCAATTATGAAATAGCATAGCGATGAATATGGGTGAACACCATGACTTTAGATTTGAATCCATCATATTCATGTCAGGAAAAGGGCTTTATTTTGAGACAAGGGTGTTGAAAGAGACTTCAGCCCCTATAATGGCGATAAGCTTATATTGAAATGGAATGCGACATGCCACAATTACTCCAACATATTGATGCGATTGCACGTGAAAAAAATCGTGACGTGCTGTTTCTACATTTCGAAAATTTTGAACAAGATGATCAGGGCGATGATCCAATTCGATCGATTGTTCTTGCATGGCTTGAAGATCATGACATTGCCTACCAGCCGTGTATGGGGCTTGAACAAGAAGGTTTTGTAGATACCTATTCTGGCGATATTTATATTGATTTGCCCTTGGATGAAACAGATCCGACCTATCAGAAACTCAGTGAATATTTAGAGGATGATGAAGGCAATATGATGCTCGATGGTGTTTTATTTTATGTATTGTCACTTGAAACAGCACTAGACATTGAAGCAGACGCACTGAAACAAAGTGATGATAACGAAGGCTTTACAGGCAAGCCGTCTTAATTAAATAGGCATATATAAAAAGCCACATGGGTGGCTTTTTATTGCTTTAGTAATCTGGTCAAACAAGATTCACACTGGTTTAATACAACTCACCAGATTTACGACGTGCGATAAAGTCTTTAGATTCTTTGGCAATGACACCTGAGAGCAATAACAAGGCAATGAGGTTAGGCACAGCCATTAAGCCATTAAAAGTATCTGCAAATAACCAAACCAAATCAAGTGTTGCAATACAGCCAACAAATACAGAAGCGATATAAATTAAACGATAAGGCAGGACAAACTTTTCACCCAATAAATAGGTACAGCATTTTTCGCCATAATAACTCCAACCTAAAATGGTCGAGTAAGCAAAGAAAATAATGCCAAAAGTCACCACCCAACCACCAATTCCAGGCAGTAATTTGTCAAAAGCGGTAATAGTGAGAACCGCACCAGTTTGATCACCAAAGCTATTGTCGGCACTAATATATGCCATCACCAACACGATCCCAGTGATTGAGCAGACAATAATCGTGTCAATAAAGGTGCCCGTCATCGAAACTAAACCTTGACGAGCAGGGTGATCGGTTTTTGCAGCAGCAGCGGCAATAGGTGCAGAACCCATACCGGCTTCATTTGAAAATACTCCACGTGCCACACCATAACGAATGGCTGCGCCAATCGCACCGCCCACAGCAGCCTCACCAGTAAAAGCATAGGTGAAGATCATTTTTAGAGCAGGTCCAACCAACTCAAGGTTATTAAAAATAATGATTAAACCACCCGCTACATAACCGACCGCCATCACAGGAACAATCACGGAAGAGGCTTTAGAAATGGTTTTAATGCCTCCTAAAATCACCAATGCGGAAAAGGCAGTAATGATGAGCCCAGTTACCCAAGTTTCAAGACCTAAACTGTTTTCTACAGCTAAAGCAACAGTATTGGACTGAACTGAGCTACCAATACCAAATGAAGCTAAAGTACCAAACAGAGCGAAAATAAGCGCTAACCATTTCCATTTTAAGCCACGCTCGATGTAATACATAGGACCACCAGACATTTCACCTTTGTCATTTTTAACGCGGTATTTAACGGCCAAAACACCTTCACCATATTTGGTTGCCATACCAAATAAAGCGGTCATCCACATCCAAAACACCGCACCAGGTCCACCGAGGACACAGGCAGTCGCCACACCTGCAATATTACCTGTACCAATGGTTGCGGAAAGTGCAGTCATGAGGGAGGCAAATTGAGAAATGTCGCCAGAGTCTTGTGTGTTGGGGTGCTTACCAAAGACTTGTTTAAATGCCAGCGGTAACATGCGGAACTGCCAGAACAGCAGTCTAAACGTGAGAAACACACCCGTACCGACAATAAGAACCAGCATATATGGTCCCCAAACCCAGCCACTCAATGTTTCCATTATGGATTGTAATTCTTGCATAGTTCATCCTTATCATTTTACTGTTTGTTATTAATGTTGTCTAAAGCAAGGCTTGTGCCATTGATTTGTTTTAGCTGACGAAATCCATTCGCGTTATTGTTGTCTTTCTAGTTTTTACATAGAGAAGAGGATTTATCAATAAATTTCTCTGTTAATTTGTGCTGAAAAAATAAACTGATGTTTTTGAATATTTAATATAAGAAAAATGAATAAGTTTTTGCAATCGAAATGAAAAAATAGATGGTCACATTTTTCTTTTTGAAATCATTCAATTTTGAGTTAATTTGACGATCTGAACATATAAGGTGAATCTAATAATGTCGGATCAAATAACAAATTCGCCTACCGAAAACGGTGAGTTGCAGCGCAGTTTATCCAATCGCCATTTACAGTTAATTGCGATTGGAGGTGCGATAGGAACAGGATTGTTCATGGGCTCAGGGAAGACCATTAGCCTTGCAGGACCATCAATACTGTTTATTTATATGATTATCGGTTTAATGGTGTTTTTGGTCATGCGTGCGCTTGGCGAATTACTCCTGTCAAACCTTCAGTACAAATCTTTTATCGATTTTTCTACCGATTTAATCGGACCATGGGCGGGCTATTTTGTCGGATGGACCTATTGGCTGTGCTGGATCACCATTGGAATCGCAGACTTATCTGCCATTATTTACTACCTACAATTCTTTAATGGCGGCATGCCCTTTACGCCTCTAGAAGGCGTGCTCATTAGTGTTGCAGCGATTGTTTTTATCACCGGCTTGAACCTTGTAACGGTGAAGTTATTTGGTGAGATGGAGTTCTGGTTCGCCATGATTAAGATCATTGCCATTGTGGTCTTGATTGCTGTGGGTCTATGGATGGTGTTTACAGGGTTCACATCCACCGCAGGTGAAGTGGCTTCATTTACGCATTTGTGGAGTCATGGTGGCATGTTCCCAACAGGATTGGGCGGCTTCTTGGCGGGTTTCCAGATTGCCATTTTTGCATTCGTTGGGGTTGAACTTGTCGGTACAACAGCAGCTGAAACCAAAGATCCTGAGCGTAACTTGCCGAAAGCGGTAAACTCTATTCCAATTCGAATCATTATTTTCTATGTATTGTCTTTAGTGATTGTGATGTCGGTGACACCGTGGAATCAGATTGATCCCACCATTAGCCCATTTGTAAACTTGTTTAGCCAAGCGGGTATTGCAGCTGCTGCCATCATCATGAACTTGGTGGTGTTGTCATCTGTCATGTCTTCAATGAATAGTGGTGTATTTTCAACATCACGTATGTTGTTTGGTTTATCACGTGATGAGCAAGGACCAAAAGCGTTTGGTTTATTGAACCGCCGTGCTGTACCTGCAAATGCCTTGTATTTCTCTACGGTATGTTTGTTGGCCGGTGCTGCTTTACAGTACTTTGTACCGAATACGGTAGAAGCATTTACTTTAGCAACAACCTTATCAACGATCTTGTTTATCTGTGTGTGGTTAATGATTATCTGGAGCTATATGGTTTACTACAAAACTCGTCCAGAATTACATGCAAAATCAACCTTTAAACTGCCAGGCGGTTTGTTTACCTGTTGGTTAGTAATTGTGTTCTTTGTGGGTATGATTGGGGTGCTGGCACTTGAAGAAGATACTCGACGTGCGTTAATGGTCAGCCCAATTTGGTTGTTAATTTTAATCATTGGTTACTATGGTTTTTATAAGAAAAAGCATGTTCATTAAACAATAAATAGACATAGCAAAAACGTCAGCTTGAAGCTGGCGTTTTTTTATGGGCTGTGATTACAGAGACTTTATAAAAGTTGAGCAAAAAAAATGAAAGTGGCTTTACATCTCGTGTGCTTTATTCCTTTGGCGAAACGTGTGATCAGGGTATACTTTGCAAAATTTTAGCAATGAGTAAATCTGATGCGTATTGTCATTTGTTGCATGAGTATATGGGCGACGACTGTATTGGTCGGTTGTGGGCAGACGGGTGCATTGCAGTTACCCAATGACCCAAATTATGACAAACGCGCTCAATATTTGCTGTATAAAAATAACCAAGCCAAGACCCAAGTTGAAAATCAAGCTCGCGATCAGACCGAACAAGCTAAAGAAAATAAAGCGAATAACACCATAGATCAGCCCGCAGCTTCAGACATTACTGAATAAATTTACGCTCACACTCGCTTCATAGAAAGGATACATTCATGAGTTTCTCTCGCATTCATGGGGTTTTGCACGCAGAACAATGTTCACTCAATCAGCTTGCGCAGCAATTCGGCACGCCACTGTATGTTTATTCAAAAGCGACATTTGAAAAACATTATCTAGATATGGATCGTGCATTTGACTTTATTGACCATCAAATTTGTTTTGCGGTGAAGTCAAACTCTAATCTTGCAGTTTTGAATGTATTGGCAAAGCTCGGTTCTGGTTTTGATATAGTGACAGGCGGTGAGCTGGCACGTGTTTTGACTGCGGGTGGTGATGCATCGAAAATCGTATTTTCAGGTTTGGGAAAAACAGAAGCGGATATTCGTAAAGCATTAGATGTGGGCATTGCCTGTTTTAATGTGGAATCTTATGCAGAATTGGATCGCATACAAAAAGTTGCGGCAGAAATGGGTAAAAAAGCCCCCATTTCACTGCGTGTAAACCCAGATGTCGATGCCAAAACCCATCCTTATATTTCGACAGGCTTAAAAGAAAATAAATTTGGTATTCCTTCAGATTCAGTTTTTGACACCTATACCTATGCAGCGTCATTGCCCAATTTAGAGATTATCGGCATTGACTGTCATATTGGTTCACAGTTAACCGAAACTCAGCCTTTCGTTGATGCTTTAGATCGTGTGATTAGCATGGTTGATCATTTAAAAACCTTGGGTATTCAACTCAAACACATCGATATTGGTGGCGGTCTAGGCGTAACGTATAAAGATGAAGTCCCGCCGACCGTGGTTGAATACGCCAATTCAATGAAACCTGCCTTAGAAAAGCTCGGTTTGAAGGTGTACATGGAGCCAGGTCGTAGTATTTCTGCGAATGCAGGTGTACTGGTGACGAAAGTCGATTTGTTGAAACCGACCACCCATCGTAATTTCGCCATAGTCGATGCCGCGATGAATGACTTGATCCGCCCATCTTTATATGAAGCATGGATGGATATTCAAGAAGTCGATAAAAACACCACAGCTGAAGTTAAGGAGTGGGATGTGGTGGGCGCGATTTGTGAAACAGGTGATTTCTTAGGTAAGGAGCGTAAGCTTGCCATAGAAGCCAATGATCATCTTGCGGTCATGGGTGCAGGCGCGTATGGTTTTGTAATGAGTTCAAACTATAACTCGCGTGGTCGCGCTGCTGAAGTCATGGTTGATGGTGATCAAGCATATTTGATTCGTGCACGTGAAAGCTTAGAATCATTATGGGAAAATGAGCGTTTATTGCCTGCGGAGTAAGTGAAATGTTATTAGAATTTACCAAAATGCATGGTTTGGGCAATGACTTTATGGTGGTTGATCTGATCAGTCAACGTGCTTATTTAGATACGGGCACCATTCGCCGTTTGGCAGACCGTAACTTCGGTATTGGTTTTGATCAATTGTTGATCGTGGAAACGCCAGACCATCCCAATGTCGATTTCAAATATCGCATTTTCAATGCCGATGGCTCAGAAGTCGAGCAGTGTGGCAATGGTGTGCGCTGTTTTGCCAAATTTGTACATGATCGGAAACTAACCAATAAAACTAAATTTAAAGTTCAAACCAAAGCGGGCGTAGTAGAGCCTGAACTTGGTGCCAACGGTTGGGTGCGCGTGAATATGGGTTATCCTAAGTTTGCACCCAATGAGATCCCTTTTATTGCAGATAAACCTAATGCTTTGTATGACATTGCTTTAGCCAACAATGAAAAGCTCACCATTGATGTAGTGAATATGGGTAACCCTCATGCGGTGACCATTGTGTCAGATGTTTTAAGGGCGGATGTCGCAAAAATAGGGCCACAAGTTGAGTCGCATGAACGTTTTCCACAACGTGTAAATGCGGGCTTTATGCAGATTGTTGATCAGCATCATGCACGGTTACGTGTGTTTGAACGCGGTGTGGGTGAAACACTGGCTTGTGGTACGGGTGCGTGTGCCGCAGCTGTTTCAGGTATGCGCCGCGGACTTTTGTCCAATAATGTTAAAATAGAATTGGCAGGTGGAACGCTACAAATTGAATGGGTCGAGGGTGATGTGGTGTGGATGACAGGCCCAACTGCAACGGTCTATGAAGGTCGTTTGGACTTGAGATATTTCCAGCCTGAACAATAACTTTATTTTTAAAAAGCGCTGATTGGTCAGCGCTTTTTTTTGTGCGCTATAATGAGCAGAACTAGATCACAATACCTTAAATATAAAATGAATAAAGACGTCGAAAAACAATTAGAAGATCTTTTTCTACAGGCATTGCATGAGCCGGCATATCGAGCTGAATTTCTCGAGAAACTCATGAGCGCCCATATTTATTTTCCGGGCACGACGGGTCGCAGTGACGTGAGCCAGATTCAAGAAAGTTATTTGGATGAAAATACACCGGTTCAAATTAAATCATGGCCAAATGAAGCGTATGGTCAAATCATTCCATTTTTTACTTCGCTTGAAAAAATGCGTTTAGCGCTGAATCCTGATGAAAAATTTATCTGCATGCCGTGTAATGTTTTTTTTGCCATGACGCAAGGATCATTGCTTATTCTTAATCCTGAATCCGATGCGACTAAAGAGTTTACTCCTGAAGAAATTTTACAATTACTAGCGGGTAATAATTCAGATCAAACAGAATCCTATACGGTAGAAGAAGACACTCAAGTGATGGTGGAACAGCCTGAACAACGTCCTGATTTTCTGCTAGATCAATTGTCCAAATCGTTGTCTCAATATCCTGAAGTAGATTCAGCATATTTTGCACAAATGTATAATTCTGCAAAAGATCAGACACCTTCCTTTGTCATTGGATTGTTATTCGGTGATGTTTTGGAGACAGAGAAGCTGAATCGGCTGCATAGCATGATTGGGCAAGTCGCAAATGATAGTTTAGAACTTAAGACATCGATTGATCTTTTACATATTGATCCTCAACAAGGGGATGAAGGCCTTCATCACTATTTTTTAAATGAAACAGAAGCATTTTATGTGCGTCAAAAACCACAGAAAAGAGGATTGTTTGCTAAACTGTTTTCTTGATATGTATCTGATGCTCAGGAGAGTTAAATGCAATATGGTGCAATGCAATTGCTCTCCATGTGGTTAAAAGAAAGAGAAATTCAAAATCAGTCTGAGCATACTTTAGATGCCTATTTTCGAGACGTCTCAGGCTTTATTAACTTTTGTTATGACAAAGAGATAGAGTTAAAACAAGTTGAAGCCTCAGATTTAAGAGAATATCTGGCACTTAAAGTCGAGCGAGATCAACTCAATTCAACCAGTTTGCAGCGACATTTAACCTCAATTCGCCAGTTTATGAAATGGGCAAATGAAGGGCAGCATTTAGATATGAATCCGGCCAATGACTTTAAATTTAAACGTCAAACGCGTCCATTGCCCGGCATGATTGATATTGAAACAGTCCAGCAAATCTTAGATCAAGCTGCACCTGAAAAGCCCGTAGATCAACAGCTTTGGTTACGTGATAAAGCGATTTTGGAATTGCTTTATTCGAGTGGTTTGCGTTTGGCTGAAGTGCAAGGCTTATGTATTCGGGATGTGGATTTCAGTCGACATTTGTTGCGTATTACAGGTAAGGGCAATAAAACTCGGATTATTCCCTTTGGGTCCAAGGCCAAAGACAGTTTGATTGAATGGTTGAAAGTCTATCGAATTTGGCAGGGGGAGTTTCAGCCAGAATCTCATATCTTTATTACCCGACAAGGCAATCCTTTATCTGCCAGACAAATTGAAAAACGGGTCAAGATGCAAGCTCAGCGTTCGGGTGTCAGTGTTGACCTGCATCCGCATTTACTTAGACATTGTTTTGCCAGTCATATGCTATCGAACAGCGGTGATCTGCGCGCTGTACAAGAAATGTTGGGACACAGCAGTCTATCGACCACACAAATTTATACCCAATTAGACTTTGAGCGCTTGGCGCAAGTCTATGACCAGACCCATCCGAGAGCGCATAAAGATAAAGTTTAAAATCAAATGTATTATCTTGGGTAAGTCGCCTTGGTGAATCAGAATTGCATTATTCGGTTTAAAAAATACCAAAAAGATAATTGTTTTTCTATGGGCGCTATTGTATATCTTTTAGTGTCATCTGCTTGGTTGAAATTTAGCCCAAGCTTATATTGAAAAATCACCCTTTCATTGCACTGAGCATACCCATGATTCCTGATCTCCGTAAGAAATATGAACAACTGAGCAAAAAGCAACAAGATATTTTTGCAGGTTATGGCTTACGTCAGGTCAAACATTTTGTGGAAATTAGTTTGCCCAAAATTGAAGCGGTTTTGCCTGAGGGGGCGTATGTGCAGGGGATTAATGCACAAGGCAAGGTGCAGGCGATTAATCCTCATACGCATCAAACCTATATCTGGATTTCGGACTTGCAGTGGCAAGAGCGTCCAATAGAAACTGAAAATATTGATCTTAAAGAAGATGCCATTGCGGTATGGCGTATTTTTGAACTGGAATCTTATGAACTGATTAATTTGAGCCATATCCATCGTGATTTCTTGCAGGGCAACTTGGTGTAGGGGCGCTGGTTGAACACCTTGCTTAAGTACCTTGATGTAGCAGTCTGGTTTAGCCGCTTGATTTAGTAAGGCAGACTGGGATTTTGATTAAGCACAATGATGTGATTGATACTCGGTTCTCAGTTGCTTTAAAAATTTTATCAGCCTGATGTTATATATCAGGCTTTTTTATGACTCATCTTGTAAAACTTATAAATCTTTCAAGGGCAATTGAAAACTCTGTTTAATAATTTGACTGGGTAAATCCGTTTTCACACTGGTAATGCCATTTTTTTTGGTCAAATGCGCAGATTGAAACTTTCGGTAGCTTTCAAGGTCGGGCACCACTACTTTAAGCATCGCATCACACTCACCTAAAATAATATAACACTCCATGACATGGGGGAGTTCGCGCATCGCTTCAATAAAGGTGTCGATGGTTTCGGCATCTTGACCGACCAGCCAAATTCGAGAAAACAAAATTAACTGTAAACCGATTTTCTGCGGATCGACCACAGCAGTGTAGTTTTGAATCACACCCGCTTCTTCTAATATTCTGACGCGACGTAAACAGGACGAAGGCGATAAGCCGATCTCGCGAGCCAAATCATTGTTTTGGATGCGACCATTCTTTTGTAAGGCTTGAATGATACTTTTATCAGTCCGATCTAGTTTGACTGAAATAGACTTAGAGAGAAGCTTCATATATTAAAATATAATTCTAAAAAAAGTAGAATTGATAGAATATTTGAAATCCTATTTTAAGTAAATTCTAAGATACTATTTTTTCATTTTAGTGGATTGAAATGGAACAATAAAATGTCTCTTTACGTACTCTTTGCCTTAACTGTGTTACCGCTTATTTTTACACCCGGTCCAGATATGTTGTTTATTTTATCGCAAGCGATGGCAAAGAATGCAGGGGCAGGCATGAAAGCCACAATAGGCGTGTGCTTGGGGTATTTGGTACATTCGATTTTGGTGGCGCTGGGTATTGCAGCCATTATTGTGTCTTTTCCCATTTTGTTTGAAACCATCAAATGGCTAGGTGTTGCCTATTTGCTTTATTTGGCATTTGGCTTGATCAAATCTGTGTTTAACAGCAAACACATTGTGATTGAGAACAAGCAAACCGCAAGTCCAATTCAAAAAGGCTTTTTTACCGCATTGCTGAATCCAAAAGGCATGTTGATTTATTTTGCGATTTTACCGCAGTTCATGACCAAATCGGGTGACTCTGTTGGCCAAGCACTGCTGTTATCGTGTATTTTTATTGGCTTATGCTTTGTGGTGTATTGCAGTTTGAGTTTTGTATTTGTAAGGATTAGTCAAAAGTCAAATTTAGATGCGCGTAAACAAAAGTGGATTGATGGTGGTTCAGGGGTGATGCTGACTTTGGCGGCCACTTGGCTGATGAACAACTAAATCAATACCTAAAAAAACAGTAAAAAGAAGGATATTGAACAGATGTGCTTCTTTTTTGTGAAAAGAGTCGTTTAAATTGCTTTAGCGTCTATACCGAATATCTTGACCAACAACAGTGTGTGTTCACCACTATAATGATAAGCTGTTCGAAATGAATTTCTGTCTTTAATGACAATATTTGAGATTTGTTCGCGACTATAGGGCTTAGATTTGTGTCGCTTTGTTCCAAAACAAAGAAAATCATGATCAGAACTTTTGATGATGCTCATTAGTTAAAAATATATTAAAAATCAAAGCTTAAAATTGTCCATTTTTACTTTTAATATGATTCAATTTAGTCATGAAATTTTTCTTTGAACGCACCGTTCAACGAAAATTACGCTTTTTTACAGCTCTTTTGGTAATTGTGACTTGACCGAAATGCCAAACACATTGCAAGATAGGGCTCCTAAAAATTTTAAATGAAGAGTTATTATAACTTTTCTTACTATTTACTTCTGTTATAACAGCCGAGGATTACATGAAGGCTCTTGTTGCTGTAAAGCGTGTGGTTGATGCCAACGTTAAAGTTCGTGTTAAACCTGACAATAGTGGCGTTGACCTAACAAACGTTAAGATGTCGATTAACCCATTCTGTGAAATCGCAGTGGAAGAAGCGGTTCGTTTAAAAGAAAAGGGAACTGTTTCAGAAATCATCGTTGTGTCGATTGGCCCTAAAGAAGCGCAAGAACAGATCCGTTCTGCTATGGCGCTGGGTGCAGACCGCGGTATCTTAGTTGAAACTGCTGATGAGATTGGTGCACTTGAAGTGGCTAAAATCCTAAAAGGCATCGTAGAACAAGAAAAACCAGAACTTATTCTGCTGGGTAAACAAGCGATTGATGACGACTCAAACCAAGTGGGTCAAATGCTCGGTGCTCTACTTGGCGCAGGTCAAGGTACATTTGCTTCTGTGGTTAAAGTTGAAGGCAATACCGTACAAGTGACCCGTGAAGTTGATGGCGGCTTACAAACTGTAGAGTTGAATCTTCCTGCGATCATTACGACGGATTTACGTTTGAACGAGCCACGTTATGCGGCACTTCCAAACATTATGAAAGCACGTAAAAAGCCGCTTGAGACGAAATCTCCTGCAGATTATGGCGTAAATGCGGGCACTAAGCTTAAAACTGTTAAAGTTGAGCCACCTGCAGATCGTAAAGCTGGTGTACAAGTGAAATCTGTAGATGAGCTTGTTGAAAAACTTAAAAACGAAGCGAAAGTGATCTAATACAGAAGGATAAAAATCATGAGTATTTTAGTTATCGCGGAACATGACAACAAAGCACTAAATGGTGCAACGTTAAACGTTGTTGCTGCGGCTCAAAAAATTGGTGGTGATATCACTGTATTGGTTGCAGGTTCAGGCGCGCAAGCAGTTGCAGATCAAGCAGCTCAAGTGGCAGGTGTGAGCAAAGTATTGTTTGCTGACAATGCAGCTTATGCCAATCAATTGGCTGAAAATGTTGCAGCTTTGGTTGCGGATTTAGGTAAAGGTTATAGCCATATCCTTGCTGCATCGACTTCTAATGGTAAAAACGTACTTCCACGTGCGGCTGCACTTTTAGATGCTAGCATGATCAGTGATATTATTGCGGTTGAAAGTGCTAAAACGTTTAAACGTCCAATCTACGCAGGTAACGCGATTGCAACTGTAGAATCTGCTGAAGACGTTGTAATTGCAACCGTTCGTGGTACTGCGTTTGATCCTGTTGCGACGACTGGCGGTTCTGCTACTGTTGAAGCTGTAAGCGAAGTTAAAGATACGGCGATTTCTAAATTCATTTCTGAAGAAATCGTGAAATCTGAACGTCCTGAACTCACTGCTGCACGTATTGTGGTTTCAGGTGGTCGTGGTGTGGGTTCAGGTGAGAATTATCATACTGTACTTGACCCATTGGCGGACAAGCTTGGTGCCGCTCAAGGCGCTTCACGTGCTGCGGTTGATGCAGGCTTTGTACCAAACGATATGCAAGTGGGTCAAACGGGTAAAATTGTTGCACCTGATCTTTATATCGCTGTAGGTATCTCAGGTGCGATTCAGCATTTGGCAGGTATGAAAGATTCTAAAGTGATCGTTGCGATCAACAAAGATGAGGAAGCACCGATCAATGCGGTTGCTGACTACTGGTTAGTGGGTGACTTAAATACAGTGGTGCCTGAATTGGTTTCTAAGATCTAATTTTTAGAACTCTTTCGCACACTATAATAAAAAATGCTCTAAAGGAAACTTTAGGGCATTTTTTATTTCGATCAATTTTATTGGTTTTAACAAAAAATATTAAATTAAAAATTTCTAAAAATAAAAAATATCAATAACTTAAATTTTATTTTCAAACCGATTTTTTTAGAATCAATAGAATGATGATAATATTCCCATGAATGTAACGATGCTTTTAAAAAAATCCAGTAAAGTGTTGTTATAAAGCTAACTCAATTTGTGGTATTATTCGCCATTCTTTTTTAAGCTTTGCTCATAAATACGGCTATTGTATGGGTGAGGGAGTAGTGTCTTGCAGGTTGATACGCGGTTGTCTTGGCCGATTTTTGTCATTCTTATCTTATGTGTAATCTTTCCATTTTTTGATGGCATTCAATTTACATTTTTGGGTGATACAGAAGTTCGTCTTATTGAAAATATGCAGGCCTTTTTATTGCTATTTATCACCATTTTTAGCTATTTTTATATGCGCCCTTTTCAGCTTGAGCAAGGTAATAAGCAGTTTTGGCTGTGGGCCATCTGTTGGTGGTTGATGTTATTTGGGCGCAGTACCAGTTGGGGGCGTGATTACTTCCCAGAGGTGCCTAAAATCTATTTTAGGGCCATCTCTGTGGCGCTGATTGCTTCCGTGGTTTTACCGCTGTTTCAGACAAGTTTACGCCAAGAAATTGCACATAAATTCAAAATTGCAGTGATTCCTATTTGGGGATTGGTCATTGCATTTATTGGTTTGATTATTTCAGATGCAATTGAGCATCATCGTTATATCGGAACGCTTATTATAACCGAAGCTTCTAATAAAAATTTGATGGAAGAGCTATATGAGTTTCCATTGATTTTAGGTCTATTTGTGGTTGCTTATGGCTTGATGAAAGCCGAGAAATTGGACAATAATAACCATTAAATTGAATAAAGTTTAAAGCATGAAATGAATGCGTTTGGGCGAATAAATCACAACATTTGAGAACCTTCTTTTTAGGAGGTTTTTTGCTTTTTGAATAAATATTTTGAATGAAAAGAGTGACCTATTTGTCAGATATTTTTGAATCTAAAAATGTTCAAAAAACAAACCTTAAATTTAAGAAAATTAACACTATTAAGATGAATGATAAGGCACAAAAAAGTCAGTTTTTATGCTAGAATTGAGGGCTAAATTTTAGATTTTAATCCCGTGTTTTTTGGATTAATTTTTTGCAAGATTGATTATATAAATCGAACAGGTGTTAAGGCGCTGTTTGTAATAAGGAGTATGCATGAGCGTATCGGAAATTAGACCGATTGCCATTGAGGATGAACTGAAAAGCTCATATCTCGACTATGCTATGAGTGTCATTGTATCTCGTGCATTACCAGACGTGAGAGATGGTTTAAAACCTGTTCATCGTCGTGTGCTTTTCGCTATGCACGAATTGGGCAATGATCATAACAAAGCTTATAAAAAATCTGCACGTGTGGTCGGTGACGTAATCGGTAAATATCACCCCCACGGTGATTCCGCAGTTTACGAAACAATCGTCCGTATGGCGCAAGATTTTAGCTTACGTTATCAATTGGTTGATGGTCAGGGTAACTTTGGTTCGGTCGATGGTGATAGCGCAGCAGCAATGCGTTATACCGAAGTTCGTATGCGTAAGTTAACCCATGAGCTTTTGGCGGATCTAGAAAAAGATACCGTTGAGTGGGAAGACAACTACGACGGTTCTGAGCGTATTCCTCAAGTCATGCCAACCCGTGTTCCAAACTTACTGATTAACGGTGTGACCGGTATTGCAGTGGGTATGGCGACCAATATGGCACCGCATAACATGACGGAAGTTGTGAATGCATGTCTTGCTTATGCAAATAATCCGAATATCAGCATTGAAGGATTGATGGAGCATATTTCTGGGCCAGACTTTCCTACAGGCGGTATTATTTATGGTAAATCGGGTATTGTAGATGCCTACCGTACGGGTAAAGGTCGTCTGCATATTCGGGGTAAATATCACTTCGAAGAAGATCCGAAAAATGGTCGTACCACGATTGTTTTCACCGAAATTCCGTATCAAGTGAACAAAGCAAGAACCATTGAGCGTATTGCTGAACTGGTGAAAGAGAAAAAACTCGAAGGTATTTCTGAGTTACGTGATGAGTCTGATAAAGATGGTATGCGGATTACCATTGACTTAAAACGTGGTGAAAATGCTGAAGTGATTGTGAACAATTTGTTCCAAAACACACAGTTAGAGAATTCATTCAGCATCAACATGGTTTGCCTAGACAATGGTCAGCCGAAGTTGATGAACTTAAAAGATATCATTGCGGCATTTATTCGCCACCGTCAAGAAGTCGTGACACGTCGTACCATGTTCGAATTACGCAAAGCGCGTGAACGTGGCCATATTTTAGAGGGTTTGACGGTTGCGCTTGCGAATATTGACTCCATCATAGAAACCATCAAGACTTCTGCAAATCCAGCTGAGGCGCGTGAGCGTTTACAAGCGGGTGAGTGGAATGCGGGTGGTGTGGTTGCACTGCTTGAAAAAGCGGGTTCTGTCTCTGTACGTCCAGATGTGATTGAAGGTGAAGACCTTGCAAAACCTTATGGTTTTGATGGCGGTGTTTACCGTTTGTCACCAACGCAAGTGGGTGCAATTTTAGAATTACGTTTACATCGTTTAACCGGTCTTGAACAAGACAAGTTACATGCTGAATATTCTGATATCTTGGCTCAAATTGCTGAATACACAGCTATTTTAAATGATTTCGAATTGTTGATGAATGTGATTCGTGAAGAATTGGCACTGATTCTTCAGCAGTATGGCGATGGTCGTAAGACTTCAATTGTGGAATCACGTATTGATTTCTCACGCGAAGATTTGATTCCTGAAGAACAAATGGTACTGACTGTTTCGCAAACAGGTTATGCAAAAACTCAACCCTTGTCTGACTATGCCGCTCAGCGTCGTGGTGGTCGTGGTAAGTCTGCAACATCAATGAAAACCGATGATTACATTCAGCATCTGATTGTGACGTCAAACCATGCAACAGTACTGTGCTTCACCAACGTCGGTAAAGTCTATCGTCTGAAAGTCTATGACGTACCGCAAGCGTCTCGTGGTTCTAAAGGTCGCCCAATGGTGAACCTATTGCCACTCGATGCAGATGAAACCATCACCGCGATTTTACCGGTGATTGATGCACCGAAGAAATTCAAAGATCGTTTGGCAGAATTTAAAGCTTTCGTTACAACGAATGCCGTAAAACTTCAAGAAAATGAAGTGATTAATGGTCATTTCACTGAGCTTGAAGCAGCGTTAACGGAATCTGAAGAGGGTGCAGATGACATTTCTGATGCATTACGCGTTCAGTTAAAACAGTTGGGTCTCGATCTATCTACCACCGATCTTGATGATGGCATCATCAATGACTTTGCGCAGCAAGCTGAAGCGGTTCGTAAGAATTTCTATGTGTTCATGGCAACAGCGTCAGGCACAATTAAACGTGTAGAGCTTGAGCAGTTTAGTAATGTTCGTTCAAACGGCTTACGTGCGATTGAGCTCAAAGAAGAAGACACTCTAATTGGTGTTGCAATTACCGATGGCGAACAGCAAATCATGTTGTTCTCGAACGAAGGTAAAGCGATTCGTTTTGCTGAAACTGATGTTCGTTCGATGGGTCGTTCTGCCAAAGGTGTACGCGGTATGCGCGTTGCATTTGCAGTGGCAGCAACTGAAGATGACGTTGAAACTGATGTAGATTCAGATGATGAAGATACTTCAGACACCAACATGGTTAGCCGTATCGTATCACTCGTCGTTGTCCCTGAAACAGGTGAAGTACTCTGTGCATGTGCCAATGGCTACGGTAAACGTACACCAGTGGGCGACTTCCCGACCAAGAAACGTGGTGGTAAGGGTGTGATTGCCATCAAGACTTCTGAACGTAACGGTGAGCTGGTTGGTGCAGTGTCGATTGATGAAACCAAAGAGCTGATGTTGATTTCAGATGGCGGTACGTTGGTTCGTACACGTGCATCTGAAGTGGCAACCACCGGTCGTAACGCACAAGGTGTTCGTCTAATCCGTCTCGGTAATGAAGAAGTGCTTGTGGGCGTGGTTTCGGTTGAAGCTGTAGAAGAAGATGAATTTATTGAAGCAGTTGAAGGCGAAGAAATTTCAACTGATACAACAGTAGAGACAACTAATTCTGATGTTCAAGAAGTCGATACGACTGAAGTTGATGATCATTCGACAGATGAATAATTTGTAGGAAATATAAAAAGGACGCTTAGGCGTCCTTTTTATATTCGAATATTATATAAAGTGAAAATTTCAGTATCTTACTTTTTTGAATGAATGTAATTGAATATTAAGCTCAAGCAATAGGTCATAGAGGTTTACGTAAACGCATATAGCCAAAGTATAAGGATATCGCACCGACACTCAATAAATAACTTAATTTACCCATGACTAAGGCAGTGCTCATACCCATTTGATTCAATTGAATAAACATTTGCACGATTTGAGTGGAAGGAAGCGCTTGCCCCACAATTTGCATCCATAGGGGCATTGAGGCGTGGGGCCAAGCAACACCTGAGAGCATAAACAGAGGAATGGATGTAAAAACAATGAGATGACCTGCACGTTCGGGCAAGTCTAAAAAACTGGCCAAAAGGCAAGCTAACCCAATCATACAAAGGACAGATACGGGTACAGCCAAGAGTACAGCCAAGAGCATCCCTATGAAATTCCCGCCGCGTGGATAGTCAAAGAACCAAAAAGTAAAACCAAATAAGTAGAAACAGCCTAAGCAACCAATACTGAAAATAGCGAGACATATTCCGATAAACTGAGTCGACGTCATAGCTTTTTGTCGTTCTCGATATAGTAAGAGCAGCATACACAGTCCTAAGAAAATAGTCTGATAAATAATTAGAGGTGCCACAGCAGGGAATACATAACTACCATAACCCGAAAGTGAATTGAACAGCGGCATCTGATGAATTGACATGGCAGGGTTAAAGGTAGAAATACTGCTAAAGCGCTCAGCATATTCAGCCAAGCTATTTTCAATCGATGTAGCTAAACCTAGTCCAATTTGCTTGGTGACGAGAAAGTTAGCTGCACTTAAATACAAACCAATGCCACCATTTTCACCATGTCGAATACTTTGAGATAAATTCGAGGGCAACAGCAAAATACCGTCAGCTTTTTGTGCTTCCACCCATTGCCTAGCCTCGGCAAAATTACCAGTCACCGCCTTAATATCGACACTCGGACTTTGACTGACTTGTTTAATAATATTTGCAGTTAAAGTACTTTGCTCTTCGTCGACAATAATCATGGGTAAGGCTTCAGCCTGTTGTGTCTGATAAGCAGTAGGATAAAAAAGCTGTAAAACAATACCGATAAAATCAGGGTGGTAAAAATACTGCTATTTCCGACAATATCTTTAAAGGTCTGGCAGTACGCATGCCAAAGAAATTTCATTTCAGCACTCCCTGACTTATTTTCTTCAAACAGATATATGAGATTGCGCCATAGAGTAATACATACAGGGCTAAAACCATCAAAGGCTGTAAGGAAATATTGACTGGACTACCAATGACCCACTGTTCGGTTTGGAGCTTGGCAGAAGGGGTAAAGGGAATAATATTCGCCCAAAACTGAGTAAATAGAGGTGCATTGTTTAAAGGTAAAGTCACGCCTGCAAAACTTAAAGATGAGCCGCCATAGACGGCAATTAGACCAAAAGATTTCGTTAAATCTCGGGTGGCAAGCACTACCGCAGAGCTTAAAAAAGCATAAGCACTATAAAACAGAATTTGCGCGAAGATGATCATCCATAACGAACCTGCAATAAACCAACCGCGAAATTCGACCAACCACAACATCCACGCCCAGGTCCAAGCGCAAAATATCGCGATATAGACTAAATTCTTCGATACTAATGCTGACCATAATGCGGAATTATTTAACCAGTCTTGCATCGTATGTCGTTTGAGTTCTTGTCCCACTGCAAATGCAACACAGCAACAAATGCAAAATCGCTGGAATCATATAGGGTTCTAAATACAATTCGTAATTGAGCTGCGGATTATACAGCGGTGAAATTTTAATATTGGGTGTCGGTGCATCTAAGTAAGGCAGTACATTGCCCAAGTATTGCTTGCCACTAAATTCCGAGATGGCTTGCAGTGAACTCACCAACATCGCCGATGAAATGGTATTACCAATACTGAAATAGCTTTGGTTAAACGCAATACTGATCTCGGCATCTTGAGCTTTAACCAAGCGCTGTTCAGCACCATTTGGAATATGAATATAGCCCCAAATTTTATTCTCATTGAGTAGCTTTTCCACCTCAAAGGTTTGATTAGACACTGTATAAATTTTTAAGGTGTGATTTAACGCCGCATGCGCATAAATTGAATGGCTTAAACGGCTTTGATCTTGATCAATAATTGCAATAGGGAGGTGATTGGGTTTGCCTTGCGCGAACATAGTGGTAAACAGAATCAGAATACAAGCAGGTGCAAGCGTGACTAAGCACAGATCCCATTTTTCGCGCATAAGATAGCGTAATTCACGGCAAATCCCTGACCAAAATCCACTCAGCATTATTTTGACTCTTTGAGTTTAAACAGTACGCTCATGCCCACTTTTAATTCAGGTATTTCAATCTGAGGCAGGAGATGGACTTTAAAGCTTCGGACATCATAAAATTATTCAGTTGAAACAGCGCAGATGATAAATTGGCTTGGTTGTTTTGAGCGGTGCGTTCAGCATTATTTCGTGCAACTTCGAACTGCATACGCTGACCTTTACTAATAAAGCCTTGCTGCTCCATTTTTAAAGCATTGCGGTAATGCTGTTGCATGGAATTTAAATTGGACTGTGCTGCATTCTGTAATTGATTTTGCAGTTGCACATTAAAGTAGGCTTGAATCAATTCGAAACGTTGTACATCTTGTTGTTCTTGATTGGTTAAGCGACTACGGCTGGATTGAATCTGCGCAATTTCTTTCGCACTTGAGGTCAAACCACCCGTATATAAAGGCATCATTACTGACACAGTGGGACGAATAACTTGATCTTCAAGTACCACGTTTGATGTATCTGGAATTAAGCCAATACCGCTATGAATAGTATTATTGATCCCATTCTGCAAAGGGTCAGTAATGCCCGAAGGTAAGCCGTTTGAGGTTTCCCATTGACTGATTTGACCATTAATCCCTTGTGAAAGTGACCCTTCGAGGTTGTTTTTAAATTGTTTCAGTGGAATATCCACTTCATTATGAAAGGCATAAGCGCGTACATTTAAGTCGACACGAGGTAAACCTAAACCCTTTGCAGCTTCGGCTTCGAGTTTTGCGGCTTGTTCTAGCTTATTATAAGCCTGTGAGCTATAAGAGGATTTTATTAATTGCTGTTCGGCATCTTGGAAACTGATGCTTTGTGCATGTGCAAATACACTACTGAACAGCGTGATGCTGAGTAGAGATAATCTAAAATCTAAGCATTTAGATTTTTTGTTTTGAGTCATAAAGCAGTCAGCTAAATGAGTGAGATCAAAAAATTTCATTTATTATAAGTCAACTGTAGGGAAGAGGGTGAAAAATGCAAAGTAGTAGTGTTTTTTCTTCAAAAAAAGAATGCTTTCGTCTCCTATACTAATGATTTGCTGATCTCTTAAAGTTCTCATCGTTCGAGCAGAAGCTTAAACAATCTTTGAGAATTCCTACGGCGCGATAAAATTGGTGATCACGCCAATTGTAGAATTAAAGTAGCGCGAAAGCTGCGGAGCATGATTGGTTAGATTGCTGGTATATGTCTTTGCCTCAATTAACATCACAGTTTGACCATTGCAATACAGGGTATAATCAACACGCTCTGTAGATTATGCGCCCGGAAAGTTTGCAGCAAATTCCGCTAGGACTTTGGTAAGGTCAAAAGGGCTGAATCCTAATATATCGAGTAAAGGGAAAATTAAGGCTTGTTTGGTTGTTTCTTCGGTCGAGCAATGTTGCCCGACACGATTAACATGTTCTATATGTAGTTTTAGGCAATTAATAAAGTCTTGCATACATTACCCCGTATAAAAAATAGTTTAACTTTTGTTCGTTATTTATTCATCCTAATTGTTTTATGAAGAAACTCAGACATTTAACAAAATTATTCAATTTATTGCTTATTTGAGAGCAGGGCATTCTATCTATCATATTATTCCATATTGATTTTTTGACTGTATCTTGAGTCTAAGATTGAAATAATTTTGTGCAATACCACAACAGATATGATTAAATGCCATGATTTTATTGTGTTTCACTTTGAAAGGAAAAAACATGCGCGCGTACAACTTCTGTGCTGGTCCTGCTGCATTACCCACTGCCGTTTTAGAGAAAGCCCAAGCTGAAATGCTCGATTGGCAAGGCAAGGGACTTTCCATTATGGAAATGAGCCACCGTAGCAAAGACTACATCTCAGTCGCGGAAAAAGCAGAAGCAGACTTACGTAAACTCATGAATATTCCTGAGAATTACAAAGTATTGTTCCTTCAAGGTGGTGCATCGCTGCAATTTGCTGCGATTCCACTCAATTTATTGGGTAAAAATAATAAAGCAGACTACATCCACACAGGTATTTGGTCTGAAAAAGCGCTCAAAGAAGCTCAGCGTTATGGTCAAATTAATGTTGTTCAAGCAGGTACAATGGTAGATGGTAAAAGTGCAATTGCAGATCAAAGCAAGTGGAATTTATCGAGTGATGCTGCTTACGTACATTATGCAGATAACGAAACCATTGGTGGACTTCAGTTCGCCAGTATTCCCAAAACAGATAAACCGCTCGTTGTAGACTTATCTTCCAGTATTTTATCTACGCCAATTGATGTCAGCAAATTTGGTCTGATCTATGCGGGTGCTCAGAAAAATATTGGACCAGCGGGTTTGACGCTCGTGATTATTCGCGAAGATTTACTTGATCAAGCGAAACCAGAAATTCCAAGCATTTTAAAATATGCAGACCAAGCCAAAAATGATTCTATGGTCAATACACCATCAACCTATGCATGGTATTTGTCTGGTTTGGTGTTTGAATGGTTACTGTCGCAAGGTGGTGTAGAAGCCATTCATCAAGTGAATATTGCTAAAGCTAAGTTGCTTTATGGTTATATTGACTCAAGTGATTTCTATGCAAATCCAATTGCGCCAGAAAACCGCTCAATGATGAACGTACCCTTTACTTTGGCAAAACCTGAACTTGAAAAACAGTTCTTGGTAGAAGCGGAACAGCATCATTTACTGAATCTTGCAGGCCACCGCTCAGTGGGTGGTATGCGTGCAAGTATTTATAATGCTGTCCCTTTAGAAGGCGTACAAGCACTAGTCAACTTCATGGAAGACTTTGCTAAGCGCAATGCTTAATTCATTCTCTAGATATAAAAAACCCTCGAATGAGGGTTTTTTATTACAACTGAAATATGTTTGAAATATGAAATAACTAAAATGTAGGGAAAATGCCCATTAAATGTAGAATCATGGCAGATAAAAACATACCTAAAATAAAGAAGCAGTAAGCACCAGCATCAACGCGTAAACGCGGGCGAGGAGGGTTCATTAAGCTTGTAGATTGTTCCGGTATCATTTTCATTCAGGAGCCTAAATTCTACTTTTAGTTAAATCCTATTTATTTATTGTATTTTTAGCATAAATATTCGCCTGAATCCAGAGATTACCGCGAATATATTGACCAATTTCAAAATTTTTGAATAAATCGTCTTTAGTTGCAATACGAATGAGCGTTGCAGGCTGATTTTCATCAAGAATTAAGGTGACATCATAAAGGGTATAAACCTGCTGCATAAATTGCATTTCAGTTTTGCCCACCACTTTGCCTTGGAACCACGCTTCATCTTCTTGACCCAAGGTTTCACCATATAAATAGGCGACCATCTTCGAAAAATCTACGGTTACTGGCTCTTTGTCAAAGTCATTTTTAGGCTCCCAAGCGTCAATCAATTGTTGTAGATTTTCTGGTGGAATGCCATTATTTTCACTCAATATTTCATTCAATGCGCGATGATGTTTAATCGAAGCAGGATCATCGACAATGATTTGTTCTTGATCAGATACTTTTTCTAAACTATAGGCCCAAGCATTTAGTTGAACTTTATATTTTTGCTCTTTTTCATAGTGTGCATGATTAACTGAATAAAGGTTATCAAATGCATAAACCACACTGTTTGGACTGACTTGCAGTTGTAAAACCGCTTGAGTGTTGCTGGTGCAGGTGATGATTCTTTCAATTTTTGCGTCAAGTGTGTAGGGGCTTTCAAAAATAGGAAAGGCTGTTTTAACGGCTTTGGGTTTATTGTCTTCAACCGCAATCACTTGTGCGAGTTGTACAGGTGCAGCACTTGGACCTTGTATGAGCCATGTGCTGCTGTCCATGTCACTTTCTTGTTCGCAGATACCCATGGGCATGATCGGAGCATTGAGTGCCAAACCTAACCATTTTGGGACATCATTGCTTGGATCGTCTGTCAATAGGTTCCAATGTTCTACATGGCTGCCAAAGTTTTGATCTTCAATGCGAATAATTTCTGGTCTGTTTTGATTGTTCATATGCTCATTTTAAATTTGAGTGACTTATGACATTAATATCGAGGATGATTGTTATTTTTCAAGTCCCGATATGTAATTTCCTCATTTAAAGCAGAGATTTAATCGGTTTAGATGAGTTCGCGGCTTATTTTGGTCATCAAATTAGAAAAAAGAGTGCGCAAGCACTCTTGTTGTAATGTTTTGCTTTAGAATTTGAAGGTGACATCGGCAATGAATTGGCGACCGATTTCAGAGTAAAGTTTGCTATCTGAAACATATAAATTATTACGATCTGTCAGATTATTGATCGTGAAACCAAAAATGGTGTGGTAATCAGGATTCATTTTCCAATCGTAGGTCGCACGCATATCCCAAGTAAAACGAGGTTTAATCTTTTGACTGATGTAGGTGTCAACTTTTTGGCCTTCATATTCAACTTTATTATTGGTTGAAAGAATTTGTTTGTATTCATCTTTATAGCTAAAGAAGTTAGAAATTTTTATCGGTGCATAATCAAAATTAATATCCCAAGTCACACGAGCGGTAAATGGTTGGTTAAAGTTTGATGCGGGTCGATCACCATACTGGATAAATTTACCATCATATGAGATCCATTCTGATAGATCTTCTTCAGTAAGGTTCGTGGTGTAATCAGGTGTACCACGGAAGCGTTCGTTGTAGTCAATCGCTAAACCAAAATGATGTTTAGCACCTAAGGCATTTATAGGGGAGATTGTATTGGCACTGAATGTATAGGTGTCAGATTCACCATAACCACTATTGCCATATTCATATGAATATTTGTAAACGTCATTAGCTGGAATGTCAGTGCGGTTTCGCGTAATTTCATCTTTATACTGACGATTCACCGATTTTAAACTCAAATTTGTGTTTTTAAATTGAGTATTCAATCCAAGTACGAGTTCATCTGCATACGGTGTTTTTAAATCTGATTTACGTGTACTGCTCGTATCACCATCTTCTTTTGCATTCCATTCAGTCAAATGATCAGGACGTGTAATTACATATTTTAAATTTGAAATTTCATATTGTAAATCAGTGATATAGATTGGGGCACTATAATAGCGATTCCAACCTGTAGCAAAAGTAAGTGTATTGTCGTCAAAGGGTTGATAACTCAAACTATGACGTGGTGCAAAATTTAGATTGTTATTCGCACTGTCGTAATCTGCACGTAATCCAAATCGAGCAATAAAATTATTCCATTTTATCGTATCTTCTAAATAAGCAAATGATTGCTCATAAGTGCGATTAAATGTACCTGCCCGATATAAAGTGCCTTTAACAAAATATTGGCCTTGGTATACGTAATTTTTATCTTTATAAGGAAAAGCGTTAGTTGTTGCTTCATCACAAAGTGGGTCATTTGCCAAACAACTTTGCCCTTTTAAATCAAGTAAAGTGATGTTGTCAGGGTTATTGTTATGTGTGGTAGCAGCAAAGAGGGTGGTATCACTTGGTCGAGCCCAAGAAACGTCATCATATCTATAGCGTACTCCAAAATTGATTTGATGTGTGCTGTTTGCAAATTTAAAGCTATTCCAAGTTGCATCGAATTCATAATTTATGGATCGTTGATCCAGTTTAAGATCTGAGCCAAGCGAGCCTTCCATGACTTTACTTGCATTTCCCCAGTCTTTACTACCTTCTGCATATAACCAAATTTTACCTGAATTGTTTTCCCAGTCTCTTTGATTGGTAATATTTTGAAAATTTAATTTATGCTTAAATTCGGCAAAGTCTGTATTTTGACTGAATTCACCAAATAATAAGACTGAATCATTCTGAACGGTATTGTGAGAATATCGGCGAGATTCTGTATAGTTGTTATCTTCTAAATCACCTAATGTAAAACCAAATTTAGCTGCAATTTTTTCAGATGGTTCATAAAAAGCAGTTGCCCCTAAATTTGTATTTTTCTTTTGTTGATTAATAATCGGATGATCTTCGAAACCACTTGCAATAGGTAATTTAGATTCTCGATGCGAGCTAAATAAATTAATACCCCATACATCTGAGAGTTTGCTGTAAATATTGGTGTTTATCCCTTGGCGTGTATATTCTTTTTGATTGGCTTGATTTGCTTCATCTTTAAATAGCCCTTTATCTGCCTCGGTCTTCAAATGATAACTCGACCAATCACTTTCGGTGTAGTCATAGCTAATACTGCCATGTATTTTACCAATTTCTGTATCAGGAGCACAGGTGTCCGCACCAATGACACCACCAGTGAAATTTCCGTGCTTGGCAGAAACATTACTGTCTAACACTTCAAGTTTACACAATAAATCAGTATTGATCGCAACACCTTGTGAACCTGAATTAAGTTATACCTGTATAAGATGTACCCATTCCTACTGGATCAAGGACATTAGAGTTACTTACGCCATTAATCACAAATTTATTTTGAAATGATTGTGCACCATTAATGGATATCTCTGCGGGTTTTAATTCGGCTTGGGAATTTGCTGCACGGTGATCATTGCTAAATTGCACATTAGGATTTACTTTTAAAAAGTCTGTAATATTTTTAGAGCTATTTGGCGTTTTTTGCAGGTCTTCTTTTGAATAAACTGTTTTACCCACTTCACTGCTTTGATCAGCTTCAATGATGATGGTATTTAATTTTACAGAAGGCTCGGTCTCATGGTTGGACTTTGACGTGTTTTCGTTAGCAAATGCTGAGGTGGTTAATGTAGCCATGATAGCTAAACTTAATTTTGAGCGAACGAATGACATAAGGGTTTAGAGGAGAATAATAACGCGATCGATTATCATTTATTTAAGCATTTCAAACAATAGTAATGAGAATGATTTTCAATATAAATAATCAATGAAGTGAAACAATTAAGCAATTACTAAACTTATTTTATTTTTATAGTGTAAATAGGAGAGGAAAAGATTGGCGTCCCTACGGGGATTCGAACCCCGGTTACCGCCGTGAAAGGGCGATGTCCTAGGCCTCTAGACGATAGGGACGTTTTAAAGATGGCGTATCTTATTGATCCGCCAGCAGAGTGTCAAGTAAATGAGGTGCGAGTTTGTTCAAAATATAACAGAACAGTTCAGCAGTTTTTTGCGTGTCATACAGGGCAGAGTGAGCTTCTTTGCCATCAAACTCTATTCCAGCCTGAATACAGGATTTTGCAAGAACCGTTTGACCAAACATGACTGCGCTTAATGTCACCGTATCAAATACAGAAAAGCTGTGAAACGGATTTTGGTTTTTGGTGCCAGTACGCGTAATAGCCGCTTTAACAAAGCCTAAGTCAAAATGTGCGTTATGCCCAACCAATACCGCATGGGTACATTGTTGTTGCTTACGTACTTCATTCACTGCTTTAAACATACGTTTAAGTGCGGTTTTTTCATCTTCTGCCATGGCTACGCGCATAGGGTTGAATGGATCAATGCCAATGAAGTCGAGCGAGCGACGGTCTAAATTTGCACCTTCAAAAGGATTGATATGTGCATGATGCGCTTCACCCGGAACAAATTGACCTTCATCATTATAAATAATAGGAATGCAGGCAATTTCGAGTAATGCATCTGTATCTGCATTAAAACCAGCAGTTTCAACATCGACTACAACGGGTAAAAACCCGCGAAAACGTTGAGCAATGACTGGTTGTATTTCAGTTGTCACACCTTTCTCCAATGAATGGTTTTACCGGCATATAAAGGAATAATCTTTTCCCCATCTAGATAATCTAGACTTTCAGGAATAATATGATCTTCTTTCACCAAAGTAATGGTGTTGGTATTACGAGGAAGACCATAAAAATCTGCACCGAAATGACTTGCGAAGCCTTCTAAGCGCTCGATTTTACCGACTTGATCAAATGCTTGTGCATACAGCTCAATTGCAGTAGGCGCACTATAACAGCCTGCACAGCCACATGCATTTTCTTTTGCATCTTTTGAGTGCGGTGCGCTATCTGTACCTAAGAAAAATTTAGGGCTGCCACTGGTCGCCACTTCAAGCAAGGTCTGCTGATGGGTTTGACGCTTTAAAATTGGTAAGCAGTAGAAATGCGGTTTAACACCACCGACCAACATGTCATTGCGGTTAAATAACAAATGTTGCGGTGTAATGGTGGCAGCCACATTACGATCTTGTTCAAGGACAAAATGTGCAGCTTCGCTGGTGGTGATATGCTCTAAAACCAGTTTAAGTTTTGGAAATTGCTTCAATAAAGGAGAAAGGACTTCGTCGAGAAAACGCTTTTCACGATCAAAAATATCCACATGATTGTGGGTGACTTCGCCGTGTAAGAGCAGCGGCACTTGATGTTCTTCTAATTGTTCAATCACGCCGTAGACTTTACGAATATCACTGACACCATTGTCTGAGTTGGTGGTTGCACCCGCTGGATAAAGCTTGATGGCGTTGACATGTTCAGACTGTTTAATTTTGAGCACTTCACTCGGTGGAGTGTGGTCTGTAAAGTAAAGCACCATGCGTGGATCAAAATTTACATTCTCAGGTACATTTGCCAAAATTCGTTCACGATAGGCATTGGCTTCCTCAACCGTTTTTACCGGTGGAACAGTATTGGGCATACAGATCGCACGAGCAAATTGACGAGCTAAATCGGGCACAGTACGCTTCAGTGCAAGACCATCACGTAAATGGGCATGCCAATCATCAGGTTGAAGCAGAGTAATCGTATTCACGGCAATCATTACTGAAAAAATAAGCTAGATGATAATCCAAAAAGTGTGAAATTGATAACCGCAATCATTAATAAAATGTTGTATTGGGTTGCCAAAATGTCAACTCAATCGTCAAGATTACATCGCTTGCTCATTTATTGTTATGGAGTTGAGCAGAAATACATCGAAATGCTCGAACTTCAGATCAGGTTGATTTGGTCTTAATTTTTAAAAGTGTGATATTTTATCATTTAACTGAAGTGTTTGAGAGTTTATTCTGATATTGAAATATAGGTTGCTTAGATTAATATTTTGATTTTATTGAATAAGTGTTAATATTTAAGTTAGATTAACACTAACTAATCGATGGATAAAAATAATAAACTTACAGGTTGTTATCTGCAAACAATGAAATCCGAATTTAATATAGATCAATTAGAACAACAAAAAAATAAAATCGAGCAATTGCTTGAGAAACATCATCGCAAGCTAAATTCTAAATTTGAACATGATTTAGAAATGCAGTTCTGGAAAGATCGTGAAGATCGTCTGATTAAGATGATTGTTCGTGCAATTGTGCCCACCATTATTATTTTTATTATTTTTGAATGTATTAGTTTGCCACTAAATTATTTAACCACTGAGCCAGAGCATCGTTTTAACGATGTAAGTTTGACTTTGATTTCGTATGGTACAGGCTGGATTGCATTATTCACTATTTTTGCTATGGCACGGCGACCTGCTTGGAATCGTTATTATTCACAAGTAGTTGCAGGTATTATTTGTTTCGGTTTAAGTGTTGTTCAATCTGTTCTGTTGTCCATGCATTCGCTTTCCATGACATGGCGTGGCACATTAATCATTGTTTTCGCTCTAATGTTTGCTTATTTATGTTCAGGCTTAAGACCGAAAACCACCTTCCTTGCCAGTATGATTTCAGCAGTCATTGCATGTACTTATTTGTGGGTAACGAGCGTTAAGCTGCCGATTTGGGTGATTACCAACACTATTATATTGTCTAATTTTGTGGGTTTGGCGCTCTCGGTATTGTCTATTTCGACTGAACGAATTCGCTTTTTACAATCCATTATTATTGACTATGACAAGCAAATCTACTCACAATTAAATCAACATTTTATTCAATTGAGTCAACAAGATACACTGACCATGTTGGGGAATCGTCGGGGCTTTGAACAGCATGTGCAAGATGCGATTGATCTAACCAAAAATACTAAAAAGCCCTTTGCTATCTTATTCATCGACGTGGATTATTTCAAACTTTATAATGATTTGTATGGGCATGATCATGGCGATAATGCACTGATTCGTGTTGCTCAAACATTGTTAAGACATGTTGATGAAGGTGATGCAACTATTCGCTACGGTGGAGAAGAGTTTGTGATTTTACTCAAAGATACTCGTCATAACGAGGCTGCACAAGTCGCAAAAAACATTTTAGATGATATACGGGCCCAAAAAATTGAACATCAGAATTCAAGTATTGCAGATTATTTGACGGTCAGTATTGGTATGACGGTTTATGAAGGACAGTATGAGATGAGTTATCCTGAATTATTAAAAATTGCAGATCAAGCGCTGTACTTAGCAAAGAATCAAGGACGCGATCGTTATCAGGTTTTGTAATACATAGCTTAATCAATGCTGAAATGTGATCAATCCGCACAAAAAAACCGCTCATTGAGCGGTTTTTTTCTTAATACGACGGATTAGTTTTTGTCTTTAAGCTGTGGAACTGCAGAGCCTGTACCCACAGCGAGCAAGCCCGCATTGGTGTAAATACCCAATTTAGCACGGGTATCTGTAATATCAAGATTACGCATAGTCAACTGACCGATACGATCCATTGGGGTAAATACAGAATCACCTTTTTCCATCGTTAAACGCTCAGCTTCATAGGTGAGGTTTTCAGATTCAGTGTTCATAATGGTGAAGTCATTACCACGACGAAGCTCTAAAGTAACCGTACCTGTAACCGCTTTCGCAACCCAGCGCTGCGCAGTTTCACGAAGCATCAGCGCCTGTGAATCGAACCAACGACCTTGGTAAAGTAGGCGACCTAAACGTAAACCATTAATGCGGTATTGCTCAATGGTATCTTCATTATGAATACCCGTTACAAGGCGTTCATAAGTGATATGAAGAAGTGCCATACCCGGAGCTTCGTAGATACCACGAGATTTTGCTTCAATAATACGGTTTTCGATTTGATCCGACATCCCTAGACCATGACGGCCCCCGATACGGTTCGCTTCAAGGATCAATTCAACCGGATTGTCAAAACGCTGACCATTCAATGCAACTGGCATACCTTCTTCAAAAGTCACTGAAACTTCTTCAGCTTTTACTTCTACGTCATCTTTCCAGAATGCAACGCCCATGATTGGATCTACGATTTTGATCCCAGCATCAAGATATTCAAGATCTTTTGCTTCATGAGTCGCGCCTAACATATTCGAGTCGGTTGAATATGCTTTCTCTTTTGACATTTTGTAGTCGAAACCATTGTCGATCAGGAACTGTGACATTTCTGCACGGCCACCGAGTTCATCAATAAAAGTTTGATCTAACCACGGTTTATAAATTTTAAGCGCAGGATTGGTCAACAAGCCATAACGATAGAAACGTTCAATGTCGTTTCCTTTATAGGTTGAGCCGTCACCCCAAATGTTCACGTCATCTTCTTTCATTGCGGTAACAAGCATTGTCCCTGTTACTGCACGACCAAGTGGCGTCGTATTGAAATAAGGAACACCACCGGTACTGATATGGAATGCACCACATTGAATGGCAGCAATCCCTTCAAGTGCAAGCTGTAAACGGCAGTCGACTAAGCGAGCTTTTACAGCGCCGTACGCTTCAGCTTTACGTGGAATCGCGTCATAGTCTTCTTCATCAGGCTGACCCAAGTTTGCTGTATAAGCATAAGGTTCTGCGCCTTTTTGCTTCATCCACAATAAAGCTGCTGAAGTATCTAGACCACCAGAAAAGGCGATACCCACTTTTTTGCCCACTGGTACATTCTGCAAGATCGTTGCATTATCAGTCATTGCTCGTCCTAACTATTTCGAAAGAGGCACCACATACATGGGTGTCCAGAGAGAATTTTATGAAGGCATCATTATAACACTCTTCAATATAAATTTTAGAGTGTTGTCAGTGGAAATCTTTTTTTTAATTTAAAAAACAGATTAATATGGCGAAAACGATGGTTTTACATCAAGTAAATAAAACTGAAATGGAATCAAATGACAATGATAAAAAATAGTGATAAATACCGATAAAAATCAAGCCCTATTAATCTTACATAACAATGAACCATCAAGCATGAATGATGCAGGTTAAATTTTTTAAAAAATATCAGTAGGGTTAAAGTTGATCATTTAACCCAATAAACTGTTTTTCAATCGGGGTAAACATATGATCGTTGCGGGCAATCAGATATAAACCAATATTGCGGTATTGCTCAGGTATATCCCGATAATATTGAATATTAAATTTCTGAATCAATGATTTGGCAATCATGGATATTCCCATGCCCAATTGGGTAAATTGAATCAATGCTTCATGGTCATAAATATGCGTCAATTCACCTTTGCTGAGTTGATAATCCATATAAATTTGATCTAGAGTGGTTGAGTAACAACATTCATCTGAGGCAAGTAAAATGTTCTGATGATTCAAACAATCCGCAAGATTGTCATGGTTGATGACATTTTTCCCAATAATCACCAATTGATCATCTGCTTTTTGAATATACTGGATGTTTTTCTGCTTTGGATGGCCTAAAACATAAGCGATATCTAGATTTCCATGTAAAATTTCATCTTCAATATAACCCGTCGCACCTGTTTTCATAGTGATTGAAAGTTCAGGATAGGTTTCATAAAGCTGACTAAAAGAAGGATAGAAACGCATTCCACCTAAACTGGTATTGGTACCAAAGCGTAATTTTTTTTCCTGCTGATAGATTTTATTTTCAGTTTCTTCCCATGTGAAGATCATCTTTTTGTATTGCTGATATAAATTCATTCCAGATTCAGTCAGCTCAACACCTTTGGGCTTTCGGATGAATAATTGACGTTTATAATGATTTTCTATTTTTGCTGTCATATTGGACTGTAAATAATTGAGTTTATTTGCCGCCGCGGTAATACTTTTGAGTTCAGCTACAGTTACAAATGATTTGATATCACCTATATCGATATTCATTTCAGTTCCTTAATCATTCATTGAATAAGTGTTGGTGTCAGCTTTATACACTGTAACATCAAAAAAAGTGATGTATGAGTTATAATATAACATTATTCATGATGTCATTTGTTTTCTATACTCTATGAACTTTCTTTCTGTTGAGTACAGCAAATGAATCTTCGAGTGATTGGTGCAATAGTTTTATTGTGTCTGGTCTGGGGATCTTTGTGGGGATTGGTCAAGCATAGTTTGCAAATATTCCCGCCATTCTTATTTATTTCTACGCGTTTAATTTTCGCTGCACTTACGCTGATGCTGGTGCAATTTTTATTAAGAAGATCTGTTTTGCCCGCAAAAGGTGAATGGCAACAACTGATCATCTCAAGTTTAATGATTTGTATGGGTTTTTACGCCACACAAACGTTCGCAATGCAATTTGTTGATTCGGGATTATCAGCAGTTTTAGTGTTTACCATGCCGATTTTTATTGGGGTATTGGCGCATTATATTTTGAAAGAACGTTTAAACACGCAGAAAATAATTGGACTGGTATTGGGAACATCAGGGTTGATTGCGATTCTGTGGCCTCAGTTACATCAAATCCATTTTAATTTATCTTTGATTGGTCAGCTTATACTCATTCTATCTGGCTTTTTTTGGGCTTTGACCACAATCTATATCAAGCAGAATTTTGCGACATATGACAAAATTAAACTAACCGTGTGGCAGTTATTGATAGGCGGGATTGTGATTTTGATTGGAGCATTAATCATTGAGCCTGTTGAATTAAAGGTTTGGATGAATCCATTTAATGATTCTATTTTACTTTATATTGCAGTGATCGGGACAGGTTTTGCTTTTGCGTTGTGGAATTGGATTGTCAGTCAAGTCGATACTTTTATTGCTTCAATTTCAATCATGTGTATTCCTCTTCTGAGTCTATTTTTTGGTTATGTATTTTGGCATGAATCAATCACGCTGAATATTATGATCGGGGCAGTCTTTATTTGTTCTGGAATAATTTCAAGTTCTTTAAACATCAATACGCAGCAAAAAGAATAAGATTAGTGGGCTGTAATGGTTGTTAAATGCAAGGATTATTGAATGCATTTTTATTTCATTTGGGCTTTGTTGCACAACTCTACCATTAGATGTTCATTCAGCAATATAATTTCTGAATGAACAAGCCTACGCCTAAAATTTATCGTACAACCAATTGGTCTTCCTATAATCGGACCTTAATCAACCGAGGAAATATCTCCATTTGGTTTGATCCTAACACTCAGTGGTATGCCCAGCCAAAAGGTAAACACGGTCGAAATCACACCTATTCCGATACCGCTATCCAATGCTGTTTGATGATCAAATCTCTATTTCGCCTATCTTTACGTATGGTCACAGGCTTTGTTCAAAGTCTGATTAGACTCTGTGGATTAGATTGGACAGCACCAGACTATTCGACCATATGTAGAAGACAAAAGCATATTGATATCGCAATTAGCTATCAGAAAAGGGTAGTGCTAAATACCAACGTGTAATAATTCATTTATATATTTTAATATCAATAACTTATTATTTTTATCACGTCGTATTCATGCACTACCATGGTTTTTATACTCATTTCCCATCCCGTCTTCAAGCATCCTGTTTTTTCTTTTTACATCCAAAATTTTATGCGCGGTAGGTTGTAAGGTAGAATACTAAGCAATAAAAAAGCCCTTGTAAAAAACAAGGGCTTAATTAAATATTTGGCGGAAGCGGTGAGATTCGAACTCACGGAGGGGGTAAACCCTCGTCGGTTTTCAAGACCGGTGCATTAAACCGCTCTGCCACGCTTCCATGTGCGCCATCATACGAAGCTTTTCATTTTATGACAAGCAATAATTACATCTGAAGCATCCAACTGAATAATGTTTCAGCAAAATTTTAAAAATAATCACAATTTGGCTGCAATTTCAGCACCTTCACGGATCGCACGCTTGGCATCCAGCTCTGCTGCAAGCTTGGCGCCACCAATAATATGGTATTTAGCAAGGGTCATCTCGTTGTCAGCTGGCATAATGGCTTTCACTGACTCTTGGCCTGCACAGACCACCACTGTGTCCACGCGGAGCAGTTGTGCTTGACCATCAGCTTCAATCCACAATCCCTCATCTGTCACCGCTTTATATTGCACACCGCGTAGCATACGTACCGCATGTTTTTTGAGTTGCGCACGATGTACCCACCCCGATGTTTTGCCTAATCCTGCACCGAGTGCTGTGGTTTTACGTTGCAATAAATAAATTTCACGAACAGGGTGATCCACTTCAGCAGGTTGTGAGCCTCCTTCAGAGATGTAATTTGGATTTGGATCAACCCCCCATTCACGTTTCCAGTCATCTAAAGGTTGTGGTTGTGGCTGATGTTCAGGTTTGAGTAAGAACTCTGACACATCAAAACCAATCCCCCCTGCACCAATCACAGCCACCTTTTGACCCACTGCCGCACCACGTAATACTTCTGCATATGACAATACTTGCGGAGCATCACTGCCTTCAATTTTTAGCGCACGTGGTATAACCCCTGTTGCCACAATAACTTCATCAAAGCCTTCACGCTCAAGCTGTTCACGATTCACTTTGGTGTTTAAACGAAGTTCAACGCCCGTTTTTTCAATTTGAACTTTGAAATAGCGGATCGTTTCGTGGAACTCTTCTTTTCCCGGAACCACTTTTGCCAAATTAAACTGACCACCCACCTCATGGCTAGCTTCAAATAACGTCACCGCGTGACCACGGCTGGCAGCAACGGTCGCAGCTGACATGCCTGCTACACCACCACCCACCACCGCAATTTTCTTCGGAGTTTTGGTTTTGACGTAGACCAATTCGGTCTCATAGGCTGCTTGTGGATTGACTAAACAAGTCGCACGTTGGTTTTTAAAGGTATGGTCTAAGCACGCCTGATTACACGCGATACAGGTATTGATTTCATCCACACGATTGGTCGCGGTTTTATTGACCCAGTTCGCATCTGCCAAGAATGGACGTGCCATTTGCACCATATCCGCTTTACCTGCTGCCAAAATTTCTTCGGCCGTATCAGGCATATTGATTCGGTTTGAGGCAATGACGGGGATTGCAACATGCTTTTTCACTTCGGCGGTGTAATCGACAAAGGCTGCACGCGGAACAGAGGTCACAATCGTTGGAATACGCGCTTCATGCCAACCTATTCCGGTGTTTAATAGCGTGACACCCGCTTTCTCCAAAGCTTGAGCGACCGTAATGACTTCATCCATGGTGTTTCCGTCATGCACCAAATCCAGCATCGATAAACGAAAACAAATAATAAATTTTTCGCCAACTTTGGCACGAATTGCTTTCACAATTTCAACCGCGAATTTCATGCGGTTTTCAATCTCACCACCCCAGTGGTCAGTCCGCTGGTTCACATGGCGACTCAAGAATTGATTCAGCAAATATCCTTCTGAACCCATGATTTCCACGCCGTCATAGCCTGCTTTTTTAGCAATACTCGCAGTTTGTGCATAATCCTGAATGGTGCTCAAAATTTGTTTATCAGACATTTGACGCGGTTTAAAGGGTGAAATGGGTGATTTAATTGGGCTTGAAGACACCACAAAAGGCTGATAGCCATAACGCCCTGCATGTAATATTTGCATTAAGATTTTAGCGCCATGCTTATGTACCGCATGTGTCACCAAACGATGCGGTGCAATATCAGCTAAATGATTCATGGTGCCGCCCGCAGGTAGTAACCAACCTGAACGATTCGGTGAAATACCACCTGTAATGATCAGTCCCACGCCACCTTTGGCACGCTCGCCAAAATATGCTGCCAGTTTAGGATAATTATAAAAACGATCTTCTAAACCTGTATGCATCGACCCCATCACCACACGATTTTTAATCGTGGTAAAGCCTAAATCAAGCGGTTTTAATATATTTGCATAGCGAGTTGTCATGGCATGTCCTTTAATTATGGGCTTTGCAACTTGTTGCATACTACTTTAGCTGTTTTAAAATAATTTTGGATGACTGCAATTGATTATTTGCATGTAAATAAGGTCAATTTCTGAATGAATCATGCTCTATATTTTTTTATCCTTAATTTCTTGGCAGTTCAGCATGACTTTGTTGCATAAAGGTGTGAAAGATAAATCTATCCTAGGCCAATCAAATTTAAGTGACTACTTGGGTATGAGGGCGACCAAATTCTGTGAATTTATTCAAGACTGCTACGCGTGCATGAATCTCATTCACCTGACTAGGGAAACTCCTTGCTGTTAATTTATCGCCTAATAATTTGATGCAATGCATCTTGGTTTCTACCAAACTTCGACGGTGATAACCAGACCACCTTTTCCAAAGGGATCTTCCTGAGAAGCACTGCTTCGCAAGATTGACTGTTTTCAATAACTCATTCCGCTCTATAGACCTCGCTTGCTGATCTTTCCAAGGCTTTGCATTCTTCCTTGGTGGAATTACCGCATGTGCATCTCGATCTAAAATGACTTGTCGGCAGTGCTTTGTGTCATAAGCACCATCCGTATAGACAGAATCAATTTTCTCATCCAAGGGGGTTTGAGCAAGTAAATCTTCTAGTACTTGTGAATCACTGACATTGTTTGTGGTTAACTGAACAGCCCGTATTTGTAGGGTTTTAGCGTCTATACCAATATGCAGTTTGCGCCATTGACGACGGTATTCAGGCTGATGTTTCTTACGTTTCCATTCACCCTCACCTAAAAATTTCAGACCAGTAGAATCGACGAGTAGATGCAGTCCATCACTACTTTTCTGGGTAGTGCATGAATACGACGTGATAAAAATAATAAGTTATTGATATTAAAATATATAAATGAATTATTACACGTTGGTATTTAGCACTACCAAAACCATATCTAGATTTAACTATATTTATAGCCTCTATTAGTTTTTGTTGCATAAACATTCGTCTATAAAGAGCATTGAAAAAGAAACTGGATGGAATATATTTTTAATGTATTACATTTATTAAAAAAATAAATTATAGATAAATTAATCACACATTTAAATTAATCTGTTGAGTAGTAGATTTTTGTTTACACAACTGTATTAATTGGTAATAATTCAATAACACTAAGCTCAATATAAATTTTTAAAAAATGAAAAAAAATCAAATATTCATTATGTTCAGTTTATTAGGCTCTTCAGTTTACGCAGCAGATCCACAATTACGCTCAGGGTGGGAATTAGATAATGTCCAACGCCAACAACAACGAGATCAAGCCTTAGAAAAACAATTACAACCCACACCAACAGTGCAAACAGGTTTAGATCAAAGTTTACAAAATAAACAGCAACTTCAATATTTAAAATCACACAGTGAGAGCGTGTGTTTTGATATTAAAAAAATCATATTACAAGGTGATGATGCACGTAATTTCACCTTTGCCATGCGTCCAGTCATACAAGGTAAGCACAATCTTATCGGTCGTTGTATTGGAGTACAAGGCTTAAACCAAGCCCTAGATTTAGTCCAAAATAGCATTATTAGTCATGGCTATGTGACAACACGAATGCTTTTACCCCAACAAAATATTGCATCGGGAGTTGTTCGTTTACAAGTAATTGCAGGAAAAGTCGATCAAATCCAATTTGTTCAAGGGACGTCTAAGCGTGCGCATAAATTTAATGCACTCCCAGTAAATTCAGGTGACATTTTAAATATTCGAGATATTGAACAAGGTTTAGAAAACTTTAAACGTGTGCCGACTGTTGAGGCTGATTTTAAAATTAAACCCTCAGAACAACACAGCGAGCCTGGTTACAGTAATCTTGAGTTGGTTTGGCAACAATCTAAACCTTATCGTATTCATTTAGGTGTTGATGATGCTGGCTCAGACTCAACTGGGAAATACCAAGGCACGGCAACCTTATCTTTAGACCATCTCTTTACAGCAAATGATCTATTTTATGGCAGTTATAACCATGACTTAGGTGGTGGTGACAGTGGTGAACGAGGAACAGATGGATATTATCTCAGTTACTCGATTCCATTTGGTTACTGGCTATTCAATACAAGCTACAGCAAATCTGACTACAATCAAACTGTGGCGGGTGCCAGCGAAAGCTATGAATACAGCGGTAAAAGTAAACTGATCGGTGCCGATTTGTCACGTGTCTTATATCGAGATGCAAAACGCAAAACCACAGCGACAGTCGGTGGATGGTATCGAGAGTCACAAAACTATATCAATGATACAGAAATTGAAGTACAGCGCAGAAAAACAGCAGGCTGGAAAGCCAGTCTTGATCATACTGAATATTTTGCCAATACAACACTTTCAGGAAACTTGACCTACAAGCGTGGGACAGGTGCTTTCAATGCCATGCGTGCACCTGAAGAGGATTTCGGTGAAGCTTATACCCATGTGGGTATTTTACAAGCCAATGCCAGTCTGCAAGTACCTTTTAAAATAGGGAATCAATCATTACAGTACCTCGCTGAATGGCGCATGCAACACAGCCAAAAACCACTCACGCCTCAAGACCGTTTCTCTATAGGTAACCGCTATACCGTAAGAGGATATGACGGTGAACAGACGTTATTGGCGGATAATGGTTTCTTAGTGCGTAATGAAATTAGTGGCTCGATGTTTAAACTTCCAATGCAATGGTACACAGGCATTGACTATGGCGAAGTGGGTGGAAAAACAGCACATGAGCCAAACCCACTCTTAGGTACTAGCTTGATGGGTGCTGTTGCAGGACTCAGAGGACAAGTACTGAAATCTGTGAGCTATGATGTTTTTTTGGGTACACCGCTAAAAAAACCTGAGCACTATAGAACAGACAATGTGACGACAGGATTTAGCTTGAACTGGATGTACTAACACCAGTTCATTTGGACACTGATTGAACGAAGATATTTTATATAAAACATTATAAATCAAAGCATTTAAATATTTAGATATTAGGGTAAACATCATGAATAAGAACCGCTATCGCGTGATATACAGCCAAGCACGAGGCATGTTTGTTGCTGTTGCAGAAATTGTAAAAAGTCGTACCAAAACAGCTGGACAATCTGAATCCAATGTTACAGTTGAAGATAAAAGTACAATCACTACATTGTGCTATAAAAAAATAAATCCGCTCAACTTTGCTGTGATCAGCTTACTGGGTGCAGTGATCTATACCATCCCGATGTCTAGTATCGGTAATACCCAAATCATTGCCGATAAAACTGCACCAAACTCACAACAGGCAACCATACTCAACAGCAGTAATGGTCTGACTCAGGCCAATATCCAAACCCCAAGCGCAGGCGGTGTATCACGCAACACCTACAGCCAATTTGATGTAGGACAGGAAGGGGCTATACTCAATAACTCACGCAATAACGTACAAACACAAATTGGTGGCTGGGTGCAAGGCAACCCATGGCTCGCCAAAGGTGAAGCCAAAGTCATTCTCAATGAAGTCAATTCTAGCAATCCTAGCCAGCTAAAAGGCTATTTAGAAGTTGCTGGAAAACAGGCCCAAGTGGTGATTGCCAATCCATCAGGCTTAATCTGTGATGGTTGTGGTGTGATCAATGCTGATCGCTTTACCTTAACCACGGGACAAGCAGTGGTGAACCAAGGTTATCTTGAATCATTCCGTGTCCGAGAAGGACAAGTGACCATTGAAGGCAAAGGTTTAAATGGTAGCCTAACACCATATACTGATATTTATGCACGCGCATTACAAGTCAATGCAGGACTGTATGCCAATGAGCTGAATACAGTACTTGGACAAAATGACATCAATGTACAGAATGCGAATACAGCACAGGTCAGTCCTACGACTGCAATTACACCATCGACCAATCAGGCAGGTTATGCACTGGATGTCGGGCAATTGGGTGGGATGTATGCAGGTAAGATTTACCTTGTCGGTACAGAGCAAGGCTTGGGTGTACGAAATGCGGGATCAATCAATTCTACCACAGGCACTATGAAGCTGAATGCCAATGGTGACTTGGTCAATACAGGCAATATCATTGCCAATCAAGATCAGATTGCGATTCAAGCACATAATCTTAAAAACAGCGGCAATATCAGTAGCACAAAAAGCAAAATACAGATTGATGCGACTGACATTAAAAATGATGGATTGATTGCCACCAGTGATGAACTAAAACTTAATGCACAGGGTAACATCAATAATAATGATGGAGTGATCAATGCTGGACGACTCGATTTTACTGCACAAAACTTAAGTAATAACCAAGGTAAGATTGATCAAACAGGACAACAACAACTCAACATGACTGCTAAAACCTTGGACAATACTCAAGGTTTGATTGGGCAAGCGACCAAAGACAACAACACAGCAGGAAATCAAACAGGCACAGCGACGCCACCTGTCACAGATCCTGAACAAAATTCTTCTGCGCAAGATTCGAGTAGCGTTGGAGTTGCACCAACAGATACCACTGTTCCAAAAACATTTGAAGCAGGCAATATCCAGATTGCACAAGATATTCAAAATATTGCAGGTCAGATCGTTAATAATGCGGACATTAATTTAAGGGTTCAAGACAGCATTAAAAATAATGGCGGTGAAATACAGCTGCCAGAACTCCAGTTCAATGGACAAAACTTCGAAAACCAAGACGGTAAATTCACAACCAAAGTGGTGAACATTACTGCGCAAAATGTCAATAACCAGAAAGGTTTCATTGGTGCATCAGAAAGCTTTGATGTCAATGCGTTACAACTGAACAATACCCAAGGACGCTTACAAAGTAGTAAGGCCCTCAATTTAAAAACCACGGGACTTGAGAGTAGCGAAGGTCAAATTGTTGCAGGACAACTACTCAATCTCAATGCGACGCAAATTAATAACAGCAAAGGGATCATTGCCTCTACGGACAGCGATACTGTATTGAACTTTAATAGTTTAAGTAATATCGCAGGGGAAATCTCTGGCCAAAATATCCAGCTGACAGGTCAGAACCTAAACAATCAACAAGGAAGCGTACAATCAAAAAGTACTGATCTTAACCTACAAGTAGGTCAGATTGATAATGGCATTGACCAAGCGACAGCAGGTCACTTAATTGCTGCACAAAATCTGAAATTGAATGCACAGCAACTGAACAGTACAGGACAGATCTATGCAGGTAATACGGCAGATTTAACGGTCAACATGCTTCAGCAACATGGGCAACTGGCTGCACTGAATAAAATCAATGTTCAAGCGGACAGCATTAGTAGTAATCAAAATGCTGTTTGGGCAGCTGGACTCGATACAGATGGCAAACTTAGCAATGCTGGTGCTGCACTCAATATCAAAGCCCAGCAAGCTCAAATTGCAGGCAAAATTTTATCGGGTGCGGAACTACAGATTCAGGCAGACCAACTCGCAGATTTAAGCAACAGTGAAAGTCAAGCCAAACATATCCAAATTGATACAACACAGCTTAAAACTACCAATACACGTTTAATTGCAGATGCTCAACTTGATCTCAATGCAACACAAAATATTGATAACCAAAAAGGTCAATATAGTGCTGCTCAGATGAATATCCAAACCCAACAATTAAATAATGATCAGGGTTTAATCCAGCATACAGGTCAGGACAATTTCACTCTCGATATTGCAGATCGTATTGATAACAATACGGGACAAATTATCAGTAATGCGAATAATACTGAAATTAAAACCAACAATTTAAATTCAGTTGAAGGTGCAATTTTACACGCAGGTGATCAACAGCTCACGATCACTGCACAAAATATTCTAGGACAGAAAGGCAAAATTCAAAGTAACAGCAAACTGCAAATTGATGCAGGTATTGTGAATCTCGATGAGGCCATCACTGCTGCACAGAACATCGATTTAAAAGCAGCAGAACTCAGTCATCAGCAAGGGCAGATGATCCAAGGGGATGCCAATGGACAGTTGAACATTGAAGTAGCACAGAAATTAAATAATAACAGTGGGGTGATCAGTGCTGCAGGTCAGTCGAGTATCAAAGCAACTGAGCTGAAGAATCAGCAAGCGGTGATTCAAACACTGGCTGGCAAAGACCTGAAACTGACGACACAACAATTGGATAACCAGTCAGGTAAAATTATTGCAGGGCATGATATTAGCCTCCAAACAGGTGAATTGAACAACGATACTGGTACTGTATATGCAGCAGGAAAAATTGATCTTGATGCAAGCAAAGATGTCAGTAATCAACAAGGACTGATTGCTTCGCAACAGGCCCTGATGCTTAAGGCGCAGAATTTAAATAATCAAAAAGGACAAATACAGTCTGAACTAGGCGATGCAAGTTTAAACACTGCCCAAACCTTAAATAATCAGGAAGGCAGTATCCAAAGTGCAAATACCTTGAATATTGCCACTGCTGAGTTGAGCAACCAAGGTGGACAACTCGTTGCGGGTACTGATACGCAAATAAGAGCCACTCAATTGAATAACCAGTCAGGGACTATTTATTCCAAAAAACAATTGGATTTAAATGTTACAGGTACTGTTGATAACAGTGCAGGTACACTGGCTGCAGATCAAAATATCAATCTGAATACACAGAATTTACTGAATACAATAGGACAAATTCGTTCAGAAAATGCTGATTTAAATTTAAGTAGTACTCAAGACATTCAAAACAATACAGGTCTAATTTCAGCTGCAAAAAATCTTAATTTGATTGCGCAAAATGTTATATCACAACAAGGTAAAATCCAGTCAGGTGCGACTGCAAAAGTTCAGTTAAATAACTTGGACAATACCGAGGGTGTCGTGTATGCCGCAGAGCAATTACAACTCACTGCAACAGGTGAGTTGAACAATAGCAAAGGTGTGGTTGCAGCCGAGCAATTAGTTGATCTACAAGCAGGTTCAGTGATCAACGATGCAGGACAAATCCGTTCACAACAAGACCAACTGAAACTCAATGTTCAAAATGAGCTCAGCAATCAAACGGGTGAAATCTCAGCGGGGAAAGCCATTGCATTAACAGCAAATAAATTGAGTAATCAACAAGGTAAAGTGATTGCCGGGACATCCTTAAATGCAACCACACAGCAGATTGACAATACCACAGGCACAATTTATGCCAATGATCAGCTGACATTGAGTGTTGCGGATCAACTGAATAACCAGTCAGGTAGCATTGCGGCAAATCAACAGGTACAGATTCAAGCGAAAAATTTAAATAACAATGCAGGCAAAATCCGTTCAGAAAACAATGTATCCGATTTAACCGTACACCAGACCTTAGACAATCAGTCAGGTGAAATATTTGCAGGCACACAAGCAAAAATTAATGCAACGATAGTCAACAACCAACAAGGGGTTGTGTACACCAAAGATCAGATAGATTTAACAGCAGGACAACTGAATAACCAACAGGGGCAAGTGTATTCAGTCGGTTCAGCCACGGTCAAAGTTCAAGGTGATATCAAAAACCAAAAAGGCGTCGTGGTTGCTGGGCAAAACCTCAATGTACAAAGCAACACCTTGGACAACGCAGAAGGTACTTTACGTTCAGAAAAAGCAGATTTAACGGTCAATGCACAAGGGCAATTGATCAACCAACAAGGCGATATTTATGCAGGGCAGAACCTCAGTATAAATAGCAATGGCTTGGTCAACACTGCTGGACAAATTGCTTCGCAGAATCAGCTGAGTATCAATACAGAGCAACAGCAACTCAGCAACCAAAATGGTAAAATTATTGCCAAAACCCTAGATTTAACCACGGGGACCTTAGACAACCAAGCAGGATTAATTCAAGCTGAACAGTCGGTTAAAATTGATACTCAGCAAAATGTATTAACTAATAATAATTCAGGAACGACTGCAGGCATTCTCAGTCAAGGCAGCTTGGATATTGCCAATGTTTCCCAGTTAGATAACATCGGCGGGTATATTGCTTCTGTAGGTTCAACGCAGATTGCTGCGCAAAATCTGAATAACAATCAAGGACAAATCAACAGCCAAGCAGATTTGAACATTCAGCAACAGGCTTCAGGTGGTCGTATAGATAACTTGGCGGGACAAATCCAAGCTCAAAAAAATGTGAACTTGAATACCGACACGATCAATAATGCTGGAACGGGTAGCCATATCGTCGCAGGAGGAAAACTGACAGCGACGGCGAATAAAGTGATCAATTCACAAACCAAAGATAGCACCATACTTGGTGGTTTAGATGCAAAAAATATTGAAATCAATGCACAAGAGTTGGATAACCAAGTGGGTGCAATTCGTGCCAGCGAAAATGTGACACTGAATATTCAAAATCAACTGTCTAACCAATCAGGTTCGATCAGCAGTTTAGATACCCTGAGTATTGGTATACCCAATAAAACTCTCAATGTAAATAATACTGGCGGTGAATTACTCGCTAAAAACCAACTCAATCTCAAAGCCAATGAACTGATCAATACAGGCAAGATTATCAGTGAAGGCAATGTTGATATAGATCTGAAGCAAAGTTATACCCACACCAAAGATGATCAAATTGCTGCCAATGGTACATTAAAGCTCAACACTGACAACGATTTGATTAATCAGTCAGAACTGACCGCTGGGCAAAAACTAGAACTCAGTGCAAAAAATATTAAAAATGAAACGGGTGCAAGCATTTCATCGAATGAAACGCATCTTACTGCTCAAGATACAGTACACAACCAAGGTTTAATCAACGGTGAGTTAACCCATATTGAAGCGGATCGTGTATGGAACGATGGTGCTCGTATTTATGGAACAAATGTTGCGATTCAAGCCAATACACTGGATAACAAGTCGAACTCTGCTGGCACAGGCGCTGTGATTGCATCACGTGGGGATATGGATTTAGGGATTAAAATCTTAAACAATCAGTCCGGTGGTACAGTGAAAGAAAGTGCTAGAGACAACGCTTGGATTTTCAGTGCAGGTAATTTAAATGTGGGTGGGAATTTAGATGCAGACCTAAAGGCTCAAGGTAGTGCGGATACAATTAATAACTTAAGTGCTCGTATTGAATCACTGGATGATATGACACTTTCGGCAAAAAATATTAACAATACCAATATGATATTTGAGGTTAAGGAGTTTCAAGTCGGTGGGGTTACAGACAAACTCTACATTCAACCTAAAGATAAAACCACCAAGATTCCCGTTGAAAATTTAATAAGACAAAATTGGAGCAGAACATATTTATATAAATATGATACGACTCCTTCAGTTCTACCCGAAAATGTCATTTTAGGTGAAACCCCTATTCCAAACGTTGAATCGATCAATTGTATCGGTACAGGAGATGCTCAGACTTGTAATGTAAATTATAAAAAATCTGATCCAGTTTGGGCCTATTTTAACATCACGCCACCTGCAAAAAATGCACCTGACGCACCCACATTATTGGAACCAGTTGTACCTACAGGACAAGCAAGCTGTGAAACTGGAGTAGGTTATGATGCTGTAGCGTGTTCAGCATATCAAGTAGCATTTTCACAATATGAAAATGATAAAAAAGCATATGATCAAGCTCAGAAAAAGTATGCTGATGATTTAACTGAATGGGCTGATAGTGATGAGACTGCATATCAGGAATTAGCAGATGCGATTCAAGAATATAATACACAATTTAATGATAATGAATTTAAAAAGTGGACTCAATATCAAGTTAAAGAAACCAAGCTTGAAAGTCAGGTCGTAAAATCATCTCCTGCAGAAATTATTGCAGGTGGCAATATGAATCTGTATGCAGACGTGTTTGCCAATAATCAAAGTCAGGTTCTTGCTGGAGGTGTACTTAAGACAGAGCTCACTGAAGATTTGGTGAATAATGAGGGGAAAGGTGTACAGATTTTAAAACAATCAGGAACCAGTCAATTCACTCAAGAGCGTTGGAGAGGAGGTTTTAAACGATACTATCAACGATCATGGGGTGATTTGGTAGATTACAATCCAGCGGATGAAATTACGCCGATCGATATAGTCGTAAACAAATGGTTAGGCAATGTTAAAAACCATACTTCTAATCAAAACATATCTCCAGTAACTTCAGGTGCTACAGCTGATATTAATGCAAGTGTTGTAGAGACGCCTGAGCAGCAAACGGATCGTCAGCAGCAAAGTCAGCAAGCCAATGTCAATGTGGACGCAGGTCAATCTGTTTCAGCCAGTGGACAGAAGGCTAATGTCGCATCTCCAGATCAGTTGACTGTGAAAAGCCAAGACAACAGTGATGTAAATACGCAACAACAACACATCGACAAAGTGGATGCAGCAAAAAACTTACAGGCGGGTGTGCATCAGGTTGCGGGCGTGAAGGGAGCTGATGATGTTGAAATTCGTTCGGTTTCTATAGATTTTATCAACGTACCAAGCAATGCCTTATTCAGTACCAATCAAGATAGTCAGGCAAAATACTTAGTCGAAACTGATCCTGCATTTAGTCACTATAAAAATTGGTTGTCTTCCGATTACATGATGGATGCGCTTGGAATTGATCCAGCGATGAAGCAAAAACGTATGGGGGATGGCTATTACGAGCAACGCTTGGTCCAGGATCAGATTGCACAATTGACAGGACAGCGCTTCTTACAAGGCTATGCCAATGATGAAAACCAATACAAAGCGCTCATGAATAATGGCTTAACATTTGCCAAACTTTATAATTTACGTCCAGGTATCGCTTTAACTGCTGCACAAATTGCACAGCTGACGACGGATATTGTTTGGTTGGAAGAAAAGACCGTCAAGCTTGCAGATGGTACAACGACAAAAGCCCTTGTACCACAAGTCTATGTCAAAGTTCGACAAGGAGACTTAAAAGGAGATGGAACCCTGATTAGCGGAGATCAGGTCAATCTGCAGGTCAAAGGAGATGTCCTGACCAGTGCAACTATAGCTGGACGTGAGGCTTTACAGATTTCAGCAGACTCGATCAATTTAATGGGTGGACGACTTCAAGCCAACCGTGTTGGATTGGATACAGTAAAAGATCTGAACAATATAGGGGGAAGCATTACAGCGATTGAATTTGCAAATCTGAATATTGGTGGGAATTTCAACCAGCACAGTACGACGGTATCTACTGAAAATAAAATAGGTGAGAGTGTCTTTACCCGTGAAGGGTTGGAACGCAAAGCGGGGATATATATTACAGGTACCCCCTTAAATCAGGCCAATAATAATACGGAAAATTTAAGCACCACACTGAGCATACGAGTGGGTGGCAATACATCATTGAAAGGTGCTGAAATCATTAACAATAATGGTTCAAGCAGTATAAAAACCGAGGGTGATCTGAATATTGAAGGTGTGAATACTTCGGTCAATAACCGTGGTTATGCCAATAAAGATAATTTCAATTACGAGAAAAAGCAGGAAGATATTGGGTCAGTCATACAAAGTAAAGGCGATACACGACTACAGGCTGAAAATATTACGGGGAAAGCGGTTAATTTAAATAGTCAACAGGGAGATGTTGTATTAATTGCCAAAAATAATATCACTTTGGAAAATGGTGAAAACTATCATGAAATAGATCAAGCAAGTTTTACCAAAAGTAAAAGTTTCCTAGGTTCAACAAGCGTAGCAACTAAAATAAAAAATAGTTCAGAACACTCAATTGCTAATCAAATACAGGCAGGTGGCAATATTATTGTTCAAAGTGAACAAGGCAATATTAATGCTACGCATCTCCTTGCAAATGCAGGAAAGTCGATAGAGATTAAAGCGAGTCAAGGTGATGTAAATCTTCGATCAGCTATAGATACAGAAACTCGTAGTATTGATCAGGCAAAAACCAGTGCGATTAAATACAGTAATAGTCAGAAGGGATATATCGATCAAGAAGTTGCCCAAACCAAGCTGATTGCCGGAAAAAATGTTGATATCAATGCAGGTAAAAATATAGAGCTAGAAGCCAATGATGTCAAAGCTGGGCAAAGTATCTTTGTAGGGAATACCCTAATGCAACGCCAAGCTGATGGTACATTGAAATCGGCTGACGGTTCATTGATGCCTGAAAATGTAAAACTGAGCACGTTGGAAACCCATGATCAGCAGTGGGATGAACAGCAGAAAGGTTATCGTGGTATTGCTAAAGAGTTGATGAAAATCACCGAAGTTGGTTTAGCGGGTGTTCAATCTTTATTTCCGGGTGTTAAAGTCGATACTAAACTCACGGTCGGGGAGTCCAACAGCAAACGTGAAGAGCAAATTAAGCAAACAGGTACAAATTTAACGGCCAACAATGCTTATGTAGGATCATCAGGTCAAACTACACTCACAAGTGCCGATATTAGGGCAAAGAACACAATACTTTCAGGTCAAAAAGTGACATTGAATGCTGCCGAAGAACAAAACATTTCAGTGACTTCGCACAGTAAAGAAACAATTGAAGGCTTAGGCGTTAAGCTGAATAAAGATAACGTGCGTTTAGGTGGTTTTGTGTCAGAAGATACAACACAAAGTACCAAGACGACAGAAACAACGCATAAAGCAGGTTCAATCAACACCGAAAATTTAAAAATCCAAAGTGCTGATGGTATTGATATTTTAGGTCAAAATATCAAAGCCACAGGAGATACGGTATTTGATCACGGACGTGGTGCACTTAATACTGGTGGTTATGAAAATAAAACGACAGTCGAAGAAAAAACACATACAGAAACGATCAGTGCAGAAGTGGGTGTGCGTAATGCATACCTAGATGCAGTTCTTGCAGTTGGTGCAGTCAAAGATGCAGCCGAGGCAGTCAAGCAAGCCAAAGATCAATATAGTCAAGCGCAACGTGATTATGCTTCAGGCAAGATAAGCAAAGAAGCCTTGGATGACACAAAAGCAAACGTTACGATGGCGACTGCTAACCTCGCAAATGCGCAGATTGCAGTTGGAGCAGCAGCGGCAACTGCTGCTGCAAGTTCAGCAACCTATGGCTTTACCATTGGAGCGAATGGTGAACGTATAGAAACAACCACGAGCACCAATACCACCCAAGGCAAATGGCAAGGAAGCCAACTTGACTTAAACAACCTGACCTTAAAATCAGAAGGTCAAGATGTAAACCTACAAGGGAGTCGATTAACTGCAACAGGCACAACGACTTTCGATGGGACAAAAGATTTTAATGTAAGTGCAGGAAAAGAACAGAGTCAACAAGAGACCAGCAGTAAGACCAATAACCAAAGTGTGAGTTACACCTACGGTGGTGGTGGAAGTGTATCGGTGGGCAAACAAACATCGAAATCACATGATGAAAGTCTGACAAATGTGAATAGTCAAGTTGAACTCAACAAAGTTTCAGGGTCACTGAATAAACTCAATATCCAAGGTGGAGAAGTGAGTATTGCGGATCGTGGTGATCTCAAAGTCAATGAGATCCATGTAGAAAGCTTACAAGATACAGCATCAGGCAATAACAACAGTAAAGGCGGTTCGGTGGGTGCTGGTTTTGGTTCTAGTGGTTTGAGTAATATCTCAGGCAGTTATAACCAAGGCAAAGGGCAAAATGACAAAGCGTGGGTGAATGAAACCAGTAAACTATTGATTGGTAATGCACAAAACGGTGCAGACCTAGATGCGATGGGCGTGCAAAAGATCAGTAATATTGGCGGAGTGATCGCCAATGCAAGCAAGAATGAAGATGGAACTCTGACTGATCACAAAAAGCTAAATTATACAGGTCAACTTGAGCTCAAAGATATCCAAGACCATAGTTCTGAAAGTAATCGTGGCTTTAATGTTTCAAGCAGTGTAGGCACATCGATTAAAGGTGAGAGCAAAGAAAGCGCATTCCATCCGAGCGGTAGTACAACAGTTGGCTTACAAAGTACAGGGAACGAAAAAGAGCAGTTGACCAAAGCCACGATGGGACAAGGCACGGTTAGTAATACAACCACAAGCACCAACCGAGATATCAACAATACGCAAGAAATCACCCGAGACCAAGTGACAGGATTATTGAATGGTTCAGTGACTGTAGACAATCGTTTACTGACGGAAAGTGGACGAGAGCAGATTATAAAAGAGCAGAAAGATTTACCGCAGAATGCTGAAATCATCGGGAAAATGACAGCAGCCGGTGTTACGAGTTTAGGTGTGGCGACGGCTTCTTTGGCAAGTGGAGATCAAAATGTAGGGCAAGCATTTAAAACATTAATGAACCCTGCTAATACATTTGATTTTATTCAAAAAAATCCAGAAGCGGCCGCAATTCTGAATAAGTTTGGTAATGGCGAATTTAATGATATTGAGTCAGCAAAAAATGCCATGAATCAACTTGCTTCCGCATTGGGTGTAGATGTTGATGTGTTGACCACGACTATTACAGATGTCTACGGGTTAAAAGGAACGACAGATAAAAATATCATTGCGATAGATGTCAATGGAGATAATCGTAAAACGAATATCGAAGTTCTTGAACACGAAATTAGTCATAATCAAGGGCTATCAAATGAATTGTTAAGTAACTTATCAGGTAAAGCAGGAGAATTAGGTTTTACATCTGGAATTGCCTATAACAAAGAAGCTGTTGATTATTACCAAAAACAAATCGGTGATGGCAATGATGCAAAAACACAATTCAATAATGAGGCAATATTAAATAAAGACAATCAAAGTTTCTTTGATAAGATTAATAATGATCCAAAATCATTTGAAAACTATACAACGACCAATATGGCAGTGGCTTTTTCAGAAAAGATCAATTCTGCATTAAAAGCTAATAATCCAAATGAAGCGAAAAAGTTATTAGGGATTTTTTCTAACTATATGACTTTACAATATAATCAATATCAAAAAGAAGATGCAAAAAGCAAATTTGCTGTACCCAATGTAAATATTGATGCAATGGCACAAAAAGCGAAATTGCCAACATTTTTAAATGGGGATCAGTTGAGTCAACTATTTAGTATGTTTCCAAAAGGGTCAAAAGAATACAACGAAGTACAAAAGTTAGCAGGAATGCAACAAGAGATTTATAAGAAAGTCGATTGGGATTTATATCGAGGGTATTATAATGGAAATGACAAGGATAAATGGTTGTATCCAGGAGATAAAAACTATGGCATGTTACCCGATTATTATAAAAAATTAGGCTTAGATGCTGCATCAGTTCCCAAGATTAAAGCAGATGAAAGTCGTGGAGCAAATGCGATATTAGCGACAGGAGGCAGTGCTTTAGCAGGACTTGCTTCAGCTTCAAGACTTGTCGGAGTAAGTGATAAAACAGCAGACAATTTAGCGATAGGAAGTGGCTTGATTAGTTCAGTGGTTGGTTCTGGTATGGCTACTAAATATGGCGCATTGAATGATACTCCTTTGGGGAAGAATGAAATAATTGTACCAATTAGAGATATTAACCCGACTATTTCAAATGGAAAATATGATGCTAATACAGTAAATATGTTTAAAGATCTAACAACTTCATTAAGATCTGAATTAAATTCAAAAATGAAAAATTCTGGAAATTTTGGTGTAGCTGTAATAGATATAAATGGTGTTCAACCGTTGATGGCATCATCTTCAAAATTGGAGTCTCCAAAACCACAATTAGTTGATAAAGGATTCGTTGGAAAGGTAGAAAAACCTATATTTGAAAGTATGACAATTAATAACTCAAAAGGAATTCCTATTAACCGTAGTACTGATACTGAGGCAAAAATTTTAAATAATATTGCAAATCAACTTGGTAATAATGTTAATGCGAAAGGTACAATTACTTTATTTACTGAGCGTGAACCATGTGCTAGTTGTACAATAAATATAGATCAATTTAGAAAGAAATATCCAAATATTAATTTGAATATTGTAGATAGTAATGGCTATTTGTATACACCTAATAAAAGGAAATAATTGATGGATAAAATAAGTTATGATGATCTAAGATTAGGCGTGTTGGATGATTTTTATCAAGAAATGCTTAATCATGGACATCAATGTAATATTCAATATGAAACAGTTTTAGGGCATCTAATTTATGAATATGAAGAGGGATTTTCCAATATTGAAATTATTATTATTGAATTTGTGATTTATGTAATAGCTGGAAAATTTGTTTCTGAAAAAGTATCCGATAAACTCAGGGGGGATTTAGCTGATAAATTAAATAAAGTGGAATTTAAATTACTTTTACAATTATTAGATTTTGATGAGAAAACAAATTTTTTACATGATTTATTTTTGCTGAAGTTTATTGATGAAGAAACTAGAGCTAAATTAACTAAAATTTAAGCAGTGTTATCAAATGAAGATTAACATTTTAGACAAACTTATGATACAGCTCAGGAGTAAAATCATTAAAAGAGGTAAAAATGAAGCGAATTGAGATGGGAGGGTATTACTCAGGTGCTATTAATCAAGGGAGACTGTATTTCCCTAAAATATTAGATCCAAATACTATAGATATTTTAATGATTCTAAACCTTATCGAAAATCAGAAATATGGCGTATTAGAATTAGAAAATACGTTAGCAAAGGATGAAGTTGAACCACAAAAATTAACTTTATATTTTGAAGATGACAACTATTTACTAATGTTATTAGATTTTGACGAAGAAGGTTATATTGATGTTAGAACACCATATAATCCTGATGCTCCAAAAGGTGTATTTCAAAATATATTAGGAGAGCCGTATGGTGCAACAACAATTGTGCAAGATATAGAATTAGTAAAAAAATGTTTTATTGAATTTAATCAAACAGGAAATGTATCAAGAGATTTATTAAATTGAAAAAAGTAGTACTACCCGAGACCAAGTGACAGGATTATTAAATGGTTCAGTGACTGTAGACAATCGTTTACTGACGGAAAGTGGACGAGAGCAGATTATAAAAGAGCAGAAAGATTTACCGCAGAATGCTGAAATCATCGGGAAAATGACAGCAGCCGGTGTTACGAGTTTAGGTGTGGCGACGGCTTCTTTGGCAAGTGGAGATCAAAATGTAGGGCAAGCATTTAAAACATTAATGAACCCTGCTAATACATTTGATTTTGTACAAAAACACCCAGAAGCCGCAACAGTTTTAGAGCAGTTTAAAAACGGCAATTACGATGGTATTTTAGCAACCAAAGGCAGCATTCAATTACTGGCACAAGCACTTGGGAAAGATGTAGATGTCCTCACAACTTCAATGACTACATTTCTGGGTATAAAAGGCGCTTATGACCATCAAACTGATACGATTATTTTAGATGTCAATAATGAAAATCGTAAAACAATTGTGGATACATTGGGACATGAAATAGCACATGGACAAGGGATTAAGAATGAAACTTCTGCTGATTTGATTGGTAAATCTGTAGATTGGGCTTTTGATTCAGGTGTTAAAAATAACCAAGACACGATTGAACAATATAAATCTCAATTGGGTGATGGTAAAGATGCAGTTACCCAAGCTCAAAATATAGCTGAATTAGAAAAAGACAATACAACTGTTGTTGATGCTATATCGGATCATGGAGATAAGATCGATGAAAAAACGTCATACTGGCAGGACATAAAGCACCTAGGTTGCTGGAGTGATGAATGTTTAACAGCATATAAGCAAATGGATGCAGCACAAGAGAAAGCTTATAGGCTAGGTCAATCAAAAGCGACAACAAAATTTATAAATGATATTAAGAATTTACCTAATGTTCCGAAAGAAGTTTATGAAGCATTGACGAAAGATCCAATAGGAACAATGTCAGCGATTTGGGCAGGTGTAAAAATGTTCCAGGCGAGTTATGGGACACAGGAAAGACTATAACAAAAGGTAATTTAGCTGGCAGCAGCCCAGCAGAATTTGAAAAGATGGGTAATGCTGAGATGACGACAGTGCTTAATGGTCTCTCAGTTGCGATAAGTGCAGGAACGGTAATGGTTGCGAAGAAAGGTGGTGGTATAGTTATTGAGGCTGCCAAAAGTACTAAACGTATTTTACAAAATGATCCTGCGAAATTGCCAACAATTACGACAAGTGCAGGCGGTTATATAAAGGCAAGCATAATTACAGAAAATGGAAAGATCATTGATCCACCGAAGGAGGTTTTAAATAAACAAAAAGAATTAATAGGCAATAAAGATAAGAATGCAACTGGTGTACTACGAGAGGAAATCGCAGATAGTTATTTTAAAAATAGTGGTTACACCAAACTTGAAAGTAAATGTGGAAGCAATTGCTTTGATGGTGTTTATATTAAAAATGGAGAACTTTATGTTGTGGAAGTTAAGCCTTTAAGTCGCAATGCTATTAATCTAAGTAGTAATAAAAATTCACCTAATGATATAGCTGGATTTAAATTTTAAGCTACATTGCCTTCAAGCCTAAATCGAGCGCTTCTTCTATGTTTTTGTCAAAACGGACAGCGATACTTTTAACTTTGGATTTTAGCACTGACCATGCTTTTTCAATTGGATTTAAATCTGGACTGTAAGCAGGCAAGTACATGATTCTACAGTTAAAGTCTTTGGCTAGTTTTTTGATATCTCCGTTCTTATGAATCGAAGCGTTATCTAGAATCAGCAGATGTCTTTTGGTCTTATCTTGATTATCTTTGGTTAAATTTTCAAGTAGATATCTCAACCATCCCGTGAACATTGCTCGATCGCATGAACCTTGAAAAATCAAAGGGTAAAGGAACTGATACGCTGAATTAGACCTCACAGCACTGATGATACTTAATCTTTTACCATGACCACCCAATTTTAAAGCAGCGCAACGACTGCCTAGTTTAGACCAACCATATTGCGCTGTATCTGTGGTGTTTATCCCAGACTCATCAATATAAAGAATCTGATCTTCCCCAAACGCCTCTTTCCATTGCGGAAGAAACCAGTTGAATACAGCCCTTGTTATTTTGTCGGCTTGCTTATAGAGAAAACTCTTTTTTTACGTGTCCAACCAAGTCTATGAATGGCTTTTAACAGGGTTGAGTAAAGGATTGGATACCCAAACTTTTGTTCAAATAAAGGGATGAGATCTTTCACTTGAGAAAATTCAGTAGTTTCAATAAAGTGTTTGAAAGCATCCATATCCTTGATTTTAGTGGGTCGACCTGCATTGATTTTAGGCTGTTTCAATTCTCCAGTGGTGTTTTGAAGAAGAATCCAATCATCCAAAGTGGTTCTAGATATTTTAAAGGTTTTACATGTATATGATTTGTGATTATTTTCTTCATAAAACTGCATGACTTTTTCACGTAAATCCACTGAATATACTTTAGGCATGATCTTGAACAAATTAATTTTTTATCATTGTATCCTAAAATAAGATTGCAGCTATATTGGCGTACAAATGTCAGATAAATGGATTAAAAGTAGAGTTTTAGCATTGAGTGATACAGGAAACATTGAAGCAATAAATACAGCAAAATTAATTGATCAAGCTGTTAAGCAAGGGAAGCCAATCAATAAAATTGTTGTTGGTGTTAGTGATAGTCGAGCTATTACATTGAATTTGGGAAATAAGGTTGCAAAATGATGAAAGATACTTTACTAACTAAATTTCAAGGTAGAGATTTGTTCTATGAAAATCAGGAAAAAGAGAATATAGACCTAATTGTTGAAAGGTTGAAGAAAAATCAGCCTCAAGCTGCTGTTTATGAATCTTTTGCTGTGTTGGCTACATTTAATGGCTTTAAAGAATGGTTATTTAATGCAAATTTAGATTGTCTAAAACAATGGTTTTATGTATCCAGTTTATTAAGAATAGAAAGTGCAAGATATTCTGGCGGTTTCTCTTATACAATGTCTACTCCTGATGAATTTATCTTTCCAATTTTATCTGATAATACAGAGGTAATTGAAAAGTTTGCTCATCTTGATACAGTTCATTTACTTTGGGGAGAGTATGAACCTAGTTATCAAGAGGCTAAATTCAAACCATCTAAAGATGATCCAAGATATCGTACACATGCTTTACAAGCAGTACTTCGACATGATTGGGAGGACTATCAAAAAATTAAAGAAGTTGCTAATAAGAAAATCAATAAATTAAGAGAAGTGGTGCAATTTGAATTTGGAATCTATGATGCAATTTATGAAAAGGATAAAGATAAAATCATAGAGATAGTACAAACTTTATTAAAACCAAAAGTACACAAAGCTTATAATAAAGATTTTAGTGAAGAATTTAATGGAGATATTTGGTCGCATCATCCAGTCATGTTTACTAAGCTTGCTTGGATGAATGGGTTAGAAATTGAAATTGATAATCCTTTAGTTCCTATGGAGCTAATGCCAGTAAAACCATTGGATCACTATGAATACCATTATGACTTTTTAGATCCGAACTGGAAGCCAAAAAGCTTTTGGTCAAAGTTATTTGGTAAATAGAGATATCAAAAATAATATTGATATTAATGGCTTATGGCTATCAGTATTAAGTGGCTTTGTATCAGAAGATACAACACAAAGTACCAAGACGACAGAAACAATGCATAAAGCAGGTTCAATCAACACCGAAAATTTAAAAATCCAAAGTGCTGATGGTATTGATATTTTAGGTCAAAATATCAAAGCCACAGGAGATACGGTATTTGATCACGGACGTGGTGCACTTAATACTGGTGGTTATGAAAATAAAACGACAGTCGAAGAAAAAACACATACAGAAACGATCAGTGCAGAAGTGGGTGTGCGTAATGCATACCTAGATGCAGTTCTTGCAGTTGGTGCAGTCAAAGATGCAGCCGAGGCAGTCAAGCAAGCCAAAGATCAATATAGTCAAGCGCAACGTGATTATGCTTCAGGCAAGATAAGCAAAGAAGCCTTGGATGACACAAAAGCAAACGTTACGATGGCGACTGCTAACCTCGCAAATGCGCAGATTGCAGTTGGAGCAGCAGCGGCAACTGCTGCTGCAAGTTCAGCAACCTATGGCTTTACCATTGGAGCGAATGGTGAACGTATAGAAACAACCACGAGCACCAATACCACCCAAGGCAAATGGCAAGGAAGCCAACTTGACTTAAACAACCTGACCTTAAAATCAGAAGGTCAAGATGTAAACCTACAAGGGAGTCGATTAACTGCAACAGGCACAACGACTTTCGATGGGACAAAAGATTTTAATGTAAGTGCAGGAAAAGAACAGAGTCAACAAGAGACCAGCAGTAAGACCAATAACCAAAGTGTGAGTTACACCTACGGTGGTGGTGGAAGTGTATCGGTGGGCAAACAAACATCGAAATCACATGATGAAAGTCTGACAAATGTGAATAGTCAAGTTGAACTCAACAAAGTTTCAGGGTCACTGAATAAACTCAATATCCAAGGTGGAGAAGTGAGTATTGCGGATCGTGGTGATCTCAAAGTCAATGAGATCCATGTAGAAAGCTTACAAGATACAGCATCAGGCAATAACAACAGTAAAGGCGGTTCGGTGGGTGCTGGTTTTGGTTCTAGTGGTTTGAGTAATATCTCAGGCAGTTATAACCAAGGCAAAGGGCAAAATGACAAAGCGTGGGTGAATGAAACCAGTAAACTATTGATTGGTAATGCACAAAACGGTGCAGACCTAGATGCGATGGGCGTGCAAAAGATCAGTAATATTGGCGGAGTGATCGCCAATGCAAGCAAGAATGAAGATGGAACTCTGACTGATCACAAAAAGCTAAATTATACAGGTCAACTTGAGCTCAAAGATATCCAAGACCATAGTTCTGAAAGTAATCGTGGCTTTAATGTTTCAAGCAGTGTAGGCACATCGATTAAAGGTGAGAGCAAAGAAAGCGCATTCCATCCGAGCGGTAGTACAACAGTTGGCTTACAAAGTACAGGGAACGAAAAAGAGCAGTTGACCAAAGCCACGATGGGACAAGGCACGGTTAGTAATACAACCACAAGCACCAACCGAGATATCAACAATACGCAAGAAATCACCCGAGACCAAGTGACAGGATTATTGAATGGTTCAGTGACTGTAGACAATCGTTTACTGACGGAAAGTGGACGAGAGCAGATTATAAAAGAGCAGAAAGATCTACCTGAGAATTTAAAGCAAGCAACAGAACAAATAAAAAATGATGTTGAAAAATTAGCTTTAAAATTACCTGATTCAAAAATTCAAAAATTCAAAAATTCAAAAATTCAAAAATTCAAAAATTCAAAATAAAATAATTACTTCTCTTAACCAGATGGTTGGAGGAGATATGATTGCTGATGCCTACAAAGAGTTTTTAAAGAATGGAGGATCAAAAGAAGAGTTTTTTGTTGTGGCGGATAATGCTTATGCACAGAATTATATTAAGGATTTAGCAGATGCAAATGAAAAAATACAAGAATTAGAGTCTAAGGGATATAGTTTAGAGCAAATATTAAATACGAGTATTGCTTCAGTTGGCGATACTAATGTTATTTCGGTAGAAGGTGAGCATAAGGTTAATTTGACAGCAGATACTACGATTGGTATGCAATTGTTAAAGGCATCCTATGGATTATCAAAAGGATATTCTGATTTTCAGCAGGAAATGAATGAGAAATATGGAGTAAAGATTGATCCTGAAACACTTTCTCTTGTTATTGGAACAATTTTAACTGGCCCAGCTAAAACAGTAGCGAATGTATTGGCCTCTAGTCAATATGGGCAATACATTCAAGAAGCCAAGGAAGCAGGTGTTAATCTTGTTTCAACAACTATAAGGTAGTGCATGAATACGACGTGATAAAAATAATAAGTTATTGATATTAAAATATATAAATGAATTATTACACGTTGGTTTTTAGCACTACCAATTTATTATATTGAAGGTCGGTATAGTGTTAAAAAAAATGATTGTTTTATCCCTGACGTGCATTATGTCAGTCACAAGCCATGCAATACAGTGGGGAGCGGAGAGTACTGGAGACAAGCTTGTGTTCAACTATATTCGTTCGACCGGTTATCATCTTGCTTCTACAATTGACGGAGGGAGTGTTGCATGGGCATATTTCTCTGAGGAGGATGAAAAAAGTATAGATATGTCTAGAAGCATGTTCAACATATTTTTTAAAACGAAGGAAGGATGGAAGCTTACGAATACGTGTCCTTTAGCGACTTCTGGCAATTCAGGAAGTTGTAAGCTATGGACCAGTACTGCAGATAAGCTCACGATGCAGAAGGCAGGATATATGAACTTAGAGATACGTTTAGTTATGAAAAATGCCGATAAGGACAAAGTTCATGTACGCCTAATTCAACGTCCCGCAAGTGGTTTTGATAATCGAACTATGGCGGATGACGACTTATATATAAGGGGCGCAAATTGTCTTGCTCAGACCAATCAGGTTTGGAATGTGGGGCATTTCACTGCGGGAGCTCAGGAGAAGAAAAGTTTCAATTTCAATATTGAAGGTATGGGTAATTCTGAGGGGTATCTTGAACTTGAAAGTAATGATTTGAGTGGCTCTACCATGACTTTAGGAGGGGGGAAGAAGGGACCAATATTAAAATTTGAGCAGTCGACAAACGACGATCAGGTCTCACCTGATAAATGTACAGTACCAGCATCTAATAACATGTGTGTTATATTGCCTAAAAAAGGAGGACAAATTATTGTAGCAGGAGAAGCAGACGCCTCATTAAGTGAACCAGGTTCATTTTCATCGACATTGAAAGCGACCTTGACATGTGATTGATGGAATTCATGGGATATCTAAATAACCCAAATCGTGGATGATAATTTTTCTTAAGATTATAAAATATATGTGATTTTATGATCTATTTGAATCAAATTTTAGTATTTTTAGATCAACTCATAGACTTATTTATGTTCAAAATCATAGATACGTCTTAGAATAGATGATCTCAACTTCTTAAGCTGGATTCGGGTTAAATAAGTATTTCGCCTTTAATGAAAGTATCTGGAACCAAATGTGTCAATATTAAAAATAGCTTTGTTGCACAAAAAATAAGAAGCAAAAACTCTCCTAAATCACCCAAATTCAAGTAACAACTTGGGGGGAAGGGCTACCCATTATCATTTTTTTTCTAAAATTAACATCATATGCATTATGCGAAAGTTGTTATATTTCACTTTTAAATTCAAATTTTTACCTTAATATTTATAGTCCAAACATCATTTCTGAACTTTTTTTTGTTAACATCTACGTTTTAGATCTGTTTTTTGATCAATACTCCCGGACTTGTGTAGTTCAGTTTAACCATGGAATAAGAAAAACCGACTGAAAAGACCTCTTCTAGGTTGTTCTGGTTCGGCATGCTCTGGTACAAAAATACGCTTACTCGCCAATCTCTAGAATACTAGGTAGTGTTATGCAAGGTTCCGTTATCTCTGGTTGAGAATCTGGGTATTATGTTTGAATCAATACATTAGATCTCTTGCGAAAGTCACGATTGCGAATTTATTCGGTTTAACAGTGCAGCGATTCAATTGATGCGTAAACCGAATCTCTTGCGTCTATTACGGTAGCACTCACCCAATACTCTTAATGTTTTTATCCCTGTCTTGTTCTCCACGATACTAAAACCCCCGTATCACAGAAGCTTAGGACGTGGCCAATGGAATTAACAAAAAACAAGCCCGATTGATTCAGACTCTAGAAAAATATAGAGAGTTGCATAAAAGCTGATTCACTTTGAACGCTAAAAATGCTATTAAAGTAAGTTGTATGAAAAGTTGATTAAATAACCAAATTCACACTGTTAAATACGACACAATTAAACACTCTCTAAAAATAAATAGATAAAAAAGGTATCAAGCTTCTATGCTTCAAAATGATCAGGCAGCACTTGTGGGTTGTGAAGAATGCGATACGGTTTACCGTAGAAGCAAGCTTGCATCGGGGGAACGTGCTTACTGCCAATGTTGTGGTGCAGAACTTTACCGAGACATCCAGTCTTTTCATACCTTACTGGCGCTGATTTCAACTGCACTGATTGTATTTACCATTGCCAATAGTTTTTCAATTGTGCAAGTCGAATTACAAGGCATCTATTCAGATACAACCTTATTGGGTGCGGTACAGGCTATGTTTCATGCGGATCGTGCTTTTGTCGGCATCTTGATTTTGATCACGACATTTATCGTGCCTTTGATGTATTTATTATTATTGGGCTATGTGCTGACTTCAATCGTGTTTTCTGACAAACATCAGGTTCCGCATAGAGATCGATTTATTCGGATGGCATTACGGGTATTGTTCGAACTGCGCATGTGGGGCATGGTAGAAGTGTTTCTGATTGGTGTGTTGGTGACACTGGTCAAATTGGTAGGGATGGTGGTGGTGATTCCGGGTATTGCACTGTGGGCATTTGCTATTTTAAGTGTATTACTGGTTTATATTGCCTCATTTAAAATCAAAGACATCTGGGATGCCATTGATCGGTATTCTTTATGATGAACGAACATCCTGTAGATCAAAGTCGATCTCTAAGCCAAAGCAATCAAACTCAGGCTTTAAATGAGCTGCAAGATCAACCCAAGTTGGCCCTCAGAGCCATCGATTTATCGATGCTGTTGTGTCATCGCTGCGGTATCTTAAATGCCGTCAAACAAACCCATGTCAATAAGACGGGCGATTCGCAACGGCATTTAGCTCAAAAGTGTTCACGATGCTCAAGTACATTGCATTTACGTAAGACAAGAAGTCTTGAACGAACCTTGGCTTTTCTGATCGCTGCCAGTATTTTATATATTCCAGCGAATATACTGCCAATGACGGTAACCCAATCCCTGTTGGGCAATCAACAAGACACCATCATGAGTGGTGTGATTTATTTTTGGCAAACGGGTGATTATTTTGTATCCAGTGTCATTTTTATTGCCAGTATTTTTATTCCCATGCTGAAATTGGTCATCTTGGCGATTTTACTGATGGCGGTGCATTTGCAGTCGTCGCGTCGCTTAAGATTTTCCCCTGAAAACTGTGCAACCCTATACCGCGTCGTTGAATTTATTGGTCGCTGGTCAATGATTGATGTATTCGTGGTGGCAATGTTAGCGGCGCTCATTCAGATCCATTCGATTGCCACCATTTTGGCTGGACCTGGCGCTGTAGCATTTGGTGCTGTCGTGGTATTGACCATGTTGGCGTCTTTTAGCTTCGATCCCAGAATAATTTGGGATAACTATGCTTTAGCACAACAAAAACAAAAGCCTCCTCCAGCTGCTCAACCTTTAGCCGCTCAGTCTGTAGGTTCAGAGCTTCACCTAGATCCGCAGGAGCAGGGTGGGACTGTAGATTCAGATTCAAATCCTCCTAATTTTAATTATTCAAATAAAGAACAATGAGTATGTCTGACAATACAACAAACAATCCAAATACAGATCATGAATCCGCCTCGATCAATGCGGGCAGCAATGAATTACCAGAGCCTGTCAAGAAGCGTAGCAAGTGGAAACCTTCCCTGATTTGGTTAATTCCGATGATTGCGCTCTTGATTGCTTTATCACTCGCGCTCAAAGTCTATTTGAACACAGGCCCCCTGATTGATGTTTCTTTTAGAACCGCTGAAGGTTTGGAAGCTGGGAAAACCACAGTACGTTATAAAAATGTCAATATTGGCTTGGTGCAACAAATTGATTTGGCAGAAGACCGCTCCCATGTGATTGCTAAAGTAGAACTGCGTAAAAGTGCCAGTAATTTTGCGGCCAAAGACACCCGATTTTGGGTGGTACGTCCGCGCATCGGCACAGGTGGAATATCGGGCATTGATACTTTATTGTCTGGTGCCTATATCGATGTCGATGGCGGTAAATCTCAGGAAAAAGAGCGGGTGTTTAAAGGTTTGGAGACACCACCGGTGATATCCTCCGATGTGCCGGGTAAAATCTTTTTCTTAAATGCCAAAGACTTAGGTTCGTTGGATTTTGGTTCACCGATTTATTATCGAAGAATGAATGTCGGTCAAGTGACAGCCTATAAAATCGCTCCAGATGGTCAAAGCATTGAATTGCAAACCTTTATCCGTGCGCCATTTGATAAGTTCGTGACCAAAGATGCACGCTTTTGGCAAGCCAGTGGGCTCGATGTCAGCTTGAATGCCTCAGGGTTCAGTTTAAATACCCAGTCTTTAGCGAGCATTGTGGCGGGCGGGATCGCATTTGGCTATCCTGAAGATTCAAAAGCCAGTAGCGCAGAAGATCATAGTCGCTTTAAGCTTTGGGATAATCGTACCGAGGCACTCAAAGCACCCGATGTAAATCCACGCAGAATTGTCATGTATTTTTCAGACTCGCTCAGAGGTCTGTCAGTGGATGCGCCAATTGACTTTATGGGCGTTGAAATCGGAAATGTACAGGCCATCAATACCGAATTTTTGCAAGACTATACTCAAATTCGGATGCGTGTAGATGCGATCGTGTATCCATCACGGATTGCCAACGGCAATGAATTAGACCCACAAGGCACAATTTTTAAGAACTTTGTTGAGCGCGGTTGGCGGGCTCAAATTCGTACCGGTAATTTGTTAACGGGTCAAAATTATATTGCTTTTGATGCCTTTCCAAAAGTCACATATGCCACATTAAATATACGACCTGATGGCGTGGTTGAAGTACCAACGACCCCAACAGACTTAAAAGGGCTGCAAACTCAAATTACTGAAATCACTGAAAAAGTGAATAAATTCCCGATTGTAGAAATCGGTCAAGATGTACGTAAAACTTTAAATACCCTTGAGACCACGGTGCAATCGACCAAAAAACTGGTGGATCAACTGGATGGAAAAGTGGCACCTAATCTGCAAGCCACGTTGGACGATGTACGAAAAACGGTTCGCTCTTCTGAAACGATACTCTCGAGTGACGCGCCTATGCAACAGGATTTACGTCGAGCTCTACAGCAAGTGACTCGTGCTGCTGCATCTCTACAACTTATGGCTGATCAAATTGAACAGCATCCTGAATCTTTGATTCGTGGTAAAACGTCTGAGCCTAAAAAAAATGACAATTAAATTGAATAGCAAAGGCATGCTCAAATCGAAGCATGCCATACAGCCGATACAGCAAAGCCATGTTGAGTTAAAGCACAGCAATGTTAAGTTAAAGTACAGCCCCGCTTTGAGCGCCGTTTGGATTGCAGTGGCGGTGATGGCGACAGGGTGTTCGGCATCGAAGTCACCTCATTATTATTCACTGACACCACAGGTGACACCCACTCTGAATGGGCAAGTCCGAGTCATTGAGGTGCTACCTGTGGGCTTGGCAGATAGGCTAAATCGCATTCCGCTGGTGGTACAGGAAGTCAATGGTAAGTCCAATGTGCTAAATGATGAACGCTGGACTTCTACACTTTCAGCGGAACTCCGAGATGGTTTATCCGCAGGGCTACAACAAAAACTTGGTGCAGTCGATCGTTACAACAGTGGTATGACGGGTGGAAAAGCTGCATATCGGATTGCGGCAGACTTTTCTCATTTTGACATTTTGGAGCGACCTCTGCCAAATGCCAATAAAGCTGAAAGACCGCGTGAAGTTGCAGTTGCGGTGGCATGGACCATTAAATACGATGATCCGAATCGGGCACTGACTACTGTCAATACCCCTCAACACAGCAAGGTTACAGGACAACTGAGCTGTAGGATGACCTTTAATCAAAGTGTCGTATCTAATAGCAACCCGATGGTCGATACTGTGAATACTTTGCGTCAATCTTTAAGTCGGGTGGTCGATGCTGTAGCGGCGTCTGTATTGGCAGTGGAGGGTAAATCGCGCGTCTCAGTTGCAGATGTAACCTGCGCTTAATCTGGTCAACCGACCGCTTCACAGGCCTCGCAGATTCAAATATTAATCCAGAATAATGAGCTTAGGTAGGCTAAGCTCATTTAAAAAACAGCAAAGCTTATACAATAAAAATAGTTCTCGGCGAATTTCAAAGTTCATAGACTTAGCGATCACTTCATAAAAAATTTAATTTTGATTTCTTTCATTTTTGTATGTTTTGGACGGCTGCTTTGAACTGGTTTTATATCCATAGCGTGTTGCCACAATTTTATCAGGCCACGCTTAGCACATTAAAAATTTCCTTTATCAGTATTCTGCTGTCGATTGTGGTTGGATTGCTGTGTAGTGTGATTTTGAACAATCGCATTTTTATACTCGATAAAATCGTCACGATCTACATCGAACTGTCCCGTAATACGCCTTTACTGATTCAGTTATTTTTCTTGTACTACGGTCTGCCCAAACTCGGTATCAAATTAGAAGGATTGACCTGCGGCATCATCGGCTTAACGTTCTTAGGCGGAAGTTATATGGCAGAAGTGTTTCGTGCAGGGTTACAGTCTGTATCGAAAGGGCAGATTGATTCAGCCAAGAGCGTAGGGTTAAGTTCATTTCAGGTCTTTCGTTATGTGACTTTGCCACAAGCTTTGGCGCTGTCTATTCCTGCCATTGGCGCAAATTGTTTGTTTTTGATTAAAGAAAGTTCAGTCTTGAGTGCCATTGCCATCGTTGAACTGTTATTTGTCACCAAAGACTTGATTGGTATGGATTATAAAACGACAGAGGCCTTATTTTTATTGATCTGTGCTTACCTCATTATTTTATTGCCTGTCTCTGCATTGACCCGTTATCTCGAATATCGAAGTAGGAGAATCAGTCATGGGGCTTGATTTCCTCTTCCAACCCAGCCACCTGTTCAGACTGCTTCATGGCTTATGGGTCACCATTCAAATTGCATTGATTTCAGTTGTTTTATCTGCAGTATTGGGTGTGATTTTTGGGGTGGTCATGACCTCTAAAAATCGGATGATCAAAGTTTTAAGTGGACTGTATCTAGAAGTCATTCGGGTGATTCCGATTTTGGTTTTACTGTTTGTTTTTTACTTTGGGTTTGCAACGTGGTTGAACTGGCAGTTTTCGGCTTTTTGGGTGTGTGTGTTTGTGTTTGTCCTCTGGGGCACGGCAGAAATGGGCGATTTGGTTCGTGCAGGCATCACCTCCATTGATCAGCATCAACGTGATTCGGCTGCTGCTGTTGGACTGAGTGCATTGCAAGTGTTGATATTTGTGGTGTTTCCACAAAGTCTAAAACGAATTACGCCAGGTGCGATCAATTTGTTTACTCGAATGGTGAAAACCAGTTCTTTGGCGGTATTAATTGGCGTGGTTGAGGTCTTAAAAGTTGGGCAGCAAATCATTGAAAATTCGTTATTGATTGTGCCGAATGCCTCACTTTGGATGTATGGACTGATTTTCTTTTTGTACTTCGTCATTTGTTATCCATTGTCATTGTTATCACGTCATTTAGAAAAAATCTGGGAATAGGTAGCGAAGCGATGGCATTACTTAAAATTGAACAGTTAAAAAAATCATTTGGCGATAAACCAATACTGAATGGCATTGACCTAGAGCTGAGTCAAGGCGAAGTCGTGGTGATTCTTGGCCCATCGGGTTGTGGCAAAAGTACATTATTACGTTGTATCAATGGATTGGAATCCATTCAAGAAGGACACATCATTTTAGACAAGGTAGGTGTGCTAGGTCAGGATTTAGGGTGGAGTGCTGTCCGTCAAGACATTGGGATGGTATTTCAAAATTATGAATTATTTGGTCATATGAATGTCATTGATAACATTTTATTGGGGCCTATCAAAGCGCAAAAACGCACACGTATCGAGGCTGAACACGTGGCAGACGTACTGTTGAAACGTGTTGGGCTATTTGATCGAAAGCTTGACTATCCGCGTCAGCTCTCAGGGGGGCAAAAGCAGCGCATTGCGATCGTGCGCTCTTTGGTGATGCAGCCCAAAGTTATGCTGATGGATGAAATCACCGCAGCACTAGATCCTGAAATGGTGCGTGAAGTTTTAGATGTGGTTTTGGGTCTCGCGCAAGAGGGCATGACCATGTTGATTGTGACCCATGAAATGGGCTTTGCACAAAAAGTGGCAGATCGGATTATTTTCATGGATCAGGGCAATATCATTGAAGAATCCACGCCAGATACCTTTTTTAGTCAGCCAAAAACAGAACGTGCCCGATCATTTTTAAATATTTTAAGCTACTAAGAACAAGGATAAATATGAAAACCATTCCATTTTTGAGTTTTAGCACTGCGCTTTTGATCAGTGCATTTTCACTGACTGCATGTCATAAAAACACAGAGGGTAAAGCCCATCAGGCGGCTTCCTCGGAATCAGTCTCTACTATTGATCAAATCAAAAAAAATGATGTGATTCGAGTCGGGGTTTTTGCCGACAATCCACCGTTCGGTTATGTCGATAGTCAGGGCAAGCATCAAGGGTTTGATGTTGCTTTGGCAAAGCAGGTTGCAAAAGACGTATTGGGCGATGAAAACAAAATTGAATATGTGGTGACTGAAGCTGCAAATCGGGTGGAATTTTTAAAATCAGATAAAGTGGATGTGGTGTTTGCCAGTTTTTCAGTGACTCCAGAACGAAAAGAAGTGGTTGATTTTGCAGAACCTTATTTAAAAGCGTCACTTGGCATCACGTCTCCAAAAGCGAAACCGATTAATGACATCAAACAACTGGAAAATCGCACCTTGATTGTCAACAAAGGCTCGAGTTCAGACAGCTTCTTCACTAAAAATTATCCCACTATAAAACTACTTAAGTTTGAACAAAATACCGATGCATTTAATGCACTCAAAGATGGTCGAGGCGATGCGATTTCGCAAGACAGCACCTATGCGTTCGCGTGGGCTGCGCAAAATCCTGACTATGTGGTCGGTATTGCAAAGATAGGCAATGAGGACTTTATCGCGCCTGCCGTGAAAAAGGGCAATACCGAACTGCTGCATTGGCTGAATAGCGAAATCAAGCAGTTAAGAGCTTCAGGCGAAATACAGAACATTTATAACCAAACTTTAAAACCAATTTATGGCGATAGTATCGATGCCAAAATTTTCTTAGAGGTCAATTCGAAATAGGATCTTCAAATGAATACTGAGTCACCTGAACTTAATAATTTAAAAAAATGATTTAAAAATTATGAAACACAAGAGGAATATTTTATGAACATTGCAGTTAATTTAAAACATGCACTACTGACCTCTCTCATAGCTTTAGGCAGTTTAGGTTTGGCCGCATGTAATCCAAGTAGCACCCCCAAAGATCAGCTTGATCAAGATACAGCAGCTTCATCAAGTATTGAACAAATTAAAAAAAATGGAGTGGTACGTATCGGGGTGTTTAGTGATAAACCGCCGTTTGGATATCTGGATGCACAAGGCAAGAATCAGGGCTTTGATGTGGAAATCGCTAAACATGTGGCCAAAGACTTATTGGGAGATGAAAACAAAGTCGAATTTATACTGACTGAAGCGGCAAATCGGGTGGAATACTTAAAGGCCAATAAAGTCGATATCATCTTTGCTAATTTTACCGTGACACCTGAACGTAAAGAAGTCGTGGATTTTGCTCAGCCTTATCTTAAGGTGGCTTTGGGTGTAGTTTCACCTTCAAGCCATGTGATTACAGATATTACTCAGCTCAAAGGTCAGACCCTATTGGTCAATAAGGGCACAACCGCGGATTCCTTTTTCACCAAACAGCATCCTGAAATTAAATTACAAAAATATGAACAAAATACAGAAACCTTTGATGCCTTAAAAGACAAGCGTGGCGTCGCTTTGGCGCATGATAATTTATTGGTTCTGGCTTGGGCGAAAGAGAATCCTGATTACACTGTGGGGATCACCAATTTAGGTGAGCAAGACTTCATTGCACCTGCCGTTCAAAAAGGTAATAAAGAATTGCTGGATTGGTTGAATAAAGATTTGCAGAAACTTTCTCAAGAGGGTGTGATTCAACAGGCCTATGAGAAAACGTTGAAGCCTGTTTATGGAAATGGGATTTCTGAAAAAGATCTGTTGGTTGAATAATGGTTGCATTGCATTAATTAAACCGTCTTATGGCGGTTTTTTATTTGTTGAGTGTTAATACTATATTGATATCATAAGGCACAACATAGTCAGCTCCATGTCAAAGCGCTATCATAGTGTGAATTGGCATTTGGGTTGAACTATGAAAATCGTTGCAGATGAAAATCTAGCATTTACCGACTACTTTTTTTCTGAATTTGGGCAGATCAATCACACAGCAGGGCGTACGCTTAGCCATGCAGATGTGAAAGATGCACAAGCACTTTTGGTTCGTTCAGTCACTCAAGTCAATGAAGCATTAATTCAAAAAACAGCCTTAAAGTTTGTGGGGAGTGCAACGATTGGCACGGATCATCTCGATATTCAAGCTTTAGAAAAGCAGAAGATTACTTGGTCAAACGCAGCAGGCTGTAATGCACAAGCGGTTGCAGAATATGTGATTAGCGCATTACTTTATTTAAAACCTGAACTGATTGATGCGAATGAAAGCTTTAGTTTAGGCATTATTGGTTTGGGCAATGTAGGCACTAGACTCGCCTATATGGCTGAGCTTTTGGGCTGGAAGGTCATCGGAACTGATCCATTTACACAGCATGAAAACATGATACAAGTTGATTTTGAACAGTTGCTAGAGCAAGCCGATGCGATTTCGATTCATGTGCCATTGACCCATTCAGATGAACATGCGACGTACCATTTAATGGATGCTGAGGCGTTGGCAAAAATGAAGCCGCAAAGTATTTTAATCAATTCAGCACGTGGTCCTGTGGTTGAAGAATCAGCGCTCATTGCTGATATTCAGAATACGCAGCGCCAAGTGGTGCTTGATGTTTTTGAACATGAACCTGAAATTTCAGAACAACTGCTTAACCTCACCTCACTCGTCACACCGCACATTGCAGGCTATAGCCTTGAAGGTAAAGCACGCGGTACGCAAATGATTTATGAGGCTTTCTGCAACACTTTTAATCATGAAGCAAATAAACAGTTTGAAACCCAACTGCCTGTCTGTGAGTCTTTGTTTAAAGATCAAGATTTAAAAGATGTACTGAAATTAAAACTCGCAGAAATTTATGATATTCAACGGGATGATCAAAACTTAAGAGCATGTTTAAAGCATGGAAAAGTGGATCAAAAAGCATTTGATCACTTAAGAAAAACCTATCCGCTACGCCGTGAATGGGCGGCTCATGGAGGGCCTAAAGCGTGAGTAACATAGATGAAATTCAATACCAACCCACTTGTGACCTAAAAGCCATTCAAGCACGTGCCGAAATGTATGCGCAATTGCGTCAGTTTTTTGCTGAACGTGATGTGATGGAAGTCGAAACACCCGTTTTGTCTCAAGCGGGTGTCACTGATGTACATCTGGCATCGGTTCAAGCTTTGCGCCATATCGGTGGGCGTAAGCAAACCCATTATTTACAAACCTCACCTGAATTCGCCATGAAGCGCTTACTCGCGAGTGGTAGTGGGCCAATTTATCAAATTTGTAAAGTCTTTCGGGATGATGAACATGGGCGTAAACATAACAGTGAATTTACCATGTTGGAATGGTATCGTCCTTCATTCACCCTTAAGGATTTAATGTTTGAGGTAAGTGACTTACTTAATGTAACTATAGCGCACCGTTTTGGTGAAATCCGTCCTACAGTTTTAAGCTATAAGCATGCGTTTATGGATCGCTTGGATCTTAATCCTTTGCAGGCATCTTTGAAGAATTTAAAAGATACTTGTCATCGAGTAGGATTAAACCTTGATTTGGGTGAAGATCGATTGGGCTATATGGATTTATTATTTTCACATATGGTTGAACCGAGTCTTGGATTTGATACGCCAGTCTTTTTAACTGATTTTCCACCTGAAATGGCATCACTTGCCAAAACCAGAATTGATGAAGATGGAGAGCTGGTTGCTGCGCGTTTTGAGCTTTACATCGAGGGCTTGGAGCTGGCGAATGCATACGATGAATTGATAGATGCAGAGGTTTTACGTTCACGCTTTGAAGCAGACAATGCAGAGCGTAAAAAGTTGGGTTTACATGTGATGCCTTTAGACGAATACCTTTTGGCGGCATTGCCCGACATGCCTGAATGTTCTGGAATTGCTTTGGGGATTGATCGGTTACTCATGGTTGTGACAGAGAAAATGAAACTTGAGCAAGTGGTAACTTTTCCGGCTGAACGATCTTAAATCAATTTTCAAAGGCAGCCCAAATTCGACCTTATCGTTGTATTCGGGCTATGATCAAAACGTATATAATCAGATCGCGTATAATGAGATCACGATCTTAAAATAATCTAAGAATAATAAGGGCAGAGTATGGATGTTCAATTAAGAAAAATAGCGATATATCGATCACTGCACTGCTCTCAAATATCAAATCTCTCAAATCAACTTTCTAAATCTGAATTTATACACTCAGGATCAATGGCAACCTTAGATGTTATTCAACATTTGGGATATGTCCAGATTGATACCATTTCAGTGGTTGAGCGTGCCCATCATCACGTACTTTGGAATCGTGTACATGACTACCAAAAAGATCATATAAATACATTACTGGAAAATAAACAGATCTTTGAGTATTGGTTTCACGCAGCGTCATATATTCCCGTACGTGATTATCGATTTGCGCTAAGACAGATGAATTCGGTAAGACGGGGTGAAAGTAAATATTTTAATCGAGGTAATGAATCTCTGATGCAAGAGATTTTAGCAAGAGCAAAATCAGAAGGGGAGATAAAATCACGGGATTTTGTAGCTAAAAATGAAAAGTCAGCCCACACATGGTGGAAATCAAGTTTGGTTAGAAACTCTATAGAGCAACTCTATATGCAAGGGGATTTAATGGTCTTTAAGCGTTCAGGGAGTGAAAAGCATTATGCACTGACTGAAGATTTTTTGCCTTCAGATGTGGATCTGACAAAGCCTTCCTTAGATGAGTATGCACGTTATTTATATGACACCGTCAAAAGGTCGCATGGCGTATTTACTTGGAAACAATTGGTCCATTTAAAAACCGGCGCTGAGCTTAAAAAGACCATGCAAAAAGTCATCGATGAGCAAATCGATGCGAACTTGATTCAACAGATGAATCTCGCTTCAGGTGAATCAGTGTATGTGGATGTGGAAGGAATCGAACAAATCCCTAATATTCAAAAAGTGGTAAAAGTCCTTTCTCCTTTTGATAATCTCGTGATCCATCGTGATCGTTTAATGGTATTATTCAATTTTGACTATCGTTTAGAATGTTACGTCAAACCAGAAAAACGTAAATATGGCTACTTCAGTTTGCCTATTCTTTATGGCACAGATTTTGTTGCAAAAATAGATTGTAAGGCGCATCGCGCGCAAGGTATTTTGGAGATTCTTAATTTTCATTTGCAAACAGTAATTCAGCATAAAGCTGATTTTATTGAGCTACTCACTGTGGAGCTTCAGCGCTTTGCGGAGTTTAATCATTGTCAGCTCGATCCAGATTTTCATCAAAAGTTAAAACTATAAAATTTCGGTGTAAATATTCTTATGTCTTTTAGTGTTTTTCTTTCATTTGTGCTTTATTCATTCGTCACTTCAGTCACGCCTGGACCCAATAATATTATGCTCGCTGCATCTGGGGTGAATTTTGGCTTTAAACGGTCGATTCCTCATATTTTAGGCATTGGTTGTGGCTTTGGTTTTATGGTTGCAGTCGTAGGCTTGGGCATAGGATCATTACTGAGTTCAAATGTCATTCTCTATGAGTGCTTGAAAATTATTGGCATCACATACTTACTTTACTTGGCTTATAAGATTTATAGTTCAGGTGGGATGGATACAAATGCCAAGCAGCCTAAACCGTTGACTTTTATACAGGCTGCCATGTTTCAATGGGTGAATCCAAAGGCATGGGTGATGGCTTTAGGAGCGGTGACGACTTATTTGGCAGCAGATAGCGCAGCGTATTGGTATTTGATACTTGGTTTGACCTATGGTCTAGTGGGCATACCGAGTACAGGTGTGTGGGTACTTATCGGTGAAAAATTGCAGAGCGTAATTCATGATGCTAAGCGCCTAAAAGTATTTAATACGACGATGGCACTTTTATTGATCGCATCTGTCATGAAGCCAATGTGGGATTCTTTATTTTTTATTGTCGCGTTAGTCAGTGAGCTTTGAGTTTAATGATTCATTTTAAATATATTCCAATGTAATTTAATGCCTAAAACACTAATCAAAATGAATGTACTTCCAATGAACTGCAAGCTTGTGAGTCGATGATCAAAGAATAAGTAGTCGATGAGTATGGTTGAGATAGGATAAATAAATGACAATATGGCAATGTTATTTAAAGGGATTTTTTTAATCGCAGAATACATGAGGAAATAGAGTAAAGCTGTGTGAACGACACCAAGACAAATGATAAATATCCACTGATTTTCAGTAGGCGATAAATCAATAAGGTTTGCAAATGGAAAAAGTGCAATTGCACCACTTATTGTTTGAATCAGAACAAGTAATAAAGGAGGTGTATTGTTTAATTTTTTAGTGATTAATACAGATATTGAGTAAAGTGTTGTCGCAATGAGGACTAAAACTAAACCAAAGAGTTGATTGTCGTCAAATTTAAAATTTCCTAACCCAATAATAATGATTAATCCAATGAATGCTAAAACTGTCCAAGCTATATCATTTTTCTTTATATTGTCCTTAAAGAGGATTGCACCCAAGAATAAGATAATAAAAGGGTTAACATGATAGACAATTGTTGCTAAAGAAATAGAGGTTTTAGGAAAGGCTGCAAATAGTAAGGCCCAATTGAAAACAATGAGTAGTCCTGAGATGACCATGAACATAAGATCTTTAATATTGAAATATTTTTTACTAAAGTGACCGTAAAAATAGCAAAGAGGAATTAAACAAAGTGCAGCAATGAGACAGCGGAAAAAAACAATATTGATCGGTGACTGTCCTGACTTGATGACAAATAGTCCAATACTTCCTGATAGAAGCATTGCGATGACCATTTCTATCGTTCCAATCCTTTTTGTTAATTCTTTTTCACTCAAAATGATCACCAATTGGGTGTTTGCTCTTTAATTAACTAATAATTTTCATCGGATATTGAATTAGATGATTTAATAACTTAGCAAGAGCTTTATAAAAGATTTGAAATCATTTTAGATTAAAGATCATAGTACTCAATTTTAAAATTATTGAGGTATCGAAAAGGTTAAATCAAAAGAAGGATTTTTGCTTTGTTTATATTAAAACATTCATAAAATTAAGTTAGGCAATCAAAAAAACCCCACACAATGTGAGGCTATTGGCTTTGATTAACTGTGATGGATATGTGCTGAAAACTCTTGTTTTAGCTTACCTAAAGCTTCAATACGCTTTTGGATCAACATTTCCCCAATGTCAGGTCCTTTAATCTCAGGTGGCAGATCAGATGCTTTAATATCACGCACCAATTGCATGGCTTCTGTCAAATAACGCGCTTGTGGATAATCTCGGTCTTCTAAACCCAAACGACCTTTGGCATCACATTCACAGGCTTGAATAAATGCTTCAACGCGTTCAGGACGACGAAGTACATCCAAGCGTTGCAGTAAACGCCACAATGTTCCTGCTTTTAAGGTGAAGGCTTGATGGCTTTTTAAATGTTCTTTACATACGGCCAAAGCCAGCTGCTTGGTTATTGTCGGGACTTTCAAACGATCACAAACTTCAGTGACTGGTTGTACGCCGCGCTCTTCATGCATGATATGGCGCGGTAATTGATCTGCAGGCGTTAAGGCTTTGCCTAAGTCATGAACCAATACCGCAAAACGTACGTCTAATGAATAGTTGGCCTTACATGCTTGTTGGAGTGACATCATGGTATGAATACCACAGTCAATTTCTGGGTGATATTCAGGACGTTGTGGTACGCCGTAAAGCGCATCGATTTCAGGAAATAACACCTTCAAAGCACCACACGCTCGCAGGACGTCAAAATACACATCTGCATGCGGTTCCATCAGGGCACGCGAAGTTTCTTTCCAGACCCGTTCAGGAGTCAGTGCTGTTAACTCACCCGAATCTGCAAGTTGTTGCATTAGGGCTAAGGTTTCCTCAGCGACGGTAAAGCCATACTGGGCGTATCGTGCAGCAAAACGCGCAACACGCAGTACGCGTAAAGGATCTTCTGCAAAAGCCTCTGAGACATGACGCAGGATTTTATGATCTAAATCTTTTTGCCCATGATAGGGATCATAGATTTTGCCATCTTCATCCATCGCGATGGCATTGATGGTCAGGTCACGACGGATTAAGTCATCTTCAAGCGAAACGCTGATATCGGTATAAAATTCAAAGCCATGATAACCTTGACCAGATTTGCGTTCTGTACGGGCAAGTGCATATTCATCTTTAGTTTCGGGATGTAAAAAAACAGGAAAATCTTTGCCCACAGGTTGGAAACCTTGAGCCAAAAGCTGATCTGGCGTTGCACCGACCACCACATAATCTTTTTCGTGATAGGGGTGTCCGAGCAACTGATCTCTGACTGCACCACCGACTAAATAAACTTGCATGAAAAAACCTCTATTCTTCAAGCAATCATGCTACAGAATAGAGGTTTTCTCAAGTCACAACAGCAAAGTTAAAGCGTTATTTAAAGCGCCTCTTTCTCATTTTCTTGAATTTCAGCAACTGTCAAAGCCGTCATATTGACTAAACGACGCGTGGTGGCTGTTGGGGTTAAGATATGAACTGGTTTTGCCGCACCGAGTAAAATAGGACCAATGGTTACATTATTACCTGAGGTCGATTTCAACAAGTTGAACGAAATATTTGCCGCATCTAGATTTGGCATAATCAGTAAGTTTGCAGGCCCTTTAAAACGTGAATTCGGGAATGCAAAATGACGGATATTTTCATCCAGAGCAGCATCGGCATGCATCTCACCTTCGACTTCAAGTTCAGGTGTAATCTTACTTAAGATTTCATACACCTTACGCATTTTTTGTGCACTTGGGTCGGTTTGATCTGAACCAAAACTTGAATGAGATAGTAGGGCAATACGGGGGGTAATACCGAAACGGCGCACTTCTTCAGCCGCTAAAATGGTCATTTCTGCCAAGTGCTCAGCGGTTGGATTGGTGTTCACGTAGGTATCCGCAATAAATAAGTTACGGTCATCTAGCATTAAGGCATTTAGGGTAAAGAAGTTGGTCATGCCTTCTTTTTGACCAATAACATTACGTACAAACTCTAAATGAATGTCATAACTTGAATACGTACCACAAAGCATACCATCGGCTTTGCCAAATTTAACCAGCATCGCAGCAATGAGCGTAGAGCGACGACGTGATTCGCGCTGTGCATATTCTTCAGTCACGCCTTTGCGTTGCATGGTCTTGTGGTAGTCTTTCCAAATCAGTTCATAATCAGGATTGTTTTCCTGATCCACAATTTGAATGTTCTCGCCATTTTGCAGACGCAAACCGAGTTTCTTAATATTGGCTTCAATGACCGCAGTACGACCCACCAAGATTGGGAAAGCTAAACCTTCGTCCACCGCAATTTGCACCGCACGAAGCACACGCAAATCTTCGCCTTCTGCATAAGCAATACGTTTAGGGTCAGATTTTGCTTGTGCAAAAATAGGTTTCATAATGAAGGCTGAGTTATATACAAACTCAGACAAACGTTGACGATACGCCGAGAAATCTAAAATCGGACGCGTCGCAACACCAGAGTCCATTGCTGCTTGTGCAATTGCAGGCGCAATTTCAAGAATCAAGCGTTGATCAAGTGGGCGTGGAATTAAATAATCACGACCAAATGATGCCGATTTTTCACCATAAGATGCAGCATCTGCTTCAACATGCGCCATACGAGCGATTGCATATACACAAGCAATTTTCATTTCTTCATTGATCGTGGTCGCACCGACATCGAGTGCACCACGGAAGATGTATGGGAAGCAAAGTGCGTTGTTTACTTGGTTTGGATAGTCCGAGCGGCCTGTCGCCATGATCACATCATCACGAACTTCGTGTGCATGTTCAGGCAGAATTTCTGGATCTGGATTTGCCAGTGCAAAAATGATCGGATCCGCTGCCATTTTCTTCACCATTTCTTTGGTGAGAATACCTGCTGCAGAAAGACCCAAGAACATATCTGCGCCTTCAATTACATCCGCAAGCTGAGACAGCTCAATATCTTGTACATAACGCTTTTTAGAATCATCTAAGCCTTCACGTTTGGTGGTGAGCAACCCACGTGAATCCGCAACGACGATATTTTCTTTTTTAGCACCCAATGCACAAAGCAAATCTAAACATGACAGTGCTGCTGCACCTGCACCTGATGCAACAATTTTAATTTGATCAATTTTTTTGCCATTGAGCTGTAAAGCATTGAGTAATGCAGAACCGACAATGATCGAAGTACCGTGTTGATCGTCATGGAATACAGGAATATTCATGCGTTCACGGAGCTTTTTCTCAATATAGAAGCATTCTGGTGCTTTAATATCTTCTAAATTGATACCACCAAACGTTGGCTCAAGAGAGGCGATGATATCGACAATTTTGTCGGGATCGTTCTCTGCAATTTCAATGTCAAAAACATCGACACCTGCAAACTTTTTAAAGAGAACGCCTTTACCTTCCATAACCGGTTTAGATGCCAAAGGGCCAATATTACCTAAACCCAAAACAGCCGTACCGTTGGTAATGACTGCAACCAAGTTGCCACGTGCTGTATACAATGCCGCTTTTGAAGGGTCTTTTTCAATTTCTAAGCAGGGTGCTGCAACACCTGGAGAATACGCCAGTGCCAAGTCGTGCTGATTAATCAGTTGCTTGCTTGGTGTAACGCTAATTTTTCCTGGCGTTGGAAATTCATGGTAATAAAGTGCTTGCTCTTTTAAAGATTGATCGTCCATCAGAATCCCAATTATTACAGTGATCCAGCGAAGCTGGTTTTTTGGCTAGTTTCGCTCGAATATACCATTAGTTCAGTCGTGCGCCCAGCCTAAAAGTCGATTAATTGCACTATTCTGGCAGTTTTAAGGGGTAATTAATGCGATGGAATGATGGTTTTTTGTTGGGCAATATATAAAGTGGTGTCTGCTGCGTTTAAGGGTTTAGAGAAATAATAACCTTGGAAATAATCACAGCCTTGCTCGCGTAAATAGCGAATTTGTTCTACATTCTCGACCCCTTCGGCGACCAATGTCATGCCCATGGCTTTACCCATTGCAATGATGGCATACACGATCGCATTGTCCTTGGTTTGACCAATTTTTGAGATAAAAGCACGATCAATTTTTAAAGTGTCGATTGGATAATCTGCCAAATAAGCCAATGAGGAATAGCCCGTGCCAAAATCATCGAGTGCTATTTTAATATTCTTTTGTTGAATTTGATGTAACAGCTCGATGACATAGTCTGATTTATCAAGCAATGAGGATTCTGTAAGCTCAAGTTCAATCGACTCAGATTTTAGCTGGTAAATTGCCAACGCATTATCGATATGGTTGAGCAGTTCCCCACGCAAAATTTGTTGGGCCACAACATTGATCGAAACTTTAATCTCTGTATAACCCAGTTGTTGCCATGTTTGAATTTGCTTACAAGTCTGAAAAATAACAAATCGACCAATATCTGAAATTAAACTGGTCACTTCAGCAATCGGCAGAAAACGATCTGGCATGATAATGCCGTATTTAGGGTGATTCCATCGAATAAGTGCTTCAAAACCATACAGTTCCATGCTGGGGTTTGAAATCTTGGCTTGATAATATATCTCTAACTCATTTCTTTTCAGGGCTTGCCTTAAATCACGCTCAAGCTCGATGTTGCTTTCAAAAATCGAATCTTGTTTGTTGTCATAGAAATAAGTGGTGTTTCCACCGAGTTTCTTGGCTTCAGCCAAAGCAATTTCAGCATGACTGTTTAAACTGCCGATTTGGCGACCATGTTCAGGGTAAATTGCAATTCCCATCGAAACTGAAATGTTGTGTTCTTGAGATTGAATAATAAATGGATCTTTAAACGCTTTTAGGATGAGATCAACAGTGTGATGAATCGGGGGACGCGACAGGCTTAAATTATAAATCAGGGCAAAATCATTGTTGTTTAAATAGGCAATCAGTAAAGCATCGGAACACACAGATTTTAACCGTTTAGAAACTTGTCTAAGTACATCATCACCCGCTTGATGGTTTAAAAACTCATTAAAATGTCTAAAGCGGTCGATGTTTAGTCTGATAATTGCAAAGTGACTTAAGGGCTTAGATTTATTCATTAAATATTGTTGTAATTGTAAATTAAAATAAACCCGGTTTGGTAAGTCGGTCAGCAGATCATAGTTTTCCAAATAGGCAACGCGCTGCTCGTTCTCTTTACGCTCTGTCAGGTCAGAAATTACACCGACATAGTTTAATACTCGATTATTATCATCTTTAAGCGCATTGATATGCAGCCACAGTGTAAGCGTTTTACCTGAAATAAAATCTTCAGTGACTTCTGCATCATATGTGCCGTCGATCAGTACTTTCTGGGTAATATCTTTATGACGTTCACGTATATCAAACAGGGTATTGACGGTGATTTCAAACACGTGCTTCGACAGAATTTGCTCGGCAGGCATGTCGACCAGCTGACAAAAGTAAGGATTGACTTGAAGAAAACAAAAATTGTTGTCCAATACAAAGACGCCTTGGGCGACTTGTTGAAATACATTGGCGGCGAGTTTTAGTTTTTCTTGGTCTTTCTTTTCTTGTTCAATATCACGGTGTATACCGACCATTCTCAGGGGTTTGTGCGTGTCGGGATCACGTGAAATAACTTTTCCGATGTCTTTAATCCAAGACCATTCGCCATTTTTTTTTGTACGATAGGTGGCTTCAAAGCGTTCAGTTTCGCCTCTTAAATGCCGTCTGAGCAAACGATTATAGAGTAGCTGATCGTCAGGGTGAATAAACAGATTCAGCTGATCATTGGCATTTTCGTATTGTAAAACCTGAATGCCAGATTTAAGACAAGATAGTTCAACCGTCCTTTTTTCAATATTCCAAAGCCATGAATGAATCCCCGCCGTTTCATGAGCAAAATCTAAATTGGCTTGATGATTTTCCAGTCGATTCTTAATTTTATTAATGTCATAGGTGCGTTCTTTAACTTTTTGTTCGAGCAATTGATTATTGAGTTGTAATTGATTTTCAATGTTTTTTGATTTTTCTATTTCACTTTGAAGCTGGCTTTGTAAGCGAGAAGACTCTTCAAGATGCTGATTGGATTTGGCCAAATAGGCTTTATTGTGCTGATTAAGCAGGTTTAATCTTAAAAAGATTCTGTGTAATAAAATGGCGCAAATAAAAATGACCGCAAACCAAACATCAAAAATAATATTATATACATCAGGTGTTTGGTTTGAAAATACAAGATTTGAAAATATGACTGGAAATACCGACGGAATAAAAATAAATAAAAAATAGCGCAAGCGCTTGGCAAGATAAACAATAGCGATGAGATGAATAATCGAGAGCATTAAGCCTGACAAGACAATCTTATGACTATCATTAATTTGCGTATTTTCAATGGGAAGTAATTGATTAATCACATAAACACCGATCGATAAACCCACCCCAACAATCAGACAAATAAGCTGAAGCAAAGTGTCTAAATTAAAGGTGCTCATGCTTTTAGATTTACTGATGATATAGGAGCCAGCCAAGCAAATGAATAGAATTGAGCTAAATATCAACAGCCAATTGTTATAATAGGTAGATAATGTTCTAAAATAAAAATAATACACAACGGTATTATAAAAACAGGCGAATAAAACCCACACAAGAAAATAACGTATGTGGTATGCCGCTTTTTTGACTTGGATCGCAGACACACCACGAGAAAGATGCTCTTCCTGAACGTCATTCATCATGGGGCATTACCTATTTAAAACTTGATTATCATTATTAGCGTAAATTTTCGCTAACTATACTCGAGTTGGTATTCATATTATTCACTGCATCTTTAAATTAAGTTACTGTTAATTGAAATAAAAATCAATGAAAATGTGATGTTGTATACATTATTATTAAATCCTCATTTAAATTATAAGTTGTAATTTAAAATAGACAGCGCGACAACGGGTGCAGTTTCAGTACGGAGTACTCGCTCGCCTATACACCAGTTCATAAATCCGACTTGATTGGCAGACTCAATTTCAGCTTCACTCAGCCCACCTTCAGGACCAATGAGTAGAACCACATCTTTTGTGGCATGTTCAAGTACGTTCACTTGATCTTTATTGGGTGCAAGAACCAGTTTGGTTGCAGGAAGTTGCATTTTTAGCCATTGCTCTAAAGACAGAGGAGCTAAAACTTGAGGAACGCGGTTTAGACCACATTGTTCACAGGCTGCAACTGCAATGCCTTGCCAGTGATCAATTTTCTTTTGATCACGATCATATTTAAGGCGCATTTCACAGCGTTCAGAAGTGAGCAGCTGAATTTGGGAGACACCCAATTCAACCGCTTTTTGAATGGCATAATCCATACGATCACCTTTACTCATGACTTGTCCAAGTAAGGTGGTAAAAGTAGGAGTACGGTCATCTACATTAAAGGAGTCGATTGAGACTTGCGCTGTTTTTTTATTGATTTGGGTGAGTGAGGCTTGGTATTCGCCGCCTTGACCATTAAACAAAGTAGCAGTTTCACCGACTTGAGCGCGCAGCACTTTTACCCAGTGGTGAAATACAGTGTCGGTCAATTCAACATGCGTCGCTACAGCGAGATCAGCTTCAATAAAAAAACGGGGCATGTGCTCTTACTCTTTCAATCGATGACATAAAATAAGATTTGACCTCATCGTGACGAAGCAAAACCTTATCGGATCATACTTAAAATATTATGCTAAACCTAAGTCCAAGACCAATTGACGGTTCGGCTCAATGTGGTTCATGGTATAGAAATGCAAACTTGGTGCACCACCTGCAATCAGGCGCTCGCATAGTTTAACCACAACTTCATGACCAAAGGCTTTAATACTGGCAGAATCATCGCCATAGGTTGCCAACTGCTTACGAATCCAGCGTGGAATCTCAGCACCTGTACCATCTGCGAAGCGAATCAAATTACTTGCATTGGTAATCGGCATAATGCCCGGCGCAACTGGAATATCAATCCCTTCTTTTTGAATGCGATCGACAAAATAGAAATACGCATCTGGATTAAAGAAAAATTGAGTAATCGCAGCATTTGCACCCGCTTTGGCTTTAGTTACAAAGTTCTGAATGTCTTTGTTAAAGCTGTCTGCTTGCGGATGCATTTCTGGATACGCAGCTACTTCTATATGAAAGTGATCGCCTGAATGTTGACGAATAAATGCAACCAAGTCCGATGCATATGCCAATTCACCTAAGCCGACTTGACCCGAAGGTAAGTCACCCCGTAGTGCCACTATGCGGTCAATACCCTGCGATTTATAAAAATCTAATAACTCAGCAATACGGGCTTTGTCATCACCAATACAAGACAGGTGAGGGGCAACGGGTGTGCCTTTACCATTAAAGTCATGAATAGCAGATAAGGTGCGCTCACGTGTTGAACCACCTGCACCATAGGTCACAGAGAAGAATTCTGGATTAAGCAGTTGTAATTCTTGATGAACAACTTTTAATTTTTCTGCACCCACGTCAGTTTTGGTTGGGAAAAATTCAAAAGAAATAGGAACACGTTTGGTCATTTTAAATCCTTTTTTATAAGTCCTTTTTTATTTTAAAAATCCCTCATCCTAGCCTTCTCCCTGAGCCATATATGGCGCAAGAGAAGGGACTTCATTGTGCAAGTTAAGTATATTTGATTGATGCCTTTGCCTGCTTTTCACAATGAAAGATACCCGCTCCTTTTAGGAGAGGGCTAGGGAGAGGTTTCTATGAAAACTTAGTATTTATAAGTGTCAGACTTAAACGGGCCTTCAACAGGTACGCCTAAATAATCTGCTTGAACTTGAGTCAATTGTGTCAATACACCACCGAAACCTGCAACCATTGCAGCAGCTACTTCTTCGTCTAATTTCTTAGGAAGAAGTTCTACACGGATCGCCGCTTTCTTTTGATCTTCAGGAAGATCAGCAAATTTTTCAGCAAATAAATGCATTTGAGCCAATACTTGGTTGGCAAATGAACCATCCATAACACGTGATGGGTGACCTGTCGCATTACCCAAATTCACTAAACGACCTTCTGATAAAAGGATCAGGTAATCGCTTTCATTTTCTGAACGATACACTTGGTGTACTTGCGGTTTCACTTCAACCCATTTGTAACCACGTAAGTAGTTGGTATCAATTTCAGTGTCAAAGTGACCGATGTTACATACCACCGCACCCGCTTTTAAAGTATCAAGCATCGCAGAGTCACAAACGTGGTAATTACCCGTTGTTGTTACGATCAGATCTGTATTTTTAAGAAGATCAGTATTTACATCTTCTTTCTGACCAGTCTGCACGCCATTTTTGTATGGAGAAACAACTTCATAACCGTCCATACACGCTTGCATTGCACAGATGGGATCGGCTTCAGTTACACGTACAATCATGCCTTCTTGACGAAGTGATTGTGCTGAACCTTTACCTACGTCACCATAACCAATCACAAGCGCACGACGACCAGACATTAACATGTCGGTACCGCGTTTAATAGCATCGTTTAGAGAGTGACGGCAACCGTATTTGTTGTCGTTTTTAGATTTGGTTACTGAGTCGTTGACGTTGATTGCAGGAACTTTAAGTGAATCGTCTTTCCACATCTCTAATAAACGTTGAACACCTGTCGTGGTTTCTTCAGTAATACCGTGAATTTTAGCAATTAGTTCAGGGTATTTTTCATGAACAACAGCAGTTAAGTCACCACCATCATCCAAAATCATGTTGGCATCCCAAGGTGTGCCATTCACATTGATTTGTTGTTCAAGACACCACATATATTCTTCTTCAGTTTCACCTTTCCAAGCAAAAACTGGAACACCTGATGCAGCAATTGCAGCAGCAGCATGATCTTGAGTCGAGAAGATATTACAAGACGTCCAGCGAACTTCAGCGCCCAATTCAACCAAAGTTTCAATCAAAACCGCAGTTTGAATGGTCATGTGGATACAGCCGAGAATTTTCGCGCCTGCAAGGGGTTTAGCCGCTGAATAGCGTTTACGCAAACCCATGAGTGCTGGCATTTCTGCTTCAGCAAGTTTAATTTCTTTACGGCCGTAGTCAGCTAACGTGATATCGGCAACTTTGTAATCTGTAAATGAAGCATTAACCGCGTTCATTAGGATCTCCTTGCTATAAAATAACAATATATTGAATTGGATCATATGTTCGCGGATGCCGTTTTTAGTTCTTCAGACATGAATGAACCGATGGTCGAGCCTAGCGATTTCATAACAATCGGTTATGAAAAAGTCGCAGCATCCCTCGACTGAGCAATATTCTACTTGGAAATTGATTTTGTTCCAATCTGAAATTGGTTAATATCTAGATGAACGTTATCGGTTGCTATGGATAATAATTAAATAATCTATAAGAAAAACTTATGAATAAAGATCAAAATAGTCCAAAGAATCTTAAATTTGTTGGGTTCTCACGATACCAAGAGTGCAAGTAGAGTCAAATATTTGAAAGGCTGAAATAATTGGTAGTGCTAAAAACCAACGTGTAATAATTCATTTATATATTTTAATATCAATAACTTATTATTTTTATCACGTCGTATTCATGCACTACCAAATAATTTATGTTGGTTTTATTAGGGTATGTCCTCAAATTTTAGAGCTTGTTAAATTTTAAGCCAAATTGATCCGTGGTGATCTTGCTTTAAAGATTTGAAAACTTAGTTTGCGATATGGAGATAAAACTGTTTAATTAAAAATGAGATCGAGCTGAAATTCATAGATTCTAATCGGCATAATTATAAGAGGAAATAAGAAATGAGCGTTAGCCATTGGTGTAAGGGATTCATTATTTTTTTATGTGTAGCGGTTACAGCAAGTTGCGGAAATAATGATGAAAATGAAAATTCATTAGATAAACCAGAAATTAAACAAAGTTTTACTTCAAGTTTTAAAAGTAGTCTCAAAATTGCTGATTTAAATGGTGATACTGCTGAATTTACTTCAAGTAGTCAACAGTTATTGCAAAGTTCTGATCAACAGCCTTATACAATAAAGACCATATTCCCATTTGAGAATTTAATATTTGTATTTCAAGATGATAAATCGATCATTGAGGTAGGGTATGATTCTTTTAAAGATATATTTACCTCTGTGACGGTTCAAGATAAGAATGACGAGAAAAATAAATATTATTGCGCGAGTCAACACTATGGGCACTCAATATTCAATGCGGTTCATTGTGAAAATTTTAATTTTAATTTTAATAAGGAAACTGGTGATTTAACATTGATCTTTGAACAAATGAAAGTTTTTAAAGATCAATTTTCTGATGTTAATGAGTTCAGAGTTTTGGATGGGGCGCTGAATGGTCATTTGTCTAACTCCTATCAAAAAGCGAATAATCATCCTGAACTAAAAGCAAAAACAATCAAAATAAATGGTAAAAATACGCCCTATGCGTTTAGTTTTTTTGATGGCGAGTCATCGAATTATAGTTTAGCGCTACAGAATCCATTTGAAGGTTTAATTGTGTTAGATACGATCATTGATATTCCTGCAGAAGATAGTCCAATTCAATTTTTCCAAGCCATTTTTTCTTACCCACCTGAGGCTGAAAACAGATGTGCAGGTAAAATATATCAATCAAATATTGAAGATAAAACGATAACCAAGGAGATTACTCAAAGTTGGGTGTCAGTTCATTTCAATCATAGTCTATTGTATAAATCAGAGGGGAGTGATTGCCTAAAATCCCCCAATCAGATTGAATTTGATGGAAAAATAGAATTTCCAGTTGAATCCAATGTATATACGATCACGAATGTATTCAAACATCAACCTGATTCAATCATTGAACGTAGCAAAGCCTATCTACAATTGATTAATCATGATTCTCAACAATTAGACAATAACCAGTTATATGTATATTTAACTGATCAAAAAATTAGTAAAATTGAATATAAAACGACATTTCAGTTGCCAAATTCAAATCAGAATTATGAAATATTTTATCAATGCCTTACTGAAAAATGTAAAAACATAGATCTTGATTTTAAAAATTATATTGTGAATTTTAACGATACAGAATTAAAGCAGGTTAGCATTGCAGATGAAATGTTAAATGAATCAATAAAATTGAACGGCAAGTTTGGATATAGATTGAATTAGTCCAATTGATTTAAATAAATAATTATGCAATTTGTAGAATGAATTAAGTTCATATTTAAGCCCATCACTTGATGGGCTTAAATAGCATATTATTCTTTGTTAGCGGCTTCAGCTTTAGTATTCCATTCATCCGCTTTGGCTTCATCTACATCAACACCTAAACCATGTTCATAGATACAGGCTAAATCACGCATGGCCTGAACTTCACCCATTTCAGCAGCTTGCTGTACCAACTCAATAGACTTCGCAACATCTTTGTCAACCACATAACCACGGCGGTAAAAACTTGCTAACTCTAAAGTTGCAGATGCATGTTTAAGTTCAGCGGCTTGCTTCAACCAATTCAGTGCATGTTCAAAGTAAGTGTTCGCTTCTTCGGGATCTTCTTCAAGCAGCTCTTTGGCATAAACCGCATAACCTTCGCCTAACCAGTACATCGCTTCAACGTAGCCTAAGCCAGCAGCTTTGAGTGCCCATTCTTCAGCAAGTTCGATATCCTCTTCATTTTCACTTTGCATATACAGCTCAGCCAAAGCGAATTGAGCTTCCGCGTTGCCAGCAGTGGCGCGGTTTAAAAGTTCTGGAGAAATTTCAGGAGATTCAGACATAATAGATCCAACATAAAGACTGTCTATAGCCTAAAGCTTTGATGTAAAAAAGCCAATCCGAAGATTGGCTTTTTAAATTTAAAATGAAGATTTAAGCCATTATTTAGATCAAGCACATGATTAAGCTCAGCGCAAAAATCACGACACTGATAATCGTGATTTTCTTAATATACGTATTTAAATAACTTAAACACAAGCCAACAAATAAAGCAGAGAAGGTGAGCACCCCAATCCAATAACTGATCATATTGCTCAGCTGTGCGCTCATCATGCAGATGATTAACGCGATAGTAAGCAGTACCCAACCGCTAAGGGCAGCGTAACGTGTTTTTGCAGCATCCAATTCATGCCCAAATATTTGCTTTTGATGTTTAGACATTGAGCTTGCTAAGGCAAAAAAAGCAATAGAACAAAGCGACCAAATCAGCAAGAAGAAAATCATTATTCAGTCTCCTGTGCGACAGGCGCGCGTGCTTTTTTGCTCGGGAGGCCTTTGTGGTTCTTCACTTTAAGATATGAATAGAAGAACAGCAGGGCAAGTGCCCACATTGCCAAATCAAAAGTGGCAATGACCCATTGACCATTTGGAATGGTTGACCAAAGTCCTTGACCACCAGTGATTGGGTTAATAATTGGCAACAATGCAAAAGCGATCGTGGCAAAGATTAACAATTCTAACCATGCTTGACGATGACTACGGAAAATCGCGTAAATCAAGGTCAACAGCCATACGATAAAAAAGGTTCGAATTTCCCAATTTAAACGCATGTTCATTTCCGCAGGGATGAAGCGGTTGGCATAGAAATATGCAGCACTGGCAATCGGTAAACCAATAATGGCAGCAATGTTGGTGACTTCAACAACACGGTAACCCAAAGATTTATAGCCTTGTTTTTGCTGCTGAGGTGCACGTTTTACACACCATAAAATCAAGCCAGTCGCGATCATAATTGTGCCGATCACACCGGATAGGAATAAGATCCAACGAAGCGCTAAATCAACACCGCGGGCTTCATGCAAAACCGTCACCACATTATAAATACCATTCGGAATCGATGGATTTTTTAACTTCGCTGATTCATCCGTGATGTTTTTACCTGTTACACCATTAAAGTCCAGTGTTTCATAGACGCCACGATGCGCCACACTGGCTGCATTTAGCGCACGTAATTCAATTTTGGCTTTAGTGGTATTCGGCGCAGTGATACTGATGCTCGAAACAGGATTATTGTGCCACGCTTTATTCGCTTCAACTAAAATAGGGGCTAAATCTGCAAGCGGAGCAGCTTGAACAGGTTCACGTTTTTTGCGTCCTTCACCGCGATTGCCTCGACCTTCACGTACTTGCTGACCCTCACCGCGTGCTTGCTGTGCTTCGGACATTTCACTGCGCTGACCACGTTGAGCATTTTCACCACGCGCTGCTGGTGTGTTGCTACTGTCCTCAGGTGCTGTTTGAATCAGTGATTTACGCTGATCTTGCAGGAATGCCCCGCGACCTTCGTAGACCTGATTAATACCCCACGGCATGATGGTGAAGAGTAATAAAAGCAAGCCACTCAAAGTAATCATGATATGAAAGGGAAGTGCAAACACTGCCGTTGCATTATGTGCATCGAGCCATGAGCGTTGACCTTTACCTGATCTAAAGGTGAAGAAATCTTTAAATATTTTCTTATGAGTAATGATGCCACTAATAATCGCCACCAGCATGAACATGGTGGCAATGCCGACGATCCAACGCGACCAAATACGCGGCATACCATACAGTTCAAAATGGAAACGATAGAGGAAGCTGCCACCGCGCGTTTCGCGTGCTTCAAGCACTTCACCTGTTGCACTGTCTATAGTCACACGTTCACCACCACGTCTGGCGCGTGGATCTTCACCTGGTTTACGAATATTCAGGGTGGTGGTGTTTTGGCGTGAATTTGGCAGTTGAATGGTCCAACTACCCGCATTCGGGTGATTTTGCTGTAAATAATTTAAAGCGACTTGGGTCTGTTTAAGCTGTGATTCATTTGGCACAGACTGATGAAACTCAGGTTTCATCCAGTTGGTGATTTCTGTTTGGAAAAAGCTGAGCGTGCCCGTTAAGAAAATAGCATATAACAACCAACCCAAAATTAAGCTTGCCCAAGTATGTAGCCAAGCCATGGATTGGCGCGGACCTTCAACTTTTTGATCAACTCTCATGTCAATTTCCCATGCCTTTATACAGAATAAATAGAATCAGGCAGGGAATAAAAATACCAAGACTGGCTTTTAAGGTTTTATTGACCATAAACACCCAAATAAAAGCAGAGGTATGCACGGTAAAGGCAATAAGCGTGGCTGCCATCGCGGCACTTGAACGATATTCAATAAAATATTGTGCAATCACAATCGCACAGAGCGACGCCAATAAGTAGCCACCGAACGTCGCCAACACAAACCGATAGGCAATCATGATGCGATAGCCAATCAATGCGGCTTGATCGAATGATTTCTTTTTAGGACGAGCATTGTGGGTGCTCATGGAGGCAGAAGCCTGCATCTCAAGTTCAGTGCTAGACATAGTGGAAGGTTCAATATGTAAGAGAATGTTATTAATGTAAATGATAACAATTATTATTACAGTTTGAAATATGGGCACACTGAAAATGGTGAAAATATCCAACAAAATTTTTATAGTGATAAAAAATAGACAGATATCGCTTTATTACAAGAACATGGATTTGAGTAATTTGGCAAAAATATTAATTTTAATAAAAAGCGTCGTTCTTTTCATTTCGCCGAGGACGTGATTTGGCGTCTCTCGGCGCAGAACTTATGAATTACCTTGTTGATATTCCGTGATCACTTCAAGTGCAGCGCGAAAGGCCTCTTGGGTGGCAGGTGCACCGCAGTAGGGAAGGCTATGAAGTAACACTTCCTGAATTTCTTCAACCGTTGCGCCATTATTGAGTGCACCGCGCACATGTCCTTTGAGTTCAGTTGGACTTTTTTGCGCAACCAAAAAAGCAATCGTAATCAGCGAGCGATATTTACGGGACAGAACACCTTCACGTTGCCACGTTGAGCCCCATGCATGCTCATTGATCCAATCTTGTAAGGGTTGGGTAAAAGGAACGGTATTGTCTTGAGCGCGTTTGACAAAAGATTCGCCCATCACTTCAGTACGCACTTTTAAACCATTTTCATAATCTTGTTGTGACATTTTAAGCTCTCTCAAAAAACGCATCCGAAGATGCGTTGTGTTGAATCAAAAATTAGGCTGGGATTTCAATCGCAATCGCAGTGGCTTCACCGCCACCAATGCATAGTACTGCAATGCCTTTAGTTTTACCTAAACGTTTTAATGCATAAATTAAAGTTAAGATAATGCGCGAACCTGAAGAACCGAGGGGATGACCCAGTGCACAAGCACCGCCATGAATATTGACTTTTCCGCTATCCAATTTAAATGCATCAATCGCTGCCATGGTCACCATAGCAAAAGCTTCATTGATTTCCCAAAGATCAACCTCGTCTACTGCCCAGCCCGTTTGTTTAAGCACTTTTTCAATTGCACCCACTGGCGCAATGGTAAATTCAGACGGGTGCTGTGAATGGCTCGCATAGGCTTGAATGCTGGCTAAAGTGCTTAAACCTTGTGCTTGAGCATAGTCAGCAGAAGTCACCACAAATGCAGATGATCCATCACTGATTGAGCTGGCATTGGCCGCAGTAATGGTGCCGTCTTTAGCAAAAGCAGGTTTGAGTGTCGGAATTTTATCAATCTTGGCATTGAACGGATTTTCATCCTGTTCAACTACCACATCACCTTTACGGCTTGACACGATCACTGGGGCGATTTCAGCTTTTAGATAACCCTGTTCAATCGCCGTTTGTGCGCGAGTCAGTGAGCGAATGGCAAATTCATCTTGTTGTGCGCGGGTATATGATTTTTTATTGGCCATTTCCTGTGCCAGTACACCCATAGAGAAACCTGTTTCAGCATCTTCCAAACCTTCTTGAAACATATGGTCGGTGACTTTGCCGTGACCCATACGAAAGCCTGCGCGTGCTTTGTCCATGAGGTACGGTGCATTACTCATCGACTCCATACCGCCAGCAACCACAACCTGTGCTGAGCCTGCTTTGATCGCATCTGCTGCTTGCATGACCGCTTTCATGCCTGAGCCACAAATTTTATTGATGGTGGTTGCACCCACAAAATCCGGTACGCCAGCCAAACGCATGGCTTGACGAGCAGGGCCTTGCTTTAAACCTGCTGGCAATACGCAGCCCATAATCACTTCATCGACTTGATCAGCAGCAATATGGGCACGTTTAAGAGATTCTTCAATCACCACAGCGCCTAATTGTGGTGCAGATAAGCTCGATAAGCCGCCTTGAAAACTCCCCATCGCGGTCCGGCTTCCAGCAACAATTACGATATCCTGACTCATTCTTATCTCCATGTAGGTGAGTGTTGCAGATTGTTGTATTGATGGTATTTTTTGATTTTAACTTATCGCTGAGTGAATCTGTCCATTTTATCTCAGCCTTAAATAGACTGCTCTCTCGTTCCAATTCAAACGTGAGTTAAACATTTTGCACAGATAAAATAGCATTAGATTTAAGACGGTTTCAAATGACAGATTCAATTTTTGATTGGGTTGCAACTTCATTCATTTTGTCAAATCTTGTACGGCTGTCTATTCCACCTTTGTCCATAGTCATAGGGAGAGATCAAAGTTAGCAACACTAGAACTATGGGATGATACTTGAGATGCGTGCGACCTTTTAAGTTCAATAAAAAAGAAGGCTGTGATCAGCCTTCTTGATGGGCAAAGAAACAAATTTTCTACCCGCTATTTGTCCGAGGACCTTGAAGAATCGCCGTCCGCATTCTGTGCAGTTTGAGGGCCCGTAGATGCTGTGTTGCTGAATTGAGTGTTGCTGTGTAAATCTGATGTTACACCTGTTTCTAACTCAGACTGTTTTTGAAGCTGTGCATCTGATTGCAGGTTATGCGGCTGATGATGTGGCGGACGATGAGGATTATGCAGATCCAAACTTTGATTGAGTTCGATATCAAAAATATCCGTCAACATACTGTCAAAACGTTTTTCATTGTAGATGGCAAGTTTTTCAGCTTGAGCCTCATCAATGAACTGAGTGGCCACCGCATCTGCAAGGTGTTCTTCAAAGCTTAAGCCTTTGAATTTTCCTTTCGATTCTGCCTTTTTGAAAGTATCCCAAAGGTCTTCAATCTCAAGTAACATTAAGAAAGTGGATTCCATACGACCTGTGACGTCATTGGCATCGGTATTATAAAATACATGCTGTTTGAGTTGATCGCGGAACGCATTTTCTTGCATAAACCATTCGCCGACTTGGAGTTTCAGTTTGTCGCTTGGTTGATGTAACGGACGACCGAGTGGGAAGCAAATAAATTTAACCAAGCCTGCCGCAGCTCCCATAGGGAAATTATCAAACAGTCCAAAAAAGGCATTCTGAGCACTAAAAAGGGCTTTATCTAAAGCCAGCTTTGCATGCGCCTGTTCAGCTTCGGTACGTTTTCCTTGCTGATAAAATTTTAACAGCGCAGTTGAGATAAACAATTGCGCATGAATATCAGCCAAACGACCAGAGAGCATTTCTTTACGTTTAATATCACCTGCCAGTAAGCCCAAACACATATCAGCGACCAAAGCGAAGTTGGCACTGAGTCGGTTAATTACCTTGTAATAAGGTTTACTAAAAGCATCTGCATTATTGGATGCCTGACTTGACCCACCGAAATAACCATAGGCAAATGAACGCGCAGTACGGTTAAAGGTATAACCCAAGTGCTTAAACAGCATCTCATTAAATGTGTTCAGCGCCGCGTCTTTATCTTCGGCTTGTAAAAGCTGTAACTCTTCAAATAGATACGGGTGACAACGCATTGAACCTTGACCAAAAATCATTAAAGAGCGACTTAAAATATTGGCGCCTTCGACCGTAATAGACACTGGAATGGCTTGATACTGAAGTGCCAAGAAGTTACGGGGTCCCATTTGAATGGCACGACCACCGACCACGTCCATACTATGGTTCACCACTTTACGCATAGTTTCTGTAGCGTAGTATTTGGCCATGGCAGTCATGACTGCGGGTTTACCGCCTTGATTGAGTCCACATGTCACTAAATAACGGAACGCTTCGAGCATATAAGTGTCCGAGGCAATATCACTGGTGGCTTCTTGTACGCCTTCAAATTTACCCACTGATATTTTAAATTGTTGACGGATTTTGGCAAAAGCGCCGACAGTTAAGTAGCTCATTTCACCTGCGGCAGTAGAGAGCGCTGGAAGTGAAATCCCACGACCGACCGCCAAACACTCCATCAGCATGCGCCAGCCTTTTCCGGCATTTTCAACCCCACCAATAATCCAATCCAATGGAATAAATACATCCTTGCCGTCTACTGTACCATTCATGAAGGGCGAGCCGGGATTGTGTCTTGCACCGACTATGACGCCTTCATGTTTCGCCGGTAGTAGCGCACAGGTAATGCCATATTCTGTTTTCGTTTTGTCGCCCAGTAAACCATCTGGGTCATAAAGTTTAAAGGCCAAACCCACAACGGTCGCGATCGGCGCAAGCGTAATCCAACGTTTTGAAAAATTCATGCGTAGTCCGAGCACTTGCTTTCCTTCGAACTGTCCGTAACAGACCACACCCGTATCAGGGATTGCACCTGCGTCCGATCCTGCTTCAGGACTGGTTAAACCAAAACAAGGAATTTCTTCACCCTTAGCGAGTCCCGGTAAGTAACGATTTTTTTGTTCTTCTGTACCATAATGAAGTAGTAGTTCACCCGGTCCCAGTGAGTTGGGCACCATACAGCTTACTGCTGTGGTGAGTGAGCGTGAGGCAATTTTACTCATAATGCGACTTTGCGCGAAGGAGCTAAACGCTTTACCGCCGTATTCTTTGGGAATGATCAGTCCTAAAAAGCCTTTGTCCTTAATAAATTGCCAAACCTCGGGCGGAAGATCTTTTAAATGATGGTGAATTTCCCATTCATTCAGCATCGCACAAAGCTGCTGCACTTCATTGTCGAGAAAAGACTGTTCTTCGCTGGAAAGAGTGGGATAAGGGTAGGCATCAAATTTTGTCCAGTCGGGCGCCCCCATAAATAGCTCTTTTTCCCACCAACTGGTGCCCGCATCTAAGGCTTCTCGTTCCGTGGTGCTCATGCTTGGCATGGCATTGGCCAACGTTTTATAGGCGGGTTTGGTGATCAGTGCCATTCTGAGTGGATCAATCAAAACGATGAGACTGATGAGGATAAGCGGTAGTCCAATAATTAAAGACCACGGACTGAGAAATGCCACAGCAGCCGATACCACCATCAAGATCATGGCGCCGATAGATCGGCTCGCTTCAAAAAAGAAAATTGCCCATAGCGTAAAAAGTAGAATGAGCGCACTGAGAACAAACAACATTTTTTTCTCCAGTTTATTTAGTTTTATTGAGATCAAAATCTAAGCTTTATGATTCCATTTTAAATTTATGCTTCAGATCAGCTGTTTTAATAAAGTATTCAGATGTATTATCCAGATAAAAAGGTGAACCTTAACGTTAATATTGATATGTTTGGCTACACATTAAAGCCAATTGATGAAATTAAGTTGTCGGTATTTATGACTAAAATGATTGAAAAATAATCATTTTTCAAGGCTTGCTTGGCAAAGAAATGTCAGCAAAAGTAATTTATAAATGTATTATTTAGATGGTATAAGCCATAAAAAGCCCTCCAGAGAGGGCTTTTAGAAATCAAAATAACTTTGACAGATTAAGCTTCGATTGCTTGTACCGCAATTTTCTTGGCAGGATCTACTTTACGACGTACCGCAGGGACCGGCTCGCCATAGTATTGACGATCTGCAAAATAGCTTGAACGCACCATTGGTGCCGCCCAAATATTGCGGAAGCCCAGTTTTTGACCATGAGCTGTATAGCGCTCGAATTCTTCAGGGGTAACAAAGCGATCAAGAGGTGCATGTTCTTTCGAAGGCTGCAAATACTGACCAATAGTGATGTAATCCACGCCATGCGCGTGAAGATCATCAAGTAGCGCAAGTACTTCTTCTTCAGTTTCCCCTAAACCCACCATCAAACCACATTTGGTTGGAATCTCTGGGCAATATTCTTTAAACATTTTAAGTAAGTTTAATGAATGCTGATAATCTGAACCTGGACGCATCGCTTTGTACAAACGCGGCACTGTTTCAATATTGTGGTTGAATACATCGGGTGGACATTCGGTCATGATGCGTAAAGCAATATCCATACGACCACGGAAGTCTGGTACCAAAATCTCAAGCAATGTTTTTGGACTTAATGCACGCGCTTCTTTAATACAGTCCACAAAATGCTGCGCACCACCATCGAGTAGGTCATCACGGTCAACCGATGTGATCACCGCATATTTCAAACCTAAATTTGAAATGGTTTCTGCCATATGGCGCGGTTCATCTGCATCAAGTGCATTCGGACGACCATGTGCCACATCACAAAATGGGCAGCGACGTGTACAAATGTCGCCCATAATCATGAAAGTTGCTGTACCCCCACCAAAACATTCAGGAAGGTTCGGACAGGCAGCTTCTTCACATACAGTATGCAATTTCTGCGCGCGTAAAGTTGTCTTAATACGTTGAACTTCATCTGGCGCAGCCATTTTCACCCGAATCCAGTCTGGCTTTCGTGGTGTTTCAACCGTAGGAATAACTTTTACAGGTATACGCGCTACTTTCTCTGCGCCACGGAGCTTTTCACCCTGTACTGGTTTACGGTTATCAGACATATTCAACTTATCCACTGTTTTTTGACGGGGGAGATACTCAATCATAGCCCTTTTATTATAACGACTTTGAGCTTAAATGGGGGCAAAAACGCTATTCATTTACTAAATGTGGTCATCATGCAATATATGATAGGGAAATACAGCAAAGTCCCCTTATTTACGTCATAATAGGCACAGATCAATGAATATATGAATGAAGAGGAGCATTGAATGCCACGTAAGAAAGAGGTCGTGAGTGGAACCTTTGTCAAATATGATGCTGTTGTTTTAGGTTCTGGCCCTGCTGGTGAAGGCGCAGCAATGAAGCTTGCAAAATCAGGCAAGCGTGTTGCAGTGGTCGATATGCGTGAACAATTGGGCGGGAACTGTACGCATGTAGGCACTATTCCAAGTAAAGCACTACGTCAAACGGTATCAAGCATTATTCGTTACCAACGTGATCCAATGTTCCAAAAAGTCGGGAATTGGAAACAATTTACGATGAAGCAAGTGCTTCGCAATGCGCATAAAGTGATTCAACAACAAGTCGATACGCATACACGTTTTTATGATCGTAATCGCATTGATATCTATAATGGTCGTGCGTATATCCAAGATCAAAATACCGCGGTGATCTTTACCCCAGATGGCGTGAAAGAAACCATTATTTTCAAACAATTGGTTGTGGCAACGGGTAGCCGTCCATACCGCCCAAGTATTTTAGATTTTAATCATCCACGTGTATTTGATTCGGATAAAATTTTAGATCTCGATTTTACCATCCAAAAAATCATCATTTATGGCGCAGGGGTGATTGGCTGTGAATATGCATCCATTTTTATTGGTTTAGATCATAAAGTAGACTTGATCAATACTCAGCACAAATTACTGAGCTATCTAGATGACGAAATTGCAGATGCATTGTCATATCACTTACGTGAACAAGGTGTGTTGATTCGCCACAATGAGCAAATTGATCATTTAGAAACGTTTGATGATCATGTGGTGTTGCATTTAGAAAGTGGTAAAAAGATTAAAGCAGACGCAATTCTTTGGTGTAATGGTCGTTCAGGCAATACCGATGGTCTAGGTTTAGAAAACGTAGGCATCAAGCCAAACGGTCGTGGTCAACTTTCTGTCAATGAGCAATATCAAACTGAAGCTGAAAATATCTATGCAGCGGGTGATGTGATTGGCTGGCCATCGCTGGCTTCGGCTGCCTATGACCAAGGTCGCTGTGCCGGTGCGAATATGAGTGGCGAGCAAAATGTTGCGCCTGTCACTGATATTCCAACGGGTATTTATACCATTCCTGAAATTTCATCCATTGGAAAGAATGAGCAGCAATTGACCGAAGAGAAAATTCCATATGAAGTGGGACAAGCCTCTTTTCGTCATTTGGCGCGCGCACAGATTACAGGGGATACTGTGGGGGAGCTTAAAATCTTATTCCACCGCGATACTTTAGAAATCTTGGGTGTCCATTGCTTTGGCAATAACGCCGCTGAAATTATTCACATTGGTCAAGCGGTCATGAATAGTCCGAATAATACGATTAAATACTTCGTGGAAACGACATTCAACTATCCAACCATGGCAGAAGCGTATCGTGTAGCAACATTGAATGGTATGAACCGTTTGTTCTAAATCGAGCCATTGCTGTAGAAAAACCCGTGAGATTGATCTGACGGGTTTTTTGTTCTAGCCATCTTGAGACGCGTCCTAAACTCAGGTTACTAAAGCGTGTTCAAGTAAGTTAAAAGGCTGTAATAACTTATGCTGCTTCCTAATAGAATAACGATGATGGACATTTGAGTGCGTAACAATAAAACGAGTAGTCCAACAAATATTAAATCTGTTCCGCTGAGCACACTTTTTTCTGACATCTGAATCACTAAACTCAGCAACAGCCCAATGACTGCGGCATTGATGCCTGCTAAAGCTTGACGGATTTTTTCTTGACGCATTAACCATGACCAATACGGCAATGTGCCCCAAATGAGCAAGAAGGAAGGGATAAAAATCAGGAGGGTGGCTATCAAGGCATTCACGACAGGGAATTGAGTAAAGTGCAGTAAAGCCCCCAAATAACTGGCAAAACTGAATAAAGGACCTGGCATAAGCTGGGCTAAAGCGTAGCCTAAATCAAATTGCTGATTTGGAATAAGGCCAGTGGTGACAAACTCTTGATGTAACAGAGGTAAAATAATATGCCCACCGCCAAAGACCATGGAAGCACTCAAATATAAACCTCGAATACTTTGAATCATAGGCGATGAATTCGAATAATCAGTCAATGAAAAAAATAAAAAAGGCAGGATAAAAAGCACCAGCCAAATATATGTTTTTTGGTGTGTTTTATATAAATCATCTGGTTTAGCTAGATCGCTCTTTTTATTTTTTTTGCTTAAATCGCTTTTGAGAGCTGGTGGGCGAGGTTTTGTGCTTTTGCTGCGCTGAGAAAAAATAAGGCCGAGCAGGGCTGCGAATAAAATCACAATGAATTGACTATAACTTAGCGCACTGGAATAGATAAATAATGCGCTGAGCAACATGAACAAATATTGCCATATTTCTTTACAGAAGCTTTGCAACATTTGCCAAAAGGCCCCGATCACGATAGCAAGAACCACAAGTTGAATAACATGAAAAAAAATAGGAGATATTTGATCAAAATAATACTGTCCTAACATCGCAGCAAGCGTCATAAGAACACATGAAGGCAAGCTGAAACCGAGCCATGCGCAGATTGAACCAAGGTAACCCTTTTTTAAATAACCAATCGCTATTCCGACTTGACTGCTACTCGGACCGGGCAAGATCTGACTAAATGCCACGATTTGTGTGTATTCAGCTTCAGTGAACCATTTTAATTGCTGAACAAATTTTCGATGAAACAGAACCAAATGTGCAGCAGGGCCCCCAAAAGAGATACAACCCAATTGAAGAAAAAAAAGAAATATTTGCCCATTGGTTGGTGCGAGTTGAGGTTCTTTCATGAGACACATGGCTGGTTGCTATTTAGGCATTCTAATGTGGCAATATGACAATGCTTTGAATAAATTGAGCTATCTATAGTATTAAGAGAGCAACGGTTGAGAAGAAGGATGAATATAAATAAAGTAAATATAAAAAGAGTGACATGAAAATCCAGATTTCGATCGGTGGTAGATTCAAACCCAATGATTGATTGAGTAGCTTGTATTCAAGATCGTGGCTTGGCTGATTTGAGTTTGAAGCTTACAACATCACTCTAGATTCATTTTTTAATTTTGATTTACTTATTTAAAAATTTTATGTTCTTAATATTTTATTTAATAACAAGCTTATTGAATACCCAGAGTCAGGAAGAGTGATGAGCATTCGATCAATTAATATTCAAGGTTTTCGCTCTATTCGTAATATGAAACTGGAGTTAACACAACTGAATATTGTCAGTGGTGCAAATGGCTGTGGTAAATCAAATCTATATAAGGCCATCCGTTTGCTTCACGAGGCTGCGCATGGAAGGCTGTCACAAGCCATTGCAGAAGAAGGCGGTATACAAAAAGTCATGTGGGCAGGCGGACATCGGGCGGGTGATCGTGCTAAAGATCCTAAACGTATGATTTTAGCTGTAGAAATGGAACATTATGAATATCAATTAGAGATTGGCTTTCCTGAGCCATTAATCAGCCTGTTTGGGCTAGACCCTTTGGTTAAAAAAGAAGGGATTTGGTTAAGTGGTTATCAGCGCAGAAAAATGAGTGAGCTGATGGAAAGGGTCAATCAGGCTACATTTCTAAAAAATATAGACGGTGAGCGACTGAGCTATCCGATGAGTCTGAGTCAAGAAGATTCTGTATTTGGACAATTGTCTGATCCTCATCTTTATCCTGAAGTGTCACAAGTACGTGAAAGCATGAAAAACTGGCGTTTTTACCATGAGTTTTCAGTCAGTGCTAGCTCACCCATAAGAGTGCCACAAGTCGGTATTCGTTCACCTATTTTGGCGCATGATGGGGTAAATTTGGCGGCAGCATTTGAAACCTTACGAGAGCGCGGGCAAACTGAAACCCTCTATGCTGTATTAAATAAGGCTTTTCCTCACAGCCATTTTTCAGTCGAGGCGCTCGGTGGACGCTTTCAAATGCTGATGCAGCGTGAGGGAATATTACGGCCTTTAGAGAGTGCCGAATTTTCAGATGGGACGCTACGTTTTTTATGTCTCACTGTGGCATTGTTGAGTCCTAGACCGCCTTTATTCATGGCATTAAATGAGCCTGAAAATAGTCTTCACCCTGAATTATTACCAGCTTTAGCCATGCTGATTGCAGAGGCCAGTCGTTATACCCAGCTTTGGGTGACCAGTCATTCGACCGTATTGGTAGAAATGATCAAATCTTATTGTGACGTTTCGCATTTTCAACTGGATCAAAAGCAGGGAGAAACAGTCCTTGTTTCAGTATCAAACTGATTCCTGTGTCAGACACTCAGACCCATCGTTAGTGACCTTTGATGGACGTAACAATTGATCCGAATGATCGGAACACAATGAATCTAAGATGTTGAACGTATTAACTGAACTTGCCACTTTGAAAATCCACAAAAGCCTGACGAATTTCTGCCTCGGTGTTCATCACAAATGGACCATGAGCAACAATCGGTTCATTCAAGGGTTGGCCACTCAAAATCAAAAGCTTAGTGTCAGTATTCGCTTTGATCTGAATGGATTCTGTGTGTTCATTGATGTAAAGCGTATGCATCGCTGAAAACTGCTGCTGATCCACTTCAACCTTACCTTTTAAAACAAAGATCATGTTGTTCCATGCAGGATTCAGTTGAAAGTCTTGAACAGCGTGAGCATTTAAACGCACATCCAAAATGTTCATTGCGCTAAAGGTCTGAGCAGGACCTGTGGCTGTGCCATGGATATCCGTGTACTCACCCGCAATCACACGCACGATGCCTTGATCATCCGCAAGCCTGACTTCTGGGATATTCGCTTCAGTCAACTCTTGATAACGCGGTTCGGTCATTTTTGCATGACTAGGCAGATTCACCCAAAGCTGAACCATATCAAGGGTTCCACCTGTTTTGGTAAAACCTTTAGAATGATGCTCTTCATGCATAATGCCCCGACCTGCTGTCATCCATTGCACTTCATTTTCAGCGATTTTACCGTGGTTACCTTTAGAGTCATGGTGTTCGAGTTCGCCCTCATAGACAATCGTTACAGTTTCAAAACCACGATGCGGATGCATGCCGACACCACGTTGATGATGACTTGGTGCAAAAGCATATTCGCCGGTATAACCCATCACTAAAAATGGACTGGTGGCGTTGCCCATTTCATGCATCGGAAGCATAGAATTTGTCGGAAAGCCATCGCCCACCCAAGTGCTGCGGTCACTACGGTAAACTTTTTGTATAACGTTCATGTCAAATTCCTTAATATATTTCGTTCTATGTTTATTATTGAGGTATAATTGCAGAATGACAGGACGATAAACTCAACAGATAATTCTAAAAATGCAACAATTATGCAAAATTTAAATGACTACTATTACTTTGTGCAGGTGGTTAAGTTTCAAGGCTTCACCAAAGCCAGTGAAGCACTTGGCATCACCAAATCAAAACTTTCACGGCATATCTCTGACCTTGAAGCACGTTTGAATGTACGTCTAATTCAGCGTAATACCCGCAAATTTACCGTCACTGAAATGGGGCAGCGTTTTTATACCTATTGCCTGAAAATTTTAGAAGAGGTCAATGCGGCAGAAAGCTTTATTCAGAGCACCTTGTCTAATGAACCATCAGGTGTGATTAAATTATCCTGTCCAGTGGCCTTGGTTGAAATGCCAGTAGGGGAAATGATCGCCAATTTTATGTATAAATACCCTGAAGTACAGGTCCATTTAATGGCGAGTAACCATCGAGTTGATTTGATTGAGGAAGGTATTGATCTTGCGATTCGGGTACGAAACAACAGCCTAGAAGACAGTGACTTAATCGTGCGGCATTTAGATGCATGGGAACATGTATTGGTTGCGATTCCTGAACTCATCCAATCGAAGGGAGCACCACAAACCTTTGAAGATCTGGCTTATTTTCCGAGTGTGGGTTTTCGTACTCCACAGCATACTTGGCATTTTAAGCATAAACAGCATGAGCAAGAAGAAGTCGAAATTGCCTTTGAGCCGAGATTACGCACAGACAACTTTTCAGCGATGAAAGCCGCGGTGCTCAAAGGCGTCGGCATTGCCTCATTACCACGCGTATTGGTGTTTGAAGAATTACGAGCGGGACAGCTGGTTGAACTTTTACCTGAGTGGAGTTTGCCTCAAGGGGTAATTCATATTGCCTATGCGTCGCGTCAAGGCATGTTGCCTGCAATGCGTTTATTGTTAGATGATTTAATTGAGCAGTTTAAAGTGCGTAATTGTGCTGGAAAGACGCAGGCTTAACCCAGCTTGATGCATATTGTTTTTCTCATTTTAAACGCATCAAACTTGAATACTGCTGTGTTATTTTAATGGTGATTAAAAAAATGACTGAGCTTAAAAAGGTCTTCCGCCCGCTAGACTAATCCGTTTGAGTAGACGACGCTGCTCAGCAGGAAAGGGACGACGTGAATGCAGCGTCACTTGATTGTCCCAAAACACGATATCACCTTGTTCCCACTGATGTTCATAACGAAACTCAGGTTTTAAAATATGCGCGCGTAACTGTGCAATCAGCTCACTGCCGGCTTGATCATCATAATTGACCAACTCCACTTCGCTACGGGTATTAAGCCACAGTGCTTTTCGACCTGATGCAGGATGAGTACGCACCAAGGGGTGCGGATACGCATGTCCCAAAATCGGCTGATCTTTAAAGCGATATAAAGGGGAGTTGACATAATTTTCAGTGCCTTTGTTGCTTTTGGCACGTACAAAAGGGTTATAGGTAATCAATTGCAAGTGATCAATCTGCTGCTTGGTGTGTGCGTCCAACGCTGCATAGGCTTTAATGGTGTTGAACCATGTGGTTTGACCGCCGTCTTGGGGTAGCTCAATCGCGTAGAGCAAAGAGCCAAAAGAAGGGGTTGGCGTCCACTGGTGGTCTGCATGCGGAAACAACTCGCCATGTCCAGTATAGTCACCTTGACCGACGGCATTGGAAACAGGTACGACATCGGGGGGTGTTCCAGTATCAGACTGCGTGGCTAAAACAGGATTGTCTGCGCTGGGCTTAAAGATCGAACCGAAGTAACTGGAAAAGGCCAAATACTGCAAATCATCTAAAGATTGCTGTTTAAAAATAAGAATTAAATGTTCGGCTAAGGCTTGTTTTAAACGGAAAATAGTCTCACCTGACTGCGCTTTTCGTGCGTCTAGTCCAATCACGACCGCACCCAAAGCTTCATGTGCTAGAGGGATAATTTGAATATCAGCAGGATTCTGAAAGTGATCTGTTTGATGCCAACGCGGTGCATCGTGTATCGCTTGTGAGAGTTGAGTCAGACTGGTCATGTGTATTTCTTAAATTTCGATATTGATTTAATTTAGAAAACAATCACTAAAATCAGAAATCATAAGAAATGATAAACTTATGAAATTCATTATGAATTTCATAAGTATTTGAATGTTTAACTTTTAATAAATTGATCAAAATAATGCAGAATTTCACATTAATGAGCGCAAAATGCCTGATTGAAATAGAGAAAAAGATCAGGTACTTGTGACCAAAGCAATAACGCTAAAGCCAATAATATGATAATGCCGAACAAAACGATGGTTTTAAGTCCTTGAGTGCTATCAGTCATGAACAACGGCCTCCTCATTCACAAAGAAATGCACCAATACACCAAATACGCTTAAGGCAATGGTCATTGCCCAAATGATGTTGTAGTTCCCTGTTATATCATGGTTAAGACCGCCGAGCCAGCCACCGAAAAATGAACCGACTTGGTGGGTAAAAAACACAATGCCACTGAGCATGGTCAGGTATTTGACCCCAAACATATTCGCCACGATGCCGTTGGTCAGCGGTACGGTCGACAACCATAGCAAGCCCATAATGATGGCAAAACTGTAAATGGTCCATGTACTGAGCGGCAAGCTCAGAAAAGTAATGATGGCAATACCGCGTAAACCATACAACCACATTAGTAATTTAGGCTTGGAGTATTTGTCGCCAAGCCAACCTGCCGTATAGGTTCCCACAATATTAAACAGCCCCACCAAAGCCAGAAATATGGTGCCCGTGGTGGTGCTAAAACCATGATCAGTCAAATAGCCGGGTAGATGAATCCCTAAGAAAACCACTTGGAAGCCACAGACGAGAAATCCTAAACCTAGCCAAATAAAAGGTTTATGATTTTTGGCAATAATTAGAATTTGCTTAAAACCTAAAGAGGGTTGATTTGCATTTGCTAGCACATTGGGTGCTTGATACATGGGCGCTTTGAGCATAAACGCTAAAGGCACAATCAATGCAACTAAAATAGCCGTGATTAATAAGGCAGACGACCAACCAAATTGTTGCAATAACAGCAGGGTCGTGGGCAACATAATGAATTGACCAAATGATCCTGCTGCACTGGCAATACCCATCGCCATACTGCGCTTACTCGGATGCGCCGCGCGACCTACCGCAGAGAGTAAAACTGAAAATGAGGTGGCAGAGAGTGCAAGACCAATGATGAGTCCAAGGCTTAAATTAATCAAAATGCCACTTGAGCTAAATGCCATGAGCACTAGGCCAATGACATAGAGTACACCACCTGTCGCTACGACTATTTTACTGCCATACTTGTCAGCAAGTGCTCCAGTAAACGGCTGTACAGCTCCCCATAGAAGGTTTTGCAAGGCAATGGCAAGACTAAACACACCATGATTCCAATTGAACTCATGACTCATTGGAACCAAATACAGTCCAAAACCATGTCGGACGCCCAGCGATAATGCCAAAATAAAAGCACTCCCAATGAGCATATAAATAAGCGGTTTAGAAAAACGAGTGTCAGACATAATCAAGCCATTGATTTGTTATTGTTCAAATTGTAAGTGTTCAATAGAATGATGACGATAGAATTATTTTTTATCAATCAATAAAAAATATTTATGCAAAAAATACATGAAGATTGAAGGTTTAACAACACGCTTAAAATGAGATCTAAATCGAGAGTTAAAAAAAGCGACCTCAAGGTCACTTTAAATGGTGTCTCTTTTTTAGAAATGGTAGCTGTTTAGAAACGGTAACTTAGAAACGGTAACTTAGAAACGGTAACCTACACCGGCATAACCTAAAATGGGGTTAATTTCGATATCGGATTTGGCTTGAACCAACTCACCGAGTTGAGCATCTTTCACGGTAATGGTGGTTTCACCTTTTAAATGGGCATAACTGACTGAACCGACTGCAAACCAACGATCATTAAAGTCATAGGTAAAACCGACTGTCGCAACCGGTGCGAATGCATCAGAGGCTTCAAGTTCCACCACTGGATTTGCGCTACTTTCCTTTTTTTCTAAAGCTGCACCTGCATTGCCTTGCTTGATATTGGCAATCATATGACCTGCGGTGACCAAATCTTTTTCAAGGGCAGGGTTCATCTCCAATTCATTAAAATATGCATACATCAGACCCACGCCGACATAAGGCCGAAACTTATTCACTCCAGTCTTGCCAAAGTGGTATTGAAACTCAAATGCGGGTGTCCATGCGCGCGCTTCAGCTGCTTTGCCATGGGCATCTAAGTCCGCAATTGCAATATCATTTTTTAAACCAATTTCTAAGAAATCTAGCGGAAGATTTCCAATTTGCGGTGTAGCAATGGCGGCGAAAGGTGCAGAAATTTTACCTTTTCCCATAATATCGACTTTAGGTGGAATACCGGCTTTGATTTCTAGAGAAATATTATCGGTGAAGAAATAATTGGTCATAATGCCAAAGGTCGTGACATCCTCGGCCTCTAAGCCGGTATTTTGAGCTTCCCAAGATTCTAAACCTTGAATTTTTGATGAACCACTAATCCCTGAAGGTAAGTCACCACCGGTAAAGAAACCTAGAAATTTCAGCGTGGCCGCTAAAGCATCTTGGTTGAGATTTGGATCTAGGTTCTCAAGCACAGTATCGACTTTAATGGTGCCATTTTGCGCCACCTCACCATTTTTTATGGCAGTGTTGATCTGAATAGGTTGGGCCTTACCTTGAGGCATCACGTGTAAAGCACCGACAGAGACTGAGAAACGTTTAAAGCCATCACCATCTTTTAAGCTAAAATAAGGTGAATCTGCATAAGTGAGTGTAGGTACAGCGGCTAAAGAGGTCGCTAGATAGAGTAGTGTTTTATTCATTGTGTTGGACTCCATGTCCGAGTTGATACTATTTTTATAGGCTGTATTATTAGAGTATTCACTGAAAGAGTATTGTTGTCATTCAAAGTGTTTTTTTTAACTAATGTTTTTTTTTATACTTTATTGAGTCTAAAGTTCAGCATTTGTAAGATTGGGTAAGCTACATTTTAAAATTTAGATAAAAATTATTCCATACTTATTCTTAAAAATGAGCCGCTTAATCAAAATAAACACCCGCGCAACAGACAAAAAAGGCCACATGAGGTGACCTTTTTGATGAAGTATCATGGCATTTCAGCCAAAGACACTGATTTTATAAAGAATGAATGATTCATTCTTTAAGGCGTATTTAAGCAAAGCGAGATAAATCTTCTTCAGGACGTGCGGTTAATACTTCAATCCCTGTTTTGGTGACAGCAATCGTATGTTCATACTGTGCAGATAGTTTATGGTCTTTGGTCACAACTGTCCACTTATCGCCGAGTAGCTTGGTTTGCCATACGCCTGCATTCACCATCGGTTCAATGGTAAAAGTCATGCCTTCTTCTAAAACCATACCGCTGTCTGGCTGACCATAATGCAGCACTTGTGGCTCATCATGGAACACAGTACCAATACCATGACCGCAGTACTCACGTACCACGCTAAAACGTTCAGCTTCAACATATTTCTGAATCGCATGTCCAATATCACCAATGGTTGAACCTGGCTTTACAGTTTCCATACCTCGGTACATCGCCTCTTGTGCCACTTTACATAAACGATCAGCAAGAATAGACGTTTCACCGCCGACCACATACATCATATTGGTGTCGCCGTGGTAACCATCTTTAATCACAGTCACATCAATATTTAAAATATCACCTTTCTTCAAGGCTTTGGCTTCCGAAGGAATACCGTGACACACCACATGGTTGACTGAAGTACAGATCACATGTTGAAACGCAGGGCGACCTGGCGCTGCCCCATAGCCTAGACATGCAGGAATCGCATCTTGTTTGTTGACGATGTAGTCATGACAAATCGTATCAAGTTCAAGGGTGGTCACACCAGGTTTGATATGCGGTTTGATCATATCCAAAACTTCTGCTGCTAGTCGTCCCGCTACACGCATTTTTTCTATTTCGTCTGGCGTTTTGATGAGTCGACGTGGTGCCTCGTAAGTACTGTTCATGATCTTTAAAAACTTTTGGAAATTTATGTATGACTATGGTATAAATAGCCGCCCAATTTATCAAATGCTTTTTCGTGAATTCATTCACAACGTCATTTGGAATCGGGCAATTAAAATCCGCACATATGTCGTCACATTTCTCTGGGTGCCTTTTTTAAAGGTGGAGGATGCGGACATATGGAGGCCTAACCCAAACATTTAAGGTAAAGAAAATGGCAGATTACAACGTAAGCATGCGCGACCTTCTTCAAGCAGGCGCACACTTTGGTCACCAAACACGTTTTTGGAACCCAAAAATGCGCGAATACATCTTCGGCGCGCGCAACAAAATTCACATCATTAACCTTGAGCACACTGTTCCTGCGTTAAATGATGCTTTGAACTTTGTAAACAACCTTGCTAGCAAAAAGAACAAAGTATTGTTCGTTGGTACTAAGCGTGCTGCTTCTAACATCATTCGTGAGCAAGCTCAACGCGCGGGTCAACCGTATGTTGATCACCGTTGGTTAGGTGGTATGTTGACGAACTGGAAAACACTTCGTCAATCGATCAACCGTTTGAAAGATCTTCAAACTCAATCTCAAGACGGTACTTTCCTTAAGCTGACTAAACGTGAAGCTTTAGAGCGTACGCGTGAGATGGATAAACTTGAACGCTCTTTAGGCGGCGTGAAGAACATGGGCGGTTTACCTGACGCATTGTTCATCATCGACGTTGATCATGAAGCGATTGCGATCAAAGAAGCGAAGAACCTTGGTATTCCTGTAATCGGTATCGTTGATACAAACTCGAACCCAGATAACGTAGATTTCGTTATTCCTGGTAACGATGATGCGATTCGTGCTGTAACACTTTATGCTTCTGCTATGGCTGATGCGATTCTTGCTGGTAAAGAATATGCTCAAACTCAAGCAAATGCTCAAGCTAAAGCTGAAGAAGTTAAAGAAGCTCCTGAGGCTTAATGCTTCTTGATGCACGTTTGTCATCTTTGCGACACGTAATCGTGGCTTATTAGGCATCAACTAAGCAAAACGGCCCAGATGGATTAATTTGGGCCGTTTTTTTTGAAAAGATACATTTATCTACCGAATTTAGGAGAACGACATGACTGTAGTTACTGCAAGCATGGTAAAAGAATTACGCGACCGTACTGGTCTTGCGATGATGGAATGCAAAAAAGCATTAACAGAATCAAATGGTGATGTTGAAGTTGCAATTGACAACCTTCGTAAATCTGGTCAAGCAAAAGCTGCTAAAAAAGCAGGTAACATTGCTGCTGATGGCGCGATCACAATTGTTCAAGAAGGCAACGCTGCAATTCTTTTAGAAGTAAACTGTCAAACTGACTTCGTTGCTAAAGACGAAAACTTTGCTGGTTTCTCAAACAAAGTTGCTGCTGCTGCACTTGCTGCAAACGAAACTGATGCTGCTAAAATTGCAGAACTTAAACTTGAAGATGGTTCAACTGTTGAAGAAGCGCGTATTGCTCTTGTTCAAAAAATCGGTGAAAACATCCAAGTTCGTCGTGCTAAAATTGTAACTGGCGATAACCTTGCTGTTTACAAACACGGTTTGAAAATTGGTGTTGTGGTTTCTTACGCAGGTGATGCTGCAACGGGTAAAGGTGTTGCAATGCACGTTGCTGCATTCAACCCAGTGGCTGTTTCTGCTGAACAAGTTCCAGCTGATCTTGTTGCTAAAGAGAAAGAAATTGCTGAAGCGAAAGCTTTAGAATCTGGCAAACCAGCGAACATCGTTGAAAAAATGGTGTCTGGTTCTGTTGAGAAATACTTGAACGAAGTTGTTCTTACACGTCAAATGTACGTGATTGACAACGACAAGAAAGTTGAAGAAATCTTGAAAACGACTGCAACAACGATTGTTGAATTCGTTCGCTTCGAAGTGGGTGAAGGCATTGAGAAGAAAGCAGAAATGAGCTTCGCTGAAGAAGTTGCTGCTGCTCAAGCTGCTGCACAATAATTTTTAATTATGTGCAGTAAAAAAAGCCCCAATTGGGGCTTTTTTTACACTTGGAATAAGAAAACAACCATAGGGTGAATATATGGCTAAGAAAGCCAATATGGGTATTTTAGGAATCGTCCTTGTTGTACTGGCTGCAATTTTTGGCTGGGACTTGACGGATCACCATGCGAACACGACAGAAAATTCACAACATATAGATTCAAACACAGCGCAACGTCCTGAGCAGCACACCACATTGAGCCAAAATACTCATGCGGGTGTAAAAATAATTGAACAGGCATTTCAGCAGAAGCAAAGCAATATTCAAGTGCATGCAGCGGGAACAGTTAAAGCCGTTTTAAGAGATGACAATGAAGGCTCACCACACCAAAAGTTTATACTCGAATTAAACACTGGGCAGACCGTACTGGTTGCACATAATATTGATCTTGCACCACGCATTGAAGTTTTACAAAAAGGTGATCAAGTGGAATTTTTTGGTGAATATGAATATAGCGCACAGGGTGGGGTGATTCATTGGACACATCATGACCCGCAAAAAAATCATGTTGATGGCTGGTTAAAACATAAAAATAAGACCTATGAATAGGTCTTATTTTTATTGAAATATGGAATAATGCATTATTGGCTCAGAATCGCGCCATTTTGACGTCGTCTCCATTTTGGTACCACCTTAGCTAAATAGGCATCCATACACCATAGCGGGCCAATCAGGAGGAACTGAAGGTCTTTAAAGAATGAAGGCTTTTTGCCTTCGACCTTATGTCCGTAAAACTGACCAATCCAAGCCACGATAAATAGCCCAATATAGAAGCCTACACCTACAGGTAAAATCCAGATCAGCCATGCCATGATCAGAACCAGTGCCGACATTGCCACGGCCAACACTAAATCGAGTCGTGCGTAAAAAACCAAACTTAAAACCAGAAGTAATGCAGTCAGAAGTGCGCTGAAATGCGCCAGTATGCCAACTAGGGCAAAAAGGATGGCAGGAACACAGACCCAATGAATGGATTTGTTGGTGGCATTTTGATGGCTTTCACTATATTCATCGAGCCATTCGGAAATTGTTTTCATGAGAACATCCTGTGTCATTTTTTTGATTTATAGTAGAGAATATAAACGACATTAGAGCGGAGGTCAAAGCTATTGGATGAGTATTATGTTGACCAAAGTAGAAATAAAACAAAGATAAACTGAGATAAAAGATTAGGCATATAAAAAGCCGCTTGATAAAGCGGCTTTTACGTTAAATATGGTTGCACAACGATTAAGAGTTTGGTCCGTCAACTCGTTCAATACTGACACGCGCTGTGCCCGCATTGGTAATACCTAAGCTTTTCGCAGCACCATAAGATAAATCAACCACGCGATTGCCATGGAATGGACCACGATCGTTGACTTTCACCACAACACTTTTACCATTAGTTTTGTTGGTCACACGGATAAAGCAGTTCAGTGGAAGGCTACGATGTGCAGCAGTCAATGCATTCATATCAAAAGTTTCGCCGCTTGCAGTTTTGCGACCGTGGAATTGACGACCATACCAAGAAGCTACGCCAGTTTGGCTGAAACGACGAACAGTGTTTGAAGCAACATTGTTTAATTTATCAATGACTGAAGGTTCTTCTACAGGAACTTGTATTTTTGCAGCAATCGTTTCACGGCGAATTTTGTCACCTGAACGTTCAGTAATTGCTAAACTGTTTAAATTTGAAAAGTGAGCGTTGAAGCTAGTTGCATCTTTACTGATGACACGCGACGCCAAACTCGAATTTTCTGCATCATTATTTAAATATGATGACTGAACAAGTTCTGCATGGGCTTGAGTTAAACTCAGACCTATGGTTAAAACGGATAATAATTTAAGTGAAGCGTGCATCGTTTAACTCCTGATAACCTCAATATATAACTTTCTAAGTTGCTGAAAATTAACCTTCGAGGTCTGTAATTCACTTGTGCAACTGCATTTAACGGTAGGAGATAATATTCATGGTGATACAAAAGTGTCTAGTACTATTTGAAGTTCAGTTACAAAAACCACAAATTATCACAATAATTGATTGTTAAATAATCAAAATTGTAACAATTTATGATAAATGCTGATATATTGATCATTTGAGGTTAAAAAAATCTTGACTTATTATTTTGGTTGGAAAACCAGTCTTAGCGACTGGCGATTTCTGTGCCCAAAAGCCAAAGTGCAGTGGCATACATTCGGCTTTTGTTATAGGTGGTAATCACTTGGAAATTTGGATAAGTAATGTAATAAATCGAGCCATAGTTTTCCTGTAGTTGAATGACATTCACCATGTCTAAATCGTCAATTTTAACGATAGGATTCATAGGACTAACGCCTTGGCTTCGAATCGCGCCAAAGGGCGTCGGTTGAGTTAAGTCTTTGGCGATAATTGAATCTGGATTTTGACCACTATATCGTGCTGAAAATGCAATCGGTTGGTTGCGTTGCCAACCATGTTGTGCAAGATAGTTTGCAATTGAACCAATCGCATCAACCGCAGAATTTCTCAGGTCAATATGACCATTGCCATCGTAGTCGACGCCAAATTTTGGAATATTGCTCGGCATAAATTGCGGATAACCCACTGCGCCTGCATATGATCCCACGACTGAATTGGTGGGGATACCATCTTTATATGACCATGCGATTAATGCGCTGAGCTCATCTTGAAAATATTGCGCACGACGCTCATAGCCAAAACCCAGTGTGGCTAACGCATCACGAGTGACAAAATTACCTTTATTTGCACCAAAGCCCGTTTCCACACCCAAAATACCCAAGATAATGGCTTGTGGAACGCCAAACTGTTGTTCAGCACGATTTAATGTATCTGCATATTGATTTTTAAATCGCACGCCGCGCTGAATTGTACCTTCTGCCAAGAAATTGGTTTTATAGTCATACCAAGGCTTACTTTCACCTGGACGATTCATAATGTTGATAATGTTTGGGAGGTTCTTTGAACCATTCATTGCCCAATCGACTTGCTCAGCACTTAAGCCATACGTTTGCATGGTCTTATTTTTAAAATTGTTGTAGCTCGGGTGACTATAAAAATCATTTGCTTGACAAAAACTGGTGACGGTAAATGTCGCCAAAACCAGAGATAAACGCCTAAATTTGTGAGATATAAGAGTATTTAACATATCAAAAATTTTCCGAAAATTATTATCGATGAGTATGAATAGACATCACGATGCCAAAAGTGGCCATTAATGTAATAATTGCTGTACCGCCATAGCTCATAAATGGTAATGGCACACCGACTACAGGTAAAATACCACTGACCATGCCTGCATTTACAAATACATAAACAAAAAATGATAACGCTAGGCTGCCTGCAACCAGACGACCATAATTATGAAAGCAATTTAGAGAAATAGATAAAATTCTCATAATGATCAGGAAATAAAGCGCAAATAGAAAAGCTACGCCCATTAAGCCAAATTCTTCTGAATATGCGGCAATAATAAAATCAGTATGACCTTCAGGTAAAAAATGTAAATGTGTTTGCGTGCCTTCTAGAAAACCTTTTCCTATAAAACCGCCAGAACCAATGGCTGTTTTCGATTGAATAATATTCCAACCTGTCCCTAAAGAATCTGCTTCTGGATTAAATAAAGTGAGCACACGTTGTCTTTGATAATTGTGTAATAAAAATTCCCAAGCAACTGGAACAATGATCCCAGCAGCTGCTACCGCAGCTAAAATCATTTTCCAAGTTAGACCACTTAGAAAGAGGACAAACAAGCCACTGGCAAGAATAAGTAAAGATGTGCCTAAATCAGGTTGTTCTGCAATTAATAAGAAGGGTAAGCCAATCAAAACCAGCGAAATAATTACATTTTTGAAACTTGGCGGAAGAGGATTGCGGGATAAAAACCATGCAATCATTAAGGGCATGCCTATTTTCATAAATTCACTGGGTTGTACGCTCCCAAAACCTGGAATATCAATCCAACGTTGCGCACCTAAACGAACTTCACCAAATGCAATGACGGCAAGTAAGGATAAAATACCGAATATATAAAAGTAAGGAGCGAAGGTTTGATAAACTTTTGGGGAAATTTGCGCGAGACTAATCATTACCACGAAACCAATACCGAAACTCATGGTTTGCTTGGAAACCATCATCACATCTTGCGCCGATGCACTATATAAAGCTGTGAGCCCTAGCAGTGCATTTAAAACCAGCAACATGCATAACCACGGATCAATATGAAGACGATGCCAACGAGAAGGTTTGTCGGCTGTGCTTAAGCCATCACGAGGGGCATGACGTAGAAATTTGTATTGCGGATTTGAAGGCATATGTGGGATTTATAAATGTTTTGGTGAATATCGTCTTATGAGCCGTGATGCTAACATTATCTCATTGTTTAAACCACGCCATGTCTGAGCTTAAATAGAAAAACCCAGCAGAAGCTGGGTTTTCTGAAGTGATTTTTCAAGATTGAATAAACAGTGTGTCGTGGTATTCGGCCAAAGCTAAAAGTTCTTCTTTGCTCAAGTTTGGAATGAGCTTATCAATGGCAATATGAGTCGCTTTGATTACGGCTGAAGAACCTAAATCTGAGGCTTTACGTTTAATCATGCCTAAATCTAAAGTCTTGTTAAAATCATTCATAAAATGACGTACGGCTGCTTCGGCAAACTGCTTATACTGCTCTGAAAGCACGGCACGATTAATGTCATTGCCTGACTTAATTTCAGCAAAACTATTTTTAAGATTGGTGACAAGTTCAGGTTTTAATGAAGCCCCTACACGATATTGACCTTGTGGATCTTTAAATAAACTTTGTTCAGAAAATTCGATGGATTGTTTCACCACATCATTCGACGATTTACCCAACAATTGTTTCAATAATACAGCGACTGTTGATTTGATATAGCCTGCTAATTTTTCAGCAGTCACACGTTTTTCGCTTACGGGGAAACGGCGAACGAGTTCAACTAAAATGGCATTAATAATCTCATCATTAATCATGAGTGCTGTTTGATCACGTAAAGGATACAGTGGTTCGTTGGAATTTTTTTTCTCAATTCCAGTCTGAATGCTTTTCAGTAGCTCAGCAGATGGAACAAAACCAAAATAGGACATCGTTAAAACCTCAATATTTATTCATTTTATTGTCGCGCCAATCGAATTGGGCTTGGCATCCATGCAAAGTCCGATACACGACAAGGGTTAATGTCTAAACCGCCACGCCGTGTATAAGTCGCATATACCATCAGCTTTTCTGGTTTGAACGTTTCCCAAAGGTCGGCATACATTTGCTCGACGCATTGTTCATGGAAGCCGTTATGCTGACGGTAAGAAATAATATAAGCTAAAATAGAACGATAACAAGGTTTTTTGCCTTTATATCGTATAAATACCGTCCCCCAATCGGGTTGACCGGTAACTGGGCAATTGCTGCGTAATAAGTGCGAATACAGCTCAATTTCAACATCATCACTGCTTGTATCAAGTGCGAGTAGAGATGCATCGGGATGATTTTCCAAACGCTCTGGCTCTAAATCATCAATGCACAGTCCTTGCGGTTGACTCACCTGAAGATCATCTGCATCTAAAAGCTGCAGTTTAACTTCGGCTTCAGCGGCTTTGGATAAGTCTTTTTCAACAGTGGCTATAAAGGCTTGTTTTGACTCAAATTGAGTGAAGTTCATGCTATTAAAGTATAGCTTGAGTGATTTCGACTCAATTAAGTTGGGAGAGGTTGCAGGTAGTGCAATACGCCCAATGGCCACTTGTGGAATCCCTTTGAGGTTTAACCACGAAATTTCAAAAACATGCCACCAATCTTTGCCCTGTTGAATTCCCTTAAGATGCGCATAATTTTCACGCGCAGACGCACGCGAAATAGGGAACAGAATATCAGGTTGATATTCTGTAGGATAATTGGTGTCTTTGCCTAATAAAGATTGTTCTACACTCATTACTCACGCATTCCTGAACCACGAGAAAGTAAATAATATGCAATGGCGTATAAAGCACCACAGCACAACGTAATAAAAATTAAAGAGATTGAAACATTGACGTCGCTATGACCCAAAATGCCATATCGGAACGCATTGACCATATACACGATCGGATTAATCAGAGATAAATTTTGCCAAAACGGGCTTAAGGCACTAATCGCATAAAACACACCGCCCAAATAGGTGAGTGGTGTCAGTACAAAGGTCGGAATAATTGAAATATCATCGAATGATTTGGCATAAACGGCATTGATTAAACCGCCCAGAGAGAATAGCAGCGCTGTAATCACAACTGTATAGATCGTCACAAAAATATTATGAATGGCAAGATCGGTGAAGAAGAAGCTCATTAGGGTGACAATCAAACCCACCAGAACACCACGGCAGACACCACCAATCACATAGCCCCACAAGATTAAATGCAGCGGAACGGGACTCATAATCAGCTCCTCAATGCTTTTTTGAAATTTAGCACTAAAAAAACTTGAAGAGACGTTGGAATAGCTGTTGGTAATAATGGCCATCATGATTAAGCCAGGCACAATAAATTGCATATAGCTAAATCCGCCCATTTCACCAATGCGTGAACCGACCAAATTGCCAAAAATAACAAAGTACAAACTCATGGTGATGGCAGGTGGAAGTAAGGTTTGTGGCCAAATACGCATAAATCGGCGAATTTCTTTACGCACTAAGGTAAACAGGGCAACTCTCAATTGGGTGAAATTCATTGCACTGCTTCCTCAAGATTTTTTTCAACCATTTTCACAAATAGTTCTTCAAGACGATTTGATTTGTTACGCATACTAAGGACAGTAATGCCTTGCGCTTCTAAGAGCTGGAATAGATCATTGAGACTGAGGGCTTTATCTAAAGTGACTTCTAAAGTTACAGCGTCAATGAGTTTAAATTTCACCCCAATAATATCCAGTTCAATGGGTTGAATAGGATTGGCTAAGTCTAAAATAAAAGACTCTTCATTGAGCTGATTCAGGAAGGACTTCATGGTGGTGTCTTCTTTAATCACACCACGGTCAATAATCGCAATGCGGCGGCACAGCATTTCAGCTTCTTCTAAATAATGCGTGGTCAAAATAATAGATGTGCCGTTATTGTTCATTTCAGTGAGAAATTCCCACATGGAGCGGCGCAACTCGATATCTACGCCTGCTGTCGGTTCATCTAAAATGAGAAGCTTTGGTCGATGCATCATGGCACGTGCAATCATTAAACGGCGTTTCATACCGCCTGACAGCATACGTGCTTGAACACCGCGTTTATCCCATAAACCCAATTTTTCTAAATACTCTTCTGCACGTTCTTCAGCCAGCTTTTGGGGAATGCCGTAATAACCCGCTTGGGTGACCAAAATATCAAAAGTTTTTTCAAAATGACCAAAGTTAAATTCTTGGGGAACCACACCTAAACACTGTTTAGCAAGCGAAGGGTGGGTGTCCAGATTATGTCCAAAAATTTCAACTGAACCTGATGTCTTTTTTGTGAGTGAACTGATAATACTGATCGTTGTAGATTTACCTGCACCATTAGGTCCTAATAACGCATAAAACTCACCTTCAGGCACACTTAAATCGATTCCTTTAAGCGCTTGAAAACCATTTCGATATGTTTTAGATAGTTCCCTTAACGTCAATGCTTCAGTCATAGAGTTCTCAGTTTATCAATAGTGTGAGTATTGTGAGCGATCTACCTCAATAAACCAAGTTATACCCTCAGAATTATGTGTTGCAATTTTGGAATGTTGTATAAAGGATAAGCATTAAAAGCAAGAGATTTCGATAGTTGCTTTACCTTATCCCATTTTTTGTTATGATGTGCGCAATTCAAAGTATGCGCTCATAGCTCAACTGGATAGAGTACAGGTCTCCGAAGCCTGTGGCGTGGGTTCGAGTCCCGCTGAGCGCACCATTAATCATCATAAAAACAATCATTTATTCAAAATTTGGCCTAATCTATAATTTCATCACAAAAAAATTCCGTATTTTGCAAGTCTACCTACTGCGGTTTTCAAATTCTTGAGCCATTCACTCACCAATCCAATTTTTTTAAATTCAATCATGTGATGTTCTGCTTAAATAGATCCAAATTGCATAATAAGGATCAAACATTATTTCGTTAAGTCATGAGGCATACGTAAAGCTAATTGATTCACTGTGATCAGATTTTCTTTAATTTTCACAACTACAACACTGCTGCGTCAATAATTTGATAGCTTTAATGCTCACCATAACGGATGGATACTATGAAGTTTTTGACAATAGTGGGCTTGGTCGTCATGGTTGGGCTAACTGCTTGCCAACGAGATACAGATACGAATCAGCAGGATAAAACCACTACACCCCATTCCATAGATAAAGATAAATAAAAAAATCCCGCACATATTGCGGGTTTTTTATTCATGTAATTGTATGGATTTAATTTGAGTAGATTTTGCATATCGCTTGAATCGATAAATCAATACATAGGCAACAGCGAGCTTTACCAACATCATTTTGATAGGATTTATCACTATTCAGAGAGTCTTATTAAAACATCATTTGTGAAAGACTAGGGCTAGCGCATCCACTGCAAATTGTACATGTAAATGTGACTTATGAAGATACGTAGTCTAATGGTTATCAGCGTGAAACTTTTTTATAAAATGGCGTTCAGATGGGTATAGGTGCTGGATTATAGATACTGAATTATAGATATTAGATTATAAGACTTCTACTTAAAGAGTGATTAAGAACGACTGTAAAGCCTAACCAGTATGGACTCTTTTTGTCACAAGCATTTTTCAATGGAAACAAATTGTTTGCACGGGTAGCTGAAAAAAATGAGTGAAGGGATTATTTCTAATGGGAATAATATTATAGCTGGATTTAAATTTTAAGCTACATTGCCTTCAAGCCTAAATCGAGCGCTTCTTCTATGTTTTTGTCAAAACGGACAGCGATACTTTTAACTTTGGATTTTAGCACTGACCATGCTTTTTCAATTGGATTTAAATCTGGACTGTAAGCAGGCAAGTACATGATTCTACAGTTAAAGTCTTTGGCTAGTTTTTTGATATCTCCGTTCTTATGAATCGAAGCGTTATCTAGAATCAGCAGATGTCTTTTGGTCTTATCTTGATTATCTTTGGTTAAATTTTCAAGTAGATATCTCAACCATCCCGTGAACATTGCTCGATCGCATGAACCTTGAAAAATCAAAGGGTAAAGGAACTGATACGCTGAATTAGACCTCACAGCACTGATGATACTTAATCTTTTACCATGACCACCCAATTTTAAAGCAGCGCAACGACTGCCTAGTTTAGACCAACCATATTGCGCTGTATCTGTGGTGTTTATCCCAGACTCATCAATATAAAGAATCTGATCTTCCCCAAACGCCTCTTTCCATTGCGGAAGAAACCAGTTGAATACAGCCCTTGTTATTTTGTCGGCTTGCTTATAGAGAAAACTCTTTTTTTACGTGTCCAACCAAGTCTATGAATGGCTTTTAACAGGGTTGAGTAAAGGATTGGATACCCAAACTTTTGTTCAAATAAAGGGATGAGATCTTTCACTTGAGAAAATTCAGTAGTTTCAATAAAGTGTTTGAAAGCATCCATATCCTTGATTTTAGTGGGTCGACCTGCATTGATTTTAGGCTGTTTCAATTCTCCAGTGGTGTTTTGAAGAAGAATCCAATCATCCAAAGTGGTTCTAGATATTTTAAAGGTTTTACATGTATATGATTTGTGATTATTTTCTTCATAAAACTGCATGACTTTTTCACGTAAATCCACTGAATATACTTTAGGCATGATCTTGAACAAATTAATTTTTTATCATTGTATCCCAAAATAAGATTGCAGCTATAAATCTTAGAATTTATCAAGATGAAATTTTTTAAATGTTTTAATTTTTGCTTTATGGTTTATGAGTAGATAATAAAATTAATGGATAGATTAAAATCTCGAATTCAAGTTCCTAATAAGGAAAATGATCGTATTTTTAGATTATATTTTAAAACGTGGTTAAATAAAGTTATAAAATACAGTTGCTTGTGTTCTTATTGGTATGTACTCTAAGCAAACCATATTTTTAAGCAAAGAAAGACCGATTTTGCAAAGTACATATTTTATTCTACTTTTTTTGAGTCATCAATTTCATTTCTTCATTACATATGTCTGAAAATGTACCAGACATTGCCAAATGAAAACTATTAACTTATATTGAAAATACAGTAGCTCAACAAATAAAGACGCTACTTTGACGTTGGACGGATCAATGACAGCTTGTTGCGTTTGAAATTGATTTCAAACAAGAAACCAGCACTAGCCATCCAACAAAAAGCTCGCAGCGATGCGAGCTTTTTTAATGCTGAGATTTTGTCATTTATACAACAGATTATTAGGTTTTAAGTGTATCGAGTACAGTCGCCACCAAATGATAAAGGGCTTGGCGATCTTTATTGGCCAAAGCAATGTCCTCTTTTTCAATACGAATAAAATTCTTCAGATTCTTGGTGTCTTCAACCAACACATGAAGGTTTGAGATGGGATCATTTTTAATCGCAAGTTTTCGCGTATATTCAATTGAGCTTAAAGCGTGAATGCTTGCTTCAAAAGTCGCATGAACATTGGTTAGAAATATAGCGGTTCGATTATTGGTTTTAGCAACATATTTGGTCATATTTTTATCCGTTTATTGGAATTTTTAGAATTAAGATCAAATCATTTAAGCATGAATTGAATATGTTAGGTTATACACAATAGTGCATAAAAGTATAACCAAGTTTTATTTTTTGTATCTTCACCGATGTTGATTGAATCTTGCCTAGATAGGTCATGGATCTACCATCTAGGCGATATGAACCCGTAAATCAGCTCAACAATTTATTAGTGGTTGAATAAATATGCTGCGTTAAAATTTCACAAGTATTCAAAAATACACAGAACATTGATTTAAGAGGACATCATTGCCTTATTTTCTAATGCTTTTCTCAGGTAAGTGTCTAAATCTTCTTGGCGCATCAGCCACTGTACATAGTCACTTGGTAAATCTACGATCGCAGTACCACGGTGTTTCCCAAAATTGATCGTCCGTGGAATACGCGCATCTTCTGATGCGGTATAAAGCTCTTCAATGCTTTGAATATTGAGCTTGTAAATGATATGCATCAAAATGTTGGCAGTTAAAATGATATCCGCATCTGCACGGTGTGCACCTTTCAGCATTTCGCGAGCTTTATCACTACCTTTACTGATCATATAAATCAGTGCAGAAATGTTATGTGCTTCGGCATCCGGCCAGACCAATCGTGCCAATGCCAATGTGCAAATGGCTTTAATATGTTGGGTGTCGACACCGCAGGTTTGAATAGCACGAATGTCATAATCAATATTATGACCAATCATATAAACCGTTTCAGACGGCAAGCGAAAGGTACTAAAATCTGGCTGACCCACCAAATCTGATTCTAAAATATGGTGCACCGCCATTGCAGCAAAAGAGATTTTTTCATCCCCAACGCTATACAACTGATCAAACATTTGCTCACGATCTAAACTGAGTTTTCCAGCGTGAATCTCAACGGGTGCGTAAGCAATCTCAATGGGTAAACCATTGAGCGTATGTGTTTCAGTATCCAGAATAATGGCTTGCATGGGAGATTCCAAATTTAAGGCGTGTTTTTTTAAATTTAACATTTTCGTCTGGATTGGCACAGGTTTATACGCGAAATGAAGAGAATAATACAGTTCAAAGGTGCTTCTGATCTTTATATAAGCACTTTTCAGCTCATTGCGGGAGATAGATACTTTAATAAGCTATAAGTATGTCTAGCAGTAAACGTATAAAGAAGCGCAGGCGTATTCAAAGAAAAATATACAAATATGAAGCTATATAGACATAAAACCCAACTTCTGCTTTTGATCGACTAACTTTATAGGTTTTACGCCGTCGCAATATTCAAAACTCGTGCAGGGCAGGCGATCTTGATCTAAGACAATAAATCGATCATCTTGAATGCAAATAACAAGATCGCTAGGGTGTGTTTGAACAGTCTCAAAAATACATTTCAATGGCGACTCAGGATACTCAGTTTAGCGATGCGACCATGATCTGATATATGTCGGGCTTTGAATTTCTATCTCGATTGATGAATTAGCAGGATTGAAGCCTGCGAGATGAGGAGTAATTTGGCTTTGGGTATATTTCCGCTTTAAGACTATTTCCAAAGCGAAGCCAATAATCCACATCAGAAAACTGCCTATATTGATTTTCTATTCATTTGCTCAGCGTATGTTCACTAAACAGCATGACTTAACATAAGTTTGTTGCGATAAAAGCGCAACGCTGGAGCGTGATTGAATTTTAAAACATAAGGCTATTTAATTAATCATTGATGTTAATTCAAAGACTTGTTTTGACTAAATTTTCTGAAAATCAAGCATAGTGAATGATATTTATTTCAAACTGAATGAAGTTCATTCTCGAAAATTCAAAACTTCGTGCTACAATACGCGCCAATCTTAGCACGGCTTAAAAGCCCTAATTTAATAGGACCTCGCTAATGTTTGCCAATATCTTAATTGCTGAATTTGATCCAGAAATCGCGCAAGCAATCACAAAGGAAGATGCTCGCCAAGAAGCGCACATCGAACTGATTGCCTCTGAAAACTATTGCTCTCCAGCAGTTATGGAAGCGCAGGGTTCAAAACTTACAAACAAATATGCGGAAGGCTATCCAGGTAAACGCTACTACGGCGGCTGTGAATACGTCGATATCATCGAACAATTGGCGATTGACCGTGCTAAAGCGCTTTTTGGTGCTGATTATGCGAACGTGCAGCCCCATGCAGGCTCACAAGCAAACGCAGCAGTGTACTTGGCTTTACTTAACCCAGGCGATACCGTTTTGGGGATGAGTCTTGCGCATGGTGGTCACTTGACTCACGGTGCGAAAGTAAGCTTCTCTGGTAAAACTTACAATGCTATTCAATACGGTTTGAACCCTGAAACAGGTGAAATCGATTACGAAGAAGTTGAACGTTTAGCTGTAGAACACAAGCCACGTATGATCGTTGCTGGTTTCTCTGCGTATAGCCAAATCGTTGATTGGCAGCGTTTCCGTGAAATCGCGGACAAAGTTGGCGCTTACCTATTTGTAGATATGGCTCACGTTGCTGGTCTAGTGGCTGCGGGTGTTTACCCAAGCCCAGTTCAAATTGCTGACGTAACAACAACAACGACACATAAAACACTTCGTGGTCCACGTTCAGGTTTGATCCTTGCCAAAGCAAACGAAGAGATTGAGAAAAAACTTCAATCTGCAGTATTCCCAGGCAACCAAGGTGGTCCACTTGTTCACGCAGTGGCGGCGAAAGCCATTTGCTTTAAAGAAGCGATGGCGCCTGAATACAAAGAATATCAAAAACAAGTGGTTATTAATGCTCAAGCAATGGCTGAAGTACTCATTGCACGTGGTTATGACGTTGTTTCTGGTGGTACGAAAAACCATTTATTCCTCTTGTCTTTGATTAAACAAGACATTACAGGTAAAGAAGCAGATGCTTGGTTGGGTGCTGCTCACATTACTGTGAACAAAAACTCTGTACCAAACGATCCACGTTCTCCATTTGTGACTTCAGGTATCCGTATTGGTACACCTGCAGTGACAACACGTGGTTTTGGTGAAGCTGAAGTGCGTGATTTGGCAGGTTGGATCGCTGACATCCTTGATGCGAAAGGCGATGAAGCTGTCATTAATGCAGTTAAAGCGAAGGTTGAAACGGTTTGTGCGAAATACCCAGTGTATGCAAACTAGGTTTTGATTTGAGAAAGGGCCCCCTCAAGGGGGCTTTTTTTATTGCATTTGGAAAAGTGGATGATGCCTACCATATTTTTCTGATATAACTGAATAATGAGAAAAATATTTAATCTTGCAACATTCGCTTGATCAGTATTCTTAAAAATGGATTTAACAATATGAACAAACCACAAATTATTATTTCTGAACAAGATCTCAATCGTTTAGAAACCATGCTTGATCATCAAATGAAATTATCGCCCACTATGAAACACTTGGAAGATGAACTTGCACGGGCGGATGTGGTTTTACCCCAAGATATACCAGCTAACGTGGTCACCATGAATGCCCGTGTCAAAATCACCATTGCACCTTCAACCGAGTCTACAGAAATCACATTGGTCTATCCGCATGACTTCAAAGGCGAAGCGGGGCAAGTCAACGTGATTGCACCGATTGGCACTGCCATTTTAGGTTTGGCAGAAGGTCAGCAAATTGAATGGCCACAACCAGACGGTCAGTTAATGAAAGTCAAAATTGAAAAAATTATTTATCAGCCTGAGCGTGAAGGTGATTATCTTTAAGTAAATAGTGCTTATGAAGGAAATGATCAGCCGATATCACGTAAATGGATGAATTAAACAAAAAAAGCCCAGTACAAGGACTGGGCTTTAATTTTAATTTGGAGTTTTGCCTTAGCCTGTTTTTGTTATTCGTTATGGACGACGGTTTCAGCAACATATTTGTTTAAATAGGTTTCCCGAATCTCTTTACGCTGTGCATCTGTACGGGCATTGAGCATTTTTTTACGAAGGTCATTGCGTTCTGTAGTACTCATTTGTTGCCAAGCTTCACGCATTTTAAGCTTTTCAGGTTCAGGCAGTTGTGTAAACCAATCCATACGCTGTTGGAGTGCCACTGTTTGCTCTGTGGGGATTTCTTTTAAATTTTGATAGCGTTTAATCAGCGCCTGTTGTTCAGTTTCAGACAATGCATCCCAAGTTTCATTCACTTGTGTGTTGGCGTCTTTAGAAAAAATCCAAAAACGTTCGTATCCTGCAAAACTGGTTTGCAGAAGACTCAGGGCACAAAATGCCAAAGCAAGACGTTTAGCTGCCATGGGCTAATTTTTCCTCACCAAAAACTGAAAGCATATCTAAATCTTCCATCATTTGTGGAGAGAGTTTAGGGCTGACAATCACTTGTTGATTGTTGGGCTGCTCAGTCAAGTCAACGGCGTTGGGTAAAATCACAAAACCTGTAATGGCTGCTGCCAGTGCAAAGCCTGTGGTTTTCCAATTCATAAAACTGGATAAAAGTGATTTCTCTTGAATGTTTTCAAGTACATGCTCCATCACCACTGTTTTATTGCGATGATGGCGAGCAAGTTGATCAAGCTTGGAAGTCACTTGTTTAGCGAAGTCATCGTTCTTCATCAGATGATCCCCCTATATGTGGATTTAAGTGAGAAAGCGAAAGTCTTAAACCTTGAATGGCTCTATGGTAATGCGTTTTAACGCTACCTTCCGAGCAGTCCATAATTTCAGCTGTCGTATGCGTATCAAAACCTTCCCAAGCGCGTAGCATAAACGCTTGTTGCTGACGAACAGGAAGTTTGGCAATGGCGGATTGAATTTCTTCAACGGCTAATTCTTGCGACAAAAACTGTAAAGGGTTAGGTGTACTGTCATCCACGACATCTTCGTCATCGGAATCGAGATCTACTTTTTTAAATAAAGACAGCGGAAAGGGGCGGCGCGCTTCTTTTCTGCGCCAATCTTGTAATTTGTTATTTAAAATAGTGTAAAACAGTGGATACCATTCTGCAGTAGACTTTGCTGCATAGGATTTATGTAAGGAAATAAAGGCTTCTTGCACCAAATCCATGGCAATCCCATTATGACCTTGTGTTGCACCTTCCATCATGACTAAAGCACGACCCGTGACATCCTGCATGAAAAATTTCAGGCGTTGTTCAGCTGTGCTCAATAGAACACTGGCGTCTTCAGACTGTGGATGTTTCGGTGCTAAATCCATAGAGATGGAAAATCCCGTCATTGGGGTACCCACCATTATTTTTAATCGTTACTTATATAACGTTAAAAGATAATGATAGGTTGACAATTTAAGCAACTATTTTTAGCAGTTTAAACGGTTTTTATATTTTTGAGCAGAATCGTTACGGTTCTTTAACGAATTAAATGCGTTGACGAACCATCTCGAAGAAGCAGATTGAACCCGCTGCTGCGACATTGAGCGACTCCTGACCACCAGGCTGAGGAATAGTGATTGCAGCAGCGTTAGCCAGTGCGTACTCAGAAGCACCTGAACCTTCATTGCCCAAAATCCAAGCACACGGCTGCGTCAAGTCTTTAGAGTAAAGGCTTGCAGGCTCATGTGAGCTGGTCACATAAACCGGAATACTGAATTTGGTCAGTAGGTCTTCAACAGACACATTTTCATAAGTATTTAATGAAAAGTGTGCACCCATGCCTGCACGTAATACGCGTGGCGACCAAAGCGATGCAGAACCTTTGGTAGATACAATTTGCTTAATACCCGCTGCGGCAGCAGAACGAAGCAAAGTACCCACGTTGCCCGGATCTTGAATATTTTCAAGAATAAGCGTGTCTTTAGAGAAATCTAATGACTGCGTGGAAGAAGGAATATCCACCACTGCGATACACGCTAAAGTGGTACCCAATGTGCTTAAATCTTTATATAAAGATTCGCTTAAGACAAATACAGAACCCGTATAAAGCTGGGCAATTTTGTCAAAATCTGGATGTTCCATTGCATGTTCAGTGGTGAAAATCGAATTGAGGGTACGATTTTGCTCTAACCAAGCTAAGCTTAAGTGTGTGCCTTCAAGTACAGTTTGACCTTGCTTTTTGCGATATGAACTTTGTTCAATTAAACCACGTAAGTGTTTGATTTTAGGATTGTCTTTTGATTCTAGAAAAATAATGGCCATGTCAAAACTGTCCGTGGAAGTCCAATGAAATGATTGGACTCCCAGTATAAAAATTAATTGTGGTAACGAGTAACAAGGTCAACTTCGTTTTTTGAACCAATCACAACCGGTACACGTTGGTGTAATTCAGTCGGTTGGATGTCTAGAATACGGACGCGACCAGTGGTCGATGCGCCGCCCGCTTGCTCCATGAGCATACTCATTGGATTCGCTTCATACATTAAGCGTAAACGACCTGCTTTTTTCGGGTCTTTCGTGTCGTATGGGTATAAGAAAATACCGCTACGGCAAAGAATACGGTGAATGTCACCCACCATACAGGCAACCCAGCGCATATTAAAGTCTTTTTCGCGTACCGAAGTTTTACCGTCTTGTAATTCACCAATATAGCGTTTTATCGGCTCTTCCCAATGACGTTGGTTTGATGAATTAATCGCATATTCTTGGGTGTCGGCAGCGACTTGAACATTTTCGGTAGTCAATAAAAATTCTTTAGAAACTGGATCAAAGGTAAAGAAGTCTGTACCAGCACCTACTGTTAAAGCCATCATTGAAGATGGACCATAAAGCACATAGCCTGCAGCCACTTGTGCAGTACCTGCTTGCATGAAATCTTCTGCTTGAGTCACCGCATTTTTTGCAGGCAAGATAGAGAAAATTGTACCTACGCACATGTTAATGTCGATATTACTTGAGCCATCTAATGGATCAAACAAAACCAAATATTTACCCTCTGTTTGCGCGGGAGTGAAATCGTCTAATTCTTCAGATGCTAAACCACCCACATTGGCATTATTTTTCAAAGCGTCAATGAGATAGTCATTTGAAATGACATCGAGTTTTTTCTGCGCTTCACCTTGCACATTTTCATTGCCAGCACTGCCTAAAACACCAGCCAAAGCACCTTTTTGTAACAGTACATCAATGTCTTTACAGGTCTGTGCAATCGTTTCAATAACATTTGAAAGCTCAGGTGTGAGATTCCCTTGTTGTTGTTCTAAATATTGGGAAAGGGTGCGGTAAGACATAACAAATGAGCTCCAAGAAAGCGCTAAAAAATAGCAAAATAAATACTGTGCCTATTTTAGATGACTTCGACTGAAAATAGAAAGCTTAGTGTGAGATTTGTAGCGATTTTAGACTTGTAAGAGTTTTAGAACATGCTATGTTGGAGTGGAGGATAGAAAAGAGAAGGAAGACGATCATGACCACATTAACGTTCGATGCGACTCCAACGCCAAGTGAAAGTATTGATTTAAAAGATATTAGTTCTGAAAAATCTAAGGAGGCATGGAAGGCATATGAAGCCAAGCCTGAGTATAAAGATTTTAATAAACATGACATGATTGAGTCGATGCAAAGTCCCGTACCAGATCCAGAAACAGACAAAAAATCAAAACCAGAGCTAGACTGATTCAAATACAAATCATCTTAAACAGTTCCAGCTGAAGTTTAAAGTCAAAAAGCGCTCTAATGTTAGAGCGCTTTTTTGTTTTTAATTCATATTATTTTAACAGCGGTGGAACAGCTTCGTAGTTAAGTTCTACGCGGCGGTTTTCTTTCCAAGCCGCTTCGGTATGACCAGCATTGATGGGCATCTCTTTACCGTAGCTAACTGCTTCTAATTGACCTGAGTTTACGCCATTGGTAATCAGGTAGCTTTGGACAGCTTTGGCACGACGTTCGCCTAGTGCCATGTTGTATTCACGTGTACCACGTTCGTCGGTATGACCGGTCAAAGCAATCTTTGAGTTCGCATTGGCCAATAAAAACTGCGCATGTGCTTGCAGGGTTTGATAATCTTCATTGGTCAATTCACTACTGTCATAGTCAAAATGAACTACACGTTTTGCTAAAAATGCTTTGTTGGCTTCAGTCACGCCTTTAGACGATGCACCCACCAAATTTTGCGCATTTAACGCGGCATCTTCACTTAGACCAGATGTATTTACGGTTGTCGACGTCGTCGGAGTCGTGTTTCCCGTGGTGATGTCCGTTGCAGGTTTACGACTTGCACAACCTGTCATAACCAGACTAACTGCAATCAGCGGCAACGCCAAATTTTTAATGATATTCATAATAATCTCCTTGAATTTTAATTGAATTATTTTGGTGCCCAAGCCGGTTCACGAACTTCACCTTGCTCACTCGGTAAATTCATGCGGAAGCGACCGTCAGTTGACATAATAGCCAACAGTCCACGATTTGCTTCACGTGTCGCATACACCACCATTTGACCATTCGGTGAGAAGCTTGGTGATTCATCTAAACTGGTCGGGGTTAAAATATTGGTAATACCGGTCGATATTTCTTGAATTGCAACTTTGTAGTTACTGCCTGCAGGGCGGTGAACCAGTGCCACATATTTACCATCAGCACTTAAAGAGCCACGAGCATTGAACGCCCCACGGAAAGTCAGGCGTTTGGTGGAGTTGTCACTAAAATTGTGCTTATAAATTTGCGCGGAGCCACCACGGTCAGAGGTAAAAATAAAGCCTTTACCATCTGGGGTATAACGCGCTTCAGTATCAATCGCAGAGTTATTGGTCATGCGTTGCAGTTGGCGTGTGGTCAAATCCATTTGATAAATTTCTGGGTTATCATGCATAGACGCAGTGAACAACATGCTTTTACCATCAGGTGAGAAACTAGGTGCGCCATTTAGACCACGGAAGCCTGCAAGCTTTTCACGTTGACCAGTGGCCAAGTCCTGAACATAAATGGCAGGGCGTTTGGTTTCAAAAGACACATAGGCGATTTTTTTCGCATCAGGTGTCCAAGCCGGCGATAAAATTGGATCGCGTGAACTTAAAATGGTTTTTGGTTGCTCACCATCTGTATCTGCAATTTGCAAGGTATAGCGGTTTTCTGGCGTTGCAGGGTTACGCAGTACATACGCAATACGACCGCTGAAATCACCTTTAATTCCAGTAATGGCTTGGTAAATCGCATCACTGATCATATGTGCCGCAGATCGCGTACGAGATGCAGGAACCGTGAGTAATTCGTTTAACAGGTATTGTTGTTTTTCGACATCATAGAGTTGGTAATGCACGGCCAGTGAACCATCTGCATTGGTTTTCACTTCACCATTCACCACATACGGCACGCCTGCCGCTTTCCAAGCTGCACCATTGGCATTGTTCAGACTGGCTGTTGCTGCTAAGTTTTTTGAAGAGCTGGTAAAACGACCTGAGCGATTTAAATCTTGTTCAATCACAGGATAAAGACTCTGGTCACCAGAAAATGGCACAATCGCAATTTTAGGTGCCTGTTCAGGGGCTTTGGCAATTTCCAAATGAAGTTGTGCATAGCTTGTCGTGATTAAAGCAGGGCTGAAGGCTGCAATCACAGCCAAACCAAGAAGATGTTTAGAGATTCGTTTCATTGTAGGTCACATGCTCGAAATACTAGTTTTTAGATTATGCTAGCTTTGTAGCATACAGAGATGATTTTAATCTATAGAAAGCATGTAATTATGACGATTATCTGAAAATATGAATCGAATAATCGTTATTCAAAGATCTATTCAACTTAGACCATTTGCAATTGGAACATTTAAGCTTAATAATCAATATGGCTATAAGTAGTTAAGTTTGAAAAACGCTCGACCGTGGTCGGGTGTGGTGATTTGGGTTTTATTTAACCGTAAAAGAAGCTGTAAAACTACGCGCTTGACTTCTAGCTTCAGGGTCTGAAGGCATCGGATACGGTGCAGCTGAACGGACTGCTTGTTCAATACCTGCTCTCAGTTGTGGTTCAGTAGTAGCTACAACAATAGACAATACATCGCCGTTGTTGCTTAACGGAATATGTGCAGTGGCTTTCTTTTCTGTAAATCCATCCGGTATTTTCCATGCATTTATGATTTTACTTTCGAAGTCTCGCTTGGCAGAAGATGCAATTTTACGAGCTTCAGCTTTTTTATTGGCTGCATCTTCACGTACTTTTTGTTCTACTAAAGCTTTTGCTTGATATGCATCACGTTCAGCTCTTGCTTTGGCAGCTGCTTCAGCCTTAGCATTAACCTTCTGTGCATCTGATCTTACTTTTTCTGATCTATCTTCATCTATAACTGTTTTAGCTTTCGCTGCTACTTCTACATGAGTTCCGGCTTTTTCGGCAAAAGCCTTGCGTTGATAAGCTAAATGAAGTTGGTTGTATCGTTCTAAACTTATTCCTTGTGGAATGGATGTTGAGGGAATGGTGATATTGATATTTTCTGCATATGAAAGCGGAGACAATAGGATAATCAGTGTCAGAAGTTTGTGAATCATATTTGTAATTATAAAGAGTGATTAAAGTAAAAAATCAATATATCGTTTTCATCTTTAAAAAACAAACCCCATACGAATATAGGGTTTGTTTGAAATCTATTTAACGGTAAATGAAGCGGTAAAACTTCTTGCTTGACTTCTAGCCTCAGGGTCTGAAGGCATCGGATACGGTGCAGCAGAGCGGACTGCCTGTTCTACACTGGCTTTGACGTCTGGATCGGATGCATTCACAATGACACTGTTTACAGCACCACTTTCACTTAAACTCACACGTGCCGTTGCTTTTTGACCTGAAGCATTCACTGGCATACGCCAAGCATTTTTAACTTTATTTTCAAAGTCACGTTTCGCTGAAGATGCAATTTTCTTCGTTTCAGCCTTTTTATTGACCGCTTCTTCTTTGGCTTTTTGAGCAGATGAAGCGCGTTCTTCAGCTGCGGCACGTTCTTTGGCTTCAGCATCGGCTTTGGCTTTATTCGCTGTATCTGCTTTCGCTTTGGCAGCAGCGTCGGCTTTGGCTTTATTTGCTGCATCAGTTTTCGCTTTGGCAGCAGCGTCGGCTTTGGCTTTATTTGCTGTATCTGCTTTTGCTTTGGCAGCAGCGTCGGCTTTGGCTTTATTTGCTGCATCAGTTTTCGCTTTGGCAGCAGCATCAGCTTTGGCTTTATTTGCTGTATCTGCTTTCGCTTTGGCAGCAGCGTCGGCTTTGGCTTTATTTGCTGCATCAGTTTTCGCTTTGGCATCAGCTTTGGCTTTATTTGCTGTATCAGTTTTTGCTTTGGCAGCAGCGTCAGCCTTGGCTTTATTTGCTGCATCAGTTTTCGCTTTGGCAGCAGCGTCGGCTTTGGCTTTATTTGCTGTATCTGCTTTTGCTTTGGCAGCAGCGTCGGCTTTGGCTTTATTAGATGCATCAGTTTTTGCTTTTGCAGAAGCGTCGGCTTTGGCTTTTTGAGCAGCCTCCGTTTTGGCTTTATTTGCTGCTTCGGTTCGGGCTTTCGCAGCGGCATCTGCTTTAGCTTTTTGATTTGCTTCCGCTCTTGCTTTTGTCTCAGCGTCAGCTTGTGCTTTTTGAGCAGCCTCCGCTTTGGCTTTATTAGATGCATCTGCTTTAGCTTGTTTCAACTTTTCAGCAGCTTCACGATTGGCTTTTTCGGTTGCTTTTGCAGCAACTAAGGCTGCTTGTTTTTCCGCAGCCGCTTGTTTGGCAGCTTCAGCCGCTTTTTGAGTATCTGCCTTAGGTTCGACTTTAGGTTGTTCTACAGGTTTAGCAGCTATAGCTGGAATATTAGGCGCAGCCAAAACGGGGTCAGCCGTTTGTTGAATGGTCGGCTGAACTTTAGTGTCCGCAGTTTCAACTGAGTCTGTTTCTACAAGTGGTGTTGGCTCAGGTGGAATGATTAAATCTTCAGGTTTGATCAGGACTGTTTTAATCGGTTTCGGTGGTTCATTGGGCTGAGTTAAACCCAAAAACAGTAAACCTGAAAGGGCAACCACATGCACAGCCAAGGTAAAACCGAGTGCAATTTTTTTTTCTTTAGAAAAAGACTGTTTCGTATCTTTCATAGCTTATTTTACAGGCTTGGTCAGTAATCCGACTTGTGTTAAACCCGCATCTTGAAGGTTTGACATCAAGGCAATTACATCACCATAAGGACGAGTTTGGTCACCATTAATCACAATATTTAATTGCTGATTATCTGTTTCTTCTTGAGCAGTGATGAGTAGATCCTTTAGCTCATCTAAAGTCACAGCCTGCTTTATCTTTTTATATTCAAGATAATAACTGCCATCTTCTTTTAAGCTCACCATGGCAGGTGCGGCTTCAGATACAATCGGATTGCTATTGGCTTCCGGTAAATCAACCTTAATGCCGCTGGTAATCATGGGGGCAGTCACCATAAAGATCACCAATAAAACCAACATCACATCGATGTATGGCACGACATTCATGTCACTATTGAGTGGTTTTTTGACGCGTTCAAAGCGTCCAGAACGTTGAATCGCCATTAGTCATTTTCCTGTGTTGTTCCCACAGACTGACGTTGTAAAAGCGCCACCATTTCTTCTGCAAATAATGCACGATCTGAATAGACTTCTTCGCCTTTGGATGTGTAATGGTTAAAGGCCAGTACCGCTGGAATTGCGGCAAATAGACCAATGGCTGTTGCAATCAGTGCTTCTGCAATACCCGGTGCAACGGTTGCCAACGTGACTTGTTCAACCTGTGCTAAACCAATAAAGGCATTCATGATGCCCCAAACCGTACCAAACAAACCAATATACGGGGCAACTGAACCAATACTAGCAAGAGCACCTAAACCTTGCTCCATACGGCTTTGGTCACGACTTAGACCGACACGTAAAATACGTTCTGTACCATCAATGGTATGAGAGGTCTCGGCTTTTGATTTTTTTAGCTTTAAAAATTCGCCAAAGCCATGATAGAAAATATCTTCTAGACCTTCACGTTTAGAGTTCACTTGTGCATTGTTATACAACGTATTCAGCTCTGCGCCTGACCAAAACACTTTTTGGAAATGTTCATCGCCTTGTTGCGCTTTTTTATAGGTCATATGTAACTTGGCAATTAAATACCAACTCAACAGGGACGCGAGGACTAAAACCAGCATGACCAATTGAACGACAGGACTTGCTTGTAAAATTAAATCTGAGATGTGTAGAGATGATTCTAGTTGTGTTGCCATAGTTACATGTGCCAATAGTATTTTTATTCGTGAGCCAATTGTTTTTGGATCAGTTCACGGATTTCATCAGGAATTCGAAGCGGTCTCATTGCCAAGCTAATACATGCCAATTCAACCTCGCCAGAAGCTAGCATGATTTCACCACGATAAATATTTTGTTGCAACACAAAAGACGTGGCTTTACACGAAACTACACTCGCTGTAACAGTAATGAGGTCATCCATTAGGATTGGACGTGAGTATTTGAGCGAAATCTTGTGTACCACGAAATGATAATCTTTTTGGTGCCAGTAGTGTGAAATACCTGAAGCACGTAGCCATTCGGTGCGGGCGCGTTCCATAAAACGGATGTGATTGGCGTGGTAGACAATACCTCCTGCATCGGTATCTTCTATATATACACGAATTTGAAATTCAAATTTGTTCGCCATATTCATTTCCCATGTCTAGCTTTGGATCTTGGATTTTTGGGTGATTCTATTGTTCTGATATTTTAAGCATGATGCACAAAATAATTGCTCAGAACAATGTACTGCAAAGGCTCGCAGTTTATCACCCTGAATTTTCAGTCCAATGGCACAAGGTTTCAAACACAGAAATAAAAGAAAAAGTTCTTTTCATTTTTATATTACACATCTAGATTGGAGCTGTTCATGCGTTGTTAATTTGTAAAACTAAATTATTCAACACTATCAAGATTAAGTCTTTGATGAGCATGTTCAGCTAAGTGCGCTGTTAAATATTGACTCGTATAGAATCTTCGCTCGTTAATCTTACGCTTACTGTTAAAATTTAAGCGGTCTTTTACTTTCTCATAGATGAAACCAAGTGCTGAAAATCCAGCGCCGAATAAAGCAAAACTAAGTATTTCAGGAATTCCACCATAAGTGATAAAAAAAGTGGAAAAACAGATTATTGCAATAATCATTGCAAGAGAAATATCTTTTTTATCAATAGGTTTAGGCGTTATAACTTCATTTATAAGCTGATCCATGGGTTCTTTAAAAACTAAGCTAATCAAAATTATCGCAGAAGCATAATTAAAAGAAATACTTTTAAGACAGTAATTTTGAGATTGATGGAATATGGTTCTCACCTGAAAGTCTTCTTTAATTTCGACAGTTTTGTTTAACGTTATATCAAAAAATTCAAAATTTAAACTTAAAGCAGTTCTATTTTCGATTAATTTTTGCAATGTCTCCAACTCTATGTGAGTAAGTTCAATGATAGCTTTGTCTCTCGGGATGATGGTATCAAGATCAATATTTTTAAGTGCTTCATCATATTGATGAATGATTTCTTGCATTAACTCTTGTTCGGTCATGGGGATATGGTCTATTTTCATTTTTTGTTTTTGAATATGTGGAAAAAGGATGATGAATCATCCTTTTTTGTTGACTCACTTCTCTTTCGGCTCAGGAGGTGTCATACCAAACTGCACATACGCCTGATTGGTTGCAATCCGACCACGCGCAGTACGCATTGCATAACCTTGCTGAATCAAATACGGCTCAATTACATCTTCCAGTGTGCCTGAATCTTCCGCCATTGCCGCAGCCAACGCTTCAACGCCCGCAGGACCACCATCAAAACGCTCAAGTAGCATAGACAAATAACGACGGTCTAAAGTATCTAAACCATCCTTATCAACATTAAGCATATCCAAAGCACGTTGCGCCATTTCTTTGGTCACTTCGCCATTACCTTTGACTTGGGCATAGTCACGCACACGACGCAGTAAACGGTTGGCAATACGCGGCGTACCACGTGCACGACGTGCAATTTCTAAAGCACCCTCTGCTGTGGTCGGAACATCCATTAGGTTTGCAGAACGCGCCACAATATGGGTCAAATCTTCAACAGAATAAAACTCTAAACGTTGCACGATCCCGAAACGATCTCGTAAAGGAGAAGTAAGTAGTCCTGCGCGTGTAGTTGCTGCAACTAAAGTAAAGGGAGGTAAATCCAATTTAATGGATCGTGCACCCGGACCTTCACCAATCATGATATCGAGTTGGTAATCTTCCATTGCAGGATAGAGAATTTCTTCAATCACAGGTGACAGACGATGAATTTCATCAATAAATAAAACATCACCTTCTTCAAGATTGGTCAGCATCGCTGCTAAATCACCTGCGCGTTCAAGCACGGGGCCAGAAGTTGACTTGAGATTACCACCCATTTCACGGGCAATAATATTCGCCAGCGTGGTTTTCCCTAAACCGGGTGGGCCAAAAATGAGGGTGTGATCGAGCGCTTCACCGCGTCCACGTGCAGCACCAATAAAAATTTCCATTTGCTCACGTACCACAGGCTGACCAATATAGTCTTCAAGTGAAGTGGGGCGTATGGCACGATCAAAATGATCTTCGGGTTTTTCAGAACCACTGATAATACGGTCTTGCATCAATTTATTAATCTATCGTTTAACTCGTTTGCTTATCATATGTTTGATATTCAAAAAATATGAATCACAGCGGAGTCTTATCATTTAAGTTTAAGTTGAGGATTAACCTGCGGTTCGCCTTACTTTTGTTAAGTCAAAAGTAAGCAAAACCATTGTCATTCGCAAAACTCGTCAAAGACCAATCTACATTTGAATATATCGCAGAAACTTTAGTTCACAAATTTCATCCTGCCTCAAACAGTTGCGAATGACCTTTTCGCGTATCAAATTATTTTCATTTGAAATTATTGATCATAGCGTTTTATTTATTCATCGATTTCAATGATGCACGGATAATGTCAGCCGCTTCAGTGTAATCACCTTTGGCCGCAGCAACAATTTTTTGTGCCTCTAACGGTTTAAAGCCGAGAGATTGTAAAGCCGCTTCTGCTTCAGCCACAGCAGAGTTACCAGTGAACTGAATTTGTGTTGTCGCTGAACTTGAAGATGACGTTGCCATGGCTTTAAAGCGATCACGAAGTTCAATCATCAGACGTTCAGCTGTCTTTTTACCCACACCTGGGACTTTAATCAAGGTATTCACATCTTCATGCTCAACGGTGTGAATCAGCAGTTCAACGCTTAAGGTTGATAGAATGCCCAACGCCATACGTGGACCGACACCATTGACTTTAAGTAAGGTGCGGAAAATGGTCTTTTCTCGCGGCTCTGCAAAGCCAAAGAGTTGTTGAGCATCTTCACGCACCACTAAATGTGTCCAAAGCGTGGTTTTTTGACCTTTTTGCAATTGGCAAAATGTAGATAATGGCGTATCGACTTCATAGCCCACGCCGTTTACATTGAGTAAGACTGTAGGTGCTTCTAAGGCAAGCACTTCACCAATAAGACATCCGATCATTGAATTTATTCACTTCTTTGTTAATGTTTGAATAGTAGAGTGCATTGGATCTAAAGGCAAAAGTTCTCGTATCATTTATCGAATCTCGTTTGTTGCAAACGCAGAAGAAGGTAATCTGAGAGCATTATAAGAACCCCACCTTATTGCCTTTGAGTTCTTGTGCCAAGTTATAGGCTTGATGATCTGAAAATTTACTGACAATATCCAACACTTGCATAATATTGTCATAGTGATGGTCACTAAAACGTGCGCCATAACCTGACAGGATCGAAAATAAACGACCTTCTTTAAAACTATGCACTTTATCTGGTGTAGTGAGTGGGATAAACGCATCTAAAATATGTTGCAAGCTTTGATGTGCAATGATTTCGAGTCCTGCTTTTTGCGGATGCTCAAAGATTTTTTCACGGGCCAAATTTTTGGCTTTATTAATCCCTTGTTCTATATCAGCAGAACAATATTGCAATAAACTGCCTTTCAGCTGTCCAGACAAAATTTCAAAGTGATGTTTGGCAAAAGCCGTGGTCACTTCATCGACCAGACGTTTCATCACGCGCCCACGTAAGGCTGCAATTTTTTGTTGCCATGGCGTATGTGGATTTGCAAGTTCAGAAGGTATGCCGTATTCACCAATTAAATTCAGAAAAATCGGTTCAACTTGTTCATAAGACAACATATTTAAAATAATGCCATCTTCTAGATCAATCAGGGCATAGCAAATATCATCTGCGGCTTCTAACAGATAGGTTAAAGGATGACGACAATAATGATCTTCACCGAGTTGAATTAAACCTAATTGTTCAGAAATTTGCTTCAAAATCTCTTTTTCAGATTGGTAACAGCCAAATTTCGCGCGTTGACTTGCGGGTGTGTCACCTTGAGATGCAATGGTTTTCGATAACCATGGGTACTTTAAGTAAGCCCCTAAGGTTGCGTAAGTAAGACGCATGCCCCCGTCATTGGGATGATAATCAATTTTGGTCAGCAATCTTAAGCCTTGTGCATTGCCTTCAAACTGGCGCACATCGGCTTGTTCTTCAGGACTGAGTGCTTTTAGAAAATCACCATGCGAAGCATCATCAAACCATTCACGAATGGCATATTCACCGGCATGACCAAAAGGAGGGTTGCCAATGTCGTGTGCAAGACATGCTGCTTGAATAATGGCACCCACATCGGCAGGGGAAATCCAAACTGGAAGATGGTCTTTAATTTTTTCAGCAGCCAGCATGCCAAGCGAGCGACCAATACACGATACTTCAAGTGAATGCGTCAAACGTGTATGAATGCCGTCATGTTGTGTCAGCGGGTGAACTTGCGTCTTACGGTTAAGCTGCCGAAAGCTTTGCGAGAAAATAATGCGGTCATAATCTTTATGAAATGGACTGCGCGCTTGTTCTGAGCTTTGTTTTTTACTGCCAATTCGGATGGTAGACAGCAGTTCGAGCCAACGCATTTGAGTCATTTATGATTGTTCAGTGATTACTTAAATGCATCATGCCAAAAATAAAATGAATACTCTAGGGCGAGACGACATAATTTGTCTTGTTAATTTTAAAACTGAATTTTAATTTTAAGCGCCACTTTTGACTTTTTTTGAAGGGTATGTGAGGAGCAATGTTTGAAACTATATTGCTTCAATTGCAATAAATGTATTGAAATTGGGCGGGATAGACCTCATGTTAGATGCATAAATATGAATTAAAGAGTATTGAGCTTTATGTTATTTCATTTGCCGAAATTGCCTGCTGAAATTCGTGTCAGCCATTTAAATGCCCGTATCAATGAACAACGAAAAAAAATAGCGCAAACCACGGCGTCCAAATTTGAACTTCTACAACTTTCCCAACAGTTTTCTAAAGAAGCTCGCGCGCGTAAAAAGAACAATCAAAAAATCTATGTATTGGATTTTAAAGGCGATATGGCTGCATCTGCGGTTGAAAACTTACGTGAAGAAATCACCCTGATTTTATCGACTGCAAAAGCAGGTCGTGACCGTGTGTTATTACGCCTAGAAAGCCCAGGTGGTATGGTGCATGGCTATGGGCTTGCTGCTGCACAATTGGTACGTTTACGCGATGCAGGCTTTCATTTGACCATTTGTGTCGATAAAGTCGCTGCAAGTGGTGGCTATATGATGGCATGTATCGCTAATGAAATTGTCTCAGCACCTTTTGCTGTTTTGGGTTCAATTGGTGTCGTGGCTCAAGTACCGAATTTCAACCGCTTACTCAAAGAACACAACGTGGATTTTGAGTTGTATACAGCAGGTCAATACAAACGCACTGTGACCATGTTTGGAGAAAATACTGAAGAAGGCAAAGCCAAGTTTGAAGAAGAACTTCAACAAACGCATGTGTTGTTCAAGCACTTTGTTGAAAAATACCGCCCACAGTTAAACGTTGAAAAAGTGGCAACAGGTGAACATTGGTATGGTCAAGATTCACTGGATTTGAATTTGGTGGATAAGCTACAAACTTCAGATGAATACTTATTGAATCTATTAAACTTGCATGATGTTTATCTGATTCAAACACGCCGTAAGCCGACTTTGGGTGAGAAGCTGGGTCTACAAGCGGCACAAATGGCAGATAGCTTAATTCCAGCCGTGGTGAATAAAATGATGGAATCTCTAAGCAAAGCCAACTCAAGTCTGGTCCAAATGCGTGATCCTAAATTATAAGTTTTCAGTTTTGAATTAAACCAAAGCCAGTCGATTGACTGGCTTTTTATATGTCGCATAGAAGATTGATTTATTTCTTTTTCAGCAAAATGAATCCAGTGATAATTGAGCCTAGTGTCGCGATCCACATATCTTTATGCGCATCCCATACGTCGCCTTGTTGACCATTGTAATTTTCCGCTTCTTCAGGAGATAAACCAATCGCGATTAACCATTCGATCCATTCATAAACTAAACTGCTTGCCATGACAAATTGCACGACCAAGATAAATAAAACTTTGGCAGAAAGCTGTGGAAGCCAAACTTGGAACAGCCTTAGAAAGAAAGGGTAGAGCAACAGCCCATAAGTAAAATGCACCCATCGATCATACATATTTCGTGTCCAGCCCATCTCTTGATTTAAATCAAAATTAAAAAGCTGTATTAACCAGTCGTTATAAGGGACATAAGAATACAGATAGTGCGCGCCTAAAATATGTATCAAAAGAAAGCCGATATAAAGCGCAAAACTCCAAAAGCTTAAGCCCACTTTTTTAAGGCAATAAAATAGAAACACCAACATGATGGCTGTACCAATTTGATGTAAGCCATAAGCGGTATATTCAAGGGGATCAATACTAGCCAATATTAAAGCAATGAGTAGTAATCCTAAAACCCAAAAGTGCTTACTGGTCAATGATTTATAAATCATAACGTTATTATCGTTTTTCAAGTTCTGGTATTATATAAGAAAATATAAAAGAAAGTATCCGCTAATTTTCGAAATAAAAATATAAGCCAAAACCCCATTGTTAAATTTTAATCTCATATAGTTTGAGGTTATTTGAGAAAGACTGAAGGCTTTAAGCACTAAAATCCTTTAAAATATTTGTATTTAAATTTCCTGAGTGTAGAGCATGGCGGTTATAAACGCATTTCTGGCGAAGCAAAATTGTTATTTTGATTATGAATTCGAAGCGCTCTATCTAGACAATGATTTCCCTGAAGAATTGTCTATGTCTTTGCGCGGCATGATGTATCGTCATGAAATTCACTATCCTAATGCGATCTATTATATTTATTACAGTGATGTTCTGAGAGGTAATGAATTTGAAAAGTTAAAAGCCGATTGGATGTGCTATTGTCCAGCGAAGTAACGTCTTTATTATAAAAATTCTATCTTCTTCTACTTGATGAGAAACGTAGCCTCGCAAGGCTGAGGTGATTTCTAAACAAGCCCTCATCCCGTTGCCAGAGCACATTCCTCATTCCATAGGAAGAAAGGCACTTTATTCAAGACATAAAAAAGCGAAGCATGACGCTTCGCTTTTTTATTTTATCTAAAATTAGATTTTAGAAATAAGGTCAGCCACTTGCTTTGCTTGATCTGCGGCATTACCTGTATACGATGCAGGTGTCATTGTCGCAAGACGTGCACGATCTGCTGCAGGTACGGCAAGCAATTCGTTACCATTGACGAAATCAACCATCATGTCACGCGTCATTGCTTGACCACGCGTTAGGGCTTTTAATTTTTCGTATGGTTTTTCAACGTTATAACGACGCATTACGGTTTGAATCGGTTCAGCCAAAACTTCTTGAGCATTGTCTAGGTCTTCAAGAATACGGTCAGCATTGAGTTCAAGTTTACTAATACCTTTAGAGCAAGCTTCAAATGCGATTAAACTCTGTGCAAAACCCACCCCCATGTTACGAAGAACAGTCGAGTCGGTTAAGTCACGCTGCCAACGAGATACAGGAAGTTTTTCGCCTAAGTGACCTAAAATTGCATTGGCAATACCTAGGTTGCCTTCTGAATTTTCGAAGTCAATTGGATTAACTTTATGTGGCATGGTTGAAGAACCCACTTCGCCATCTTTTAAACGTTGTTTGAAGAAACCTAAAGAGATATAGCCCCAAACATCACGGTTAAAGTCGATCAAAATCGTGTTGAAACGACGTAGCGCATCAAACAGTTCCGCCATGTAATCATGCGGTTCGATTTGCGTGGTGTACGGGTTAAATTCTAAACCTAAAGATTCAACAAATGCTTGTGAATGCGCAGGCCAGTTAATGTCTGGGTAAGCAGAATAATGTGCGTTATAGTTACCTACAGCACCATTAATTTTGCCCAAAAGTTCAACATTTTTAAATTGTTTGATTTGACGTGCAAGGCGATATGCCACGTTTGCCATTTCTTTACCCAAAGTCGTTGGGCTTGCAGTTTGACCATGTGTACGAGACAACATGGGTTGATCTGCATGTTTTTCAGAAAGGGCAACGATTGAATCAATGATCTGCTGCATGGCAGTCACTAAAACTTCACGACCGCTTTTCAGCATTAAAGCATGAGACAAGTTGTTGATGTCTTCTGAGGTACAGGCAAAGTGAATGAATTCGCCTGCATTTTTGAGTTCATCAATGTGCGCAATTTTTTCCTTAAGGAAATATTCTACGGCTTTTACGTCATGATTCGTTGTACGTTCAATCTCTTTAATGCGGTTTGCATCATCTTCAGAGAAATCAGTCACAATCGCATCGAGCGCTGCATTGGTCTCATTTGAGAAAGCAGGCACTTCTGTAATTTCAGCACGGTTAGCAAGGGCTTGTAACCAACGCACTTCGACAGTCACACGCGCATGGATTAAACCAAACTCAGACAGGAAGGGACGCAGAGCGTCACATTTGCTTGCGTAGCGACCATCAAGTGGAGAAAGTGCAGTTAAAGCGTTCATAGCGATTCCTTAGACATTGGAATTAAACGTAAAACAAAAACTCGAACAGCATCAGCTTAAACAGCCTGAAACTGTAAACGAGCGAGATCTTGAATATCTTTGAGTAACTTACGTTTGGTGAAGATCATGGACCATGAGCTTCCACCCGAATGGCGCCATAAATGGGCCATTTGTAAGCCTGTAAATAGGGATGCACGAATGCGATTGGTATGTGCGCTGTCTTTAAATGCTTCAGCACTGCCTTTGACCATAATGCGTGGATTAATCGATCCAGCCGTTTCAACATAGGTCTGTGCAAGATTGGCGATGATGCTTGGATGTAAATAGTTATTATCAAAGAATGAAAGTTGTTTTAGAATTTTTTGTTGTGATTTTTCAATAATTTCAACGAATTTTGGATTGCTGTAGACTTTCTTTTCTAAATGCAGCAGTGCCATGGCATAAGACATGGGAAGCTTAGCATTGGCTAATTTTGGAATTCGAGATTTAGGTGAGGTATTAAACGGTTGGGTAATACTACTTTCTAAAGTTTTGAGTCCGAGGGAAATATCGGCGAGTTGATGAAAAAAATCTAAGGTCTGACAGTTTTGATTAGATTGCGGGCGAATATTTAAACTCGCCTTAATCAATTGTTCTAAATAAAAGTTACCGTTTTCACCTACACTTTGACGTCCAGAGAGCGCTGTCATATGGGTCAGCTGTGCAGATTGAAACACAGCGGCCAATGCTAAGGCTCTATTTTGACGCACATTCAGAGTTTGAGGCTGTTGGAACGGTAACTCTGTCATGACCGATATTCCTTTAAATAAAATCAGGTTTTGGGGCATTGGTATGATGAATCACACCACCACCTAAACAAACTTCATCTGCGTAGAACACTACACTTTGTCCTGGGGTCACTGCACGTTGTGGTTCATCAAATTCAACCCGAACACCATTTGGCATGCTTGAATCTTGAAAAATCACGCAGTCTTGGTCAGGTTGACGATAACGCGTTTTGGCTGTACAGCGAAAACCTGATTCAGGAATTACTTGCTCGCCAGCGACCCAATCGATGGCTTCCGACCATAAAATGGTGCTTTGCATCAGTGGGTGTTCATGACCTTGCCCAATCACCAAACGATTGTTTTCAATGTCTTTATGCAAAACAAACCAAGCGCCTTCAGCAGCGCCTTTTAAGCCGCCCATACCAATGCCACCGCGTTGACCGAGCGTATAGTACATTAAGCCGTGATGTTCACCAACCTCTTTACCATCATCGAGCACAATTTTTCCAGCTTGAGCAGGGAGGTACTGTTTTAAGAAGTCATTAAAGCGACGTTCACCAATAAAACAAATCCCCGTTGAGTCCTTTTTCTTCGCAGTGGCGAGTCCAAGTTCTTCCGCAATTCGACGAACTTCTGGTTTCTCAATTTCACCCACAGGGAATAAGGTCTTATTAATTTCGCGACCATGCACCGCATGTAAGAAATAGGTTTGATCTTTATTTTGGTCTACACCACGAAGTAAAGGCGCATATTCTTCACCGCGTGAATTCGTTGCAGTTTCACCACGACGACAATAATGACCTGTTGCGATAAAGTCTGCACCTAGGTTCACAGCATGATCTAAAAATGCACGGAATTTGATTTCTTTATTACATAAAATATCTGGGTTTGGGGTGCGACCTGCGGCATATTCTGCTAAAAAATGTTCAAAGACGCGATCCCAATATTCCATGGCAAAATTGGCGGTGTGTAGTTTGATGCCAATTTTATCGCAAACGGCTTGTGCATCGGCAAGGTCATCCATCGCCGTACAGTATTCTGTACCGTCATCTTCTTCCCAGTTTTTCATGAAAAGCCCTTCAACTTGATATCCTTGTTGAAGTAAAAGTGCTGCAGAAACAGAAGAGTCTACACCACCAGACATACCGACGATGACACGTTGTTGCATAGGATTAAGTATCCAAATTTGAAATTAAGGGAGAATTTTGGTGCTCATAAACGAGCGATAAAGGAAATTTTTGACCTGAAAGAGCATCTTTTACGGCTTTAGTCACCAGTGGACTACGTGCACGTGCAGAGATTTCAAGTTCATCCAATGTCATCCACACTGCACCAATAATGTCTGTATCAAGCGTTGCATCAGCATGATGTCTGATATCTTGGGCTAAAAAACAGAAGCGATAATAGGTACGGTCAGGAAACATCGGTGGCGTATAGGTATATATGCCAAGTAAAGATTGAATCTCAACTTCATAAGCTGTTTCTTCCATGGTTTCACGAACAGCTGCTTGAATCAGCGTCTCACCTGCTTCAACATGACCCGCAGGTTGGTTGAAGACAGTATGCGTCACGCCTTCTGTATGTTCTTCTACAAACAGGAATTTTCCGTCTTTCTCAACGACAGTGGCAACGGTCACATGAGCAGTCCAAGCAGTCATAGAAAAAGTACCATGGGGGGAGAGATGCACTATTGTATAAAATTTTGCTGTGTGTGGCTATGTTGAAAGGGGATTTCTTTATTTATGCGAGGTTTTTTAAGATTGAATGATTAATATTGTGCATTATCGATGATAAAATAAGCGTGGAAAATGAAAAATTCTCAAGCAGTCCCAAGTCTGGATACATAAATTTCTATGGGTATTTGAAGATATTGATTTTAAATAATAAAATTTAAAAACGTGTAATGTGTACTTTATTGTTGTAGGAATTATAATTTTTTTAGCTTTGTTTATGCATTCGGTATAGGGTTGAGCTATGATAAATCATCTGTATAAATGTAAAATTTACTGTGCTGGCTAACACGTTTAAAAAACTTTGGTTTTGTTGTCTTATGGTTTTTGCCATAGGCTGGAGTAGTGTCGCTATAGCTTCTGTAAAAACAATGCATACCAATATGCAGATGCAGCATGAAAAAACAACACAAGATGATTGTATTGATTTACAGCAACAGATTGCAGGGCAAAAGCATGATCATCAAATGCAAAATATGCCGGATTTTCATCAGCAACTGATCAAAATCCCCCAAGCACAGCATACAGATTGTCAGGAATGTATAATATTATCCTGTCAGTCTTCAATCGTTTGGTTTGACCTCGAATTGCCTCAGTATCAAGTGCCTGAGCGGTCTAAAAACACAAGTATACAAAATTTTACTTATAAAGTTCAGTATCCTGCAGGATATTGGCAAAAAATTCTACGCCCTCCCAAAGTTTAACCTAGTTTTAAGAAATATTGATTTCAAAATAAATTTCTAAATTAAGGTTAAATTATGTCTATTAAATTATCGCAGAGCGTAATTGTCGTTGTGGGCCTGCTGTCTTCATCTTGGGGATTTGCAGCATTAAAAGAATATCATTTAACTATTGATGAAGGCATCGTCAATGTGACAGGGAAACCATTGAAACGGATCACTGTGAATGGTCAATTTCCTGCACCTTTACTCGAGTTTGAGGAAGGTGATGATGCTGTTATTCATGTACATAATAATTTAAAAAATCAGGATTCATCTATTCATTGGCATGGTTTGTTATTACCCGGAATTATGGATGGTGTGCCTGGATTCAATGGGTTTAATGGCATTAAACCAAAAAGTCATTTTGTTTATAAGTTTAAAGTTCGCCAGAGTGGTACTTATTGGTATCACGCACATTCTAAAGGTCAGGAACAAGATGGCTTGTTTGGTTCTTTGGTGATCTATCCGAAGGATAAAAAACCACTTGCTGCGCATGAACAGACTGATCGTGATTATGTGGTGATGTTGTCTGACTTTCATGAAAAAACTAGTGATCAAATTCAGAAAAACCTCAAAATTTCTGCTGAATATTACCAAGATCAACGGGAAACTTTAGGAGATGTTTGGAAGCAAGTGAAACGTGATGGCTTAAAAGCGACATGGTCTGACCGTAAAATGTGGAATCAGATGCGTATGCTGAAAACGGATTTGTCTGATGTCACTGATTATACTTTTTTGATCAACGGTAAAACCTCTGAACAGAATTGGACAGGCATGTTTAGACCCAATGAAAAAGTTCGTTTACGTTTTATCAATGCTTCAGCGATGTCATTTTTTGATGTACGTATTCCAAATTTAAAAATGACGGTGGTGAGTGCTGATGGACAGTCTGTACAGCCTGTCCCTGTAGATGAATTTCGTATAGGTACAGCAGAAACCTATGATGTCGTGGTCGAGCCGAAAACAGGACATTATCAGATTGAAGCTGAGTCAATTGACCGTTCAGGTTTTGCGATTGGGACTTTACAGAATGAATTAACACCAAATACATCTCGTATTCAGATGCCTCAGGCACGCCCTCGTGCCATTTTAAATAGGGCAGATATGGGGCATGACAGTGGTGATACACAAGGCACGGATCATTCGAAAATGAATCATGCTGATACGCAAGGCACGGATCATTCGAAGATGAATCATGCTGATACGCAAGACATGGATCATTCGAAGATGAATCATGCTGATATGCAAGGCACGGATCATTCGAAAATGAATCATGCTGATATGCAAGACATGAACCGCGCTAAACATCAAAATACTGTGCCTAAACTAACAGATAATGTAGTGGAAGGTTGGGCGAATGCGTCTACACCAAAAGGTGATAAAGCACTGCAATATAGTGATTTGAAATCATTAACACCGCAATCTGACACACGCGAAGCTACAAGCGAGTTAGTGGTTCGTTTGGGGGGGACTATGGAGCGTTATATTTGGACAATTAATGGTAAAAAATTCAGTGAAGCTGAACCATTAAAAGTAAAATATGGCGAGCGTATCCGGATCAAATTTATCAACGACAGCATGATGGCGCATCCAATGCATTTACATGGAATGTTTATGCAGTTAGAGAATGGTCAGCCTGCGCTCGATATGCCAAATAAACATACTATTGTTGTGCCACCTGCAAAAACCGTGACAGCATTACTTACTGCTGATGAGTTGGGGGAGTGGGCGATTCACTGTCATCTGTTGTATCACATGAGCGCTGGCATGATGAATAAATTGATTGTTGCTAATGTCTCTGACAGTGATACATCAACTTCACCACTTCAAAAAACAAAGGCTTCTGCAACGAATAACAAGGCTGTACAACAAGGAGATCAACATGCGCATCACTAAGTTATTTCCGTACACTGTTCTAGCAAGCTCGTTATTCTGGGTGAATGGAGAAGCTGTAGCACAAGGGCATATACAATCACCATCTGAGCATGGCATTGCGATGCCTGAAATGGATCACTCAGCCCTTACCCATGCAAGTGCTCACCAAGGACATGACCATCGTAAAGAGCATGGTGCGCAAGTCTATGCAGTGACGACCTTAGACAATAAGTGGCGTGTGAATGAAGATGGCGAAGGTGCGTTAAAATCTGAAATTGAAACCCGAATTGGCACGGATGAAAATAAGATTTTCCTCAAGGCACATGTTAATAAGCAAGAATCTTATGATACTGAATATGATTTAAAAATATTATACAGCCGTATGATTTCAGACTTTTGGGATGCGCAGGTCGGGACACGTTACTGGATTGAAAAAGTTAAGCATCGTCAGCATTCTACTGATACCGAAGAAAAGCTTGATGGGGTAATTGGTGTGCATGGTATGGCACCCTATTTCTTTGAAACTGATGCGTATCTATATATAGGTAAAGACAATTATTCAGGGTTGAGTGTGGAAACTGAACGTGATTTATTGCTCACACAAAAACTGATTTTTACACCCTATTTAGATATGGATGTGATCTTTAATGATGATTCTAAATATGCCAAAAGATCGGGTTTAAATGGTGTTACAGCAGGTTTAGAAACACGCTATGAAATCAGTAAAAAGATTATGCCCTATATCGACATCGCTTATGAATATTCTAAAGGCGATAAGACAACCTCCTTTCAATCTTCAAATGGTTCTGAAAGCAGTTGGTTATATGGTGCTGGATTCAGATTTAAATTCTGATTAATTGAAGTTTATAACTAAATAACCGCGAATCGCGGATAAGAAATTGACTCGAAAAATAGGAGGGCTAGAGCCATCGGTTGCGTTACCGCACTAAACTCACAACTCTAGTCCTTATGTTTAACAGGACTGAATTATTATGTGTAATTGATGATTTCTTATTAAGACTTGAAGCAATGTATTTGAAATCTCTCAAGCAGAGTAATGACGCTTTAAGCGTCCGAAATACACAACTTAGTATTTCAGAAATCATCTTTAGCGCTATTTAGTAGATGTGCAGATGCAACTTTCACATCATGAGTTGTGCCGTCACCCATGATAAATTCCATGCGGTTTCCATTTGCCTCTACAGCTAAATGGATTTTAGAGCTATTCCCACCGATGCTTTTAGAAATAGACACTCTTTGATTGCTCGATTCCTCCCACATGTTGATGCGCTCTCACATGGCTCGGATTAATAAAGATTAACTCTAAGTCTTTACAATTGAAAAAATAATTTAAATACTTTGAATAATTTAATGTCTTTGCATCAACAATTGAACTTTCAAAAAATCGAATTTGGTTTAGCAAAGCTTTGTAGTAAATCACGTCAAGGACATCCTGTTCTCATCCGATAAAGAATTGCTTCGATAAATAACCTCAAATTATGTTTGAGATAAATACCGAAATTGACGAGAATAGATTTTAGCTTAGAGCTGTGTTGATCAGCCAGCATCGTTCGAGGCATAGAGAGAAGCGAATGTGGTTTGGTGATTGAATTTTACTTTCTGACTGTTTCTTGAACAGCGAATATCAACCAATCCTAAAAGATTACTCAAATGGCTTTGGCTTTACATGCAAATCGACAATTTTTTTGATGATGCTGATTACTTCTTTTGTATCAAATATTGCATTGTATTTGCCAGCTAAAAGTATTTGTCCAACGCGTTTGGATTCTATTTCTAGCAAACAATAACTTTAACTCACGACACAAATAATACTTTTATTGTTCTCAGCATCTTTGTATCTGGCTTTTTAGAACTTTGGAATATATATGCATTTAAATAAAAATATGCTTACTTCTTATGGTGCAACCTCAGGTTTCGTTTTGCTTTGGGGAGCAGCGGCAATCTTTACCCGTTGGGGGGGTTAGATAATGCCTCACCCATGGTTCTTTTAATTTCCCGATTCTTAATTGCTTTAGCCTTGCTTATTATCGTTGGCTTATTCCGTCAAAAATTACTCCCACAAAGAGGTACAAGCAAACAGGTGATATTGACCGGTTTACTTATGATAGGTGGATACTCTGTATTTTACTTTCAGGCTATGGCTCATGGTGTCACACCCGGTTTAATTGCCACTATCATGGGTGCCCAACCTATTTTAACGCTTTGCATGCTTGAACGAAAAATGAATAAGACAAAATTGTTTGGTTTATTCATTGCTCTATTCGGATTGATAATTTTAGTTTGGGAAAGCTTAGTAAATTCCCATATTGCCCCCTTAGGTATGTTTTTCGCCCTGGTTGCATTACTTTGTATGACATTTGGAGCAATTTTACAGAAAGATATTAAACAGCATCCTGCTGAGATATTACCCATCCAGTATGCCGTCAGCTTACTAGTCTGTTTATTACTTTTACCCTTTGAAGATATAGCTTTGACAGTAAATTGGAATTTTATTATTTCTATATTATTCCTAGGTATTCTTATTTCCGTTGTTGCCCAATTTTTGCTATATAAGCTTCTCAATAACGGAGATGTGGTGAATGTTACAAGCCTGTTTTATTTAGTCCCCATTGTCACAGCTCTGCTAGATTATTTTATATTGGGAAATATCCTTCCTTGGTCTGGATTATTCGGCATGATCTCAATTTTGACTGGAATAATACTTGTCTTTAATGCTGGATCGAATGAAAAAAATAGTTGAATAAGTCTCTTCATGCCTATTTAACGTAATAGGCCTGATGCGAAATATAATTCTATTTATAATTAGCCGAAACTTTCACATAATTTTGTGCAGAATAAGATAAAAATTCTAATTCTTTCTCAGTCAATTTGCGCGTTTTTTTAACTGGACTTCCGACATATAGATAACCACTTTCTAAACGCTTACGCGGTGGAACAAGCGAACCCGCACCAATCATGACATCATCTTCAATGATCACATCATCTAAAACAATGGTATTGATCCCGACCAAGACACGATGACCAATCGTACATCCATGTAAAGTAACGTGATGTCCAATCGTGACATCTTCACCAATAATCAGCGGTGAACCTTCGGGTTTAGACGCATTTTTATGACTGACGTGCAACATCGCATGATCTTGCACATTCGAATTTTTACCAATACGAATATGGTTCACATCACCACGAATCACCGCAAATGGCCACACGGAGACATTTTCACCCAAGACAACATCGCCAATTAAGACAGCCATTGGATCAATATAATTGGATTCATTACTTTGTGGATAAGTATTTAAATAAGCACGAATATTGTGAGTCATGACGAAACATCCATAATTTTGGACACAGTATAAAATAAAAAAGCATTCATACCGAGATATGAATGCTTAAGTCTAATGCGTGCTTAAAACCAAAAGAACGATTTAGAATAAATTGCTAAAGAACTGTTTAACATGATCAATCATACGCGAGAAGAAACCCGCTTCTTCAACCGCTTGTAGCGCAACCAAAGGCTTCTCAGCAATCACTTTACCATCTAAAGTCGCGGTGAGTTTACCCACCACTTGACCCTTTTGTAGCGGTGCATTCAAATTCGGTTGAACCGAAATTTGCGTTTTAATCGCATTCGCTTGACCTTTAGGCATGGTCACATTGAATTTTTCAGCAAGACCAATACTCGCTTCATTTTGAGTACCAAACCAAACTTTAGATGTTGTGATTTGTTTGTTTGCAGGCTGAACATTCACAGTTTCGAAGTTTGCATAACCCCAAGCTAAAATTTCACGTGTTTGAGATGCACGTTCATTCATGCTCGGCGCACCAAAAATCACAGAGATCAAACGCATTGGTCCACGTTTTGATGACGTCGTCAGGCAGTATCCAGCTTCTTCAGTATGACCTGTTTTTAAACCATCGACACTTGGATCGGTATAAAGCAGGGCATTACGGTTGCCTTGTTTAATGCCATTGAAGGTAAATTCTTTTTCAGAATAAATAGGGTAGTATTTAGAACTGTCATGAATGATATGTTGCGCAAGCGTTGCCATATCTTTGGCAGTTGAATAATGTCCTTCTGCTGGCATACCTGTTGAGTTGACAAAACTGGTATTGGTCATGCCTAAGCGCTTTGCTTCTTGGTTCATGCTGTGAGCAAATGTGCCTTCATTGCCAGAGATATGTTCTGCCATGGCTTTAGAGGCGTCATTACCCGACTGAATGATAATCCCACGCAGCATTTCTAACACTGTTGCGGTACCATTTAGAGGCACGTACATGCATGACTCTGTGCTACTTCCACGACACCAAGCAGACTCGTTCATCCGCACTTTTTCGTCTTCGGTCAATTGACCCGCTAAAAGCTTTTGTTCAATGATGAAACTGGTCATCATTTTGGTCATGGATGCAGGGGCAAGTTTTTCGTTTTCATTCTTACTTGCAAGGATTTGACCTGTTTCATAGTCCATCAGAACATAGGATTTATTATTTAATTCTGGTGGTGTAGAGAGTACAGTCGCTGCATAAGAAAATGAAGGTAATAATAGTACTGCAGCTATGGCGCTTTTTAAGGTCATTCTCGGTGGTTCCAATCTTATATGAGCACAAAACAGCTTTGCATTCTAGGACAAAGCAAAGCCGACTGCTACCGTGAGCGTCGGCTTATTTCACACGAATTGTAACTATTTCATGCATGTTTAGCTTTTAAGATTGATAATCTTTCACATCTGAACATACTTTAAGATTGCCCTTGTCGCCCGCAGTTTTGGCATCAGCACGTGCTTGCTTTAAAGCATCTTTAAAACTACTTTGTTTGACCAAGCTTTTCAGCGCAGTTTCTGGGGTTTTTTCTTGCGGTAAATAGTCTTTAAGCAAGTTGTTATAGCCGGTTTTGAATTGATCATCTTGCTTAACAAGCGTAGGGCAAACTTCAGACAGCACATAAATAGCTGCCAGTTCATCTTTGGTTACGCTTTGCTGAGTAACTTCTATATTTTCTTTAATGTCATTAGTTTTGGTTTTTTCAGCGAAAGCAGTCGGAGCAAATGCCAAAGAAGCTGAAACCAAACCCGCAGATAAAAAACCGAACCATTGCTTTTGCATAATTTTCTCTAATTTTATAACCAAATGATTTGCATAGAATAAACATATTTAGTGAGGAAAAAACAGAGAAAATGTATCAATGCTGTAGGCTTTATATATGAAATAGTCAATTTTACATCCATGTGAACTCGATCAAGATTTAAACATAAGAACCTCTACATGGATGTCGGATCAAATCTGCATGAGCTAAATAGGGTATTTAGTGTCTGGGTCTTGAGGCTGAGAATATCAAGATTTAGAGGATTTAGAATCCACAGTACTTAAAATTTACAGTACTTAAAATTTAAAGCATCTCTGCTCAATAAACTCAAACCCAAAGATCAGCATCTTAAAGCCCTAAAATTTCTTCACAGCCTTGCTTTTGATCAGCCTTGTCATATTCAGTGGTTGTTTGCTTAGCTTCTGCATAGGCTGCTTGATATTCAGCATCTGCTTTTAGCTGTGCTAATGTGGTCGTAGGATTGCTTAAACTTTTTAAGCTGGTTTGAGTGAATTGATCCACATGTAAGTTGATTTTCGCATGTTCACCAATTAAAGCTGGACAGATTTCAGTGAGCACTTGTGCTGTTGCAATGTCTTCTTTTACCAATAAATCAAGTTCAGCAGGACTTAAACCTTCAGCAAAAGCAGGAAGAGCAAATGCAGCGCTAAGCAGAGCAATAGAGGTGAAGCGATTAATGAGACTTTTCATGTTATTCAACTCGAGATTAATATTATAAAGTGTGCTGAATATATAGCGTTGTTCAATATTTTCCAATCATATAACCTTCAGAGTCATTTTTCAGAGTCGATTTAAATTATGCATTCAATAATGAATATCTTAATTGCCAATGACGATGGTGTATTTGCACCTGGTATCCAAGCTTTGGCTCGTGCGTTAAAACCTTTAGGTCGGGTGGTTATTGTTGCTCCTGAAAGTGAACGAAGTGGTTACTCGAGTGCTTTAACCTTAGATCGACCACTGCGCCCGATTCAAATTGCCCAAGACGTTTGGGCAGTCAATGGCACGCCAGCAGATTGCGTGTATTTGTCTATGAATGGCATGTTTGATTTCGAGTTTGATCTGGTGGTGAGTGGCATCAACAGTGGGGCAAACTTAGGTGATGATGTGTTGTATTCGGGTACAGTAGGTGCTGCATTTGAAGGGCGGTTAATGAAACAGCCCGCAATTGCAGTGTCATTGGCGGGTCCAAATGTCCGCGCTTACAACAGTCCAGATGACTATGCACAAGCAGCACAATGGGTCTATACCTTTATCTCCCAAGGTTTACCCAGCTTGCCTGAACGACATATTTTAAACATTAATATTCCAGATGTAGAACATATTCAAGGCGCTCAAGTGACTTATCAGGGGCGCCGTAGCCAGTCAAAACCGATTACCACCCAAGTTGATCCCCGTGGTCGTCAAGTGTTTTGGATTGGACTTTCAGGCGAGGCGGTCACTGATCCAGTTAAAGGTGACATGCAAATTCAGTCGGATTTTTTTGCCGTGGCGAATGGCTTTGTCAGCATTACGCCCATACAAATGGATGCGACTAATTACGAGATTTTAGACAGTCTAAAATTACAATTTAATCAAAAGGACTTTTAACCGCAGCTTAAGTGTTATAAGTTTGTGAAAATGTACCATTAAACAGTCACATTCATATTAATTTTGCTAATCTTAAGCCAATTCAAGTTTTAACATTCATATTCAGATTGTAGAGAGGGAATCATGCTTTTGGCCAGACCACAGAAAGCTTCAAAAATGCCTAAGGTATGGATGAATACATTCATGATGTCAGTAACGGTTGTTGCTGCAATCACCATGGTGGGATGTGCGTCAAAACCACAAGTGAACAACCCAACCCGTTATGCAACTGCACCCGATTTTTATACGGTTCGTTCAGGGGACACACTGAGTAAAATCGCAAATCGTTATGGGCTAAGTTATATCAGTGTTGCAGAAATGAATGATATTGCCCCGCCGTATCGCATTTATGTCAATCAGTCGATTCGTTTGAAGCAGTCTGCGAACCGCAACAATAATCGTTCGACTCCACGTCCGCTGGCAACGACAGACACTCAAATTCAGCGCCAAGCGATTCAATTACCGGCCAACAATCAAACCACGTATACGCCACCTGTGACTAAAGCACCAACGACCGTACAAACACCTGTAAATGTTGCACCTACAACTATTAAAGCCACGTCTTTGCGTTGGGTTAAACCATCCAATGGTCCAGTACTGGAAAACTTCAATGCCGCTTCTAACGTAAAAGGTTTACGTTATGGGGGGAATGTCGGAGATCCAATTTTTGCAGCGGCGGATGGTCAGGTGGTTTATGCTGCAGATGGATTAAAAGAATATGGAAATTTAGTTCTAATCAAACATATAGATGGCTACATTACAGCATATGCACATAACAATAAAATGCTGGTGAAAAGTGGTCAAAATGTCACAGCAGGGCAAAAGGTTGCTGAAATGGGCTCAAGTGGTGCAACAAAAACCATGCTTGAGTTTCAAGTTCGCTTAGATGGTAAGCCAATTAACCCTGCAAATATTTTACCTTAGAATTAAATATAGTTGGTGCAAACTAAAAATTCTTCGTATAATACAATGAGTTGCTTTTATCTTAAAAAGGTGAAGTATCTCATAATTTCAGAGGGAAATTTATGTTAGATCAACTTCGATCAATGGGTGTTTTTGCATGTGTTGTTGAGAAAAGCTCATTTAGTGGTGCTGCTCGGGATTTGGGCATCACCACGAGTGCAGTCAGTCAGCAAATACGTTCATTAGAACAAGACATGGAAGTGACTCTACTCCACCGCTCCACAAGAAAGCTAAGTTTGACAGAAGCAGGACAGGCTTTTTTTTATAGCTGCCAAGAAATGCTTGCAGCAGCAGAGCGCGGTAAAATTCGAATTAATGAATTAAGAGACGACTTAGTGGGGGATTTGCGCATTGCAACCACGCCAGAATTAGGTGCAATGCATCTGGTTCCTGCATTATCCCATTGGATCAATGCACATAAAGGTCTAAATGTTCACTTTGAAGCTGAAAATCAATTTATCGATTTAATTCAAGAGCGCATTGATATCGCGATTCGCATGTGTTCTAAAGTTGAAGAATTAAATAATTTGACTTATATGCCTTTGGCACGTGTAGACCAGGTAATGGTGGCTTCGCCAAGCTACTTAAATCAGAACTTACCCATTTCACGTCCAGAAGATTTGTTAAATCATGATTTGATCCCGATCAATATAATGAAAAATTATCAAAACTTTAGTTTTGAGCATGTGACCACCAGTGAAAATGTCAATATTGAAATGAAACATCGTTTGCAGACGAACAATGTTTTTGTGGCAAAATCACTGTGCCAAAACGGTCATGGTATTGCGCGTATCTTGTATTTAGATATTCAAAAAGAATTGAAAAATGGTACTTTGGTAGAGGTTTTACCAGAGTGGAAACTTCCAGCCTTTACTTTAAATGCGATGATTTTAAAGCGTGAGCAGCAGCCGATGAAAATTCATCGTTGTCTCGATGCTTTGAAACAATACTTTAGCCAATTGCCTGGCGGACGTGTATTCCAAGAAGCGTCATAATTCAAAGCCTATAATGTCTAAATCTAAAAAAGCCGCTTTAAAGCGGCTTTTTGTGTCTCATTGAATATTGAATCTCAATGCCGAAATGAAACCAAGATCAATATCAAGCAAGGAGTTGGATTATTTTAAAAAGTTTTGAATGGCTGGTACCAAACGCTTCAGCAAATCATCTGCTTGTTCATGATTCATATTCAGTGCAGGAAGTAAGCGAACCACGTTACCCGCAGTCACATTAATAATTAGATGATGTTCAATGCGAGCAATATTCACCAGTTCCGCACATGCTTTTGGAAGTTCAATACCAATCATCATACCAAAGCCACGCACAATCACTTTTTGCTCAGTAAGTTGAGTGCGGAGTTGATCGACTAGATAGCTGCCTATTTCAGCAGCATTGGCAACGATATTTTCTTTTTGCATTAAGTCAATAATGGTATACACCACACGCGAACCTAGTGCAGAACCGCTATAAGTTGAACCATGGTTTCCAGCCGTTAAAATACCCACGCCTTTACCTTGGGTCATCACCGCACCAATCGGGAAACCATTACCCAAACCTTTCGCTGTGGTCATTACATCAGGTACGATATTGGTATGTTGGTAAGCAAAGTATTTACCTGTACGTCCATTACCTGTTTGCACCTCATCGAGCATCATCAGCCAATTGTGTTGGTTACACAGCTGGCGAATCTCTTCTAAATAACTAAAACCTTGAGGGGCGGTGTTGACACCACCTTCGCCTTGAATCGGTTCAACTAAAATAGCCACTATATCTGGGTGATTGATTGCAGCTTCGGTAATTGCTTCAATGTCGCCAAACGGTACGCGAATAAATCCTTCAACTAAAGGTCCAAAGCCTTCTTGAACTTTTTTATTGCCCGTTGCGGACAAGGTTGCCAAGGTACGACCGTGAAAAGATTGATCTGCAACAATGATTTTGGGTACAGCAATACCTTGCATATGACCAAATTTACGAGCAATTTTGATTGCGCCTTCATTGGACTCTGCACCGCTGTTTGAGAAGAAAATTTCTTCCATGCCTGATACTTCAGCCAGCTTTTGTGCAGCAGCCGTTTGCCAAGGTACTTCATAAATATTACTGGTGTGAATTAAGGTGGCTGCTTGTTCAGCAATTGCTTCAGCAATAACAGGATGGGCATGACCCAAACCGCATACAGCAATCCCGGTTAGAGCATCTAAATATTCAGTGCCTTCAGCGGTATAAAGGTATGATCCTCGTCCGCGAACAAAGCTGATCGGTTGACGGCTAAAGACAGGCATCAAGTGAGAAGGTTGATCAGTTTGTACCGGCGCGAGGCTAATGTTATTCATGACTAACTCTTATTTGTTAGGTGGAAATTAAAAGTTTATCTAAACAAAAACAGCGTAAGATTAAAAGACCCAATGTAAATTAAAGTGGAAAAACTTGGCAATCCGTTCTCTTTAAGGCGGATTTAGGTATAATGCACCCAGATGAGTTGAGGATTTAATCAATGACTGAACAAGTGCGTGATACAGAAGCGTTAATTCGCGATCAAATTGCTAAACATGCGGTGCTTCTTTATATGAAGGGCACACCACAATTTCCACAATGTGGTTTCTCTGCGCGTGCAGTTGAAGCATTGAGCCAAATTGGTCGTCCATTTGCTTATGTTAATATTTTGGAAAATCAAGATATCCGTGCAATGTTGCCACAAATTGCAAACTGGCCAACATTTCCACAACTATGGATCAATGGTGAGTTGATTGGTGGTAGTGATATCATGCTAGAAATGTTCCAAAATGGCGAACTTAAAACGCTAATTGAACAATATAGCCCAGCAGCCGAAGCTTAATTGAGCTGAAGTTAAAGAAAGCGCCTCGAGGGCGCTTTTTTTATATCAATACTTAATGCGATGACGTCTCACTATGAAACATAGATGAAGCCTTAGCTTCAGATTCTAGCCCTTCTTTTTTAGCATTGGCTTCTGTTTTGGCTTTGTCTTTCTTTGCCTTGTCTTTTTTCTTCTTTTTTTTCTTTTTCTTGGTCAAGTCTTCAAGTTCGGCACCATCTTCAATCGCTTGCCAATATTCCAATTGCTCCATCACAGCCGCATAGATCGAACCTTGGGTATAACGACCTTTTTTATTGAGCTCACCGACAGGGCGCGCCATCAATATTTCCAGCGCTTCATCAATGGTGCGAATGGCATGAATATGGAACTGACCAGCGGCCACCGCATCGATCACATCTTGACGAATCATCAGGTGATCCATGTTTTGACGCGGAATAATCACACCTTGCTTGCCAGTTAAACCTTGAAGCTTACAGGCATCATAGAAACCTTCAATTTTGGCATTTACACCACCAATCGGTTGCACCTGACCCAGTTGGTTCATTGAACCTGTAATCGCCCAGGATTGATCAATCGGCAGTTGGCTGATCGCAGAAATTAAGGCAGAGAGTTCTGCAACTGTTGCACTGTCCCCATCAACTTGACCATAGCTTTGCTCAAAAGCCAATGCTGCTGAGAAATGTAGAATTTGCTCACGACCAAAATGTGCTTTTAAGAAAGAAGACATCAGTAGCACGCCTTTGGCATGTAGAGAACCACCGAGTTCTACGCTACGTTCGATATCTAAAATATCGCCACCACCTTGGTAAACCGATGCAGTTAAGCGAGAAGGAAGACCAAACTCAACATCTGCATAATGAATCACAGACAAGGCATTAATTTGTCCCAAACGGTGACCGCGAGTTTCAATCAACTGCGTACCGCGCGATAAATCTTGCCAATACAGTTCGCGCAAATAACCCAAACGATATTGACGATGTTTAAGCGCCGTATTGATATGCTCGGCAGTTACCATCGTGGCGTTGGCTTTAAATGCATGATGATGTGACTCATGAATCAAGTCACCCAGTGTCAAGGCGTGTAATGACAAAGAGCTTTGATCTTCTGCTTGACGGCTCGAATCGGTAAGTAGCGCAGCCAGAGCAGAGCGGTCAAAAGGCAGTAATTTTGAAGATTGCACATAATCTGCAATCAAATGCATATACGCTTGTTCGTTTTCGTCATTACGTTGTAATGTATCTGTAAAGTCAGCACGAATTTTAAAGACGCTACCAAGCTCTGGCTCAACCTCTAAAATTTCATAATACATTTCAGGTTCAGCCAATAACACCACTTTTAAGTTCAATGGGATGGATTCTGGCTCAATTGAAATATTACCTGTTAGCGTTAGCATCTGTTCCAAAGAGGTCAATTTGATCTGACCTGACTTAATCGCACGTTTTAAACCTTGCCATGCATAAGGTTGCTCCAGCAATTGATCAGCTTCAAGCATCAAGAAGCCACCATTGGCACGGTGTAGTGCGCCTGGACGGATTAAAGTGAAATCTGTGCTGATGGTGCCTTGTTGTGTCAACTGTTCAACATGACCCAGCAAGTTGTAATGGGTTGGAAAGTCTTCAAAGATCACAGGTGCGCCCGTGTTGGCTTTATTGCTAATCACCACATTGGCTTGATAGCGCGCAGGCACGCGGTTGAAATGCGCAGGTGCGAAATCGACCTCTTCTTGCTCAAGTACAGTTTCAACATTTTCAATAATGTCTTCAGCATACAGTTTTAAATACTGCTCAAGTCCATCCACTGTGGTGAACTTATTGAGGATGAGTTCCATACGCGGAATAATCACTTGCTTGGCAATATCACGATTAAGCTCAGACACTAAATCTCGAGCTTCATCTTCAAGATCACCAATTTGTAAGCCTAAACGCTCAAGCTTTTTATCCATGTAGCGGATATTGGCATTAATCTCAGCACGTTCTTTACTGTTTAAAGCATTGATGTCTTCTTGAGACATTTCTTCGATTTTGTCATTTATAAAATGTGTTGGAATAAAGCAATGTTCATCGTTTCGATTAATTAGTTTTAAGTCGAGTTCTTCACCCTCACGGGTTAACTCAACCAATGCATGATGTTGTTCATTGCCTGTAATCATGCGAATTTTTTCAATTCGATTGTGATAGGTCTCAGCGCTAAAGCGGCGTTCTAACTGCTTAAAAATAGTTTGCCATGTCTGATGTAACATGGCTTGGAATTTATTGCCTTGACCCGCAAGGAAGTGCAGCACAATTGGATTACGTGGATTGTTAAAATTATAAACATAGACCCAGTCATCTGGGGTCGGCATATTTTTGGCATGTTGCTGTAGTAAACGCTTGATCATGGTGCGTTTACCTAAGCCTGCTGTACCCACTGCAAAAATATTGTAGCCTGAATAAGGTAGTGCAATACCGGCCTCTACAGAGGCCTTGGCACGGTCTTGACCCAAGAAATTATTCAGCGGTTTAATTCTTTTTGTTGACGCTGGAATTTTTGACGCATCTGGGACGTGGGTGAGTTGTTCTGGTTTGAGTGCTGTTTGAGTCAAAGTGTTTTGAATTTCCATTTGTTCAAATACTGAAGGAACCGCATTTACAAGTTTTACTAAATTTGTGGATGGTGGGGTGGTTGCTACAGCTTTTGAGTTGATTTGATCGTGTCTTTGGGTCACAGGTGAAATCCAAAACTAATAAGTACAGTTGAAAGTCTAAAGGTATACAGGTTTAAACACAAAGATCAAGAGAACATCCGCTAAATAACTGCAAAATATCCTGCAGTGGTTGCATAAAAAATATTGAAACCATCGTCATTAAAGAGTTGAATAGCATTAATTCATTTTGCCGACAATAACAACGCAATGACAGCACACACTTCCGGATGGAAATCTGCCTTTTTAGCCTTTTTAGATCGCCGCGCGCTCATCATGTTGTTTTTGGGATTCTCTGCGGGTATTCCTATTCTTCTGATTTTTTCGAGTCTTTCGCTTTGGTTGGGTGAAGCGGGTATATCGAAAAGCGCCGTGACTTTTTTTAGTTGGGCGGCACTGGGGTATTCATTTAAATTCGTGTGGGCACCACTGATCGATGAGCTGCCGGTCCCTTTTTTGACTAAGGCACTGGGGCGTCGTCGGGCATGGCTTTTGATTGCCCAAATTCTGATTATTTGCGCCATTTGTCTGATGGCATTTTCAGATCCTGCTTTGGGGCAGAGCTATTTGTATCAAATGGCAGCAGGCGCCGTTTTGCTTGGATTCTCTGCGGCCACACAAGATATTGTGATTGATGCTTATCGTATTGAGCTAGCTGAAACACAAATGCAGACGGTATTGGCTTCGACTTACAATGCAGGTTATCGCATTGGCATGATCATTGCTGGTGCGGGTGCACTGTTTCTGGCAGCAAAATTAGGCACAGCCAAAGGCAATTATATTTACGAGGCTTGGAAATATACCTACTTGGTCATGGCAGCGGTCATGCTGATTGGTATTGCAACAACGCTGTGTATTCGTGAACCACAAGTCGATCGTGTGCGTAAAGAATATAAACGCACCGATTATTATCGTTTAGTGGCGGTATTTTTTGTCGCTGTCAGCAGTTTTGTGCTCAGTTATCTTGTATCAGGTGGGCTGATCGAGTCGGTTGTTACGCGGTTCTCCATCGAAGATTCTTTTGCACTTTTTGGTTTGGAAGCGGCGCGATTTATTGGTTCTGGAGCAGTCGCATTTGGGGTCGGTGCATGCTTAGTGAAACTGGGCGCAGTGAATCAGCAAATGGCCTATGAAACTTGGGTCAATCCAATTGCAGATTTCTTTGAACGCTATGGCTTGAAATTGGCACTGGTGCTGTTGTTGCTGATTGGATTTTATCGAATTTCAGACATCATTGCGGGTGTGATCTCGAATGTGTTTTATCAAGATCTCAACTTTAGCAAAGAACAAATTGCTGAAGCAGTCAAAATTTATGGCGTGATTTTTAGTTTATTGGGCGGCTTCTTAGGCGGTTTGTTGGCGCAGCGTTTTAACATCATGAAATTGATGTTTGTGGGTGCGGTTTTAGCCAGTTCTACCAATCTGATTTTTATTGGTTTGGTGAAATCAGGTCAACAGCTTTTGGATGTCACCATTCAAGTCGGTGAAAATGTATATCGTACCCAAAGTGATGAGGTCGGTTATTTTAAGTTAAATGTACCTGCTGGTGTGCTGAATCAGGCAGATAAAATCACTATCCAAAGTCAATTTGCACATTCGGATCAAGATGCAGTTAGGGTTGATCTTCCCTATTTAAAAGCCAGTGAGCAGCCCCAAATCTTATTTTTCCCGCTGTCTCAAGACAATCTACTGCGTGCATCTGAACTTAAACAAAGCGTGGTGGTAAAAGGTCAATTGGCTGGAATAGATATGACTCAAATGGATCTGAACAAATCACTCTACTATGTGTTGGATGGACAAGATTATCCTGCAAAACTAGATGATCACGGTTTAATGACGGGTGCAATTGATGGGCAGGCCTTAGCGACAGCGAAACAGAAGAGCATTCGTCTTCGAAGTGACTATGCACCTCTTAACGCAATTACTCCCAAAGTAGCTTTATCTTATAAAGTGGATTCAACATCCCATCACGTTCCACTTTCCATTGATGTTGACCCTATTGCAGTCGTTGATGCAAATGCACAGAAAAGTATTGAACTCAAAGGCAAAGTTATTAAAGAATACAGCTCGAATTGGCTCTACTTTGCCATTATTGTGGATAATCTCGCTTCAGGGTTGGCAGGCGCGGCATTTATCGCATTCTTATCCAGTTTGACCAGTGTCTCATTTACTGCCGTTCAATATGCGATTTTCAGCTCACTTATGACCCTAACACCTAAGATTTTAGGTGGATATTCAGGTACTATAGTGTCCAATATTGGTTATCCAAACTTCTTTCTGATGACCACCTTAATTGGGATTCCTATTCTGATTCTAGTGGTGTGGGTGGGAGTGTTACTGAGCGATCACCAAAAGCAAATTGTAAATAAGGATGAATAAGATGCGAATGCTGCATACCATGTTACGTGTAGGTAATTTAGACAAATCACTTCAATTTTATACTGAAGTGTTGGGCATGACTTTACTACGCAAACGTGATTATGAAGAAGGTCGTTTTACCTTGGCTTTTGTGGGCTATGGTGATGAACAAAACCATACTGTTTTAGAGCTGACGCATAACTGGGACACTACAAGCTATGAACTCGGCAATGCGTATGGTCATATTGCCATTGGTGTTGAAGATGCTTATCAGGCTTGTGCAGAAATTAAATCACGTGGTGGTAATGTCGTGCGTGAAGCAGGCCCAATGAAAGGCGGTGTAACGGTCATTGCTTTTGTTGAAGATCCAGATGGTTGCAAAATTGAATTAATTCAACTGGATAAAGACGCGCGTAATAATTAATTTATACATTCATTTATAAAATAGCGAACATTTTGATCGAATGTTCGCTTTATTTTAAAAGCTCAGTAAGATGGTTAATGACATGATTAACCCCTCAATCTGGGCTTTTTTATGACCTTAAAATTTATGTTTTGCAATGACTTTAAAAATTCAAGGACTGAAGATGCTGAAATTGTTGGCTTTAGATCGTTTTACCATTTTATTGTTTGTGATGGTGGTTTTAGCCAGTGTATTGCCCATTTCTGGTAAAGCCGCGGAGGTATTCTCTGTGGTCACTACCGTAGCTATTGCGATTTTATTTTTCTTGCATGGTGCAAAATTATCACGTCAAGCGGTGATCGATGGGATTTTGCATTGGAAACTCCACGCTTTGGTCTTTGCATTTACCTTTGCACTCTTTCCACTTTTAGGTTTGATGGCGAAGCCGATCTTATTGCCACTTCTGGGTAAAGAGCTGTATTGGGGGTTTTTGTTTATGTGCTTTTTGCCGTCAACTGTACAATCCTCTATTGCATTTACCTCGGTGGCAAGGGGAAATGTTGCCGCCGCAGTCTGTAGCGCGTCATTTTCAAATCTGATTGGTATGTTTATTACCCCCATTTTGGTGGCATTCTTTATACTCAGTCAGTCAGAGCATGACTTTAATCCTACCGCTGCCATTGTAAAAATCACGTTGCTATTGTTGGTGCCTTTTATTTTAGGGCAAGTATTGAGACCCTATATATATCCTCATATGCAAAAATTCCCCAGCATCGTAAAGAGCTTTGATCAAGGCTCAATTCTTATGGTGGTCTATGGTGCATTTAGTGGGGCTGTGGTGGCAGGTTTGTGGCATCAAGTCAGTGGTGTGACTTTATTTTATTTAACCTTCGCCTGCTCAGTATTACTGACTGTAATTATGTTGCTGGGATTTTATATTCCGAAATGGTTGGGTTTTAACATGCCAGATCAGCGTGCCATTTTTTTCTGCGGTTCAAAGAAAACATTAGCCAGTGGTGTGCCGATGGCACAAATTTTATTTATTGGTCAGCCTCTGGGTATGATTGTATTGCCGATTATGATTTTTCATCAGATTCAGCTAATGGTCTGCGGTATTCTCGCCAATTATTGGTCGAAAGAGCCGATGAAAAGTGGGGATGAATAACTCGCTATCTGTACTAAATTGCAGTATAATTGCGCCCACTTGTTGTGCTTAGCCCTGACGGATGCCGTCTCGGTGGGCCAAAAGAATGGTCTGTTGTGGTGTTGATCTGCTGATCTAAATCGCTTGAGCGATAAAAATCAGCGCTTTCCTCAAGTTTGAGAGTGATCAATTGCGATGACAGCTAAACCTTCTTAATTTATATGGAGCATCGACCATGCGCGCCGATATTCACCCAAAATACGAAACTTTAGTTGCGACTTGTTCATGTGGTAACGTAATCGAAACTCGTTCAGCTCTTGGTAAAGAAACAATCTACCTAGACGTATGTTCAGCTTGCCACCCATTCTACACGGGTAAGCAAAAGAATGTGGACACTGGCGGTCGTATCGACAAGTTCAAACAACGTTTTTCTGGTATGTCACGTTCTATCAAACGTTAATATCGAAAAACAAAAAAACAGGCTTTATGCCTGTTTTTTTTCGTCTTAACTTTTGTTTATAACAAAAATGTACAAGACCCTATTGGTCTTGTACATCGGTTAAATGATCGAGTTTTTTCTGGAAGTAATCGCCTTGTAAGAAACGCACATCGACATTCCATGCATTGGCAAAGGCACTCATATCATTTAAACTTTTTAAAATCATTTCAATCGGTTTAACGGCATTGAAAGCTTCAATTTGCTGTTGCAGCTTTTTCAACTCTTTGTTGCTATTGAGCATTTTTGCAAGTTTTTCATCTAAAGTGAAGCACGTAATATCGGTCTGCTTTAATATGGCGTCACTTGAAATACTGGCACCAAAGCCACGGATTGAAATTTCTGCACCATGATCACGTAACACATTGATCGCATTAGTAGACTCAATCAGACTTTTGGCAAAATCATCTTCATCGAATTGTAGAATCAGAGGATGGTTGGCACGGCTTCCGACAATGGTGATGAGTTTAGAAAGTAACTCTGGCAATTGTTTATCACGGAGCAAAATATGCCGATTCAGGTTTACCACCAGTTTTGCTTCAGGGTATTGGGTGACAAAATTATGCAATTGCTTGCATGCTTCAACCAAAATCCAGCGGTCCACTTTAACGGAAAGCTCAGGTTCTTGATCAAGCTCAATTAAATGACTGATGTTATACCACTGGTTGTCGTGAATAAATCCGCTACATACTTCATAGGTATTTAAATTGATATCTTGTTTGTCATAGAGCTGTTGATATTTGAGTTGAATTTCGCTGTTATTCAAGGCTTGCTGAATACGCTCAAGCACTGGAGAGCTACTGAATGATATCGGCTCTATAGCAAAGCTCGGTTCAGCGATGTTGACTGTCTTGGCTTCAAGAGAAAGCGTCGATGGTGCGGCTTTTCGTGGCGGTTCAACGTGGGCGACAGACAAATCAAAATCAGCATCTGTACTACTTTTAGGTAAGCGTGTGTTATAGGCCTGAGCAATCCAGAGATCGAAATGAGTTTGATTGAAATCATGTTGATCTAAAACTTTACTGTCAAAAAGATGATAGCCAATTCGGACCGTTTGATGAAACGTTTGCTCACCAATTTGAACCAATTGAGGTTTTTCTAAAGCAGTCAATCCGGTTAGGCGTGAGCTGAGTATATCTTTAGATTCTGCCTGTATAATGGTGGCATACAATCCAGTTCCTACTTTAAACACAGTCCCATTGGTTTGTGCTTTAATAAATTCGGAAAGCTTTGCAAAATAACCTGAAAATGTTGCCCAATTCGTGTTTAAAACGCTGTCTGGACAACATGCCAAACTAAACAAAATCAGCGCATTTTCTTGAGCGGGTTGATTTTTTAGGAAACGCTGAATATTGTTGAGCACAGGCTCTTTGCCAATACTCGGAGCTGCGAAGGTATTGGAATTATCTAAATGATCTGAGTTGCCCGCTGTTGTAGATGGGTTAGTGGTCTCAATCGTGATCTGAACGGCGTCTTCTTCTAAGCTAGGTAGAAATTCAATTTTTAAAGGATTTTCGCTTTTTGCAGTATCATTTAAAGTATCAATTTCAAAACGCCCAAATTCAAACTGACCTTGCGTGACTTTTTTAAAACGACTTTTAAAATCAATGACTTTTTTAGGTTGGATAATATCAAGTAGCGGAAGCCCCACGAGATCATCCACACTTTGCAAACCAAATAAACTTAAATACTCAGGATTGGCTTGGGTGTGAATCCCTTCTTGAATGGTCGCAGTCGCTTTTTTTTGCTCTTCCACTAAAACTTGTTTGAGCTGTTGAGCACTTTCTAGATCATTGAGTAAATTCTGTTGTGACTGAACTGAACGGCTATAGGACAGGGCACGAACTAAAGTAATATAGAAATGATCAGGAAAATCTAAATCTAAGACATCATAAATACCTTTATGAATATAAGATTGATATTGATCATTTGAGTAATGTTCAGGCTTTAACAATAAAACTGGAATATCTGCTTTGGAGGTGGTTTGAGTTAAAGTAATGGATTGTTCGACTTTAAGATCGTAGGCTTGACCAAAAATAACCAGATCCCAAGGAAGATTTAACTGCTTTTCAAATGTTTTCAAATCATCTAGCAAAAATGCATGAACCAAATGATTTTGATTTTGGAAAATAGTGAGAATATCGTTATAACGAATTTGATTATCATCAATAATCAAAACTCGAGTTTCTGAGCGTTTTAACTTTTTTGATAATAAATTTCTCACTTTAAGGCTTCCCATACATCTTGATGATTATTGGCTTCAGTTGATTGCAAATGAATAAATTGATTGATTATTATTTGTTGTTCGTCGTTTAATAACTCAAAATCAAATTGAATAAAGCTTTGAGTCATTAGCACTACTTTGGTCAAATATACTTTAAGCTCTTGTTCACCCAAGCGCAAATAAATCGCTTGTTGTTCTTTGAAAAAAGCCAAGTTTGGAACAATTAAAGTTGAACTGGTCGACTCTAAATGTTGAATCTGTATGAGCAAACACGGATGATAATTAAAGTTAGAGCGGTCTGCATGGACTTTCACCGCACAAGGATACATATCTTGTGCAATGACTTCTAAACCAAGTTCATAGCTTTTATCGAAAGATTGTTTAATCCAACGAATCACACCACCTTTCCATTTACTCTGTAAATTTTCATTCATTAGAATAAATTCACCTGTTCTTAGGTTTTGTGGTGCTTCATTATTGGACCAGTGCACACGATAACCAGTAATACTGATGTCCAAGACCTGACTTTGATAGGTTTGCTTGGCTTGACGATCAAGGAGTTTAAGCTGTTTTTGTATTGAAGAGTCGTGCATGTTGGCACGATCTGCGAGTAAATTTGTTTCTGACTGGAAACCGAAATGATCACTTAATCCTAAGGTCTCATGGAAGTTTTTGGCTTTAGATAAATAAAAATGAGCAGTCGGTAAACCAAAACAAATTTGTAATGGGGCAGAATATTCATAACGCTCATGACGGCGCTCAGTGGTCGTCCCTAAAACATTCTGCACGTGAAATTTTAAAGGTGCTGAAAAATACAATTTTTCATTTTTAGATAAATATTCATTGTCTTTTTGAATGGTTAAATTGATGTGCTCTAATAAACCTTGGGTGGAAATGAAAATATTGGGTTTAAAACGTTCAGGCTGTTTACGGTTATAGACAGGCGGATGATCTTTTGAGCTGTCGATAATATAACGTGCGATTGTCGTTTCACGCGGCAAAATTTGCACCATCTGTGCCCAATCGAAACTACATTGATATAAAGCATATATTTCAGATGGACGAATTTGATGAGTATTGAAAATTTCTAATAATAAAACTTGTGCATAGGCCTGTTGAATATTACGAATAACACGATTGGTGCCTTGTACCTGATTAATATTAATCAGGTACTCTTGATTCTTTAGCGCCGAATCATATAAATAATGCGTCATCAACCATTGGTTAGACAGGGCAGTGCTATAGAGCATTTGCTGTTGTACCAGCAGTAAACCCAATTGTTGCAAAGCGTAATAAGTCGCAAGCGTACGTGCTGTTTTTAGATTTCTCTTTTGAGCAAAATTGAAAAATGAAATTTTCTGCTGTTTCAGCCCAATTTCACTGCGCTGCGCGATATCAATATAAATGTCTGCAAAAAAAGTACGTATACGTGTGGTCAGTTCAATGATGTGTTTATTTCGATCAGAATGGTATAAACCCTGATTTTGAAAAGTTTTTTCTAAACATAGCAATACATTTTCAATGGTCGGATGTAAGGCTTGTATAAGGTCAAAACGCAAAGTTTCGGAACATTTTAATTCAGCAATTTCATAAAGTGCTTGTAATACTGATTCTGTGGTATCACCCAATTGCATAATGGAAAGCGAAGACACCCATTCAGTTATTGCGGCTACCGTGGCTTCGGAAAAACTGAGTCTTTCTCTATTCAACACGGTAGGAAAATGAAAAATCTCCGAAATTTGCGCCTGAATCATGGTTTACGATCTCTAAAAAGTTGCAACTCCAAAAAGCGGTGTTTTATTTTGTTGTCCCGCAATTTCACGAACAAGTTTCGGTACTAAATATCCAGGTAAATTGGCCAGTACTTCTTTATAAATAAGGTCTATTTTTGCAGCCTCTAAGTCAAAGTGATGCGCGCCCTTTACTTTGTCTAATACATGCAAATAATAAGGCAAAACATTGGCATCGAATAGACGATGACTTAAATCGACCAAAGTTTGAGCAGAATCATTAACGCCTTTTAACAGGACTGCTTGATTCATGACCAAAATATTTTGCTGAGCCACATGAGATAATTTTAAGCAGGTAAAGTCATCTAGTTCCGCAGCATGATTGGAGTGTACCACCAGAATAATACGTAGCCTACTGTTTTTTAATAAAGAAACTAATTCATCATCGAGGCGATTTGGAATTACAATAGGCACGCGAGAATGGATTCTTAATATTTTTATATGCGCAATTGACTCAAGTCTTTCTATCCAAAGCGCTAATTTTCGATTTGAAAGGGTCAGCGGGTCGCCACCACTTAAAATAACTTCATTGATCTGTGTTTGCGCTGATAAATAGTTTTGGATGTTAAGCCAATCTTCATTCTTGGGTAAATTTTCTTGATAAGGGAAATGTCTGCGAAAACAGTAACGGCAATGCACCGCACAAGCCCCAGTTAACGTCAGTAGAAAACGTGACTGATACTTATGTAATACACCTGGAATGTGATTGGCAGATTCTTCGTCTAAAGGGTCAGTCACATAACCAGGATGATCTTCAAGTTCTAAATGATGGGGAAGTACTTGAAGCAGTAAAGGATCAAGTGGATCGCCGACTTTCATTTTTCCGACGAAAGCACGTGGGACACGTAATTTGAACTGTTTCGATGCAAGAATTGCACCGGATAAGAGTTGTTCTGGAGAGAGCTGGAGATTTTCAAGCAATTCTAAAGGGTCAGTAATTAATTCACTGAGTTGAGATTGCCAGTTTTGCTCTTGATACAAATAGTTTATCATGCCGCATGTAAAAAATGATGCTAGTCTAGCATTAATAGATTTAAGTTAGTAAGTTTGGAGCGAGCCTTACATGGCCAATTATTCTACAAATGACTTTAAGCAAGGTCTTAAAGTAATGCATGACGGTAACCCATGTTCAATCATGGAAAATGAATATGTAAAACCTGGTAAGGGTCAAGCATTCAGCCGAGTAAAATTACGTAACCTTCGTAGCGGTAAAGTTTTGGAAAAAACGTTTAAATCGAACGAAACGTTGGAAGCAGCGGATATTCTAGAAGTTGAAATGGAATATCTTTATAACGATGGCGAACTTTGGAACTTTATGGATCCTGTGAGCTTCGAACAAATTGCAGCGGACAAAGTTGCAATGGGTGATGCTGCGAAATGGTTGAAAGACGATTCAAATGAAAAGTGCACAATCATGTTATTTAATGGTGTTCCATTAAACGTGAGTGCGCCAAACTTTGTAACATTAAAAATCATTGAAACTGATCCAGGTGTACGCGGTGATACTTCAGGTGGCGGTGGTAAACCGGCTAAACTTGAAACAGGTGCTGTAGTTCGCGTACCGTTATTTGTACAGCAAGAAGAAAGCGTTCGCGTAGACACTCGTACGGGTGAATATTTAGAACGTGCATAATGGTTTAAAAATAGACTATTATCGATGGGGATGATGAAAATCATCCCTTTTTTTATGCCAAAGTCTTAGATGAATAATAGATTTTGAGGAGTAAAGTCGCAAGGGAGAAAACAGCAGGTCATCCAACAATAAAAATTGAAGCTGATTTAATGCAATAGAGAATGAGGGAATGGATATGGAACAGATACAGGCGAAGTCGAGTATGGCTTCGAAATTGATTTGGATTATAGTGGCCATTGTTGGGGCTGTATCTTTTGGGATACTGGCCTTGAGTCGCGGTGAACACGTCAATGCAGTCTGGATGGTTTTGGCAGCGATCTGTGTTTATAGCATCGCATACAGATTTTATAGTTTATTTATTGCAACTAAAGTTTTTGAGCTAAATTCACGTCGATTAACACCAGCGCATCGTTTAGCCGATGGTTTGGATTATGTGCCGACCAATAAAAGCGTACTGTTTGGACACCACTTTGCAGCCATTGCTGGTGCTGGACCTTTAGTCGGACCCATTTTGGCGGCGCAAATGGGTTATTTACCAGGAACAATTTGGTTACTGGTGGGTGTGGTTTTAGCAGGTGCAGTCCAAGATTTCTTGGTGTTATTCATTTCAACACGCCGTGATGGGCGTTCTTTAGGTGAAATGGCTAAGCAAGAACTCGGCTCTTTTGCCGGTGTGATTGTGATGCTGGGTGCACTTGGGGTAATGATTATTATCTTGGCTGTGCTCGCACTTGTAGTCGTCAAAGCACTTGCGAACAGCCCATGGGGCGTGTTTAGTATTGCAGCGACTATTCCGATTGCGCTGTTCATGGGCGTGTATATGCGTTATATCCGTCCGGGTAAAATCGCAGAAGTGTCCATTATTGGTTTTGTCTTGATGATGCTGGGCATTATCTATGGTGAAAACATTGCACAACATCCGTATTGGGGACAGTTATTTACCTTGTCAGGTACAGAGCTGACTTGGGCACTGATTGGTTATGGATTTGTCGCTTCAGTCCTCCCAGTGTGGCTGCTCCTTGCACCGCGTGATTACTTATCGACTTTCTTGAAAATTGGTGTGATTTCAGGGTTAGCGATTGGTATTTTATTCGCTATGCCTGAATTGAAAATGCCAGCAGTGACCCATTTTATTGATGGTTCAGGTCCAGTATTTTCAGGTTCGATGTTCCCATTCTTATTTATTACCATTGCCTGTGGTGCTATTTCTGGTTTCCATGCCTTGGTTGCATCAGGAACAACGCCAAAGCTCGTCAATAACGAAAAAGATATTCGTGTGATTGGTTATGGTGGCATGCTCATGGAATCATTCGTTGCCATCATGGCGATGATCTGTGCAACTATTTTAGATCCAGGTGTGTATTTTGCTATTAACTCACCTGCGGCAGTGATTGGTACAACAGTTGAAAGTGCAGCAGAAGCCGTGCGTACGCTTGGTTTTATTGTGACGCCAGAAGCTTTAACTATACTTGCACAAGAAGTTGGTGAAAACACGATTTTATCACGTACAGGTGGTGCACCAACATTTGCAATTGGTATGGCGCATATCATCACGGAAATTTTCAATAACCGTTCTATGATGTCGTTCTGGTACCATTTTGCGATTCTTTTCGAAGCGCTATTTATTTTAACCGCTGTGGATGCAGGTACGCGTGCTTGCCGTTTCATGGTGCAAGATACTGTGGGTATTGTTGTGCCTGCGGTGAAAAACTCGAAATCATTGGTGGGTAACCTGATTGGTACGGCTGTAGCGGTATCCGGTTGGGGCTTCTTTGTTTATCAAGGCGTGGTCGATCCACTGGGCGGCATTAACAGTTTATGGCCACTATTTGGTATTGGTAACCAAATTTTAGCGGCTATGGCACTTATACTGGGTACTGTCATTTTGTTTAAAATGAAGAAAGAAAAATATGTTTGGGTGACTATTATCCCAACAGTTTTCTTATTCATTACAGCAATGACCGCGGGTTGGCAAAAAATCTTCCATGAAAACCCGAAGATTGGTTTCTTGGCACAAGCGAATCGTTTCTCTGATGCGATTGCCAGTGGCGAAATTTTAAAACCTGCTAAATCCATTGCTGAAATGCAAACCATTGTGATCTCGAATCAAATCAATGCGGCATTGTGTGCTTTCTTTATGATCGTGGCATTTGTGATGTTATTCGCTGCCATCAAAGTAATTCGCCGTGCATTGGCAAGCCCAACGCCAACGGTGAATGAGTCTGAAGCGATTTATGTAGATGAAGTGCCAGTAGGAGGGTCGAAATGAGTTTAAAAGATCAAATTCGTCAAAAATTGGCGATTGGGGAAATTATTAAATTCACGGTTTTGGCTCAACCTAAAAAGTTCTTGATGTTGCAAGGTCTGAAGACCATTCAGTTGATTTGGCAGCGCTTACAGCAAAGTTTTCGTTTGATGGTTGGAGTGCCTGACTATCAAACCTATCTTGAGCATATGGTAAAGAACCATCCGGATTTAACTGCAATGGATGAAAAAACATTTCACCGTTATTGCGTAGATGCACGTTATCCATCTGCTGGTGGTGGCATGAAAAAGTGTCCTTGTTAGAAGCAGTTTTAAAAGCAAAATAAACCGATAAGAAACGGAGCTGAGGCTCCGTTTCTTATGGACTGTGGGTATAGACTTAATGTATGCAAGCTTTAGCTCGGCTAAATCTTCATTTCTGAGCATGCTCTATTTCTTCAAGTTGGTGATATGCGCGCTGATGTGAATGATGAAGCTTTGCTCGCTGATTGTCGCTATAATGCAGTCGAATAATAAAAATGGATAAAACATGAAAATCGGTATTTATGGTGCAGGTGTAATCGGCTGTTATTTGGGGGGACGGCTGGCTTCTGTCGGCTTTGAAGTCACCTTTCTATGCCGTCCGCGTATGTTTGAACTCCTTCAGCAACGTGGTATGACCCTGAGTGATTATAGGGGAGCAGATCAGCATATTTCGGCTTCAGCATTAAAACTCACAACCTCGCCTCAAGATTTATCTAGCCTCGATATGATTTTCATTTGTGTGAAATCTGCCGCCACAGAAACAGTTGCACATGAACTCAAAAGGCGACTCGACGCACGGCGACCGATTTTGATCAGCTTTCAAAACGGCGTGAGTAATGTACCGTTATTGCGCAGTATTTTAACCGAGCATTCTATTTTGGAAGGCATGGTGCCCTTTAATGTATCGAGTCCTCAACAAGGGCATTTTCATCAAGGCACTGACGGTGCTTTGGTGGTGAAAAGCTTTGAGAGACAATTCGAGCTTCAGCGCGCCTTTGAAGATGCAGGCTTGGAGATTCAATTTTCAGCAGATATGTTGTCTATCCAATGGGCAAAAGTATTACTCAATTTAAATAACCCGATTAATGCATTATCAGGACTGCCCTTAAAACAACAACTGTCGATTCGAGCTTATCGACAATGCTTAGCAATGGCGCAAACCGAAGCCTTAGGGCTACTTCAGGCTGCGGATATTCAACCTGCGAAATTAACTATATTGCCTGCATCCCTGATTCCGCATGTACTGACACTGCCCAATCTATTATTTAAGGCGCTGAGTCGAAAAATGCTTAAAATCGATCCATTGGCACGTTCTTCTATGCAAGATGATTTAAGCAAAGGACTTACAACCGAAATCGATTGGATTAATGGTGAAGTGGTTCGGCTCGCGGATCGATTGGGACGTGCTGCGCCAATCAATACATGTTTAGTGAGATTAATTAAGCAGGCGGAACAAAACACGTCCTATCAGCCGATGGGTGCAGATGAGTTAAAAGCCGCGTTATCTCATTGTCTATCCATCCATGCTAAGGAATGAATCTTAGATAATAAATCCTAAATAATGCACCTCAAAAAATGAATCTCAAGAAACCAATCGAAAAAACAGCTTTAAAGCAAAGTCGTGACAGGCTGAATGAACAGCATTCAAAATCGAGGTCAAATCTTTGCTTTATTTAAAACGCTCGATTCTTTTAAACCTTACATGGCTTTAAAACAAAGCACTGTCTTTGCGTGGGTTTAAAAACCGGGTATGTTGATTAGACATCGTTTTTTATTGGGAAATAGGACGTGGTTTGGGGTATGAATAAAGTTCAAAAGCAACAGGCAAGACAGGTAAGTGCTGAGCAAAATGATCTTGCTGACCGCATTCGGTTTTATACAGGGAAAATTCAAGAATTTTTAAATCACATTGATCAAATCATATTAGACAAGGACCCGCAAACCAAGCTCGCGCTTTGTTCACTGCTGGCAAGTGGTCATGTACTTTTTGAAGATTTACCCGGTTTAGGGAAGACCACGCTTTCGAGTGCCTTGGCGCATTTGGCAGGGCTTAAATTTCAACGCATTCAATTTACCAACGATATGTTGGCCAGTGACGTGATTGGAATTAATATGTTCAATCAAAAAGAGCATCAATTTGAGTTTAAACACGGACCTATTTTCACTCAAATTTTGTTGGCAGATGAAATTAACCGCTGTAGCCCAAAAACCCAAAGCGCTTTGCTAGAAGCGATGGAAGAGGGCATGACCACGGTAGATGCGATTCGTTATACGTTACCGCAGCCTTTTTGGGTGATTGCGACGCAAAATCCGTTGTTCCAGAGTGGCACTTATGCACTGCCCGAATCGCAGCTGGATCGTTTCTTAATGCGTTTGTCTTTGGGCTATCCATCACGTTCTGCGGAAAAACTACTGCTCCAGCAAAACTCAAGACAGACGTTGATTGAACGTTTGCCACAGGTGTTTAGCGAACAAGAGATTTTAGAATTACAACACTTAAGTAGACAGATTAGCATCCATGATGTAGTGCTGGAATATTTACTCGATTTAGCAAACGAGACCCGTAAAGGTCGCCATGGTCTATCCACTCGTGGCGTGTTGGCTTTAAAGAGAGCAGCTCAAGCGCATGCGCTGATTGAACAGCGTCATTTTGTGACGATCGATGATGTACAAGCCATTTTCGTGGCGGTCAGCGCACACCGAATTGGACTCTCTGAGGTGGAAACCAAACAATTGATGCAACGTGTTTTGGTTCAAGGTTAAACCCTGATGCCAAATTCAACGCTACAAAAGTGGTTAAGTGCGCGGTTTCAATTTAATGGAAATAAGCAGCTCAAACAGCGTGATATTTTGGTGTTTATTTACAAGCAAGGCTATTTATATCTTGTGTTGATTTTGATCACTTTTATTGCGGGAATTAATTATGCCAATAATTTGATTTTAGGTTTTTGCTTTTTAATCAGCGCTATTCTATGTATGAGTTTTTATCTGACTTTTAAACAGTTACATGAACTTCAAATTGAAATAACCGTACCCGAATTGGGGCAAGTCGGGAAAACGTTGCCGATTCAATTGAATATTCGCCAAGACAAATTAAAAATCAAATATCTCTTTATTAAATTAGATGAGCAGATTTATCCACTTCTGCTAGATCGGCTTGAACAGCAGTTGACGGTTGAAATGTTAGCTGAGCGCAGAGGATTGTTTAGCTTACCGAACATTCAAATATATTCGACTTATCCCTTTGGTTTGGTGCGTGCGTGGAGTTATTTTTACTTAAAAAGTGAGCTATGGATTGCACCCAAAGCAGCATATTTTCAAAATGAATATCAGTCCGCTGCAGATACAGGCTTGCCCGATATGGATGAATATAAGGAACTCAGAAGCTTTCAAGCTGGAGACGCACTGCAATGGGTTTCATGGAAGCAAGCGGCACGAGGACAGGGTTTGTACGTCAAACAATTTGAAGATCAGCAGGATTTAAATGTCATTCACATTGAATATGCAAAAATGCCGAGTACCGAACATGAAGAAAAACTCAGTTTGATGATGGGTTTGGTTGAGCAATGTGAACAGCAGCAAGCACAATATACTTTAAGTATCGAAAACTTAAAAATTGAGCAAGGCAATGGACGTCTGCATATGCATCAGGCTCAATTACTCTTGGCGCAGGCTTCACCATGAATTCATTTCTTCACATGCCTATTTTGCTGAGCTTAAGTTTAATTGGGCTAGCGCAGGTCACTTTCTTTCCTGTACCTGTCAGTCTTGTTTTTTTATTGATGCTGATTGGCTTATTCTGGCATTTAAATGCTTTAAAAAAACAGCCTACACAGACCTTTCCCAAAATACTCACCGCTGGACTGGTATTAAGTGCATTGGCTGCGATTTATTTTTCATATCAAAGTTTCTTAGGGGTTGAAGCGGGCACAGCTTTTTTGACCACTTTTTTATATGCCAAAGCTTTAGAAAGCAAAAATAAGCGCGACACCATTATTTTGTTTAATTTTGCGCTGTTCGTAACTGCCAGTGTGTTTTTGCACAGCCAGTCTATGTGGATGGCACTGCTGGTGATTTGCTGTTTGATCAGCTGTTTTTTGGGTTTGTACCGTGTACAACGTTTAGATTTTAATAGCAGCCATGCTACCCAAATACAGTCTGTCAAAGCAGACCTCAAAGATGTGGCTAAAACGGTTGCGCTCGCCGTGCCATTTTTCATTGTGCTTTTTATGTTTTTCCCGCGCTTTCCACCGCTGTGGCAGATTCCAATTTCCAGTCAAAAAGGTGTAACAGGTATCAGCGATCAGATGTCCCCGGGAGATATCGCAGAACTGTCACAGTCTTCTGAGCTGGCATTTCGTGTGATTGGAGACTTAAAAAAGTTGCCGCCACAGCATGAGTTGTATTGGCGAGCGATGGTGCTGGATCAATATGATGGAACCACATGGACGCGGCATAATATTAACGAAAATATTCAGCAAAATCTTTTGCAATATGCTCGGTATAGTTTGCAAAATCAAGCTGTTGAATATCAATATTTGGCGGCAGATGTACACCAAAAATGGATTACCGCACTTGAGTATTCTGTACCCAATGAGCGTCGGTTTTCAGTTCACCAAGATTATGCAATTACGCCTAATCGTTTGGTGCAACGTCAGCAACCGATTTCATTGCTGTGGATGGGGCGAGAAGTGCAAAATAGGCCTGTGACATTATCCATGCTTGAAAATAAGTTATCACGGGCTTATCCACCGCAGATGGATATTCGAGCTCAGCAATTGGCGCAGCAATTATTTAAAGACAGTGGCTTGAAGCCTGAAGCTTATTTACGCAATATTTTAACATGGTATCAACAGCAGAATTTTAGTTATACCTTAAAACCAGGGTTACTCGGTGAACACCGTATTGACGAATTTCTGTTTAAGACACGACAAGGCTTTTGTGAGCACTATGCATCAAGTTTTGTCATGCTGATGCGTTATGTGGGTATACCCGCACGAGTGGTGGTCGGTTATCAAGGTGGGCAAGCTGCACCTGATGGAAAAAGTTGGGAAGTGCGCCAGCTGGATGCACACGCATAGTCTGAGGTGTTTGTAAATGGAAAATGGCAACGCGTCGATCCGACAGCGATGATCGCGCCACAGCGATTAGATATGGGCATGCAAGACTATATGTCGAATGAACGAACTGTTTTTGGCGATGAGCAGTTTTCTACACTGCGTTATCAGCAGTTTTCAATGCTCAAACACCTACGTGTATGGAGTGATTATGCCAGTTTCCAGTGGCAAAATAAAATCGTGGGCTATGACACTGACCAACAGAAAAAATGGATGAGTTTTCTGGGCTTAAGCTCAAATTATGCATTGGGCTTAGTGCTCATTACGGCTGTCATTGCAGTTGGATTACTTTATTTTATCGTATCAAAATTCAACGTTTTCTCTGGTCAGTCTAAACAACGACGTTTAATTGATGCATTTAACAAAGGCTTAACAAAAAATCAGCGGAAATATCCATATGAAAGTTTTCAAGCGTGGATTGAACGATTGGCTATAAATATGCAATACAAAGAGTGTTTTTTTGATGCAATTAGGTTTCATCATCAAATAGTATATTTAAATCAATCTGATAAATGGGTTATAGCACAATTTGAAAAACTGCTCAAAGAATGTGCGACTGAATTGAAAGCTCGCAAAAGCACTTGTTAAAATTCTGAAAAATGAATATGATCGCTGTCATTCTAGGTGTATAGCTCAGTTGGTTAGAGCGCTACGTTGACATCGTAGAGGTCAGCAGTTCGAGTCTGCTTATACCTACCAAGATTTTAAAACCTCCTTCTTAGGAGGTTTTTTTATGGGGAAAATTTAGACTCGACCGTATATTGGGTCACATGCAAAAAATACACAGGCAAAGAACGGTATTCGTATGAGCACAGCTTTGCAACTGGTCTGAATTATTCATGGTTGAAATGTTTGGACTCAAATTTTATGTGTTCTCGTATTCGATCAAAGTCATTTCCAGATTTTGAGCTCTCATTTATTAAAAAATATATATCTAATCAACATGTTGCTTAAGACTTAAAATAGTAATGTACTTAGGGTATAATGCAGGCGAAGTACTACTATTTTTTTACAAAATGTTGAAATTTCGCTAGGAATATAGCATGAGGGCATATCATTGTTGACTGAAATGCGTGTACAGCGGATACTTTCAATGTTTTATTTAAGCAATCGGTTCGTAGGGGTTGAGCCATAAGTTCGACCCTCAGAAACACAATCTAAAGGAAGGGGCTATATATGGCTGGTGGAAAGTCAAAAATCATTTACACACTGACCGACGAGGCGCCACTCTTGGCGACTTACTCACTACTGCCGATCATTGAGACCTTTACTAAGCCGGCTGGCGTTGAGATTGTTAAAAGTGACATCTCTGTAGCCGTACGTGTACTCGCAGAATTCGCAGACTACCTAAGCGATGAGCAAAAGGTACCAGACACACTAGCAGAGCTAGGTCGTCTGACGCAGGATCCAGACACTAATATCATTAAATTACCGAATATCAGTGCGTCTGTTGGCCAATTAACAGCATGTATCAAAGAGCTTCAATCTAAGGGCTATGCAATCCCTGACTATCCGGAAAATCCGGCAAATGATGAAGAAAAAGCAATTAAGGTTCGTTATGGCAAATGCTTAGGCTCTGCTGTAAACCCAGTATTACGTGAAGGTAACTCTGATCGTCGTGCGCCTGCTGCTGTTAAGAACTATGTTAAAAAGCACCCACACTCTATGACAGAGTGGAAACAGTGGTCACAAACTCACGTATCTCATATGGAAGAAGGCGACTTCTACCACGGTGAGAAATCAATGACACTTGACCGTGCACGTAACGTAAAAATGGAACTCATCACGACCCGTGGTGAAACCATTGTGCTAAAATCAAAAGTGGCATTGCAAGATGGTGAAATCATCGACTCAATGTTTATGAGCAAAAAAGCACTGTGCGATTTCTACGAGAAAGAACTCGAAGACTGTCGTGAAGCGGGTATTTTGTTCTCTTTACACGTAAAAGCAACCATGATGAAAGTTTCACACCCGATCGTATTCGGTCACTGTGTGAAAATTTACTATAAAGATGCGTTTGAAAAGCATGGCAAATTATTTGACGAGCTAGGCATCAACATCAACAACGGTATGGCGGGTCTTTTTGAGAAAATCGAGACTTTACCATCGTCTCAACGTGAAGAAATCATCCGTGATTTACATGCGTGCCAAGAACACCGTCCTGCGCTTGCAATGGTTGATTCTGCGAAAGGCATCACCAACTTCCATTCACCAAACGATGTGATTGTAGATGCTTCTATGCCTGCAATGATTCGTGGTGGCGGTAAAATGTGGGGCGCTGACGGCAAACCTTACGACTGTAAAGCAGTGATGCCTGAATCGACTTTTGCTCGTATCTACCAAGAGATGATCAATTTCTGTAAGTGGAATGGCAATTTTGATCCGAAAACCATGGGTACTGTACCTAACGTCGGTTTGATGGCGCAAAAAGCTGAAGAATACGGTTCACACGACAAAACTTTCGAGATCGCTGAAGCGGGTGTTGCAAACATCGTTGATCTTGAAACGGGCGAAGTGTTGATGTCGCAAAACGTTGAGGAAGGCGATATCTGGCGTATGTGTCAGGTGAAAGATGCGCCAATCCGTGACTGGGTAAAACTTGCGGTCACTCGCGCACGTAACTCTGGCATGCCTGCAATCTTCTGGCTTGACCCGTACCGCCCACACGAAAATGAATTGATCAAGAAAGTTGAAAAATACTTGAAAGATCATGACACTGACGGTTTAGACATTCAAATCATGTCACAAGTACGTGCAATGCGTTATACGCTTGAACGTGTTGCGCGTGGTCTAGATACAATTTCTGTAACCGGTAACATCCTACGTGATTACCTCACAGATTTGTTCCCAATCATGGAATTGGGTACGTCTGCGAAAATGTTGTCTATCGTTCCGCTTATGGCGGGCGGTGGTATGTACGAAACAGGTGCAGGCGGTTCAGCACCGAAACATGTACAACAGTTGGTAGAAGAAAACCATTTACGTTGGGATTCTTTGGGTGAGTTCATGGCTTTGGCTGTGTCACTTGAAGAGATGGGTATCAAAGAAAACAATGCTGCTGCGAAGCTTTTGGCTAAAACTTTAGACCAAGCAACCGGTAAATTGCTCGACAATGATAAGTCTCCATCACGTCGTACTGGTGAGCTAGACAACCGTGGCAGTCACTTCTACCTAGCGAAATACTGGGCTGAAGAATTGGCAGCTCAAGACGAAAATGCTGAATTGAAAGCGAAGTTTGCACCACTTGCAAACGCACTTGCTGAAAATGAAGACAAGATCCTTGCTGAACTTGCTGCTGTTCAAGGTAAAGCGGCTGATATCGGCGGTTACTATGCGGTAGATCAAGCGAAAGTAGAGGCAGTCATGCGTCCAAGTACTACGCTTAACGCGGTACTTGCGACAGTATAATCTGTCATTTCACATCGACTATATTGTCGATGTGGTCAAAAAACTGGTGCATATGCGCCGGTTTTTTTATTTAAATGAAATAAAAATAGCCTAAGTGGTTGTTTGGGTTTTAAAGAAAGAGATTAATTAAATAAGCTTAACCTCAAACTAAAAATAAGATAATCATTCAAGACGAGTATAACTTTAAAAGTCTGTATGAGAAATTAGTTATATGGGATGAAGTGATAAACCAACGACCATATTGAGTTTAAGGTGTTTTATCCGCAAAAGAAGCTAAATGGCAAATTATTATTAAAAATTAGCTATTTGAATAATGAGGGAATATTTCATAAAATGAAGAAAACTCATTAATTTGATGCTATAGTGAATTTTATTCAATAAAATCTATCGCTTATTATGATCGAGCTTCGCCATTTAAAAACCTTAACTGCCTTAAGAGAACATGGTTCACTGGTTGCGGCAGCGCATGATCTTTGTCTAACACCTTCAGCGATTTCGCATCAATTGCGCGAACTAGATCAGTGGTATGGCGTGGAAGTGGTCAACCGTCGTAGTCGCCCAGTCAGTTTCTCAAATGTCGGACAGCGCTTACTTAAGCTTGCCGATGACGTGTTGCCACAAGTACAAATTGCACAAACCGATATCACGCGCATTGTACATGGTCAGACGGGGCGGATTATTTTCTCATCTGAATGTCACAGTTGCTTTGATTGGCTGATGCCTTTACTTAATCAATACCGCCATCAATATCCCGATGTGGATTTAGATTTTGCTTCAGGTTTTGAGTCAAATCCGCATGAACTTTTACAAAATGCTGAATTTGATCTTCTCATCACCGCCGATCCTATCGCGCTAAAGGGAGTTGAGTATTTCCCGATTTTTGAATATGAATCTCGGTTGGTGCTTTCCAATACCCATCCGCTGGTTCGTGCTGAACATGTGACAGTGCAAGATTTGGCTGAAGAAACCCTGATCACTTACCCAGTCGATAAACATCGTTTAGACATCATGTCGAAATTGTTTATTCCTGCCAATATTATGCCGAAAAATATTCGTACCACGGATCTAACTCAAATGCTGATTCAATTGGTGGCCAGTGGGCGAGGGGTTGCAGCATTGCCTGATTGGGTCGTGAATGAGTATGAGCAAAAAGGCTGGGTCACTTCACGACGTTTGGATTGCGTATCTGCAACGGGTTTACGCCGCACCTTGTATGCTGGCTATCGGATTGATGAAAAAGAAAAAAGTTACTTTGAAGGCTTTCTAAAGCAACTCGATAAATTCGCGAAAAAAAGAAACAGTTATTATTCTGATTAAAATCAACAGGTGATCCAAAGGTATCTAGAGATGCCTTTTTAATCCAAACAGTGACTTGTAACATGCATCAAAAGGAAATTGTCACTTGGTCAATCGATTTTTGATGCCATGTGATGCGATCTGATGTGGTATGGAATAAGCTTAACATCAAGTAATGATTTGGCTGCTGAATTAACGTTTGAATATTGTGCAAAAGCGATAAGATTTAAAAGGTATAAAAATTGCATCGTATTTTACCCATTGTTCAAAAATGTTTTTATACGATGCATTACATTCATCCATGCCAGCACAATGCGGACGCCGATTATATTGTTCTATCTTCAGGATTAGGTGGACATGCTCATTTTTGGAAACCGCAAATCGAGTTTTTGAGTCAACATTTCCATGTACTCAGTTATGATCAAGAGGGCTGTCATGCAGATTCAGAATTATTATCCGATCATTATTCTTTCCAGAATTTGGCGGAACAAGTGCTCACAATTTTAAATGAGCAGCACATCCAGAATTTTCATTTTATTGGCCATGCCATTGGTAGCTTTATTGGTGCTGAGTTAGCTGTACTTTGTGCATCACAGCATTTGAAGATGCTGAGTTTGACCTGTATTAATGCCTGGGATCGTTTAGACCCCCATACCGCCAAATGCTTTGAAGCCAGAATTCATCTACTGAAAAGCGCAGGTGCTGACGCCTATGTTCGCGCGCAGGCATTATTTTTATATCCACCCGCTTGGATTTCGAAACATCATTTACAGATTCAGCAGGCTGAAGACCTTCAACTGCTTGATTTTCCGCCGTTAAATAATGTGCTGACTCGGATTCGAGCTGCCCAGCAATTTAATCTTTCAACGCCGCATCACCAAGTATTAAAAGACGTCCCTATACATTTGATTGCCAATCAAGATGATTTCTTGGTTCCTGTACAGAAGACGCAAGATTTAAAAACCTACTTCACGCATGCGCATGTGTCCATACATGCACATGGGGGTCATGCGTCAACCGTCACTGAGGCAGACCGCTTAAATACCAGTGTGTTGAATTTTTTAATTAAGCAGTACAGTTCTGGTTAATTTAATCGAATACGCCATGAAAGCCGTGAACGAAAAATTCACGGCTTTCATATTTTTAGATACTCAGTTTAAGAAAATGTTATGGGTTTTATTGAAAGATGAAATGCTTTTTAAAATCTGTGCTTGCTTCAGATATGTATTTATTTTGACCAAAGTGTGCGCTTTTATGAGACAGCCCTGATTAAAATGAAGCAATAAATAAAGGGTTTAGTTTACCATATGGTAAAATAATAAAAATACAAGATATTGAATAATATAAATAATTAATAATTGGCACAGCAATTGCTAAATACTGATTAGATCTATTCAAGTGTTGGACTTGAAAATGAAGATTGAATTTGGCTCAAGCGTTGAGGTGTTCAAAATGAAAATAGGTGTTTTTTGTCCGATTGGAAATAATGGTTGGTTGCTCTCTGAAAATGCGCCGCAGTACAAGCCCAGTTTCGAGATGAACAAGAAAATTGTACAACGTGCGGAACATTATGGATTTGATTTTGCGTTGTCCATGATCAAGCTGCGTGGCTTTGGCGGTAAGACCGAATTTTGGGATCATAACCTTGAAACCTTTACCCTGATGGCGGGGCTGGCTGCGGTCACCAGTAAAATTAAAATTTACGCCACTGCTGCCACTTTGGTGATGCCGCCTGCGATTGTGGCGCGGATGGCATCCACGATTGATTCCATTTCGAATGGTCGTTTTGGCTTGAATGTGGTCACCGGTTGGCAAGCGCCAGAATACACCCAAATGGGGATGTGGCCGGGCGATGAATACTTTGCCAAGCGTTATGATTATTTATCTGAATATGTCGAAATTTTGCGTGAGCTTTGGGCGACAGGGAAGTCTGATTTTAAGGGTGAACATTTCCAAATGGAAGATTGCCGCGTTAGCCCAACTCCTCAAGCCGATATGAAAATTATTTGCGCAGGTCAGTCCGATACTGGACTTGAGTTTTCAGCAAAATATGCAGACTACAACTTTGTTTTTGGTAAAGGCTTAAATACGCCCATTGCATTTGCAGACATTAATGATCGTTTGAAGGCACACACTGATAAAACGGGTCGTAATGTCGCAACGTATGTGTTGTTTATGGTCATTGCAGCCGAAACAGATGCAGATGCATTTGCTAAATGGCAAAACTATAACGCTGGCGCAGATATCGAAGCGATTGACTGGCTCATGAATCAAGGCGGTAAAGACACCAAATCAGGTACTGACACCAATATTCGTCAAATGGCATCCAGTGTTTCACCAGTCAATATCAACATGGGAACGATTGTCGGTTCATTTGAAAATGTGGCGTCAATGCTTGATCAACTTGCTGAGATTGACGGTACGGAAGGGATTCTGTTGACCTTCGATGATTTTATTCAAGGTGTAGAAGACTTTGGTCAACGCATCCAACCGCTGATGAAAAGCCGTGAGCATGTAGTCATAGACAGTGTCGCAGAGGACATTCATCTAACAGAGGTCAATGCATTAGAAATCAATCCAACAGAGATTAATCCACAAGACCTTAGCCCAGAAGCAAATGATTCACTGCCTGTTTTGGAGAAATCCGTATGAATTCAAACATTGAAAATACGATCTGTGCTGGATTCACCGCTGATTCTGGGCAGGGAAAAATACTCAAAGCTGAGCCTGAGTATATTCAACTGGTAGCAGAACACACCGCATTGATCGTAATTGATATGCAAAATGCCTATACCTCAAAAGGTGGCTATTTGGACTTGGCAGGCTTTGATGTTTCTACGACCAAGCCGGTGGTTGAGAATATTAAAAAAGCAGTGGATGTCGCGCATGCAGCAGGCATTCAAGTGATCTATTTTAAAAATGGTTGGGATGATCAGTATGTCGAAGCAGGGGGTATCAATTCACCGAATTATCATAAATCCAATGCGTTAAAAACCATGCGCCATCAGCCTGAGCTACAAGGCAAGTTATTGGCAAAAGGAGGTTGGGATTTTGAGCTGATTGATGAGCTTAAACCAGTAGCAAACGACATCGTGATTGAAAAACCACGCTATAGCGGTTTCTTTAATACCGCACTTGACAGCATGCTCAGGAGTCGTGGCATTCGTAATTTGGTCTTTGTCGGTATCGCCACCAATGTTTGTGTGGAATCGACCTTAAGAGATGGCTTTTTCTTGGAGTATTTTGGCGTAGCGCTCGCCGATGCGTGTCATCAAGCTGGACCAATGCAGGCGCAAGAGGCTGCGCTATATAATATTAAAACCTTTTTTGGTTGGGTGTCTGACACAGCCGCCTTTACCGAAGCCTTTCAAAAACAAACCACATATTTAGATAAAACGGCTTAGCCCCTCGATTTAAAAAAATTGAGATCTATCAATGTATGAGAGCAATGAACTTAAAGCTTGAACTGGATATAAAAATAGGAATTTAAACATGCCAAAAACAGTGATCATCCCCGAAGGAACAGGCAAGCCATTGGCACCATTTGTACCTGCAACGAAAGCAGACAATGTTGTTTATGTCTCAGGCACATTGGCTTTTGATGAAAACAATAATGTTGTGTATGTTGGCGATGCAGCAGCACAAACGCGTCATATTTTAGAAATCATTCAAAAAGTCATTGAAACGGCAGGTGGAAAGATGAGTGATGTGACGTTCAATCACGTCTTTGTCAAAGATTGGGCGGATTATGCTGCGATTAATCAGGTCTATGCAGAATATTTCCCAGGTGATAAACCGGCACGCTACTGCGTGCAAACAGGGCTAGTAAAACCTGAAGCTTTGGTCGAAATCGCATCGATTGCCCACATTTAGATTCAGTTGCCACACATTTGAACACGCTGCATTGAATAAAGCGCGCAATGGCAGGGTTGGAGATCCGTTATGAATAGCAAGATTCAAGTTTTAAAGTCACATCAAACTGCATTGTCATCACATGAATTGGCACAATTTTCGCAACTACAAACGATTGAAATAGATCAACAAAGCTTTAAAAATGGTATGTCGAACTTGGGGGCGGCAGTGAATGTAATCACCACTCAAGGCCCAGCAGGAAGGGCGGGTTTTACGGCATCTGCTGTATGTAGTGTCACCGACACTCCACCGACTTTACTGGTCTGTTTGAACCGTTCGGCTTCTGTATTTGAAACATTTAAAGCCAATCAAGTGCTGTGTGTAAATACATTGGCTGCCCATCAAACGGAATTGTCGAATGCCTTTGGTGGCAAGACACCTATGCAAGAGCGTTTTGCAAAGGCCCAGTGGTCAACCTTATGCACTCAAGCACCTGTGTTGGATGATGCTCTGGTGAGTTTTGACTGTGAAGTCGTACAAAGCATGTCTGTGGGTAGTCATGACGTGCTGATCTGTGAAGTGAAGGCAATGAAGCAAAATCAAGGACGCAATGCGCTGATGTATTTCAACCGTGCGTACTGCGAGCCGCAACCCATGAATTAATCCAAATTGAGCAATGAGGGAGGGGAAACCCATGCAAACAAAAGAACCGTGGTTTCCAAAGTTTAAGCCTTATCAAGGTGATTTGGATAAAACCCCTGTGCAAGTCGATGAATACTTGCCAGCGGGTAAAAGTATGGTCTTAGGGCTACAACATGCCTTCGCGATGTTTGGTGCAACGGTGCTCGCACCTTTACTGATGGGTTTTGACCCCAATCTCACCATTTTTATTACCGGTATTGGCACCATTCTTTTCTTTTTAATGACTGGCGGGCGAATGCCGAGTTATTTGGGTTCAAGTTTTGCCTTTATTGGTGCTGTCGCTGCTGCAACAGGTTATGCAGGTGTTGGCTCAAATCCCAATATTGGTTTGGCGCTGGGCGGAACGATTGCCTGCGGTATTGTATATGCAGCAATTGGTCTGATTGTGATGAAAACCGGTACAGGTTGGATTGAGAGGCTAATGCCTCCGATTGTCACCGGTGCCATCGTGATGATTATTGGTTTAAATCTCGCACCGGGTGCAATCAAAGGCATTTCTGGTAATCACTTTGATATGTGGATGGCGGTACTGACCATTGTATGTATTAGCTTTGTGGCTGTTTTCACTCGAGGCATGGTCCGCCGTTTGTTGCTGCTACTGGGGTTGTGCGCTGCATATTTAATGTATTTCATTCTCGCTAATGTGATGGGTTACGGCAAACCGATTGACTTCTCCATTATTGGTAATGCCACCTGGTTTGGACTGCCTACCTTTCATGCACCGGTATTTAATGCCAATGCAATGTTACTCATTGCACCTGTTGCAGTGATTTTGGTGGCTGAAAATTTGGGTCACTTTAAAGCGGTTTCCGCGATGACGGGTAAAAATCTTGATCCCTATATGGGACGGGCATTTTTTGCAGATGGTGTCTGTACATCACTTTCAAGCTCTGTGGGGGGTACAGGGATGACTACTTATGCTGAAAATATTGGTGTAATGGCAGTCACCAAAGTGTATTCAACCACGATTTTTGTCGTCGCAGGTGTGTTTGCCGTTTTAATGGGCTTATCACCAAAATTTGGGGCAGTGATCAGTACCATTCCTGTTGCCTTACTTGGTGGAGCATCCATTGTGGTCTTTGGTTTAATTACGGTGGCGGGTGCAAAAATTTGGGTCGATAACAAGATTGATTTTACCCAAAACAGTACCTTAATTATCGCTGCAGTCAGTCTGATTATGGGAGCCGGTAATTTTAGTCTACATATTGGGGCTTTTGATTTGGGGGGTATTGGCACAGCAACGCTGGCTGCGATTATGTTGAATCTATTTTTAAATCGTGGTGAAGATGTAGCGAACTGTCAGAACAGTGAAATAGATGAGCAAGCGATGAGTGCTAAAAATCATATAGATACGCAAAGCGTAACTCGCCCTGTTGTTCCGCATTAGGAGAATGTTTTGAATACGGTAATTTCATTTATTGGGCTCGGTGCAATGGGCTGGCATATGGCTTCTCATTTGCCCAAGTTGGGTTATAGCGTGCAGGTGTGGAATCGAACAAAGGGTAAAAAGCACTCGATCATGCTGCGCAGTTTAAAACCATTTCAGTCTCGATTGAACAAGCTGTGCAAGCCGATATTATTTTTTCCTGCTTGCCGACCAGTCAAGATGTAGAAAACTTGCTTCATGCCTATGCACCCAAAGCAGGCAGTATCTGGGTGGACTGTACCAGTGGCGTACCCATGAGTGCACAAAAGTTAAGTGCTATGCTGGCTGAGCAAGGTGTGGTTTATTTGGATGCGCCGGTTTCAGGTCAAACCATTGGTGCGGAAAAGGGTACCCTCACCGTGATGGTGGGCGGAGATCGGACGGCTTTTGAGCATGCCAAGCCTTTTATTCAAGCTTTCGCGGATCGTATTGAATATGTGGGGCAAAGTGGCTCAGGCTTTGCGGTGAAAGCGGTGAACAATACCTTAATGGCCACGCACCTATGGGCACTGGCAGAAGGGCTCACCGTGTTAAAAGTCAAGGGTGTAGATTTATCCGCAGCGCTCAATTGTATCAATCACTCCAGTGGTAAAAGCAATATGTCAGAACATATCATGGCGCAGCGAGTGCTAAGCCGTCGTTTTGATAAAACCTTTGCCTTGGATTTGTTGCAAAAAGATATTGGTATCGCAAGGGATCTCATGCGACAGGAAAATTTACACTTGGCCACCCTGCAATTGATGCACAGCCAATTTAATTTCTTTGAGAAATCACAAGCATCACGCATGGATTTTTCTGCAAGCATACAAGCACTGGAAAATATCAATGCCATTCGTTTGGAGTAGTGTGGAATGAACCTGATCAATTTAAAACACAGTAGATACGCTTTTGAATGGTTTAAATGTCGCAGATAGAGTGCTCACTCATGTTAAATATCAATATTAAACATCGATATTGAACATCTTGAGTATACTTCAGCAAATTCGAGGTCAATTTGCATTAAAAGCAGTGATGCATGACTGGGTGTTTAAGCAAAATATAAGGCGTCAATTTTTCAGGCCTTAGATCGAAGCCTATGTTTTAGAGGGTTCATCAGCTTATTTGATCAGCTTAAAACACAGCAGTTTGAGTAAAATCAGAGCAATCCAAGTATGCTGGTTGTATAAAATTTCCACACTTATACCTTAAGCTGAATCCTTGATAAAAAGCAGGTTTAACTTAAGCCATTATTCTCGAAAGAATTAATGTTCTTCTAAGGGATTTAGCAGCTTTGCAATGACGGCAGTTTTGAATAAATTAGCCAAACTGTATGTTATAATTTGTAAAATAATCCCGATAAAATAGAGTTGTCTTATGACAGCGCTATGGGTGAATTAAAAAAGCTGCTGAGATGCAGCTTTTTTAATTCACACTCAATTTATCGGAAATGTCACTTAGGTACGTTTTTTGAATGTTTCAATCCGCTATATTGGCTGATATTTCATTTAATATACGATTTAAAATTTTAACAAATAGCTCAATCTCAAGCAGGGGCTCGACCATGACAAATCCAAATTCAGCGGGTTTGCTAGAACGCTTATTTAAATTAAGCGAAAACAAAACGACTTTCAGAACTGAGGTTCTTGCGGGTGTAACGACATTCTTAACCATGTGTTATATCATCATTGTGAACCCATTGATTCTGTCTGAAACAGGAATGGATCATGGTGCTGTCTTTGTAGCAACATGTTTGGCTGCGGCTATTGGCTGCTTGGTTATGGGGATTGTGGCGAATTACCCGATTGCGTTAGCACCTGGTATGGGCTTGAATGCCTACTTTACTTACTCAGTGTGTATTGGCATGGGTATTCCTTGGCAAACGGCTTTGGCTGCTGTTTTTGTATCGGGTTTGGTCTTCATTGCCATCAGTATGTTCAAAATCCGTGAAGCGATTGTCAATGCGATTCCTATGTCGTTAAAATTCGCGATTGGCGGTGGTATTGGTTTATTCTTGGCTTTAGTTGCCTTGAAAAACTCAGGCATTATTGTCGCGAATCAAGCGACTTTTGTCGGTTTGGGCGATTTAAAGCAACCAACGGTATTGCTATCATTATTGGGCTTTTTCATGGTCGTGGTGATGCATCAGTTCAAAGTCCGTGGTGCCATCATTATTAGTATTTTGGTCATTACAGGTCTAGCAACTGCACTTGGTTTAAATGAGTTTAAAGGTGTAGTAGGTGCAATTCCATCTATCGCGCCGACCTTTATGCAAATGGACTTCGAAGGTCTATTTACAGCAAGCTTAATTGGTGTGATTTTCGTTTTCTTCTTGGTTGATTTATTCGATTCAACGGGTACTTTGGTCGGTGTTTCTCACCGTGCTGGACTACTGAAAGACGGCAAATTACCCCGTTTGAAAAAAGCACTGTTTGCCGATTCAAGTGCCATTGTTGCAGGTGCTGCACTGGGCACGTCTTCAACAACGCCTTATATCGAATCTTCTGCAGGCGTTGCAGCCGGTGGCCGTACAGGTTTGACCGCTGTTGTAGTGGGACTGCTTTTCGTGGCATGTTTATTCTTAGCTCCGCTTGCACAATCTGTCCCTGGCTTTGCAACTGCTCCAGCGTTATTATTCGTGGGTGTACTCATGATTCAGGGCATTACCAATATTGATTGGGAAGACATTACAGAGGCTGTTCCTGCCTTCTTAACCATTGTCTTTATGCCGTTTACCTATTCCATTGCCGATGGTATTGCCATGGGTTTCATTAGTTATGCATTGATTAAATTATTTACCGGTAAAGCGAAAACTGTACCGTACATGGTGTGGATTATCGCTGTACTTTGGGCATTAAAATTTGCAATGTTTGGCGGTTAAGACCTCACATTTTGCGGAGGGTGTAAACGCGGTTTACACCCTTTTTTATTCTGATATTTTAAATTTTTAAATCTCTTTTTTCATTTTGATATCACCTTGAGGATTGAACATGAACCAATTAGCGCTTATTCGTGCATTGCCTAAAGCAGAATTACACGTACATATTGAAGGAACGTTTGAGCCTGAACTCATGTTTGCGATTGCTCAGCGGAATCAAATTGATATTCCATACAAATCGATTGAAGAAGTAAAGCAAGCCTATAACTTCCATAATTTACAGTCATTTTTAGACATTTATTATGCAGGTGCTGCAGTACTCATTCATGAGCAAGATTTTTATGATTTGGCGTGGGCATATTTTAAAAAATGTGCAGAAGATCATGTCGTCCACACAGAAATGTTCTTTGATCCACAAACTCATACAGATCGCGGAATTGCCTTTGATGTGGTGTTAAACGGTCTAAAGCGTGCCTGTGATGATGCCCAAGAAAAACTTGGTATTAGTTCACATCTGATTATGTGTTTCTTACGCCATTTAAGTGAAGAGGCAGCATTTGAAACCTTAGCGCAAGCACTACCATATAAAGATCAAATTATTGGTGTGGGTTTAGATTCAAGTGAAGTGGGCCATCCACCTTCAAAATTTGAGCGTGTATTTGCCAAAGCACGCGAAGCAGGATTTCTGATTGTGGCACATGCGGGTGAAGAAGGCCCAGCTGAATACGTTTGGGAGGCACTTGATTTATTGAAGGTAAATCGTATTGACCATGGTGTGCGTTCTGAAGAAGATCCAAAGTTAATGCAGCGATTAATTCAAGAGAAAATGCCGCTTACGGTCTGTCCTTTGAGTAACTTAAAACTCTGTGTGGTCGATGATATGGCAGATCATAATATTCGCCGTCTGCTACAACAAGGCGTGCATGTGACTGTTAATTCAGATGATCCGTCTTATTTTGGGGGATATATGAATGATAACTTCATTGCCATCACTGAAGCTTTAGATTTAACCGAACAAGAGCTGAAGCAATTGGCGATCAATTCATTTGAAGCTTCATTTATTTCAGATGCCCAAAAGCAAGCATGGAAAGACACAATTCGAACGCTTGTCGCATAATCGGGTTTAGACTTTAATGTTAGGGCTTAAGTTTTGATATTGGGTTTGAATATTTTAGTTTCAAATGAAGTTTTAAGACACAACAAGACAAAACACAGCCCAACTCACACCCCAAGGCAGATCAGTCTCTGTCTTGGGTTGAATACATTCAGGATTGAGCAGGCTCATTCATCATGAAATATTGTTTAAGTTTCGCGGTAATACTCACTTTCATGACCGGTTGCAATGATGCGAGTAAGGATCTTTCTATTGCGAAAAAGATGATTAAACCCTTAATCAATGCTCAATGTGGTCAAGAGTTAGATCAGTCTAAGCTATGGAATGTCAGTACTTACCTGATGACGGCAAGCAACAAATTGCAGTTACATAAAGAGGTTTGTGCATGTGTGGCAGAACATGCATTCACCGATATTTCCAGTCAAGATTTAATGCGGGCGATAATTGATGAAGACCTTAAACATCAACTCATTCAAAAAGCAGTATTAAACAGTGTGAAAGCCTGTATTTTACAAATCAAGCCATCAAGCAAGGATGAGTGATGGTCCTCATCCCGAGTTTACACAATGAATATTAAACTTAGATCGACGTCGTGTAAGGTTGATAAGGATCAGTGTGTCGATCAAGACTAAGTGAAATAATGTTATTGATCGCGTTTGAGCATGCTGTTTAACACATTGTCTTTGTCGATGAAGTGATGTTTGAGCGCTGCAGCAATATGCCCGAATAACAATAAACCTGCTGCCCAAGAAATCCAAATGTGTAGCGGTTTAACCACTGCCGTGACCGCTGGATTCTCACCAATAAGCGTAGGCAGATTGAAAAGATAAAGCACCGGTGCAGGATAGCCGACACTCCAGCTATATAAACAGCCTGTAATGGGGAGGGCAAGTAACATAAAATACAAGCCCAAATGGCCTAAATGTGCCGCTTTTTTCATGACCGGAGACATGCTGTTCGGAAGTTCGGGTGCAGGGTGGGTGTAACGCCAAAAAATACGCACCACGACCAAGAAAATAATGGTGGTGGCGATATTTTTATGCAGACTAATCACATCGCCTTTAAAGCTGCCATCAACCTCATAACTTAAAAAATTGCCACTATAAAAACCAATGATCCAAGCCAGAATAAAGATTATGGCCATCAGCCAATGCAAAACCTGCGCTGTACGCGTGTAATATTGTGATGTGTTTTTCATTTTTAGCGTCAGTTGTGGTAAAAGGCTTATGCTAAAGCAATTCGATTTAGAAAATAAGTCATGCCGTAGAACAGTCTGTTGAAAATCTGCAACAATCACTGCTGTCAAAGTGTTCAGGTGGCCAAGTTCAACAAAATACATATTTCTTAATGTTTTTACATTGGGCAAAATAGCGCTACAGGTTTCCCATATCATAAGGATAAAATTGTGAAAAAATTAATCGCAGTACTTGCACCCATCGCTTTGGTTTTATCAGCGTGTGCGACCGGTACAACAGGAACTGGAACAGCTGCGTCAAATACCACTCAACAGTTGGGTTCTGCGGCACTTAAAATTGCCATCAATGCAAAGTGTACCAATGAGTTGAATAATCTGCCTGCATGGCAAACTGCGACAAAACTCATGACAGCAGATCAAAAAACCAATATTCAAACTGAAATTTGTGGCTGCGTAAGTGAGAAAGCACCGCAAAGCGTAACTGCTGTAGACCTCGCGACAGCGGCGATTGACCCTGCAGCACGTGCAACGATTGTGAGCAATGTAGTGACCAAAACCATTAATGCTTGTGTTGCAGAAGCGGTCAACTAATTTTTAAAGATAAGCATCAACTAGGCTGACGCGTTCAGCCTTTTTTGAGGACACTAAATATGTTAATTGCTGGTGCTGATGAGGCAGGGCGTGGGCCTTTGGTGGGTTCTGTGGTGGCTGCGGCTGTGATTTTAGATCCAAACCGTCCTATTGAAGGTTTGAATGATTCTAAAAAACTGACGGAAAAAAAGCGTGAAAAGCTATTTATTGAAATTCAGGAAAAAGCCATAGCTTGGGCAATTGCAGAAGCGACCCATACAGAGATTGACCAAATCAATATTTTACAGGCATCGCTGCTTGCCATGCGCCGTGCAGTCGAGGCCTTAGACATTCAACCTTCGCACGTGCGTGTGGATGGCAATAAAGTGCCACAAGGTTTAATCATGAGCTGTGAAGCTGTGGTGGGAGGCGATGCCTTACATGAAGAAATTTCAGCGGCGAGTATTTTAGCCAAAGTTACCCGTGATCGTGAAATGGTTGAGTTGGATCGAAAATATCCGCAATATGGTTTCGCCAAGCATAAAGGCTATCCAACCAAAGCCCATTTTGAAGCGATAGCAGTACATGGAGTGATTGCAGAGCACCGCCGAAGTTATGCACCGGTGAAAAAAGCCTTGGCATTATTGGATTAATTTGAGTGAATACTTGAACATCAGGCAAATTTAAAGCGGCTAGGTAGCCGCTTTAGGATCAAAACAATTTTAAAATTAACGATTAAAATCATTTTCTGGAACCACAACTGTCTCTTCTTCAAAAGCAGGTTGGTAGTCCTGGTCGAGATGCTGCAAATGCTCATGCATTGCACGCTCATGTTGAATTCGTTGATAGATTTCTTCACGATGTACAGACACTTCTTTGGGGGCATTCACGCCAATACGGACTTGATTGCCTTTTACGCCAAGTACAGTCACACTAACTTGGTCGCCAATCATTAATGTTTCCCCGACACGACGGGTCAAAATCAGCATGTTTATCTCCTTGCTTATACGCTAAACCTGCGATAGTTTTTTCAAAAAGCGAAAAATAACAACCTCGGAATCAGGGGAAATTTTAACAGATAATTGTGACGAAATATGCACTTATCACAATACTATTTTTAATTTTCCAAAAAACCTATCAGCTTAATATAACAGAGCCACTATAAAAAACACTATAGTGGCTCTGAATATTTATTCATCTTTATAGCTTTGATAATGCTATATAAGATCAATTAAGCGCGAACACTTGACTCACCCGATTCACGGTCTAGACCGAAAGCAGTATGCAAGGCACGAACGGATAGCTCTAAATATTTTTCATCAATGATCACTGAAATTTTAATTTCTGAGGTTGAGATCATCAAAATATTGATGCCATCATCTGCAAGTGCGCTGAACATTTTGCTTGCAACGCCTGCATGAGAGCGCATACCCACACCCACGATGGACACTTTTACGATGTCATCGCGTGTAGAGACTTCACGTGCACCAATCTTTTGAGCTGTTTCTTCAAGAATCGCTTTGGCTTTTGCAAGTTCAGTGCGGTTTACCGTAAAAGTAAAATCAGTTGTGCCATCTTCTTCGACATTTTGGATGATCATATCCACTTCAATGTTTGCAGAGCTGATTGGTGATAGGATTTTAGAGGCAATACCTGGTTCGTCAGGTACACCTAAAATAGTCAATTTCGCTTCGTCACGGTTAAAGGCGATACCTGAAATAATTGGCTGTTCCATATTGTCTTCCGCTTCTGTGGTAATCAAAGTGCCGATGTTTTGCTTAAATTCTTCGTCGAATGCGCCATCATCGTCATTATCAAAACTCGATAATACACGTAAAGGGACTTGGTATTTTCCTGCAAATTCAACTGAACGGATTTGTAGAACTTTGGATCCCAGAGATGCCATTTCAAGCATTTCTTCAAACGAAATACGATCAATTTTTTTGGCTTTTGGTGCAACGCGAGGGTCGGTGGTGTAAACACCATCTACATCCGTATAGATTTGGCATTCGTCCGCTTTAAGTGCTGCAGCAAGTGCAACACCTGAAGTATCTGAACCACCGCGACCTAAAGTGGTGGTATTACCATGTTCATCGAAGCCTTGGAAACCTGCAACCACTAAAACACGACCTGCATCAAGGTTCTCGGTCAATACGTCGGTATCAATCGATTCAATGCGGGCTTTGTTAAATGCGCTGTCGGTTTTAATGCCTACTTGGCGGCCAGTGAGCGATTTTGCTTCAACGCCAATAGAGTTGAGCGCCATCGCTAACATTGAAATCGTCACCTGTTCACCCGTGGACACCATTTGATCTAATTCACGTGGGTCTGGGGTTTCGGTAATGGCTTTGGCTAGAGCCAATAAGCGGTTCGTTTCACCACTCATAGCGGATACAACCACAACCACCTTGTGACCATGGTCATGCCAACGCTTTACACGACGAGCAACATTTAAAATGCGCTCGGGAGTACCCATAGAGGTACCGCCATATTTCTGAACGATTAATGCCATAACTATCCTTACCAAGTAAATAAGTCTAACGACTTAAAGCACTCACACATATTTTAAAACCGCCCTTAGCAGGAGATTTTAAGATACCACGTAGCTCATAAGCTTCGCCTTTTTTCAAAGCGTTCAGCTTATATTGATACTTTGTGTCAGAGAGCCGAGTTGCTGTAACTCGGCCCGCCGGACTCCATAATTGCAATCCTGTTAATGGTTTGGTGTCTTGACGAATGACTTCCAGTTTTACAGGCTGCTTAATATAAATTCGATTGTACATTTTTGAAATGATAATTTTTTTATCGACATAGTCGAAAGGCATAACTTCACAGTAGGGTAATGCTTTGGAAGGAAGATGCAATTGATAATGCGTTCCTGCCCAAAGCACGGGACTCAAAGTAAGTGATAAGAGTCCCAAACCCCGCTTGAACATGACAATTTAACCTTATTTCGCTTCAAGCCAAGCAGTTAAATCTGCCATCACTGCTGCAAATTTTTCGTTGAGTGGCGCGCCACCTTGTGCTAAATCAGGTTTACCACCACCTTTACCACCCAGCTCATTTGCAAGATGTTTGATAATATCACCTGCTTTAATTGTTGCAGTGAAATCTTTTGCGACAGATGCGATCAGGCTGACTTTGTCACCGTCAACACCCGCAATGACAATGATTGCGTTGTCTAATTTAGATTTCACACCGTCATGTAGGTTGCGAAGTGATTTCGCATCCATGTTTTGAACAGTTGTGATGAGTGCAGTACGACCTGCGATATCCTGCACTTGACTTAGAAGTTCAGATGCTTGGAAATGCGCTAACTTTTGGTTCAATTGTTCTATGTGTTTTTGCAGTGCAGAGGCAGTCTCTACAACAGCTTCAACTTTTTCAACGGTTTGATGATTTTGTGCTTTAAGTAAACCGTTAATGTGTTGAACATTCGCTTCAGTTTTTTGCACAGTTTCAATAGCTTTAGTGCCTGTAACCGCTTCAATACGGCGAACACCCGCAGCTACGCCACCTTCAGATGTGATTTTAAATAAACCAATGTCACCGGTGCGCTGAACGTGAATACCACCACACAGTTCAATAGAGAAGTTTTTATCTTCAATCACGGAACCCATAGATAGAACGCGAACTTCATCACCGTATTTCTCACCGAATAACATCATCGCGCCTTTGGCTTTGGCAGATTCGATGTCTAAAAGCTCGGTAGAAACAGCAGTATTTGCAATCACTTCAGCATTGACTAAACGTTCAACTTCTTGAAGCTGCTCAAACGTTACAGGTTGATCATTGGCAAAGTCGAAACGTAAAATATCAGATGCAACCAATGAGCCTTTTTGTTGAACGTGTGTGCCTAAGACTTGACGAAGGGCAGCGTGTAACAAATGTGTTGCTGAGTGGTTGCGCGCAGTCGCAGCGCGAATATCCGCTTTTACAATCGCTTCAACACTTTGAGTCGCTTTTAAGCTACCCATAGTCACGATACCTTGATGGACAAAAGCACCACCAGATTTCTTGGTGTCTTGAACCTCGAAAATCCCTGTATCGTTTTTGAACAGACCTATATCACCAATTTGACCACCACTTTCTGCGTAGAAAGGGGTTTGGTTGAGTACAATTAAAGCTTCATCACCCTCGAAAACTTCATCAACTTGTACGCCATCTTTATAGATCGCAATAATTTGACCTTGACCTTGAGTTGCATCGTAGCCATCAAATTGAGTTTCACCTTCAACATTGACAATGCTGTTGTAATCGATGGCAAATTTACCTGCATCACGTGCGCGTTGACGCTGTGCAGCCATCTCAGTTTCAAAACCAGCTTCATCAATTGTAAGTTCACGCTCACGCGCGATGTCAGCCGTTAAATCACCAGGGAAGCCATAGGTGTCATACAGTTTGAAAACAACAGCACCCGGAATCACTGAACCTTTTAACTGTGCCAATTCGCCTTCAAGCAACTTCAAACCTTGCTCTAAGGTTTTTGCAAACTGCTCTTCTTCTTTCAATAAAAGGGCTTCGATACGAGATTGTTGTGCTGTAAGTTCAGGATAAGCTTCACCCATGACAGCAATTAAAGGCTGTAACATTTTATGGAAGAATGAACCCGTTGCACCTAACTTATTACCATGACGCACAGCACGACGGATAATTCGACGCAGTACATAACCACGACCTTCATTTGAAGGATTCACGCCATCTGCAATCAAGAAGCAACATGAACGTGCATGGTCAGCAACCACTTTAAGTGATGCAGGGTAGTCAACAGCTTTGTTATTTGCAGTTGCTTCAGCTTCTAATGCAGTGGTATCTAAACCGATAATCTCTGCTGCTGATTTTAATAAGTTTTGGAATAAGTCGATTTCGTAGTTAGAGTTGACGTGCTGTAATACAGCAGAAATACGCTCGAGACCCATACCTGTATCGACAGATGGTGCAGGAAGCGGGTGGAGCACGCCATCCACAGTTCGATTGAACTGCATGAAGACGTTGTTCCAGATTTCAATGAAACGGTCACCATCTTCTTCAGGGGTGCCTGGTAGACCGCCCCAGATATGATCGCCATGGTCAAAGAAAATTTCAGAACATGGACCACAAGGCCCCGTATCACCCATTGCCCAGAAGTTATCTGATGCGTATTGACCACCTTTGTTATCACCGATACGGATAATGCGAGATTCATCTAGACCAATGTCTTTGTTCCAGATCTCAAAAGCTTCATCATCAGTATGATAAACAGTGGCATAAAGTTTGTCTTTTGGAAGCGCTAACCATTGCTCTGAGGTTAAGAAATCCCATGCGAATTTAATCGCATCACGTTTAAAGTAATCTCCAAATGAGAAGTTACCGAGCATTTCAAAGAAGGTGTGATGACGTGCTGTATAGCCAACGTTATCTAAGTCGTTGTGTTTACCACCTGCACGTACACATTTTTGCGAAGACGTTGCACGAACGTAGTCACGTTTTTCAAGCCCTAAGAAACAGTCTTTAAACTGGTTCATACCTGCGTTTGTAAACAACAAAGTCGGGTCGTTGGCTGGTACGAGTGAACTCGACGCGACACGTGTATGCCCTTGCGATTCAAAGTAACGCAAAAATGCTTCACGGATTTCAGCGGATGTCATAAAACGAGTACTCACAACCAAGTCACTCCATATTCATATTGGCAAAAGCATACAGAAAGAGTCTAACCAATTATTGCTCTGTTCTGTATGCGGGCTTAATTTTTTAAAACGCCAAATTATAACGGAAAATATAAGCTGCACCAATGATTTTAAAGTGTTTTGATGACAATTCTCTTTAAAGCACCTGTTCCTTTGGCATTATTTATTTTCAAGCTTAACTAAATCTGGATAGTGCTCACATTCTTGAATTTCTAGTGTTGATGCTTTAAAGCTTAGATATAAAGCGTCAGCTCAATGAATTCATTAGATAAATGGAATATTGTTTAGCTTAGCGTGAATTCTTAAATCCATCTGTGAATCAGCTGAAGTTACTATTTAAAATAGTGAATGCACTGTGAAGCGAACATCATCAGTATTATTTAAATGCATTAAACTTAGAATTTATATCTGCAATCTGCTGAAATCTATTAACATAGCCCTGTATTTACATCATTCTTCATCAGTTAAGGGTCTCTAATGCAGCGAGTTGCGATTAATGGATTTGGTCGAATTGGGCGTAATGTATTGCGTGCATGGTTTGAAAATCCGAAAGAATTTCATTTTGATATTGTCGCGGTTAACGATGTTGCAGATGTAGATACGCTCATCCATTTATTTAAATACGACACCACCCATGGACGTTTTAACGGAGAAGTGGAACTCCATTATCAAGCTGAGCAAGCGTATTTAAGCATTAAGGCTGGCAAGGCACAGCTCAATCTGCAGGTGCATTGTCAAAGCCAACCCGAGCTATTACCTTGGGGCGCCTTAGATATCGATGTGGTTTTAGAATGTACAGGTTTGTTTCGTTCACGTCAGGCGGCCACACAGCATTTAACCGCAGGTGCAAAACGTGTGATCATTGGCGCTGCGCCTTTCGATAGCGTGGATGCTGCGATTGTCTACGGGGTGAATCACCATGAGGTTAAAGACACCGATCAAATTATTTCCAGTGTGTCGTGCACCACGCAAGCTTTAGTGCCCTTGGTCAAAATCATTGATGATGCTTTTGGTATAGAGACTGCCATGATGACTGAAATTCATGCAGTGACGGCAGATCAGTCCGTGCTCGATCATGTGCACCGAGACTTACGCCGTGCGCGAGCGTCGGGGCAAAATATTATTCCGACCACATCATCAGCCTTAGGGGCTTTAAAAAATGTCATGCCAAAAATGGAAAACCGAATCGATGGTTATTCTATTCGTGTACCGACCATTAACGTCGCAGCGATTGACCTGACCTTTGTCTCTCAAACGCCAATGAACGCGCTTAAGATTAATGATGTCTTAATTCATGCTGCCAAATATGACTATGCAGAAATTATGTCTGTCACTGATGAGCCTCTGGTGTCTTCAGACTTTAATCATTCACCGTATTCATTGATTGTCGATTTAACCCAAACCATGGTGGTGGGGCATCAAGCCAAAGTTTTTGCTTGGTATGACAATGAATGGGGCTATGCCAACCGCTTAATGGATCTTTGCGAGTCTTTTAATCATTCAAAATAAATCATCGGGGACGCGCTCATGCTATGGATAATGGGTTTTTTAATTCTACTTTTGGTTATTTTATCTGTATTGAATTGGCGCTTGATTCATCAGCATCAACACTTGCTCAATGAGGCAAATGCTCAGATTGAATTACAGACTCAAGTGGATGCGTTGGAGCTTAATTTGCAGAAAACTTTAGAAATTATGCAAGATTTGGCGAAGAAGATGCAGCTTCAACAAGAGGTCTTAGATCTCACTGCATTAAAACTCAATCAAGTTGAACAACAAAATGCGGATTTGGTTGGGCTTGTTTCAGACTTAGTGGGTTTAAAAGAGTCCCAACGTATGATCAAAAAGCTTTAGTATTAAAAGTATCAAAAAAAAATTAGTATCAAAGACTTCAAAAGTGAAAGGTTTCTAGTGTTAAAGATTATCAAAGTTAAAGACTTTGACTAGCTTGATGTGGGGGCTTACCACTTGAGGTGTGAACAGAGCCTTATCATCAATGATGATGGCTGTGTTTTAATGTAGGGTCGTGATGGTTTAGTAGTGATTCTCCATATATTTACTTTAACGAATGGTAAAATAATGGTGCTTGGGTTATTCCATATTTAAAGCGGATACTGTGAATTTTTGAGGGATTGAAGCAAGAGTTTTAGGAATATATTGATCAATGCTGTAAATCTGGCTATTTTTTCAATTCTTTTCTAAAAAAGTCTGATGCAGAGCCAAAACGAACGTGCTAAAATCACAGAAATCGGGTGTGTTCCCGATTTTTTTATGCGGATTCGTTCCGCACTGACAGGATTTAGGTTTACAACATGCCCATTTCAGAGACATGGTTATTACCTGATGGTGTAGCTGATGTATTACCAGAACAGGCGCAAGTAATCGAAACTTTGCGCCGTGACGCATTGAATTTCCTCGCAACTCGAGGTTATCAATTGGTGTACACACCATTTATCGAATACATCGAATCTCTATCTTCTCTTTCAGAATCGAATCAAGATTTAGACTTAGCCACCTTTAAAGTGATCGATCAGTTATCTGGTCGTTTACTCGGTGTGCGTGCCGATATGACACCACAAGTGGCACGTATCGATGCACATGTACATCCAGTCGAAGGTGTGGCACGTTATTGCTACGCGGGTACGGTGTTACATACTAAGCCACGAGGTTTCAATACCACGCGTGCACCGCTACAACTCGGCGCAGAGCTATTTGGTTCAGACAGTATTGATGCTGATGTTGAAATGGTCGATGTGATGTTGAGCTTGCTGGAAACAGCAGGGTTTGCAGAAGGTATTCATTTAGACTTAGGTCATGTGGGTTTATTCCGTAGCTTGGTGAAACATGCCGGCTTGAATAAAGACACTGAAGCGCATCTTTCAGATTTGTACCAACGTAAAGCACTGCCAGAACTTGCAGAATTTACACAAGAATTAAAGTTTGGTGCTGACTTCTTTGCTTTAGGTCGTTATGCCAGTGATCTTGATGCATTGCAAGCCAATTTAAGTACTGAAATCTGGGCAGATGCTGCGTTTAAGCAAGCTTTTGAAGTAGTGCAAACCACCCAAGCTCAAATTCAAGCACGCTGGCCGAAATTACATATTGGTATAGATGTGGTTGAACTGCGTTCTTACCATTATCACACAGGCTTAATGTACGCTGTATATGCACCAAATCGTGCAGCACCGCTGGCTCAAGGTGGTCGCTATGACGGTATTGGTGAGCACTTTGGGCGTGCGCGTCCTGCCACAGGTTTTTCTTGCGATTTATTTGCGCTCAGCGCAGGTCAATTTATTCAAAAAGCGGTGATTGTTGCACCGAAGGGACTAGATATAGATCTGGTTCAAGCAATAGCAGCAATACGTCGTCAAGGTTTAAGCGTTATCCAGCTTTTGGGTAATGATGATTTAAACTCAATTCCTTATGCAACACACCAATTGGTGAAGACGCAAGGTGAGTGGACAGTCGAAAAGATTTAATCACTTAAATTTGTTTGGTTTTAGACAAGTTAAGTTCTTCAATTTTAACAGCATGATGCAATGAGGCTATTATGGGCAAGAATGTTGTGGTACTCGGTACCCAATGGGGCGACGAAGGTAAAGGTAAAATCGTCGACCTGCTCACAGATCAAGCGGCTGCGGTCGTTCGTTATCAAGGCGGACACAACGCAGGTCATACACTTGTCGTTGGTGGTAAGAAAACTGTATTACACCTCATTCCATCCGGTATTTTACGTGAAAACGTATTGTGCTTAATTGGTAATGGTGTGGTTCTTTCACCTGAAGCGCTGATTAAAGAGATGGATATCCTTGAAAAGGAAGGCGTACCTGTTAAAGAACGTCTTCGTATTTCACCAAACTGTCCACTGATTCTTCCAAACCACATTGCGCTTGACCAAGCACGCGAAATCAAACGTGGTAACGCGAAAATTGGTACAACAGGTCGTGGTATTGGTCCTGCTTACGAAGATAAAGTGGCACGTCGCGCGATTCGCATTGCTGACTTGGTTCGTGGTGGTGAGCATCTTAAAGCACAGTTAACTGAGCTTCTTGAATACCATAACTTCCAATTGACTCAATTCTACGGTGTAGAAGCGGTGAATTTGGATGATGTGCTTGCACTGTGTGATCAATGGCGCGAAGTGGTTGCACCACTGGTGATTGATGTAACAACTGAATTGCATAATTTCCGTAAAAACGGTGACAACATCATGTTTGAAGGCGCGCAAGGTTCACTCCTTGATGTTGACCATGGTACATATCCGTATGTAACTTCTTCAAACACAACTGCTGGCGGCGTAAGCTCGGGTTCAGGTTTAGGTCCATTGCACCTTGACTATGTATTGGGTATTACCAAAGCGTACACGACACGTGTCGGTGCAGGTCCATTCCCAACAGAATTGATTTATGATGCTGCAAATGATACTGGCGACCAAATTGGTAAGCATTTGGGTACGATCGGTCATGAGTTTGGTGCATCAACTGGTCGTCAACGTCGTTGTGGTTGGTTCGATGCTGAAATTTTACGTCGCTCTGTAGATGTAAACTCACTTTCTGGTATTTGCTTAACTAAACTTGATGTGCTTGATGGTTTAGAAGAAGTAAAAATCTGTGTGGGTTATGAAGCAGCAGATTCGGGTTGTGTAGGTTCTTCTGATGCGCTTGCATTCGAATCTTTAAAACCAATTTATGAATCGATGCCAGGTTGGTCTGAGTCGACTGTGGGTGCAACGGACGTTGCTCAATTACCTGCTAATGCGATTGCCTATGTAAAACGTATTGAACAGTTGATTGAATGTCCAATCGATATTATTTCGACGGGTCCTGACCGTGCAGAAACGATTGTACTGCGTCACCCATTCGATGCTTAATTAATCACTCGGTAACGAATATAAAAGCCTCGCTTTATGCGGGGCTTTTTTTGCTTTAAAAAAATGAAGCACAGACTAAAGTTGCAAGGATCATCATGCTGATCTGCATAAGGACTTGCTACAATAGAATAGATCAGAAACAAAAATGAAAGAGATGATGCAGCGGATGCAAAAAAATATTTCAAATACCATTTTTTATTCATCACTTTTTGCCATGGGTGGGGCACCCACCATCGCGATGATTATTATCAAAGAGCAAACCAGTGATCCTGCTTTGATTTATCAGGCTTTAATTGGGCTGTCTGTGATCATTGCTTGTATTTTAGTGCCTTTGATCTTGATCCAAAATGGCTATTTATTTTATAAAAGAAAAAGTGAAAATATTGAGCAGAAAATTGAACCGATTGCGCATTTCTATTTTGTCTTGAGTGTGCTGTGCTTACTGTACTGGCTGGCAGTACAATTTTTAAAAATTTAACGAATTACATAATTCCTATGAAATAATCTAAATTGAGATTTCATCTGTGAAATCAATTGAATATAATCCATTTGAATAAATAATCTGATTCTTGTGTAGTGGAGAAAATATAATGAAAAACAAACTACTTCTTACGCTGTGTGCAACGAGTATGTTAACAGTGACAGGTTGCTCAACAGTTGCAAGCCTAGCGGGGGCTGATACAGCGTCTCTCAATGTCGTGGCATCTGACGGTTTTAACAAAACGGTTCAAGAAGCAAAAAGCAAAGGTACTCTAGATACATCATCTTCAACATATAAGCGTATTAATACTGTATTTAATCGTCTGAAGCCGCAAGCCGATTTGATGAACCAAACAGGCACTAAGTTCAATTGGCAGCTTGCAGTGCTTAAGGCAGACACGGTAAACGCATATGTTGCACCAGGTGGTAAGGTTGTATTCTATACGGGTATTGTGACCAAACTGGGTCTAACCGATGCTGAAATCGCAGCGATCATGGGGCATGAAATGGTGCATGCGTTAGAAGAGCATGCAAAAAGCAAGATCGGTGCGCAAGCATTGACAGATTTGGCTCTAAACGTAGGTCTAAGCTATGCGGGCAGTAATGTTGGACAATTGGGTTCAGCTGCTGCGCAGCTCGGTAGCCAAATTGGTATTGGCTTGCCGTATTCACGTAATTTGGAAAGTCGTGCTGACCAAGGTGGTTTAATGTTGATGGCGCGTTCTGGTTATGATCCTCAGGCGGCAATTACATTATGGCAAAAAATGAATAAACAAGAAGGCGGTGGTGGTTCAGCATTCTTGTCTACGCATCCATCAAATAGTCAGCGTATTGAAGCAATGCGTAAAAATTTACCGGCGGCACAAGCGATTTATAAACAGCGTTAAGGCTTGTTAAAGTTGCTTAGATTGTCTAAGAAATCAAAAAGGATGCATATGTATCCTTTTTTTTCTCATAGTTTTAAACTGGATATCGATTTATTTAAAACAATTTAAAGCTGTGCTTTAAATTGTTTTAAGGTGCAGGATTGGGTTGTTGCTGATGAATCGCATCAATTTCTTTTAAAATATCTTCAGTTAAGTTGACCTCGAAAGCATCAATATTTTCTTTAAGTTGATCCAAATTGGTTGCACCAATAATAGTAGAACTCACGAAGAACTGTTGTTTGATAAATGCCAAAGACAATTGCGTTAAACTTAGACCATGTTTTTCTGCCAATAATGCATATTGCTCGGTTGCCCATTCGCTTTCAGGGTTGCTATAGCGGCTAAAACGGCTATACAGTGTAACGCGCGCATCAGCAGGACGTGCACCATCACGAAATTTCCCACTCAAATATCCAAAAGCAAGCGGTGAGTAAGCGAGTAGTCCGACACCTTCATAATGCGCAATTTCAGACATGCCAATTTCATAGGTACGATTAAGTAAGTTATATGGATTTTGAACAGACACAAATTTTTCCAGTCCGAGCTTTTCTGCAAGCTGTAAAAATTTCATGGTGCCCCACGGGGTTTCATTGGATAAACCAATATAGCGAATGCGACCCCGCTTGATTTCATCATGTAAGGCAGAAAGTGTTTCTTCTAAAGCGGTGACATTCTGTGATTTTTTAGACTGCGCATTACCATAACCGAGTTGTCCAAAGTAGTTGGTTGGACGCTGTGGCCAATGTAACTGATACAGGTCGATATAATCGCTGTGTAAGCGTTTAAGCGAACCGTCAATCGCTGAACTGATCTCTGTGACTGTAAATTGCGTTTGACCGTCACGAATATGACTACCGCCTTGTGAAGGGCCTGCAATTTTAGAGGCGATAAAGAGTTCTTCACGCTGACCGCGCTGTGCAATCCAATTGCCTAAAATGGCCTCAGTCGCCCCTTGTGTTTCAGGTTTAGGTGGAACGGGATACATCTCTGCGGTGTCCCAAAAATTTAATCCTCGACCCAAAGCATATTCGAGTTGCTCAAATGCTTGGGCTTGGGTGTTTTGTTCACCAAACGTCATCGTACCTAAGCAAATCTCTGGAACCAAAATACCTGTCTGTCCTAATGGCTTAAATTGCATCTGGCTGCATCCTTCTTATATTGTGATGTGAATCATGAGACTATAGTAACGGAGTTGGGCTTTTTGGGTACATGCCGATTAGTAGAAAACTTATACACAAAGAATAAAAGCAAAAAAACAAACCCGAAGATTTGCTTTTGCTCATCTTTTAGTAAAGATTATTCGTCATCTTTGGTTGTGGAGTCTTCTTCCACTGCATTTACAGCATCTAATGACACATCAAAGATCAGAATGGCTTTACCATCAGTTTCGATCATGCCTTGCTCTTCAAGCGTTTTTAGAACACGGCCGACCATTTCACGTGAACATCCCACAATACGACCAATTTCTTGACGCGTAATACGGATTTGACGACCATTCGGGAGGATCATTGCTTCAGGCTGACCTGACAGATCAATTAGACAACGTGCAATACGACCTGAAACATCAATGAACGCTAAGTCAGTCACTTTACGTGTGGTGTTTTTCAGGCGGCGAACCAGCTGAGCGAACACAGCGTAGCTCAAATCAGGATATTGTTTGCTTACTTCGTGGAAATTTGCATATGAGATTTCAGCAATCTCACAAACGTCGCGAGTTCTTACTTCCGCAGTACGTTGTGGGTTGGTCTCAAATAATCCCATTTCGCCAAAAAAGTCCCCAGGGTTCAAATATGCAACAACAATTTCACGGTCATCATCTTCACGTAAAATAATCGATACCGACCCTTTTAAAATTAGATACAGAGATTTCGACTCCGTGCCAGCATCAATAATAGGTGTGCGTTTTGGGAAGCGATTGATGTGGGCGCGCTTAAGTAAAGCTTTGACAGATTCAGGTAGTTGACCTGGTGACAAAGCATCTGTACTCAGTTGTGAAAAAGTAGAAGTCATGCTTTTTAAATTCCGATTAGGATAATTACTAGATCATCTGATCTAAATGAATGTTTCACATAGACGCAGAAGAGATGAAATTCCTTATCATCTCTATTTATGCTAATGTACAGTACTTCGTAAATTTATAGCTTTTTTTAGGTAGTTGCAATGCATACCAGCGTACATTGGTTAGAGAATGTTGCTTTTGAAGCAAAATCAGAGAGCGGTCACCAGATTGTCATGGATGGTGCTGAAGCCTATGGTGGTGAGAACCGTGGACCACGTCCCATGGAGCTGATATTAATGGGACTTGGGGGGTGTGCGTCCTTTGATATTGTGACTATTTTAAAGAAATCGCGCCAAGATGTGACGGGTGTGATTTGTCAGCTCAAAGCTGATCGCGCTGACACAGTTCCTGCGGTGTTCACTAAAATTCATTTACATTTTGTAGTCACAGGTAAATCAGTAAAAGAAAAGCAAGTCGCTAAAGCGGTTGAGCTTTCTGCTGAAAAATATTGCTCGGCCAGCAAAATGTTATCGGATGGTGGTGTTGAAATCACCCACGATTTTGAGATTGTTGAAGCTGAATAAATGAGCATGACTTTTTCAAGGCAACTTAGAGTTGCCTTTTTATGTTTGACATTGAAAGGCGCATAACAAAATAAAATATTAATAGGATATTAAGTTGATCACTACTCAATCTGTTTTTATATTCCCCAATACGAATTTTCTGTGTATTGAATGGTTATTTCGGTTGAATAATCCTAATTTGATCAATAGTTTTTTTGAAATTTAAAGTCAATAAAATTAAATTCACTAAGGTTCAAGTCATTATAATTGAAGTCACTGAAATTAAAGAAAAGTAGTAAAACTTTAAAAACTTCTGATAAATATTCTATTTTATTTTGAGATTTAAATTTTTAGGACCATGCGCATTAACTAAATTAGTTCTCTTTCAGTATTGGTTTTAACCCGCACTACTTTTTCAAATAAAAACAATTTCAAACAAAGAACAATTAAACCCCTTTGTGAAAAAGATCGGTGATCAAAAGTCGGTGATTTGTTTAAGCAGATGAGTGCTAAAATTTTTACAATGAGAGTAAGGCAAAAAATGTTTGGATTAAAATAATAATTAAAAATGAATGAAATGCCATATTCAATGACATTTCATTCTCAGTACAATTTTTGGATAACTAAAGTTTTTTAGTTTCGAGCTGATCTCAGTGGCTTAACTCTACGCAATTGATGTAATACAGAGATCAATGAATCTATTTCTTCGTACGTGTTATAGAACGCAAGTGAAGGACGTACAGTTCGTTCAACACCAAAGCGTCGTAAAATAGGCTGCGCACAATGATGACCTGTGCGAACCGCAATACCATACTGGTTCAGAATTTTACCCACTTCTTCAGTTTCATAACCTTCTAAAGTAAATGACATTACACTGGCTTTGTTTACAGCTGTTCCAATCAAACGTAATCCTGAAACACCACTCAAGGCATTCTGACCATAATCTAATAAATCATGTTCATAACGTGCAATATTGTGAATGCCAATATTTTCTACATATTCAAGTGCTGCACCAAGCCCTACAGCATCCGCAATATTTCCTGTTCCAGCTTCAAACTTATTTGGAGCTGGTTGATAAGTGACATTTTCAAAGGTTACATCTTCGATCATATTACCGCCGCCTTCCCAAACAGGCATAGACTCAAGTAATTCAGCTTTCGCATAAACAGCGCCAATACCAGTTGGCCCAAAGACTTTATGACCTGAGAAGACAAAGAAGTCTGCATCCAAGGCACTCACATTGGTTGGCATATGAGAAACGGATTGAGCACCATCAATCAATACGCGTACACCTGCTGCATGTGCTAAGGCAATGATTTCTTCAGTGGGTGTAATCGTACCTAATGCATTAGAAACTTGGGTGATTGAAACCAATTTAGTTTTAGGATTGAGTAATTTAATAAACTCCTCAATTTTGATTTGACCCGTATCATCAACTGGGATCACACGTAATTTTGCACCAGTTTCCTGACTCAATTGGAACCAAGGAACAATATTAGCGTGATGCTCCAAGTGTGAGACAATAATTTCATCCCCAGCTTGAATATTCTGTTTGCCCCAAGATTTAGCAATCAGATTAATCCCTTCAGTCGTACCACGCACAAAAATGATGTTCGATGCAGATGGCGCACCAATAAATCTTGCCACCACATTTCGTGCATGTTCATAGGCATCAGTCGCTCGTGCAGCCAATTCATGCGCTGCACGATGAATATTTGAATTTTCATGTTGATAAAAATGACCAATTCGCTCAATCACTGCCAAAGGTTTATGTGTGGTTGCTGCATTATCAAACCACACCAAAGGTTTACCATTGATACGTTCATCTAAAATTGGAAAATCCTTGCGGATACGATGAATATCAATAGGTTGATACGATTGGTGAGGAAATGGAATTTGAGCCGTATGTTTAGGTGCTGCATAAGCACTTTCAACAAAAGGATCATTCAAAAAGTAAAAACCAGATGCTGTTGAATGTGGTTTTTCATTTTTATCCACTGATGCTGATTGGATACGTTGATCTTCAATAATATGAAAATCACCAAATGCAAAGGGATTTTTATTTTGACGATTGCTATGTATGAATGGATCAACAGGAATTGATGTAGATTCTGAGGATCCAAGGTTCAAGAAATAAAAAGGTGATTGTTCAGAAGTCCATTCAGCAGCTTGGGAATGGTTTGAAGGATTGCTTGGACTTCTTGCTGGGCTATTTTCTATACCATTGTTACTTTGAGTTAAATTACTTTGAGCTAAGTTCTGCACAGGTGAAACAGCAGAAAATGGATCTGGCTGATGAGCACCACCAATAATGGGTAATGAAGAAGCAATACGTCTTTCAGGATGATCTGAAATCGGATTGACGTATTGCTGATTAAAATCAGGATTTAACTGTTGCTGATGAGCAATACTTGGAATGCGCCCGGACAAGCCTAAAAATGGATCTTTAGGCTGGGGTGGATGTGTAATGGGTTCATTCGGTAAATCGAAATTTAAGCCTTGAGCGGTTTGATTAGGCAAAGCAGAAAAAAATTCTGCTGCCAAACGGGTCAAAGTAGCTTCATCCAAGCCTGAATGTGACGGTACGCTGTTCACATCTAGACTGGGCGTTGAAGACAAAGGTGAATTATTTGTAGTTTGTTGGATAGTCATGGTATTTATCAACCTCTACATCGTCTAAAACAGCCAAAGCATCGTCTGTTAATACAGCGAGTGAGCAATATAATGAGATTAAATATGATGAAATTGCATTATGGTTAATCCCCATGAAGCGCACGGAAAGTCCAGGTGCTTGTTCGCCTGCTAAACCAGGTTGAAATAAGCCGACGATGCCTTGACGTTTTTCACCGACACGTAAAAGAATGATTTTGGTTTTACCACCTTCCACAGGAATTTTATTCGATGGAATGAGGGGAATACCGCGCCATGTAATGAACTGAGAACCAAATAAACTGACAGTAGGGGGGGGAACACCACGACGTGTACATTCACGACCAAATGCAGCAATTGCATCAGGATGCGCCAAGAAAAAACCAGGTTCTTTCCATACTTTTCTAAGCAGGTCATCCAAGTCATCAGGCGTTGGTGCACCAGTCAATGTTGAAATGCGCTGTTCATCTGCCACACTGGCCAATAATCCATATTCAGGATTATTGATCAGTTCACTTTCTTGACGTTCTTTAATGGTTTCAATGGTCAGACGTAACTGTTCTTTGATTTGATCATGTGGGCTGCTATACAAATCAGAAACACGAGTATGAATATCGAGAACTGTTGAAACGCCATTTAAAAAATATTCTCTTGGATTAACCTCGTAATCCACGAAGGTTTGAGGAAGCGTTGCTTCATCACGTTGCGTACATGCCACTTGAATATCATCGGTATTACTGACTTTATTCACACGGTAGATACCTGCTTCAACGGGGGTCCATTGAAGCAAATGTGTCAGCCAACGAGGGGTTATGGTGGCAAGCTGTGGAACCGTCTTGGTTGCATTGGCGAGTTGGCGAGCTGCCTGGTCACTCAGTGCTTGACGAGCAATTTCTTGATTTTTAGCCATGGAAATCCTTTATTTTCACTATTTCTTAAGCGCTTGTTCAGCGATTAAGGTATAAATATTTCAATCTGAATGTTTTGAGATATAGGTTCAAATATTTGTAAATCAAAACGTCCGTATTGGGTTATTGTTGCAAAAAAAATTAAACTGTTATTGGAACAATAATGATCTTCTCCTCAGCTAACCAAGGCTTAAAAAATGTAAAAAAGAAAAATATGATTTTTGTTTTCAAGATCATTTAAATTTTTATTTATAGTGGTTATTCTTGAATCCAAGGCAGATGATGAAAACGCCAACCATTAAATGTACCTCGATGGTTGTACTCATCTAGATCACCTTCAAAACCTTGATCAATGTTATAAACCGATTCGAAACCTGCATTAAAAGCAACATTCGCAGCAGCAGCTGAACGTTTGCCACTACGGCAAAGCAGAAGAACAACTTTATCTTTTCCAACTTTATTTTCGAGTTCTTTTGCAAAGCGTGGATTACGATTTAAAGAGGTTCCAGTTGCCCAAGGAATATGAATGGTATTTTCAATAAATCCGACAAACTTACGCTCTTCCAATGTTCTAACATCAACAATCACAGCTTGTTCAGTCTGAAAGAGTAGCCAAGCATTGTGTGGTGTCACTGTACCTGTAAACTCCAAATAATGATCTTCAGCAAGCTTTTTTGCTTGGACTAAAATTTCATGGACTTGTTCAGCACTAATTTGAGCTTGTTGGACGAAACTATTCATAATCTTGCCTTAAATCTTGATTAGATTTCAATATTTTAAATGGACTTTAGATAAGTGAGTCTTTAAATGACTCAGTTCTCAATGCATCACTTAAAATAGATGATTTAAAAAATCACTATATATATTCAGTTTTATTAATATACATTTAATCTTTATTCTTCAAATTAATAAAAATTCACTTATATATTCTAAATTTGAAAATAGATTCATAGTCAAAAAACAGATATCCATATGGGTATTTTGTTTATCTGATTCAGACATAATCAAATAATATTCACAAAGGATTTTGAATAACTCTATTGATACAAGAATATGTTGATACAAGAAAAGGAAGAACTAAATTGGGTAATGCGTTGAATACGCATAAATAAGAAGTGAAAAGTAGAAAATGATGAGGGGAATTTTTAATTAAAAACGATTAAAATAAGCAATTTAGATAATCAAAGGAATGGTTTACATTCAAATTGTGTAAATCATTCAAAATATAGAATGTGTTTTATAACTATAAATTTGTGGTGAATCGAATGGCGTGGAATATTCAAAAAATCGTTGAAGAACTTCAAAGTGTCCGTCATGAATGGCGGTTACAGCAAAATAACCTGAAAGATGATGGTGGTCGTGAATTGCCTTCACGCACGGAGATTAAAAAAATATTGAATGATCTTTGCGGTATTCTTTTTCCAATGCGCTTAGGTCCTCATGATTTACGCCATCAAAGTGAAAACTTTTATATTGCCTATACGCTTGAAAAAACACTTTATGCACTCCTTGAACAGGTCAAATTAAATTTATCTTATGTTTCCAAAAATCGTAAAAGCTCTGAAAATAGCGATGAAATATCGGCTCTAGCAGAAAGCATTGTTAATGAGTTTGCAGCACAGCTTCCCTTCATTCGTAAAACTTTAGACACCGACGTAATTGCAGCCTATCAAGGGGATCCAGCAGCACGGAGTGTAGATGAAGTGTTGTTGTGCTATCCCGGAATTGCTGCGATTATCTATCATCGGATTGCACATGAATTCTACAAGAAAGATTTGTTATTGTTGGCACGTATTGTGGCTGAAATATCCCATTCAAACACCGGAATTGATATTCATCCAGGCGCGCAAATTGGGCAAGGCTGTTTTATTGATCATGGAACAGGGGTGGTGATTGGTGAAACCTGTATTATTGGAAAAAATGTTCGAATCTACCAAGCGGTCACGTTGGGCGCGAAGCGTTTTGAAGTTGATGGTGAAGGGCGTTTGCAAAAGGAATATGTGCGTCATCCGATTGTCGAAGACAATGTGGTAATTTATGCAGGTGCGACTATATTGGGACGTATTACGATTGGTGAAGGTGCAATTATTGGGGGGAATGTTTGGATTACGCAAAGTGTTGCGCCTTATAGCGCGGTTTCGCAAAGTTCTCTGACGAAGACGCAGGTTTAGCGGTTATCCTTAATCATCTGGCTGAATGATCAAGCATTAAAGATAAATTCTTCTAGTTTTTGATAAAAATGGTTTGAGTTTAATCGTGGCTAGAAATGCGTGAATGAGCTATAGCCTAATTATTCAAGAAAGGAAAAATAATAGTTCTTATTCCTAAATAACATGTCTTGTGCATAAATGAGAAGCGAGTAAGATTGTTACATGATCAGTATATGCGTAAGTATTGCATACAGCAAAATACATACGATATAAAATCATGCTTTAAGAAATATTAAATTTTAGTAAGTCATTTAACCCTTTTTTATTTAAATTTTTTCTTCTTGAGCCAGTCTTAATTCAGATATCATTCTATTGAGTACAACAGATGTATAGAGCCTTTATGAAAGCTTTTGAATGAAGCTTATATAAAGGGGTTTATGACTCTAAAATTTAATTGCATTAGAACTTGAAATATCGTTACAAAGCACACATCTTAACGCTAAGATATATTCCAATCATTTTAATAAGTTTTTGAAAATAAAAAATAATTTAAATATTTTTCTTGAAATTAAATAAACAGCTCCCATTTATTATCCAAGTACAAAATTTGTTGTGAGGAAAATAAAAATGCGATTCGAGAAATTTACCAACCGCCTACAGCAAGCACTTTCAGATGCCCAATCCTTAGCGATGGGCAAAGATCATACCGCCATTGAAGGGATTCATATTTTATCGGCATTATTGAAAGAGCCCTCAAATTTAAGTTTGCTGCAACAAGCAGGTGCACATTTACCTGATTTAAAAACCAAGTTACAGCATGGTTTAGATCATGCGGCAATGCTGAGCAACCCGACAGGTGACATTAATTTAAATCCTGAAGCAGTGCGTGCTTTAAATTTGGCTGACAGTTATGCGCAAAAGGCTGGAGATGAATTTTTATCGACCGATTGGGTCATCTTGGCGCTGGCTGAAACTGGTGCAACCAAAACATTACTCAATGCAGTAGGCGTGACAACGGACAAACTGCGTAAAGCAATCGAAAATATTCGAGGTGGTGAACAAGTCATGGCAAATAATCATGAAGATCAACGAGATTCACTCGATAAATATACTTTGGATTTAACCGCACGGGCTGCTGACGGCAAACTTGACCCTGTGATTGGTCGCGATGAAGAAATTCGCCGTACCATTCAAGTGCTGTCACGCCGTACTAAAAATAACCCCGTCTTGATTGGTGAGCCAGGGGTGGGTAAAACAGCGATTGTTGAGGGCTTGGCACAGCGTATTGTCAATGGTGAAGTGCCTGAAAGCTTAAAAGGCAAACGTGTGTTGTCCCTTGATCTGGGTTCTTTGCTTGCAGGGGCTAAGTATCGTGGCGAGTTTGAAGAGCGCTTAAAAGCAGTACTCAAAGATTTGGCAAAATACGATGGTGAAATCATCCTGTTTATTGATGAGCTTCATACGCTTGTCGGTGCAGGCAAGGGTGATGGCGCAATGGATGCCGGAAATATGCTCAAACCTGCACTTGCTCGCGGTGAGTTACGCTGTGTGGGTGCAACGACTTTAGATGAGTATCGTCAGTTCATTGAAAAAGATGCAGCACTGGAGCGCCGTTTCCAAAAAATCTTGGTCGATGAGCCAAGTGTGGAAGATACCATTGCCATTTTACGGGGTTTAAAAGAGAAGTACGCGACCCATCATGGTGTTCAAATCTTGGATTCTGCAATTATTGCTGCTGCGAAAATGTCACATCGTTATATTACAGACCGTCAGTTACCCGATAAAGCCATTGATTTAATTGATGAAGCAGCATCACGCATCAAAATGGAAATTGACTCAAAACCTGAGCCACTGGACCGTTTAGATCGCCGTTTGATTCAACTTAAAATGCAACTTGAAGCTGTGAAAAAAGATGCCGATTCAGTCAGCAAAGCTGAAGTAACGCATTTGGAAGGTCAAATTGCAGAGGTTCAAAAAGAATATAATGATCTAGAAGAAGTTTGGCGCGCAGAAAAGACCTTAGTTGAAGGTACCAATCAAGCGCAAGTGGAACTGGATAAAGCACGTACTGCCTTTGAAAAAGCCCAGCGTGAAGGCGATTTGGCTGAAGCCAGTCGTTTGCAATATGGCGTGATTCCAGAATTGCAAAAACGCTTGAGCGAAGAAGAAGTACTTGAAGTCAATGAAGAGCCAAAATTGATTCGAACCAAAGTCACAGAAAATGAAATCGCTGAAGTGGTCAGTGCATCGACAGGTATTCCTGTGTCGAAAATGCTACAAGGTGAGCGTGAGAAGCTGCTTCAAATGGAGTCGTTCTTGCATAACCGAGTTGTAGGGCAAGATGAAGCGGTTATTGCCGTGTCCAATGCGGTACGCCGTTCACGTGCAGGGTTGTCTGATCCCAACCGTCCAAGTGGTTCGTTCTTATTCTTGGGTCCTACAGGGGTAGGTAAAACCGAGCTGACCAAAGCATTGGCGAACTTTTTGTTTGATAGTGATGATGCCATGATTCGAATAGATATGTCCGAATTTATGGAAAAGCACTCAGTCAGCCGTTTGGTGGGTGCACCTCCAGGCTATGTGGGCTACGAAGAAGGCGGGGTGCTAACAGAAGCTGTACGCCGTAAGCCGTATAGTGTGGTGCTATTTGACGAAGTGGAAAAAGCGCATCCAGATGTGTTTAACATTTTGCTGCAAGTGTTAGATGATGGTCGTCTGACTGATTCACAAGGTCGTACCATTGACTTTAAGAATACCGTGATTGTAATGACCTCAAACTTGGGTTCAAACGATGTGCGTGAACTGGGTGATACAGCAAGTGAGGCAGATGTACGCGCTGTGGTGATGAATGCTGTATCTGAACATTTCCGTCCAGAGTTTATTAACCGTATTGATGAACTGGTGGTGTTCCATTCTCTTAAGAAAGTTCAAATTCGCGGTATTGCGGATATTCAATTGGACCGTCTACGTGAGCGTTTGGCAGAGCGTGAGCTTGGTTTAAGGGTAGAAGATGGCGCGTTTGACCAATTGATTGATGCTGGATTTGATCCTGTCTATGGAGCGCGTCCTTTGAAACGCGCTATTCAGCAGCAAGTTGAAAACAGCTTGGCGCAAAAAATATTGGCAGGAGATTTCGTGCCTGGCGATACCATTGTGGTCGATAGCCGAGATGGAAAACTCAGCTTTGAAAAAGTGAAATTGAGTTAATTCAGCAGCCTACTGAGATAAGACCCAGCTTCGGCTGGGTTTTTTCATGTAGCACACCTGTAAAAATGACAGCGGCTAAGCTAAATAAAGTGAAAGCATTGAATAAAATATCCAAAAAAAAATGAGGTTGGGTTGACCTATTATCTGAAAGTGATTTATCTGATTGAACTTCATCACGTGACTTGCTAATTTTTAGACATCATTAAAAGAAACTGAGGTGTTGCTCATGGATGATAAACAACCATTAACAAGAAAAAAACATTGCAAAAGTCTTATAATGCTGTCTGTTCTTATGCTGATCAATAGATTTTCTTATGCCAATCAAAGCCTTGATGACGCTACTTTATCCGAACAAACTGATCGGTTGCAAAAAGTCACACCAGAGGTGATTAGCCAAGTTAAAAGTGGACTAGAGCTTAATCTAGAGCAGCAACATCAAGCACAGCAAAAATTAGCTCAAGTGAATGCCAAACAGATTAAAAAAGAGTTACTCGAAGCGAATGCCGCATCGGACTATGAAATTAAAAGAAAGACAGATCCAGAGACACTGATGCGTGTTGAAAAGCATGAATATGTGCCCGCGAAGCCTTCAAATGTGAGCTATACCTTAGAATATAGCAATAAAAATGTGCAGATCGGAAGCCATATCAAATAAATGAAAGACATCCACACTGCACATGCTAAAAGACGCTCATTTTTAACGAGCGTCTTTTATTATTGCTTTGAAATTTTTAAATTAAGCCTCTAGATGCTTAATTTTCCAAGAACGGTGAATTCGTGTATTACGCTTAAAGTCAGGTCCAATGGTTTCACTGGTCAATTCTTCAATGTCATAAAAGGCTTTAATTTCATCGTCCAATTCAAACCCACGGTAGTTATTCGAGAAGTACAGCGTACCACCCGTGGTCAAACGGTTCATTGCACGTTTAAGCAAAGACAAATGGTCACGTTGAATATCAAAAGTACCATGGAATTTTTTAGAATTTGAGAATGTTGGTGGATCGATAAAAATCAAGTCATATTGCTCATGACCTTCTTTTAACCATTCGAAACAGTCACTTGAGAAGAATTGATGCTGCTGATCTGGATGATCGACGGTCAAGCCGTTCAACACATAGTTTTCTTTTGACCAGTTCAGGTAAGTATTGGATAAATCCACACTGGTGGTACTTGCCGCGCCACCTAAAGCAGCATGTAGGCTTGCCGTAGACGTGTAGCTATACAAGTTTAAGAAATGCTTACCTTTGGCCTCAGCTGCAATACGTAGACGCATTTGACGGTGATCTAAGAACAAGCCTGTGTCTAGGTAATCTGTTAAGTTCACCAAAATTTTGGCTTTGCCTTCTTGCACGATAAAACGTTTAGACGCCGTACTTTGCTTGGTGTACTGGGTTTTACCTTCTTGACGCGCACGAGTCTTAATAAAGATTGCATCACGACCCAAACCTGTCACAGAACGGATCGCTTGCAAGGCCAAGTTAAAACGTTTTTTGGCTTTTTCAGGATCAATGATTTTAGGCGGCGCATATTCTTGAACGTGTAAACGATCGCCATATAAGTCTACAGCCACATTAAAGTCAGGCAAGTCAGCATCATAAACACGTAAGCAGTAAATATTTTCTTTAACGGCCCACTTTTTCAAGTTTTGCATGTTTTTTTGCAAACGATTGGTAAAGTCTTCAGCACCTTCAATTTTTTCAAATTGTTGTGGCTGCCAATCTGCCAAGAAAGGTTTCGATACAGGCGCCGCTTTAATCTCACCTGAGCGGATGTAAATTGGCAATTTACCATTCATCAAACGTAAGGTTTGCGGCTCTAAAATCGCAAGTACATCGGCCTGTTCAATTTGAGCGGCAATAACGGCTGCAGTTTGATTCGGGAAATGCTTTTGCAGCAAACCTGATAAACCTAAATAAAATGCACGACTAGAAACTTTGTCACCTAAACGCTCGCCATAGGGAGGATTGGTCACCACAATCGCAGTTTTACCTTCCGCTTGAAAATCTGGCCAATCTGCAAGGGTACGTTCTTCAATCTGAATTTGATCTAAAATACTGCTAAATCCAGCCGCTTTAATATTCTCTTTGGTGGCTTTAACCGCTTCCCAATCTGCATCATAAGCATAGAATCGTGGAAGAGGTTGCTCGAGCGCTACTTTATGACGTTCAGCTGCTTCACCTTTAATCGCCATCCAAAGTTCATGGTCATGACCATTCCAACCATTGAAACCGAAACGACGCACCAAACCTGGCGCACGATCGGTCAGCATCATGAGAGATTCAATGATGAATGTGCCTGAACCACACATTGGATCAAGAATAATATCTGGGCGAGCGTCTTGTAATTTTATACGGCGCAAAATCGCTGCTGCCAAGTTCTCTTTGATCGGTGCATCAGTCATATAGTGACGATAGCCACGTTTATGTAAAGAATCACCAGACAAATCTAGGCAGTAGGTATGTTCTGTTTTACCTGCAAGCACATAGAGCGTGATTTCAGGTTGTTTAATATCGATGCTTGGGCGTTTACCTACAGCTTCCATGAATGAGTCGACCACACCATCTTTCACGCGAAGGGTAGCAAACAAACTATTGACTTTAATTTCACGTTCAATATGAAGACGAACAGCAAAGGTACTTTGAGGCGCAAAAATTAATGACCAGTCAAAGCTATTTGCACCTTCATACAATTCTTCAGCGACGTCACGTGCGTCATGACTGAACTCAATTTCATGGGTATGAATAGGGGTGAGAACGCGAGAAGCTAAACGTGACCACATACAAACGCGGTACGCATTTTCGAGTGTGCCTTTGAAAACTAAACGTCCAGGGAACCGTTCGATGTTTTGAACACCTAAAGCTTCAACTTCTTCTTGAAGTAAGGTTTCAAGCCCATCTGCACAGGTGACCCAATATGTAGAAAGACGTGGTTTCGAATTCATGAACATTTTCCAAAGACAATTTTAGCAATCGCGTATTTTAACGTATTTTAACGATCAAAGCTTTTGAAATTAGAACAATGCGACCCTTAAAGTATCATTATTTATTCTTCATTCAATTGTTGATGCTAAATATTACGAATATTGCGGAAACAGGTTGGTTTTTTTATTGAATCAAAACAATGGGGTGGAAATAATATGTGGGGAAATGTGACTATCCAACAGTCAAATGATAAATTTTCTACTACTACGCTTTTATATGCACGATTATATCGTGTGACAAGTCGTGTGATTGATGTCATGTATTTTTAACAGAGAATCATGACCTATATTGGATGTGTGATTAGTTTTGCCCTTAGCAACGCATGATGCTGAGCTATATAGCTTTCACATTGTTATATCCTTGAAAAAATACAATAGGTCACTATTTAAGAAAAATAATGATTCAAAGATATAACAATATTCGAGGCTATAACGATGTTCAGTTTAATTTTTTCAATGTTCACTTTTTCTTTATCCATGTCTATATCGCCTGGACCTGTGAATATTACGATTCTGAGCAGTAGTATGAATTATGGTCTGAAGCAGACTTTTGCATTTATTTCAGGTGCCACGATTGGCTTTACTGCATTATTGGCAGCAGTCTGTTTTGGTTTATACCAAGTTATTTCACTCTATCCGATTTTACTGAATCTAATCACTGTCCTGGGTACAGCTTTATTGGTCGGGATGGGCTGGAATATTGCCCGAGCCAAAGGGGAATCAATTCAGACGGATCAGCTTACATTACCCAAAGCCCCAACATTTATGCAAGGTGCTTTGTTGCAATGGTTGAATCCTAAAGCATGGATTGCAGCAGTCTCTGGTACTGCTTTATTTTCAGCATCACATAACGTATTTTATTTGTTTTGTTTATTCTCATTTACTTTGTGGTTTGCTATTTATCCTTATTGATTTGGGGCTATGCAGGTCAAAAGTTAGCGGTGTTTTTAAATCACGGCACTCGTATGCGAGTGTTTAATATCGTTATGGGAATGTTGTTAATGCTCATTGCACTACAGATGAGTTGGTCGCATTTTTATGCTTAGTGATTATGTAGAGTAAAAATCAATATTTACTCAATAAGCTCAAATCATAGAATTTTTTATGAGATAACGTAAAACACTGAGCAGACGTCCTTAGATGAATCACATTAAATATCAGAAGAACAAAAGCAATAGCACAATAGGCAAATAGGTAATTAGATGATTTCACTTCAGTATTTAAAAAGACTATTCATTATTCTCATCATGAGTACGATGCCAAGCTTTTCATTTGCAAATAATCTGCATCATACAATGACAGATGTGCCCTTAAATGCGCTATGGAACCATGATCGTACAGCGGCTGTATCAAGGGATAAAGCGTCACTGAATAGATTAATGAAATTTGTTTAATTTAAGTATTTGAAAATTAATAATAATTAAATACAATAAAGGTTTGAATGTGACTGATATTAGATCAATCAATGAAGTTGAAGACTGCCAATAGCAATGAATCTCTGTATAATACGTTGACTTAACGTATAAGGAATCTCTCATGCACTTGGCGGCATTGCACACCCCGAGCCAGATTCAACTCAATCGAGATGGTAACTTAAAACATTTTCTGACCATTGAAGGTCTCTCCAAAGAAACGCTGACAAAAATATTAGATACAGCCAACTCATTTTTTAACGATCAAAACCAACTGATCACGACGCCGTTACTTGAAGGTCGTACGGTGATGAATCTCTTCTTTGAAAACTCAACCCGTACCCGTACCACTTTTGAAGCAGCGGCGAAGCGTCTTTCTGCAAATGTCCTTAATATTGATATCGCACGCTCAAGTACTTCAAAAGGCGAAACCTTAAGAGATACTTTGTGGAATTTAGAAGCTATGGCGGCGGACATATTCGTTGTTCGACACTCATCTTCAGGTGCTGCACATTTTATTGCACAAACGGTTTGTCCAAATGTCGCGATTATCAATGCAGGTGATGGGCGTCATGCACATCCGACGCAAGCGATGCTTGATATGCTCACCATTCGCCGTGAGACCAACAAGAAATTTGAAGACATGAGTATTGCCATCATTGGAGATATCAAGCATTCACGTGTAGCCCGTTCTGATGTTGCTGCACTACAAACCTTGGGATGCAAAGACATACGTGTGATTGCGCCAAACACCTTGCTGCCTTATGGCTTCGCTGAATATGGCGAAGATGTGCGTCTGTTTAATGATATGCAAGCAGGGATTAAAGGCTGTGATGTGATCATTACCTTACGTATTCAAAATGAGCGTATTGATTCGCCCGCACTGGCATCTCAAGCTGAATTCTACAAAATGTATGGTTTAAATCAAGAGCGTCTTGCCATGGCGAAACCTGATTGTATCGTGATGCATCCGGGACCGATGAACCGTGGGGTTGAAATTGATTCAAGCATTGCAGATGGTCCACAGGCGGTGATTTTGAATCAGGTGACCAATGGGATCGCCGTGCGTATGGCGGTACTTGCATTGTCGATGCAAGGTCAGTTACAGGAACTGGGTTTATTAGAACAAAGTTTAATAGAAGCGATTGCGGGTTAAGGAATTAAGTCATGACTATTGTAAAAATTGAAAATGTCCGTGTTCTTGATCCGATTCAAAAAACCGACAGCGTGCAAACTGTGTTTATTGAACATGGAAAATTAGTGGCTGAATCTGACAGTATGTTGGAGACCATCGATGGCCAAGGCAAATGGCTGATGCCGACCATGGTCGATCTGTGCGCGCGGTTACGTGAACCCGGCCAACAGCAACATGGAACGCTGAAATCTGAAGGTCGTGCTGCACGTGAAAATGGTATTTTGCATGTGTTTACACCGCCTGATTCAAAACCGATTGTGCAAGACAATGGTGCACTGATTCATGGTTTGGTGGAAAAAGCCAAGCTTGACGGTGGGATCTATCTTGAAGTTATTGGTGCGCAGACTCAAGGTTTAAATGGCAAGCAGCCTGCCAATATGGCCGGTCTTAAAAAAGGAGGGTGCACAGCGGTTTCCAATGCCAATGCACCCTTTGCCGATGATGATGTCGTACTTCGCACGCTTGAATACGCAGCTGGTGTCAATATGACCGTGGTGTTCTATGCAGAAGAGCCACAAATTGCCAAAGATGGTTGCGTACACGAAGGTTTTATTGCCTCGCGTCAAGGCTTAACCATGATTCCTGCTTTGGCGGAAACCATCGCCATTGCAAAATACTTACTCATGGTTGAAGTCACTGGGGTGCGCGCGCATTTTGGTCTATTGTCTTGTGGCGCATCTGTAGATTTAATCAAGATTGCCAAAGACAAGGGCTTAAAGGTCAGCTGTGATGTGGCGATGCATCAATTGCATTTAACCGAGCAGTTAATCGATGGTTTTAATTCACTTGCACATGTTCGTCCGCCACTACGCTCAGAACAGGACAAAAATAGTCTTCGCCAAGCCTTAAAAGATGGTGTCATCGATGCGATTTGTACCCATCATGAACCGCTGAGTAGTTCTGCCAAACTGGCACCCTTCGCTGAAACCACACCGGGCATTACCGCTTTTGACACCTATGTGGCCTTAGGCATTCAACTGATTGAAGAAGGATTGTTTGAACCGCTTGAATGGGTTGAAAAAGTGACCCTTGCACCCGCTCGCGTTGCACAAATGGTCGAGCGTTGGAAGGTAGAGTCAGGTTGGGTGCTTTTAAACCCAGCACTAGAGTGGACTGTGGCGAAAGACACGATCTTATCTCAAGGTAAAAATACGCCGTTACTGGGTGAGTTAGTTAAAGGCAAAGTGGAACGTGTGTTTATTGTCTAGCTTTAATTAAAAATGAATCTTAAAAAGTCAGCTTCGGCTGACTTTTTTAATGCCTATCTAAAAACCTTAAGGCGTGCGGTATTTTTAGAAGATTAAAAAATATACATAAATATAATGCACCTATGCTCTAATAACTTTTAGTATAGATGTGCGTAATAAGAAAAAACAAATATGATCCAATAACAGGAGTCCTCAGCATGGATTTAGTACAAATATTAAAAGACCGTGTGATCCCCATCGTTTTAAATCAAGATTCAACCCATCAAAATGCCAGTTTATTCGGTGAGAAAACTGCTGTTTTATCCAGCTTTATTCCCATTTTACTGTCTTTGCTCAAAAACAATCCCAATTTAATTTCAATGTTACAAAGCAATTTGAATCCAAGAATTGCAGATTTATTTCCACATGATAGCTTAGCGAAAAACAATTTAATTGATGCTGTAGGGCATACATTACCCAAAGAAGAAACTGAGTCTTTGCTCAATCATTCCATTGCACCCACTTTAGGGGCATTAGAAGATTTGGCCGGCAGTAATGATGATCGATCGATTGCGCACTATTTAGAACAGCATAAAGCGTCTATTGCTTCAGCATTACCGTTATGGGCAAGCTCTATTTTGGCTGGCTTAGGTGGTTTAGGTGCTGGCGCTGCCACAGGCGCTTTTGCGTCAAACACAGTCAATTCAGTCGTCGAGCCAACACCGACCGTGACATCCCCGCATGTAACACCATCGCATGTCGCACCATCGAGCCCTTATACGCAACCACCTGAACCTGAAAAAGAAAAATCCAGTTTGTGGTTTCCGCTGATTGCACTGGTGATCTTGGCAATTTTGGTTGGTTTGTTTTTGCGTTATTGTAATAACAAAGAACAAGTGGTTGCGACCAATGAACAGCCTGCTATGAGCAATGCCAACGCACAACCTGCATTTTTTCAATTAAGTACAGATGCAACTGGAAGTTTGGTGACGTGTCAGGCGCGTATTGGTAATCCAACCTTCACTGATATTATTCAAACAGAAGTTAAACAATTGTTTAATCACCCGATTGGTTGTGGAGTCGATTCGAGTCAACAGTATCATGCAGAATTGATTGACCAAAATGGTTTATCAAGCATTTTGAAATTGCTTAAAGGTGTACCGAACGCGACTTTAACTTGGACGGGCAGTGAAATTACTTTACAAGGCACAGATGCAGCAGCCATGCAAAATCTAGCTGCACAAATTAAACCTTTGGTGCCAAACGTTAATGTGAATGTTCAACAAGCAGTGGATATGAGCCAAGCCGTGAACAGCAGTATTAGTGATGCTGAGAAAGCGCTGGCAAGTATTAATCCTGAGCAAGTCAAGCCGTTGGATATTGCGACAGCATTGAATCTACAAATTATCAATTTTGCGACAGCTTCAAAAGATATTCCAGATGCCAATAAATCTGTTTTAGATCAAGCTGCGGCACTGATGAATCGTGTACCTAACGTGCAACTCACAGTGAAAGGCTTTACAGACGCGGTGGGCAATGCTGAAAGTAATAAAACCTTGTCACATCAACGTGCACAGTCTGTCGTGGATTATCTGATTTCAAAAGGTGTTGATCCAAGTAAGCTTAAAGCTGAAGGCTATGGTCAAGAAAACCCCGTGGCAGACAATGCGACTGAGGAAGGTAAATTTAAAAACCGCCGTATTGAATTTGCTGTAACCAATACTGAAACAGGTGTTGAACGTGAAGTTAGCCCTGAAGGTGTGGAAAAAGTAAATTAATGATTCATTTTCCTTCCGATTAGGACTTAATTATTAAATCTAGTCTTTAAAATCCAATCAATAAAACCTCATTGTTGAGGTTTTATTGATTTAATCTGTAAAAAAATAAATAATGCATGCTCAGATCATGCATAAAATAATGAAAATAAGGTTGGTAAAATGAATAAAGCATTGGTTATCAGTGTGTTGGCAAGCAGTATGTTTTTAACTGCATGTGATCAGTTTAAGCAAAAAAAAGATGAGACTGTTCAGGTAGAAAATGCTGAATGGAGTTGTACCAATCAGGATCATATCAAGGATTTGCAAGTTTTTCTAAAATCTGAATATCTTAAAGAACTCGAAAAAAGTTTAAGAAGCTCAAAATACTATACGGCAGATGAAGCTTTAGTCAAAACCATTAATGACAGTTTAAAATTTGACATTAAAAATATTCGTACCATTACCCAAGACCCGAAAGCCACTTCTCAATTGGAATGCGAAGGTCAGTTGGTGGTGAATTTTCCAAAAGGCTTACAAAAGCGTGCTGAAAATGCCTATTTGGAGCAAGATGAACGCTGTGAAGAATGTGACGAAGAGGGTGGTCATGCAACCTTAAATGATTATTTAGAAGCGAGTGAAGCACCACTGAGCATTGAAAATGATTTGGTTAAAGGTGATTTTAAGTTTGATGTGATCAAAACCGACAAGGAAGGTTTTAGCCTCAATGCAGATCATCAAAATGAAGTGATTAAAGCGGTGGCGTTTATTACCACCAAGGCTGTGCAATATGAAGCGTATCTCAAAGAAAATGAAGCAATACGTGAACAACAAACTGAAAGTAGTGTCAAAGATGCAGCCCAAACCGAACTGGCTTTAAAAGCGATGAATATTCGAAACAAAGAACTGGATGATGACAAGAAAAAAGTGGTTGAGCGTTTGAATCAAACTTGGGATCGTTTTAGTGATGAACAAAAAACGCAGCTGCAACAAGATCAGTCCGATTGGTTTGAAAAGCGTGACGTCGACTGTAAAGTGATTTCACAGAAACGCGTTTATCAGATTTCAGAGAATGAGCGTGAGACCTATCAAAAACAAGCAGATTACTGGGATGAGTCGATGCATGCGCAAAATGCTGAAATGCAATATAACAAATGCTTTATTCAGCGAAGCAATGAACGTATCGTCTATCTCAACAATGTGTTTAACTAATCATCATAAGCCTATCTAAATTGGATATTTCAAGTTTAAATTGAAGGGACGAATTGATTCGTCCCTTCAATGTTGGCATGCTAGCGAAAAATAAAGTGGAAAATGTAGCATGCGAATCAGTCTAATTGGTGCAGGACGGGTGGCAACTCATTTGGCTCAAGGCTTATGTCAGCAACATGAAATTGTACAGGTCTTTAGCCGAGATCTTGCCAATGCATCCATTTTGGCAAATCGAGTCAATGCAGAAGCCATCAATGATGTTCAACAACTCAGTGCGCAGATTGATCTGCTGGTCATCGCAGTCAGTGACCAAGCGATTTCAAGTGTGATTGAATCGGTCTCCATGCGGTTGCCTGACGTGTTGATTGTACATACATCTGGCAGTACCCATTTAAAGGCTTTAACTCAGCATCATGCAAAATCTGGGGTATTTTATCCATTACAAACCTTTAGTTTGGAGCGAGAGGTGAATTGGGGGAATACGCCGTTATTTATCGAAGCGGAGTGCGCTGAAGATTTAAAGGTATTAAATGCATTGGCAGCAGCTTTGAGCCAGCGGATATATCAATATGACTCTGCACAGCGTTTGAGTCTGCATTTAGCTGCGGTATTTGCCTGTAACTTCAGTAACTATTGCTATGACATGGCCAAGCAAGTTGTGGATGCTAAAAGTGTTGATTTTAGTTTGCTCTATCCCCTGATTTTAGAAACAGCTAACAAAGCCACTCAAAATGATCCAAAAAAAATGCAAACTGGACCTGCCATGCGCGGGGATAAAAATATTTTAATGATGCATCAGCAAATGTTAGCAGATGCTGGACGCCCAGATCTTAAAATGATTTATGAATCTTTGAGTAATGGAATTATGAGGAATTCATGATTTCGATATAAAAACAGTGTAAACCTACGGTGCAGATCAATGTAAAGTTATAGTCGGTGATCCTTATGTGCAGTGGATCGAAGGCTATGCTTAGACTATAAATAAAATATATTTAAAACAAATAATAAGGATTTAAGCATCCAATGCATAAGCATCAACATTTACTCGAAGATGTACTCTGGAAAGATTTGGTCAAACTGAATAAAAAAAATGTTTACTCAGAATTATTGATCTCTGTGCCATGGTTCATACTGTCACTGATCTTTGCTTATCATCAGTGGTATCCGATTGCATTATTTTGCTCGTTTATGTTCTTTTTGACGGGACTTAGACAAGTGCATAATGCGTTTCATTTTGCATTGGGCATTACTCAAAAACAAACCCATGTGGTGATGTTTATTTTAAGTATTGTCATGTTGGGTTCGATGCATGCTGTGCAGATTAACCATCTTCGACATCATCAACATTGTATGCAAGATGAAGATGTTGAAGCCAAAAGTGCCAAGATGAAATGGTGGCAAGCTTTGTTATTTGGTCCTATTTTTCCATGGATGTTGCATAAAAAAGCCTTTGAAGTAGGTAACAACACACAAAAAAACTGGATGATTGCCGAGTTGCTCGCAAATATCATATTCCTGATTTTAGTTTTTGCTGTTTTAGAGAGTACCACCTTAAAATATCATGTCTGTGCGATGCTAATCGGGCAGTGTATGACCGCTTTTTTCGCCGTGTGGACAGTGCATCATGATACGGAAGATCATATTTATATGGCACGGACTGTGCGCAATGAGTTTAAAAGTGTCCTAACCTATAATATGTTCTATCACGTTGAACATCATCTGTTTCCTGCGGTACCTACGCGGAATTTGCATATACTGGCAAAGCGGCTGGATGAATATGATCCCGATATAGAAATTCGAGAAGTATTTTAGATGATGTGAAAAGAAGCCATAAAGAACAGGACATTGAAGTCCTGTTTTGGGATTATTGAATGATCACATCAAGGCATCATTAATTAATTTTCTTAAAGTAAAAATCATTAATTTTATGACCTTCTTCTAAGCCACGGCGTTCAAATTTGGTTTGTGGACGCCAGTCTGGACGTGGGTAGCTGTTGCCTTTGCCTGCCAAGTTCTCAAGGTTTGGACGGTTGTCTAGAACATCCAGCATCCATTCTGCATACGGTTCCCAATCTGTTGCGGAGTGGAAGGTGCCACCCATTTCCAGTTTTTGTTCAACCAAAGGCATACGGTCATGTGATACGAAGCGACGTTTGAAGTGACGTTTTTTCTGCCACGGATCTGGGAAGTAGAGTTGAATCGCATTGATACTGTTGTCAGGCATTTCACGTAAAACTTGAATGGCATCGGCATCAAGTAGACGTAAATTAGTGACTTCTGCCATACCGGCTTCATAGACACACTGCGCAATACCAGGAATGTGAACTTCAATCCCCACAAAATTACGCTCAGGATTGGCTTTTGCCATCAGTACCAGCGAGCGACCCATACCAAAACCAATTTCAACGGTAAGTGGGCGTTCTGGGTGTTCAAAATGCTGGCGCAGGTCACCCACCGGGTATTCCAAAATTAAGTGACCATATTGTTCAAGCGCAGCACGTTGTGAAGTATTCAAAGGAGATGAACGGCGCATAAAGGTCACAATTTCGCGATGCTCGTTCAAGTTGTCTAGTTCCACAACTTGCGGGTCTAATGGTTCGTTCGACATAATTTTGGCAAATGAATTAAATTTGAATGCGGTATTTTAAGACCTAAGGTGCTCAAGTCAAACTTTTTTGACTTTAATCCTTCAGAATGACCGAAATGGATAGATTGAGCAAACCATCATCTATTTTTATAGCTGTCATAAATACATCATGTCATCTTGCTAATCTTCAGCGTATTCCAATAAGTAATAAAAAAGACATCGCCGATGAAACTCATAAAATTACACAGCTTAAGCTTAAGTCTCACTTTACTAGGATGTGCATCTCCTGCCTATGCACAGTTAATGTTTAGCCAATACATCGATGGCTCATCCAATCGCAAAGGACTCGAAATTTACAATCCAGATGCCACCACAGTCAATTTAGCTGATTATGAAATCCGTCAATTTAATAATGGTGAAGCAGTAAAATTTTCCGCATTTGCATTGCAAGGTAGTTTAGCCAGCAAAGCTAAATTTGTGATCGGGCGCTCTGAGCTTAAAGCTGTGATCGGTGACCAAGTCAATCAAGTGGCAGGTCTAAGCTATAACGGTGATGATGCATTGGTGCTGTTATACAAAGGCACACCTATCGATCGTTTTGGTCGTGTCGGTGAACAACCCAGCAATGGTTGGGGAAGTTCGGTTTCAAGTCTTAAAAATAGTTTTGCACGGCTTAAAAAAAGCAATGATGTAAGCTCGATTGACCCGAACGCTGCATTTGATCTTGAATCAGAATGGTCAAAGTGGTCTGATCAAAATGCCTTTGAGATTTATCTGGGCGGTACAACACCAACTCCAACACCCATTCCACCAGCGCCATCGAGCATAAGTTGTAGTACCACGGATACACCGATTGCAGATTTACAATCAGCCACTCAAAATCAAAGCTACGTGGTTCGTGGTGTGATTACCGCAGATTATCGTTATCAGAACGGTTTTTCTGGTTTTTATCTACAAACCCCAGACAGCAAAGCCAAAACAAATGTGACTAATGCAATTTTTGTTTACCTGCCTGCCAGCAGTAGCATCAAAGGCGGTAAGGTCGGTGAAGAAGTGATTCTAAAAGGTCGATTAACGGCTTACCAAAACCAGTTGCAAATCGACCAGCTTGATCAAAATATTCAAACCTGTAATCAACAAGCCAATTCAGTCACCGCGCAAGCTTTCAATTTACCTTTTAGCAGTTTGACTGATAGCACTGGACATGTGCCAAGACTTTATCAAGGAATGTGGGTCAAAATTCCGCAGAGCTTAACGGTCAGTGAAAATTATAATTATGGACGCTATGGTGAGCTGTCCCTAAGTTTGGGTCGGTTGTATATTCCCACCAATCTTTATCCTGCTAAATCTAGTGAAGCGTTAGCACTGGCAAAACAAAATCAACTTTCCAAGATCATTTTAGATGATGGCTTTGGCAATCAAAATCGAACGCCGTGGTTGCCGCAGAACTTCAGTGCAGCCAATACTTTACGCTCAGGCAATCAAGTTAAAAATGTCGAAGGCATTTTAGAGTACCGTTTCGGGGCTTGGCGTATACAACCCATTCAAAACAAAGCGCAGCCTGAAATTGTCAAAGACAGTAATCCAAGAGTTTCGTTGCCAACGAAAGAAGCCAAACAGATTCGCGTTGCGTCATTTAATGTGTTGAACTATGACAATGGTGCAGAGAAAGGCTTTCCGACCGAGCGTGGTGCGAACTCTTTGGCTGAGTTTAATAAACAACATCAAAAAATTGTGAGTGCATTAAAAGCGATTGATGCCGATGTTTATGGACTGATGGAAATCGCCAATAATGGCTATGATGACAAAAGTGCAATCGCCCATTTAACCCAAGCTTTAGGCAAAGATTGGAAATATATTGTTCCACCTAATACTCAAAAACTAGGTACGGATGCGATTGCAGTAGCGATTATTTACAACAGTGCTCGGGTTAAACCCGTCAATGCAGCAGTGGTTTATGATGACCTCAGTCAAAAAAACCGAGTGACTTTGGCACAAAGCTTTCAAGCACTCACTGGCGGAAAAAACTTTACAGTTGTACCCAATCACTTGAAATCTAAAGGTAGCTGTCCTGAAGATAAAACATCTCAAGACGCAGATCAAAGTGATGGTCAGGGCTGCTGGAATGCCACTCGCTTAACCGCTGTACAAAAACTCATGCAATGGATCGCGACTAATCCCACTAAAACGCCACAACCCAATTATTTGTTGGTAGGGGATATGAATAGCTATGCCAAAGAAGATCCGATTCTGGCATTTGAAAAAGCCAACTATCAAATTCTACTCAATGATGAAAAAAAAGGCCAAGGCAAAAATGCATATAGTTACGTGTTTGGTGTGGCGAGTGATACAACAGGAAATGGCGGTGCCGGTAATCTAGATCACGCTATTGCTGATTCAAGTCTTTATCCTTTGGTTAAACGTGCGTTTGCTTGGCATATCAATGCGGATGAACCTACTGCGCTAGACTACAACGAAGAGTTTAAATCAGATGAGCAAAAAGTACTGTTTTATGCAGAAGATGCATATCGTTCCTCGGATCATGATCCTGTGATTGTAGATCTGGATCTCAATCAATCGCCTGATCTGGGTCAAGGCAGTGCAACCAAGCAGGGTGGAGGCAGTCTGGGCCTTTGGAGTATATTGGCTTTGATCATACTGATGATGTCACGCCGATATCATCAACAGCGTAGACTCAGTTAAGCTCTAAGATACTCGTCCAGTAAAGCACAAGTTACCCCTATGCCGAAGTTTGTAAAAAAGCCAGATGTGATCTGGCTTTTTTACAGTGTTTTACAGCACCTTATCAATCAAGGTCGAGCTGGCTTGATTGACTCCGACCAATTCAACTTGAACATGCTTGGCTTCAAATTTCGCCACGACATTGGCCAGCATATTCACAGAGGTAATATCCCAAATATGTGCTTGGGTGAGGTCAATTTGAACCGTTGAGATCTTTTCATTAAAATCAAAAAATTGATAAAATTTTTCCGAACTGCTAAAAAAGATCTGCCCTTTAATCACATAAATTCTTTTAGTGCCTTCTAACTCAGATTGCACTTTCACTTCACTTTCCAGTTTATTGACCAAGAATAAAGCTGATAGTAAAACGCCAGCGAGTACGCCCAAGGCCAAGTTATGGGTCACAAGTACAATGACAACCACGCTAAGCATCACGATATTGCTCTGTTTAGGATGCTTACTAAAATTTTTGATTGAATCCCAGTTGAAGGTGGTGAATGCCACCATGATCATAATCGCAACCAGGGCCGCCATAGGAATAAAGGCAAGCCAATCTTTTAAAAACACCACCAAGCACAGCAAAAACACACCTGCTACTAAGGTCGAAAGGCGGGTACGCGCCCCTGAAGTCACATTGATAATCGATTGACCAATCATGGCGCATCCTGCCATGCCACCCATAAAACCACTGGCAATATTGGCAATGCCTTGTCCGCGGCATTCTTGATGACGATCACCTTCTGTGCCTGTTGCTTCATTGACAATGGTAGTGGTCATCATGGTTTCAAGTAGACCCACCGTAGCCAAGGTTATGGCATAAGGCAAAATGATCTTAAAGGTTTCAAAATTCAGCGGAATATCTGGAATTAAAAATATAGGTAAAGTATCTGGAAATTGACCCAAGTCGCTCACCGTACGCATATCTGCACCCAGCAACAATGCAATTAAACTCAGCACCACAATACAAATCAAAGGTGAGGGGATTAATTCTCCAATTTTAGGAAGATGCGGAAATACATAGACAATGGCTAAGCCCAATGCCAAGAACATATAAGCATGTATATCCATACGCAGCAGTTCAGGAAGTTGTGCTGCAAAAATCAAAATCGCCAATGCGTTGACAAATCCATAGACCACGGACTGCGATACAAAACGCATGAGTTTTGCAACTTTAAAATATCCTGCAATAATTTGAATGATGCCGGTTAATACTGTCGTTGCGAAGAGGTACTGCAAACCATGATCTTTCACCAAGGTAATCATGAGCAATGCCATGGCACCTGTAGCAGCAGAAATCATGGCGGTTCGACCACCAAAAAAAGCAATGGTGACGGCAATACAGAATGAGGCATATAGCCCCACTTGAGGGTCAACGCCTGCAATAGCTGAGAAAGCAATCGATTCTGGTATCAGTGCCAAACCGACCACAAGTCCAGCAAGAACATCAGTTCGGATATTTGAAAACCATTCTTCTTTCTTCAGACTAATCACACAGAACCTTTTGAAGTGTTTTTGAAAGTCGGCTATGTTAAAACAAATCGTAGCAATAAAGCAGGTAATTTCGCTTGAAAAATAAATGAATCTGTTGAATATTCAAAGAGAGGGAAATGCGATTTGTAGCCTGAGGTGTCCTTCAGGGCTTTGAAAAGGTTCAATCGTGCAGAACGCATTTTTAAAACATAAAGCGCTGAGGATAAGTTCAAATATTTTGACATTGAATAAGGGTCATCCATTCGCTCCAACCCAATTACCCTAATTGAATAACAAGGATCAATTATGAAGTTGTATTATTCGCCAGGTGCATGTTCACTGGCAGCACATATTATTTTAAATGAAATTAACGTTGATTTTGACCTTGTACGTGTCGATTTAAAAACCCATAAAACCGAAAAAGATGTCGATTATTACTGCATTAATCCAAAGGGCTATGTGCCTGCATTAGAAATTAACCCTGGGCTGATTTTGACTGAAAATGTGGCCATTTTACCTTTCTTGGCACAACATGATCCAAAGCAAGATTTGATTCCACCTTCAGGTTTGGGCCGTGCCAAAGTGCTCGAATGGTTGGGGTATTTAAACTCAGAGTTACATGATGCCTATGCGGTATTTTTTGGCGCACCACTAGATGCACCTGCAAAAGAAAAAGCCTATGCTGAAATTGATCGTTTGTTGAAATATATTGATCAAGCCATTGCAGATTCAGACAATGATTATTTGGTAGATGATAATTTCGGTCCAGCCGATGCCTATCTGTTTGTACTGACCAATTGGTCGAATCTGATTAAGCATGACTTAAGCCCATATACCCATGTGAATAACATCAGAAATAAAGTGGCAGCACGTCAATCCGTGCAAATTGCCATGCGTGATGAAGGCTTGATTGCTTAAATGTAAATGATGACATTTAAAGAGAGCTCGTAAGAGTTCTTTTTTTTGAAAGTACTTCTATATTTCTATTGTTGATTATTAGTCAATTATATATTACTTATTTATGAATATTTATCAGTAAATACTTTTGTTATATTCGCTTCAAGCAAAAATATATAGGGAATACACATGAGTCATATTTTAATCATCAATGGTGCAAAGGTGTTCGCGCACTCAAAAGGCGATCTGAATAATACCTTAACTGCTCAAGCAGAACAGATTTTAACTGAATTGGGGCATGAGGTTAAAATTACACGTACAGATGATGATTATGATATTCAGCAAGAAGTTCAAAAGTACTTATGGGCGGATGTCGTGATTTACCAGATGCCTGGTTGGTGGATGGGAGCGCCTTGGACAGTTAAAAAATATATAGATGAAGTCTTTACCGAAGGACATGGCACACTATATGCCAATGATGGTCGTTCACGTTCTGATGCTTCAAAAAAATATGGCTCAGGCGGTCTTATTCATGACAAAAAATATATGTTGTCTTTGACATGGAATGCGCCTATGCAAGCATTTACAGACCAAGATGATTTCTTTCATGGCGTGGGAGTGGACGGTGTGTATTTGGCATTTCACAAAGCTAATCAATTTTTAGGTATGCAATCTTTAAACACATTTATTGCCAATGATGTGATTAAAGCACCTGACGTTGCTCGTTATAAAAAAGAATATCAGCAACACTTAGTCAATGAATTTTCTCAGTAAGGAAGCCTCAAATGTTGACCGTCATTGCAGAAATTAATTTAATTTCAAATACTGCATTTAAAAGTGTATTAGAGCGTATTCAGCAGCTTATACCAGCCGTACTGAATGAAGACGGATGTTATGCTTATGAGCTTTTGAGCGATAGCGAGCTACAAAGTCCGATGCAAACTAAAGTGCCAAATTCTTTGGTCATGTATGAAAAATGGGAATCGGTAGAACAGCTTGAAGCGCATATGCAGACACCACATATGCTGGCCCATACGCAGGCGATACAAGATCAGGTTGCTGAAGTCAAAATTAGAATTTTAGAGAATCCATTTAGTCGGTCTTCATCTTTAACGAATGTATAGCAAGCCCATAGCAAAAGCCCTGTGATCACACAGGGCTTTGGGGTATATCTTCAATATTAAATGATGAAATCAGATTATTTAAAAAAATATCCAGTTTCAGGCGAACTTGCATTGGACATCTGTTTACGTGGCATACGACCCGCCAAATACGCTTCACGACCCGCTTGAACGGCTTTTTTCATGGCAGATGCCATCAAAATTGGGTTTCGAGCTGCAGCAATCGCCGTATTCATAAGTACGCCATCACAACCAAGCTCCATCGCAATTGCAGCATCGCTAGCAGTTCCCACGCCGGCATCCACTAAAATGGGGACTTTGGCATTTTCTTTGATAATGGAAATGGTGTGCGGATTTAAAATTCCCAAGCCAGAACCAATTAAACTGCCTAAAGGCATAATGGCTACACAGCCCATACTTTCTAGCTCTTGTGCTACGATCGGGTCATCAGACGTATAAACCATCACTTCAAAGCCGTCATCGACCAAAGTACGTGCGGCTTTAAGCGTATCCATAACATTCGGGTAAAGCGTTTTTTCATCACCTAAAACTTCTAGTTTTACCAGATTGTGTCCATCTAAAAGTTCACGTGCTAGCATGCAGGTACGCACTGCGCTATTGGCATCGAAGCAACCTGCTGTGTTGGGCAAAATCGTGTATTTTTCTGGCGGAATCACTGAAAGTAAATTGGGTTGATGAGGATCTTGCCCAATATTGACGCGTCGAATGGCGACCGTCACAATTTCAGCACCACTCGCTTGAATGGCTAAATCTGTTTCATTTAAATCCTTATATTTACCAGTTCCCACCAGTAAACGAGATTTAAATGTACGTGAACCGATAATGAGATGTGAATCTTCCATGAGAACTCCGTGTTTAGCCGCCGCCGACAGCATGTATGATTTCTATGCGATCTGAATCTGAAATAGGGGTTTCTGCAAGTTTGCTTTTAGAAACGATCATCTCGTTCATTTCAACTGCAAAACGTTTGCCTTCAAGGGATAGATCTTGAATTAATTGATATAAATTTTGATGATGTGTATGTTGCAATTCGCCATTTAAGTAAATATTCATTGATGCAATCCATTCATTTAAAATCAATAAAGATGATTTAACGTGAAAATTTAAAAGCATTCCAAGCCAAAATCAACCAACCAGCAATCATTAATGCGCCACCGATCGGGGTAATTGCACCTAAAATTCGGGGTAACCCAAGCGCCATGATATACAGTGAGCCACAGAAGAAAATAATTCCGATTTGAATCAGGAGAAAACTGGTTTTAATGGGGATTTGAGGAATGACTTTGGCAATAACGCCCAACGCCAATAAACCAATCGCATGATAAAAAAAGTAATCGGTGGCGGTGTGCCACCAATTCAATTGTTCAATAGAAGCTCGTGCTTTTAACCCATGCGCACCAAATGCACCGAGCATCACTGCAACGGCAAGATTAAGCGCTGAAATTGCAATCCACATAAATGATATCGGCTTGGTAAATTTGCAATAAACCATAACATATATCGGGTCTGATTTTTAATTGCAAAATTTAAAAAATATCGCTAAAACCCTGATTAAGATCCACAGTACAACTATAAAAAAAGGGCATTCGCCCTTTTTTTATTTGATACATTTTCAACTCAATTAGTTGGATGACATGGCAACTTTGATTTTATCCATAGCATTTTTTTCAAGCTGACGAATACGTTCAGCAGACACGTTATATTCAGCTGCCAACTCATGCAATGTCGATTTGTCATCGTCTAACCAACGACGCTGCAAAATATTACGCGAACGATCGTCAAGCTGTCCCATGGCTGCATGTAGTGCAGAGGTACTTTGTTGCTCGTAATCTTCTTCTTCAGCCAAACGCGCTGGATCGTAACGGTTATCTTCTAAATAAAGTGCAGGCGCAACATAGGTAGAACCTTCATCGTCATCATCACCTTGTGCTTCAAATGCTGCATCATAGGCAGTCAGGCGACCTTCCATTTCAATCACTTGCTCAGCTGTGACATTTAAGTCTTGAGCAATCGATTGTGCTTCTGCAAGAGTGAGCTTTTTGCTAGATTTTTTTAAACTTCGTAAGTTAAAAAACAGTTTACGCTGGGCTTTTGTGGTCGCAATTTTAACAATACGCCAATTTCGGATTACGTATTCATGAATTTCTGCTTTGATCCAATGTACCGCAAACGAAACCAAACGCACACCCATATTGGGGTCAAAACGTTTTACTGCTTTCATTAAACCGAGATTGCCTTCTTGAATTAAGTCACCTTGAGGAAGGCCATAACCTGCATAACTGCGGGCGATATGCACCACGAAACGCAGATGAGACATCACCAACATTTTCGCTGCATCTAAATCTTGATCATAATAATAGCGGTCAGCCAACTCTTTCTCTTGTTCGGCTGTCAAAATCGGGATTTGATTTACAGTGCTAATATATGCACCAAGATTCACCCCAGGCGCAGACAATGACAGGGGCATCAATTGATTGCTGCTGTCAGTCATGAGTACTCCTTATAGGAAAATAGTTGTAAAACCAATAGATTCATCTTAATTCGAATATCGAGCATAATTAAGGAAAATTGGGTAGTGAAATGTAAGTAAGCACTCTATATGTGCATAAGATTAGTTTAATTGAAAATAGCCAAGATTCAATTAGGATTCAATCAAGTAATGAAATTCATTTATTGAAATTTTTTGAATTTGGCAGCTATAGTTGTGTATTTGACAATAACGTGAAATATCAAGCTGACTATTGGGGTCAGAAGACTTCAATACATAGACTTGAGGTGATGGATTTTTTTTAAGCTGCTTCTTAAGCAAGAGTAAAGGCATTGGGCAAGGTTTTCCAAGCGCATCTATTTCAATCTGAGCGGTCATGTCTACACTAAAACACAGCGGTTATTAATTGTATTCTAACAAATTCGTGCGACTGGACTCAAAATATTTGTGATCTTTCCATTAAGTGGAGAGTGAATGAAAGCGGCATAGCTATTTGGGTGATAAATATACAAATATTTTGTTGAATAATTTGCGAAAAAACCTCTATTAATTGTTTTTAACCCGTGGTAAGCTCGTTGCGTACTTAAGGATTGGATAGGGAATTATCCTTCTCTAAACCTTGTGTATTCATGGATATAACCGGGATTTTGTTAATAGTTTTACAGAATGATTACAAGCTTTGAAATACAAAAATGTTTTGAAACTTTGTTTGCTCTGCTGTTTGCAACACCGGGTGATCCCTTTTCTTACCAACTGAGGATTTACTTATGACAGCTCGCGAACAAGGCGTTGTTAAGTGGTTTAACGATACTAAAGGTTTTGGCTTCATTCAGCGCGCTGGCGGTGATGATGTTTTCGTTCATTTCCGTGCAATTCAAGGCGATGGACACCGTTCACTACGTGACGGTCAACGCGTAGAATTCAGCGTTGTGCAAGGTCAAAAAGGTTTTCAAGCTGAAGAAGTTCAGCCTTTAGACTAATCCTACGTTTTATTTAAAACTAGGTAACGCTCCAATTTTGATAAATTGGGGCGTTTTTTGTTTATAATGGTATAATTTTAAAATAACTGACCGTAGAGCGCGTATATATGTCATCTGGTTTCGAAACCCTTAATTTACATCCGCAACTTAAGCAAGCCATAGATGCTTTAGGGTTTAAAGAAATGACCCCCATTCAAGAAAAAGTATTGCAATATACTTTGGCGGGGCATGATGCAATTGGACGTGCACAAACTGGTACAGGAAAAACTGCAGCTTTCCTGGTCAGTATTATTAATGATTTACTGCACAACCCAATTCAAACGCCACGTTTTCGTGGTGAACCTCGTGCACTCATTTTAGCGCCGACACGCGAACTTGCAATTCAAATTGAAAATGATGCCAAAGATTTGACCAAATTTTCAGGGTTAAATGTCGTGACTTTGGTGGGTGGTGTCGATTTTGACAAACAGAAAAAATTACTCGATCAAGGGTATGCCGACATTATCGTGGCAACCCCAGGTCGTTTGATTGATTTCACCGAGCAAAAAGAAATTTGGCTTGATCAAATTGAATTTTTGGTGATTGATGAAGCGGATCGTTTACTTGATATGGGTTTTATTCCCTCGGTTAAACGTATCGTGCGTTTTTCACCGCGTAAAGAACAGCGTCAGACCCTGATGTTCTCTGCAACCTTTAGTTACGATGTTTTAAACTTGGCGCAGCAGTGGCTGTTTGAACCTGTAACGGTTGAAATTGAACCTGAGAAGAAAACCAATGCTGACGTAGAGCAGCGTGTTTATGTGGTTGGGAAGTCAGATAAATACCGTTTACTTGAAGAAATTTTACGTGATGAGCCGATTGAGAAAGTCATGATCTTTGCCAATCGTCGTGATCAAGTTCGTAAGCTTTACGATCATTTAAAACGTGATAACTATAAAGTGGTAATGTTGTCAGGTGAAATCGCACAAGACAAACGTATTAAAATGCTTGACCAGTTTAAAAATGGTCAACACAATATTATGATCGCGACAGATGTTGCAGGTCGCGGTATTCACGTGGATAACGTCTCACACGTGATTAACTTTACTTTGCCTGAGCAGTCTGATGACTATGTACACCGAATTGGTCGTACAGGGCGTGCCGGAAGCAGTGGCGTGAGTATTAGTTTCTTGTCTGAAGATGATGCGTTCTATCTACCTGAAATTGAAAAAGCCATTGGTCAAAAAATCCCACTGACTCGTTTAGACGGGTATTGTTAATTTATTGACCTCATGATCTCTTCATTACAGTGATCTAAACGTTACCAAAATTTAAAATGGTAATAAACAAAAAAGTCCCGATTCGGGACTTTTTTTATTTTAAAGCTTAAAGATTATTTAGTGCCATTACAGCTAAATGTAATCACTGACTGATAGTCGGTGTCTTTTTCAATGCCTGTACTTTTACCCATCACTGATCCTAAAACACTAGCTGCCGCTGTAACCATTTGTCCAGTTTTCTCATCCAATACGCCTTTAAGCGCACCGTTATATTCAGTCTTTTCATCAACCAAAACTGGCGCTGCATTTTTACCGCAGGTTTTGTTAGCTGCTAAAATCGCATTGTTTTTGGCAATCACTGCGGATTTACCTAAGCCAGCCACTTCATATTGGTTATTAGGCTTTTGAATCGCTAATGTTTCCGTCGGGTTGGAGGCACATGCGGTGAACATGACAGCGGTTATGAGGCTCATTGCGGCAATGGCAGTCTTTTTCAGATTTGAATTCATATCATTCTCAACTTATTTTGGGTCATGGAATAGGATATTTAGCTTTGACTATGCTAGAGGATTAAGCGTGATTAAATTTGAAGAAATTGTATAAATATTGATGCCATAACAGTTTTTTATGTGAATTTTAATCTACCAAGCTTAGAGACGAGATCTCGCTAGAGTAACTTTCATGGTTTATGCTAAGCTTAGCATAATGAGTTTTTAGTAGATCAATCGTCAATGTCAGATTCTTCTCTACATGCAGTTCATGACAATATTCATCAGCGTCAATCTATTGGACATTTAATTGAACCTTCACCCAATGCAGCCCAATTGGAACAAGCATTTCAAGCAGCATTAACCGCGCCTGATCATCATCGTTTAAAACCTACGCATTTTATTGTGGTACAAGGTGAGCAGCGTGAGGTATTTGGTCAGTTGATGATGGATGCAGTGCGCGATATGGGTGAACAGGAAGAAGCACAGATTGAGCGTGTAAAACATCATCCTATGCGTGCGCCACTTTTGGTGTTGGCGGTGACACGTTTTCAAGCGCATCCAAAAGTTCCAGATTTTGAGCAAACTTTAAGCTCGGGTGCTGCCATACAGAACTTTTTACTGTCTTTGCAGGCACAAGGTTTTTCAACCATGTGGAGAAGTGGCGCAGTGGTCGAATCGAAACTGCTCAAGCGTAAGCTGGGTTTACAAGAACATGATTTGATTTCAGGCATTATTTATGTAGGCACTGCCTTTAAAGCGATTCCGCCACGTACTGAAATTGATACACAGCCTTATGTGACTTATTGGCAGGCAAATTAAATTGCATAAAATGTAAGTGCATAAAAAGATTGATTGAATCAAGTCACTATCTAAAGCTTCTGACTCGAAACGCAGCAGCTTTAACATAGGTATACACAGATCATTTGATCTTATCTGATCAATAGGGATGTGTGTAAATCATATGTTTAAGAGATACATCATTTTTTATAGATAAAGATTTTTGGGATAAAAATAATGTCGGAATTAAAGTTTACAGATTTGGTTCAACCTGTCGTTTTGGATAAGAAAACAGCCTTACGCGTGACGGTTTTGGGGGGAGGGAGTTTCGGTACTGCCATGGCGAACACCGCAGCACGAAATGGCTGTGACACCATGATTTGGATTCGCGATGAAGTGATTGCTAGTGAGATCAATCAAACGCATATTAATCAGCGTTATTTGCCTGATTACACCCTTGAAAGCTCCTTAAAAGCAGAGTCAAATTTAGAAAAAGCAGTGCGTGATCGTGACATTATTTTGGTCGCTATTCCGAGTCATTCTTTTCGTGACGTTTTACAGCAAATTAAGCCCTTTATCAGTGCTCAAGCAGTGATTTCCCTCACTAAAGGTGTAGAAGCAAAAACCTTTAGTTTTATGAGCGACATTATTCGCTCAGAATTGCCTGAAGTGCCTTATGGCGTGTTGTCCGGTCCAAATTTGGCCAAAGAGATCATGTCTGGTATGCCTGCAGGTACTGTCATTGCCAGTGATTCAGAGTTGGTTCGATATGCTGTGCAACAGGCGCTTCATAGCGCGTTATTTCGTGTCTTTGGTAGTGATGATGTACATGGTGTTGAACTTGGCGGCGCACTTAAAAATATTTATGCAGTCGCGATGGGCATGGCGGCAGCTTACAAAGTGGGTGAGAACACCAAAAGTATGATTTTGACCCGTGCACTTGCGGAAATGAGTCGTTTTGCGGTCAAGCTCGGTGCGAATCCTTTAACCTTTTTGGGTTTGTCGGGTGTTGGCGATTTGTTCGCGACCTGTAATAGTCCGCTGAGTCGTAATTATCAAGTGGGTTTTGCTTTAGGTTCAGGCAAAAGTTTAGAGCAAGCCACCACAGAACTTGGGCAAACTGCAGAAGGTATTAATACCATTGTGCAAGTGAATACCCGCGCCAAAGAATTGGACGTTTATATGCCTATTACCACGGCGTTATATGAAGTGATTTATGAGGGTGCACCCCCATTAAATATTGCGGTGTCTTTGATGAAAAATGGACATCGTAGTGATGTGGAATTTGTGTTACCACATAACAAAGTGTGATATTTTTAATCAGCGTCCAATACCTGTCATCAAGCTTGGATAAGATGGGATTTTTAGAGTTAGGGAATACACATGCATTTGACTTTGGTTCGACATGGTGAAGCTTCACCCGCTTTAGATGGTAATGATACTAAGCGCCAACTGACAGCACGAGGGCATCAACAAGCCAGACAAACGGCAGGGTATTTAAAAGATCATGTGCAACCTGACATTTTTGTGGTCAGTCCGCTGGTTCGAGCGCAAGAAACTTTAAGTCATATTCAAAGTTTATTTCCAGGTGTTGATGTGATGATTTGTGACAAAATCAAACCTGAAGATGATGCCAAGGTCGCAGTAGAGTGGTTGTCGCAATTGCCTTTTGAAAATATCGTGGTGGTCTGTCATATGAATGTAATTGCACATATCGCAGAAATTTTGACCTCAGAATATTTTAATGCTTTTGCTTTAGCAGAAGCGCGTATCTATGAGCAATCAGTAATCGCCAATGGACTGTCTACGCAGCGAAAATGTTTTATACCAGCAGTCTAAAAATTCCTATAAATTTAAATTAATAACACGGCAGAATAAGATTAATGTTGTATTTATGGATGCCCGAAGCCAATGGGGTTTGGCAATGGTCGCGTGGTGAGAGCTGGATTCAGGCATCGACACTTGAGTTATTAATTCAAGATATCAAGCCGTATCAAGGGGAGGAGGCGACGGTCTTTTTTCCTAGCCGCGATGTGCAAATTATTCAACAGACTTTGACCAAAGCGCAGTATAAACAATTGGGCGTCGAAGGAATTAAGTATCTGCTTGAAGAATATGTGATTCAGCCGATTGATCAAATGAAAGTGTTATCGCATTTTCAAGCACCAGATCAATTGACGATTTTAGGTATTTCGCACAATCGTGTGCTCACTATGCAACATGCATTAACGTTGATTCCTGTCAAATTGGTTGCTTTGTTACCAGATTTTATGGTCTTGCCCACTCCCAAGTCAGGTGAAATGGTTTTAGCCAATATCAATGATAATTTATTGGCTCGTCATGGTGCTTTATTGGGCGCTTCAGTTGATGATTTAGAGTTGTATTTGAATGTCTTGCCTAAATCAGAACAATATCTGTATTCAGAATTAACCGATGATCAGGCGGTCACATTGTTTCAAGTGGCATCTGTAGAGCAGCGTGAGTCGTTTCATTATCGCTTTGAACCTTTAACTAAGGCGAAAAGCCATCCCTTTAATGTTTTGCCTAAAGCAAAGTCAGAAGACAGTGGGATTTCAGGGTATTGGAAAGCATGTGCAGCGCTCTGTGTGGCGCTGATCATGGTTCAGTTGGTATTTGATCTAAACCGATGGGTGAAACTTAAAAAGGTAGCAGATGAAACTGCTGTTGTGGCGGTTGATCAATATAAATCTTGGTTTGGGGCAAACAGTCGAGTGACCGAACAAAATCTAAAAAGTATGTTTGAGAGTCATCTACGTATGAGTCAATCAGCAGATACTCAAGCCCTGCAATTGATCAGTCGAATCGGTCCAATTTTAATGCAGCAACAAATTGTGGCAAACCGTGTGGCTTATGACAGTAATGTGCTGAATTTAGACCTTTTGGCGCAGTCTTCAGAGGCACTTCAAAGCTTAGTAACACAGCTCAATCAGCAAGGCTTTAAAGCTGAACTGGGCAATGTACAAACACAGGGTTCAATGGTGCTTGGATTGGTGAAAATACAATAATGAATATCATAGATAAAGCCCAGCAAAAAATGGATCATTGGATTGAGCGAGTTGGCGATTATTTGGCGAGGCTCAGTTTACGTGAACGAATCATGGTGATTACCGCGACAGTTCTAGTTACAGTGGCGATTATTGGCTCTGCACTTTGGAATATGCATCGCGTCGCAAATGAACAGCAGCAGCGTTTAAATGAATTGAAAGATACTTTGGTGTGGATGCAAAGCAATGTCATCATCATGAAACCTGCCAATGATTTAAATTTAACGCCTTCCGACAAAATTCAGCGTGCGGCACAGCAACAAGGTTTGTCTGTGGCTTCACAACAAATGGATGGTAAAATTCAAATTGTGGCTGAACATATAAATTATTCAATTCTGGCCAATTTTCTGACCCAACTTGCACAAATGGGCTTGAGCATTGAAAAACTTGAATTAAATAAAGTCGGTGGGCAGATTAAATTAACAGCGGCAGTGAAGTAAGCGGTGAAAATAAACCTATGACAGGCATAGCCTTTTAGCTGGTCTGTGCCTATAATGTGGCAACTTAAAAAGCAGTAGACTTTTTTGATATGTTGTATTCGCTTGCTCGTCCATTTCTCTTCTCTTTGGCGCCAGAGCGTGCTCATGATCTGACATTATCATTACTCAAGTCTTCCCATAAATTTGGGGTAATGCGTCAAAAGATTGAGCCTAAGCCAGTCACTTGTATGGGAATCGAATTTCCAAATCCAGTGGGTTTAGCTGCGGGCTTAGACAAAAACGGTGCATATATTGATGCATTGGCAAGTTTAGGTTTTGGTTTTATCGAAATTGGCACCATTACACCGCGTCCACAAGCGGGCAATCCGCAACCTCGTTTATTTCGTATTCCAAAAGCACACGCCATTATTAATCGTATGGGGTTTAATAATGAAGGTGTTGACCAACTGATTGAAAATGTCAAAGCATCCAAGTTCAAAGGTGTATTAGGCATTAATATTGGTAAAAATGCCGATACTGCGGTTGAAGATGCCGTTTCTGATTATTTAATTTGCCTTGAAAAAGTCTATAACTACGCATCTTATATTACGGTTAATATATCCTCACCAAACACCAAGAATTTACGCAGTCTGCAAAGTGGCCATGCTTTAACAGAACTGCTCGAAACTTTAAAAAAACGTCAAATTGAATTGGCAGAAGAATTTCAACATTATGTGCCGCTGGTCCTCAAAGTTGCACCCGATTTATCTGAAAAAGATATGCAGTTTATTGCATCACAATTGCTTGAATTTAAAATTGATGGCTTGATTGTGACCAATACCACTTTGTCACGTGAAGGCGTAGAACAACTCCCTTTTGGTGATGAAGCGGGTGGTTTGTCAGGTGCACCGGTCTTTGAGAAAAGCACTCAGTGCTTGGCAGCATTTTCAAAATTACTGAAAGATCAAATACCATTAATTGGTGTAGGTGGTATTCTACAAGGCGACCAGGCAATGACAAAGCAACAAGCTGGTGCGCAATTGGTTCAGCTCTATAGTGGTCTGATTTATACAGGTCCGAGGCTGATTAAAGACTGTGTAGATAGCATGATCTAATTTCTATGAATACCATTGATATCTTTTTACTGATTATCTTGTTGATTGGAGGGCTTAACGGTTTGCGCCAAGGATTCGTTAAAGCCTTTGCGAACTTGATCGGATGGATTTTTGCACTGATTGTCGGTGCGAAATACGCTGGCTTAATTGCCCCTTCAATGTCCGCGCTCAGTTCAGATCCAGTGGTTCAAAAAATTGCTGCTTTTGCCTTTATCGTATTGCTGATTGTGGTCATGACTTGGATTGTGACTGCCGTTTTAAATCGGCTTTTAAAAAGCCTAAAATTGGGGCCATTAAACCGTCTAGCGGGTGGTGCATTTGGAACCTTAAAAGGCTTATTGGTGGTGCTGATTACTATGCAGGGGATTGGCACTTTTGCTGAGAGTTCTCCGCATTGGAAGCACTCTAAGATTATACAAAGTTTATTGCCTTATGCTCCTATGGCTACCAAATTTACCAAAGATACGGCCAATAAGGCCTTAAGTCATATGAAATCTGATGAGTCGAAGCCGAACATACAACCTTCGCATCAATCGTCTTCAGAGCAAGACGACTCATCATCACATTCAACGAAAAATCCTTTTTATTAATCCTAGCTTGTCTGCGAGGTTGCTATGTGTGGAGTTGTTGGTATAGCTGGTAAATCACCTGTTAACCAAATGTTGTTTGATGCATTAACGATGTTACAACATCGTGGACAAGATGCTGCTGGGATCGTAACTTGCCATGATGGTCGTCTATTCTTAAGAAAAGACAACGGCATGGTTCGAGATGTATTTCATACACGACATATGCGTGCCTTATTGGGTAATTATGGTATTGGTCATGTGCGTTATCCAACTGCGGGTTCGTCGAGCAGTGCTGAAGCACAGCCATTTTATGTCAATTCACCGTATGGAATTACACTGGCGCATAACGGTAATTTAACCAATGCATCAGAAATTCATGATGATTTATTCAAAACTGACTTACGTCATATGAATACGGATTCTGACTCGGAAGTGTTGCTGAACGTGTTTGCACATGAATTGCAAAAGCGCGGCAAACTGAACCCGACTGCAGATGATGTTTTTCATGTCGTGACACGTGTTCATGAGCGCTGTAAAGGTGGTTATGCAGTGGTTGCCATGATTACTGGACATGGTTTGGTGGGTTTTCGTGATCCCAATGGTATTCGCCCACTGATTTTAGGTTCGCGAGAAACTGAGCTGGGTTTAGAATATATTTTGGCATCAGAATCTGTTGCACTGACCGCTTTAGGTTTTAAAGTTGAACGTGATGTCATTCCGGGCGAAGCGATTTTTATCGACTTTAATGGGCAATTGTTTACTCAGCAATGTGCAGCCAAGCCTGATTATCGTCCATGTATTTTTGAATATGTGTATTTCGCACGTCCAGATGCCATTATTGATGGTATTTCAGTGTACAAAGCACGTTTGAAAATGGGTGAAAAACTGGCGCATAAAATTTTATGTGAATGGGGTGAGTTCCACGATATAGATGTGGTCATTCCAATTCCAGACACTTCACGCACCTCTGCTTTAGAGCTAGCCAATACCTTGGGTGTGAAGTTTCGCGAAGGCTTTATGAAGAACCGTTATATCGGTCGTACCTTCATTATGCCTGGTCAACAATTGCGTAAAAAGTCTGTACGTCAAAAGTTAAACCCGGTTGAACTTGAGTTTAAAGGCAAAAATGTACTCTTGGTTGATGACTCAATTGTACGGGGTACAACCTGTAATGAAATTATTCAAATGGCACGTGATGCGGGTGCAAAAAAAGTATTCTTTGCTTCTGCTGCGCCGATGGTCAAATATCCGAACGTCTATGGTATTGATATGCCAGTAAAGGATGAACTGATTGCGTCGAACCGTGATGTTGAAGAAATCCGTGAATTGATTGGTGCAGATCGTTTGATTTTCCAAAACTTGGAAGATCTAAAAGATGCTGTACGGACCAAGAAAGTACCAGATTTGCGTGAATTTGACTGTTCTGTATTTGATGGTATTTATGTTGCGGGTGGGATTAACGAGCAATATTTAGATGATTTGGAACAAAAGCGTAATGATTCTGCTATGAAAGACAAAGGTGGCTATATTGATGTCAATGTAGATGCATCTTCGGTGGATTTGACTGGTATTAAAGAAATGTAAGGTTTTTTACAAGTCATTAATCAGCAAATTCTATTTTAAAAAAGCGGGTATTTCCCGCTTTTTTAATTTATGATTTCAAAACAATGTAATGAGGAAAATTTACATTGAAAGATGTCAGTTATTATTTAATAAAAAACAAAAATATGGTCTGGTCTGCAAGTTTGTGTTTTCTTGCGGTCATTTTGGCAATCACTATTTTAAATACCATTATGGGCTTGTTGGTTCATTATATTGATCCAGCGCAATCGATTTGGTGGCATGTTCTTAGCCCTTTTGTGGTCTCCGCATTACTGACCGTCATTTGCGGTTCAATTTTATATGAATTTTATGTATTTCGACTGGGCGGGCATACCCTTGCTAAACAGCTCAAAGCTCGACAGCTCAGCAAAGTTGAAAGTACGCCAGAGGAAAGTGTAGCATTAAAGCTTGTTGAAAAATTAGCACAAACTTTTGCCATTGAAGTCCCCACCGTCTATGTATTGCCAGATGAAATTGGGGTGAATGCACTCACGGCAGGATTTCATCCCAAAAATACCGTGATTATTTTGACTTGGGGGGCGCTACAAAACCTTGACGAGCTTGAACTCTATGGTCTGCTTGGGCATGAGTTTAATCAGATTTTATCAGGCGAGGCGACTGAAAATACTCGCTTAAAAATCCTGTACAGTGGCCTAATTACTTTTAGTCAATGGGGGAGTAAAATATCGAAACGTGGCTTTCAGGGATTTCGAAATCAAGGTCATCAAAATCAAAGTCGGCATAAGCTCGAAACCAGCTTTGTCGCCATTGGTGGAGTAATTTGGCTGATTGGGAGTTTAGGCATCCTGATCACACGTCTAATTAAATACTTCAGTCTCAGTGGGCGCACTTTATACAATGACAACAAAAGTAAGCGACTGCTGTTAAATAATGCCAACGTGCAAACCTTGTTACGAATTTATGTACATCATGCAGGATCGCAAATCCACAGTGAATACTCAGAAGCCATTTCACATATGTGTTTTGCCAATTCGCTCAGCCCACAAAGTTGGTTGAACATTCATCCAAGCATTCAAGATCGCATTTATGAACTAAATCCGAGTCTACTTGAAGACTTACAATTGGAAAATTTGCAAAAGCTGCGCAGTCAACCGCTGTTTAGCTTAATGCGTTCACTCGAAGAATCGATTGTTGAAGAATATAATCCCTGGGTCTCAACCCAGCCTTTGCCACTTTTACGGTTGTCACCGATTAGCTTTGCGATTAAAGATGCCATTAAACCTTTAAATACTGAAGTACGCCAACAAATGAGCCGTCCAGAGCTGATTCAGCGCGCGATGCAAACAGCGACAGGTTCACGAGAGGTAATGGTGGCGATTTTAATGATTCGCCAGTATCGAGAGTTCATTCCTTCTGAGGCACAAGTCAGCCGTGCGATTATCGATTCGTTATTGCATATTGATGGACGCGTGCACATTCAAATATTTCATGAAGCCTGTAGCCAATTGGGCAATATGCCCGCTACCAGCGCGCGGCAATTTATTACCAAACTTGCCAAAATAATTCAAGAAGATGGTGAAATTGGTTTACTCGATGCTTTACTCATTGAAAAGGTCAAAGCTGAGTTAAATTTACTCCCCATTCATCGACCGACATCCATGGAAGAGGTAAAGCCACAAATTGTTCGGTTAATTGATGCCTTACTACATGTTCAACAGTTGAATAGTGCCAGTCAGCTGGAAGTGCGTTACAAAATTTTGGAACGTGTGCTGAACCTAGAAGAGCTAGAATTGTATGAAGAAATCTCAGATGAACCCATTGATCTGGGCGAAATTATGAACGACATTGCAGGACTACTGCTGCGGGATCGATTGAGTATTTTGGGTGTGGCTGAAATTTGCTTATGGCATGATCGAATCATTACCCAAGATGAGCTGGATGTATTGGAACTGCTGTATTGGCGTCTTGGTTTTGAAAGTGCTGAAATTGTTGATCAGATGCATAAGAAAAATAGCGTCATCATTGTTTAAATGAAAAGGCGTGATGGCATTGAAAATAGACTGAATAATTGTTTAAGATGAATTAATATGCAGCACATAGGTTTTAATTGAGGATTTAAAGCTCAGCAAAGAACTTTAAAAATCGTTAGAATACCCGACCCGATGAATACTAGAAACGATGTAATGAATGTGAATATGGTAGAGCATCAGCGAAGTATTATGGCAGTGATGGGTATCGATATTTGGATGCCTAAAACTGACGTAGATACGCGTGCCTATTCAAATTCCTTATATCGAGATCAAGCTGCGCCCGAAAATAATGCATTTCACAGTTTTAAAGATTCAACTGGTCTCCAAGAACAGACCAAGCATCAAGATCAAGCACCTGTATACGCAGAAGAAATTGATGCGCTAAAACAAGAAAAAACCATCCAACCTCTAGCGAAAACGATTCAGGTTAAAGAAGCCGTTCAAGTTACTCAACTGAGTACGTCATTAAGTGCCGAAACTCCTTCTGCGCTAAAGCTGGACGCCTTTGAGTTGCAAGCGTTGTGTTTGGATAACTGCGTCATTGTGGTCGATGTAATGAGTATGAGCACCGAGCAGAATCAATTGTGGCGTAATATTCAATCTGCAATGCACGGTCAATATTTTCAATTGAAATGGCCTTTTGCTTTGATTAATTTACAAGATGGACGCGGTGCGAAGAGCTATATACAGGGCTTTTTAGATGCAATTTGTGCTGAAAAAACCAAGATTTGTTTAGGACAATTGCCGCATATCCATGCTCATGCCATGCTTGAATTGGCAAGTTTACAAGACATGCTGGAACAACCCGCGTTAAAAGCAAAACTTTGGCAAATGATGCAAAAGTAGTATTTTGAAAGTATGTAGGAAATAAAAAACAGGATGTGAAAATGAGTCAGAATGTTGTCGTATTTAGCCAAATTGATCCGATTATTTTAGAAAAATTACACGCTCAATATAATGTAATTTGTATTGATCCAAAGCTGGGTGATGTCAATACACAAATCCGTGAAGCGGTCAAAGATGCAGATGGCATGATTGGCGCAGGTCGACTTCTGAATGAAAAAAACTTAGAGACCGCCACGAAACTGAAAATAATTTCTTCAGTCAGTGTAGGGTATGACAATTATGACCTTAATTATCTCCATGCTCACAATATTTGGCTATCTAATACGCCTCATGTCCTCACCGAAACCACAGCCGATTTAGCCTTTGGTTTGCTGATGAGTGCCGCGCGTCAAGTTGCTCATTTAGATGCTTGGACCAAGCAAGGTCATTGGACACGAACAGCGGTTGCTGTACAGTTTGGTCAAGATATTTTTGGAAAAACGCTGGGCATTATTGGCTTAGGTCATATTGGTGCTGCAATTGCTAGGCGCGGATTTCATGGCTTTAATATGAATATTTTGTACCACAACCGTAATGAAAAAATTGAATTGGCAGAGTCACTTGGTGCGACATATTGTGGTTTAGATGAATTATTAACTCAATCGGACTTTGTTGTGGTCGCGGTGGATTTAAATTCGGATTCAAAAGCACTGATGGGTGCTAAGCAATTTGCCTCAATGCAAAAGCATGCAGTTTTTGTCAATATTGCACGCGGTTCAGTCGTCGACGAATCAGCACTCGTGGATGCTTTAAAACAAAAGCAAATTTTCGCCGCGGGACTGGATGTCTATCAAAAAGAACCTTTACAAAGCTCAGCGTTATTTGAGTTAGATAATGTTGTGACACTGCCACATGTTGGTTCAGCAACAGCTGAAACACGCTTTAAAATGGCCAATTTGGCCTATCAGAACCTAGTAGATGCCTTAGAAGGTCGCATACCCAAATATCTCGTAAATCCTCAGCATTAAGATATTCTTGGGCTTATGTGTTTTATGGATCGAACAAGTGGGGAGATACAGTAAAAATTTCATAACACTTCACTGCGCATGTATTCTTATTTCGATGCTATAGTCATTTTTAAGTTGTCTATGAGCCTGCGCTTTGAAGAAAATCATCCTTACATTGAGTTTAAGTCTAAGTTCTGCATGTGGTCTCGCGGATGATTTTCACCCCGTAAATTCACCTCAATTTGACATCCCAGATATTGGCAGTGGGGTCGGTCTGATCGATCGTCAAAAAGAAAAAATGATTGGTGAGAAAGTTTATCGCCAAGTTCAACATCAAATGCCGGTCTTAAATAATGTCTGGCTTGAAGATCAGTTCATGACCATATTTACGCGCATTTTGAGTCAGACCCAATTGGGTAGCCCCATTGGTCTAGTGATGATTAAAGATCCGCAAATTAATGCATTTGCAGTACCGGGTGGATTGTTTGCCTTAAACAGTGGCTTAATTACCTCGTCCAAAAATCTCGATGAAGTGGCAGGGGTTATGGCACATGAGATTGCGCATGTATCACAGCGCCATTTTAGTCGCTCTCAAGAAGCTTTTAAGGGGCAGGGCTTATTGGCGCTTGCCGGTATTATTGTGGGTGCAGCGATTGCCTCTCAAGCGGATGGCGATGTCGGAAGTGCGGTCATGCTGGGAACGCAAGCTGCGATGATAGATCGGCAGTTGAGTTATAGTCGTAATCAAGAGCGTGAGGCTGACCGTATTGGAATGCAGCTCATGTATGCCTCAGGCTATAACCCACAAAGCATGGCAGATTTTTTTGAAACGATGAATCGTGCGACGGCACGCGTTAGTTTTTTGCCTGACTTTTGGTTTACCCATCCATTGACATCACAGCGTATGAGTGAGGCGCGTTTAAGAGCCAATCAATTGCCACGAGTGCCCTATAGCAATACTCAGCAAGAATTTGATGTGATCAAGTGGTATACCGCTGTGGTCAGTAATCAAACCAATGAAATACAACTCAATACCATTGCCCGCGGTCAAAATTTTGCAGGGATTTTAGCACTGAGTGCTTATCATTTGGGGCGGGGAGACTATACGCTTGCTCAGCAGCAGCTTAATATCGCAAGGCAACTCAATGCTGAACATACGCTAGTCAGCTTAATTCAAGCCGATATTTTTTTAGGGCAAAATAAATTAGATGATGCTTTGAAGAGTATTATCTCAAAGCAAAGAATCATGCCTGAAAATAGAGTTTTAGCTTATAAATTGGCAGATATTTATTTAAGAAAAAATGATTATGCAGCGGCGGATCGCATTGTAAATAAATTCGTTCAAAAGAATTATCGTGATATTGTGGGGTGGCAGTTGTTACAGCGCGGAGCCAATATGGATCAAGATAATCCAATGCGTACGGTTAATGTGCTGCGCTATCGAGCAGAAGCGGAGTATTGGAAAGGCGCAGAAGAAACCGCAATTAAATCGCTATTACATGCGCAGCGTTTGGCGAAAAGCAATAATGCCATGTCTGCCAAAATAGATATGCGTTTAAAAGAAATGCAGAGTGAACGTCAGCAGAGAATTTAGTATCAATATTTAAGCTCACTTATGATGAGATTCAAGCTGAGATTGAAGAAGTAGCATGCTTAAAGGTCAATGTTTATGCGGAAAAGTCAGTTATATCTATCATGCAGAGCTTAAAAACAGTATTTTATGTTTTTGTCTGGACTGTAGGCAGGCTCAAGGCAGGCTCAAGGCGGATTATGTGGATGGAATAGCCCCATTGATCAATCTCAATTTGAAATTCTCATGGGCTCAGAATATTTAAAAGAATATTTTCATACGCCGAATAAGGCGCGTGTTTTTTGTGCATTGTGTGCAAGTCCGATTTATTCTTATCGTTTGGATTTGCCAGATATTTTGAGATTACATTTAGGCGCTGTGGTTGAGGGAGTCGTTCCTGCGCCAAATGAGCAGTTTTATGCGGATTATAAGCCTGATTTTGTTGAAATAAAATTTTGTTCACACTCAGTAAATTAAGCAGTCAATGGATTGATTTAAAGTATAATATAAGCCTATGGATGTACTGAAGAAAGTAGAATTGAATAAGAAAATAATTGTGGCACTGAGTTTAATCTGGGTGGGGTCTCAAGCCATCGCACAAAATGTGCCTGAAAAATATCTGCGTGAAATGGACAAGATTTCCAATACATACACGACAGATATGCGCCAATTTTTAAGATCTTTACCCAATTCAACCGTTCAATTTAATCCGCAGCAAAAAAATCAATATTGTTCAATCGTGGCTATCTATGTAGACGACTTTTATCAATTGATCGATCAAAATCGAGCAAGTTTGCCATTTTCATATACCAATATGACTAAGCAAGATGTGATAGTACAAGTGAAAAAGTCAAAAGAGATGCAACTGCTCAGTCGATACCACATTGAATGTGATTTAAATCAGGTGAAGTAATGCTTAAAAAAGAAGATTCTAAAAAATAGACGAATAATCATGTTTGGAAGGGGACGAAATTTATTATTTTTATAGAAATGTGCAGTCACTGCTGTGGCTATTTAACTTATTAGTCGAACTTAAGTTAAATAGACCAAATCAAACGTGAATAGAGGTGTGGGGTTAAGCCAGTTTCGCTTTAATTTTTGATGAAACTTGTGCAGGATCGGCACGCCCGGCTATGATCGGACGTAGAGAATTCATCACCTTACCCATATCTTTAATGCTAGTAGCTTGTTGAGCAAGAATAGTTTGCTCAATCACGGAATCAAGTTCTTCCTCAGTCATAGCGGCTGGTAGAAATTGAGAAATAATCTCAAATTCGGCTTGTTCCTTACTAGCTAAGTCTTGTCGATTAGCGCCTTCATAGGCTTTAATCGACTCTTTACGTTGTTTGATTTGCTTTTCAATGACCGCAAGAACTCGATTTTCATCAAGTTCAATACGCTCATCGATTTCAATTTGTTTAATTGCTGCTTGGAGACCACGCAGAACCGTTACTGTTGCCATATCTTTGGCACGCATAGAAATTTTCAATGCATCAGTAATTTGGTCTTTTAAAGTCGTCATCTATATATCCAAGCAGTCAGTGAGTCACAAATTAATTTTAGTAAAGGCGAGTTGTACGTACAGACTCACGCGCCAATTTCTTTTGGTAGCGTTTAACTGCAGCAGCTTTCTTGCGCTTACGTTCTTGAGTTGGTTTTTCGTAGAATTCGCGTTTACGAACATCTGCTAAAACACCAGCTTTTTCGCATGAACGTTTGAAGCGACGGATCGCTACGTCTACTGGCTCGCCTTCTTTCAATTTAACTTGTGGCATGAAGAATCCTCTAGTTTATGGATAAGACTTAACGCACTATTGCGCTAAGTCACAAGTGAAGGACAGTATTTTACTCATTTACATCTCATACCACAAGTCTATAATAGCTTTAGCAATATTTTGAAATGGGTTAAAGGCAGTTTAATGATCGTTTTAGGCTTAGAAACGTCGTGTGATGAAACAGGTCTCGCACTATATGACAGTGAAGTCGGCTTAAGAGGACAGGTGTTATATAGTCAAATTAAACTGCACGCAGAATACGGCGGGGTAGTGCCAGAGCTTGCATCACGTGATCATGTACGTAAATTAATTCCTTTAATCAATCAGTTGCTTGACGAATGTCAGGTTAGAAAATCTGAAATCGATGCGATTGCATATACGCGTGGACCGGGTTTGATGGGTGCGCTGATGACAGGCGCGCTGTTTGGTCGGACTTTGGCCTTTGCTTTAAACAAACCTGCCATTGGCGTGCATCATATGGAAGGTCATATGCTTGCTCCATTATTATCTGAAACTCCACCGGAATTTCCGTTTGTAGCATTGTTGGTTTCGGGTGGTCATACCCAACTCATGGCAGCCCATGGTATTGGTCAATATGAGATTTTGGGTGAGTCGATTGATGATGCCGCTGGTGAAGCATTTGATAAAGTTGCGAAAATGATGGGTTTGCCTTATCCGGGTGGTCCAAATATTTCAAAACTTGCTTTACAGGGGGATGCCAAAGGTTTCGATTTTCCCCGTCCGATGTTGCATCAAGGCTTAAATTTTTCTTTCAGTGGTTTAAAAACGTCAGTATCGAATCAGCTTAAAAAAGTAGAAGGTCAGGGACGTGAGGCAGATATTGCAGCATCTTTCCAAGAGGCTTTGGTGGATACTTTGGTTAAAAAGTCGGTAAAAGCACTTAAGCAAACTGGTTTAAAACGGTTGGTGATTGCAGGTGGCGTGAGTGCCAACAGTCGCTTACGTGAGCGTTTAGAGGCAGACTTGGCCAAGATTAAAGCGCAAGTGTATTATGCTGAACCTGCGCTGTGTACCGATAATGGTGCCATGATTGCCTTTGCAGGATATCAGCGTTTAAAAGCAGGTCAACAAGATGGCTTGGCGGTGACCACTACACCACGCTGGCCCATGACCGAATTGACTAATCCTGAATCAGTTTAAAAAATAAAATAGTAAAGAGGCTTAAAGCCTCTTTTTTAATATTAAGAGATGGGCTTCCATGTTTTTGTTTTTCCATGATATTCGTGTTGAATTTTATCAGAATAAACTGATTCAAAACCTGTAAAATTTTGATCTGTTTTGATTTCAAAACATTGTCGAATATTGCTATAGGTTTCATGAGTGCCAGGATGTTCACCATCATATTGAGAACCAGATAAGCAGACTTTCGGTGTATTGAGTGAAAACTGAAAAGAAGGTTTTTTGAGTACTTTTCCTTGGTTATCTTCCCAACCAGTAAATTGATAATTTAGTGGGTAAGCTATTCCTGTTTTAGTGTCTAATGCAATAAGTTCTAGAGAATCTGAATCACCTGTATTGAGTAAAATGTATTTTTTATTAAAATTAGCTTTCTGAGCTTTGAGTACATTCTTATAGAGCGTTAAATTTTTCTTGGAGCAAAATGATCCATTGAAAAAATCTGATTCGCATTGTGCAACTTTTTTGAAGGGTACATTAGCATTCGCTACGCCCACACAGCAGAGGAGGAGCAATTTTGCTAAAATCAGATTGATTACAGGGATTTTTTTCATTTGGATTTTTCCAACAGGTCAATTTTAACTTAAATCAATTTTTTTAGTTCTTATCTTGCTGTAGTGACGCATTAAATTTCTCTTTCATCTCAATATATTTTGGATGTACTTTAGCCTCATCCCATTTCTTTTTAAAGATTTGTGTCGCTACAGCTTTCACAGGGTCTTCCTCACTGCGAGGCAATTCTTCACGACCATGCGCACCGCTGAGTCCTTTTTTATCCTCAGGCACAGCACCTTTATACTTTTTGCCGCCTTTGTGATTGGCATAACGGCGTACGCGGGTATATCCCATCTGTAAAAACTTGCGTGCCATATCTGCACCAACAAAATCATCATTGTCCAAATAATCTAGAAACAGTTGAAATATTTTCTCAGAGCTTGCTGTGGCTTTAGCTTCATCCGCAAATCTCCAGTAGGGCAAAATTTCGGATTTATAAGGCTCAACCAATAATACACCTTGTTCGCCGCGGCCCACGCGATATAGTTCAGGATGCGCTCTGAAATCAATTTTTTTAAAGTCCAAAGAATAATCAAAACTGTTTGAATGCACTCTTGATGTACGCTTCGGAATGTCTTTTTGAGTTGTAGGACTCATAGCGATCCTTGTTGATGTTTTCCTGATCATAGATGCGGATTGCGCTGCTTAAATGTGCTATTTTGTAATCATATTTAAAATTATATTTTAGGATGACCACTGAACCTTAAGTGTCTTCTGGAGTCGTCAAGGTACAGGCATAGTGGATGCTATAACGCTAAAAATTAAAACAAGGACACATTGAATGAGCGAGAATAATCAGCAGATCAATTTAAAACTTTTTGCTCAAGGCGTCAGTTTGCCTTATGAACTTTTAGAAACAAATCCCATACCAGACGGTGCCAAAGAAGGGCATTTTATTGAAATACGCTGCGGCGGATTCGGTTCTGAAATCTCTGCACATCCCAGCATTCCACATCAATTTTATGCCCTGACGGATCGTGGACCGAACACGACATATAATGTAAATAATGACAATGGAAAAATATTTTTAGACCCCAGTTATACCCCAAAAATTGGCTTATTCGAACTTTTGGATGATGGCACAATTCATAAATTAAAAGAAATATTACTTAAAAATCCAGCGGGGAGCGCCATTACGGGTTTGCCCAACCGTGAGTTTGGCGCAAGTAAAGAGACGGCATATGACCGAGATGGCAATGTCCTTGCTAATGGAACAGATGAATATGGACTTGATGCGGAAGGTTTAGTCGCATTAAAGGATGGGACTTTTTGGGTCAGTGATGAGTATGGACCGCATATCGTGCATTTTGATGCCGAAGGGATTGAGATTGACCGCATCAATGCTTACGTGGAAGACGATAGACGAGTTTCGGGATATTTACTGCCCGCAGAGTATGCTAATCGACGTCAAAACCGAGGCATGGAAGGCTTAACCATTACGCCAGATCAAACCACCTTACTGGGCGTTATGCAGTCCTGTATGAGTCATCCTGATGCCGCAGCGAATAAATCGACCTTGACGCGTATTGTGAGTATTAATTTAAAGACAAAAGTGTTTGCTCAGTATCTCTATCGTCAGGAAGATGGTGTAGAACCACATTCAAATACGGCTTTTGTCGCTTTAAGCCATAACAGCTTTTTGGTCGCTGAGCGAGATGATACTTTTTATAAAGACAATCCTGATGCCTTTAAGCGTGTCTATAAAATTGATCTCAGTCAGGCGACAGATTTAGAAAGTGTGTTAGACAGTGATGTCTTTAAACAAGATCCCGCTTTGGGTTTAACTCTACACGGTCAAACTTTAGAGCAATATGTTATGGCCAATGGTTGGGATGCCTTAGTAGATTTAGGCATTCGAGCCGTAGATAAGCACTTGGTGGTGGACTTGGTTGAACGCTTAGATTATCCACACGATAAAGTAGAAGGTTTGTGGGTCATCGATGAGTCGCATTTGGCGGTAATCAATGATGATGATTATGGGTTTAGTGAAAACAATGGCGTACTTGAGCAGAAATATTTAGATCAAGGCCAAACCATAATAGACGCCAATACACTCTATATTATCGATGATTTGGATTTAAGCCCGATTTCAGATCAGCCCTCAGTATGGGTTAATTCGCGTTAGAATTTTTAGCTTGCTTACAATGAAGTACATCACGCTGCCCAGTTGCAAGCTGAGAAAACTTGTGATCATGAATAGATGAAAGGTTTTCGGAATATAACCACTGATATAAATAAAAATACCCATAAGCGCTACCAACATTAAGCTAAGCAGTAGGGCATTGATATACTTTTTCTCGGGTGCTCTACGTATATTGAGTAAGCCCATCACTGCCAATCCAACAAAGAAAAGCGGAGTAATCACATTGTTCAATTGGTCTTTGCTGAGCATGAAATTGCCCAGTAAGGTGAGGACAAACATGCAGAGCATCATTGCCAAAAGCATCGCAACGCCATATGCCATGTAGAGAAAACTCATCGTATACACCTAAACGCCATTTCAAGCGCAACACCATACTGAAAAAATCATGACATGTGTAGCGAAATTATGCGCAGATGCAGCAGCAAAAAATCCATACAAACAGGGTGGTTTGCATGGATTTTCAAATAGGCATTAAACGCTTAATTCCATAGATTCAAATCGCCTAAGCTTGTTCACTGCTGAATGGTCAATAGCCTAAGTTTTTGCTCAGCTTTAAGGTTTCAACTTTGAACGCGAATGCCTCAAAATTAAGCATCTACATCTTGTTCAATCATTTGATTGAATTTTTCTTTCAATTCAACATATTTAGGATGAGATTTAGCTTCATTCTTTTTGTCTTTAAACATCTGAGCAATGGCAGCATTCTCTAAATCAACACTACTTTTCGGTAATTTTTCAGTGGTTGCAGGATCAATCTTTTCAACTTTAACTTTGGGTGTTGCTCCTTTATTTTTCCGACCTGTCTTATGTGTACCTTTTTTATGATGTGCATAACGACGCGCGCGGGTATAACCCATCAGCAAGAACTTTCTTGCCATGTCCGCGCCAACGAAATCATTTTTCTCAAGATAATCTAAAAACAGAGCGAAAATTTTATCGCTGCTTTCTGTAGCAGCGTCTAAACCTTCAATATTCCAAAGGGGTGCGATTTCAGCGTTATAAGGCTGAACCAACAAGACGCCTTCTTCACCTTGACCCACGCGGTACAATTTGGGACGTTTTCTAAAGTTAATTTTTTCAAAATCAAGCGTATGGTCAAAGCTTCGTGAGAAATCTTTATTTTCTCGTATCTCATTCTCACGAGTCTCATTTTCATGGGTGTCTAGAATAGGTTGTTCATTATCGGTCATGGGAGATTCCTTAAAATGATGGGTTTCTCTGAATAATGAACAATATTCAAGTTCAAAGAAATTTTGCTGATTTTGAAGCATTTTGATTGACTTAGATATGCACAAATCAAAATAAGCGAGATAAGTGCTGATTATATGGTCCAGTTAAGCGTTGAGCGCCAAATAAAAATACAGCCCCATATACCTTTAAACTGGACATAGCATGCCTATGTTGAATGTTGCGCTAATTTCTGTGAGCCAATCCAATGCTTAGAAAATTGGTAAGCTGCTCGTCCTGATCGTTGCCCGCGTGCTTGACACCAACGTAGTGATTCGGCCCGCACAATGTCAGTGAACGGCATATTCTCTTTTCCCAAATAATGTTCCACAATCTCGAGATATAAATTTTGATCCATGGGATAAAACGACAGCCACAAACCAAAACGATCTGATAATGAGATTTTTTCTTCAATCGCTTCTTGGGGGTGTAACTCAGTGTATTGCGGAACGTCAACACGTTTTACAGGGGTATTTTCATGCATAAATTCTGGCAGTAAATGGCGACGGTTACTGGTGGCATAAATAATAAAATTATTTGCACCTGATTGAAGAGAGCCATCGAGTACGCTTTTTAAGCTGCGATAATTTTCATCTTCTGCGTTAAATGCTAAATCATCACAGTAGACGATAAATTTCTCAGCACGATGTTGAATCAGTTTTTGAATTTCAGGTAGATCAGACAGATCATCACGTTCAATTTCAATTAAGCGTAAACCTTGGTCGACATATTTCGACAGGAGGGAGCGCACGATGGATGATTTTCCAGTACCGCGAGATCCAGTCAATAACACATCATTGGCAGGGTAGCCGTTTAGAAATTGCTCGGTATTTTGCAGTAATTTTTCTTTTTGACGCTGTATACCTTTTAGATCTTCCAAGTCGATGATTTTGGGATCATGTAGTGCTTTAAGCTGTTTGTGTTGCCATTTAAATGCAGGCGCAGAAAAATCCGGTGCTTGCTGAGGTTCTGGCAACACGTGTTGAAGTTGTTCAAGCACAGTACTTAAACGCTGTAAAAGATGATCAGGAAGTTCCAAAGTCGCCATAATATGTATAGGTATAGTCTGATTGAAAACTATATTAATCTAGAATCTAAGAATAACCTAGGTCTAACATGCAAGCCAACACACCGCATGTATATGACACCTATAGTCAACAAAATATAAGTTTTGACGATTGATTAATTTAATTTTTTTACGCATAGTCTGAGCAACAATTATACAAATGCTGTGTCTTCGCATTCAAGGAATCGGCGCAATGGTCTTAGCTCGAGTACGTGATTTAAATCCACATCAAGCCTATCGCATAAAAAAAATGAAGCGTGAGCTGGAAAGAGCCGAAAGTTATGAGGAATGGAAATCCATTGCTTTAAAACTCGATGAAGAAACCGGGGCACAAGAGTGGAAATATGATAATTCTTCAGCGTATTTTGATGCTGAAATTATTTCACACCGCTTAAATCTACTGCGTCGTTATCAAAGCAATCATCGGGTGCCAGATCTGATGTATATTTTACGTGAAGGTTTTAGCCATGATGTGGGCAATATCGGACATCCGATGCTGTTTAGCGAAACCTATGTCGGCACCAAAAAGTTGATTGAAGACTATATTGAAGCGGTTAGTCAAAGTTTGATTTTTATTGCATCTAGCCAATGCGATGCTTTAACTGTTCAAGAAAAAATCGAATTCTTTGAAAATTGTAGGCTTGCCTATGGTCAACCCGCCATGATGTTCTCTGGAGGTGCATCCTTAGGTTTATTTCATACTGGGGTATGTAAAGCACTGATTGAGCAAGATCTGATGCCGAAGGTGCTTTCAGGTTCAAGTGCGGGCGCAATGATGACCGGCATGTTGGGTGTATCGACCGCAGATGAAATCCAGCAGTTGTTAACGGGAAAGAGCTTTTATAGTGAAGCTTTTCATTTTCGGAGTTTAAAAGAGCTGATCCGAGGCGATGGTGGCATCGCAGATGTACGATATTTGAAAAAATTTCTGATTGAAAACTTAGGGGATTTAACTTTTCAAGAGGCCTATGAAAAATCGGGCTTTGATATCAATATCAGTGTTGCACCCTATAACGCCGCGCAAGAAGATGCACGAATTATGAATAAATACACTGCGCCAGATCTATTGGTTTGGAGTGCAGTCTTGGCGTCTTGCGCTGTGCCTATCTTGTTTCCACCAGTGAGATTGACCAGTAAGCGCTATGATGGGGTACACACCCCGTATTTGGCGAGTATTCGATGGGTTGATGGCAGTGTGAGAAGTGATTTCCCTCAAGAAAAAATGGCGCGCTTATATAATATTAACTACACCATCGCCAGTCAGGTTAATCCGCATATTGTGCCGTTTATGCAAAGCGATGCAGGACGCTTTCGTACTGACTTGCTCAGCTGGCCTGAGCGTATTGTGCGTACCCATGGCAAAACGATTGCGATTGATGTGATGAACTTTACCCGTGATCGCATGGGGCGTGTACCCACGGTACGCCGTTTGTTGGATCATGGTTATGGCATTGTGGATCAGCGTTATTATGGTGACTTAAATATTGTAGGTAATTATAGCCTGCGACATTATCAGTACATGCTCCAAAATCCACGTCCACATTTGTTTAAAATTTTACAGCGTGAGGGCGAACGTGCCACATGGTCTAAAATTTCAAGCATTGAAATCCATGCGCGGATTGGCAAGACCATTGAGCATTGCTTAGAATTGCTGAAATCAAGACGCCATGTGAGTCATTCTGTTGATCCAAACCTTCAATCAAATTCAGTGGCGCATCATTCAGCCTCAGCTCAAGCAAGCTCTTAACCCAGCGCGGAGTCAAAATTTTGGTCGCAGGCTGTTTCAGGTTCAGCTTTACGATCAATTATTTTGGTTAAAGCTGCAATTAAAATCCCACAGTGCTGAACATGAAGTCGCGCTCTATAATGAAATTCAATGTTATCGACATATTTTAAAACAAGCGCCTGAGCTACTCGCGCGGTTCGAGGTTATTGATACAACGTGCTTGGGTCTACAAGAGGATTATCTAGAGCAGGGGATATTGCTTGGGCACACTGACCCTCTATTTCAGCACTCTCCGCACAGTTTGAGCCAAGCTGAAATTTATCAATGTCTATATTTAAGTTTAGATCTGCTTAAACAACTGCATGCACTTTCATGGGTGCATGGCGATCTAAAAGTGGAGCATTTTCGGAAAATACACGATAGAGCAGTCTTGATTGATTTTGAGCAGGCATTTTCGGTGAAATTTTCTCAAAATATTAAACATACCGCTACACCACGCTATATGGCACCGGAATTATTTCATGCACAGGCTAAATCTTATGCCAGTGATGCTTATGCACTGGGTATTATTTGGTTGGAATGGCTAACACAAGAAAAATTACAAGCTAAAAGCTATCTAGATTGGGCAAAATTACACTGTCAGCAGCTTAAAATTGAGTTGCCAAAGCGATATCAGGTTTTCGAAGCTGTTTTAAGCGGCTTATTAAGCAAAGAAAAAAGCCATCGTTGTACAAATTTTTATCAAATAAAACAGTTATTAAGCCAAAATGAGCAAAGAAAAAGCACTGAATAACCAAATTGTTTTATATTTAGTCAAACGAGTGTATTTTTCATAAAAAGGACTTGTCAGGTGATAATGATCTCTATAATATACACAGCCATTGGGGACGTGGCGAAATTGGTAGACGCACTGGATTTAGGTTCCAGCGCCGCAAGGTGTGAGAGTTCGAGTCTCTCCGTCCCCACCAAGTAATTTAACTTAATGCTTTTTATGTTAAGTTAAACGAAATAGAGGATTGGTGTAATGGTAGCATGACGGTCTCCAAAACCGTTCGTCAAGGTTCGAGTCCTTGATCCTCTGCCAAGTTTTTTGAAACTCATATGATGAGTATTCTATGGGGACGTGGCGAAATTGGTAGACGCACTGGATTTAGGTTCCAGCGCCGCAAGGTGTGAGAGTTCGAGTCTCTCCGTCCCCACCATAATTAAAGCAAGGTTTATTGACCTTGCTTTTTTATTGCCTGTTGTTTTTGTAATGATCTCTATAGCTGAATGCAATAGAATTTTTAACGGGTCATAGAATTTTAATGGTAGGTATTTAGATTTGATCCATAGCCATGAAAAAATTATGGATATAAAAAAGCCCAAATCCTTGGGCATGAATATTTTAAAAAATACTTTAAAAATATAAACATAAATATTGCTGAATTTATTATTGGCTTTCAATCAACATATTCAGTGACTATTCACCTCGCTATGCTCCTGAATATTGTTCTTGACTAGGCTTTTAAATGATCTTCAAATTCTTCACCCAGCTGAAGCGCTAAATTATTACCCGCCAGATCACAGGTCACTAAACCATATTCTTTCTTGAAGCTAAACGTGAAACCACGATTGTCCGCCAAAGTTTTGACCGAATAACCGAGTTTTTCTAACCAAATACGAAATGCGATTAAATTTTTTGCTTTAACGACTTTTTTCACGATATAACTCCATGTAGTGATTATTATTAGATAGGGTTTTACACAACACTTTTAAAGGGCATTTGTGTAATAGTGAATTAAAAAAATAGTGTTTGTTTATTTTATATTCGATTTAGAGTTTTAAAATCATTCAAATGTATCAAAATAATTTTAATAAAATATTAAGTTTATGATTTAAAAAAAGAATATTTATTTTATTGTTATTTTGACTTTCAATAGGATTAAAAGTCATATAGTGCATTTTTTTGTGGTTGAATCAATTATCTTTAAATTTGATAAAAATGGTATGAGATACAGAGATGCAATTAAATTTATTCAAATCATGATCACGCGCATTTTTGAACAAATGACAAAGAAGATCCAGTCTTCTCTGTCATTTAAAGATAATTAACATTTAAAGATAAGCAATATTTAAATATAAGCAACATCGCGGAAAATGACGCATCTAGAATTGATCTTTTAATGCTCGAATTTTTTTAAAGGCTTCTGCACTTTCAACGCGAAGGAAGGGATTGGTTTCCAGTTCAAGCGCTATACTTGAGGGCAGTGTGATGTGCTGGTTGTCTCTTAACTGTTGAACCTGTTCAGCACGTGCAATGAGCGCTTTATTCTCAGGTTCGACCTGTAGCGCAAACTGAGCGTTAGAGAGGGTATATTCATGGGTGCAATACACCTTGGTACGCGGTGGTAGTGCAGCCAATCGATTAAGAGATTGATACATTTGCTCCATTGTCCCTTCAAATACACGACCACAACCCATAGCGAACAAAGTATCGCCACAAAACAGCGTATCTATTTCATCTATAAAATAAACAATATGCCCCAGTGTATGTCCTGGAACAGCAATAATATCGACTTTTAAATCATTAAATTCAAATTGTTCTTGGTCTTGCAGTGGGTGACTGAGAAATGGAATTTTAGAGAGTTCTTCGCGTGGACCATAGATAGGGATGTTCTGTCCAGCAATCAGGTCAGGTACGCCGCCAATATGGTCTTTATGCCAATGTGTCAGCCAAATTTGCTTGATTTGTAAATCATGCTCCAGACAATAATCAATGACCAGCAGTCCTTCCGTGGGATCGACCACAACCACTTCGTGGGATCGTGTATCTTCTAAAAGCCAAATATAGTTTTGTAGTTGGTTTTTGACATCAATGACATGAATTTTGAAATACATAGTGCTCGAATCCTTGGGCTTTATCGCAGTGTATAAATTTTAAAATCATTTGGCTAGATTTAACTGTCTAGGTCATCGTATTGCATCATACCCATTTAAAAAATGATTGTTCTGATTCCATGATCAGGGTAACGTTGGGGTTAAAGTAAAGTGAGACGGAAATTTTTAGAGTAAATTTATAGATTTTGATTTGTAAATCAGTTTTGAGGTTTGCAAATTACGTTGCAATATGATGGTTAAGTGTGTAAGAAAAAAAGGGAATAAAATGCAAAAGTTATGGGGTATCGCATGTTTGGTTTCATTTGGACTGCTCGGGTGTGTCAGCACTCAAATGCCAAATGCTGCAGACTATGTGCGTGATCCAAACTGTAAAGTGAATGAAAGTATTGAGCGTAATCCAATTCCAAAAACACCGCAGAATATGAGTCTACCTCTTTTTGGTCAGGGTGTGATTGGCTGGGAAACGGGTCCTGAAGGGGCTGAGGCACGCTTGAAGAATATTCAAAAAGCAGATTTAAAGGCGATTCAAGATAAAGGCACCACCCTTGAAATGGTCAAAGAGTGGCAAGCATTTTATGAAAATGAAACGCTTCGTAATCCGTGCAATCCAACTGCGCCTTATCGTGCGAAATTGATGAAGAAAATTGCTCAGCTTTGGGTAGATTAAGTGATTTAAATATCTTCATTATTTTAATAAAAATTCATAGAAAAAGGAGAGCGAATCTCCTTTTTTATATTCTAAACTTGCTTATCTTTTTTTATTAGCAGGCGATCCCTTGACTAATCTCAAGGCGCGCCAATTGACCCTTCTGAAATTTAAAATACAAAGCTGACGTATAAACAGCATCAAAATCTGTTGGATTTTTGAGGTAATTTTTTACATCAAAAGTATTAAGCATTAATACAACATTGTTTTTATTGTTGGCGCTGAGAGGAAAATCCTTTTTAAATTGCGCTAAAGTGTATTAGATCTCTTTCATAAATCAAAAAACGATCTATCTCTTGCTGATTATTTGTACCGAAGAATTTTAAATATTCATGCATAATTAGCTTATGAAATACGTCGATTCAAAAAAGCTTTCTGAAACACAGTTTAAGCGATATACAGGCATCTCATGGTCAACCTTTGATTTAATGGTTGAACAGCTGAAAATGCATATGCCTGCTAAAGGTAGACCAACCAAATTGAGCATAGAGGATCAAATCCTTCTGTGCTTAAGTTATTGGCGTGAATACCGAACCTTGTTCCATGTCGCAACAAGTTATGGTGTGTCAGAGCCTACAGCTTCAAGAATTGTCCGCCATGTAGAGGATTGCCTAATCAAGTCCAATCTATTTAATTTACCGAAGAATTTGCCTGAAGGCGAAGGTATTGACTGGAATGTGGTGATCGTAGATGCTACAGAAATCCCAATACAAAGACCTAAAAAAACAGAAGAAAAGCTATAGTGGCAAGAAGAAGGCACATACTTTTAAAGTTCAAGCCATTATTCATTATAGAACTCAGAAAATTCTGAGTTTATGCACGAGTCGTGGTGCTGTACATGATTTTGAGCTATTCAAACGCAATTTAAATCAGGTTCCTAAAGGTGCTTTTATTCTTGCAGATAAAGGCTATCAAGGGATCTATGCAATGTATCCAAATAGCTTATTGCCTGTAAAAGTAAAGAAGCGCTGCAAACTAGATCCCGAGCTAAAAGTTTACAATCAGGAAATCAATAAAAGAAGAATTGGAATTGAGCATGTATTTGGCAGTTTGAAAACCTTCAAAGTACTTGCCGAGCGATATCGTAATCGAGGCAAAAGATTAGGCTTGAGATTCAATCTAATTGCGGGAATCTTGGAAATGAGTAAAAAATGACTTATGAAAGAACTCTATTGAGAGTCGATTATTTTTTGATTTAATTTAAGCTGTTCAGTTAAGTGTGTAGCTGTACCCCAAGTGAGCCAAACACGACCTTTGGTTGTGTTCAATTGCTGAAAATTGTTGTATGTTTTGTAGTAGGCATCTGATTTAATTTGAGCATTTTCTTCTGCAAATATTTCGAATTTTAATTGCCTATTATTTTTATACTGAGTTGAATATTCGTAGTTGCCTGTGCATTCAGAATATTCTTTTGCAATTTTTTGAGTCGTTTTCCCGAAAATTTTATCCACTTGATTGGCGGATACAGGTTTGCTGATTTCAATACCATTTACTTGAACCGAAGTCACGTAATCCATGCTGGTTTTGGCAAAAGAATACGCAGGTAACATTAGAGTGAATGCAATAAATGAGGATGTGATTATTTTCATTGTTTTATAGGATTTAAGTGTTTCAAGAACACTAAACATGTCATATAAGAATGGCAATCTAAAAAAATCTAAACTTTGTCAAAATAAAAGCCCTCTATTGAGGGCTTAATGTTATCGCATCTTAGCGAGTCGTTCGCCAATCATTTGCACCAACTGAACCAGAATTAATAAGACCACCACCGTTAAAATCACCACACTGGTGTCAAAACGTTGGTAACCATAGGAAATGGCTAAATCACCAATACCACCTGCACCGACAGCGCCTGCCATAGCCGTTGCACCAATTAAGCTGATGGTTGCGGTGGTTAAGCTTAAAATCAGAGAGCTACGTGCTTCTGGTAGAATAAATTTGAAAATGATTTGAAGTGGAGATGCACCCATAGCTTGTGCAGATTCCACAATGCCTTCATTAACTTCTAAAAGTGAATTTTCAATTAAGCGACCAATATAAGGCCCAACATAAATAGTAAGAGGCACAATGGCTGCCCAAGTCCCAATAGATGTACCTACCAATAATTTAGTTAAAGGTAAAACTGCAATCAGTAAAATAATAAAGGGTAGTGAGCGTAAGGCATTTACAATCGGATTTAAGCCCAAATAAATTGCACGATTCGCCAAAATACCTTCAGGGCGGGTCACCAATAAGGTAATACCTTGGATAAAGCCCCAAATCGTACCAAAGAGCATGGCGAAAAAAACCATATGGAAGGTTTCTTGCAAAGCGGTGACAAACTGATCAATCGACAGTGCGCTTTTCCAAAAAGGCGCAGTGAGTTCAGTCAGCCATTGCACAATCCAATCTCTCATTTCGATACTCCCGACTGTTCAACTTTAACGCCATGATGCTCGAAGAAATCAATGGTTTGCTGAATGATGATAGGATCACCCAAGAGCTGAACAAACATTTGTCCAATCACTGCGCCATTAATTTCGGTCATATTGGCAAATAAAATATTGAAGCTAATATCAAATTGTTGAATGGCTGCCTGCACCACGGTTTCTTGTGCTGAAGTGCCTAAAAACTGAAGACTATAAATACTATGGTGATTTTTATTCTCTAAATTATTCAAAATTTTAACAGGCAGCTGTTGCTGTAATACCGTTTGAATAAAGGTCTTGGTGGTGGGATGTTTCGGTTGACTAAAGATCTCTAAAGTCGAACCTGTTTCAATCACTTTGCCTTGTTCCATGACCGCAACATAGTCGCATACAGTTTCAATCACATCCATCTCATGGGTCACCATCACAATGGTAATCCCTTGTTCTTTATTGATCTTTTTGAGCAGTTCTAGCACAGATTTGGTGGTTTGTGGGTCGAGTGCACTGGTTGCTTCATCGCACAGTAAAATTTTGGGATGATTGGCTAGGGCGCGCGCAATACCGACACGCTGCTTTTGACCACCAGACAACTCATCAGGATAAGCATCTTTTTTATGGGTTAAATCAATGAATTCGAGTAGCTCATTTAAGCGTTTTTCACGTTCAGCTTGGCTATATCCCAAAAGACGCATGGGCATTTCAATATTGGCTGCAACGGTCTTGGTTTGTAATAAATTGAAGTGCTGAAAAATCATGCCGATATTTGCACGTTCTTGACGAAGGGAGCGGGCATCAAGTGCGGTGAAATCTTTTTGATTGATCACGACCTGACCTTGATTGGGTCTTTCCAATAAATTGATCAAACGAATTAGTGTACTTTTACCTGCGCCACTATAGCCAATGATCCCAAAAATACTGCCATCTGGAATGGTCAGATTAATCTGATCCAGTGCGCGTATGGTTTGACCCTTTAGCTGATAGTGTTTAGAAATATTTTTAAATTCAATCATATCGTCAAGAACTATTCTGGAATGAAAAACAGGCAAAGTTAATTTGCCTGCGAATTGGGGAGAAGTATATTACTATTTTGATTCACTAAGGTAGCTAATCATTTTATTTGCATCAACTTTAATCCCTCACTTTTTATTGAATGATTTAGAGGGTAAGGTTGATAGTTGAAGCGAACATGATCAATAAGTAGCACACGATGATGTTTTTAAATCGACAAGTTTAAGATCTTATTATTTATGATGGGTAAAGACATTCAATAGATGAGCGTTTCACTATTTAAAACCGAAATTTAAACCAGAATTTAAAATGAAATTTACATCAAGATGCTGAAGAACCATTATACCAAGGTGCTGAAAAATCATCTGCACCTTGGTATTGGTTAAACGCTACTTATTTGATGTGAGCAAATTCGCTGATTGGGCGATCTACTTGAACTTTAGTGCCTTGGAATTTTTCCGCTATGAAGGTTTGAACTTTAGGTAAATGATAAAGCTGACCGAGTTTAGTATAAACTGGATCATCTTTATTTTTCTCAGCCACACCCAACAGGTTCACGTAAAGGGTGGTGCTAGCATCTACAGGTTCGCGGAAAATTGAGTCTTTCAATACATTTAAACCACCTTCAAGTGCAAGCGTATTGCCGAGCACAATCGCATCTACATCGCTTTTTACGCGTACAGCAGTGGTCATTTGAATTGGTTTAAGTTGAATCTCTTTTTTGTTTTCAACAACGTCATTTACACTGCCTTTCGCCAAATCAAAGCCTTCTTTAAGTTTGATCAAACCTGCAGTTTGTAGAAGTGACAATGCACGTGCTTCATTGGCCGTGTCATTTGGAATGGCAATGGTTGCACCTTGTGGAAGGTCAGCAACAGACTTAATGTTATTGGTGTAAATACCCATTGGTTCTAAATAGGTCGTCGATACCGCAGCAATCTTGTCTTTGTTGGCAGAATTATATGCAGCCAAGTAGTTAAAAGATTGGAATGCATTTACGTCTTGTTCACCACTCGCAACAGTGGTGTTGAGAAGTACGTAATCCGTTAAATTTTTAACTTCAAGCTTGATGCCAGCTTCTTTAGTTTCTGGTAATGAAGCAACATAGTTCCAAATATCTGTATCAGAACCGGTTGATACAAGTTTGATTGTTCTTACTTCTGCAGTATTTGCTGTATTTGTTTGATCAGTTTTTGGCTCGGTCGGTGCAGGTTTAGAGCATGCTGTCAAAAGAATGGAAGACAGAGCAAAACCAGTGAGAAGAATTTTTTTCATAAAAATCTCAAATTCAAAAATAAAGTAGATACATCAATGTGTTTGATGTTTATTGCTTAGAAGAATAACTTTAATAATGTTTTTTATTTATATTTATTTGTGATAAGTAAATCAAAAAATATTAAATTTTGAACTATTATCTGAAAAAAATGAATAAGTCTTATATGGTTTAAGGCGCACAGGAATGATGAACTCATAATGGAATACACTCTGTTTTTCCAATAGCGGATTACTTTATTGGTTGCGCACATTTGTATAAATGGGGTGATGTCGGAGTCTTGCCATTGGCGGAGGATCAGGCGAGGGGTCGATATTTTACACATATTACTTTTAAAGTTGTGGTTTCTGTATTTAAGTAATTGATTTAAAATTAATTCAATTCCTAATTATAACGATTGTACGATTGTACGATTGTACGAATGAAGACTAAGATCATAAAAGACTTAACCATAGGTTATCTAGTTATTATTGTCATCATGACACTTATAACCTACTTTTTAATCTATCCATTAGCGGTTGATAAGGGTACAGCAATTGCTACCATGTTTGGTTGGTCGGCAGGAATTTTTGCACCGTTATCAGCTTTTGTTTTACTAAATGCATGGAAAGAACAAAACAATTTCATTGTCAAAAGAGATTTAATGATTGATGCACTGGAATATCTAGATGAGGCATTTAGGGCAATAGGTCAAATATATTGGTTAATTTATATAAATGAAACTAAGAGCTATTTTTATCCATATAATGAAAAAAATATACCTTTGGATTTACATAAATTTATTATGGATGAGCATGCGATTTTTGTGAAAAATTTAGGGAAGTTTCACAAAGTTGCGTTGAGGGTATTAGGTGAAGATGAATCTAAAGAATTTAATGATTTGTATAAAATTTTGAATAAACTGCATGATGAAATCATCTATGCTTTAGATATGAAAAATAAAAAAATTGAAGTCGATACTAAGACTTATAACGATAAATTTCCATATTTGTATGATTACTACCATGAACTTCTTAAAAAGAAAGAAAATTATGAACAGTTAGCTAAAGATTATCTAATTGCAAAATAAGAAAACCCCGCACACGGCGGGGTTTTTATTTAATCTAAATATAGATTAAGCATTTTCGCGCGCAATCGCACGGTAACCAATATCTTTACGATATTGTACGCCATCAAAAGTCACTTTTTGACAAAGCTCTAAAGCTTTCGCTTTCGCTTCACCAATGGTATTGCCAAGTGCAGTCACGCATAGTACACGACCACCAGCAGTTACGATGTCACCATTGTCTGTTGCTTTAGTACCCGCATGGAATACTTTCGCATCAGCCATTTCAGTGTCTAAACCTGAAATCACATCGCCATTGCTCGATGTTTCTGGGTAGCCTTTAGATGCTAAAACAATACCAACAGTTTTACGCTCATCCCATTCAGCATCGATTGGTAAATTACCTGCAATACCTGCTTCAACCAAATCAACCAAAGATGATTTCAAACGCATCATGATCGGTTGAGTTTCAGGGTCACCAAAACGGCAGTTAAATTCGATTACTTTAGGTTGACCTTGTTCGTCAATCATCAAGCCTGCATACAAGAAACCTGTATAAACATGACCGTCTTTTTTCATACCTTCAACGGTAGGACGCATCACTTCATTCATGGTTTTTTCAAATACTTCAGCAGTCACTACAGGCGCAGGCGAGTAAGCCCCCATACCGCCAGTGTTTGGACCTTGGTCACCTTCAAAGATACGTTTGTGATCTTGTGAAGTAGCCATTGGTAAAATGTTGTCGCCATCAATCATACAAATGAAAGACGCTTCTTCACCAGCCAAGAACTCTTCGATCACGACACGCGAGCCTGCATCACCAAATTTATTGCCTGCAAGCATGTCATCAATCGCATCAAACGCTTCTTGGTTGGTCATCGCAACAATCACACCCTTACCCGCAGCAAGACCGTCAGCCTTGATCACGATTGGTGCACCATTTTTTTCAACAAAGGCTTTTGCGGCATCAACTTCTGTAAATACATCGTAGAACGCAGTGGGAATGTTATGACGTTTTAAGAAGTGTTTCGCGAAAGCTTTAGAGCCTTCAAGCTGCGCTGCAAATTGAGTTGGACCCCAAATTTTCACATCAGCCGCGCGGCATGCATCAACCACACCATTGACTAGCGGTGCTTCAGGACCCACAATCACGAATTCAACGGCATTATTTTTGGCAAAATCAATAATGGCAGCATTGTCTAAAATGCTGACGTTTACGTTTTCACATTTCGGTTCAGTCGCAGTACCTGCGTTGCCTGGTGCTACAAAAACTTTAGTCACTTTTTCATCTTGCGCGATTTTCCATGCTAATGCATGTTCACGGCCGCCATTACCCAAAACTAAAATGTTCATCGGTTCATACTCCATGAATCGAAAATGACATAAAGTCCTCAGCCTGTAAGCAGGAGAGGACTTTATCTCGATTATAAATCAAATGTATTAAGCATGAATAAGTGCTTATACGACATAATCAGTTTGCCAACTTAGTGACGGAAATGACGCATGCCTGTGAAGACCATTGCGATACCCGCTTCATCAGCAGCAGCAATGGTTTCTTCATCACGCATAGAACCACCCGGTTGAATAATGCATTTGATACCGGCTTTTGCAGCATTATCAATACCATCACGGAATGGGAAGAATGCATCAGAGGCCATAACAGCACCTTCAACCACAAGTCCTGCATGTTCAGCTTTAATCGCCGCAATACGCGCAGAGTTGACACGGCTCATTTGACCTGCGCCCACACCAATCGTTTGACGGTTTTTCGCATAGACAATCGCATTTGATTTCACATATTTCGCAACTTTCCAAGCGAAGATCATGTCATCAATTTCTTGTTCAGTAGGTGCGACCTTGGTCACTACTTTAAGATCGTCTTTGGTAATCATGCCCAAGTCTTGATCTTGAACCAGTAAACCACCGTTGACACGTTTGTAATCCAGTTGAGATTGACGTGCATCAATGTTCGGTAATTCACCGCATACCAGTACGCGTACATTTTTCTTCGCGCCTGTTACGTCTAGAACACCATCAGCGATACTTGGTGCAATGATTACTTCAACGAATTGACGATCAACAATGGCTTGAGCCGTTGCAACATCTAATTCGCGATTAAATGCAATGATGCCGCCAAATGCAGATTCAGGATCGGTTGCATACGCAAGATCATAAGCGGCTGCAATACCATCTAGAGACACCGCAACACCACATGGGTTGGCGTGTTTCACGATGACACAGGCAGGTTTAGCAAAAGATTTCACACATTCAAGTGCTGCATCTGTATCTGCAATGTTGTTATAAGACAGCTCTTTACCTTGCAACTGTTGAGCCGTTGAAACAGATGCTTCAGACGCAGTTGATTCGACATAGAATGCAGCAGATTGATGTGGGTTTTCACCGTAACGTAAATCTTGTGCTTTATTCAATTGTGTATTAAAGGTACGTGCAAACTTATCAGCAGCGCCTTCATCCTGACCTAAGCGAGCACCTAAGTAAGATGCGATCATGCCGTCATACTGAGCGGTATGTTCAAATGCTTTCACCGCAAGATCAAAACGAGTTGCATGAGACAAGCTGCCTTCAGCTTTTAGTTCAGCAACAATAGTATCGTAATCAGAAGCATTAACAATAATACCCACAGACGCATGGTTTTTCGCAGCAGCGCGAACCATGGTTGGACCACCGATATCGATGTTTTCAATGGCGTCAGCAAGTGAACAGTTTGGTTTTGCAACCGTTGCCGCAAATGGATATAGGTTAACCACAACCAAGTCGATCGCATCGATGTTGTGTTCAGCCATCACAGCTTCGTCAATGCCTCGACGTGCTAAGATCCCACCATGAATTTTCGGATGTAGTGTTTTTACACGGCCGTCCATCATCTCTGGGAAACCTGTATGCTCTGAAACTTCAACTACGGCAACATTATTGTCTCTCAACAATTTATATGTTCCGCCAGTAGATAAAATTTCTACCCCTAGAGCAGCAAGATTTTGAGCGAACTCAACAATACCAGTTTTGTCAGAAACAGAGATTAAAGCGCGTTTAATAGTCATGATCTTCGTCACAGTCTTTAAGAAACAGAGTAAAACAAATTATAGAAATGCAAGTTAAAAAAAATGCCTGCGAAATCGCAAGCATTTTATCATTTATTCACTCATTAAACCGTGAGCTTTCAACTTTTTACGTAAAGTACCACGGTTGAGTCCGAGGATCTCTGCAGCACGTGTCTGATTACCACGTGTATATTCTAGCACTACAGATAAAAGAGGTTTCTCCATTTCTGCTAGCACCATGTCATATACTTGAGATGGTTGTTCGCCTTGCAATTGAGCAAAATAATGGCGAACTGCGCGATCTACGTGGATACGAAGAGCGACATCAGATTGTGCAGTAAAAATAGGAGATTTGCTATTCATGCGAGTTAATCCGAGAATCAATAATCACTTGGGTAAAGTGATAAAATGTGGTCAAAATAAAAACAAGCTCCGTTTTAGATGCTAAAACGGTTGGCTCTAAAACAAAGAACAATTAGCTTGCCACAACTTTCACTGTTGTGCGAAAAATAACCGTAACAATAGATTAATATTTGTTACAGCCGATCTCTCAAAAAAAAAATACCTGATGCGCTCAATAATGCTACTGAGCACAGGGGGATAACCATTATTTTTTTGAAAAATTGCGAGAAGTTGGCATGGCAAAGCTTTCGTGGCGCGTATCATACCATTGTCTAGAAAAAAGTGAGCAAGAAAACTACATTTTTTTTCATTTTTTTAAAGTTTTTTTAAATCTTAAGGGCGGATCACCGCCAATCTGTATGTATCGAAAGCATTTCGAGGGACATTTAACTTAAATTGAAATTTGTAAGGGCTTTGGGTAGGGATTCGTGTGATTCCATTTAGGCTTTCAATTAAATATTCTGAAGGTGGACGTATCGATGAGGAAATGACTTTACCATCTTTGATTAAGCTGATCTTCATTAAAGGCAGTGCTATACCTTTTTCATAATGATTGGTCAGTACACCTGAAAACTCAGTGCTTTTCGTGCTTAACGCACGCACTTGAATCTGACTTACCTGAATATAGGTATAACGTTCATCAATAGTTTGACAGTTAAACACATTGCAGGTGGTGATAAATACCCAGTTTAGCAGTGGAGAACGTTGTAACAGATTGGGGTTAAACCACAGCACTTGGAACATTAATACAAAGATGAGGATTAAATTAATCAAAGACCACAGCACATAGTACCCAGTGCTTTTGCGTTTGGTATCAGAAGATATACTTTGATCGGCAGATAAATTCAGCGCTGGAAAATTGGCAATCGGTTCATTGTTAAATGAATTGAGATTGTTTAAGTAAGTGCGTAAATTAATATTGGAATTGTCAGTCTTGCGATCAAAAATATCAAGCAGGTGTTGTTCATTGGAATGACGAGTCACCGAAAATGGATTCGCGTGGTGGAGCTCAGTCTCAACAGATTGAGGTGCATCTGTATTGGAGGATTTAGGCTGAACTAAATGCAAGAGTGCATTAAATTCAGCCGTACATTTTGGGCAACAAACCATACCTTGTGCAACGGTCAATTGAGTCACAGTGACTTTATATATCGATGAACAATTTGGGCAGCAGGTTTGTTTTTCACTCATGATGTTAAATCAGGCTCTATGATATCGTGTGGCGTTTCCCTGAAATACGACACCAGTTTTCGTCGCGTTTCTCTACTTCTAATATATCAAAAAATTCAGAATAAACACGAGAAACATCATCAACTTGCTCGTCTATTACACCCGCAAGTGCGAACTCACCCTCAGATTTAACCAATGTTGAGAATTCAGACGCGAGTGCCATCAATGGACCTGCCAAAATGTTTGCCACAAACACATCTGCTTTTTGATGTGCAAATTCAGCATTGAATTCTTCGGGTAAGCCGACATACAGATTTTCAAGCACGCCATTAAGTTCAGCATTTTGCTGCGTTGCAAGAACGGCTTGGGGATCAATATCGGTTGCGTAGACTTTTTTAGCACCTAAGAGCAGTGCCGCTACGCCCAAAATACCTGAACCACAACCATAATCGATCACGATTTTGTCTTTTACATCTGTTTTACCTAGCCATTGTAAACACAAGAAGGTAGAAGCATGGTTACCCGTACCAAATGCTAAACCTGGATCCAGTTTTATGTTTACCGCATCAGGTTCAGGCGCTTGTATCCATTCTGGAACAATCCAAAACTTTTCTCCAATTTGAATGGGTTCATAAGCATCCATCCATGTGCGTTCCCATGCTTGGTCTTCCATCAGCGCGCTACGAAGAGGAGCATCTGGCATTTGCTGTTGAATAAAGGCTTCTAAAGCAGCCACATCAATTTCTTCGCCATCCTCTTGCGCGTAAATACCAGTGACAATCACTTTGTTCCAAAGCGGTGTTTCACCGGGAAGTGGTTCAAGCAAGGCCTGATCTTCAGCATCGTCTAAAGTGACGCTAACTGCGCCCAAGGACAATAACAATGTTTCAGTAAAATCAACTTGCGCTTGATCGACAGTAATATGGATTTGTAACCACTTCACAGTAACAACCTAAAAAATGATAAAGGATGCATTATTGTAACGTATTCAACTTGCACATGTCTGAAATTCATATTTCAAATATGGGGTACAGGATTTTAAAGATGACAAGATTCATCTCATTTCCAAAGAGATCATCGCAATGGGGGAAGTGCTTTTTGAGATTTTAGTATTCCCCCGAATCCTGCTTAAGCCAATGGTTCCATAATCTGAATTTTTGGCTTATTTCGATGGGTGAGTTGATATGCGCATAACGATGCGTAAATTCCACTTAGAAATCCATGAATACTACGCGCTTTATTCGTCACTAAGTTGTATTGTCCTTTTAATACGCTGAATAGCGTTTCTATTTTATTGCGCTGTTTCAAGTGATATTCATCTGCTGCACAGAGTTGAACCTGCTTCATGTTCTTTCGATGACATGCTCTTTCGATGATAGGTTATCAAATCAATACCTTGATCTTTTAATCTGCTTTTTAAGTCTTGGCTGATATCACCACGATCGGCATAAAGCTTTGCTTCTAAGTCTTCAACCAAATGCTCAACCATTTTGATGTCACTCACAAGTCCATTAGATAAAGCAGAACAAGCGATTTCACCCAATTGATTTATTGCATATGTAATTTATAACCATAAAACCACCCCATCGAAATTTTACCGCGAGATGCAATTTTGGCTAGAGATTTATGACGTTGAATCCGTTGATTTTTGCAGACCGGAAGTGGTTGAATCAACCCATAAGTATTGGCTAAGTTGGCTTTTCATTGCAGCCATGTGTAAAGCATGTAGTGCTAATTGATGCATATTGATGAGGTGAATCATTCGTTGATAACAAGGTAAGCTTTTAAATAAATGAATTTTTATCCTGCTTCAACCATGAAAAGAATGCTTTGAAATTATTGAAGTGAGAACACTTATACCAAATGGCTATAAAAGTAATTTCTGAGAGACTCAGTTGGGTTGGTCGAATTCTGATAGATTGACGACTTTGTTTGAGAAATTTCCAATAATTTGCTTCAAATTTAAGAAAGAAATCATCAATTAAGCAGAATAATTCGGTACTAATGAACATCAGGACTTGAGCTTTAGGTTTGGTGTGCTAACTCAAATGATGGTTCTCGTCCTCTTATTATTCAGGTCCATTTCTTACAAGCTTTGATTTTAATGATGAGATCTTTAGTTTTTCTTGTTTAGGTAATTGTATTTGCTGAAATTTAAAATGTAAGATTCAATTAAAAAGCCCTTTAAATGAAAAGGGCTTGTGAATATTTACGGCATGACAGTTTTGGCTTCAGTCCGCGTTTTTCAGTTGCATGAGTAACTCAAAGTTACGAATACGTTTTTGCGTATCATAAATATCACAGGTGAAAATAAACTCATCCACATCATAAGGAATGAGGAGTTGTTCAAGCCCCATTTTCACGGTTTCAGGCGAACCAATCTGCGCCATCGCAAAGAAATTATCCACCGACATTTTTTCGGCAGCTGACCAATGCACTTGTATATTTGCAACAGGGGCTTTGAGTTTTAGACTTTCACCGCGCATTAAACCTAAGACCCGTTGATACGCACTGGTGGCCAAGTATTCAGCTTCTTCATCGGTCTCTGCAATGGCTGTAGGTACGCCCATAGACACATAAGGTTGATCTAAGTAAATAGACGGTTCAAAGTTTTCACGATACAGCTGAATCGCTTGACCGAGCATACGCGGCGCAAAGTGTGAAGCGAAAGAGTAGGGTAAACCAAGTTTGGCCGCAAGCTGTGCACTAAACAGGCTCGAACCGAGTAACCAGACTGGAACGTGCGTACCTTGCCCCGGGGTTGCTGTAATACTTTGATTCGGCTTTGCATCTCCGACATAACTCAAAATTTCGAGTACATCCTGTGGAAATTGTTCTTCCGTTTCTTGGCGTCCACGGCGTAAAGCACGCATGGTGACTTGATCTGTACCGGGTGCGCGTCCAAGCCCTAATTCAACACGGTTTGGATAAAGTGTTGCAAGTGTACCAAACTGCTCAGCGACCACTAGTGGCGCATGGTTGGGTAACATAATGCCACCTGAACCCAGTTTTAATGTTTGCGTATTGGCAAGCAAATAGCCAAGCAACACAGCGGTAGCTGAACTGGCGATACCATCCATATTGTGATGTTCAGCGAGCCATAGACGTTCATAACCTAGTTTTTCAATATGTTGAGCAAGTTCTAAAGCGTGCTTGAGTGAAAATTCGACGGTTTTGTCATCACGAACAGGGGCGAGTTCTAATACTGAAAACTTAATGTCTTTTAAAGTACGCATTGCATGTCTCATTCAACGGGTTTGAATTGATCATACGACTTTATCATAATCTTGTATATTGAAAAAAATCGATATAAGAAAACGATAAGATAAAGCGCGTTGAATTAAAATAATTTTCAAATCAAAAAAGCACCCGTAGGTGCTTTTGCTCTCTCAACTTTTAAACAAAAGCGCTTTTAAAATTAATCAATTTTTGGCTTAGATTAGCGTTTTCCGTTTTTAGACCAACCCAAATGACGACCGTTATCAGAACGGTAGTTACGATCATTATAACGATAGTTGTTGTTACGATAGCCACTGCTACGACGGTCATAACGATCGTTATAACGACTGTCACGGTCATAGCGGTCATCATAACCATCATCATAGCGACGATCTTCAGAGACTTTCTTGCCTAAAACTGAACCACCCGCTGAACCAAGCGCAGCACCCGCATATCCGCCATTGGTACCGCCCATGTTACGACCGACCGTATAACCACCGACACCGCCGAGTGCTGCACCAATCGCTGCGCCATTACGGTCACGTTTGCTGGCAGATGCAGCTGCACCACCTGCACCGCCGAGTGCGGAACCGACCATTGCACCGGTAGAGCCACCCATTTTTTGTCCAATAGCAGCACCGACCACGCCACCAAGAGCTGAGGTAAGCGCAACGTGAGTGTTGTTATCTGCTTGGGCTGTGGTAATTCCTGCGGTTGCAACCACGGCTGCTAATACGATTGAATTAAATTTCATGACCGACTCCTGAACGAAGCTATATTTATTGGATAGATTGAATATAAATAAGCATTGATCAAGCAGCGTGGAGGGAGTGTGCTGAATGTGTATTTTTTTCTTCAAGATTCATTCATTATTTTATGTGGTCATTAAAGGGCAAACGTAGTTTGGTCGGAATTGGAAAAGTAGGACTTCAGTATGTTGAAGTTCTTGTTTCGGCTAAAATTTGAGCAGGCATGACTTTTAATTTTTAAGGTACTTAATAAATCCCAAATGAGTGAAAATTCTAATTAGGCAAGCGGTATATTTATATTCAATCAAGCAAGTGAAATGAGATTAAATCATGAAGCACAAAAAAGCACCTAACGGTGCTTTTAAGATTGCTTGAAAAGATGAAGCTTTGAGAATTAACGACGATTACGTTTTTTCTTCCATTTGCGATCTTGACGAGAGTCAGAAACTTTGTCTTTTGAGATTTTATTACCCAGTGCCGCACCACCTGCCGCACCTAAAGCAGAACCGATGTAACCACCGTTTGAACCACCCATACTTTTACCGACGGTATAACCTGCACCGCCACCTAAAGCACCACCAATTGCAGACTCTGTACGGTTACGCTTGTTACTTGCCACTGCTGCACCACCTGCACCGCCTAACGCTGCACCAATGGTTGCGCCAGTATTGCCACCCATATTCTTACCAAGCGCTGTACCTGCAACACTGCCTAAAGCACTGGCAGCAGCAACACGTGCTGTACTGTCTGCATGCGCAGATACGGTGAACATAGACGCAGTCGCTAATGTTGCTGAGATCAATAAAGTATTCAATTTCATTTTTAACTCCATGTCCAAAACAGCCGGACCAGTATTATTTCGATGAAGCAAATGTAACAAAAACACTGACCGAAAATATGGAGAAGCGAGTGCCGAGTTTTACTGTTTCGTATCCTAGTGTAGTGTTTATATTACAACTGTCTAATAAAGCCTCTAAATGATGCTGAATAAGTATAAATCATGAAGATGATTGTAATGTGAATGAAAATTGAATCAGAAAAATGTTGAGCAAGTGGCGTGATGGGACGTATTAAAATCAAATCTGAATCATCCATCATGTTTAACGTCTAAAGCTAAGCTCAATCCTTCGATTATTGAAAGTGGGGCTAAATCCTATAAGGATGCTAAGGTTTTCCTATGAAAGGTTTGCATATGAAATGATTAAAAATAAGCAAAATTTAGACATTCTTGAAGTTTTGCCTTTTGATTGAACTTGAATACCCACTAGATATGTTATTTAAAGGTGTAAGCCGTTAAACTAAGCTCAATTTAGAATTGACTTGCCATCGCTGCTGTTGAATGAGACGGTCGGGTTGGATTGAGTCTTAGCTTGAGATCCTATTTAAAATGAAAGAATCGTTACGTTTACGATTAGACCAATTGTGTGATCGTCACGAAGAGTTAGAAGCGTTATTGGCTGATATTGAAGTTATTTCAGACAATAAACGTTTTCGTAATTTATCACGTGAACACAGTGATTTAACTGAAATCACGTCGGTATGGAAAAAGTACCTTCAAGCTGAACAAGATATTGAAACTGCAAGTGAAATGCTCTCAGATCCTGATTTTAAGGAAATGGCGGTTGAAGAAATTAAAGAAAATAAAGCTTTAATTGCAAGTCTTGAAGCGGATTTAAATATCCTGATGATTCCAAAAGATCCAAATGATGCCAACTCGGCTTATTTGGAGGTACGTGCAGGAACGGGTGGGGATGAAGCTGCAATATTCGCAGGTGATTTATACCGTATGTACAGCAAATTTGCTGAAACCCAAGGCTGGCGTATAGAAGTGCTTTCTGAAAATGAAGGGGAGCACGGCGGTTATAAAGAAGTGATTTGTTTGGTCAGTGGCGAAGGTGTCTATGGTCGCTTGAAGTTTGAAAGTGGCGCGCATCGTGTCCAGCGTGTACCTGCAACTGAGTCGCAAGGGCGTGTCCATACCTCTGCCTGTACTGTTGCAATTTTGCCTGAAGTGGATGTCGATACCACGGTTGAAATTAATTCATCGGATTTACGTATTGATACTTACCGTGCGTCAGGCGCGGGTGGTCAGCACATTAACAAAACCGACTCTGCGGTACGTATTACCCATTTACCGACAGGGACTGTGGTTGAATGCCAGGACGAACGTTCACAGCATAAAAACAAAGCCAAAGCTTTGGCACTGCTTGCATCGCGTTTAGAAAATGCCAAACGTGCCGCCGCTGATGCTGCAACCTCAGAGATGCGCCGTGATTTGGTCGGTTCTGGTGATCGTTCTGAACGTATTCGTACTTATAACTATCCGCAAGGTCGTATGACCGATCACCGTATTAACTTAACCTTATATAAGTTAGACGCCGTGATGGAAGGTGATTTAACTGAATTACTTGACAGTTTACATCGTGAATATCAAGCAGATATGTTAGCAATGCTCGCAACGCAGAATGGTGGATAATGAATATTGGACAGGCTTTGGCCTTACGTGGTGAAGTAGAAAGTTACGAGCGTCAAGAAAATGAATGGCTGCTTGAACACATCACCAAAATTGATTCATTTGATTTGGTCATGAAAAAATCGCAAGAGCTGACTGCAGAACAAGAGCGAGACTATGTTGCAGCGCTAAAACGTATCGAAGCGGGTGAACCTTTGGCTTATGTCACCGGTTCTCAGCCGTTTTGGACTTTAGATTTGAAAGTGACCAAAGATACTCTGGTACCCCGTCCGGATACTGAAATTTTAGTTGAAACGGTACTGCGTTTGGATCTACCTAGAGATGCTCGCGTGGTCGATTTGGGTACCGGTACTGGTGCAATTGCACTCTCGCTTGCCAGTGAACGCCCAGACTGGAGCATGACCGCAACGGACATTTACGCGCCGACGCTTGAAGTGGCGAAGTTTAATGCAGAAAAGCATGATTTAAATCATGTGAAATTTGCCTGTGGCTCATGGTTTAAGGCTTTAGAGCGTAATCAATTCTTTGACGTGATTGTGTCTAATCCACCTTATATCGCAGAAAATGACAAACATATGAAAGGCCTTGCATCTGAGCCAAAGCGAGCTTTGGTGTCTGATAAGCATGGTTTGGCAGATATTGAGCATATTGTACAGCAGGGTAAAAAGCTCCTCACAGCAAAAGGCTGGATCGTGATTGAACATGGTTATGATCAATCCGATGCGGTGCAAAAAATCTTTAAAGATGCGCATTTCAAAAAGATTCGTACCGTCAAAGACTACGGTGGTAATGACCGTGTGACCTTGGGTCAGTGGCCGAATTAAGCTTTGATTAAAGAAAAGCACCCAAAAATGCCATCAATCGACGGCATTTTTGATCAAATCTTCAATGTCAAGCTTAGAAAATGAATCCTATTTTAATCATCGCCTTGAACCCAATTTTGAATGGATAGATAGGCAAATTGCGTCGGTGGTCGATGCATTGTTTATAGAGCATAGTGTTGTATAGAAAATAGTCTTCTATAAAAAAGTGTATAGAGAAAGGTTTTTAGAGCATCCTTTTTGGGAAAAAGCTTTATGAAGCGTACTTTATACGTATGACTGATAACGAGTGCGTTATACCGAATCTTAGTCTCACAGAGATGATGGGTATAGATGATGCGTAGTCAGATTTGAAAGCCTACACAATCGAGATTTAAGATTGGAAAAAAGCGACTATTGAATAGTCGCTTTTTCATTGCAATGTAGTCATGGTTAAAACGAATGTAAAAAACCTTAGATAGGGTAATCTTGCAAACTGTCCGCAATATCTACTTGGGCTAAAGTGTCTGTTTCAAGTGCAAGACAGAGCGAAACCACCTTAGCGGTATCGTTGATATTTTCATGGCTGAGCGCAGCACCAGATTGAATCGCTTGAATACGCTCAGGGCTAATATCCAGCGCATGAGCCACTTCAAGTGGATTATGTTCAAGTAAAAATGAGCTCAGTGCATGATGAAGTTGTAGCTCAGGTGCATTTAAAATGCCTTGACTGAGTTGGTCATCGAAATTGGAAGTAGATGACGTAAGCGCATATTTAAAGTTTTGTACCAGATGTTGTTCAAGTACATCAATCATCTTAAGCATAATAAAACCTATAGCTGATTTAACAAGCGTGGGGGAGAGTTGAGATTGCAAAGCGCAATAAATTGGGTGAAAAATAACCTAAAATTAGAATGGGTGCAATTTTATTCAGATGAGTCGTGTTGCTCATTTAACGAGTAACTACACCTTTTTTTAAATATTCAACACTAAATAAATGACTTAATTTGAATCTGTATTAGGTGACTGATCAGTCTCATTTTTTCGGAAAAATCGATACCCACTTAGACTTTGCTTCTCCATTTTTTCAAATGAAGGGGAAAGACACGGGCGTCATGAACACTGAGTTGGTCGCTGATCTTATTGCAACGATTTAGAGTTTTTACTGAGATATGCAATCGCGGTTTATCTGCGCACTTTATTTTAATTCTTCGATAAATATTTATTTTTAAACGCTATTAATCGGTATCTTGAGACCCGTTAAGTTCTTTGGCAAGGGCTTGTATATTCATCCATTCACTATTTCCATGATCTATTCGATTGCTTAATCAGTAGATTTAAATCGCTGTAGGGTAAATGAATGGGCATCAAACGATGAATAGTGTTCAGCTTTGTCATATTGAATCTGTTCATCCAGTCGGACTTGGTCATCTGAATCATGTTTAAGTGCTGCACATTCTGGGCAATGTGATAAACCTAGCGAAATGAGTTGGTTTTAGAGTGGGGGATGTATTATCGACTATCGCACTCTTTACTACACACAGAGTGTTGCAAGATGCCCCAATGCAATACAACGGATTTCTTTGCTATATTGAGTGTCTTGAATGCAGAGTGATTTTTTCCTTATGTAATTTCACCGACGTAATGGTTCAAATTCGCCAGTGAAAATGCAAATTTTGGACATTATACTTAAGCCATGTTCAAGTTAAGCTGTGTTAACTCTGCTGTTTCAAAAGAGTAGATATTTTAAAAAAATCAACATTAAAAATGAACATGAAAATAATCAACAGGAATGTGATATGAAGATCAGTGGAAAAGTATTTGTGGTCACCGGTGGTGCATCAGGTTTAGGCGCGGCTACGGCAAGCTACTTGGTGAATCAAGGTGCGCGGGTGATTATGGTTGACATGAATCAAACCCTCGGCGAAGCCTTAGAACAACAGTTAGGTAGTCAATCTCAATTTGTCGCTTTAGACGTGACCAATGAGTCGGCCGTTGAAGCCTTTTTTAAACAAGTTGAACAAGACTTTGGTCAGCTGAATGGTTTGATCAACTGTGCAGGGGTTGGGCCTTCCGCGAAGGTGTTGGGTCGTGATGGTTTACATGAGTTGGCACTGTTTCAAAAAGTACTCAACATCAATGTCACAGGCACATTCAATATGCTTCGCTTCGCCGCAGAACTCATTGCAAAATATGAGCTGCAAGCCGGTGAGGAAGAGCGCGGTGTGATTGTAAATACCGCATCGGTCGCAGCTTTTGATGGGCAAATTGGGCAAACTGCTTATGCTGCGTCGAAAGGTGCCGTAGTGGCGATGACTTTGCCTTTGGCACGTGAGCTGGCACGAAATGGCATACGGGTCATGACCATTGCTCCAGGGATTATGGAAACCCCTATGCTCAAAGGGTTGCCACAAAATGTTCAAGATTCCTTAGGACAAATGGTACCGTTTCCGCCGCGTTTGGCAAAGCCTGAGGAATTTGCGCATTTAGTCGGTCATATTTGTGAAAATGCCTATTTAAATGGTGAAGTGATTCGTTTAGATGGTGGAATTCGAATGGCAGCGAAATAAATAGCCTAAGTGGAATTTTGACGATCCGCTGACACTTATACTGAATAAAAGTCCAAATTTTCTGGTTACTTTTGTTTCGGCAAAAGTAACCAAAACCATTGTCAATTGCAAAACTCGTCGGCTTGAGCCATCTAAAAGAAAACGCGCAGAAACTTTAATTATTCAATTGAGACTGACTCGAACAGTTGCAAATAACACTGGCGCGTATCTCATACTGAGTAATGGTTTTAAAAAATTTAATTAAAATCTGATCATGAGCGTGGAGCTCAATGATTTTAAAGGGTAAAAAAGGGGCAATGTAGATTAACTCGTTCTCTACAATAAAAATGGCTTTGTTATAGGGTAGCCATAAATACTTACTCAGTCCTGTACTTTGCTGATGCAAAGCCTGCGGCTCAAATTTATCTTATTAAAACAACAATAAAATAAATTCAAGAAATAAGCTTTATACTCTGTAAATAAGCATAGGTCATATTTGATTTAAAAATGATGGATATAGAAGACGCAGAACTGGAACTCTCAAACGCTGAACTACAGCTTTATTCCCGTCAAATCTTACTCGAAGGTTGGGATATTGAGGCCCAAGAAAAGCTCAAACTTAGCAATGTACTGATTGTGGGCTGTGGGGGGATTGGTTGCACAACTGCCGAGCTATTGGCTCGTGCAGGTGTCGGTCAAATAACGTTGATTGATGCAGATAGTATTGAGATCAGCAATTTACAACGTCAAATCGCCTATACAGCGTCAGATCTTGGATTTTATAAATCTGAAATTTTGGCAAAACGACTCAGACAGATTAATCCGTATATTCGTGTGGAAAGTCATACTGATCAGCTTGACCTAAGCAACGTAGAAGTGCTTATTTCAGCGCAAGATTTAGTTCTAGACGGCTGTGATAACTTCGAGACACGTTATTTGGTTAATGAAACCTGTAAAGCGAACAACGTTTCGCTGATCAGTGCCTCGGCCATTGGCTTTCAAGGGCAAATGTTTATGCTAGAAGGCAATTCAGCCTGTTATGAGTGTTTATTTCCCAAACAACAACATGCCAATGAAGGTCTGCGCTGTGCAGATTCTGGGGTGCTGGCAACCACGCCAAACGTGATGGCAAGTCTACAGGCACATCATGCGCTGTTGTATTTGGGTTTAAACCTGACACCGCTCAAGCAAAAAGTGCTGCTTTGGGATGGATTAACAATGAAACAACGAATTTTAGCCTTTGAAATTGATACAGATTGTCCAATCTGTCAGGCAAGACAATCCGCAGATGCCGATTAATTTGCTACACTCAAGCTAACTTAATTCTATTCAGACATTATGAAAAACAATATTTGGTTAGATGGACTACGTTCAGTTGCCCGAGTTGGGGAAACTGCCGTGATTGCTGCTCGCGCAGGCATAAAATATGCAACAGAAAAACCCAGTAATCCCAAACTGATGCGTGAAACTTTTGAGTCTTTAGGTTCAACCTATATCAAACTCGGACAATTTATTGCCAGTACACCGTCGCTTTTTCCACGTGAATATGTTGAAGAGTTTCAAGGCTGTCTAGATCAAACGCCAAAACTGCCGTTTAGTTATATTGAAAGTGTTTTAGCTTCTGAGTTTGCAGGTCGTGATTTAGCTGAAATTTTTGCTTCAATCGATGAGACTCCACTTGCATCCGCTTCAATTGCTCAAGTTCATGCAGCAAAATTGGTCAGCGGTGAAGACGTTGTGATCAAGGTTCAAAAACCGGGTGTAGAAACTATTCTCTATACAGATTTGAACGTTCTACATTGGGCAACCAAAATTTTAGAAAAAGCAGTACCGAAAGTGAAGTTTGCTTCACTTGCAGATATTGTTGAAGAAATTAAAAACCGCATGGTTCGTGAAGTTGATTTCATTGAAGAAGCTAAAAATATCGATGATTTCTCGAATTATTTGAATGTGACCCAAAACAATAACGCGGTGGCACCTAAAGTATATCACCAGCATTCAACCCGCCGTGTGTTGACCATGCAGCGCTTTTACGGTGTGCCTCTCACTGATTTTGAAGTGGTCAAGAAAGTCTCTAAAGACCCAACACAAGTGCTGATTACTGCGATGAATACGTGGTTTGGTAGCCTGATGATGTGTGAAAGCTTCCATGCGGACCTACATGCAGGCAATCTAATGCTATTAGAGGATGGTCGTGTCGGCTTTATCGATTTCGGAATCGTAGGTCAACTTAAACCTGAAGTGTGGACAGCATGTATCGCATTTATGGACGCGCTACAGAAAACGGATTATCTACTGATGGCTGAAAATATGCTGGGTATGGGCATGACTGACCATAAAGTAGATACCCAAGTCCTTGCCGCTGATTTAGAACGCTTATTTAGCGGTGTGCTCATGGCAGATCCACAGCAAATCTTGTCGACCAATCCTGCCGATTTAAATGACATCATGATGGATATGGTCGGAGTCGGTGAGCGTCATGGTATTCGTTTCCCGCGTGACTTTGCCTTGTTGTTTAAACAAATGCTGTATTTTGATCGCTTCATGCGTATTCTTGCGCCGTATACGGATATTTATGCAGATCAACGTTTGCAAATGGTTCAAAGCATGGATCCTGCATCTTTGTTAAAAAGTTAATTTATTATTTTTTAATCCCTATTTTTAGTCCCTCTCAGCCTTCCTTTGTAAAGGGAGGCGTCAATATTGCATTTTATGGAAGGGGCAGTCCTCCTTTTTAAAGGGGGATGTAGGGGGATTATTTTAACCTAAGAGTGAAATTATGGACGCCATCATTATTGAAGGCTTAAAGGTAGAGACCGTGGTTGGATGCTTTGACTGGGAACGTCAAATTATTCAACCGTTGATGTTGGATCTGATGATCAATACGGATTTAGAGCAGGCGTCAAACTCAGATGTTTTGGCAGATACTTTAAATTATGCCGAGATTTGTGAAGTTTCGGCAAAAGTAATTCAAGATGCACAACCTGAATTGATTGAACATGCAGCAAAACTGGTACTGAACACGCTTTTTACTACCTTTGATGCCATAGAATCTATTATGATTACGATCCGGAAGCCTGCCATTATCGCGCAAGCAAATTCAGTAGGAATTCGTCTTGAACGACACCGCAAAGATTTTCGCCCTCGCACTGGCGAGTAATCATTCACCTGAGCAACATTTTCACCGTGCATTCCAAACCATCCAGCAGTGGGGCGATGTTGATTTTTCCCCCATTTATCTCATTCCATGTCGAGATGGCGTAGGCGCAGACTATTGGAATGCGGCGTGTTTATTGAAAAGTAGATGTTCAGAGCGTGAAATGATTCAACGCTTAAAGAAAATGGAGCAGGATTCAGGGCGAATTCGTCCTTCGCATCAGATTTCTTTGGATGTCGATTTAATTGCTGTTGGGCATGACTTGGCGCATATGCAGTTTAATCCAAAGAAAATGCCCTTAGCAGTAGATGTTAAAATTCCACTTCATGATGTGTGGGCGTCTGAATGGTTTGAAACGGATTTAAGTTATCCTGTGGTTCAGAAAAACCTTGAGCTGAGATCAAGTTGATTGATGATGCGTATCCATTCAAAAGGATGTGATTGGCGCATTTAAAATAAAAAAAATTCCGTTTAAATCATCTCAAATGTGTTAAAAAGTGAAAAGGCGTGGTCGTTGTACATCGCCTTTTTTGTTCATTGTTCTGGTATTGAGTTCTTATCTATTTTAGGAAGTATTTGTGGTTGAGATCGACATTAAGATTCTAAAAGTTTTCTTATATGTGTATAAATTGAAGAATGTATCTGTGGCTGCAAGCCAACTGGGTATGAGTCAGCCTGCGGTGAGTAATTTGCTCAACAAGCTTCGAAAATATTACGTCGATCCTTTGTTTATTCGCGTTGAAAATGAAATGCGTCCCACGGAACTTTCGATCCAGCTATTTCCGCTTATATCGGATTTGTTGAATAATTACGAAGCAATTTGTCAGCATAAAGAACAGTTCAATCACTTTGATTCGCAGAAAATTTATAATATTGCCATGACTGATGTCGCCCATTTGGTGCTACTTCCGCAAATTTCATCGTATTTAAAAAATCATGCACCGCAAGTTCAGCTCAATGTTCATGCGATTAAGGTCAAAAGTTTAGAGCTACTGAAAAATGGCACGCTGGATTTGATCGTGGGCTATTATGACCAACTGGATGACTATTTTTATCAACAGAAGCTGTTTGAACAATACTTTATTGTGATTGCGGCAAAAGATCACCCACGCTTAAAAAATTCCAAAATCACTTTGGATCAATATTTAAGTGAAAAGCATATTGATGTTGAGGTCGGTGCAGGGCACTTTTCATTTGAAAATCATATTGGAGAGCTGTGGTCAAAGCGCAACAAAGTGATGACACTACCCAGTTATTTGGGTGTGGGTCTAGTGGTGCAACAGTCGGATGCGATTGCGACTGTACCGTTTTATTTAAGCGAAGTGCTTTTGGCACGGGGTAATTTACAAATTTTAGAATTGCCTGAAGATTTTCCGACCTATTCGATTAAACAGTTTTGGTATATCTCTAATCATAATCAGAAAAGTCATCAATGGATTCGCCAAGTTTTTTATGAAAACTTAAAAGGCAAAGATATTCACCTTTAGGTCGAATCGATTGAGCAAGTATTGAATTTATAAAAAAGACCTAAAGCAAATTTAGGTCTTTTTTTATTTTCCATATACAGCTTTAGATGTAGTAACTGGTTTTGGTCATCAGTTTCGAAATGGCAGTCATGGTAATTTTAACAGGGACAGGAAGTTCAACTCCACCTGCATTTAGTGCCGTATCACGGTGCTGTAATTCATCTTCATTCATTTGCAGCAAGATTTTACGTGAACGATCATCTTGCTCAGGAAGCTGAGTAATGTGATGCTGTAAATGCATACTTACTTGACGTTCAGTTTCTGCCACAAAGCCCAAACTGTATTTATCGCCTGCAATACCGGCAATAGCACCCATGCCAAAAGACAAACCGTACCAGACTGGATTTAATAAACTGGTATGACTATCGAGCTCTTTTAAACGGTCTTCGCACCATGCCAAATGGTCTTGTTCTTCTATTGCGGCATGCTCCATTTCACGGCGTACATTTGGAAGTTTTGCCGTCAAAGCTTGCCCGTGATAAAGCGCTTGAGCACACACCTCACCCGCATGGTTGACTCGCATTAAGCCTGCCACATGGCGCGCTTCACTGACGCCCAAATGGGTGGTTGCATCACTGCCTGGATTGACACGCTGAGCAGAGGTTGTACCTGGTACAAGACTACGTAGCGCTTGATCAAAAGAATGAATAAATTTGTCTAAGCCCGTGTATTGACGCATAAGATTAATCCTCTAAAGCAATGTGTGCATTTTTAAGCTTGGGTTTTAAACTGCGTAAGAGCCAAAAGGTAAAAATGGCACTGAACACAGCGGTAATGCTAAACAGAATTTTGATATCAATCTTGAGTATACTCAAGATGATGATGGAGAAGATCGCAGAAGAGACCATGAATACGGCATTTAAAATATTATTGGCCGCCACCACTCGTGCACGGTGTGAACGAGGCGAGTAAGCCTGCATCATGGCATAAAGCGGAACGATATAAAAACCACCGCTAATACCGAGTAAGGTCACGGCAATCATGACATGATAGTAGCTCATTCCCGAACTAAACATTTGCGCAATGCCAATAAAATCACCTGTCCGCTCTGGTACAAAGGCAAGGCTCCCTGCCAAATAAAAAGCAAAAACAGTCAGCCCAATTGCACCAATAGGCACCATCTTGATATTGACTTCAGTGCCACCAATCTTACGGCACAGCAAAGATCCGACCCCAATACCGACAGAGAAAAAGGTCAGCAATAAACTCACCACATTTTCATTGCCATGTAAGTTTTGTTGGGTGAGCTGTGGAATTTGAGTCAGATAAGTCGCCCCATAGAACCAGTACCATGAGTTACCCAGCAAAATGGTAAAAACCACAGGTAAACTTTTGGCATATTTGAGGGTTTGGAAGCTGGTTCTAAACACATTCCAATCGACTTCTAGCTCAGGGGTGCGAACAGTTTGCTTTAAAATAAAACGGCTACACAAATAACCAATCACTGCAATGCCCACCACGGTCATGCTGATCCAGAGCAAGTTTCCGCCTGAACTGGAAATCACCACCCCACCCAAAATCATCCCGATTAAAATGGCAATTGATGTTCCTGACTGGAACAAGGCATTCCCTGACATCAGCTCTTGGGGCTTTAAGATTTCAGGTAAAATGGCATATTTAATCGGACCAAAGAAGGTACTGTGCGTTCCCATGAGGAATAAGGCGATTAAAAGCAGCCACAAATTGCCCAGCATAAAGCCCGCACTACCAATGAGCATGATCACAATTTCGAGCAGTTTGATATTTCGAATGAGGAATGAGCGCTCATATTTGTCTGCGATTTGTCCTGCTGTTGCAGAAAAAATGAAGTATGGCAAAATAAATAACAAAGCTGCCATATTGTTAAGTGTACTAATACTTGCAGACTGCTGTTGAATTAAGCCATAAGTAATGACTAAAAGTAGCGATTGCTTAAAGACATTATCATTGAGTGCTCCAAAAAACTGGGTGAGGAACACTGGAAGAAAACGCCGTGATCCAAGTAGATGCTCTTTTTTTTCCATTGTATGCAGACTTCATTAAAATTTATTAAGAAATGTGATGATTTAGTAACAATATCCCAAAATCATGTATCATGTTTTCATCCTGAAAAGTTCTGAAAATACTCGAAATTTGGACTAAAAATTCAATTGAATTAGATCAGTATTTTCGACTTAAAATATAAAGTGTTTAGAGCGCATTATGCCAGAAAAAATTCAGTTTAAAAAATCAATGCTTGTGCAGTGTATGAACAGCATATTTAACATAAATGATATCAATAAATTGTTGTGCGCCAGTGTTTTTTTAAGTGTATTTACTTCGCCTGTATTGTATGCCGCAGAAAATGTTGACGCCGGTTCGACGCAGATTCAACCCGCGACGAGTGAGCGTGCGATTGAACAAAACAAAGACGCTTTAGAAGCTGCTGCTAAACAGCAAGGCGTGGCGAATGAAAAAATAGAACAATTAGATGAAAAAATAGCTGAACTAAATACAAGCGAGCAGCAGTTCGATAGTCTCCAAATGCTTAAACAACAAGAACAAGGTTTTACTGGTCAAGAATTTATCCCAATCCAATTCGAAGACTTAGAAGACCTACCCATGCAGTCAGTCGATCGCTCAATGGAAAATGAAATTTTGCAGGTGGCCGAAGACGCCAAAATTCAAGCGCAAAATTTTCGTTCGGGTTTAACCCAAGCGCCTGATGTTGAAGTCCCTGAAACCTCACAAAACGACATCAATGAAATTGTACAAGCACCCATTAATGTCGATCAATTGATGCAGAGTATTCAAGCTGACAGTAAAATTGTGGTTGCTGAAAATGAATCAGGACGTTCATTGGCGACACAAGGTTTAGCTGAGCCGACCAGCACTGAAAAACCGAATATATTTAAACGTCTGTTTTATAAAGTTCGTCCACCTCGCATTAATCAAGTCGAAAAAGTGCCTCGTATTACGGCTGAAGTTGAAGGCGCTCCAAAACCTTTAGCAGAGAATATCAAAGGGAAGCTTTCAGCCTTTACAAAGGAATCCTTTGGTGACTTTAATTCTGCAGTGCCCCAGTTAAGATCATTAACCAATCAGGCCGCTCAAGCTGTAGGTTATTATGATGCTGAATTTAAATTTGAAAAAGTCAGCGACAGTCGTGTTCGGGTTTTAGTGAAGCCAAATGATCCTGTTATTGTACGTGAGCAAAATATTGAGTTTACTGGCGAAGGTGAAAAATTGGCGCAGTTCCAAGTGATTCGGGTATTACCTGATTTAGAAGAAGGTGATGTACTCAATCACGGTCTGTATGAAACCACCAAAACACGCATAGTCGATGCTGCCAGTAACAACGGATTTTTTGATTCATATTGGCGCATGCATGATGTGATGTTGGCACGACCACAAAATCAAGCCGATATCAATTTACGCTTTGAAACAGGTGAGCGATATAAGCTAGGTGATGTTGAATTTCGTATGAGTGATCCGACAAAGCCTTTACCTATTCGTGAAGAAATTCTACGAACACTTGCACCTTGGAAAGAAGGCGCTGACTTCACCGCATGGCGTGTCAATGGCTTGGCCAATAATCTGACCAACTCACGTTATTTTAACTATACCTTGGTGGATGCAGTTAAACCTGAGCCGATTATTCAACCTTTGGAACTCGCACCAGATTTACAAGCCTTAGTGGATCAGCAAAAGATTTCTGCTGACGCATTGATGCCACAAGACAACAAGAAAGTGGTTTCTGATACAGAAGTCGAGTCTCAATCTGTGGCTGATGAAAATCAGTTCGCAGGGGTGCGTGAAGCGCAAATTGATCCGGATTTGTCAGAAGCCCAGCGCAAAGTCAAAGAAAAAACATTGGAAAATGAGCGCTTACAAGCGAAGGCGCGGGAGCAAAAAGTTATTCCTGTGATTGTGACCATAAATGCAGATAAGTTAAATAGCGTTGAAGCCGGTTTGGGCTATGGCACAGATACTGGCGTACGCCTAAGAAGCCAATATCGCCGTGCGATTGTGAATGACCGTGGTCATTCTTTTGATGCCAACTTAGAGCTGTCGCAAATTCGTCAGTCTATTGATGGTCGCTATAACATTCCTTATAAACATCCACTGAATGATTATGTGAGTTTGGTCGGAGGTTATGAGCGTGAAGAACGCGATTCAGTCGGTAATGGCTTAGATTTGTTGGTTGAATCTGCGGTGGCCGGGGCCGATCGGATTGTGAAAGGTTCACGCCGTGATTGGCAGCATATTTTTGGTTTACGTTATCGACTGGACCGCATTACTGTTTCTGAAGGTTTTGAAGGTGATTTTAATATTGATGATATTCCGGATGCATTTTTGGCACCAGGCGCTAATTCAGAGCAGCAATCGCTTTTATTGGGCTATGAGCTGACCAAAACCAACGCAGATACGCGCATTAACCCGACCCGTGGTTTTAAACAGAATTATAAAATTCAGCTCGGCAGTGAAAGCCTGTTCTCAGATGCAGACATGGCGATTTTAAATACCAATTGGAGGGGCTTATATTCTTTAGGCAGTAATAATTATCATCAGTTCTTTGGGGGGCTAAGTCTTGGTTATATCTTTACCGAAGACTTTGAAAAAGTCCCTTATAACTTAAGATTCTTTGCAGGTGGTGATCAAAGCATCCGTGGTTTCGACTATAAAGGACTGTCACCGATTGAATCAGGATTTAAAGTCGGAGGTCAGGCAACCGCTGTGGGTACGCTCGAATACAATTACCAATTTAAAGAAGGCTGGCGCGCAGCGGTATTTAGTGACTTTGGTAATGCTTATGATAAAAAATTTAGCAATGACTCTGAATATAGTTTAGGTTTAGGTGTCCGTTGGAACTCACCTATTGGCCCGATTCGTTTAGATGTGGCTTCTGGGGTTTCAGATCCTGATCATCCGATTCGTTTGCATTTCTTTATTGGCTCTCAACTTTAATCGATGCGTAAATAGTCCCTAAAATCGATTTAAACTGTTTTTATTTTGTGGAAATTTTATGGCTGAAGTAGAACAACAAGAACAACCCACTCCTAAACCGCAACCACCAAAGCGACGCCGTGTCGTTCGTAGTATTTTGTTGTTGGTGGCTTTTTTATTGGTGTTTTTGGTCGCAGCTTTGGCCGTGATGTTTTCTACAGATAAGGGTAGTAAGTTCTTGTTAGATCGTGTGTTATCGACCCAGCAGATTATTAAATACGAATATGAAGGCGGTAATTTACTCAAAGGCATTGTTTTAAAAAATGTACTGGTCACGCTCAAAGCCGTCGATGTCAAAATTGATCGTGCCGATGTGCTGTTGGGGTGGCGGGCAATATTAGAAAAAGAAATTCATTTAAGTTATGCAGATGTGAATAATCTGAGAGTGATTAATAAATCTCCTCCAAGTGATGAGGCGTTTAAATTTAGTGAAATTAAATTGCCTTTTGTATTAAGGATCGATGAAGCCACCATTGATAAATTACAGGTACAGACTTCAACCACTAAGGTTGATTTTAAAGATGTGATTTTAAATGATGCGCTGTGGTCGGGGACTGAGCTTAAATTTGAAAATTCGCAAATGGACATGGGCTATCTGTCTGTGCGAAATGCCACAGGTAACATGAAATTTGAGGGTAAGTATCCGCTCCATGCCGATGCTATTGTGAAAATTCCTTCACTCAAAAGTATTAATGTTGATGATATTTATTTGAGTGCACGTGGCTCACTCGACACTATTCGCGCAGGCGTCGCAACGCGTACACCGGATATGCTCACAGGTTGGGCCGTGGTGCATCCCGTTCGCCCGCAAGTGCCGATGAACGGCGCATTGAATTTTAAAGATTATCACTGGCCGTTATTGTTAGAGCAAGAGCTGCTGTCTAAACAAGGTATTGCTAAATTTAAAGGAAATATTAAGCGCTTAGATCTCGATATCAATACAGATATAAGTGGTAAAGGTATTCCAGAAGGTCAATATACTGCTTTAGCTCATACTGATTTAGTCAACCAAATTAATATTAGTAACCTAAATGGTCAGGTGATGGGCGGTGCGGTGAATCTTGCAGGCTTAGTGAGCTGGCAAGACCATGTGCATTGGGATTTAAAAGGGCGTTTAGATAAAATCAGCCCGAAAGATAAGCGAATTCCGCAAGTGGTGCGTGATTTCCTCCCACCAAGTTTAGATGCCAATATTGCCTCAACCGGTGCTTTAAAAAATGGCATGACTGTCGGAGCAGATGTTGATTTTGATCAATATGAAACGTGGAAGCTGATGCTCAATCAGGCTGAACAGGTCGGCAAAAAACCAAAGCCAATGTTGCTTGATGTCGCATGGAATAATATTGATCGTGCTGTACCGTATGTGGGCTGGCTCAGTAGTGAATCAGGTCAAGTGAAACTGGCATTGGTTGAAGGTCAGCAAAACATTCAAGTGGCTACCGTGGTTCGTCCAAATGAGAAAGGGGCATTGCCTGCGGGTCAATATGTCGCGCAACTGGATTTAAAAGGCAACAATTTACATGTTCCTTCATTTCGTTATCAGGCTGCGAAAGGTTCATTAACAGGCAATGCTTTACTAGAACTACCAGATGACAAACGTCAATTGAAGTGGAATGTAGTACTCAATGCCCAAGATTTTAATCCGCAGTCGATTAGCCCCGCTGCACCGATTAATTTACTCAATGGTCAAGTCAAAGCCAATGGTTATGCTAAACCCAATCAGCAAATTATTCAGCTCAATGCGATTAATTTAACTGGACGTATGGCCAACCAAGCCACACAAGAAACAGTTCGACTCACAGGTAAAAGTACGGCAGCCTTGCTGTTTAACGATGAAAAAGCGGGTGGTGGTTTCAAAGGCTTTGCAGTTAACTATGACGGTGCATTACATGCAAGTCAGTTACCACAAGGTGATGGCACGCTTAAATTACGAGTGGCGGGAACACCACAGCGGATTCAAATTTCGGAGTTTAAACATAATGGAGCAGCAGGACAGATTACGGCCAATGGCTTATTGAATTTAAATAATGGTATTGGCTGGGATGTCAACGCATCCCTCATTCGCTTTAAACCGCATTATTTTGTGTCTAGCGTACGCGGTGAGATCTCAGGAAATGTCAAATCTCAAGGCGTATGGTCAGATAACCTCAAGCGCATTAATATCGAGCGCTTAAACCTTGCAGGTAAAATTAATAACAAACCGTTGCGTGCCAAAGGTAATTTAGCCTTAATCATCAACTCTAATCAAAAGGGCTTTTTACCCCAGCAGTTTGAAGCCAATAATTTATTCTTATCTTATGCACAAAACCAGTTGCAAGCTTCAGGCAATGCACAGAATTTACGTGTGAACATTAACGCACCTGCGTTGTTTGAAGTGTATCCAGGCTTACGCGGTAAAGCCCAAGGTTATATTAACCTTCAATCGCAACCGCGCTTATCTGCAACGGCAAATTTAGTGGTCAACAATTTTGGTTTCAATGATTTAATCAGCATTAAAACTCTCAGTTTAAAAGGTGAGCTGCCTACCTCAGAAACGGTGCCTTCAACGCTGTCGGCACGCATGGCCAATCTAAGAAGTGGCAACCGTGAGATTCAACATGGTGAAGTGGCCATCTCAGGAACGCGTAAAGCGCATGTGCTTAAAGTTCAAGCGTGGAACAACTTTTCTAAGTTTTATGTACAGCTCGCGGGTGGTTTTAATGCACAAAATGATTGGTTAGGTCAGATTCAACGTGGTGAGTTTGACTCAGTCCGTGTACATTTGAAGCAGCAACAAAATGCGCCAGTGATCTATACCACAGCGAAATCTGAAGTCTATGTGGGTCAGCACTGCTGGTCGAGTCAAGAAAGCCAGTTGTGTCTAGATCAACCAGCAAGAGTGAGTAAAACCAAGGGCAATGCTTCCTTTGTGACGCGTAACCTTGATTTGGCTGATTTTTCAGCCTTTATGCCGGAAGGTTTAGCGATTACTGGTAAACTCAATGGTTATGCTAAAGCCTCTTGGGCACAAGGTAAGACGCCGCTTATTGATGCGAAATTGGTGACACGTAATGGTGTCATTGGTTTGTCTGCGGTTAATCCTGAAGATATCAGTTCAACCATGAATTATGATGAAGCCAGTGTCATTGCCAAAAGTGTTCCAGAAGGATTGATGTTGCGTGCAGATTTGAAAGCACCGAATGTTGGGGCAGGTTATGCCAATGTGGTGATTAATCCTTTTGTTGATGCCAAACCCATGCGTGGTGAAATTGCATTTAATCAGGTTCAACTGAAGATATTAAAGCCGTTCATTGCAGATGTACGAAAGCTCGAAGGTAATTTATCCCTAGCAGGAAAAATCAGCGGGACATTAACGCGACCACTCTTTAATGGTGAAATGCGCTTAAAAAATGGTGAGATCAGCATGATTTCATTGCCAATTAATTTCACCAATGTCGAGCTTTATTCATCTATTCGTCAAAATGAAGCCAGTATCAATGGCGCATTTAACAGTGGACAGGGTGTGGCAAAACTGACCGGAAATATTGATTGGAAAAATGACCCACGTATTCAGTTGAATCTTAGTGGTAAAAATCTCCTGATTCGTCAAGCGCCTTTAATCACGGCAATTGTAAATACGGATATTTCAGTCGATGCACGACCGATGAGTAAGCGTATTAGTGTAAATGGTAAAGTCGATGTGCCACGCGCACTGATTTCCATGCCAGAGGCCAGCGCAAAGATTATTCCTGTTTCAGCAGATGTTCGTGTGGTACGCGAAGGTGATAATCAACTCGCTATTTTGAAAGCGGCTAAGCCATGGGATATTCGTGCAGATGTGGAACTAAGCTTAGGCAATCAAGTCATTTTCCAAGGCTTTAACAGCCGTATTCCACTGCTTGGACGTGTGTATATGTCACAGCGCGGACTAGAAACTGCAATGAGAGCCAATGGTGCAATCGGTGTCAGTCAGAAAGTCACCATTGAAGCCTATGGACAGCGTTTAGATTTGAACCGTGCCATTGCACGATTTAATGGCGCGCTTTCAAATCCAACCCTAGATGTGGATGCCAATAAAAATATTTCAGGCAGTACGGTGGGCGTGCGAGTAACAGGCACTGTCAGTTCGCCCAATATTCAGGTGTATAACGATGCCGGACTGTCTGAACAAGAAGCGATGAATGCACTCATTACTGGCCGTATTAATGAGGGTTCAAGTGCACTCAGTAGCTCTGAAGGCTTTAAATCCGATGTGAACAATACTATTGCTGCCGCAGGGATCAGTCTTGGTTTAGGCGGCACACGTGCCTTTACCAATCAAATCGGGCAGACCTTTGGTTTAAGTGGCTTGGCACTGGATGCGCAAGGTACAGGGGATGACACGCAACTCAGTGTGACGGGTTATCTGACGCCTGATCTGTATATTCGTTATGGCGTAGGGGTATTTACACCTGTTAATAAACTCACATTACGTTATCAAATGAATCAGCGTTTATACTTGGAAGCGAGTCAATCTTTAGAACGTGCAATAGATGTATTCTATAACTGGCGTTTCTAAGCACTGTTTTGAATACGTCTAAAAGTATCGTATGGATCAAAAGGCATCCCTTAAATTTAAGTGGATGCCTTTTTTAATATTGAATTCTTATTCATCATTACAACTTAAAAATAATGCGTAGTTTTTTCAAATCAATGACAAAAATAGGCCTCAAGTTTGCTATGGTATTATTTTTTGGTAGTGCATGAATACGACGTGATAAAAATAATAAGTTATTGATATTAAAATATATAAATGAATTATTACACGTTGGTATTTAGCACTACCTATTTTTTAAATGAAAACATCACGATGAAAAAGATATGGATATTCGGTTTACTGGGCATGGCGATGACTGCCTGTACGACCACATCTCAAACGGATGCAGAGCACAGCCCTAAACTGGGTTCACCAAACCCTGCAAGTGCGTACTGTGTCAGCCAAGGTGGGAAATTAACCATCAAAAATGAAGCCAATGGTCAGGTGGACTACTGCCATTTAGCCAATGGCGAGGTGGTAGAGGAGTGGGCATTGTTTCGTGCCAGTCAAGCTAACTGTATTGCAGAAGAAGCCAAAAGACTGATTGGGCAGGTAGGGCTGACAGAAGCACAAATTCAGCAGAAAACGCAAGCCAAAACTGTTCGTTTAGTTCAGCCCAATCAAGCAGTGACTATGGATTTTCGAAGTGATCGCGTCACGGTTGTGGTTGATCCTAAAACTCAAAAAGTAATTCAAGCCAGTTGTGGTTAATGGTCTACTCTTTTCTAAACGCTTAGCGATACAACTCAAAGCCCGAATTCGGGCTTTTTGATTATTTTCGGGCAGGAGCTTACTTATTTGGCTCAAGATTGATTATCATAGCTTGATGAGGAGAGTTTTATGAAAAAGTTAGTCATCTTAGCGACTGTATTGGGTACTTCAATTGTTTTGAGTGCTTGCTCTGAGAAGAAACCACTCACGCCTGAAGAACAGTGGCACGGTTACTGCACCAGTATTGGCAATGCTGCACGTTCGATTTTATTAGATCGTCAAAATGGCATTACTCAACAAGAAGCTATTGATCATGCCAATAAATTGACCGATCCAACCACCAAAGCCTTTGTTGATAAGCAAATTGTTAAAGTATATGCATTTCCTCAAGCACAGCTTGAAGTCGACAGAGATGCATTATTGGCTCAATTTAAAAAAGAAAGTACAGATGAGTGTTTAGCGACCCCCTTTGATCAGCAAAAATTACCAGATTACAAACCGTTCTAATGAACGGTTTTTTTAGCTTTTTATGGCACTATTTTATATCCAATTTTCTTTATAAATTTCGATATTGGTTACTTACAAAACTAGGTATTTGTTTTCCGAAAATTGCATCATTTTTTTCAATATTTAAGCATGGGACATAAATAAATAGGGATGGCATTAATTAAATACAATTATCTGTTATGCATTATTTGGAAAAGCATATATAAATAAAAGATAAAAAATAAAAACTGAGGAGCGGGCCAATGGAAGTCGTCGCATATATGAATAACGCAGATTTGCTGATTGAAGATGAAAACGGTATTGCGGTCATCAATGGCAGTCATTATGTATTGAGTTTAGGAGATCGTGTTTATATAGAGGACATGATTAATGAGCACGCAAAAATATATCAGGTGAAAATTAGCTTTGCATGTGCTGAACATCGTATGATGCATGAAGATGAAATATTGATTCGTTTTGAAGGTACGCGCGAAAGCCTTCAGCAATATTTAGAAAAAACTACAGTCCACTAAGGTGGAATAGTCATCGCTCACACAATCAGGCAACATTCGGTTGCCTTTTTCATATTCAAACGTCCGTTAAAAGTGCAAAAAATGCCTAGATTTGATTGGTTTAATGACAATCTGAGCATAGAGTAATCAATATGAAGATCATTTAGTTAAAAAATAATGGTCATCACAAAGAAACACTCATCTTGCATTAACTTTTAACTGGAATTTTAGTAAAATTTAGCTGTCCATATTATTTGCTTGGCTTAATAAAGCAGGAATTTGCAAATAATTTTTTAAAAAGAGGAATAACACCGTGCTAGAAGCTTACCGCCAACACGTTGCAGAACGTGCCGCACTCGGAGTCCCACCGAAGCCACTTGATGATGCTCAAACAGCTGACCTCGTTGAATTATTAAAAAACCCACCCGCTGGTGAGGAAGCATTCCTTGTCGATTTGCTTGAAAATCGTGTTCCAGCTGGTGTTGACCAAGCTGCTTATGTAAAAGCTGCTTTCTTGGCTGCATTGGCAAAAGGCGAAGCAACGTCTCCTTTAATCACGAAAGAACGCGCGGTTTACTTACTCGGCACAATGCTTGGTGGTTATAACGTTGCACCTTTGGTTGCACTTCTTGATGACGCTGAGCTTTCTGAGCTTGCAGCTGAAGCATTGAAGAAAACCCTACTCGTATTTGATGCGTTCCATGATGTTGCGGATAAAGCAAAAGCAGGTAACGCAAACGCACAGGCTGTTATGCAGTCTTGGGCTGATGCTGAATGGTTCACAAGCCGTCCAGACGTACCTTCTGAAATCAAATTGACTGTTTTCAAAGTCACTGGCGAAACCAACACCGATGACTTGTCACCTGCACAAGATGCATGGAGCCGTCCAGATATTCCATTGCATGCCAATGCAATGCTTAAAAACGTACGTGACGGTATTAACCCAGAAGTTCCGGGTGAAGTGGGTCCATTGAACCAAATTAAAGAACTTGTTGCTAAAGGCAATCAAGTTGCTTACGTGGGTGACGTTGTCGGTACGGGTTCAAGCCGTAAATCTGCAACAAACTCTGTGCTTTGGTTCTTTGGTGATGACATTGCGCACATCCCGAACAAAAAAGACGGTGGTTACTGCCTAGGTTCTAAAATCGCTCCGATTTTCTTCAACACTATGGAAGATGCAGGCGCGTTACCTATCGAGATTGATGTTGCAAACATGAACATGGGCGATGAAATCGTTCTAAACATTGATCATGCTGCAGCGAAAGTTTCTGCGTCTAAAAACGGTGCGGTTATTGCTGAAGCTGAACTTAAAACGCCAGTACTTCTAGACGAAGTGCGTGCGGGTGGTCGTATCAACTTAATCGTTGGTCGTGGTTTGACCACTAAAGCGCGTGAAGCTTTAGGTCTGCCTGTATCGACTTTGTTCCGTGTTCCAGTTCAACCTGCTGCAACGGGCAAAGGTTTCACTCAAGCACAGAAAATGGTCGGTCGCGCTTGTGGTCTTCCTGAAGGTCAAGGCGTACTTCCAGGTACTTACTGTGAACCACGTATGACAACAGTTGGTTCGCAAGATACCACTGGTCCTATGACGCGTGACGAATTGAAAGATTTGGCTTGCTTAGGTTTCTCAGCGGATCTTGTGATGCAGTCTTTCTGTCACACCGCGGCTTATCCAAAGCCAGTTGACGTTCAGATGCAACATACGCTTCCTGATTTCATCATGAACCGTGGTGGTGTATCTTTACGCCCAGGTGACGGTATTATTCACTCGTGGTTAAACCGTATGCTTATGCCAGATACAGTCGGTACTGGTGGTGACTCACATACTCGTTTCCCTATAGGTATTTCATTCCCAGCGGGTTCTGGCCTTGTGGCGTTTGCTGCTGCAACAGGTGTTATGCCACTGGATATGCCTGAATCAATCCTTGTGAAGTTCAAAGGTAAAATGCAACCAGGTATCACATTACGTGATCTTGTACATGCAATTCCTTATGTTGCGATTCAACAAGGCGACTTAACTGTAGAGAAGAAAGGTAAGAAAAACATTTTCTCTGGTCGTATCCTTGAGATCGACTTAACAGAAATGGAAAATGACCTGACTGTTGAGCAAGCATTCGAATTGTCTGATGCATCTGCTGAACGTTCTGCTGCGGGCTGTTCAATTACACTTTCTGAAGAGAAAGTGGCTGAATACCTACGTTCAAACATCACTATGCTTAAGTGGATGATCTCTGAAGGTTATGGCGATGCTCGTACCATGGCGCGCCGTGTAGAGAATATGGAAGGCTGGTTGGCAAATCCATCACTTCTTAAAGCTGATGCTGATGCTGAATACACGAAAGTGTATGAAATCGATCTTGTTGATATTAAAGAACCTGTTCTTTGCTGCCCGAACGATCCAGATGACGCTAAACTTCTTTCTGACGTTCAAGGCGTGAAAATTGACGAAGTATTCGTTGGTTCATGTATGACCAACATCGGTCACTTCCGCGCAACAGGTAAGTTGTTAGAGAAAGTTCCAGGTGGCGTACTTTCAACTCGTTTGTGGATTGCTCCGCCTACGCGTATGGACGAGCGTCAATTGATGGAAGAAGGTTTCTACAACATCTATGGTAAAGCTGGCGCGCGTACTGAAATGCCAGGTTGTTCATTGTGTATGGGTAACCAAGCACGTGTAGCACCGAACACGACTTGTGTATCGACGTCTACGCGTAACTTCCCGAACCGTCTAGGTCAAGGTGCGAACGTTTACTTAGCTTCTGCTGAACTTGCATCTGTTGCTGCTGTTCTTGGTAAATTGCCAAGCCCAGAAGAATACCAACAGTATGCAGCTCAAATTGACAGCATGTCAGCTGACATCTATCAATACTTAAGCTTCGACAAAATGAGCGACTATACTGACGCTGCTGCGAATGTTGATACGAAGAAAATTGCTGCTGCTCAATTGTCTTAATTGATTAAGTAGTTGAAAATAAGGGCTGATCGATCGGCCCTTATTTTATTTATGTTGTTTTTATACAGAATAATAACTAAAATTAATCAATATATTTTATTGATTTTGAATAAAAAATGGCTAAACCTAGAATTTTTATTAGTTCAACATATTATGATTTAAGAAATATTCGATCAGATCTTGAACGTTATATTAAAGAAAGAAATTATGATCCAATTTTAAATGAAAAAGGACATATCCCATATTCAAATCTATCTAGGCTAGAAGATTATTGTTATAAAGAAATAGATAATTGTGACATATTAATTTCGATTATTGGAGGGAGATTTGGTTCCGCTGCTTTTGAAAGTGGTGGTTATTCGATATCACAAAAAGAGTTAAAAGTAGCTCTTGAAAAAGGAAAGCAAGTATATATTTTTATTGAAAAAGCTGTTTTACATGAATATAAAACTTATGAACATAATAAAGATAATGAAGAAGTTATAAAATTGATGAAATTCTCTGCGGTAAATGATATCGGGATCTATAAGTTTTTAGATGAAGTTTTTGCTTTACCAATTAATAATCAATATACAGGTTTTGAAACTTCGAATGACATTATTACTTATCTTCAAGAACAGTGGGCAAGTCTATTTCAAAGTTTATTGAGTGATGTTTCAAAACAAAAAGATTTTAAACTTATTGAAGAATTAAAAGATACAGCAAAAACATTAAAACAACTTGTGACATATCTTACAAATGAAAAGTCAAAGGGCAATGAAGCAATAAATGAAATTCTTTTCTCTAATCATCCTGTATTTAATGCTATCAGAAAAGCTATAAATACGAATATTAGAGTTTATTTTGCAAATGAAGAAGAATTGAATACACTTTTGAATGCTTTCGGATATCAGTTTGAATTATTTAGGAGTGATAAGGAGTTTCAAGTGTGGGAAAACAAAGAAGGTAAAAAAATAAAAATTGTACGAAATTTATTTACTGAGGATAAAAAATTAAAACCATTGGATATTAATGATTGGGATAAAGATATGGTTCAAGCCATATCAAAACCTGCAGACTTGGATGATGACCTACCATTTTGATACTTATATACAAACGATATGGACTTCTGTCTTTACACTTACCTTGATAAATCGTTTAATCCCTACATTGAAAAAATTATTTAAAAAGTTGATGTAACAAATGGCAAAACAGGCACGGTTTTTATGTATCGGTGGTTTTTTAAACGGTTCTGCCTTAAAAGATCAAGGTGACAGCTTTGAGTGTATTGAAAAGTCAAAAAAGATCACTTATCGAAAGCTTCAAATTAGTCATCCTGACGTTTGGGAAGACTATTACTATGTATGTGAGACAACCACAGACAAACAAGCGACAAATTGGGTGTATGACGTCAAGAATTAATCTAGACAATAGATACCCCATAATGCTTTAAAATGATGCTCAAGTTCGAAAAACTTGAGCATTTTTTCATATCAATGTTTCAATATTATTTTATAACCAGAGATTGAATGAATATTGTGCAAATAGTCACTGGTATTTATTTTTAGTGTACGCTTTTACATTTATCTAGCTGAAAAAAATCCATAATTTTGATAAAAAATGAACAAAATAAAGGGGGTATCAAGATAATGAATTTTGAAGTAGACGCTTTTGGCACCATTGTCATTGCTGTTTTTTTTCTATTTATCGGACGTTATTTAGTTAATAAAATACATTTTTTTAAAAATTACAACTTACCAGAACCCGTGATCGGTGGTTTGGTGGCTGCCATTACAGCATTTGTACTTTATAAATTTTTTAATATTAGTGCCACTTTTGATGCACAAATCCAAACGATATTGATGCTGATGTTTTTTACATCCGTCGGTTTAGGCGCGGATTTTGTCAAACTTAAAGAGGGCGGTAAGTCACTTTTAATATTTTTACTCTGCATCATTTTATTTGTACTGGTGCAAAATGCAGTCGGTATGAGCTTGGCGACCCTGCTTGGACTTGATCCGCTGATCGGCTTAATTGTAGGTTCAATTACATTGACCGGTGGCCATGGTACAGCAGGTGCTTGGGGGGCGGTGTTGGAAAACCAACATGGTATACAAGGCGCAATCGTACTGGGTATGGCAAGTGCAACCTTTGGTTTAATTATTGGTGGTGTTGTCGGTGGTCCAGTTGCCAAGTTTTTAATCAAGCGACACCATTTAAGTGAAAAATTTACAGAGGACTTAAGCCAACAGCAACTTGATGAAACTAGCGACACAGCACCCTTTGAGCATCCTAAGAAAACCCGACTCATCACAGCGACCGATGCAGTGTCTACACTCGGTATGTTTGCCCTGTGCATTTATTTTGCCAACGTAATGACTGATTTTAGTCAGGGTCAATGGTTTGAATTGCCTACATTTGTATGGGCATTAGGGGCAGGTGTAGTCGTTAGAAATATGCTGGAGCATGTGTTTAAATTCAATATCTTTGACCGTGCAATTGATGTATTCGGAAATGCATCCTTATCCTTATATTTATCCATGGCATTACTCTCGCTGCAACTTTGGTTATTGGCAGATTTGGCAGGACCGCTGATCACTATTTTAATAGTTCAAACCCTTGTTCTGATTCTATTCACTGCATTTGTTACCTTTAAAATTATGGGTAAAAACTACGATGCAGCAGTATTGGCAGCAGGGCATTGTGGCTTTGGTATGGGTGCAACACCGACTGCGATTGCAAATATTCAAGCAATCACCAATACCTATGGTCCATCACATAAAGCATTTTTAATCATTCCATTGTGTGGTGCATTCTTTATTGACATTGTAAATGCGGTGGTGATTCAAGCCATCATTAGTATTTTTGGATAATTAAAGCCTTAACGTGTTGAATGAACCCATAGAATCTATGGGTTTAGCTGAAATGTAGATTCAATTTTTAGACTTAATTTTAAGCATCTTAGGATGCTTTTTTAATTTTTAGGCATTAAAAAGCCCCATGGTTAGGGGCTAGTCGTATGCAAGTCAAGCTTACATACTGTAAGAGGCTCATCTCAAACTGAGGGTATTAGAACATATAAAACGCTAAATACCTAATTGCACCGCATAGATTCTATACAACCCATGTTTGCCATAAGCGCCATTAAAATAAGCTTCATTTTTATTATTTTGATTCAGAAAAGTATCGATCCTGTTTAAATAAACTTTAAGAGCAATTCTTAATGTTCATTTACATGAAATGAAGTCAGGGGCTAAACTTTAATGTTGATCAATTGAACAGCAAAAAGCGCTGATTTAAGCATCATTTTTCAAATAAAAGTATCTCTTATGAATTGATCTGCTTAGATTCACTTTGATTTTTTGTTGAATTAACCATCAAATAAATCCAAGTGGCGCACTTAAAACAATACTCAATCTTTTAAATCTAAAGTTATAAATAAAATTAAGGTTTTAATTTATTTACTGTTATATAAAAAGTTTTTAGAAAATAACTTATTTTAAGCACGACCATTTTTTTAGTTTTTTGAAATTATCTAAATGGGGGGAGGTTTCTGAATAAAGCTCAGCCACTTATAGTACTGCTTTATTTTAAAACTTGTATGATAAAATAAACACTTAGAATGCATTTTTTGTATTTATTTTAGCCACAGGTCGCCACTTTGCACCTGATATTTTGGCTTTTTTCCATGTTTTAAACTCAGTGTCTTTACATTTTTCAATTCCTGATCTGCGCTATAAATTTCATTTCAGACGTCTAGGGAAAAGAGAAATAGGTTATACCTATTGTAAGCATAGCTGAGTTCAAGCATTTCATGAATATATGGTTAAAGGTTACACATGACTTATCAGCTTGATGCCTTCGGTACGATTATCACAGCAGTATTTGTACTTTTAGTGGGTTATGTTTTGGTTCAGCACATCAATTTCTTTAAAAAATATAATCTACCAGAACCTGTTGTCGGTGGTTTGGTTGCAGCGGTCATTACCTTGGTGTTATTTCGCCATTTTAATATTGCGATTCATTTTAATGTCGATATTCAAAAAGCCTTTATGTTGATGTTCTTCACCTCGGTGGGGCTGAGTGCCAGTTTTAGTAAGCTCAAAGAAGGTGGTAAGGGCTTATTTGTCTTTCTAATTTGTGTGAGCATTTTTGTCATTATTCAAGATGCTGTGGGCATGGGTTTGGCAACGATGCTCGGTTTAAATCCATTGATTGGACTCATTACAGGTTCAATCACCCTGACTGGTGGGCATGGGACGGCCGCTGCATGGGGTAGTGTTTTTGAAGAGCAACGGGGCATTGAAGGGGCAATTGTACTCGGTATGGCCAGTGCAACCTTTGGTCTGATTATCGCTGGGATTTTGGGTGGTGTGGTGGCCAAGTTTTTGATTAAGCGTCATGCTTTGGCTGAGGCATTGGTGCAAACCCCTCAAAAAGATCAAGCACCACCATCGGCGATGGTGGCACCTTTTGAATATCCTGAAAAAACTCGCTTAATTACCGCCGATGATGCGGTGAAAACCTTGGGTATGTTTGCAATCTGTATTTGCTTTGCGCAGTGGATGACCGTGGTTGCAAAAGGACAGTGGTTTGAACTTCCAACGTTTGTTTGGGCTTTGGGTTGTGGTGTGGTGATTCGAAACACGCTTGAACATATCTTTCGTATTGAGCTTTTTGACCGCTGTATTGATGTATTTGGAAATGCATCGCTATCCCTTTTTTTGGCAATGGCACTGATGGGCTTACAACTCTGGATGCTGGCAGACTTGGCTGGACCTTTGGTGGTTATTCTTGCGGTACAGGCTCTGGTTTTGGTGCTGTATATTGTGTTTGTGACCTTTAGAATGATGGGCAAAAACTACGATGCGGCAGTGCTATGTGCGGGACAGTTTGGGGTGAACTTTGGTGCAACACCTACAGCGATTGCCAACATCCAAGCGGTGACCAACAGTTATGGCCCGTCACACAAGGCATTTTTGATCATTCCGCTGACGGGTGCTTTTTTTATTGATATCGTTAATGCGGTGGTGATTCAAACCATTTTGAAATTCTTTTAATACTTAAAAGTGCGTGAAGCTCGTACATTGTTAAACTTAAAAAGCCCTGTCATCAGGGCTTTTTTGTATTTTTAATTTCGCATTTGGTGTGTTTAAGATGAACCAATCACCAACGATAAAATACCCGCTGCAATTAAAGGCCCGACAGGTACACCCCTTAATATCGCAACCCCAGCAACTGTGCCAATAAGTAAGCCTGCGACCACGTTAGGTTGATTCGCCATGAGTTGAACACCACGGCCCCCTAGCCAAGCGACAAAGACACCGACCGCAATCGCCATTAAAGATTTCCAACTAAGAAAGGATTTTAAGATATCATTGCCTGCAATCGTGCCACTTGCAATAGGTGTCAGCACTCCAATGGTCAAGATAATAATGCCAATATTTAAACCATGCTGCTGTAAAAGTGGGAAAAATTCACTCAAGGGTGTAATTCGAAATACGATCAATACCGCTGCCGCAATAGTAATGGCAGTATTTTGACTGAGTACACCGCAGGCTAAAAGAATAATCAGAACGATCAGGTTAAGGTCAAGTTGAGACATACATCAGTTCCGTAGCCAAAAGGGTATTGCTTGAAAGTTGGCATAGTTTAACTGATTCACTGCAAAAGTGCGGTAGCATATAGCCTTGAGCAAAAGCCTTTAAATTTTTGCTTGGTTTATTAGATTCGATACTGGGTAGCTTTTATGATTTTGGAAAAAATGTTGCAGTCACAAGGTTTTGGCTCGCGTAAGTATTGCCAACAACTGATTAAAATCGGCGCAATTGAAATAGGTGGTGAAGTCATCACTGAACCGAAATTCAAATTAAATCTGATCGATTTAGAATATTCAGTCTATGCAAAAAGCTATCAGTACCGTGAAAAAGTCTATATTGCGCTCAACAAACCGGCGGGTTATGAATGCTCGCATCAATCTACACATCATTTTAGTGTGTTTGAATTATTTGATGAGGTGCTGTTGAATCGTGGTTTGCAATGTGTTGGGCGTTTGGATCAAGACACCACAGGGCTGTTGTTATTCACCGATGATGGTCAGTATCTGCAAGCCTTAACGCACCCCAAAAAGCATGTATCTAAAGTCTATCATATGCAAACCGCAGATCCCGTCACCCAAGACCAAGTGATCGCGCTTGAGCAGGGTGTGGAACTGAGAAATGAAACGGGTGTTTTTGCTGCTACAGATGTGGTGAAGCTTGGAGAGCATTCGCTACATTTCACAGTACATCAAGGTGTGTATCATCAAGTCAAACGCATGATGGCAGCGGTAGGGAATAAAGTAGATCAACTGCACCGTCAGCAAATTGGACTGCTTAAACTACAAAATCTTGCAGAAGGCGAGTGGGTCTATTTAAATGCGGCACAAATAGAGGCAGCACGTCACCAAGCCCAAAGTAGTCTAGAACAGCCTACAGTTGAAATTTAATACATAACCATACTTTATAAATTAACTAGATTGATGAATTCCATAAAAGCATTTTTCATTTAACTGTGGTTGTTTCAATTTACTGTAGAAAACAGTGATACGTTTGGAACTCAGTGTCTTTGACAAATCCCATTTGCTCATACAGTTCATGGGAATGATAATTATTTTTTTGAGTTTCCAGACTAATCCGAATGGCTTTTTCATGACGTGCAAATAAAATTGCGGTGTCGATCAGCTGTTTGGCTGAACCCTGCCTGCGGTAAATAGGGGTGACGTAGACATCATCTAGAATATAATAACTTGAACATGCCAGCGATGAAAAACCTAAGTACAACACGACGAAACCAGTAATGACATCATCTTTCACGTGAATGAAAATCACACTTTGCTGGTTTGAAAACCGCTGTTGAAGAAATTGGTGGGATTCTCGAATATTTGAAGATGAGCCATAAAACTGACGATACTCATCAAATAAAACTGCAAGTTTTTCTAAGTCTTCTGAAGTGGCACGTCGAACGATCACGGTTTAGCTCCTTGCAGTTTTAGCGGGTATGCAACAGAGCTAATCACAAATTCTAATTTGATTGAAAAATAAATTGTTTAAAAATGAGACAGTGTTAAGTTTTGTCACTTTCACCAAGTAGAGCATTCAGTTCTGCAAAGAAATCATCGTCATCTTCTTCAGCACGGCTTTCAGTACTCGCACCTTGTTGATTTTGCTTTATTTTTTTGAGCTTTAACAGCTGTTCCATATTAATACTTTGGTTTTCAATGGCAAATGGAATAGATTTAGTCAATACTACTTGCTTGAAAAAAAGTCGCACAGCTTGTGCAGGTGTAATCCCCAATTGTTTAAAAACAGCAAAGGCATGTTTTTTTTCGAGTGAGTCAAGTCGGACTTGATAGACTTCTGTTTTTCTCATGAATAAAACCAAACGACTTAAGAATTCAAGTTGTTATTTTAATCGAAGTATTTGTAATTTCAATCTTTTAAAGATATAAATGTGATTTATTGTCATTACATTGAAATTATAACGTCAATACCAACTCGGAACAAAAATGCATGGGTTGCTGATTGAGTGGATCTGTAAAGTAAATTTCTTTGGCTAAAAGCTGTAAAGGTGAAGAAAAATTAGTTGATGATTTATGCGTGACACGGGGGTAAAACTGATCATTTTTAATGGGAATATTGAGATGATTTAAATGCACGCGAAGTTGATGCTGTTTACCTGTAGCTGGTTTCAATTGGTAAAGTGCCCAAATCTGATCATGATCAATGAGACTAATCTCAGTGTGGCTGTTCGGCTGTCCCTCAACCACTTGCATGGTATAAAAAGGTTCACCTTTATCCATTCTTAATTCAACGCGTAAAGGGAAAATCAAATCAGCTCGATAAGGCGCTATCGCCTGATAAACCTTATGTACTTTTCGCTCAGCAAATAACTGTTGATATGCTCCGCGTGTTTCAGGACGTTTGGAAAAAAGCACCACGCCAGCTGTTTCACGGTCTAGGCGATGAATAGGGGTTAAATCTGTATAACCTGTAGTGTTCTTTAAGCGAACCAATAAAGTCTCTTGGACATATTGACCCGTTGGGCTCATGGTCAAAAAATGGGGTTTATCGACCACCAAAAGATCATTATTTTCAAACAAGATTTTCTCTTGAAATGGCACATGCGTTTCTTGTTTGAGAAAACGATAATAATAAATATGCTGATTGGGCACATACGCGCTTCGAGTAGTGAGGAGCAGGCCAAGCGAATCCATGACCAGTTTCTCTTGAAAACGCTGTTGCCACTCAGAGGCTTCAATGTGGGCAAAATGCGCGCATAAATATTCAAAAATGCTGTTCGGTAGAATCTCAAGTTGCGGTAGAAAAACTTTGCTTGCACCTACACCATTTTTCATGGGTGGTTTAAACGGAACACTTAGAGGTGAATTCGACATAAATGACATCAATAAAATGATCTAAACAGCGTAAAAAAAATGAATTTAACAGCCAAAGAATAGGATAAGAGCAGAAGCGTGCAAAGGACAATAAAATCAACATAAAGCCCCTCAACACCACTTCACCACATAGGTTTTGCAGCCATGCAATGTTATCATAGCTTTTCAATTGAATCATGTTGTGAGCATTATGCAATATTCATTTAAGCTGCATTTAAGTAATGAAAATGACACCCAAAAATTGGCAACTTTTTTAGGGCAACATATTGCACAGGGCGTTATTTATCTGATTGGGGATTTAGGTGCGGGTAAAACCACCTTAACACGCTACTGGTTGCAAAAACTGGGGCATCAAGGCGCTGTGAAAAGCCCTACCTATACTTTGGTTGAACCTTATAAAATTCGTGAGCAAAATGTCTTTCATTTCGATCTCTATCGTTTAAATGATCCTTATGAATTGGAACTCATGGGTATTCGAGATTATTTAGACATTGAACATGGATTATTTTTATTTGAATGGCCCTCTAAAGGCGGTGATGAAATTCCACAGCCAAATTATATGATCCATATTGAGAAAACCGAAGATGACGCGAAGCGTGAAGTCACCTTAACTTTTGACAGTGCCGAATTTTTAACAGCGCTAAAACAGCATTTTCCGAGTTAATTCTGTATGTCTGAAGAAATCAGTTTACGTCGTATACATGCCTTAAATCCTGCATTAGCCAACCAAATTGCAGCAGGAGAAGTGATTGAACGTCCGTCCTCCGTGGTTAAAGAGTTACTTGAAAACTCAATTGACGCGGGTGCGACCGAGCTGATTATTCGGATTGAGCAAGGGGGCAGCACCTTAATCGAAATCATTGACAATGGTCGCGGCATTCATCAAGAAGATTTGGCTTTAGCCGTCATGCGTCATGCGACCAGCAAAATCCAATCTGCTGAAGACTTACATGCGATTGTGAGCCTTGGCTTTCGTGGTGAAGCGCTGGCATCCATTGCCGCAGTATCAAGGCTCAGTTTAAGCAGCAGCCGAGATGAATCCGGCATTGGCTATCAAGTTGAAGTCAATGGTACGGCCTTTGATCATCAAGAAATTCAGGCGATTGCGGCAAAACGCGGTACGCATATCCGTGTACAGGATTTATTTTTCAATGTGCCTGCACGACGTAAGTTTCTAAAAAAGCCCACCACAGAGTTTGGTCACATTGAAGAAATTGTGCGTCGTCTTGCTCTGACGCATTTTGATATTCGTTTTGTGCTCGAGCATAACGGCAATATTCGGTTGAATTTACCCGTAGCAGACAGCGGTGAACTGCGTTTTCAGCGCGTTCAGCAATTGTTAGGTCGCTCTTTTACTGAAAATGCCTATTGGATCGACGCGGACAGTATCCATATGCGTCTATCAGGTTGGCTTGGACATCCTTCAGATGCACGTGCGCAAGGCGATTTACAGTATGTCTATGTGAATGGACGGATTGTTAAAGACAAGACCATTTCACATGCACTACGCATGGCATATGACGGTATTTTACATGGTCATCAGCATTCGGCGTATTTATTGTTTTTGGAAGTTGATCCTGAAAATATTGATGTCAATGTCCATCCGACCAAACATGAAATCCGCTTTTTGAATCAACGTGAAGTACACGAGTTTGTGCGTCATTTTGCTAAAGAAACGTTGTCCAAGTTTCAAACCGCAACCGCTGAGCTGGCGCAAGCCATGAAACAAGATGAAGCGCGGGCAGAATCAAACCCACAGATTCAGCAGCCACGCTTTCAAGAGCAATTTCAACTGCATAAAAATGCTGAGCAGATGCAACATCATGCAGCTGTGATAGAGGCTACATCTGGCGATGTGCTGTCAGATTTCAATTCAAATCGTCCGCAAGCGGTGTCTTATCCAGTACCGACCTCATTTAATCGTTCTGGGCAAATGAGCAATGCTTTAAAGAGTTATTTAGCGCCATTAAATGAGGTCGGGCGTATCAGTGTGGCTGACGAAGAAATTTCTGAGCATTCCGCACCCCGCAAAGTGGATGAGTTTCCCTTAGGGATCGCGATTGCACAATTGCATGGAATTTATATTTTGGCTCAGAACACTGAAGGCTTGATCATTGTTGATATGCATGCAGCGCATGAACGGATTTTATTGCAACAAATGAAGCTGGCTTGGGATAAACCTGATTTTTGGGTGTCTCAGCAACTGCTGATTCCGAAAGTGATCTCAATTACCCGTATGCAAGCGACCCGTATTGATGAACTCAAACCTCAGTTAGAGCGTTTGGGTTTGGATATTGACCAATATGGCGATGATCAGGTGATTATTCGCGGTGTGCCTGCGATTTTGCATAAAGCTGATTTTCATGCCTTGTTGTCTGAATTGTTAAATGATTTAGATCCAAATGATGAAGCCCAAGCCTTACAGCAAAAGCGTGATCAAATCTTAGCGGGTATGGCATGTCATGGTGCAGTACGTGCGCATCGTATGCTCAGTTTATCTGAGATGAATGCCTTATTACGTCAAATGGAACAGACTGAATTTGCTAGTCAGTGTAATCACGGACGTCCCACATGGCGTGCATTTCCACTGAATCAATTAGATAAATTATTTGCTCGAGGAGAGTAGTTGTACATGTCAAATCAAATGCCTGTCATTCAGTTAATGGGACCTACGGCAAGTGGTAAAACCGCTTTGGCATGTGAACTGTATGCACGTGGGGGCTATGAAATAATCTCTGTCGACTCTGCGCTCATTTATAAAGACATGGACATCGGTTCAGCCAAGCCGTCGAAACAAGAGCAGGCGCTGTATCCGCATCATCTAATTGATATCATTACGCCACTTGAAGTGTATTCTGCGGCGCAATTTGTAGAAGATGCATCGGGTCTGATTAATCAAATTCACGCACGAGGCAAAACCCCGATTTTGGTCGGCGGTACGATGTTGTACTATAAAGCCTTACTTGAAGGTTTGGCGGACAATTTACCCAATGCCAATGAGCAGATTCGACAGCAAATTGAAGTTGAAGCGGAGCGCAATGGTTGGGCGCATGTGCATGAGCAATTAAAGCAGGTTGATCCCGTTGCTGGTGCCAAGTTCAATACCAGTGACAAGCAACGCGTTATTCGTGCTTTAGAGGTTTTTCGTATTACAGGAAAGCCAATTAGTCTATTGCAGGCTGAGCAGCCGAAACAAACCGCATACCGTTACAATTTTCATAATTATGCTTTGCTTCCAGATCGGTTAGAATTGCACAAAAGAATTGAACAAAGATTAAAAATAATGTGGGATATCGGTTTTTTAAATGAAGTTGAGTATTTGATTGAAAAATACGATTTGAATGAAAATTTACCTGCAGCACGTTCGGTCGGTTATCGCCAAGCCTTAGATTTTCTTAAAAATAGTGATGGTGGTCACACATCCAAGCAAGAGATGGAGGATAAAGCTTTATACGCAACACGACAACTTGCAAAACGTCAATACACTTGGTTACGTTCTTTGCGAGAAGCGCACAGTTTTAAAACTTATTTAACGATAAAGCAAGCGCAAGAAGACTTGCGAAACTTATATGGATAAAGCAAAATTTAGTTACTGTCTTTTTTATAAATTTTAATTGAAAAATTAAAGATAGTTTTTGCGCTGATTTTAAATTTTTTTGGAGTATAAAATGTCTAAAGGTCAAACTTTACAAGATCCGTTCTTAAATTCTCTCCGTAAAGAACGTATTCCTGTTTCTATCTTCTTAGTAAACGGTATTAAATTACAAGGTCATATCGAGTCTTTTGACCAATACGTTGTTCTATTAAAGAACACTGTAAGCCAAATGGTTTACAAACATGCAATTTCTACAGTTGTTCCTGCACGTAATCCACGTCCTGCTGGTGCTCCTGCTGGTGCTCCTGCTGCTGGTGCTCAAGGTGGCTTCGGTGGTGCTCCTCAAGGCGGCTTCGGCGGTCAACAAGGTGGCTTCGGCGGTCAAGGCGGCTTCGGCGGTCAAGGTGGCTTCGGCGGCGGTCAAGGTTTTGGCGGTCAAGGTGGTTTCGGTGGCGGTCAAGGCGGTGGTTTTGGTGGTCAAGGCGGTTTTGGTGGTGGTCAACAAGGTGGTTTCGGTGGTCAAGGTGGCTTCGGTACAACACCTGCGCCTAACTTTGATGGCGAAACTAAGTTTGACGATACTCAAGATGACGAAAACAACCGTTAATTCAGTATTTTAAAAAAGGCGCCGAATAGGCGCTTTTTTTTGCTTCATATTTTTCGCTTTAAGTTTGAGCATAAAAAAGCCCCCTGATGCAGAGGCTTTTTAAAATGCGTTAACAGGGTTGAAGCATGATTTAAGGGGGTGTAATGCCTTTAATTTCAACATAGGTGCTGGTGCGAAGTTCACGTAACCAACTATCTAGTTCTGCTTCAAATTGGCGTTCGCCTAAGATTTGACGCGCCATGCGCTTTTGGTATTCAGCCGTCATATCTTGTTGGCGAGTATCAGTCACCTGCAAAATGTGCCACCCAAACTGAGTTTCAAACGGTTGACTTACTTTGCCAACTGTCGCATTTTGCATCGTTTTATCAAACTCTGGCACCATCATACCTGGAGCTACCCAGCCTAAGCTACCGCCATCACGCGCTGAACCTGGATCATTTGAGTAGGTCGACGCCAGCGTTGCAAAATCGCCACCAGATTGAATGCGATTATAAATACTATCAATGATCTGTTTCGCATTTTCAGGAGTAACGACTTCTGAAGTTTTAATCAGAATATGACGTGTGTTGTACTGGGGAACCAAAGCTTTTTTGTCGTTGGTTTTACGCTCAAGCAATTTTAATACATGAACGCCATCCTTCACGGTAATGAGTTCAGTGGTTTGTCCAGGATTAATTACGCTGACGCGTGCTGCCAGTTCGTCGGGAATGTCAGACAGGGAGCGCGTACCCATATCTGCACCATCAACTTTAATACTTGCAGTACTGAACTTTTTTTCCAGTGCTTTAACATCATTGCTGTTTTGCAATGCAGTCTTAATTTCAGCGGCAGTTTTATTGAGTTCTTCAGCTGAAGCAGAGCCTGAAACACGCATGTGTAAGACATGAACCTGTCCGCCGACTGCAGCTTGACCTTCAGGTGACTTCAAGAAATTATCAACGTCTTGATCACTGATTTTGATACGTGACATGACTTGTTGTTGGCGTAAGCGTTGAATGAGCAAATCATCAGCAATACGTGCACGCAAATTTTCATAGGTCCCAGGGGACACACTGTCTAGCTTTTGTTGAAAAGCTTCCAAGCTTTTTGAACCGGATTGATTGGCAACTTTAAGTACGGCTTCATTGAGACTTTTTTCATCCGCTTGAATAGCATAGCGCTTCACTTGCTCAAGCTGTGCATGATGAATAATCAGTTGATTGAGAATTTGCGCTTCTAATACATTTCGCGGCGGAACTTCTTTTTTTTGTGCTTGAATTTGATGTTGGGCTTCAGCCACACCTTGATCTAGATCACTTTTAAGAATTGCACTTTTACCCACAATCGCAATCACTTGATCGGTTGGGTTTGCAAAAGCTGACATGGATGAAGAAATAATAAGCGCTAATGCGGAAGCTTTAAAGAGTTGTTTTAAATTTTGCGTCTTCATTAATGAGTCCAATTTTGTTTAACTTTATCGAAACCTAAAATTCGATTTTCAAGTAAAGAGCTTAACTTGCTATTTAAGCCACCAAGTCCTTTGAGTGTAAATTCTGCCATGACAGCACGTTTGGGTTTTACATCTGAGTTACGTACATTGTCTAAGTCGTTGAAATAGGAGCGACCATACACGGATACACCCCAGCAGCATGACTCATAGTTAACACCGAGTAAGTATTCACGCGCCACATGATTATCCATATCATATTGTACATGACCCATTAAACGCCAATTGTCTTTTAGGGGTTGAATGAAAGAGGCCGTGACCTGATCATAATCCTCTTGGCGATCTGGAAGGTTATTTCGGTTAAAATAGCCTAAGTTGTACAGATTGCCTTGGTTGCCTGTGTAATACACTTGAAAATCACGTTGTGCATTATCACCATTCGACATCCACATAGAATTTAAGTTGACGGTAAAGTTTTCAGACAGCTGGCTGGCAAGGCTAATCACTGGACCTGTTTGTTTCTCAGTATTGAATGGATCATCTTTACTGTTGTTTAGGGTCACTTTACGATCATCAAAGAAATAACTTTGACCAATGCTTGCACGTAGGCGCTCTAAACCAATGGTGTCAAATAGGCTATAGCTCAAACCTAAAGACAAGAAGTTATTGTCTTCTAAACGGTCATGTCCATAAAAACGTCTTGGGTTGAACAGTTGGTCGTAGTTAATTGACGCCGCGGTTGAGTCGAAGTTTGGATAGCCATCCTGATTTTTATACGGTGAATATGCATAAAAAGCACGCGGTGAAAGGGTTTGTAGGTATTTCCCATCCTTTTCAAAGGTCAAACCCGTATCTAAAGTAAATTCAGGCACGATGACAGACTGATCTTCACTTTTTTTACGCTGACTTTCATCTAAACGATCAATGGTTTTTTGATCATAGAATGTATTTAAAGTTCGAACTGTGGCTTGTGGAATGAAGAATGACCACTGGTTGCGGAAGTTATAACGCGCTGAAAGATCATTATATAAACGTGTCCCACTTGGCTCATAGACATTGCTGCCATCGGTTGGCTGTGGGTTGTTTAGGTCAGCATAATTATTGATTTTCTTCTGAAAATAGGCCGAGTCATTATTAAACTCATATTCAAGCCCTTGTGGATTACCTGTGACATAGTTCACCAACAATTGGGGTAGACGTGCATAAGGACGGTCTACATCACTAATGTCAGGATCGAGCGTTTGAAAATCTTCGACCCTTAATTGTGCGCTTAAACCAGGAAGACCGTTGCCGTAGTTCAGCTCCCAAGCACGACGTTGGTTAAGTTCGGTACGGGTATTGGGGTCGTTGTCTAAATCTGCAAAATAGTCTTTATCTGAAACATAGTTATATTCAACATTGGTTGACCACTGATCGTTAAGTTGCCAAGCATGTAAGAGGTGTAAATCTTTACGATCTTTATCATCTTTTTTATCATCTGAAGGTAAGTAACCGCCCCAAATACGTCCACCACCAAAGTCTTCGGTAATATAGCGAAATTCAGCTTGCCCCATCACACCACGACCACCAATATAACGTGGAGTTAAGGTGGCATCATAGTTCGGTGCTAGGTTTAAGTAGACTGGAACGGAAAGTTCTAAGCCACCATCATTGGTATAACCAAAACTTGGGTTTAAAATCCCTGTGGTTCTGCGGTCATCAATGGGGAAGTTAAAATAAGGTACCGCCAAGACTGGAGTATTTTTAATATACAGCTTGGTGCCCTTGGTGGTTCCGCGTCCTGTATCTTGATTCAGCTCAATTTCGTTGGCTTGAATTTTCCATGTTGGGCTTTCATCGGGGGGGCAGGTGCTATAGCTGGCATTCTGCATGACCAACACATTGGGTGATGAACGCTCAATATGTTCAGCATGACCGTGACCATGTGTGGCCTCAGAAATATAAAAACTATTGTTGAGTTCGCCCGTTTGGGTTTTTAAATTGTAATTAATTTGATCGCTTTGCGCCAATAAACCAGACTGCGCCATTTGCACATTACCTTTGGCATTGGCAAAGGTTTGTGTTTGGTCAATGGTAATGGAGTCTGCTCGAATCATTCGACCCTGCTGGTCAATGACCACATTACCATCTAAAGTTGAATCACCATTAGGATTGTAATACCCCTGATCTGCGGTAATGACAGAGGTTGCATCTGCGGCATCGACCGCTTTAGTGTCAGGGCTAATCGGTGTCAGCCATGTATCTTGACAGAATTTTGCACTGCTTAAAGTCGTACTGCGCTGCTGTGCTTCTGGTGAGTCTTTACTGACATAATGCTGTTCGAAAAAATGTTGCCCCGGATAACTTTCGTTAATGACGGTTTTTAAGCTTTGATTGTCTATTTCCGAAGCAATTTCATTTGATTCGGCATAACTTGATACTGTGCTTCCGCAAAGTAAGGTCAAAATAGCAGTCGCTAAAGGATTGAATTTAAACTGTTGCTTCATTTGTCTCATTAACCAAGTATGCTGATCGCAATTAATTATTGTCGCATCATAGAGAAAAATTGGATAAGTGGCTACACTTAGCGCTTCAAATATTCAGCCTGTACTAGAATTTATAGCAAATGAATACACAACGCGAACAATTGATACAAACATGGATTACATCTGTACTTCAATCAGAGAACTGTGAAATCAAATTTTTAGCAGGCGATGCGAGTTTCCGTCGTTATGCACGAATTACTTTGAATAATAAAACATTTATGCTCATGGATGCACCTCCTGATCAGGAAGATTGTGTACCTTTTGTGACGATTGATGAGTTCTTTGATCAGCATGGGGTACGTGTGCCGCATATTCTTGCCAAAGATTTAGAGCATGGTTTTTTATTGCTTGAAGATTTTGGAGATGTGGTGCTCTCCACCTTGCTCAATGATCAGACGGTCGATGGGCATTATGCACAAAGTTTTAAACAGTTGATTCAATTGCAATCGATTGATGGCACAGGTGAGTTACCTGAGTATTCTTATGAAAAATTAATCAGTGAAATGGAACTTCTCACGGATTGGTTGTTGCCATCTCTCAAGATTCAGCCGACGCAAGATGAGACAGCACTGATCAAGCGTAGCTTTGCAATTTTAGCTAATGCAGCTGTCGCACAGCCTCAAGTGATTGTGCATCGTGATTTTCATAGTCGTAACTTAATGGTGATTGAAGGCGAAACTGAGCAGGGTGTAATTGATTTTCAAGATGCTGTGATTGGTGCGGACACCTACGATTTGATCTCGATCACACGTGATGCGTATGTGCAGTGGAATGCGGATCGTGTCTATGGTTGGTTTAAAACCTTTTATGACTTGTTACCAGATTCATCAAAACAAGACCGTCATTTTGAACAGTTTAAACAAGACGCAGATATGATGGCGATTCAACGTCATATCAAAATTTTGGGTATTTTTGTACGTTTGTTTGAGCGTGACGGTAAGTCAGGTTATTTAAAAGATTTACCGCGTGTCATGTGGTATTTGCTCGAAGAAAGTAAACCTTATACAGAACTCGCACCTTTTATTCAGTTCATGCAAACGCGTGTGTTGCCAAAAGTTGAAGAAAAGTTTGGAAAATATGAGGTGGTGGCCTAATGAAAGCGATGATTTTAGCTGCGGGTTTAGGCAGTCGGATGCGTCCTTTAACTTTATATACGCCAAAACCGCTTTTGGAAGTCGGTGGAAAGCCGCTCATTGTTTGGCATATTGAAAAGCTTAAAAGCATTGGTGTGAAAGAGATCATCATTAATTCTGCATGGCTTGCCGATAAATTGATTGGTGCATTAGGTGATGGTTCAAAATACGGTGTGACCATTCGTTGGACCCGTGAAGATGAAGGCCTAGAAACCGCAGGCGGTATTATCAATGCTTTGCCACTTTTAGGCGATCAGCCTTTTATTTTGGTCAATGGTGATGTTTGGACCACAATGGATTTTGCGCCCCTTTTAGAGATTGATTTAAAAGCAGGCTCAAATACAGATCTTGCACATTTGGTTTTTGTGCCCAATCCAGAACAACATCCAAAGGGTGACTTCACCTTGGCTACTGGTCGTGCTTATACTTTTGATCAAAAGCAGCAAGGCGAGAATCTGACCTATAGCGGTGTTGCGGTCATTCATCCCAAAATGTTCGAGAATTTGGATGCGGGCAAACGACCACTTGCGCCACTGTTAAAACAAGCCATGTTAGATGGACAGGTTTCTGCTGAAAAAATGCAAGGCATGTGGGTCGATGTGGGAACACCTGAGCGTCTGACACAGTTAGATTTACAGATTCGTCAGGGCTTATTTGATTAAGTGTGTAATCACTAAGCGTTAAATAGTGTTCCACGGTGCATAAATCGGTATACTTTGATTTAAATTTTACTTTGATGTTATCTGTTTATGCATCCATTTTTCCAAGAGTTACAACAGGGTAGTCTTAAACTTGGTTTAACACTAAGTGATGAGGCATTAAATTTATTGTTGAAGTATCAAGATTCTTTGGTGCTTTGGAATAAAGCCTACAATCTCACCGCGATTCGTGATCCAAAAGAAATGCTGGTGAAGCATTTGCTGGATAGTTTGAGTATTTTGAACGATTTACCCGAAGGTCGTTTGCTCGATATCGGTACAGGTGGCGGTATGCCGGGTATGATTGTTGCCTTGTGTCAGCCAGAGCGTCAATGTGTGTTGCTCGATTCAAATGGTAAGAAAATTCGTTTCTTGAAGCAGTTTATTGCTGATTTAAAATTAAAAAATGTGGTTGCGGTTCAAACGCGCGTTGAAAATGTCGACAGCATCGATGAGCTAGGTAAGTTCGATGTGATTACCAGTCGTGCTTTTGCATCATTAACCGATTTCGTTGAAGCTTCACGTCCGTTTATGCATGAGAAAAGCATCATTGCATCGATGAAAGGTTTGATTCCAGCGGAAGAAATTGAACAGCTTAAGCGTGAGTGGAGCTGTGAGATTGTTGAGCTTCATGTTCCACGTCTAGATGAACAGCGCCATCTACTTTTATTAAAACAGATTTGAAAAATTTCTAAGGATTGGGGTGAGCATGGCTCAAATTATTGCAATTGCGAACCAAAAAGGCGGCGTGGGTAAAACCACAACTGCGGTAAATTTGGCTGCATCTTTGGCCGTATTAAAAAAACGTGTGTTATTGATTGATATGGATTCCCAAGGTAATGCCACCATGGGATCAGGTATTCAAAAAAATGATCTACTGTATTCGGTGACGGATGTTTTGCTGGGTGATGTACCGATTGAAACCGCCATTACCAAAGCTGAAGTGGGTTATAAGGTTTTAGGTTCAAACCGTGATTTGGCTGGGGTCGAGCTTGCGATTGCGGAGCAAGACGGGCGTGAATTTATTTTGCGAGAAGCCTTAAAGCAAATTGAAGGCAGTTATGATTATATTATTGTTGACTGTGCGCCAAGTTTAAGCTTAATTACCATCAATGCTTTGGCAGCAGTAGATAGCGTGCTCATTCCAATGCAATGTGAATACTATGCTTTGGAAGGGCTTGCAGATTTAACCCAAACCATTGATCGTATTCAGCAAGCTTTAAATCCTCAGTTAGAAATTATAGGTGTGCTGAGGACTATGTATGATGCACGTAATGCTTTGACCCGTGATGTGTCAAATGAGCTTGATCAATATTTCGGTAAAAAACTATATACCACCGTTATTCCAAGAAATGTCCGCCTAGCGGAAGCGCCGGCACATGGTTTGCCGATTATTTATTTTGAAAAAAGCTCTAAGGGTGCAGTGGCCTACTTAAATTTAGCTGCTGAGATGTTAAAAAAAACCAAAGTGAAAAAAGGAAGTAAGACATGACCGTAAAAAAACGAGGCTTGGCGAAAGGTCGTGGTTTAGATGCATTATTGGGGTCGATTCAAAAAGAAAAACTACAACTTGAAGTCCAAGCGCTAGATCATGGTCAACTGAAGCAAATTGATGTGAAAGTATTGAAGCGTGGTAATTATCAGCCACGTCGATTTATTCATGAAGAAGATTTGCAAGAACTCGCAGCGTCGATAAAAAAACACGGTGTCATGCAGCCGATTGTGATTCGTCCAGTGGATGATGAACAATTTAGCTATGAAATTATTGCGGGTGAACGTCGTTGGCGTGCAGCTCAAATTGCAGGTTTGAGCACGGTTCCCGCCATTGTTCGTGATCTCACCGATCAAGTGGCGATTGCTTTGGCCTTAATTGAAAACATTCAGCGTCAAGATTTGAATCCAATTGATCAGGCCATGGCATTACAGCGTTTTCATGAAGAATTTGGTTTAAGTCATCAAGAAATTGCAGAAACGGTGGGTAAAGCACGCACGACTGTCAGCAATTTGTTGAGACTTTTGAGCCTGGCTGATCCGATTAAAGACCATATTCAACATGGTCAATTGGACATGGGGCATGCGCGCGCAATTTTGACCTTAAAGCCTAAAGATCAGATTCAGATTGCTAAAATAGTGATTGAAAAAAGATTATCTGTGCGTCAAACCGAACAGTTGGTGCGTGATTTGAATGCGCCGAAGCAAGATAAGCCGAAAGCGTCGCTCTCTTCTGATATTGAACAATTAACACAGAAGTTATCTGAACGTTTCAGTGCCGATGTGAAAATTGATCATAATAAGCACGGTAAGGGCAAGCTCGTGATTCATTATCATTCACTGGATGAGTTAGATGGGATTTTAAATATCTGTTTAACGGGCAAATAAAAAGCTTAAGTCGCTAATTTTTTAATTTTGGGGAATTAAAAATGTGGGAACTGGTTAAAGCAGGCGGTTGGTTAATGCTGCCGTTGGTGTTGTGTTCGATTTTTACCGTGGCCATTTCCTTAGAGCGGTTCATTCGCTTAAAGCGAGCTTTGGTTTTGCCGCAACATTTGATGATGCGCAAAGGTCGAAAGTTAGATGCTGTCATTAAAAGTTTAAATCAAGATCAGTCTCAATCGGCGCTGGGCAGTATTTTTAAAGAAGCCATTGAAGCCCAACCGCAAGGTGAGACTTTTGCTCGAGCTCAAATGGAAGCCACGGCATCACGTGAGATTGGCTACTTAGAAAAAAATGTGAATTTTCTAGGAACATTAAGTGCTGTTGCACCCCTATTAGGGCTTTTAGGCACGGTGGTCGGGATTATTGAATCCTTCTTGGTGATGGATTTGGCGTCAGGCACCAGTCCAACCATGATGATTCCTGGATTATCTAAAGCCTTGATTACCACGGCCGCTGGGATGTTGATTGCGATTCCTGCACTGTTTGCCTATCGTTATTTTCAGCGTTTGGTTCAAGAGTATATTGCTGAGTTAGAACAGCAATCGACTTTGTTTCACGCCGCATTATTTTATCAAAATCATACAGACGCTGAACAGTCGAACGTGGGTTAATATAAAAGGATGCTGCCATGAAATTTAAGCGTCGAAGTGTTGAAGATATTCATATTAATTTAACACCCATGATTGATTGTATTTTATTTATCTTAGTCATTTTGTTGCTGACCACCACTTTTCAGCAGCAAAGCAGATTAAACTTAAGCTTGCCCGATGCTCAAGGTGTGCCACCGAAAGAGTTCAATCATAAGGTTGAGGTCATGGTAGACTCGTCAGGGCATTATGCAGTCAATGGTCAGGCCTTATCTTCAAAAGAAGTGCCTGATTTAAGTGCTGCAATTAAACAGGCGGCAAATGATCGCCGTGATTTGATGTTTGTGATTGCAGCAGATTCTGCTGCCACTCATCAAGATGTGATTCGTGTTATGGATGTTGCTGGTCAGTTGGGCTTTGTTAACATTAATATTAGTACCAAGGTACCCACTAGAGGTTATTAGTGAATCAAGATTTTAAAGTATATATACGTCTGATCAGTTACTTAAAACAGTACTGGCCAATTGGCTTAATTGTAGTTTTTGGTTTTGTCCTTAATGCCGCAACAGAAGTCTCTGTGGCGAAGTTGTTAGAATCCATCATTAATGCCATTCAAAATAAAGACCAAAGCTTTACCAATCTTTTTCCCTTTTTAGTGGTTTTACTGATGTTCTTCCGAGGATTAGGTTTATTCCTCGGGGGGTATTATACCTCGGTCATTTCCCGGAATCTCATTTTCAATATTCGCCAAGAAGTCTTTGGCAAGCTCATGCGGTTACCTGCGCAGTATTATTTAGACAATACCAGCGGGCATATTACTGCCAAAATCATGTACAACGTTGAACAGCTCACTGCTGCAACGACAGAATCCCTGCGTACTTTACTGCAACAAGGTTTAATCACTATTGGTCTGGTGGGTTATTTGCTTTACACCAACTGGCGACTCACCTTGTGTATATTGATCTTTACCCCAATTATCGGTCTCTTAATTCGTACTGCAGCCAAACGCATGCGCAAACTCTCTAATCAAGTCCAAAACACCATGGGTGACGTCAATCATGTGGTGCAAGAAACTGTAAATGGTCACTTGGTGGTGAAGGGTTTCGGTGGGCAAAGTTACGAACAAGATCGCTTTCGTGAACGCTCACTTGAAAACCTGCGTCGTGGTTTGAAAATGGTGGCAGTACAGCAGCTCAACAGTCCTGTCGTGCAGTTCATCATGTCTTTGGCATTGAGTATGATCATTTGGATTGCGCTGCGTCCAGAGATTTTACAAGATACATCTGCAGGTCAGTTTGTGGCGTACATAACCGCCGCGGGTATGCTGAGTAAACCGATCAAAGCCTTAACCGATATTAATGAAAAATTACAACGCGGTATGGCAGCAGCTTATTCAGTATTTGAGTTACTAGATTTACCAGAAGAAGAAAATACAGGCTCTGCTCAACCTGCACTTAAAGGTGATATTCAGCTGCAGAATGTAAATTTGATTTATCCTGATGGACTACATGCCATTCAAGACTTTAGTTTGACTGTAAAAGCTGGTGAAACCGTGGCTTTGGTAGGGCGTTCAGGGGCAGGTAAATCCTCACTGGTGAATCTATTGATGCGTTTCCAAGAAGTCAGTTCGGGTCAGATTTTATTTGATCAGTATAAAATTCAAGAGATAGAAGCCACCGCACTGCGTTCACAAATCGCGATGGTGAATCAGCAAGTGGTGTTGTTTAACCGTACTGTGCGTGAAAATATTGCCTATGGTCAACTTGAAAGTGCAACCGATGAACAAGTGATTCATGCGGCAAAATCTGCCTATGCGCATGACTTTATTATGTCGTTGCCACAAGGCTATGATACGCCACTCGGCGCGCAAGGTTTGAATCTGTCTGGTGGTCAGCGTCAACGAATCGCAATTGCACGTGCGATTTTGAAAAATGCACCGATTTTGATTTTAGATGAAGCGACCAGTGCTTTAGACAATGAATCTGAATATTTTATTCAGCGTGCATTTGATCAGGCTATGCAAGATCGTACCACCATTGTGATTGCGCATCGTTTATCGACCATTGAAAATGCAGATCGTATTGTGGTGATGGACAAAGGACGTATTGTTGAGCAAGGAACACATGCAGAACTGTTAGACATGCATGGGGCTTACTATCAATTGCATCAACGAAATTTTGAGGAATAAGTCCTATGTCACTTGCGCAAAACATTCAGAATGCTTGGAATAAGCAGGCTAAGTGGTTGGTTGTGTTGCGTCCTTTGTCATGGATATATCAAGCTGGATTTCAATTCAATAAAAAAATGTTTGATGCGGGTTTAAAAACCCGCTATACCGCACCCGTTCCCGTGCTGATTATTGGTAATATTACGGTCGGTGGAAGTGGCAAGACCCCGCTACTGATTCATTTAGTCAAGTATTTACAGCGCAAAAACGTGCGTGTGGGTGTGATTAGCAGAGGTTATGGCGGTCAAGGACCTTTTCCTGCAGCCGTGACATTGGATGCTCTACCTGAAATTGTTGGCGATGAACCTTGTCTAATTGTTCAATCCACTGAAGTGCCTATGGTTGTTGGGTCAAACCGACAAGCCAGTATTGAATTATTGCTAAAGCATCATCAGCTTGATCTGATTATCAGTGATGATGGCCTACAGCATTGGGCCTTGGCGCGTCAGTTGGAGTGGATTGTACTGGACCGTAATCGAGGTTTAGGCAATCAAAAGTTATTGCCTGAAGGTTTCTTACGTGAACCTGTTGAGCGCTTAGCCCATAGCACCGTGATTGAGCATGCAGAAACGCCGCAAAGCGAGTTTAATATGCATCTACAGGTGGGGGAGCCATATTTACTCAATCCAGTGTTTGATCAGGTTGAAATGCTAGATTTAAATCAGGATTATTATGCGGTGGTCGGGATTGGTTTTCCACAGCGTTTTTATACCACATTGGAAAGTATTGGCTTACATCATTTTCAGTGTCATGAGTTTCCGGATCATCATGATTATGAAATTGATGATTTACAATTTGAAGATTCAAATCCGATTATTACCACTGAAAAAGATGCAGTAAAGCTGTTGCCCCTCCTCAAAAAGCATCCTGATTTTAATCGTGAAATTTGGGTGGTGCCCGTTGAAGCAGTATTGTCTGATGCGTGTTATCCATTGTTAGACCAGCAGTTATCTGAACTGGGTATTCAACTTTCTTAAAGGTATTCCATGAAGCATATTGTTATTCCTGCACGTTATTCAAGTTCAAGACTTCCGGGCAAACCTCTGCTTGAAATTCATGGTCGCGCCATGATTTTGCGTGTCGTCGATCAGGCTCGAAAAGTGCAAGGCTTTGATGACTTATGTGTTGCAACGGATGATCAGCGGATTGCCGATATTTGCCGTGCAGAAGATGTCGATGTGGTGATGACCCATCCAAATCATCCATCAGGAACCGATCGTTTAAGCGAAGTGGCAAAAATCAAAGGTTGGGATGCAACTGATATTATTGTCAATGTGCAAGGTGATGAACCTTTATTGCCTGCTGCATTGGTCCAACAAGTGGCACAGCTTTTGGTTGATAAACCAAACTGCTCAATGTCGACCTTGTGTGAGTCGATCCATCAGTTGGATGAGTTTCAGCGCGACAGCATTGTTAAAGTAGTGATGTCCAAGTTGAATGAAGCACTTTATTTCAGCCGTGCAAGCATTCCTTATGATCGTGATGGGGCAAAGCTTGCTCAGTCACAATTGCATTCACAGGCTTTTCGGCATTTAGGACTCTATGCGTACCGAGTGAAATTGCTGCAAGAATACGTGACTTGGGAGCAAGGCACGCTCGAACAGCTAGAAAGCCTAGAGCAACTTCGGGTGCTGGAAAATGGTCATCGTATTGCAATAGATGTGGCGCAAGTCAATTTACCTCCCGGCGTTGACACACAAGCAGATTTGGATCGTTTAAATGCAATGGATATTTCAAACTTTGAATAATGGGATGTGTGCTCACGCATGATGGATGCTGAAAATTCACAGGTTTATCCGTGGCAAGAACAGGTCTGGCAAAACTTAACCCAGCGCTTTCCCAATATGGGGCATGGGTTATTGTTCTACGGCAAAAAAGGCTGTGGTAAGCATGCCTTTGCGCAGCATTTTATCGCGTGGATTTTATGTTTAAATAAACAGCCAAACTCGGCTTGTGGTGAATGTAGCAGTTGTCTTTGGTTAAAGTCCGATACGCATCCCAATTATGTGCATATCAGTACTGATGAAGACAACAAAAAGCAAAATGCCAAAATTAAAATTGAAAAAATTCGTGATCTACAACCCTTTGTTCAGCAAACGGTAGAGGGTTGGCGGGTCATTGTAATTGAACCAGCTGAAGCTTTAAATATGGCTTCTGCCAATGCATTATTAAAAACCTTAGAAGAGCCGGGCGATCGGGTGGTGATTATTTTGCTGGCAGATCATTATTTGAAATTGCCTGCAACCATTCGCAGTCGCATGCAACATTTTGCTTTAGATCGGGTCTCTCATGCTCAGGCGCAGGTGTTTTTAGAACAGAAATTAGCGCCTGCCTTGCATGCGCAAATTCCACTGCTGATGGGACTTGCCAATGACATGCCTTTACAAGTGATGCAATTGTCACAAGCGGAGTGGCTCAAGCGTCGTGCTGATTTCTTACTAGATTGGCAGAAACTGGTCATGCAAAAAAGTATGCCTATGCAATATGCGAGTAAGTGGAATAAAGAGCTAAATTTTGCAGATTTGATGACCTTATTTGAATACTTGTTGTCTGATATTATTTGTGTCAAGCTGAATCAGAACGTTAAAAATAGTGATTTGGATTTTAGTACTATTTCGACCCAATATAGTTTAGAGCAGCTCTTTGCACTTTATACTGACATACAAGAATTTAAACAATTGATTGAACAAAACGTACAAAGTAATTTAGCGGTTGATCAGCTATTTATAAAATTAATGAATGTATCTTAATCTCAGAACAAGGGGAAAATAATGCAACCACCTCGTATGGGCGGATTATTACAAGTCAATATTGCAGACCGTGTAACCTTGCAAGCCAGTTATATGCCTTTTGTACAAGGTGGCGGCCTATTTGTACCATCAAAGCAAGCGGTGAAAATGGGCGAAGACGTGTTTGTATTGGCAACCTTACCCAATCAGTCTCAAAAAATTCCGCTCACTGGCAAAGTCATTTGGTTATCCCATAAACAGGTCGCTAATAAGCCACAAGGCTTTGCAATAAAGCTCAGTGGTGAAAAAGGCATCTATTACAAAATGGAAGCAGAAAAATTACTCGCAGGGAGTATGTCTGCAGACCATCCTAGTTTTACAATGTAGTTCACGAATTTTATAAACTGTAGGTGTTGCTGTGTTTGTTGATACACACTGTCATTTAACCCTGTTAAATCTAGATCCCTATAACGGCGATCTAGATGCTGCAATTTTGCAAGCCCATGAAGCGGGTGTATCTAAAATGATGGGCATTTCAGTCGATCTGGATGATCATATTGCCTTATCTGAAATTGCAGTACGTCATCCAAGTGTAGGCTATAGCGTAGGGGTACATCCGTGTGAAGACCCGGTCATGATGCAGCGCGCTTCAGTTGAAACCTTGGTTAAACTGGCTCAGTTTGAAAAAGTTTGGGCGATTGGTGAGACAGGACTGGATTATTTTCATAGCACCGAATTTGTCGCTGAACAAAAAGACTGTTTTGCACGACATATTCAAGCGTCGCAGATTGTAAAAAAACCAGTGGTGGTGCATACACGTTCGTCTAAATCAGACACCATTGACATTATTCGTGCTGAAAAATCAACGCATGGTATTTTGCATTGTTTCACCGAAGACTGGGAAACCGCCAAAGCAGTGCTTGATTGTGGCTATTACATCTCATTTTCAGGCATTGTATCGTTTAAAAATGCGCAAGATTTACGTGATGTGGCCAAGCAAATACCGCTTGATCGCTTGCTCATTGAAACAGATAGTCCTTATCTTGCGCCTATGCCCTATAGAGGAAAGTCTAATGAACCAAAGTACGTTCCCTATGTAGCCAAAGCCTTAAGTGATGTATATGATAAGTCACTCGAAGAGATTGCATTCATCACTACCCAAAATTTTGAAAATCTTCTTCGAATGCAAGCATAACGTTTCAACGGTTAGAATAAAAGAAGAGAGCTTATAGAGTGAAGATGGATCGTCAGGCTCAGTTTAGAGCGAGAGAAGCATTAATATTTCAGGTAGCTGAACAACTTCTTCTAGAAAATGGTGAGTCAGGAATGACTTTGGATGCTCTTGCCGCTGAATTGGATTTGGCCAAGGGTACGCTCTATAAACATTTTCAAAGTAAAGATGAGCTGTATATGTTGCTCATTATTCGTAATGAGCGCATGCTGCTAGAAATGGTGCGTGACACTGAAAAAGGATTTCCAGAACACTTGGCATTTTTTATGTTGCATCACTTGCATCATCCTGAGCGTACTGTGCTTTTTCATCAAATTGAAGAACGTCTTTCGACCACAGGGCAAGGCATTAATCATTTGTTTAGCGAGATGTATCAGATCCGTAAAAGTCGTTTAAGAATTATTATTCGCATGACAGAAAACCATCTTGAAGCCATTCAAAGTGCCATGTCTTCACGTGATTATTTGGCATCCATCTGGTCGGTGACACATGGTGGTGCTGCTATTCTTAATTCTAGTTTTTATCAGCGTTATTTGGGATGTCGCGACACGCTCCGTGTCACCTTGATTGATCAGGCGTTAATGTTGCCGAAGCAGTCAATGGCTACAGATTCTAGGGCTTAATTTCCAATGACAACACAATCATCGCATCAGCAAATGGGTTTTACGCTCATCGAGCTTATGGTGGTGATTGTGATCATCAGTATTATGGCCTCTCTGGTGGTCATGAACCTGAGTGGCACAGATCAACGTAAAGCGATGCAGGCGCGCGAAATTTTGATGTTGGATTTACAGCGTATCAATCGCGAAGCCAATGATCAATCCCGCATTTATGCCCTGAGCACTCAACCTGCAACGGATGTCCAGCCTTTTCGATATGGTCTACTAGAGTATCGAAATGCCAATATGTCTAATCAACACGCTTTAAATAACACCAATCAAAATGGGTTCAATCGCTCGGCTGCCCAATCAACTCAAAATGAAACTTGGGCTGAAGTCAAAGATCAGCCGATGAAAGAATTACCACATGGCGTTTCATTTTCAATTCAAGCTGAAGAGCATGAGTTTAAAAATGCCAATAATTCAGATTTGATCAGCGCCGAAGCGCCCAAACTCATTTGGTTAGGCAATGGCGAAGTCAAACCGGTTACTATTCAAATGTATTTTGAACAAAAGTCTGTTGGCGATTTAATTCAGGTGGATTATTTGGGGAAGGTGATCGATGAAAGCTAGATATTTAACAAAAAATTCATCAAATTGCTCCTCAACTAATGCTTATGGGCTTTTGACACTATCCAGCAGTGCTGTAATCGTTAATTCGAAACAAAGTTTCTCATCTTGCACTCGGGCAAAACAATGTTTTGCTCATCCTCGTTCAGGGTTTACCTTAATTGAAGTCGTGGTGGCTTTGGCGATTTTCGCAGTGGCGGCGATGGCACTAACCAAAGTGGCGATGCAATATACCCAATCGACCGCACACTCCATTCTACGCACCAAAGCACAGTTTGTGGCGCAAAATGAAATTGCGCAAATGCAAATCAATAATGAATGGTTAGAGGGCACACAGTCCAAACAAATCACAGCACAAGGTGAAACTTGGCAGATTGATAAACGTTCGGAATCGACCATCAGCCCGAATGTCCAGAAAGTTGAAGTGCAGGTGAGTCTTTATAATAACGCGCTAGGCAAAGTTGAATCTGGTGTGAATCATACTGTGTTTTATAATTATCCTGTGAAAGACAAACAATTATGAGGCTTCAGATCGCGCGAAAACATCTTGGCTTTACCTTGGTCGAGTTACTGGTTGCCATTGCCATTTTTGCGGTGCTGTCTGCTTTGGGCTGGAAAGTGTTTGATTATTTAATCAAAGTTAAAGATCGTAATGCCACGCATGAACAGAATCTTGGACAGCTTCAAGACGCCTATTTGCAAATCCAGCGTGATGCTTTACAGATTGTACCCATCACGGCCAATGTTGCAGGCGAGATTCAACCGGCATTGGTCTTAAACAATCAGAATCTAAGTTTTAGCAAGGCGGGCGTAACAGACCCTTTAAAGCAAGGCTTATCGCCGTTTGAGCGCATTGAATACCAATATAATCAGCAAGAGAAGAAAATTTACCGTTTAAAGTATCCACAATTAAATATGAATGCTTCGGCACAGCCCTTATCAAGCGTACTGCTCTCCGATGTGGAGCAATATCAAATTCAAGTCTTAAATCCCAATGAGCTGACGCAGTGGCCTGAAGATTCGATGAGTCAAGAAGATGCTAAAACTGCGCAGTTATTGCCGAAAGGTTTTAAAGTGAAATTTATGCTGCGTGATGTGGAGTATGAATGGATACTGACAGTGTTGAATACTGATTTTCTAAAAGATCAAAAAGATGAATAACTTTAAAATTATTTATAGCAAGTCTGTTTTATCTATCTTTAGAGTGTGGGTGTTGAGATGAAGCATCAGCGCGGTATTGCCCTTATTACCATTTTAATGATGGTGGCGCTTGCAACCATTATTGCGGCGACCATTGCTAAACGCCAAGCCAATACCAATGAAAATACGGCGTATCTTATGCGGCAAAATCAATCTTTGTTTTACGCCCAAAGTGCAGAGTCCTTTTTTTCAGACGTCTTGGTTCAAGATGCTGAGTCCAATTCAAGCGCAGACTATTTACAAGAGGTTTGGGCAAAGCCCATGCCTGGTTTTCCTATAGACGGTGGAATGGTGTCTGGGCAAATCATAGATGAATCGGGTAAGTTTAATTTAAACACCTTGACCAATGCCGAGGGTGCACCGAATCCTGAAGCACAAGCATACTTCGAGCGCTTGCTAAAACGCGTGGGTCTAACACCTGAACTGAGTCAAGCGGTGATTGATTGGCAAGATCCGGATGACTTGACGGTAGGTGCCATGGGCGCTGAAAGTAATCATTACAGTGGTTTGCCTCAAGGTTATAGGGCTGCAAATGCTCTATTTCATAGTTCAGAAGAGCTTAAACAAGTTCGGGGTTTTGAAAGGGCGAACTATGACCTGATTGCGCCTTATGTAACGGCAATTCCAAGCCATAGTACTAAAATCAATATCAATACTGCACCTGCTTTGGTGCTAGCAGCCATAGACGATCAACTTGATCCAAATGCTATTCAAACGATGTTAGAGATGAAAAATGCCAATATGGAATATTTTTCAAATCTCAATGAACTGTGGGAGATTTCTCCCTTTGATCAGATTGATGCCAAGAGCAAAACCACAACAGCGAATCTGCTTGATGTGAAGTCAACGTTTTTTAAAGCTGAGATTGAAGTGATGCTTTCAGATCGAAAGCGTCAATTTAGTAGCTATCTGATGCGTGAAGATAAACAGGTGTATATTTATTCAAGAAGTTTGGCGCCATTTTAAGTCTATCGATTACGTTGTATCGAAGACATATTCATTTACAGATTGAACAAAGCCTTTAACAGCAGGTCAATACCGCATTAATCCCTTTTAGCTATGGACAATAACGTTAAAATTTATGATCCGTTTGGCGTATTTGATCTATAATCAAAGTCCTTAACGTTTTGTTGATTGCTGTGGCATATGTTAATCCGTAAGTTATTTAAATTTGAAAATGCACATATTGTGCGTAATTGCACCTCCGATCGCTGTAAGCGGTCTATTCATGGTCATAGCTATAAAGTCGAGTTATTGTTAAAAGCGTCGAAACTTGATCATGGACAAATGGTGTATGATTTTGGTTTGCTTAAAGGGGTGATTAAAGATCTTTATGATAGCTTTGATCATGCCATTTGCTTTTGGCAAGAAGACAATTCAGAATATATTCAAGCGTGTAAGACGTTTAGCGCAAGATGGGTATCTTTACCTGTATCACCATCAGCTGAACAGTTCTCTCGCATCTTCTTCTATTTGGCACAGCAAGTTTTAAAATCAACTGTGACCCAAAATGGCGAAGGCGATGTTGAAGTTTATTCGGTCATCGTGCATGAAACTGATACGGGTTATGCACAAAGTTTTGCTGAAGATATTAATAATGCCCAAATGGGTTTATTGGCTTTGGATCAAATCATATTTTCAGAACAAATTGAGTCTGAATGGACAGATCCAAGCATGTATCAACATTTAAAATCAGGCTTGGCATTTGAAAACCCAGTCGTTGATTTACAAGTGAATGTATAATTTTTTTAATATGAGTGTTTAATTTAGGATGAATAAGCAATGCAGTTGACCGAACACGACATGACGAAGTTAAATCAGGTTCGGTTAGAAGAGGGCTGGAAAAATAGTTTGACTGAATTTTTGCTCAGTGCACGTATGGATCAACTGCGCGCATTTTTAAAAGCTGAGATTCAGGCAGATAAAGTGATTTATCCACCTAGCTCGCTTATATTCAGTGCATTGAACACCACACCTTTAAGTCAAGTCAAAGCGGTGATTATTGGTCAAGATCCTTATCATGGACCGAATCAAGCACATGGTTTAAGCTTTTCAGTGCAAAAGGGGCTTGCATTGCCTCCATCTTTACGTAATATCTTTCACGAGTTGAATTCGGATTTGGGCATAGCACCGGCTAAACACGGTAACTTGACCCAATGGGCTGAAGAAGGTGTATTGCTTCTAAACAGTGTACTCACTGTAGAAGCGGGTCAGCCGACATCGCATCAAAAACAAGGTTGGGAAGATTTCACCGATGCGGTGATTGATATACTGAATCAAGAGCGTGAGCATATTGTGTTTATTCTTTGGGGTGCATACGCACAACGCAAGGGACAACGCATAGATCAAGAAAGACATTTGGTGCTTAAAGCAGCGCATCCGTCTCCGTTGGCGGCGAACCGGGGTGGCTTTTTTGGTTGTAAGGCGTTTTCAAAAACGAATAATTATCTTAAACAAAATGGCATTGAGCCAATTAAGTGGCAGCTGGAAGCATGACTATTTCTCCTGATATACATCAGTATCACCCAGACTTGATCGTTGAAGAGGCGAATAATGGCTGGCGTGTGATTCGTTTAAACCGTCCAAAATCTTTACACGCACTGGATGAGTCGATTGTGACTGCACTTTTGCAAGTCTTTCAAGATTTTCATCAAGATGACGCGGTAAAAGCAATTTGGTTGGATTCAACTACACCTAAAGCGTTTTGTGCGGGTGGGGACGTTCGTAAGTTACGCCAATTGGTGATTAATAACGAGGCAGATGCTGCCAATAAATTCTTTGAGCAAGAGTATGCTTTAGATTTACTGCTACATAACTATGCGAAACCGATTGTCGTTTGGGGCGAAGGTTATGTTATGGGCGGTGGTTTAGGTTTGTTCATGGCTGCACCATTTCGTCTGGTGACGCCTTATTCACGTTTGGCTATGCCTGAAGTGAATATTGGTCTATATCCGGATGTAGGTGCAAGTCGCTTCTTAGCAGACCGTGGACCGGTAGGCTTATTTACAGGCTTGACCGGTTCAATCATGACTGCGGCAGGTGCTTATGGTATTGGTTGGGCAACGCATATTTGTGATACTCAGCGTGACGTGGTTCTGCAAAAGCTTGTTTCAATCGATTGGGATCATTACCCCGCGGGTGATTTCCGTGCGTTAGATGACACGTTAAACAGTCTACACCGTCCAGTATCGCCAGGACCTTTGCAAATCTCTTTGGATGTGATTCATAGTGTATGTCGCGGTGCTCACTTTGAAGCTGATTATGAAGCGATCATTGGTTTAAGTGATGCGCGAAGTGATTGGCTTCGTCAAGCCAGTGAAAACCTCGAAAAAGGTTCGCCAAGTACCGCAGCCATTACTTGGTTACTGTGGCAATGGGGACGTCAAGTTCATTCATGGCAAGAAGTTTTTGATCTTGAGACTCAAATTTCAGATTGGAAAATTCGTCATCCAGATTTTGTTGAAGGGGTGCGTGCACGTTTAGTCGATAAAGACTTGTCTCCTGAATGGGCGGCAACCGAATCGATGAGTCTAAAAGCAATCTTGGGTTCAAACCCGCCTATCACCAATATTGAAAGTTGGAATGCATTACTTAAACATCACGGTATTATTGAAGCTTAAATGACGGTTGTACAAAGTAAGAATGATGAACAGTGGATGCAGCTTGCCTATGCGCAGGCTGCATTGGCCGCTGATATTGGGGAAATTCCAGTCGGAGCGGTCATTGTCAGTCAAGGACAAGTGATTGGGCAGGGGTTTAATAGCCCGATTAGTCAACAAGACCCAACCGCACATGCTGAACTGGTGGCAATACGTCAGGCTTGTCTCAATATTCAAAATTATCGCTTGCCTGAAGATGCAACGCTATATGTGACTTTAGAGCCATGTACGATGTGTGTAGGTGCATTGATTCATTCCAGAATCCAGCGCGTGGTTTTCGCGGCAACTGAACCCAAAGCTGGTTCACTGGTCAGTGCCCGCCAACTGCTCAATAACAATGGTTATTACAACCATGTGTTTGAGTTTTCAGCAGGCTGTATGCAAGAACAATGTTCACAGCAATTGTCTGATTTTTTCAGGATGCGCCGAGAGCAAAAGAAGCAGCTTCGGTTACAACAAAAAAAACAAAATCAGCCACAGAATGAATGATGATTATGGCAAAATAACTGACAAGGATAATTGTCAAATTTTAAAAATCGTTTCATAAAAAGGAAAAACAATGAACTCAATCCAAGTTAAACAAGAATTTAATGCGCCGCTCGAAACTGTTTTTGAGCTTTTATCAAAACACGCCACCTATAATCAGGTCTTCGCGCCGGTTCAGGTTGAACGAATTAAAGATGCCGCAGATCCACAGCGTCCTGATGGTGTCGGTTCAGTACGTAAAATGGGTATTGGTCCGATTAAACCACTTCAAGAGCAAATTACGCTTTTGGATGTCAATGAACGTATTGAATATCAGATTATTAAAAATCCATTGATTAAGCATCATTTAGGTATGATTGAATTTAAAGCTATTGATGCAAATAAAACCTTAGTTACTTACACGATTGAATTGCAGGCAAGAGCGCCATTTGTGAGTAAATTAATACTTGCACAGCTTAAACTTGCGATTACACTGGGTTTCAAGAAGTTGGCAAAAACGCTAGTTTAAATTGGACATGCAATGACAATTCATATCATTACGATAGATGGGCCGAGTGGTTCAGGCAAAGGCACACTTGCTGCAAAACTTGCGCAGCATTATCAATATCATCTATTAGATTCGGGCGCAATTTATCGTTTATTGGGATTGTCTTTACATCAAAAAGATTTGATTGATTCTCTTGATCAAATATTGATTTTGGAGCAGTGCGTAGAGATTGCGACACATTTAGACATCAAATTTATCAGTGATGTAAAAGGTACTCAAATCTACCTTGATGATATTGATGTCACTGAAACCATCCGCACTGAACGTGTGGGTGAATTTGCATCAAAAGTTGCAGCGATTCCTGCACTTAGGGTAGCACTTTTTGAGCGCCAACGTATTTTCGCACAAGTACCAGGTTTGGTTGCAGATGGTCGAGATATGGCAACGACTGTGTTTCCTGAGGCACAAGCCAAGATATATTTGACTGCTTCTGCTGAATCTCGTGCTGAACGACGTGTAAAGCAGTTGCAGGGTATGGGGCTAGATGTTAAAATAAGCGACATTTTATCTAATATCCAAGCACGTGATAAGCGTGATATGGAGAGAACTGTGGCGCCCCTTAAGCCGGCAGAGGATGCATTCATTATCGATAGCTCAAATTTGAGTATTGAAAATGTCTTTACTCTGATGACCGATTATATTGACGCGCAGTTGGGTAAATAACTTATTATCAGTGGAAGCATAGCTTGATCAGTTTATACGGACTATGTGGATACTTAATTAAACCGGCCTTGTCTGATCCAAGACCGCTGACTTTTCTAGGTATATCATGACCGAATCTTTTGCAGCCCTCTTTGAAGCAAGTGAATTAAACCTCAACGTTGAAAAGGGTGCAGTCATCCAAGGTATCGTTGTTAGCATCGATTCTGACTGGGTAACTGTAGATACTGGCCTTAAATCTGAAGGCGTAGTTTCTCGCTCTGAATTCTTAAACGAACAACGTGAACTTGAAGTTCAAGTTGGCGACACTGTTGACGTTGTTGTTGAAGCGCTTGACAACGGTATGGGCCAAACAGTTCTTTCTCGCGAAAAAGCGAAACGTGCTGAAACTTGGACTAAACTTGAAAAAATCTTTGAAGACGGCGAAATCGTTACCGGTATTATCTCTGGTAAGGTTAAAGGCGGTTTCACTGTAGACATCGGTCCAGTACGTGCGTTCCTTCCAGGTTCTTTGGTTGACACTCGTCCTATCCGTGACACGACTCACCTTGAAGGTAAAGAGTTAGAGTTTAAAGTAATCAAACTTGATGCTAAACGTAACAACGTTGTTGTATCTCGTCGTGCAGTTATGGAAGCTGAATCTTCAGCTGACCGTGAAGCATTACTTTCTCAACTTGAAGAAGGTCAAACAGTTACAGGTACGATCAAAAATCTTACTGATTACGGCGCATTCGTTGACCTTGGTGGTATTGACGGTCTTCTACATATCACAGATATGGCTTGGAAACGCATCAAACACCCTTCAGAAGTTGTTGAAGTGGGTCAAGAAGTTACTGTTAAAGTACTTAAATTTGACAAAGAGCGTAACCGTGTTTCTCTAGGTCTTAAGCAACTTGGTGAAGATCCATGGTTAGCGATCATGAACCGTTACCCTAAAGGTTCAATCGTTAAAGCTCGCGTAACTAACTTAACTGACTACGGCTGTTTCGCAGAAATCGCTGAAGGCGTTGAAGGTTTAGTACACGTTTCAGAAATGGATCACACGAACAAAAACATCCACCCATCTAAAGTTGTTCAGATTGGTGACGAAGTTGATGTTATGGTTCTTGAAGTTGATGAAGAACGTCGTCGTATTTCTTTGGGCATCAAACAAACTCGCGCTAATCCGTGGGAAGAGTTTGCTAAAGACCATGACAAAGGCGAAAAAGTTTCTGGTACGATTAAATCGATCACTGACTTTGGTATCTTCATTGGTCTACCAGGTGGTATCGACGGTCTAGTTCACTTGTCTGATATTTCTTGGAATGAACAAGGCGAAGAAGCAATTCGTCGTTACAAGAAAGGTGACACTGTAGAAGCTGTTATCTTGTCTGTTGACGCTGAAGGCAACCGTATCAGCCTTGGTATCAAACAAATGAACAACGATCCATTCAATGACTTCTTGGCAACGAACGAACGTGGTGCATTGGTTAAAGGTACTGTAACTGCTGTTGACGCTAAAGGCGCAACAATCAAGTTAGCTGATGAAGTTGAAGCATCGCTTAAAGCTTCTGAAATCAACCGTGATCGCGTTGAAGATGCAACTAAATTCTTGGAAGTTGGTCAAGAAGTAGAAGCGAAAATCATCAACGTTGACCGTAAGTCACGTGCAATCAACTTGTCAATCAAAGCGAAAGACGAAGCTGAAGAAAAAGAAGCAGTTGCTAACTTAAAAGTAACAGCAACAACTTCTGAAAATGGTCCTAAGACGATTGGTGACTTAATTAAAGCTCAAATGGGCAACTAAGTCTGTGCGAACTGTATTGTTAATGTAATTTAACTAATACTTTTTACACAAATACTGTAAACGGTAGCGTAGTATTAACTTATTGCGCTACCGTTTTGTATTTAAACAGGTTATTATCAGCCTATCTACCAAGTAGCTTGATAATTAAAGAGGTCGCAGATGACTACTGAAGCACTTAATAAGTCTGACTTAATAGAGCGCATTTCTGTTAAAAATCCACATTTAGCTGAGCCATTAGTTGAAGAAGCTGTTAAAATTATGATCGATCAAATGATTGCATCATTATCTTCGGATAACCGCATTGAAATTCGCGGCTTTGGCAGTTTTGCGTTACATCACCGTGATCCACGTGTTGGTCGTAACCCAAAAACAGGTAAGTCAGTAGAAGTAGCTGCTAAAGCAGTTCCTCACTTTAAGCCTGGTAAAGCGCTACGTGATGCAGTAAACGAAACTGCAAACAAATAAAATAATATGGGGTGTTTATGCGTTACGTACTAGTCGCATTATTAATTGTACTTTTTGGCTATTCTCTAGCATTGGTACTTCAAAATGGTACTGAACTAACAGTCGATTTGCTTTTTACTCAAGTTCCAGCCATGCGTTTAGGGTTATTGCTCTTACTTACGTTAGTGTTGGGTGTAGTATTAGGTCTATTGTTGGGCGTTCAAATTTTCCGTGTTTTCCAAAATAGTTGGGAAATTAAACGTTTACGTAAAGACATTGAGCATCTCCGTAAGGAACAAATTCAAAATGCTCAACTGGCTGCTGCTGAAGCTGCTGCAAGTGTGAGACATGAAAAAACAGTTTTAGATATTCAAACGGAAGATAAAACTACACATCCTTTATAAAGATCTGTACTTCCTAAAGCTCTTCACTGCTATGCAGTTGAGGAGCTTTTTTTATTAAAAATTAGATTTTACAAAAAATGAGTTATAAAAACAGAACTTAAGTTATAACGGGACTTTGCAGCGAGTGTCAAAGATCTCTATAATTACGCAACTTTTGTGTGATGGAAAAAAGACCCATGAGTATCATTGTTGCGTTGGATGCAAAGAGCCAATTTGAGGCCTTAACGATTGCTGAACAACTTGATCCATCACTGTGTAGAGTGAAAGTGGGCAAAGAAATTTTTACGCATGAAGGTCCATCTGTGGTGCGTGCATTACATGATCAAGGATTTGATGTATTCCTTGATTTAAAATTTCACGATATTCCAAATACAACGGCTCAAGCGGTGTGTGCAGCGGCGGATCTAGGGGTATGGATGGTCAATGTTCATGCCTCAGGTGGCCGTAAAATGATGGAAACCTGTGTAGAGCGTATTCAAGCAGGAAACTATCAAACTCAACTCATTGCAGTGACTGTATTGACTTCTATGGGGCGTGAAGACTTAAAAGATTTAGGTTTAGATGTTGAGCCTTTTGAACAGGTTAAGCGTTTGGCGAAATTAACCCAAGACAGTGGTTTAGATGGTGTGGTGTGCTCTGCACAAGAAGCGAAAATGCTTCGAGAAACCTTAGGGCAAGAGTTTTCTTTGGTTACACCTGGTATTCGACCTGCGGGTTCAAATGCGGATGATCAAAAACGCATTGTGACTCCCAAACAAGCCATGTTGGATGGTTCAACCCATTTGGTGATTGGTCGTCCAATTACGCAAGCCAGTAATCCGAGTCAAATGCTTAAAGATATTTTACAGAGCCTTGAGTCTGTTATTTGATCTGTTCAATGCGATAAAAAAATCCACGCTGAACGTGGATTTTTTTATGTCTGATTTAATTGTTAGAGTATGGCTTTTAAACGTTGAATCACTTCTTCACACTGCTTTAAATCCGCCACTAAGGCCAGTCGAACATGACCTTCACCTGGATTGCCTTGCTCAGTATCACGAGACAAATAGCGACCCGGTAAAACTTTAATGTGTGCTTTTTCCATCAAAAGTTGGGCAAATTTTTCGTCATTTTCAACTTTAAGCCAGTAATAAAAGCCAGCATCTGGTTTCTTGAGTGGTAATAAATGTCCGAGTTCTTTTTGAAATAAATTAAATTTAGCGCGGTATTGGATACGGTTTTCTTCGACATGGCTTTCGTCATTCCATGCTGCAATTGAAGCCAGCTGATGTTGTACTGGCATCGCTGCTCCGTGATAGGTACGGAATTTCAAGTATGGTTTTAATAGATTTGCATCACCTGCAACAAAACCTGAACGCATACCCGGTAAATTTGAACGTTTAGAGAGGGAGTGAAATACGATGCAATTTTTATAATCATCGCGGCCTATTTCAGCACACACTTCTAACAGTCCGACAGGAGCTTCATCAAACCAAAGCTCTGAATAACATTCATCCGATGCGATCACGAAATTATATTGATCTGATAGGGCAATGAGTTTTTTAAATTGCTCTTTTGAAAGAACTGCACCTGTTGGGTTACCGGGAGTGCAGACGAACAGAAGGGCTGTCTTCTCCCAGACCTCAGCAGGAACAGAATCAAAATCACCGAGGTAATCATTGTCTTCCGTGCAGTTGATGAAGTAGGGTGTTGCGCCTGCCAATAAAGTCGCACCTTCGTAAATTTGATAAAACGGATTGGGCATCACCACATAGGGCGCTTCATCACGATTGATCAGTGCTTGCACAAATGAAAAAATACCTTCACGTGTTCCAGTGACCGGAATGATGTGATCTTCAGCACTAATGTTATTTAATTTAAAACGCCGGGTTAACCAGTTGGCGATGCTTTGGCGTAATTCAGGCAAACCTTTACTGTTTGGGTAAGTCGACAGATGATTAAAATTCTCGAGAATCGCTTGTTTCACAAACTCTGGCGCAGGATGCTTGGGTTCACCAATAGACAAAGGAATCAATGGTAAATCAGCGGGTTTGACATCCTTAAAAAGCTGGTTCAATTTTTCAAAAGGATAAGGATGTAATAAAGTCAAACTTGAGTTCATGAAACAATTACCGTGATGTTAAATCAATAAATAAAATTAATGGGTATTGCAGACTTGATTAGAGGCTTCATCTAAGGCTGCAATTAAGCGTTCAGCAAAAGCCTTGGATTCACTGTCTGTCATCGGAATATTATTCTTTTTCGTGACAAAGAAAATATCCTCGGCGCGTTCACCTAATGTGGCAATACGGGCGGAATGAATATCAAGACCTTGCATCATAAATAATCCGCCAATTTTCGCCAGTAAGCCGGGATGATCGAGCGTTGCAATTTCAACCATATTTTGCTGTAACGCTTCATTGAGCGTGATATCGACTGTATTTTCAATATCAAAATGACGCAATTGGCGTGGAATACGGCGCTGCATCAAGCCTGGATATTTGTCTGAATCACTTAAGGCTTGTACCAGTGCTTGCTGCACGGTGGCTTCACGCTCAGGATCAGTCAGCAGTGTGCCAAAACGATCGAGCACCACATAGGTATCCAAGCTAAAGGCCTTAGTGGCAGTAATAATACGTGCATCTTGGACATCGAGATTCATCCGATCCAGCACAGCCACGGTGGTTGCAAATAGATTCGGCTGATCCTGCGTATAAATAAAGATTTGCACGGCATCTTGTGCAGCCTTTCGGTGCGCACGCATCATCACGATTGGAGCAGGATTATCACCATGTTCCAATATGACACGGGTATGCCATGCAACCTCATCTGCGGTTTCTTTAAGGAAATAATCATCACCGAGTTCTTGCCAGACTTTTTCGACTTCATCTAAAGAGAAGTCGTTGACCAATAATTCACTGGCTGCAAATTTGGTGTCTTCAATCAGCAGTTGATACTCGACAGGACGTCCAAGCCCAGTACGAATGTCATCACGTGCATGAGTGTAAAGCTGGCGCATGAGCGATGAACGCCACGTATTCCAAAGACTTGGATTGGTTGCATTGATATCTGCCACGGTCAGTGTGTACAGATAATCGAGATGCTCCATATCACCGAGTTTCTCAGCAAATGCTTTGACGATATCTGGATCTGAAATATCTTTCTTTTGTGCAGTCATCGACATCAGCAAATGGTTTTGAATGAGCCATGCAACCAGATTACATTCTCTTTCAGTAAAACCGTGGGCGGTACAAAATTCAATCGCATCCACTGCACCCAGTTCACTGTGATCACCACCACGGCCTTTGGCAATGTCATGAAACAGGGCTGCTAAGAAGACAATATCACGGCGCACTAAACGCTGAAACACTGAGCTGACTACAGGATAATCCTTGGCGAATTCAGGTTCTTTAAAGCGATTTAAATTTCGAATCAATAACAGGGTATGTGCATCGACAGTGTAAATATGAAATAAATCATATTGCATGAGTCCCATGATCTGACCAAATGCAGGAATATAATTACCCAAGACCCCATAGCGTTTCATCGCCAGCATGGTTTCATACAGACGATAAGGTGAGCGAATAATCGCCATAAATAGGGCTTGATGCACAGGATTATTGCGATAATCTTGATTAATACGTTTTGCTGCAAGTGTTAGCAGTCGGAGGGTTCTTGCGCGAATGCCTTGAATTTCAGGTCGATTGGCTAAAATATAAAATATTTCTAATATCGCGCTGGGTTTTTCTGAGAAAATTTTATGGTGCTGAACTGCAAGTTTGCCATCGACCAATTTGAAATTTTCATTAATTTCTTCAATTTGACGCTCATAGTTCGGCAGGCGCGGGGTAATGACCGACTCATTAAAATACGCCAACAGCATTTCATTTAAAGTTGAGACTTGTTGAGCTGCACGGTAGTAGCGTTTCATGAACTGTTCAATCGGGTAATTGATATGTTCGCCTTCCACTTTTTGGTAGCCAAATTTCGTTGCAATATCACGTTGATAATCAAACAGCAGACGGTTTTCATCGCGTTTGGTGAGGCGGTGCAGTTGAGTGCGGATTTCCCAGAGAAAGTTTTCAGCTTCTTCTAAAACGCCCAGTTCAAACTCAGAAATAAAACCCAAATGGACCAAGTCATAAATACGATTGACTCGAAAATGACGTTTAGCAATCCACCCAATTTGGTTGATATCTCGAATACCGCCGGGTGCATTTTTAATATCCGGTTCTAAGTTGCTTTCGGTATTGTTATGTTGAGCATAACGTCGGGCTTGTTCATCCATTTTCGCATCAAAAAAGGTTTTATCTGTCCACGTTTGTGACACCACACGCCGCGGCCATTTGGCCAAATGCGGATTACCCGTAATGAGGCGTGCTTCAATGAGCGTGGTAGCAACAGTTAAATCGGCCATGGCTTGATCAAAGCAGTGCTGAATGGTACGCACACTCACGCCAGGTTTGAAATTGCCCACATCCCAAAGCGATGAGATAAAACTGGAAACGGCAATCTCTTGCTCTGGCGTTAAGGCATCTTCAGACAAGATCATGATGTCCACATCTGAATAAGGCAGCATTTCACGGCGACCGTAACCCCCGACTGCAAATAAACCCAAATTGCTCTGATCGAGTTCGACATGCTTCCAGAGGAAAATTAGGGCTTCATCGATCAGATTGGAACGTGCCAGAATAATCTCACGAATCGGCTTTCCTTGATCAAATTCTGTTTGCAACTGATTTTCGACATCGCTACGCCACTGGTTAATGGCTTTAATGTCATGAATATTAGAAACATATTGATCTAAAGGAGACGTGTTGATCATGAAATAATTGCCCGCCCAAATGTGTTGATACTATTTATTTTGATGTACAGAAACTTTCGATGCTACTTCGATTGCCAGTTCACGTGCTTGATCGGTTGTTTCTGCACGAGCCGTCGCAACGCCCATACGGCGACGTTTAAAACCTTCTGGCTTTCCAAAGAGTCGTAAATCAGTATTTGGATTTTCTAAAGCAAGATCTAAGCCAGAGAATGAAAGATTTTGATCATCTACACCTGCATAAATGACAGCGCTTGCAGCCACGCTATGACGTTGGGTGTTGACAGGTAGGCCTAAAATGGCGCGCGCATGTAGTTCAAATTCACTTTGAAATTGGGATGCAAGCGTGACCAAACCCGTGTCATGAGGTCGTGGTGAAACTTCACTAAACCAAACTTGATCTGCTTTGACAAACAGTTCTACACCGAAAATACCACAACCCCCAAGGGCAATGGTGACTTTATTGGCAATTCGTTTTGCTTCATCCAGTGCAGCCGCTGACATCGGCTGAGGCTGCCAGCTTTCAACATAGTCACCTGCATCTTGACGGTGTCCAATCGGGTCGCAGAAATGCGTTTCGATTTCACCTGTTTGCGAATTTTTAGCACGGACGGTGAGCAGTGTAATTTCAAAGTCAAAATCAATTTGTGATTCCACAATGACAGTACCTTGATTTACACGACCGCCGGTTTGTGCGTATTTCCAAGCTGCATCGACTTCAGCAAACGCTTTTACGCGAGATTGACCTTTACCGGAAGATGACATCACCGGCTTAACAAAGTTTGGATAACCAATATCATCACATGCCGCGCGGAACGACTCTAAAGTGTCTGCAAAACGATAAGCTGATGTCGGAAGACCTAATTCCTCTGCTGCCAAGCGTCGTATACCTTCACGGTTCATGGTTAGATTGACGGCTTTAGCCGAAGGAATGACCGTGGCGATGTTTTGTTCTTCGATTTCGATTAACACTTGTGTTGCAATCGCTTCAATTTCAGGCACGATCAGATGAGGTTTAACTTGTTCAATTAAGGCTTTGAGTGCAGATGGGTCTGCCATATTTAAGGTATATGAAAAATGAGCCACTTGCATAGCAGGAGCATGGTTATATCGGTCAGCTGCGTGTACTTCGACACCTAAACGCTGCAAAGAAATCACCACTTCTTTCCCTAATTCGCCTGATCCAAGCAGCAGAACTTTGAATGCAGAAGATTGAAGTGGAGTACCGAGAATAACGCTCATGCTGATCATCCATGCTTGATATTTTGGTCTTTTAGCATATCAGAACTAGCACAGCTGTTAAGCTTTGATTCACATAAAATAATGATATTGTCTAACACTATTTTAGATAACGAATACCTTAATGAATGTATTCATGAAAATGACAAAGGCAGGTAGGTATAAACCAATCCATAGCTTAAGGCCGCGGTTAAAGTCGCAGGGACAATTTGCCTAAATTTGAAATATAGACCTGTTAGCACAGCAAAACCGACCAACATGGCAAAGCTTTTATTGGGTGTTTGGAGGAGTGGCGGAAGGGTGGCCACCACGAGCATAGAGCTAATTGCTGCGATACCAATTGAACCCAGTGCAATTTTGATCCATAAAGAACCGCGTTTTTGTGAGCCTTGTTGGAACTTTTGAATTACAAAAAAAGGACCGAAGCGTGATGCAAAGTTAGCAATTCCCACCACAATTCCGACCAGAATAATCTCAAGATTCATGTTGTTCTCCAACCACAGCGTCATGGTGACGCTTTAAAACATAATGCTCAAATAAGCCTGCAAGGATACCTGACGTGATACCAATAAAAATGGCAGCAGAAATATCAATAAAATAGCAGGCTACAGCAGATACAAGCGTGGTAATGGCAACCACAAAGGTATGTTTCTTTTCAAAGGCAGCCAATAAGAAACTTAAGAAAAGTGCAGGAAGTAAAAAGTCTAAAGCCGCTTGTAAAAACTGCGGCATGTTGCTGACTTGATCTGCAAAAATTCCACCGAGAAACGAACCCAGTGCCCAAGATAGCCAGCTAAATAAACTTAATCCCAGCATCCAAGATTCAGACCATTCTTGACGGCGCTGAGTCAATTTAATCATGCCTGAGGCAAAAACTTCGTCAGTCAAACCCCATGACCAAATCGCGGTTTTCTTTAAATTGAGTTTGTCTTGAATTAAGTTTTGAAGTGCAGGCCCGTAAAGCAGATGACGGATATCTAAGGCAATAACGGTCAGCGCCGTCATCCAGATCGACGTACCACTGCCTAAAAGTGCGACCACTAAAAATTGACTTGCGCCCGCATACATCGAACAAGATAAAAATAAAGCTTCCCAAGCGCTAAAACCAAACTGGGTGGCAGATACCCCAAAGGCGAAGGAAACAGGAAGATAAGTAAATATAATTGCTTGACTGTCTTTAGCGCCTTGCCAAAAACCAGCAGGTTTTATTGTTGAGATTGTCTGCTCTGACACGCTACACCTGATGCGAAAAGAATAAAAGGTAGAAATCAAGATTGAGTATTGTAGCTGAATTTACTAGCATAGGCCGAATTGTTTGTTTGGGCGATCCTATGTTTGCTTTGAAAGATTATCCTTGGCTGTGCATGTGTATGATACTCATGACAGTTGGGCTACAAGGTTGTGGAAATTCATCAAACGGAACTGACGAAAAGATTGAACTGAAAGTTGCACCGAAGATTACCAATGATGCAACGGTTTACGCGCAGCAAGCTTGGGTGTTGATCAATCAGGTCGATCCTGTGCTGTATAATGCGCAGACAGATCAGATTGCAACTCAAGTACGTGAACCTGTACGTAAGCTTATTTTAGATTGGCGTATTAATGTAAAAATGACAGACTCGGTGACTGAAGGAAAATATGCTTTGTGCCGTAAAGCATTGAACAGCATAGATTCTTGGGCACGTGCCATCGCGGAAAATGAAGGGCAGCTAGCAACCCGACAAGCCAATTATGAGCGAGATAAAACGCAGTGTAAAACTGCGATAGACAACCCAGCACTGGGCAATACCAAGGAATATAAAAATTTATTCTAAGGTCTAATTTGAGTATAAAAAAGCCCCGAATCATCGGGGCTTTTTAGGCTTCAAAACTTATGTTTTTGAAAATATTTTTAGACGTTAAAACGGAAATGTAAAACATCGCCATCTTGGACGATATACGTTTTACCTTCTAAACGCCATTTACCTGCTTCTTTCGCGCCAGCTTCACCGTTGTATTGAATGAAGTCGTCATAAGCCACACATTCAGCACGGATAAAGCCTTTTTCAAAGTCGGTATGAATCACGCCAGCCGCTTGAGGGGCAGTCGCACCGATTTTCACAGTCCACGCACGTACTTCTTGTACACCTGCAGTGAAATAGGTTTGTAAGCCAAGAAGTGAATAGCCTGCGCGAATCACGACGTTTAGACCCGGCTCTTCCATACCCATTGCTTCTAGGAATTCAGCACGGTCTTCATCTTCAAGCAATGAAATCTCAGCTTCGATTTGGTTGCATAATGGCACAACAATCGCATTTTCTTCAGCAGCTAATTTTTTCACAGCATCTAAATGTGGGTTGTTTTCAAAACCGTCTTCAGCCACGTTTGCAATGTACATGGTTGGTTTTAAAGTCATTAAACCGTAACCACGAACCAATTTACGTTCATCATCATCAAGATCAGCTGCGCGAGCAGGCTTACCTTCATCCAGTAATGGCTGGATTTTTTCTAAAATTGCTTTAACTGCAATCGCTTCTTTGTCACCGCTTTTTGCAGATTTGCTTAAACGCGTGATCGCTTTCGCCACAGCTTCGAGGTCAGCCAGTGCCAGTTCAGTGTTAATGGTTGCAATATCGTCGAGTGGATCAATACGACCATTGACGTGAATCACGTTTTCATCTTCAAAACAACGTACCACGTGAGCAATGGCATCTGTTTCACGGATGTTGGCAAGGAATTGGTTACCCAAGCCTTCACCTTTCGATGCACCCGCAACCAAACCTGCAATATCAACGAATTCCATAGAGGTTGGAATCACACGTTGTGGTTTAACAATGGCAGTGAGTTTATCTAAACGTGGGTCAGGCACAGGAACGATACCTGTGTTGGGTTCAATGGTACAAAATGGGAAGTTTTCTGCAGCAATAGCAGCTTTAGTCAATGCATTGAAAAGTGTAGATTTACCAACGTTCGGCAAGCCGACAATACCGCAATTAAAACCCATGAAATGACTCACAAAGTGTTTTTTAAAAATTGTCGCTGATTTTACATGAAAGCTGTGACAAAGTCAGGTCACAAATCGGGTTTTCAAAGTGTGATGGGGTCTTGAAATATTTCAGCACATGATACTTGTGCGATGAGATCAATGGTTTGAGTAGACAATCTGTGGGTTTTAATCAAACATAATATCGATTCTAAAGGTATATCGCTTTTATTTCAGCAGAGTGTCAGATGAGATGGTCAAAATAGCCTAAGCATATTTAATTGCTCCATGAGATTTGAATCAAATAAATCATGCAAACCTCATAGCGCGATTCATGTTTAAATTTTACGTTTATCCAGCAGGTTAGACAAATTATCTCCCAATGCTTGAACCAACATAACCAGTACCACCAAAACTAAAATGACTGCCAACATGATTTGCATGTCAAAGCGCTGATAGCCATAACGATAGGCAATATCGCCTAAACCACCTGCGCCAATGGCACCGGCGATGGCAGAGGAGTTAATCATCGTCACAAGAGTGACTGTAAAGCCCGCCACAATACCGGGTAAAGCCTCAGGCAAGAGCACATGCCAAATGATTTGCTTACGATTACAGCCCATGGCTTGCGCCGCTTCAATCAAGCCATGATCGACTTCGCGCAGGCTGACTTCTGCGATGCGTGCAAAGAAAGGTGTCGCTGCAATGGTTAAAGGCACAACAGCCGCCCAAACGCCATAACTTGTTCCTACAATAAAACGGGTGAGTGGAATGAGTGCCACCATTAGAATCAAAAAGGGCACAGAGCGGGTGATATTCACGATCCAGCCCAACACTTGGTGAATACTTTTCGATGGGTAAATACCGTGCTCTGAAGTATTGACCAAAATCACCGCCATCGGTAAACCTATCAATAAGGCAAAAAAAGCAGATACGCCCACCATCAGTAAAGTATCAATGGTTCCTGTAATCAGCAAATCAATGAGTTGGTCGTGCATAGCCCAATACCTCTACATGTGCAATCTGATGTTTAAACTTATTTTTGAGTGTTGCGATATCAAGGTTGAGATCTGGTACGGTAAGGATCAGTGTCCCGACCAGATGATGTTGAATGGTATCTACATGGCTTTGATATAAATACACGGATTGCTGAAACTGATTTAACACATGGGCAAGGTCAGGCGAGGATTTGGTGTCAGTAGCATATTTTAATTTCACTACACTATGCGTCACCAGTTCATTTAACTCGTTATACACTTTAAAGGGTAAATCCAGTTGTTCCAGATTAAGTAGCTCTTGGGTAATCACTTGCTGTGGATTTGAAAAAACCGACCAGACTTGACCCGATTCTACAATTTCGCCTTGATCAATCACCACCACTTGATCACAAATCTCACGGATCACTTGCATTTCATGGGTAATCAGTACAATGGTAATCCCCAGTTCAAGATTAATTTTTTTCAGGAGTGCCAAGACCACAGAAGTGCTTTCAGGATCTAGCGCGGAAGTGGCCTCGTCACAGAGTAAAATTTCAGGTTTGCTGACCAAGGCACGCGCAATCCCTACACGTTGCTTTTGACCGCCTGAAAGCTGAGACGGATAATGCTGGGCTTTGTCAGTTAAACCGACCAGTGCGAGCACTTCATTGACACGCGTTTCGATCTCTTTCGTTTTATAGTGAGCAATCTTGAGCGGCAACGCCACATTTTCCCAGACTGTTTTGGCTGACATTAAATTAAAATGTTGAAAAATCATACCCATTTTCTGTCGAAGTTGAATCAGTTCAGTATGCCCAAGTTCACTCAAAGACTGCTGATGAATCTGGATATGACCTTGGTCAATGTTCTCTAGACCATTTAGGGTTCGAATGAGGGAAGATTTACCTGCGCCACTTTTACCAATAATGCCTAAAATTTTGGCTTGCGGAATATCTAGGTTGATATTTTTAAGTGCATGTACTTGCTGACCATTGACGTGATAAAACTTATTTAAATGTCGAATCGTGACATGCGGAACAGCAAATTCAATGTGTGAGCCGAAACTAACCATACTGTTACTCCTTATTTCCAACCTTTAAACCATAGTTTTTCACCGATATCTGCATTCAGTTCTTGTTTTACTTTTTCAGAATTTTGATAGATCTGAATAAATTTCTTCAAGTTTTCAGCTTTTTCAGGGTGGGTTTGTTCATAGTCATCACGGACCACAAATAAAATGGCATAACGCGTGTTATTGATTTGATCAAGAACTAAAGCAGCATTAGGGTCTATGGTTTTAGCCAAACGCAGATACATTGGGTAACTAAAGACCAAATCAGCTTCGTCTACAGCACGAGCGGTCTGAGGACCTTCCACCTCAATGAATTTTAAATTTTTAGGATTGCTGGCAATATCTTGTAGATTAGATAAGTGATTATTCGCATCTTTTAAAGTAATGAGTTTTGATTGTTGTAGAAGTAATAATGCTCGACCTTGATTTACTGGATCATTGGGGATTACAACGCGAGCGCCATCTACAACTTGATCAACGGATTTATATTTTTTAGAATACAATCCAACATGTGTGCCTGACCCTATGCCAAGCGCTTTTAGCTTGAAATTAGTTTCTTTTAAAGCATTGTCCAAAAAGGGTTGATGTTGAAAATAGTTCGCATCAATATCGCCATGATTAAGCGTGATATTTGGTGTATTCCAATCTGAAAACTCTACTAATTTGACGTTAATTCCTTCTTTTTTAGCCTCATCTACTGCCACTTGTAAGGGTTTTGCAAATGGAGGACTAATTCCAATGACAATTTCTTGCTGATCTTGTTTGCCTTTTTGTGACCAAATGACGAGTCCAATAATGATGGCAACAATAACAACTGCGACAATAGTGAGTTTCTTTTTAGCGGATTGATTTGTAGTTTGTGGCATAGTGCACCCCGAGTTTTAATATTCTTAAGCTGTTTGCTTTGTTAAATCTTTAGTTTTAATAGTTGAGTGAGAGCTTTGACATCGAAACTGTTGGGCGGGGTGGTTGGCAGGTAAATGATGACCTTTTTGAAAAATTTTATGTCTTAAACTCCCAGAATCATATTCAGTTTTATAACGCCCTCGTTGCTGTAACACAGGAATGACCAAATCAATAAAATCATGATGAGATTCAGGGGCGACAGTACGAGTCAGATTAAAACCATCAATTCCTGTGTCATCCATCAGTTGAATTAAGGCGTCTGCAACGGTTTCAGCACTGCCCACAATCAGTGGATAGCGTCCACCCAGTCTGTGCTGTGCTTTGAGGTCATTTTTTGAAATTTTTTGTTCTTTGAATTTCTGATTGACTGAGGCAATGCTGTTGGTTTTTTGGTAGGGAATGGCTTCATCATCTGTAAATTTCGACAAATCAATACCAACTGAACTTGAATAATGTGCGAGTCCTGCTTCTGGGCTGGCATAGCGTTCGTACTCTGCTAGCTTTTCCTGTGCCAATTGATCTGTTGCAGCAGTGACTACGGTAATACCGACGAAAATTTTAATTTCCTCAGCAGGACGCCCTTGTTCTAATGCCAATAGACGAATGTCATTTACTTGTTTTTTTATTTTTTCAGGCTGATCACCACCAATAAAAATCCCTTCTGCATGACGTGTAGCAAAACTTAAGCCTTTGGCAGATGAACCCGCTTGGAACAGGACAGGGGTGCGTTGAATAGATGGCGACACTTGAAACACGCCTTGGCTTTGATAAAACGGTCCATGATGTTGAATGGCGTGCACTTTTTTAGGGTCTGTAAAGATGCGATTTTTCTTGTCTTTCACTACCGCATCATTTTCCCATGAACCTTCCCAAAACTTATAGCAAAGTTCTAAAAATTCTTCTGCCTGATCATAACGTAGGTCATGATCTTTTAAGCCTTTTTGTCCAATCAGCCGTTCGGCACTGTCTAGATAACCCGTTACGATATTCCATCCAATACGACCATGACTCAAATGATCTAAACTGGCAAATCGCCGTGCAAATTGATAAGGAGACTCATAACTTAAATTGACCGTAATTCCAAACCCGAGATGGTGCGTAACTGCTGCCATAGCAGATACCAATGTACTTGGATCATGACTTGGAAGTTGAATGGACTCTTTTAAGGTTAAATCGAGACCATTCTGATAGACATCATATACGCCCGTAATATCGGCAATAAATAATCCATCAAATAAACCTTTTTCCAAGGTTTGGGCTAAATCTGTCCAATAGCTCAGCTCATTGAAACGATGTGATTCATCTCTGGGATGGGTCCATAGACCGTGATTGATATGTCCAACAGAGTTCATATCAAAGGCATTGAGTAAAATTTTCTTTGGCGTAATGGTCATTACAGTGTTCCTCGGCGGGGAGGAACAACACCATTTAATGCAAAATTAGCAATGAAATAATATTTCCAGCGTGAGGCATCATGTAGGGTATGAACCCGAGCATTACGCCAAAAACGATCTAATCCCGTTTGACGCTGACTGCCACGACTGCCTGCCAGCTCGATCAATTTTGAGGACGCTTTAAGTGCAGTCTCTGTACTGTGCGCGCGCACTTTAGCGACATCTAATGAAGCTTTAGCGACATGATGTTCAGTGGGGTCAGCTTTGGCCAAGTCCACTGATTTAGCCGCGCGTTTTAACAAAACTTCAGATGCACGCACATCAGTCACGACACGTCCCAATTCAAATAAAGTCAGAGGATCTTGGGTGGCGTAATCGACCCCTGAATCAATCCAAGGACGGGCTTGACGGACATGAATCAAGGTTTCTTCAAAGGCAGCGCGTGCAATGCCTGTTTCAATGGCGGCATGAATTAGCTGAGCAAAGGGTCCTGAAGTGGTCGGCTTGCTATAGGCTTCATCAAATGCAATCACGTCTTCTGCCAGTATGTGAACATTGTCAAACTTTACTGTGCCGCTGCCCGTGGTGCGCTGCCCAAAACCGCTCCAGTCATCGATAAAAGTCAGCCCGACATTGTTGGAGGGCACAAAAGCTAAAAATTGACGCTCAAGATCATCAGTGACCAAAGTGGGAATCCGCTGTGCAAATAAACTGCCCGTGCAATAGAATTTTTCACCATTGATCACAAAACCATGATTGGTCTTACGAAGAGCGGTATGTTTATGCGAGGCAGTTTTGGTTTTAAACTCAGCCAAGGCATTGCCAAATCTGGCCCCCCTTAAAACTTCGGCATACAATTTCTGTTTTTGCTGTTCTGTTCCGGTATTGCGTAGAATCTCTAAGGCATAAAAATGATTCTGAGGGATTTGACCGATCGAACCATCGACACCACTCATTAAGGCAATAATTTTTGCCAAGGTATAGCTTGATACCTCGGCGCCGCCATATTGTTTGGGTACGGTAATGGCCCACAAACCCGACTGACTATAGGCCTGTATTTCATCAAACGGCAAAATACGTTCAATGTCACGTTGAATGGCATTTTTTTTAAATTGTTCAGCCAGCGCTTGAGCCACTTCAAGTGCTTCAGCATCGGATTGAATAATATGCGCGTGGGTCACGTGGAGCACTTGTGCCTGTTCAGCACTTTTTACATGTTGAATTTGTTGATAGGAAGTCATGGTGTTGCTCCTTAAATCCAAGCGTGGCGAGCAGGAAGTTTGTCATTCAAGTAATACTCACCCAATGCATGTAGTTTCCATCGAATAGGATCATGGAGCGTATGCACACGGGCATTACGCCAGTGTTGATCTAAGTTATGCGTACTCAGGCTTGAACGGCTACCGCCTAATTCGAGAAGTTTTTCAGAAATATGTAGCGCTGCATCATTGGCATAAACTTTTGCCTCTGCGACTAAAATGGACGCTTTAGCGGCTTGTTCGTCTGTGATATGTTCAAGCGCATCGAGTTCATCTAAATATTCAGCAGCGTCGTCAAGCAGTAAAATTGCCGCGTCAAGCAGCACATTTGATTTACCGATCTCTTGTAAGGTGTAGTGCTCAAAACGGGCATGTTCGACTTGCGCGTCAATAATTGGGCGGGCTTTTTGCACCGCAGTTAAAGTATCTGCGAAAGCGGCTTCAGCAATACCAACATCAATGGCGACTTGCATTAACTGTGAAAAGGCGCCGCGGTAGTTGGTTTGGGTGCTCAGCAAACGCTCATCAAAAATAAGAAAGGGGTCTATTTCGACCTGATTTAAGCTGATTGTGCCACTTGAGGTGGTACGTTGCCCAAAACCATCCCAGTCATTGATGACGTCCACACCTTTGGCATGACGATCAATGATGGTCAGCACGACATGACCTTCAGGATGCACTGCTTTAATGGCCAACCAGTCTGCAAAACTGCTGCCTGTGGAGTAAAATTTTTGCCCATGAACAATGTGACGACCGTCTGCAATGCTGAGGGTGGTATTTAAGGTTTTAGAATCCTTGGTATTACGCTCAGGGCCACCATTGGCAAGGCGTTTTCCTTTTAAGATCTCAGAGAAGACAAATGCTTTTTGCTGTTCGGAACCCATAATATTGATCATGTTGAGCAGTGCAATTTGGTTTTGCGGAATTTGCCCTAAACTTGAGTCTGCTTTATTGATAATCCGAAACACATGCGCTAAGGTTTTATTCGAGACATATGCGGCACCGTAAGACTTGGGTATACGGATACCGCCCAAACCTTTCTGGCTAAACAATTCCACTTCATTAAAAGGAAGCTCGTGATTTTGGTCTCGTTTATTTCGACCTTCCAAAGCAAAATCGGCCACTTGGTAAGCAGCATTGATCGCATCTTGTTCATTTTCAATAATATGGACACTTTCAGTGATTAAGCGTGACATAATGAAATCCTCTTTGAATCTCATTACGCTACGCCTGAAGGCTTTAGTTTTTAAATGTCAGATTTTGCTGAGCTATGCTGAAAAAAGATTAAAAAAAAATGATGATAAGGTTTGATTCAAAATGAATAATTCAACAGACTGAAAATACTCAATATTTGTAAATTGCATGATGCTGTGGCTGGTTTGCATATTTATTTTAAAGATAAGGTTTTAATCAATACGTATAAAACCGAATCAGTCAAAACTGCTCAAGCATGACTTATACCCAGAAAATGAGTTGGATTGCGGGTTGTCTTTTCGCGAGGGCTTATCTAGGGTACACTCAAGAGAAGTCAAAACTGTTTAAGCCTTAGTTTTTGGAGAATATATGCGCACCATTTACCAGTTTCCTCTGTCTCACTTTTGTGAGAAAGCTCGCTGGTTGCTCGATTATAAAGAGTTGGATTTTGTGGCGCAAAATTTGATCCCGGGGGTGCATCGTGCATTCGCTCAGTTAAAGACTGGGCAAAACACTTTGCCTATTTTAAAAGATCAAGAACATTGGATTTCAGACTCGACCCAAATTGCACTGTATCTCGATGATACTTATCCAGAACATGCTTTATTAAGAGCAGATAAAATCTTGCGCGAACAGGCGCTACAGATTAACCAAATTGCCAATGAATTGGGTTTGCACGTTCGCCGATGGGGGTTAGCACATGCTTTATCTGAGAGTGATGAGCCTTTAGAAATCATGATTGGTGAAAAAGGGTATTTGCGCAAATTTGAAAAATTTTCAAAACCGATTTTAAAAAGCTTGGTGTCAAATGGCTATCAACTTGATTCAGAAAAAGTAATGGGTGCAAAACAGCGGCTGGATGAAATTATTTTAGATTTGAATCAGAGGTTGATTGAAAACAATGGTCGATATTTAGTGGGCGAACGCCTTGGCTTGGCGGATATTGCGGTCTGCTCCATGCTGGCACCCTTACTTGAAATAGCGGGAACGCCTTGGGAACGTGAACATATTGCTATCGTTTCAGAAGACTATGATCAATTTAAGTTGCAACTTTTAGATTTACCGCTGGGTCAATATGTAAAACGGATTTATGAAACAGAACGCCATGCAAGAGTGGATTGGCGCGGTATATAAGACTGACATTATTTAAATGTTTGAATTGAATCATCAATACTTCATTAGGTCTCGACCCATACAGTTAGGATAAAAATTAAATTGAAAAAAATGGAAAATTCGATGGAATTGGATCGTTATGATAAGCAAATTCTCGAAATTTTGACCCATGAAGATCTTAATTTAAATGAGTTGTCCGAACGGATCAGTTTGTCGGTGAGTTCAGTGCATCGACGGATTAAACATTTGATTGAAACCAATATCATGACCAATCTAAAGCGTGATATTAATTATCAAAAGCTCGGCTTTAGTTTGCATGTGTTATTACAGGTATCTTTAAGCAAACATGATACAGACACCTTTGCCAAATTTTTAGAGGAACTAGAAAGCATTCCAGAAGTGATTAATGCGTTCTTAGTCACAGGGCAGTCTGCTGATTTTATTGTGGAAGTGGTGGCACGTGATATGGAAAACTACAGTGACATTTTACTCAAAAGAATTGGCAAAATAGAATTTGTGGTGGCACTGCATTCAAGTTTTGTGATTAAAGAATATAATGTGTTTAATTGTCATGGATTACTCAGTCGAGTCTAAGTCTTCACTTTAAAAAGATAAATGGTAAGAAAAGTGAAGGGAACAGAAACGGTAAACATAATCTTTAAATTCTTTTGTTTCTTTATTCTGATTCTGAATTTTTGGATGTTACTCGATTTTCTACAGATGCATGATCTGGCCAGTGGATTGAGCATTATTCCGGATGAACTGTGGCATCTTCTACATTTGGCGATTTGGTGCTGCGCTGTCCGAAATTTATTGAGTGATTATACTTGGGTCAATAGATGGTTGCGTCGTGTATGTTTGGCGTTAATGTTATGGTTAGGCTCAACTGTTCTTTTGGTCGTTATTATTTTAAATGTCCATAGTCAAATGGGTTGGACGCTTTGAAAGCTAATGATTAAAAATAAAAAAATGCACCTACAGGTGCATTTTTTACAAACATAATAAATTTAAGCTTCTAGTTCAACCATCACTTCAGCTGAGAATTCAACGTTGGTATAGACGTTTTGAACATCGTCTAAATCTTCAAACATATCAATCATTTTCAAAATCATTTTGGCTTGATCAATATCCGTGATTTCAGCTTTGGTCGATGGACTCATGACCACTTCAGCGTTGTCAGACTTCAAACCCGCAGCTGTTAAAGCATCTTGTACATCACCAAAACTTTCTGGTGTGGTAATCACCAAAATTTCATCTTCAGAAACTTCAATATCTTCCGCACCCGCTTCTAAAGCGATGTCCATGATTTGATCTTCTAAAGACACATCATCAAAGCTGATTTCACCACGTTTGGTAAAGAGATAAGCCACAGAACCTGCTGTGCCTAAATTACCATTGGTTTTAGAGAAGCAGTGACGCACATCTGGAACGGTACGGTTTAAGTTATCTGTCATGGTTTCGACCAGAACAGCTACGCCACCTGTACCATAGCCTTCGTAAGTTACTTCTTTTAAGTCATCGTTGTCTTCGCCGCCTGCACCGCGTTGAATTGCACGGTTAATCACATCACGTGTCATGTTTACAGACAATGCTTTTTCAACCACGGCACGAAGACGAGGGTTACTTGCAGCGTCAGGACCACCAAGTTTTGCAGCGGTTACAAGCTCACGAATATATTTAGTAAAAACTTTACCACGGCTCGCATCTTGTTTTGCTTTACGATGCTTAATATTAGCCCACTTGGAATGACCCGCCATGCGAAATATGCTCCTTGTAGATTGGCCTTATGCCGAATCAAAATAATTCGAATTCTACCATAAGGCGTTTTTTCTTAGAAAGTACTTCATTTTTTGATTTGAACATATCAAACAAAAAAACCCCAAAGATGATGAATTATTGCTCAAACTAGACATGCGCTTGAATCATGAAGATGGATTTCCTGATTCTAAACCCATTCAATAATCAAAATTGCCATAGGGTTTTAATGTATAGAAGGGCTTTATGTTCTAAATTATTGAAATCTGGCGGTCTAAAATAAACGTTTGAATGAGTTAAAAAAATATAATCAGCACATAGGTTATAAAATAACAATTTCTGTTTAGGATATTTTCTGATTGACTGAGTAGACTCACGATGTGGAGCTAGTTCAATTTTCGCCATTTATTTTAATTGCTTACATAGTGTTTACATCAGATTAGACATTAAAAAAGCACCTAGAAGAAGTGCTTCTAAGTGCTTCAAATATATGGTGGGCCCAGACAGACTTGAACTGTCGACCAACGGATTATGAGTCCGCTGCTCTAACCAACTGAGCTATAGGCCCGATAAATACTGAATAATCAAGTATTTTCGACTCAGAATACTAGCGAATCTAAAAATGAAACACAAGCGCTTTAAAGCAAGTAAAATTCGATATGCGCAAATATCAAGCGATTCAATCTTTTTATTCATTTTTATAAATGAATTCTAATCGCAGTGATCTTTGACAGTCGATTGATGACAATTGATCTGTTTGCTTATTATTTAAGATTTTAAGCAGATTTATACGCTTTACACATTGTAATTTTCGAGTGTTCATTTCACACTTAGAAGTAAAGTGTAATTTCGCTATAAGATCATTGACATGAAAAAACAAATTGCAAAAATGGCATTCAAGCTTGCGGGTGTTGAGTACCATGTTGAACCGAATATTTTAGAAGATAAACAAGTGATTATCGGTTTTGAACACACCACCATGATGGATGCAGTATTATCTATCGCATTGTTTGAAATCCACGATATTAAAATTCACACCTTAATTAAAAAAGAGCTGTTTAAAGGGCCTTTCAAACCGCTTTTGGAAGGTGTAGGGGGAATTCCAGTTGACCGCAAATCTAATCAAGATATTGTCTCGCAAATGGTGGAGCAGTTTGAAAATAATCAAAAATTTAATTTAGTCATTGCACCAGAAGCAACACGTGCTAAAAATGGTGAATCACGTCGTCCGATTCGTACCGGCTTTTGGCATATTGCAAAAGCGGCCAATGTCCCGATTGTATTTTTATTTGTGAATCAAAAAACCAAGAAAGGCGGAATTTTCGGTAAGCTTTATCCTTCAGATTTAGACAGCGATTTGGCTCAAATTAAAGCCATGTATAAAGAATACACCGAGCTTGATATCGTGATTCCAGAGCCCGTAACTGTCTAAAACAAATCCTTTTTTAGTTTGTTTAAAATTTTTATTTAAATTTAGAGGCTTACTGAATGGTGAGCCTCGAATGTTAAAATTTGAACGATATAACAAAAATAAATGAATCAATCCATTAATAAGTTCTGCTGAGCATCAACTTGTTTTCTTAGAAAATCCCACACCAACTTAATCCGCGGTTCATGTTGTAAATCCACCAAGGTTAGCATCCAAAAAGTATGGGTAAAGCGCACCTGCTGTTGTAAAACCTGTTCAAGTTCAGGTTTATCTTCCGCTATAAATTTGGGTAAGATCGCAAGTCCTGCGCCGGCACTGACCGCAATTTGTTGGGCCAAAATACTGCTGCTCCTAAACTGTGCAGATAACTGTAAGGGAATGCGTTCTAAACAATACAGTTCAGGGCTATAGACTAAATCATCAATGTAATTGACAAAACGATGCTGAGCCAAATCATCTAAAGTCTGTATGCTTGGGTTGGCTGCCAAATAGCTTTTACTGCCATAAATTTTGAGACAATAATCGGTGAGCCGAGTAATGATATAAGGTCCAGATTTAGGCCGATCAATTGAAATGACAATATCTGCTTCACGATGAGACAGTTTTAGCATCTTGGGTACAGGAATCAGGTCAATACTGATCAACGGGTATTGTTTAGAGAACTTCACCAAAAGCTGAGTTAAAAATGCTGTTCCAAACCCTTCGGGTGTGCCAATTCGCACACGGCCTTCTAAGGGATTATGCGGTTTTTTAATTTGTAAATAAGCTTGTTCCATATGTTCAATACGAGGAACCAGTGCCATTCCCTCGGTGGTTAACTCATACCCAGTGACTTCTCGTTTGAACAGCGGTGTACCCAAAGCCAGCTCTAAAGCCTGTATGCGCCGTGCCACCGTACTGTGTTCCACCCCAATAATCTTGGCGGCATTGGTCAATGTTTTGGCCCGTGCCAGCACCAAAAAAAACTGCAAATGATCCCAATTGATTTTCATTGTTCTTTCCACGTCCTGTGCAATTTTGCACATTGATCGTGCACGAATTTGCGTTGGTGGTCAAAGATAATTTTGCTAGTTTGAAGGGAGAGAATTTGAAAAAGCACAGCTCATAGATTGAGCGTGACAACGAATAGAACAATCAAAACCTAAGGAAAGGTCATGAACGCAATTCACACCCTACAATTGACAAAAGCACAGTTACTGATTAACGGCGAATTTATTGAATCTACAACCACACATTGGCAAGACATTGTGAATCCAGCCACTCAAGAGGTGATTGGGCAAGTACCTTTTGCAACGGTAGATGAGGTCAATGCTGCGATTGAATCTGCGCAAAATGCATTTGCCAGCTGGCATCAAACGCCGATTCAAGCGCGTATGCGTATCATGCTGAAGCTGCAAGATTTGATTCGTCAAAATGCCAAAGACATTGCCAAAGTATTGACCGCCGAACAGGGTAAAACCTTGGCAGATGCTGAAGGTGATATTCAGCGTGGACTTGAAGTGGTTGAACATGCTTGTTCAATTGGCAGTCTGCAAATGGGTGAATACATTGAAGGCGTAGCACGTGGTGTGGATACCTATACTTTGCAGCAGCCGCTAGGCGTGTGTGCAGGGATTACCCCATTTAACTTTCCAGCGATGATTCCACTGTGGATGTTCCCTATGGCGATTGTGTGCGGAAATACATTTGTGCTTAAACCCTCTGAGCAAGATCCATTATCGACCATGATGTTGGTTGAGCTTGCGGTTCAAGCCGGCGTGCCAGCCGGGGTCCTCAATGTTGTTCACGGTGGCAAAGAGGTGGTGGATTTACTCTGTACGCATCAAGATATCAAAGCGATCTCATTTGTCGGTTCAACCCATGTGGGCACACATGTTTATAACTTGGCAGGCAAACATGGCAAACGTGTTCAATCGATGATGGGCGCAAAAAACCATGTGGTGGTTATGCCAGATGCCAATAAAGAACAAACTTTAAATGCTTTGGCGGGTGCGGCTTTTGGTGCGGCAGGACAGCGTTGTATGGCTTTATCGGTAGCGGTTATGGTCAGTGAGAGTAAACAGTGGATTGATACACTGGTTGAAAAAGCCAAGACATTGTCTGTCAATGCAGGGCATGAGCCCAATACCGATATTGGACCTGTGATTTCACCTCGTGCTAAAGCACGCGTGATTGACCTGATCAATAGTGGTGTCGAAGAAGGTGCGACACTTCTACTGGATGGTCGTGATGTACAAGTCAAAGGTTATGAGCAAGGTAACTTTGTCGGTCAAACTATTTTTAGCAATGTCACCACCAACATGCGGATTTATAAAGAAGAAATTTTTGGTCCAGTGCTCGCGATTATTTGTGTAGATACATTGGATGAAGCCATTGCGCTGGTGAATGCCAACCCGTTTGGCAATGGCGTGGGTTTATTTACCCAAAGTGGTGCAACGGCACGTACTTTTCAACATCAAATCAATATTGGTCAAGTTGGCATCAATATTCCGATTCCAGTCCCTGTTCCATTCTTTAGCTTTACGGGTTCGCGTGGTTCAAAACTGGGTGATTTGGGTCCGTATGGCAAGCAAGCGGTGCAGTTCTACACCCAAACCAAAACCATTACCAGTCGTTGGTTTGAAGATACCCAAGAGTCCACTGGCGTCAACACCACCATCAATTTGCGCTAAGGAGATCGACCATGAAAATTGCATTTATTGGTCTAGGTAATATGGGGGGTGCGATGGCGCACAATCTGTTAAAAGCAGGGCAACAGGTTTTTGGTTTTGACCTGAGTGAAAAGGCCTTGAATACGTTTGCATCTCAAGGTGGCATCGTTTGTGAAAGCCCGCAGACAGCAGCTGCGCAAGCGGATGTGGTGATCAGTATGTTACCTGCTGCAAAGCATGTCCGTGATGTGTATTTGGGTGAAGACGGTGTGTTGGCCGTACTTAAAGCAGGAAGCCTATGTATTGACTGTAGTACCATTGACCCGAAAACTATTCAAGATATTGCCAAAACGGCCCAAGACAAAGGCATTCAAATCTGTGATGCACCTGTTTCAGGTGGCACTATTGGCGCACAAGCAGGCACATTGACTTTTATGGTCGGTGCCAACTCACAGACCTTTGAGGCAGTTCAGCCCATTTTGTCTTTCATGGGTAAAAATACAGTGTCCTGTGGTGAGGTCGGTGCAGGTCAAATTGCCAAAATTTGTAATAATCTAATCTTGGGCATTTCAATGGCCGCTGTTGCAGAAGGTATGGCATTGGGCGCGAAACTGGGTATTGATGCACATGCGCTGGCAGGGGTGATTAACAGCTCAAGCGGTCGCTGCTGGAGCTCTGAGGTGTGTAATCCATGGCCTGAGATTAGCCCGAATGCGCCTGCATCACGTGGCTATACAGATGGCTTTGCCAATCAGCTGATGCTCAAAGACTTAGGTCTAGCAGTTGAAGCGGCGGGTCAAGTGCAACAACCTGTTTTACTTGGCGGCTTAGTACAACAGTTGTATCAACAAATGTGCCTACAAGGCAAAAACCATTTAGATTTTTCCAGTGTGATTCAGCAGTATTTACCGCAGCCCTAAATAGCTGAACCCTTCACATGTGGACTGATACATGTGGAATGATTAAAGATTAAAAAAAAGCGTCATGGGATGACCAGTGCAGCACTTAAATTTTCTAGTCAATTTTCTAAGTGCTGTCATCAATAATAAAGCGAGACTGAGGTAGCAAGATGTCAAACTATCAAGAAGTTGCACAAAATTTTAATTTAGAAAATGCAGCCAGTGCGCTGCTGAGCGGTTCACTCAATGCATTGAATGCTTGTTATGAATGTTGTGATCGACATGCGACAGGTGACAAAATAGCATTGTATTGGCAGTCCAAAGAGGGTCAAAAAAAGCAATATACCTTTAAACAGTTACAAGATTATTCCAGTCAATTTGCCAATTTTTTAAAGTCTCAAGGCGTGGGTCCTGGAGATCGAATTTCAGGTTTATTGCCTCGAAATGTCGAGCTACTCATTACCATTTTAGCTGCATGGCGGATTGGTGCAGTATATCAGCCCCTTTTTACGGCGTTTGGACCAAAAGCCATTGAGCACCGCGTACAACTGGCAAAAAGTAAGTTTGTGGTGACCGATCTCACCAATCGTCCGAAACTCGATGAAGTCCAAGATTGCCCTCAGATTATTTCAGTCAGCGCTTTAGACGGTCATGATCTTCCGAAAGGCGATTTAAATTTTTGGCAGGAAGTGAATGCTCAGTCTCATCAATGTGATGTGGTTTTACTGGGGATCAATGATCCATTTTTATTGATGTTTACCTCAGGCACTACAGGTCTAGCCAAACCCTTAGAAGTGCCGTTAAAGGCGTTGATTGCCTTTGGTCGTTATATGCAAAACGCCGTAGGACTTACAGAAGATGATGCGTTTTGGAACATTGCAGATCCGGGTTGGGCCTATGGGTTGTATTATGCCATTACTGGACCCTTGTTATTGGGTCATTCAACTTTGTTCTATGAAGGTGGATTTAGCACTGAAAGCCTGATTAAGATTACTCAAGAATATAACATCACTAACTTAGCAGGTGCTCCGACAGCATATCGTTTAATGATGGCAGCCGATCCAGATCAAATGGCGAGCCTACGTGGTCAGTTCCGCCGAGTCAGTAGTGCAGGTGAGCCTTTAAACCCTGAAGTGATCCGTTGGTTTAAGCAGGTATTAGACGCCCCGATTTATGATCACTATGGTCAAACCGAAGTAGGGATGGTGGTGTGTAATCATCATGCTTTAGAACATAATATTCGTGCAGGTTCTGCTGGCTTTGCCAGTCCTGGTTATCATATTGCGGTGGTGGATGAACACGGTCAGCCTTTGCCCGCAGATACACCTGGAATCTTAGCAATTGATTTAAAACAATCACCGCTGATGTGGTTTGGCGGTTATCAAGAAAGTCGCAAATCACCATTCATTGGAAGTTATTATTTAACGGGCGATACTGCTGAAATTCATGCGGACGGTAGTATGAGTTTTGTCGGTCGCAGTGATGATGTGATTACTACGTCTGGCTATCGTATTGGGCCATTTGATGTGGAGAGTGCATTATTAGAACATGATGCCGTCGTTGAAGCGGCTGTGGTGGGCGTGCCTGATCCTGAGCGTACTGAAGTGGTAAAAGCCTTTATTATTTTGGCACAAGGGTTTGAACCCAGCTTAAGCTTGTCGAGTGAACTGAGTGAATTTGTCAAGAAACGGTTGTCCGCGCATGCTTATCCAAGATTGGTTGAATTTGTGACTGAACTGCCGAAAACCCCGAGTGGAAAAATCCAGCGCTTTTTACTGCGCAACCAAGAAATTAATAAACAAGAAGCTCAAAACCAACAAGCTGCATCCACAGCCGTGAATTAATGTATTAAAGGGATTAAGCATGCAATTAACCGAAGAACAAGTCCTGATCCAAGATATGGCGAAAAGTTTCGCAGTCGAGCAAATTAAACCCTTTGCCAGTGAGTGGGATCAAAAAGGCATATTTCCGAAGCAAGCCCTGAATCAAATGGGTGAGCTTGGGTTTATGGGCATGTTGGTACCTGAGCAGTGGGGTGGCTCAGAAACCGGTAACTTGGCTTATGTGTTGGCTTTAGAGGAAATTGCCGCGGCAGATGGCGCAACGTCAACCATTATGAGTGTGCACAACTCAGTCGGCTGTGTGCCCATTTTAAAATTCGGTACGGATGAGCAAAAAGAGCGGTATTTAAAGCCTTTGGCGCAAGGGGAAATGATTGGTGCTTTTGCCCTCACTGAGCCACATACTGGCTCAGATGCGGCTGCTATTAAAACCCGTGCGGTGAAAGAGGGTGATGACTATATTTTAAATGGGGCGAAGCAGTTTATTACCTCAGGGCATAATGCTGGCGTAATTATCGTATTTGCTGTAACGGATCCAAGCGCAGGTAAAAAAGGCATGAGTGCTTTTTTAGTACCGCGTGAAAGTGCAGGTTATGAGGTGATTCGCGTTGAAGAAAAACTCGGGCTACATGCCTCCGATACCTGTCAAATCGCCTTAACCGATGTGCGTCTGCATAAAAGTATGATGCTGGGCAAAGAAGGCGACGGTTTAAAAATTGCCTTATCCAATTTAGAAGGTGGGCGTATTGGCATTGCCGCGCAAGCGGTGGGTCTGGCACGCGCTGCCTTAGAAGAAGCAACTCAATATGCCAAAGAACGTGTTGCATTTGGTAAGCCTATATTTGAGCAGCAAGCCATTTCATTTCGCTTGGCCAGTATGGCAACTGAAATTCATGCGGCACGCCAAATGGTGCATTATGCAGCGCGTTTAAAAGAAGCGGGTCAGCCGTGTCTGACTGAAGCGTCTATGGCGAAACTATTTTCGTCTGAAATGACCGAACGGGTCTGTTCACAAGCCTTACAAATTTTTGGTGGCTACGGGTATTTAAAAGATTTCCCGATAGAACGGATTTATCGTGATGCACGTATTTGCCAAATCTATGAAGGCACCAGCGATATTCAACGCTTGGTGATTGCCCGTAGTTTATAAAACGGCATGCATAAAGAAAATAATTTAAACCTAAATATAAAGATATCAAGGATTAAAAAATCATGAATTGGCAAACGATTTTATTAAACAAGAACAATGGCGTAGGGCTGATTACCTTAAACCGTCCCAAAGCGCTGAATGCTTTAAACACTGAACTCATTTCAGAAATGAATCAAGCTTTAGATGCGCTTGAACGAGACCCTGAGATTGGCTGTATTGTCCTGACAGGTTCAGAAAAAGCCTTTGCTGCCGGTGCTGATATTAAAGAAATGGCGGAGTTAAATTTCCCGAATATTTATTCTGATGATTTTTTTAGTCTGGCAGATCGAATCGCTCAGCGTCGTAAACCGCTGATTGCCGCAGTCAGTGGTTATGCACTCGGTGGTGGCTGTGAATTAGCGCTGATGTGTGACTTCATTTACTGTTCGGACACCGCCAAATTTGCTTTGCCAGAAGTCACTTTAGGGGTGTTGCCTGGCATGGGGGGGACTCAGCGGTTGACCTTAGCGGTCGGTAAAGCTAAAGCGATGGAAATGTGTTTAACCGCACGTCAAATGGGTGCAATTGAAGCTGAACAAAGTGGTCTAGTGGCTCGGGTATTTGCTCACGATGAACTGTTAGAACAGACCTTACACGCTGCTGAAAAAATTGCTGAGAAATCTTTGACTGCCGTGATGATGATTAAAGAATCGATTAACCGTGCTTTTGAAGTCAGTCTGGCAGAAGGCTTGCGCTTTGAGCGCCGTACCTTTCACTCGATCTTTGCAAGCCAAGATCAAAAAGAAGGGATGCGCGCATTTATTGAGAAACGTCCTGCGATCTTTAAAAATCAATAAATTGTAATCGGACATTCTCTCATTTGAAAACAGCGAGAAAATCAAAAATGAACCATGAAAATAGCCATGAAAAGAACCATGAAAATAACTTAATCATTCATACACAAGGTGCTTTGGGCATCATCACCTTAGATCGCCCCAGTCACTTAAATGCGTTGTCACTTGAGATGATTCAAGGCATTCAAGCGCAGTTTGAAGCGTGGGCAGACCAACCCAATGTTCAAGCCATTTTAATCAATTCGAATAGTCCAAAAGCCTTTAGTGCAGGCGGTGACATTCGCTATTTATATGATGCCTATAAAAATAACACGAGTAATTATCGAGATTACTTTGTGGCCGAATATAAAATGCTCAGCACTATTCGACAATACCCGAAGCCTGTACTGACCTTTTTAGATGGTTATGTATTGGGCGGTGGATTCGGTTTGGCACAAGCCTGTCATATTTTAGTCAGCAGCGAAAAATCCCGCTTTGCGATGCCTGAAACAGCAATTGGTTTCTTCCCTGATGTAGGCGCAACGCATTTTCTATCACGTTTAGATGATATTGGGGTTTATTTTGCGATTACAGGCGAGCAGATGAGCAGTAGCGATGCCTTGTATTTAGATTTAATTGACTACCATGTGCCAAGTGAGCGTTTGGCTGAGTTACTCGAGGCGATTAGCTATAAACCTGAACTGGATCAGTTGCAAATTGAGCAGATTATTTCGCGCTTTATTACAGACCCTGCCAGTAGTGATTTAAGAGCATTGACGGCGGTGATCCATCAACATTTCTCCCCTGCAACCATTGAAGAAATCGAAAGCAGTTTAGCCAAAGAACAGGATCCTTTACATCAGGCGTGGACTGAAAAAATCTTAAATGTGCTTCAGCAGCGCTCATCCATTGCCAAACAAACCAGTTTGAAGCTCCAGCACGTGGGACGTAGCCTGTCACTGGAACAATGTATGCAGTTAGAGCGTAATTTACAGGATATTTGGTTTGAGCATGGTGATTTGATGGAGGGTGTTCGTGCCTTGCTCATTGATAAGGACAAGCAACCAAAATGGCAAAGCCACAATCCAACATTAATAAAAATCATTGATGATCTGACAGCTGCATAATCAAATGTAACTGTTAACAGTGTTGAATTGAAAATAAAACTCTTTCATAAAATAAAAGACATTTCGCTGGTATTTAAGTAATGAATAAACACTCCTGCTTCCTTTGGGAGGGAAGATACTCCACAGGAAGATGAGAGAGGTTTCATTAAAACTTCATTTTGGGAAGTTTTATTTCTTATATCAGAGAAAAATAGACAATCTTTGTTTGATGGTATGAATCTTCAAAGATGAAAGATACCGAATAGATAGGCTTGAGGAGACAGCTAACGATTAAACATTGAAATTGGGAATCTATTAAACACAACAAGAAATATGAATCAATATGGAAGAGAGTCACTATGGAACAGGTGAAACAGCAAAATCCACAACAGAAGAAGTCATCTCATCGCTTGGCAGGAATATCAAGCATGGTAGGCACCACCATTGAATGGTATGATTTTTTTATTTATGGCGCAGCTGCCGCGTTAGTATTTAATAAATTATTTTTTCCCAATTTAGATCCGCTATCCGGTGTTTTGGCAGCCTTTGCCACCTATGCAGTAGGTTTTATTGGTAGACCCTTAGGTGGCATCGTGTTTGGTCACTACGGTGACAAGATTGGGCGTAAGTCAATGTTGTTACTGACCTTATTACTTATGGGTATTCCCACAGTACTGATTGGATTGCTACCCACCTACGAGACGATTGGCTATTGGGCGGCATTTGCTTTGGTGTTGCTGAGATTCATTCAAGGCATGGCAATGGGCGGTGAGTGGGGAGGCGCAGTCCTCATGGCCGTTGAACATGCACCCGAAGGTAAAAAAGGCTTTTGGGGGAGTCTGCCTCAAGCCAGTACTGGCGGTGGTTTAATGTTGGCATCCATTGCACTTTGGCTGGTGTCATTATTGCCTGAAGCAGCCTTGTTTAGTTGGGGTTGGCGCTTACCCTTCTTGGCGAGTATTTTGCTCTTAGGTGTGGGCTGGTATATTCGAATGAAAGTGCCTGAATCACCTGATTTTGAGAAAGTGAAAGAGAAAGCCAAAGAGGTCAAAATTCCTGCGTTTCGCGTACTACGAGATTATCCAAAACCTGTGCTACGCATTATTGTGGCACGTGCTGCAGAAAATGCCTGGTTTTATATGGCATCTACCTTTACCTTGGCCTATACCACCACACAACTAGGGATTCCGCGAGCCGATATCTTATTTGCCACCATTTGCGGTGCGGTGGTTATTATGTTTATGACTCCCTTATGTGGGCATTTGTCCGATAAAGTCGGTCAGCGCAATATGTTTATGTTTGGGCTTGTTGTATTGGCGCTATATTGCTATCCGTTCTTTATGATGTTAGATACCAAAGATCCTATTTGGGTCTGGACGGCCATCGTCTTAGCGATTGGTGTAGTTTTTCCACTGATGTACGCGCCACAAGCTCAGCTCTTTTCTCGCCAATTTCCTGCAGAAATCAGGTACAGCGGTATTTCAATTTCAGTACAATTTGCGGGGGTACTTGGGGGCGGTTTAGCGCCATTAATTGCGACTAAACTTTTAGGTGTTGGCGGAGGAAGCCCTTATCTGATTTCATTGTATATCTTGGGTATGACTCTGATTGCAATTATCTGTACCAGTTTTATGCCTCGTGACCGAGACGTACTTCAACACAAGACTTTTATGGATAATAATGGTGTTGACCCTACGCTTACCAATAATGAAATCGCTTCTAAAGGTGCAGTAAATAAGGCGTTAGTTGATAAAGTTTAAGCTCATTGAGTCTGATCATTCATAATTACCTGACTAACGTACCAAAAGGGATCCTCAAACGTAGGGGGATCCTTTTTTAGAATTATAATTTATAAAATGACGACTTTCGGTAGAATGACACTCATCTATGTTCAATATAACATCCAACTATGTCTAAAGATTTTAAAGCATTGACCTATATCGTCGATGATCATTTGGCAGATACCTTAACTTGGTTAGTCGAGCATCAAGATTGTTATGAATTCTTTTGAATATGATGCTTTAACCCAAGAGTTACGTGTACATCACGCCAATGGTACAGATCGTATTAAACAGGGAGATTATCTCAATGCAAGTTACGGTATTTTAATTAGCTCACTTTAAGGTGAACTCAGGCTAAATGCTTTTTTGAATGTTCCCACATATAGTCAGTTCAATGTTTAAACATATAGATAGTTTAGAGCGTAAAAAGCCCAAAATGATTTGGGCTTTTTTTCTGTCGTGATGTTTAGCTTGCCATGGCGTCAATGGTCAGCTCAACAATAGACGGTTTGGCTTTTTCAGCAGTTAACCCTAATTTTTGGAAGAGTTGTTTATCACGACCATCACCAGCATTCGGGGTGGTGAGCAATTTCTCGCCTGAGAAAAGTGAGTTTGCGCCCGCCATAAATGCCAGTGCTTGATCAGAATCAGACAAAGACTCGCGACCCGCAGACAAACGAATATAGCTTTTTGGCATAATGATGCGCGCAACAGCAATGGTGCGTATCCATTCCGTCACATCAAGTTTTTCCACATCTGCAAGCGGAGTACCTTCAATCGGCACTAACATATTAATCGGTACAGATTCTGGATGAATCGCCATGGTTGCCAGTTCGTGTAATAGTCCCACACGGTCTTTACTGTTTTCACCTAAACCGACAATACCACCGCTACAGACTTTCATACCTGCTTGGCGGACATAATCAATCGTATCTAAGCGGTCATCAAAAGTACGTGTGGTTATTACATTTGGATAATATTCACGTGAGGTATCTAAGTTATGATTATAATAATCCAGACCAGCATCTTTTAAGCGTTCTGCTTGAGACTGGTTTAGCATACCCAAGGTCATACAAGTCTCTAACCCAAGCGCTTTCACTTCTTGCACCATTTCCAGTACATATGGCATATCGCGCTCATGCGGATTACGCCAAGCAGCGCCCATACAAAAACGTGAAGAACCCGAAGCAAGCGCTTCTTTGGCTTCGCGAATTACTTTATCTACCGCAATACGCTTTTCTGCCTCAAGTTTTGAGTCATAGCGCGCAGATTGCGAACAGTATTTACAATCTTCAGGGCATTTACCTGTTTTGATTGAAAGTAGTGTGCTGACCTGAATGGCATTGGCTTCAAAATGTTGGCGGTGGACAGATTGCGCTTGAAATACCAAATCTAGAAAAGGTTGGTCATACAGGTTTTGAATGTCTTCACGCGTCCAATCATTGCGAATGTGCATATCTTATCCATATCATAAATTCCATTTTTTTGATCATACTGTGTTTTTCCCAATTCAAAAGCGTAAAAAATGCCATTTTTGTTGAAAAAAATTCATCATTTTTGCCAAGTTGATTGGAATTTAAAATTGTCAATTTACTGACAAAGTTGAGGGTTATTTTCAATAAATACTGACAAAGTTTATTTTTAACAATGAAAATCGCAAACGTGATGCGATCGTGCAGTTAAAATTCAAAAACGTGTCCATTTTTAGATTTTTGGGGGAAATTTAATAAGAGAATTTCTTTTTAAATTTATTGTTTCATGTTCTGTTCTTGAATGGCCCAATCAATATGGACTTGCACAAGTTGACTTTGTGCTTCACGTTTTAATTTCAGTTGCTCAAGAATTTGTGCTGAATATGGCGCATTACCCAGTCCAATGGCGACATTACGCATAAAACTTTGATAGCCAGTTCGACGCAGGGGACTACCTTCAGTACGTGCTAAAAAAGTGACTTCATCCCATTGCCATAAATCCAAAAGGCTGACCGTATCTAGGTCGTAACGTGGGTTAAAGTCATCTATAGTGGCCTTTTGGGCAAAACCATTCCATGGGCAAATGAGCTGACAGTCATCACAGCCAAAAACGCGATTACCAATACCGCGGCGCAGCTCAATCGGAATAATGCCTTGATACTCAATGGTTAAATAGGCAATGCATTTTCGTGCATCGAGCATATAGGGTTCAACAATGGCTTTAGTTGGACAAATATCAATGCATGCAGTACAGGAGCCGCAGTGCGCTGTAGTGGGTGAGTCAAAAGGTAAATCCAATGAGGTAAATAGCTCACCCAAAACAAAAAATGATCCTGATTTTTTATGAATGAGTAAAGTGTGTTTTCCTGTCCAACCCATACCTGCACTTTCTGCTAAGGATTTTTCAAAAATAGGGGCTGAATCTGCAAAAGGACGAGATTCAAACTCACCAACTTTGGCTTTAATTTGAATTGCCAGTGTTTTTAAACGTCCACGCATGACCTTATGATAATCGCGTCCTCGAGCATAGCGAGCGATAATGGCGGCATTCGGTTCATAGGGCACATAACGAGGTTTGGGTGTTTCAACCAAGTAATTCATTCGCACACAAATAATGCTTTTGGTGCCCGGAACTAAGAGTGCAGGATTGGCTCTTTTTTCTAGATTTTCTGCCAAAAAAATCATATCGCCGTGATAACCACGGTCTAAATACTCTTGAATTCTTGGCAATTCTGCTTGAGCATCCGGTTGGGCAATGACACAATCAGCAAAACCCAAGGCTAAGGCTTGTGCTTTAATCCACGCTTTTAAAGCATGAGGATCCATCTGATCCAATTGAATTTTATGTGAAGACGTGGACGTAGTCATAACCAAAGAACAAGGAAGAATAATGCATTCGCAAGTTTATCACAGCCGCGATATACGCGCATGGGAGCAGCGCTGGTTTGCTCAGCAAAATAGCGCCTATGGCTTAATGCAGCAGGCAGCATGGGCAATAACTCAGCGAATGATGGCTAAACTCGACATACAAAATAACAAAGATTTAAAAATAGCGGTGTGCTGTGGTCAAGGTAACAATGCAGGTGATGGCTATTTACTTGCAAAATATTTAACTCAGCACGGTTATGACGTTGAAATCTATGCCGCAGAATTAGGCGCTTCAGCATTATTAATGCAAGCAAAGCATGAGGCGCAACAAGCAGGGCTTACCATTCATACTGGGTTTGATTTTCTTAGAAGTTATGATGTTTATGTCGATGCTTTATTTGGGATAGGTTTGAATCGTACTTTAAGTGATGAATGGCAAGCCATTATTCAAAACATCAATGTCCAATCAGGTTTAAAAATTGCGATTGATATTCCCAGTGGACTCGATGCCAATACAGGGCAAACACTCCCAATCGCTTTTAAGGCAGATTATACATTGACCATTTTGGGGCTAAAAATAGGACTATTTACCGCTCAAGGCAAAGAATATGCCGGTAAAATTGAGATCCTTTCACTGATTCCTCAAGATGCAGCGCTTAAAGCTCTCGCGCAACTATCTCCAACTAATATTGAACTTCCTAAGCGTCAAGCGTTTGGGCATAAAGGCAGTTATGGTCATGTTCTCATCGTGGGTGGGCACGCAGAGATGGGCGGTGCGGTGATATTGGCGGCAGAGGCTGCATTTCATGCAGGCGCAGGTAAAGTCACTGTCGCCTGTCATGCCAAACATCACAGCGCTATTTTATCCCGTGCACCGAATATCATGCTTCGCGATATAGATGCTTTATCTTCAAGCGATATTGACGTGTTGCTTGAGCAGGTGGATGCAGTCAGTTTCGGTATGGGCTTAGGACGAGATGCTTGGGCTGAACAGATGTATTTAAAATGGTTCGATCAAATCAATTCATCGAATTTGGAGGTGGTTCTAGATGCAGATGCACTCTGGTTTTTAGCATTAAATCCCTCCATGTTAAAACTCAAGACGTATGCAACACCTCATCCTGGCGAGGCAGCTAAACTTTTAGGCATAAGGACTCAAGACATTGAATTAGATCGTGTGGCCGCTATTCAGCGCTTAAAGCAACACTATGCGGGTGAGTGGGTACTCAAAGGTGCGGGCAGTCTTATTTTAGAAGAGATATTGATAAAAGATAAACTTCTACCAAATATACAGTCTGAAAAAGAGATGCTGCCGCAAAATCAACTCTGGGTCTGTACATTAGGCAATGCCGGCATGGCGACAGGTGGCATGGGTGATGTACTTTCAGGCATGATTGCCAGCTTAAAAGCCCAGTTTCAAGCTCAGATTCAACTGCATCAAATTGTGACCTTGCATGGTTTAGCAGGGGATGAACTGGCGAAAGGGGGTATGCGTGGTGTCCAAGCACAGCATATGAGTGAAGCGATTTATCAGGTGGTAAATCGTTAAAACAATGAATTGTTCGGTTAGAATATCATTTATATATAAAAAATAAGGATACTTTGATTGATGGAAAAATACTTTATTGTGGGATTAGTGGCTTTGATTCTGATCGTTGTAGTTTGGTACACTCAAGTCTCATCTGGAGAAAATAAAGATCCGAATACGCTGAAACAAAGCCTTCAAAAAGCATTTCCGCAGTACAGCGTGATTGAAAAAAATGGCACGATCATGATCTGTGAGATCAATCATCGTAATGAACCCGATGAACTGGTGTTTATTCGCGTAGATCGCAATCAAGAGAAAAATGTGCGTATGTTCGGAAGGCGTGCAACTATTACCTATAAGAAACCACCGTCACTTCGAGAAATAAAAAAAGATGTCGCAGCCTATTTAAAGTAAATCGCTTTTAAAAAAAGAGTTAAAGCGAACGAGTGATTTGATGGGCGTTCAGATCGTACACTTGCCATATTTGATTTTGGAAGATCAAAATATGTTGTGCCTGATCCTCTAATTGAATTCGCTGTATGTGGTCGAAGACAATAACACCCTGCATATTCAACAGACGAAAATATTGTTCTAAACGTTTAATGGGTTTAATTAAAATATAGTCATCTGAAATTTTTCGTAAATATTCAGGATAATATTGTCCTAAATAAGTTCCAGAACAATGATAAAAGTTTTTGTAAGCTTTGCGATCTGATTGTGTAAAAAAAATATGTTCATCCCAAATTTCAAAGCTAGATGGGTGATTTTTAATGACTGGATTTAAGTGATGGTCTAAAATTGAAAAATATTCATTTTCTTGTATTTGAATATAACCATTATAAAAACACGTTATTTCTGTAAACCAAGTATTAAATAGAAGCTCTCCTGTTTTTAGATCCATTAAGTTTGCATATTTACTTCGGTATACAACACAGCGAAAATACTGATGATCGTCAACGTGCTTAATCCAATCCCATTCAATTTGCACAACAACCTGTCCTAGGGTGTCGATAAGACCAAATACGTCATTTTTTTTGACAATAGCAAGACCATTGAGTGTAAATGACCAAATTTCATCATAAGTAGCATATAAAATGATTTTTTGTTGTTTATCTTTTAAACCAAAATGCTGATGGTCTTGATAGATATAAACTTCAGTATGATTAAATTGTCCGACTTCAAATAATCGCCAGCCATATTGGTTATTTTCATGTTCGAGCACAGCCAGCCAATGATCATAATGACATTCATCTAATAAATTCTGAAGCAGATCTAGATTGCCTAGCGAGATTGCGTTTTCAATCAGAACATTTTTCTCATTAATGTGTTGCAGGTATTGTTGTGCTTGTTGCTCATGAGGCTGCCTTGATAAGTTGAACACATCAGTTGCATTTAAGACCAACATTTCATCAGGAAGTTCAGTTAAATATTGAAATACTTTTTGACGGTATTTTTGAAAATCTTCATGTTGCTCTAAACATAAACTTTTTTCTAAAAAAAAATAGAATAATCGAAGATTTTTTATCCCCGAATTTCGATCAAAATAAAGTTGATCTTCAACGATTTGCGGATTACTCAATAAAGGAATAAATAGCAGCGGAATCTCATATTTCCACTCGCAAATTTGAAAGCCAATTTTTTTTGATCGATGGCTATAGGTGTATACATTAAGTCGATGTGCCATTTATATTCAATCTTTAATATTCTAATTTTTTATGGATTAATGGATTGATCAAGTTTGGATGGCTTATTTAAACAGGTTCACTCATTGATTTCAGTAGTTTAATCTATGCCAAGTCTGAAGGATTACTATCTCCTTCGACTGCTGGTCCGGCTACGCCCACGTGCCATGCCACCCAAAGCATTCAGAACTGCCATCTTGGACATACTGCCTGAGGCATGCGCATGACAAATGGCCGCGGCGAGTGCATCGGCTGCATCCGATTGCGGTTTAATGCTTAAGTTTAAGATGCGCATGACCATCATTTGGACTTGTTCTTTATCTGCGGCGCCGTAGCCAACCACAGATTGCTTAATTTGGCGTGCGGTATATTCAGCCACTTGTAAGTCTGAAAAAGTCAGTGCTGCTATGGCAGCACCTCGCGCTTGACCTAATTTCAGCGCAGAATCTGGGTTGACTGCCATAAATACTTGTTCTACCGCAGCCTCTGTAGGACCATGAAATTTGACGATTCGGTCAATCCCTGCAAAAATTCGCTTTAAGCGTTCTGGCATGTCCGGGGTTTCTGTGCGAATGGTACCTGCATCAACAAATATTAATTTTTGACCTTCCTTTTGAATGATTCCATAACCCGTTAACCGTGAACCAGGATCGATACCAATAATTAATGACATGCAAAGACTTTAAAAATACAATAATGCCCATATTGTTACATAAGCGTATGAAAAAAGCTTGATACAGATTAAGCACATGATTACTGCCATCTATTTATTTTGTTGAGATTAAAGTACGACCCATGAAATTAGCTCTTATTGTTTTAATCGGCTTGGTATTAGAAATATTCGTATGGATCGGGGTAGGTGATCTCGTCGGAAGCATGTGGTATGTATTCTTCTGGTTTATCGCAGCCTTTTTTATCGGTATGAATATGATTCGTACGCACGCTTCAGGACTGATGCCGCAGATGCAACAAATGCAGCAAGGTCACATGAGCGCAGATCCGAACTTAACCAACAACTTACCTAAAATTATTTCGGGTTTATTCCTGATGATTCCGGGATTAATTACAGATCTGATTGCGCTTTTGATTTTGATTCCACCCGTACAAGCTGCGTTTAAGGCCATGATGATGAAAACCATGATGAAGCGTCAGCAAGCCATGATGGAAAAAATGATGGGTGGTATGATGGGCGATCTAGGTGGCATGGGTGGTATGAGCGGCGGTGCTCAAGGTCAAAACCCGTTTGCAGACATTATGCGTCAAATGCAAGAAGCGCAAAATCAACAATCAGGTCGTCATCAGGACTCGACTATCATTGATGGCGAAGCACGTGAAATTACACCTGAAGCAAAAAAAATTGAAATGAAAGATGTAAATAAATAATCCTTATACGTACTGCTTAAAGCTGAATGATTTGATTCGGCTTTTTTTAATGGTCGTTATGCATAGATGCGCGCTTCGATGTTCATCAGGCGCTGTCAACGCTATAATAGGTTTTTGAAACACGCGCCTGATTTTATATGTCTTTGCTTTTTACCATCTGTGCTCTACACTTTGTGGCACAGCTTAGCCCCGGTCCTGATGTTTTGCTGATTGCAAAAAGTGCCGCCACCACCACACGTGAAAACTCTCTTAAAATTATCTTGGGAATTTCCTTGGGTATTGTAATTTGGGTCTGTTTAACTTTACTGGGTTTTACCGTTCTGATTGAGCAATTCCCTTGGATTCAGCAAGGGCTGATGCTCGTTGGTGGCTTATTTTTAGCAAAAATGGGCTGGGCGATGTTTCAAGGCGGTATGCGCAGTTTAAATTCAAGCGCAGATTTGGCTGAAGGTGAGATTCTAAAAACCGAAGCTGCACAAAATTATTTTTTATTGGGGCTATTGACCAATTTATCCAATCCTAAAACCTTAATTTATTTCAGCAGTGTATTTTCACTGGCTTTAAGCTCATCTGCATCGGACTATTTAAAGATGCAATTGGCGGTGATTATTCCCTTACAAACCTTTATGGTGTTCGCTGCGTTTATGTGGATTATGTCAATGCCAAAAATAAAAGCGATTTATCAAAAATCCGGCAGTTATATCGACATCGTCTCAGGGGGCCTATTTTTAATTTTTGCATTTTGGTTGTGGTACGACGCTTTAGTTCAAATCTGAATCTGTCAAAAGTAGAAATTATTCAGGATCCGATTCATCGGTATGTATTGCATTTGGGTGAGATGGGGAGGTTATCGGCGTCTCATTTTTGTCGCTCGCCAATAAAGAAGGCATAGTGTTCTGATAACGATTGGGTTTCAGTGTCGTCTCAGTGTTTTCAGAGCCTTGATAAGTACGGCTGCGGTTTGCACGTTCTCTTAGCCCGCCTTTTTTAATGAGCTGCACCATACGCTTTCTCCTAAAATGAAGCGGGTTATTTTAACTGAAATTAACCGCGATTATCATTCGAATCTTACTGAAATGATCTTAATGGGTGTTTCAGCTCAGCTTTCAATAAAATTTGCTTACATATTTGTTAAGATGCTTCAAATTAAAGATTATGATGCAATACAGAGGTTTAAAAAAAAATTGTGAATAAATGCTAAATTACTCATGCATATGTGTTGAAAATAGAATGTGTCTCACATAAACTTAATCTTGAGTGAGGTTTGACTCTAAAATAATCATAAAAATAAATAGTTAAAGTCAGATAAGGAGTGTAAAAATGCTATATCAATATCACTGTGCGTGTTGTGAAAAGGTGGTTACATCAAATCAAAAAGCGTGTCATGAATGTGGTTCGCAAAATATCAGAACCCCCTATGGCTTTTGGTTATTTTGTATTTTAGCCTGTCTGATTGCAGCGATCACCTTTAAATTGGTGCATGTATATTTAAAAGATCACCAAAGTGTTCCTGTGCAGCAATCCTTTTTAGACAGTCTCAATCAGAGCAATAAAAACACACATTAGAAAATACTGATCATTAAAACCTTTGATTTTTTGAAAATGTTGACCTGACTCATTATAAAAATATGAAGTGATCACATATGGAGTTATAAAAATACTAAGCTGATAAATGGTTGAAATAATATAGATAAAAGATTAAGCCATAAAAAAGCTCACCAAAGTGAGCTTTTTTATATGGAAACTTTTATAGACCCGCAGAGGCTTTAAGTGCTTCAACTTTATCTGTTTTTTCCCATGTAAATGCTGTATCAGAACCTTCGCGACCAAAGTGACCATAAGCCGCTGTTTGCTTATACATCGGCTGAATCAGGTCTAACATACGGGTAATGCCGTATGGGCGTAAGTCGAAATGTTCACGAACCAAAGCAATAATCAATTCTTCAGACACTTTTGCCGTATTGAAGGTGTTGATTGAAATCGACGTAGGCTCAGCCACACCAATCGCATAAGAGACTTGAATTTCACATTTGTCTGCAAGACCTGCAGCAACAATATTTTTTGCAACATAACGACCCGCATATGCAGCAGAACGGTCAACTTTCGATGGATCTTTACCCGAGAAAGCACCACCACCGTGACGCGCCATACCGCCGTAAGTATCGACAATAATTTTACGACCCGTTAGACCACAGTCACCGACAGGACCGCCAATCACAAACATACCGGTTGGATTAATGTGGAATTTAGTCTCTGCATGGAACATATCCGCAGGAATCACTTTCCTTACAATCTCTTCAATGACCGCTTCTTTTAAGTCAGCTTGTGAGATATCTGGATCATGTTGAGTCGATAGAACCACAGCATCTAGACGAACCGGCATGCCATTTTCATACGCAAAAGTCACTTGGCTTTTTGCATCAGGACGTAGCCAAGGTAGATTACCGTTACGACGTAATTCAGCTTGTTTTTCCATGAGGCGATGCGCATATGAAATTGGTGCAGGCATTAAAACGTCAGTTTCACGGCTTGCATAACCAAACATTAAGCCTTGGTCACCAGCACCTTGATCTTCAGGCTTCTGACGATCTACACCTTGCGCAATCTCTGGAGACTGTTTGCCAATCATATTGATGACTGCACAAGTCGAACCATCAAACCCTAAGTCTGAATGATGGTAGCCAATACCGTTTACGGTTTGACGAACAATCGCTTCAAAGTCTACATTTGCAGTTGTTGTGATTTCACCTGCAAGAACGACAGCACCTGTTTTGACAAGCGTTTCACAAGCAACCCGCGCATACGGATCTTCTTTTAAGACGGCATCTAAAATAGCATCACTGATTTGGTCAGCCATTTTATCTGGATGACCTTCGCTTACAGATTCTGAAGTAAATACAGCGTACTCGCGCATAAGTCCTATCACAGTTAATTCAAAAGACGCAATATGGTACATCGAGTTAGACTTTTGGACTAGCTTAACCTGACTAAAAATCATGAAATTATTTCAAATAGTTGTCTTTTTATCTGATATTGAGCTGAAGCATGCTCAGTTGATCATTTAAGAGCTGAATTAAATCTACTTTTTGCGCATAGCTTTTAACATTCTTTTTGAAGTCTTCGACTACTTTAGGCTTATTCTTAACGCTAGGAATATAATGATCGAGCTTATCTTGGCAAATTCAACTTGTAATTAATTGTGGTATTAATACAACATTGGGTAGATTTTATAGTTGATTTGTAATGATTAGAGAATAGGATGTTATTTGTTTAGATATTTTGATTAAATTATTAAGTGTAAGTTAATAGCTTTAAAAGAATAGGTTGCTCTATATCAATGAGAAAAAACTTACAGCAACTACGGTTTAAAGTTGTTCGTGATCCAAACATTTTAAACTGGAGTCCTATTCATAAGTGCATTTTGATGCTTGTTTTTTTTATCTTTATAAAAACCTTATGGATTACATGGAAGGTTTATACACTTAGCTCAGCAGAACTTATCGAGCACATCAATTACGATTCAGTCATGTTTCATTTAAAGATCGATATTTTTGAATTTTTTATGATCGTATTTATTCTGCCTGTTTTTATCTCAATCGAGGGCGAAGTCAAGCGCAGCACTATTTGCCTTATGGTTGCATGGTGCTTTTAATCAGTATGTTGGTCTTCGATTGGTATTCATCGGGACTTTTGGTTGCAGGTATTATTAATGTTATGAGCTTTATATACCTCATGATTGTACTGTTTGAACGTAAGATTATCTTTTTTCACTGGGTTACTCATTATTAACCTTCCGTGCTATCCATATGAGTGGCATCGTGACAGGGGAATATCAATATGCGCCCATGTTTAATTTGTCAACCATTGGCTATCCCAATTTCAAGAACTTATTCTGGTTGGCAAGTACCTTATATTTTAGTGTGCCACCTTTTCTGATTGGTATATTTATTTTAAGTACTATTTTAAATCAATGGCGTAAGCGTGAAATTTTTATTACAGAACTCAGTCAAAAGGATGATTTAACGGGGATTTATAATCGACGTGTATTGACCCAGCATTTGCTGAAACTTGATCAAGATCCGCAAACCGTGTCTAGCTATGCCATTTTGCTGTTGGATTTAGATCATTTCAAAAGAGTAAATGATACCTATGGTCATATTGTCGGGGATCAAGTCTTGATTCAGTCAGCGCAAATTTTAAAACAAAATTTAAGAACTGATGATATGTTAGGGCGTTATGGCGGTGAAGAGTTTTTAATTATTATTCACAATTCACATTTTTACGAAGTGTATAGAGTCGCAGAACGTTGCAGACAGGCACTCGAGACTTCTAGATATCTGGCGGGTGTTGGCATCGAAATTCAAGTGACCTGTAGTATAGGCATTGCTTGTTCGGAAAGTGGTCAAAATGCTTTGAGTATTCTCAATGAAGCAGATTTGGCTTTATATCAAGCCAAATCAAAGGGACGCAATCAGATCACTTTTGCCTAAATTCACATTAAATACATGCTTGAGCTGTAGTATAATTTGTCAGAAGGATGGATTTTTATTTTTTCTCACACAGAAAAGATAAATATTCACGCCTAGGCTTTACGCTGTGCTGTTTTTTTAAGACAATACGTCTAGTTCTTGAATTCTATTCAACTTTCCCATCTTTTTATATATCGGACGCTGATCTATGACAACCCCGCTGAATGAACGTCGCATTGCCAATGCAATTCGTGTATTAGCAATGGATGCTGTGCAAAAAGCAAATTCTGGACATCCAGGTGCTCCAATGGGGATGGCAGATATTGCCGACGTAGTATGGCGTGATTTTTTAAATCATAACCCGACCAATCCACAATGGGCGAACCGCGATCGTTTCGTCTTGTCCAATGGTCATGGATCAATGCTTCATTATGCATTGTTACATTTGACAGGTTATGATCTTTCGATTGAAGATTTGAAATCTTTCCGTCAATTGCACTCTAAAACCCCAGGTCACCCAGAACTCGGTTATGCACCGGGTATTGAAACGACCACGGGTCCACTGGGTCAAGGTATTGCCAATGCAGTCGGTTTTGCTTTGGCAGAAAAAACCCTAGCTGCGCAATTCAATAAAGATGATATTCAAGTGGTCGATCACTTCACGTATTGTTTCTTGGGTGATGGCTGCTTAATGGAAGGTGTTTCACATGAAGCATGTTCATTGGCAGGAACCTTGGGCCTCGGTAAACTCGTTGCTTACTATGATGACAACGGTATTTCAATTGACGGTGAAGTAGAAGGTTGGTTCTCTGATGATACAGAGCAACGTTTCTTAGCATACGGCTGGCAAGTGCTTAAAGTGGATGGTCATGATGCAGATGCATTACGTGCTGCAACTTTGGAAGCAAAAGCTGAAACGGCTAAACCTACTTTAATTATCTGTAAAACAGTGATTGGTTTGGGTTCACCCAACAAACAAGGTAAAGAAGATTGCCACGGTGCACCATTAGGCAATGACGAAATTGCGTTAACACGTACAGCTTTAGGCTGGACCGATGAAGCTTTTGTTATTCCTGCTGATGTATATGCGGCTTGGAATGCGAAAGACAAAGGTACTCAGGCTGAAGCCGCTTGGAATGACACTTTTGCTGCCTATGCTGCAAAATATCCAACTGAAGCCGCTGAACTGAAGCGTCGTATGTCGGGTGATTTGCCAAGCGATTTTGCTGCCAAAGCAGATGCTTTTATTGCTGAAACCAATGCAAAAGCTGAAACCATTGCAACGCGTAAAGCCAGCCAAAACACCTTACAAGCGTTCGGTCCACTACTACCAGAAATGTTGGGTGGCTCTGCAGATCTTGCAGGTTCTAACCTTACACTTTGGAAAGGTTGCCAAGGTGTTCAAGACAATCCAGCGGGTAACTATGTACACTATGGCGTACGCGAGTTTGGTATGACTGCCATTGCCAATGGTGTAGCCCTTCATGGTGGTTTTGTACCTTACGTGGCTACATTCTTGATGTTTATGGAATATGCACGTAATGCAGTGCGTATGTCTGCACTGATGAAGCAACGTGTGATTCATGTGTATACGCATGACTCGATTGGTTTGGGTGAAGATGGTCCAACGCATCAACCTGTTGAGCAAATTGCATCTTTACGTGGTACACCGAACCTCAACACATGGCGTCCATGTGACACTGTAGAAGCTGCAATTTCTTGGAAATCTGCACTTGTACGTAGTGAAGGTCCATCTGCACTGATCTTCTCTCGTCAAAACCTACCATTCCAAACCCGTACAGATGCTCAAATTGCAGATGTAGCGAAAGGTGCTTATGTATTGGCTGAAGAAAAAGGGGAATTGAAAGCGATCATCATTGCGACGGGTTCTGAAGTGTCACTTGCTATGGAAGCGTATGCACAACTTGAAGGTGTGCGTGTGGTGTCTATGCCGTGTGCTGAAGAATTTGTGAAACAAGATGCGGCTTACCGTGAAGCAGTTCTTCCATCTAACATTCGTGCACGTGTTGCTGTTGAAGCGGCGCATGTCGATTACTGGTGGAAGTTTGTGGGTCTTGATGGTCGTGTGATTGGTATGACGACGTATGGCGAGTCTGCACCTGCAAAAGATTTGTACCAACACTTCGGTATTACCACTGAGGCGGTTGTCGCAGCGGTTAAAGAGATGACAGCTTAATCACTTAGATTGAGCCTGCGAAAAAGCGCTCCTTTGGGGGCGCTTTTTTTGTTCATTCAAATGCTGAGCGATATTCTTCTTTAATGTAAAATTAACGCGTATAATGTCTACGCCATTTATTCAGTATTAAAATTTTAGTGTGGCCTTGAAAGGTTACAAGTGAGGAAATATGAGCCTGTATAACCAGATTAGTGATGAAATTACCTTAATGGATGCGGGTGAAGAGAAGTGGATTGGCCAAGATCTATCTTTGGAAAGCATGGTCGCCGTGGTTCTTTTGTTGAAAGATATGGAAGAAGACAAGATTATTAAAGTCCGTCGTCAAAACCGCGAAACGACTTCTGGCCGTAAGCAAGTTGACCGCGTATTGGTGAAGAAGCTTTAAATTGTTGTAAAAAAAGCCCTGAAAGGGGCTTTAATTTTTTCTAGGAGGCTGATCTTACTTTTATTCAGACACGTTGAAATTTAAGTTTTCAGCTTATTGCTGAATAATCTCTCCTCCACTTATGCGAAATGAAGCTGCCAAAGCATAAGTGTCTTCCATCAAGTGAAACAAGTCATGAAACCATTTTCAACCATGACTTGAATTGAATACAGTGAACTAAAGGTGCGTTTTCCAACCCCAGATGTATAAGTTAACTGACTGAAATAGCGACATTTTCACTATCAAAAATTAAGTTACTGACTTAAAAACCATCGACACTCCAATATATGCCCACATTCGAAAAGGTATAAACATAGACTTCTCGACCTTGAGAGGTTCCTGCCCAAGGCTCAATTTTTTTAAGTTCAGGATTGCTAAAACTCAAAGATACATAGTCAGCATCGATCGCAACTAATTGTTCAGCTGCATAGGCAACCTGTTCTTTTGAAGTGTTAAGTAAAAATGCATGGACTACGTCTTTAGGTGATTTTGTTTCAAGTGCTTTATCGATCGCGCCTAATGATTCTGACATTTTAGTTTCAGCTTAAGTTGACTATATTCCTCCATCTTAATCAAACTTGGTCTTTAGATCTGCTGAGCATAGTGTGAAACTGTTTCCCAAAAGTATGACAATACACCACAAAGATGAGCAGCTTGTAGCTTACTGTCGTCTTAAGCAATTGAGAAAACAATTGAAATTTAAGCGCGAGTAACACTAGATTGTCTTTTGGTAAAATTAAAAAATAAATTTAAGACTTGGTAAAAGGTAGAAAGATGAAATCAAATACTGCAATTCAAGCATTGAATGAATCACATGAAAAGCCGTGGCTTGATCTATGGAAGGGATATCAGGCATTTTATCAGACTAAAATCGGTGACGATGTAACACGCAATACATGGACTAAGTTATGCCAAGCACAATATGCGCATATATATGGGTTCGTGGCTGAGGTCGATGGCAAAGTAGTGGGAATAGTCCATGTAATTGAACATGACAGTTGTTGGACTTTAAAACCTTATGCCTATTTACAAGATTTATTTACCCATGAAGCGTATCGTGGACAAGGCATTGCACGTCAATTGATTGAACATGTACATACTTATACCCAAGTAAGACAGTGTGATCGTGTGTATTGGCTCACGCATCAAGATAATATAGTTGCACAAAGCTTATACGAAAAACTGGCGAAAAAAACTGGTTTTATCCAATATAAACTTTAAATTAAACACACAGATGTGCTTGAGTGTTCTATAGATAGAACATAATGTTTTAAACATAGACCTGACCACAATTAAAATTCGTATACACTCGTTCATATTCCTTAGTGAGAAAATAATCATGAATTTAAAAACATTAACATTGGGTTTAACTTTAGCATCTGTAGCGACTTTCAGTGTTGCTAAACCTGTAGCATACCAAATTGACCCAACCCATACTGCGACTGTATTTACCTGGAATCACTTTGGTTTCTCTACGCCATCTGCAAACTTTAGTGATATTCAAGGGACAATCAACGTTGATAATGCAAAACCTGCAAATTCATCTGTAAATGTGACAATTCCGCTTTCGAGCTTAAACACCAATGTCAAAGTTTTGGATGAGCATTTGTTAAAAGCAGATTTTTTTGATGCTGAGAAATATCCAAACATCACTTTTAAAAGTACCAAAGTTCAAGCTTTAGCGCAGAACAAATACAAAATTACAGGTGATTTGACCATTAAAAATGTCACTAAACCAGTGGTGTTGGATGCAGTTTTAAACAAGCAAGCTGTACATCCAATGTCTAAAGCGCAAACCATCGGTTTTAATGCAACGACATCTTTTGATCGTTCTGCTTTTGGTGTAGGTGCTTATGTGCCGAATGTGGGTGATAAAATTACGGTTAATATCACCACTGAAGCCTCTGTTCCTACAGCGGAAACGACTAAAGACGCTGCTAAAAAATAATGCTTAAAGATTAAAAAAGCCCTCAGATCTAACGATTACGTTAAAGATCATGAGGGCTTTTTTATGTCGCATTTTTTATATATCGAATTTTTTTAATCGAGTATTTAAATGATGTCTGAACTAAAATTAATCTCGATTCAAAATTAAAAAACAGCCAAAACTAATAAAGATTCCACCCGTAATCCCATCAATCCATTTGCTCAAGCGTTGATAATACATTGTGATTCGAGCAATTGAAAATATATAGGCGACAACAGCAAACCACAGCAAGCTTTCAATCCAAATTAAAAGCAGTAATGAACTTTGTGTGCTCAGCGGTGCATCTGAATTGATGGCTAAGGCAAACACACTACTGAAATACACCAAGGCTTTCGGATTTGCCATATTGGTCAAAAAGCCTTGAATGAGTAGTGTACTTCTGGATTTAGGGGTATATGTGACCTGCTTTAACGGCGTGGTGTTATTCTTTGGCTTGAGTGATTGACACATTTGGTAGCCCAAATAGATCAAATATAGCCCACCGAAGATCATTAAAAATTGTTGCAACCATGCCATTTTTTGAAATAAGTAATGCAAACCACTGATTGCACAAACCGCCCAGACTAAAATACTAAACGAAATTCCGACCGCTGCGCATAATGCGTGAGATCTCGACTGTCGAATCGCGCTTTGCGTGACAAAGAAAAAATCTGGCCCTGGACTAATTAAAGCAAAAAAGTGGATCAGGGCGATACTCAGCAGTGGGGTCATATAGATTCAATGGATTGAAGAGACTACGCTTATTCAAGCGTAGTCACAGTCAGATGTAAAGTCTACTTTATGATGATTTGACGCATAAAGTTACTTAAAATTTCAGCTGCGACTGGTGCTAAAGCAGGGGCATAGCTGAGGTTGTCTTGACGTAGTTTAGGTATGTGAATAGCAGCTTTATGCAGTTCGCAGCTGTGCCCAATGAGCCATTTTTCAAGACTTTCACTCGCCACTTCAATATGAAATTGTAAGGCTAAAATATTTGAGCCGATTTGAAAGGCCTGATTACTATACACTTTTGAGCTGGCAAGCAGCGTCGCTTGCTCAGGCAAATCAAAAGTATCGCCATGCCAATGTAGTACAGGAATATTGGCAAGCGGCGCTAATAAGTTTTGGCTTGCGTAGCGAATATCTAAAGCACTCCAACCGATTTCTTTCACATGACCTGCATACACTTTCGCACCAAGCGCATGTGCGATCAGTTGAGCGCCGAGGCAAATACCAAGTGTAGGTAAGTTTTTCTCTAAGCGTAATTTGAGTAAGTCTATTTCTTGTTGTAAAAAAGGATAATCATCGGCTTCATACACACCTATAGGGCCACCCAAAATAATGGTCAGACCTGTGTATTCTAGAGCTTTACTTAAGTCCTCTACACCTGCTTCAAAATAACGCACACGAAAACCCAATTCGTACAATACATCTTCTAAAGCACCTAAGTCTTCAAAAGCTAAATGTTGAATGGCATAAATGGTTTTAGGAAGATGCTCAAATGCAGACATGGGGTTGATCAGATATGAAAATAGAGAGTGTGAACTGTACTGGCTTCAGTTCTAAAAAAGAATAACTATTTTGTGAAATTTATTGATGACATGATGGGCGGTATTCTCGGGTTAAACCGCACGGGTTAAGTTGGATATTGATTTAAAAAACCACAAGCAAGATACAGATATTCATTTGCTTAAACGGACAATCCGAGTATCTTTAAAACTAAGTTACGATAAAATGGAATGCTGAATGCAACCTGAATTAAACGATATAACTATACAGAAAAAGGTCGCTTTGGTGATTGGAGCAGGTGATGCAACAGGTGGTGAAATTGCCAAACGGTTTGCTCAAGGCGGTTATATCACCTGTATGACTCGGCGTAATGTAGACAAATTACAGCCTTTAATCCAAGATATTGAGCAGTCGGGCGGACAAGCCTTTGGTTTTGCGTCAGACGCACGAAAAGAAGATCAAGTCATTGCGCTGGTTGAAAAAATAGAAGCTGAGATCGGTACTATTGAAGTGATGGTGTTTAATATCGGTGCCAATGTACCCTGTAGTATTTTAGAAGAAACAGCACAAAAGTATTTTAAGATTTGGGAGATGGCTTGTTTTAGTGCATTTCTGACAGGACGTGAAGTGGCGAAGCGAATGGTCACACGCGAGCGAGGGACGATTATTTTCACAGGTGCAACCGCAGGCATGCGAGGCTCGGCTTATTTTGCTGCTTTTGCAGGAGCTAAACATGCTTTACGTGCCTTGGCACAAAGTATGGCTAGAGAGCTTGGGCCACGGAATATTCATGTGGCGCATGTGGTTATTGATGGTGCAATTGATACAGACTTTATTCAAAGCAGCTTCCCAGCCCTGTATGCCAAAAAAGAGCAAGACGGAATTTTAAATCCAATACACATCGCTGAAAATTATTGGCATATAGCACATCAACCGCGAGATGCATGGACACATGAACTTGATTTAAGACCGTGGATGGAACAATGGTGATTTTGGTGTGTCTTAATTTCTATAGATTGAGCGCTGAGGCTAGACGGTTTCAGCTCACCAAAACAGAAAAGACATTGATGTATGTTACTTAGATAGATAAAACAACTCTTTAAATATAAATTCGTCTTTTTAAAAGAATGAACAAAATTGTGGATATAAAATTGAGCTTTATAACCCTGATCAGAGCAATCAAAGAAACAGCAAACAATATATTAAACAAAACATGAAGCAGAACAAGAGCAGGAATGACAGCATGAATATCGTAGAGTTTTATTTTGATTTGGGCAGCCCTTATAGCTATATCGGTTTTCAGCAGCTACAAAAAATTGCTGGGCAGTATCATGCTGAAATCATTTATAAACCGATGCTTTTAGGTGCCGTGTTTAAAACAACAGGCAACTCAAGTCCTATTATGGTTCCTGCCAAAGCACAATATGCCATGATTGATTTGCGCCGTTGGTCAAAGCTTTGGAATATTCCCTTTAAAATGAATTCGAATTTTCCCATTAATACTTTGCCTTTAATGCGCTTGGTTACAGCGATAAAATTGTTTGCCCCTGAACAATTTCATCAGGTGTTAACAGGGCTGTTCGACGCCATGTTTGGTCATCCGCGTAATTTAAATGATCGAGAGGAGTTAATTCAAGTTGCTAAAGCATTAGGTCTTCATGAAGCTCAAGTAAAGCTCTGGCTAGAAGATGAAAAAGTCAAAAGCGAGCTTAAATTTGTCAGCGATGAGGCGATTGAACGTGGTGTTTTTGGTGCACCGAGCTTTTTTGTCAAAGATGAGATGTATTGGGGCGTAGACCATTTACATTTTGTTGAAAGCGCTTTGAATGAGCAATAATCACAGCCGCTTCACTTTTGATCTGATGAACTCAGGTTGCGATTTAATTTATAAAATTGACCTAGCTCATTTGACCAGTCGAACGAGTCTTAGGATGATCTATTTTATAACGTTCTTTTAAGATTGTTAGCACATATTCATTTCAACACATATCAGTACATAATATATCAGTACATAAGGAACACTCCCATGACACAACAAATTTTGGCTTATGCCGCACTTGATTCAAAAAGCCCTTTGGTGCCCTTTAAATTTGAACAGCGCAAAGCGCGAGCGGACGATGTCATTATTGATATCGAATACTGCGGTGTATGCCATTCAGATTTGCACCAAGCACGTAATGACTGGGGCGGGAGTCAATATCCAATCGTGCCTGGTCATGAAGTGGTTGGCCGTGTGAAAAGTATTGGTAGTGCTGTAACTAAATTTAAAGTGGGTGATTTGGTCGGCATTGGCTGTATGGTTGATTCATGCCGTACTTGTTCTGCCTGTCATGAAGGTTTGGAACAATACTGTGAGCAGGGCAATACAGGCACTTATAACAGTCTAGATCGTCATGATAAAAGCGTGACTTATGGTGGCTATTCACAAACCATTATTTGCAGTGAGGCTTTTGTCCTTAAAGTACCTGAGAACTTAGATACTCAAGCCGTTGCTCCGCTGTTGTGTGCAGGGATTACCACATGGTCACCACTACGTCATTGGAAAGTTGGTCCTCAGTCTAAAGTAGCGGTGGTGGGTTTAGGCGGCTTGGGCCATATGGCGATCAAACTTGCCCATGCGTTAGGTGCTGAAGTAACTTTATTTACGCGTTCTGCCAGTAAAGAGGCTGATGCTAAAGTGTTGGGCGCAAATCATATCGTACTGTCAACTGATGAAAAACAGATGAAAGCGGCGCGTAATCAGTTTGATTTGATTATTGATACTGTTCCTTATGATCATGATTTAAAACCGTATATTCCAACGCTTGCTCTAAGTGGTACTTTGGTTTTAGTGGGGTATCTAGGTCAAATTAGTGCCAATTCTGTCCCGATGATTATGGGGCGTAAGTCTATTGCAGGTTCATTGATTGGTGGTATTCAAGAAACGCAAGAATTACTCAATTTCTGTGGTGAGCACAATATTGTGTCTGACGTCGAAATGATTGATATGCAAAACATCAATGATGCTTATGAGCGCATGTTAAAAAGTGATGTCAAATATCGTTTCGTGATTGATTTAAAGTCGCTTAAAGATGAATGATTCATCTATGATTTAGATTAGAAAAGCCCAATGCTGACTCAATCAACATTGGCTTTTTTATATAAAAGAATAGACGTTTAAAAACAAGATCAAGATTAAAAAATGGGTATAAATACCAGTCTCAGATGAACCTAGGATGATTTAAAACAATCGTTTTTGTGTAGCATTTGAATCAATACTTTCAACTTCATGCTCATCTTTCAAATTTACCCCCGAGTAGCCGAGCTTTTTCGACTGACGCATTAGACAGATCAAGCGTTGGGTCGCTATGGGAATGCTTAAACCAGCAGGGCGCACATTTGAAATACAGTTGCGCTTTGAATCTAAGTAACCGGATTTTGCCTGCCATGTATAGTAAATCCCCATACTGTCAGGTGAGCTTAAACCTGGACGTTCACCAATCAGCATCACCAGCATTTTGGCTTTGAAAATCTCTGCAACTTCATCTCCTAAAGCCACACGACTGCCTGTAGCCAAAACAATTGGGGCGAGTGTCCATTGTTCATGTTCTAGCTGGGATTGCAAAGACTGGATTAAAGCTAGAGCATTTTCTTCAATCGCCAGTGCCGAGAGTCCATCTCCCACCACGATGCATACATCATAAGTGGCGTTATTATTTTGCTTAAACTGCATCAGATGTTGTTTTGATTCATCGCTGAGCAGACGACCATAATCAGGACGTTTCAAATATTCTTGTTTGTCTTTCGCTTGGCTTTGAATGACGAGACTGCCTAAACCAAGTGCATTTAATTTGTCTTGCAAACTATCGGTATCGAGTACTTGATACACTGCATCACGTGCTTGCGCATGTGCCAATTGAAATTCCAACATGGCTGTGGTGGGAATACTACAGCCCGCACGTCCAATCGCAATCCGAGCATCGGTAAATTGTTTCAGTTTTTCCCATGGATTAAGATGGGTGTCATTTGAATAGGGATCATTGGGGGTAAGATTCATGATGCGCTCCTAAGCCAACAGTTTCGAAAATTGCGTAGGCATAGCATCTGCCCATTGAATTTGGTTGTTCTGCTGTTTAAAAATCCCTTGTTCAGCCAGCCAAGTATCAAATTCGGGTGCAGGTTTTAAACCTAAAAGTTGACGCAAATACAAGGCATCATGAAAAGAAGTGGTTTGATAGTTCAGCATGACATCATCTGACCCTGGAATACCCATGATGAAATTTAGCCCTGCTGTGCCAAAGAGGGTCAGTAACACATCCATATCGTTCTGATCGGCATCCGCGTGGTTGGTATAACAAATGTCACAGCCCATCGGTAAACCGAGCAACTTTCCACAAAAATGGTCTTCTAAACCTGCACGAATAATCTGTTTTCCGTCATAAAGGTATTCAGGCCCGATAAAGCCGACCACAGTATTCACCAGTAACGGTTTGTATTTTCGGGCAACCGCATAGGCGCGGGCTTCGATGGTTTGTTGATCGACGCCGTGGTGGGCATTGCTGGACAATGCGCTACCTTGACCCGTTTCAAAATACATGACATTTTGCCCCACTGTGCCACGTTTTAAGGCGAGCGTAGCATCGTATCCCTCTTGTAACAGTTCTAGAGAAATCCCAAAACCTTCATTCGCCAGTTGTGTTCCTGCAATAGACTGAAACATCAGGTCAATCGGTACATTTTTCTCAGCCAATTGAATGCCCGAACTAATATGCGTTAATACACAGGACTGAGTCGGAATATCGTGACTTTGAATCACATGATCCATGAGCTTTAACAGTTCAGATAAATTTTGCAGATTATCTGTCGCAGGGTTAATGCCGATCACGGCATCACCATTGCCATACATCAGCCCATCTAAAATACTGGCAGAAATGCCGAGCATGTCATCAGTGGGATGGTTCGGCTGTAAGCGTGTTGAAAGATGACCTTTGAGTCCAATGGTATTGCGAAATTTAGTGACCACTTCACATTTACTTGCCACCAGTATCAAGTCTTGATTACGCATGATTTTACTGACCGCAGCCACCATTTCTGGGGTTAGGCCCATCGCCAGTTTGTGCAGTTTTTCAGTTGTTGCATCTGCGCTCAACAACCAATTCCTAAAATCACCCACGGTAAAATGGGAAATCGGTGCAAATAAGTCTGCCCGATGCTCATCAATAATTAAGCGAGTGACTTCATCACTGTCATAGTCCACCAAAACTTCATTTAAGAAATTTTTAAGGGGAACATCGGCCAATGCCATTTGAGCAGCAACATGCTCCGTGGCATTTGTTGCTGCGATGCCAGCCAGTTCATCACCTGAACGGAGCGGGGTAGCTTTAGCCATGAGGGTTTTCAAATCTGCAAAAACGTATTGCTCTTGCGCAATGATGGTTTTATAGCTCATATTTAAAGTCCTTTTTTCTTTGAAGCTTCACGTTTTAAAGCTCCTGTTCGGCTTTACGGATATTTTCAAACTCTTCTTCTGGTGTGCCTTTCACCAACTGGTGGCGACTATAGAAAATGAAGTAGGCAATGAATAATACGTAGATACCGGCAGCCATAAACCACACCTTAGGATTCACGACGAAACCTGCAATTACCGCAATCATCGCCAGCACCAGTGCGATGCTTGAAGTGACTATGCCGCCCGGGGTTTTGTAAGGACGAGGCATTTCAGGACGGCTTAAACGGAGTTTGATATGAGATAGCATCATCAACACATAAGAAATAGTGGCGCCAAATACGGCCATCAAAATCAGAAGATCACCTTCACCCGTGAGTGAGAGTAAGAAACCGATAATGCCAGGAATGATAATGGCCAAATACGGGGCTTTATTTTGATTGGTCAGTGACAAAGAGGTCGGTAAATATCCGGCACGTGACAGAGCAAAGATTTGGCGTGAATAGGCATAAATGATCGAGAAGAAACTCGCGATTAGACCCGCCAAGCCAACGAAGTTTACGAAACTTGATAACCATGTATTTTGACCATAGACAGCAACCAAAGCATCGACCAAGGGTGCGCCAGAGTCTTTGAGTAAGTCCGCACCTGCTGCACCCACGCCTAAGATTAAAATCAGTAGGGCAAAAGTCGCCAAAATGAGCATCGCACCAATCAGGCCACGGGGTACAGATTTGGTCGGGTCTTTGGCTTCTTCAGCTGCCAGAGGTACACCTTCAACGGCTAGAAAAAACCAAATGGCATAAGGAACAGCAGCCCAAATGCCCATATAACCGAAAGGTAAAAATGAGCTTGCGCCTGTTTTATCAGTCACCGCAATATCAAATAAGTTCGCACTGTTAAAATGTGGAATCATGGCAATGATAAATACAAACAGGGCAACCGCTGCGATCGCCGTGATCACAAACATGATTTTAAGGGCTTCGCCAGCACCTTTTAAATGGATGCCCATAAATACCAAGTAGCAGACCAGATAAATTTTCCAGCCGCCTATGCCAAATAAGCTTTCACAATATGCCCCGATAAAACAAGCAATCGCAGCGGGTGCAATCGCGTATTCAATCAGAATGGCTGTACCTGTCAGATAACCGCCCAGAGGGCCAAAAGCTGTACGGGCAAACTATATCCACCGCCTGCTGTGGGAAGCATCGTGGCCATTTCAGACATGGATAAACACATACACAAGTACATAATCGCAACCACAACGGTGGCTACAAACATACCGCCCCAGCCCCCTTGCGCTAAGCCGAAGTTCCAGCCTGCAAAGTCACCTGAAATGACGTAGGCAACCCCTAGTCCGACCAACAGTAACCAGCCGACTGCACCTTGCTTGAGTTGTCTTTTTTCAAAATATTCTTGCTGAGCATGTGTTTGGGCGGAAGACGATAAGGGTGTTGAATTATTGCCGCCATTTGAATCAGTCATGTTGAGCTCCATCATTTTTATATTGCGATATGCAATGTTTGATTTGTGCAATAAGAGATATGAATGCAAATTCAATACCAAGCACAGGTCATACGTCCGTGTGACTGTTAAAGTGTGAAACCTATTAATGTTGTTTTTATTGGGAATATTTACATTTATACGAGGTTAGGTTGCTTTAAGCAGTGGGCACTCGGGCGACATATGTCATCCGAATGATCTGTTTTTAACAGTGCTTATTTTTTAACTCAATTTAAGTACTATTCACCAGAGCTTTAGAAGAAGCCCATGGCTTTGGTTGAGTAACTCACCAACAAGTTTTTGGTCTGTTGATAATGATCGAGCATCATTTTATGGTTTTCACGACCAATGCCTGATTTTTTATAACCACCAAATGCCGCATGCGCAGGGTAGATATGGTAGCAATTGGTCCAAACTCGACCGGCCTGAATCGCACGACCTGCTCTGTAAGAAGTATGCGCTGAACGTGACCAAACCCCTGCGCCTAAGCCATAAATAGTGTCATTGGCAATCTTGATCGCATCATCAAAGTCTTTGAATGTTGCAACAGCAAGCACAGGTCCAAAAATCTCTTCTTGGAAGGTTTTCATATCATTGGTGCCTTTGAAGATGGTCGGCTCAATATAGAAACCTGCACCCACTTCATGACGCTCTTCACCACCAGTTAAAATCTGTGCACCTTCAGCACGACCTGTAGCAATACAGCCTAAAATTTTATCTTGCTGTTCTTGCGATGCTTGAGCGCCGATCATGGTCTCTGTATCCAGTGGATGACCAGTTTTGATCCGCTTAACACGCTCTATCGCCATTTCTAAAAAGCGATCTGCAATACTTTCTTGAACCAATGCGCGCGAAGGGCAAGTGCAAATTTCACCTTGGTTTAAGGCGAACATGGCAAAACCTTCTAAGGCTTTATCTAAAAACTCATCATCTTTATCCATGATGTCTTCAAAGAAGACGTTTGGAGATTTACCACCGAGTTCTAAGGTCACAGGAATAATATTTTCAGTGGCATATTGCATAATTTGTTGACCGACCGCCGTTGAACCGGTAAATGCAATTTTAGAAATACGTGGATTCGTCGCCAGTGGACGTCCCACTTCAACGCCGTAACCATTGACAATATTGAGTACACCGGCAGGCAATAAATCTTGAATCAGCTCAACCAATACTAAAATACTGGCAGGGGTTTGTTCAGCAGGTTTCAAAACGATACAGTTACCAGCAGCAAGAGCAGGCGCTAGTTTCCACGCCGCCATTAAAATGGGGAAGTTCCATGGAATAATTTGACCCACAACTCCCAGCGGCTCATGGAAATGGTAAGCAATCGTATCATCGTCTATTTCAGAAATACCGCCTTCTTGCGCACGAATACATCCGGCAAAATAACGGAAATGATCAATCGTCAGTGGAATGTCTGCTGCTAAAGTTTCACGGACAGGCTTACCGTTGTCCCATGTCTCTGCAACAGCAATCAGCTCTAAATTTTCCTCTAGACGATCTGCAATTTTGAGTAAAATATTGGCACGTGTGGTGGTCGATGATTTACCCCAAGCCTCTTTGGCTTTGTGGGCAGCATCGAGCGCAAGTTCGATATCCTCAGCAGATGAGCGTGGGATTTTGGTAAAAACCTTACCATCTACAGGTGAAATATTATCAAAATATTCACCTTTTAAAGGTGGAACCCATTGTCCACCAATAAAATTTTCGTATTGAGCTTTAAATTGAACTTTTGAACCCGGTTGGTTTGGATCGACATAACGCATAATAATTTCCCTTTATTTTGTTGGATATGAAGTGAAGTAGTTAAAATGAAACCTGTAACAATGAATCCTGAATAAAATACCGCTAAAAAGAGCGTCTATAGGTGAGCATAAATCTTAAAGGTTGGTAAAAGGTTGGAGCGATGAATTTCTTGCTTTTATTTCTAGATATACCTGAGCCAAAACGTTGTGGCTGTCTTTGTTTTTTAACAGGAATATGTTGCTCTAATGTTTCAGCTCTTTCCTAAGTTTTTGCATTGGTATAAAATGAACTGATCTGAGGATGAATGTGCTTTAAATTGCGTTTATCTTTGGTTTTTTCTGAGAATAAATATAAAAACAGGATGCTAAAAACAGAAAAAGTTTTTTTAAGATTTAAGGATGATTGGATATGTTAAGCAAGCAGGTTTTATTGCAGAAAAGACATCAGATAGAACAGCTGCGACACAGCAGCAGTTTATCACTTCAGCAAGCACAGCAATTGGGTGAAAGTATTCTGCATTCTTGGAAACGATCTCATTCGGCCGATATTCCGAAAGACCGTGAAGCTGCGCCACTCATTTACCCGCAGAAGAAAACAGCTTATTTAGATCAAGCTCTCATGCACTGTGCCCAAGATTTAAAGCATATTGCTGAACAGTCTTCCATGGTCATTGCGGTGGCTGATGTAGGCAGTACCATCGTTTGGAGCGCTGCCAGTGGTGTGATGCAACAAGCCGCAGAAAAAGTGCATTTTGTAGAAGGTGGTCAGTGGCGCGAGGATTTCGTCGGAACCAATGCATTGGCTTTAACGGTAAAAACCCAGCAATCAAGTTGTGTGTTTTCCAATGAACATTATATGTCATCCATTCACGATTGGGTCTGTTATGCCGCACCGATTATGGACCCCAGTTCTAAACAATTGTTAGGTGTGATTGATTTATCCACCACGTGGAATAAACACAACAGCTTGGGACTATTGGCTGCAGAGCGCTGTGCATCTATCATTCAAAACGCTTTAGTTGATCTGCAACAGCAGCGTTTATTTATTCGTTCGTTTGGTGTGCCACAGGTAGCGTTCAATGGCAAAATTGTGGTACTGACACCGCGTCAAATTGAAATCTTGTGTATCTTGGCTCTCTGTCCACAAGGAATGAATTTAGAGAATTTACATCATGCACTGTATGGTGAACGAAAAGTGAGTTTAGGCACCTTAAAAGCAGAAATGTCACATTTGCGTGAAATACTCGGTGCAATACTGGGTTCTAGACCGTATCAACTGCTATATCAAATTGATGCAGACTTTTTACAAGCGGAACAGGCGTTAAATTCAGGTTATATTGAATCTGCACTACAGCTCTGTACGGGAGTTTTTCTGGCGAAAACCGAGAGTCCGTTTTTGACTGCATGGCGCGATTGTCTAGAGTCGAGGTTGAGTACAGCTATTTTTGAGACAGAACAGACGGATGTTTTATTTAAACATTTATCTAGATGCCCTGATGCCATAGATGCAGTCGAGCGACTCATGGAATTAATTCCAAAGCATCATCCTGCCCATGCACGTTTAAGCAGTCATTCCATTCTCATCTGACATTGACATAATTGCTTTGTCGAAAGGCTTAAATATTAAGAACTTCAAATGTAAAATCAAATTCAAATTTTATAATTGCTTTTCTTTGATCCACTGAGATAGCTCAGCATAAACTTTTTGACGTACATCGGGTTTTGATAGCACTAAATCGTGTAAACCTTGTTTAATTGTAATGACATTAACATCCCCTTGTAATGATTTGGCGTATTTTTCAATATTTTTAACATCTAAAATCACATCTGTTGTTTGAGCATTTTCATTGAATTTCTTTGGGGTGGTTGTTCGATCTGAGTGCATCACCAAGGTGGGAATATTTAATTTTGCTCCTGTATGAATTTCCTTTTGCGCCTGATAAATCGCATGAACAAAACTTAAATACACAAAACGATAGCTTTTAGGTTTCCAAGCCAAATTGAAATTCCATTCGCCGTAAAAGTCTTGATGCAAACTGGGTACGTAGAATGGATTGAGTTCACTGGGAAATTTGAGTCTAGGAAAGTTACGACCCAAACGTGCCAGTTGTGGCAGAGCAAATTTCTTCTTGATTGGATGCATATTAAAATCAAAGAAAGGACTATTCAGCCATAATCCTTTAATGAGTTCATAGTGTGGATGATGTGCTGCAAATAAAGTTGCAATGAGTCCACCAGTCGAATGTCCAGCCAGCAAGACACTGTCATGATGTTCTTGTTTAATGATGGACAGTGCTTGGCTAATTTCAGGCTCATATTCATTTAAGTCTTCAACATAAAACCAAGTTTGATGGGATTGGTGTGAGCGACCATATTTTCTTAAATCAAGGGCGTAAAAATCAAAACCTTGTTGGTTAAATTGCTCAGCCATTTCAGTTTGAAAGAAGTAATCGATAAAGCCATGAATATATAAAACCGCTTTTTGGGTTTTATGCAGGGCCTTTTTTCGAATCAGTGTCGCTGTGACAGCACCTTCTACATCATCTGGAAAGTGAAGGGTAAGTTGTTCATAACCGTCATCTAAAATATCCGGTTGATAATCCTTCATCAAGTCTTTACTCCTTTTTTTACTTAGTTTAATAAATCTCGCTCATTCGGAATATCGCTCTATCCGCTCTTAACTCGATTGTTATATGTATTGCCGAGATTAAACTTTATGTCTCATTATGTCTCATTTAAGTTATGACTTTTTTAAATAGTCTTTGAGTAATGCATAGGTGTGATCATAAAGTGCTTGAGCGAGTAGTTTGTCTTTGGCATGACCTGATTTAATTGCAGGGGTTTGCAGGCTGACATAATCGCCATTTCGATTCATCCAAGACGGATCGAGCGCGATTTTTTGAATCAGATTTGCCGGTTTGCTCGGTGAAATCAAAAACAGCTTTATCACTGCATATTGATATTTTGGCAATTCACGGTAAATTTCAGAATTAACACCGCCTGGATGAAGGGCATTACAGGTTACATTTGTACCCACCAGCTGTTCAGCTAAAGCATTACTAAACAGTAAATTGGCAAGTTTACTGTTGCCATAACTAAGCACGCCATTGTATTTTTTGACTTGGTCTGCTCGGAATTGATTCACATCAATTTTCCCCAGCATATGCATCATAGACGCGAGGTTAATAATGCGTCCTGCATCGGATTGTTTGATGACAGGCAACAGTTTCATGGTCCAGAGAAAATGCCCAATATAATTCACCCCGATTTGCTTCTCAAAGCCATCTTGGGTTTGCTCTAAGTTTGGCGTCATTAGACCTGCGTTATTGACCAGTATATCGATTTTGGGATAACGCTGTATGAGTTGATCTGCAGCATTGGCCACTTGTTCAAGGCTTTCAAGATCGAGCTGAATAATGTCGACGTGTCCTTTAGCGTATTCTGACTGTTCCAACTGTTGTTTAGCTGCTTCAGCTTTTTTTAAATTACGACAGGCCAAAATGACCTGATGACCTTGTTCTAAAAAGCTTTGAGCGGTAGCAAATCCGATGCCTGTGTTTGCACCTGTAATGACGACTGTTTTCATTGTTTTATCGACGTAGTTTGTGTAGTTCAGTTTTAATTCAGACCTATAGACTTGTCAAATATTGAGCCTTTAAGTTGTATGACAATGTTGGGCATCTCAGATGAATTTCATTATTTTGAAATTTTTGTGACAATTTTCAAATTCAATTCATTCGGCTTGAATGCCATTTATCATCCAGTTCTCATGATTTTAAAATATCTATCCTTGATACTCCTATCATTCAGATTATTTTCACATTTTAAAAAGCAGAAAAATAAAATGGCGATAATCATGACCAAGACTATAGATTACAGAATCTGAACTGCAATGCTTTTTTTTAATCGAATAATGTTAAGATTCATTTACTTTCATTATCAAGCTGCGTGAGTTTAAGGCTCTGTTATGGAAATCGACCTTGAAAAAAGATTAATGCAGAAGCACCAACAGACAGCGCAGCAGTTGCTCGATTATTCTGTGAGTTTAAAGCAGCTTTTCCAAGATCAGTGGTTCTATCTGTGGACGCTGACACCAGATAATCTATTTGTGGTGGACTCAGACCATCAACAGCTGTTGATTGCCGACGGACTATTGAAGGTTGAATTTAAACAAAGCCCAGCGGGTTTAATCCAGTTTTCTACATCACATCCCGAAATTTCAGTTCAAAAGCTGGCAGATTTCGTTGCCAATGAAATTTCGTTTCTCATTCGAGATTTAAAAGCTCAGCACTCTTTATTTTTAAAAACCAAAGTTCAATTGTTTAGACAACTGTTGGTAGAAGAAGTCTTTAAATGGGTCGATGGTGAAAATCGAATCGAGCACTATTTATATAATTTAAACTTACATGACGCTCAAGCCCTTGATCAAATCATGATGGATGCCGGCTATTATGAGGTTGCACATTTAACCGCATTTGCAGCATCGGGTACGACCATTCCTTTAAGTGTTGAACTGAATTTTAAACATTTAAGTTTGGTGAATTCAATTTTAGGGGCTAATTTTTTAACGATTCAACCGCTTATGCTTGCTTACGATCAATTGTGTTTTTCGGCTGAATCATTTATCCCTGCACCAGTTTATCGGATCATTGAAACCACCTTTCATGATCACTTTACTTTGGCTCAAGTCATTGAACACCAAACTGAGTTTAATTTACTGCTGAATCATGCCAAAGAGCAGCCTCAGGTGTTGGTCTTTGCCTCTTGGATTAAGCGTGGGTATTGGCAATATAGCGATATTTTCAGTAAGAAAAATTTCACGACAGCGAATTCACCGTATTGGGATGAGCAGATCAGCTCGCGGTTTCCACTGTTTTATTTTAATCGAACGGTTAACTGGTTGTTTAAGCAAGACAAGCTAGTGATTGATTGGGTCGCTAAACGCATTGATCAAATCAATGTCAGAGTCGCTGTGACTGCGCTGAGTTTTGTCGATACCAGTCAAATTCATCCGCACATATTAGTCTTAACCTTAAAATATTTTAAATCGATTGCAGGTAGATTGTTTGTTCAAGCATGTCATGATGCAGCGGATAAGAACGCTTGGTTTTTATTAGAAAATTCTTCCGATGAGTCTACTCAAAGCACCGTTAAGCATCCCTATGTATTACGAGATACTGTACCGAACACTTCAAATAAGACGGAAATTAGCGCATCGGTGTTGTATTTAGAAGAATGGTTGCATCTTTTATATCTGCAAGCCAAAAATGATCAACGTGTCGCTAAACATGTCTATAAAAATTTATCTCGGGTGATGCAAGCCTATGCTTTATTTATGCAGCGTTTGATTGACGGTTTACCGAACGAATTGATTGGGTTCATTGAACCGCATACCCAAGAACATCCGCAATTTTTAGCCATCTTACAAAAGTATCAGCTTGAGAAGGAAAAGTTTAGAAAAATCTTTAAACACCCCGTTTTACAATTTAATCGTAATACCAGTGTCTTTGATTCCTATGTGGCAGATTATTTGCTCGATTATTTCCATCAGCCGCAAACTTTAGCTAAAAATGTTACATGGTCTGGTTTATATCAGCAGGCAGTGCGTTGGCATCAGCAGATCCATTATCAAGACACCTTGTCCAAGTTGCGTTTAAGATTGGATATTGAGACGTGGCGCCGTGTTTCTCCGCAAGAGATCATGTTTACGGAGCGCTGGAAATTTATAGAATTAAACAGTCTTGAGCAAATTATTCATGAATCGACCAGCTATAAACACTGTTTGGCACTGTCGTATACTGAACGTATTGCGGAGGGTGAATATGTGGCATTTCACATGTCATCCCTTGATGATGAAGACATTCATTTGACTTTGGGTTGTTATTTTAAATTTGAGCAATTACATTTTGATCAGCTAAGACTGCCCAACAATGAACACGCTAGTAAAGATGTCGTACAAGATGCCAAACTATTTATTCAACAGGTCAATCAGCATCTGATCTGGGATTTTAAAGCGCGTAAAGTGGAGTAGAAAATGGACTAGCCATAAAACATACCAATCGTAATTTAAACTTAACTTTTTAGACAAAAATCGTTAGGCTATGACCCATCTGATAAGGTTATGGTTGTTATGAAGCAAGAAACTGCACTTAAATTAATGAAAGCGGGTGAAAGTGTCTTTTTGACAGGTTCTGCCGGTGCAGGAAAGACCTATACATTAAATCAGTACATCAATTATTTAAAAGCCCGTAAAGTGCCTGTTGCCATTACCGCATCGACAGGAATTGCTGCAACCCATATGAACGGCATGACAATTCATACGTGGGCAGGGATTGGGATTAAAGACTTTTTGTCTGATGACGACTTAAAGCGCATGAAAGAACGTAAATATTTAAAAGAGCATTTAGAAAATGCCCAAGTCTTGATCATTGATGAAATTTCAATGTTGCATGCCAAACAGCTCAATTTGGTTAATCAAGTTTTAAAATTTTTCAAGGAATCCGATGAAGCCTTTGGCGGCATACAAGTGATTGCCGCAGGGGACTTTTTTCAGTTGCCACCCGTGGGTCGTAATGATGAAAAGAATCGGGATAAATTCTGTTTTATGTCACAGGCCTGGGTAGAAGCCAAATTTCGGGTATGTTATCTGACCGAACAACATCGTCAAGATGATTCAGCCTTAAACGATATTTTAAATGCGATTCGCTCACAAAGTATCAGTCAAAAGCATATTGAATGTTTAGAGCAAACGCGTGAACAAGATATAGGCGAGACCTATACGCGTTTATACACCCATAATATGGATGTCGACAGTCTTAACTACCGTCATTTAAATGAGATTGAAGGTGATGGTCATCAATTTTGCGCACAAGTCGATGGCAATGAAAAACTGATTGAAACTTTAAAGTCATCCGTTCGTGCGCCAGAAGAACTAACCCTAAAAAAACATGCTAAAGTGATGTTTGTTAAGAATAACTTCGATATGGGTTATATCAACGGTAGCTTGGGCGAAGTCATCGGTTTTGAAGAAGTAGATGACCATGGTATTTTGCCTAAGGTTAAACTGACCGATGGCACCGTGCTATTGGTTGAACCTGAAACGTGGTCAGTGGATAACGATGCCGGTAAAACCATTGCCAGCTTTGCGCAAGTTCCACTACGTTTGGCATGGGCAATTACCATTCATAAATCACAAGGGATGACCCTTGCTGCTGCCGAAATTAACCTCGCCAATACCTTTGAAAAAGGGCAGGGTTATGTGGCTTTATCGCGTTTAAAATCGATCAATGGTTTAAGGCTTTTGGGTTTTAACACACAAGCATTAGAACTCGACAGTTTAGCGATTAAAGCAGATAAACGTTTTCAAGAATTGTCTGCGGAAGCGGAAATACATTTTGCAGATCAAGACTTAGATGCACAGCACAAAGCCTTTATTCGTCATTGTGGTGGAACGCTAAACGAAACAGAAATTACACGCAACGAAAAGAAAATTGCTAAAAATGCGGGTAAACAAAGCTATGCGACTGCAACTTTGGATGAAACCAAAGAATTGTTTTTGGGCGGTTATGAAATTCAAGATATTGCGGTTGAACGCGGTTTAACGCCAGCCACGATTATTAATCATTTAGCGAAACTGCACCGTGAACAAGGGTTGGATATTTCGGTTGCACATCCGGGTGATGAAGTGGTGGAACAAGTGCGTAAGATTTATAAAAAACTGATGAAACGTAAAAGCCCAGAACATTTTGCAGATGACGGTGCAATTAAACTGCGTCCAATTGTGGAAGCGACCAGTCCACGTATGGGCTACGACCAAGTTCGTTTGGCGCTTTTATATATTGAATAATTTTAATCACGGTAGAAAGTACCTAAGTCCTATTGAGGCAATCGGACTGAGCTAATAGTATTTAAGCATGATCAGCTGATCGGTGAATTGAAAAAAAGGATATCATTTATGCCACAAATGTTTGTTGATTATTCAGCCAATATTCAAAATTTAGATACGAAAAAACTATTGCTCGGTTTGAATCAAGCCTTATTTGATACAGGTTTAGTCGGGCATGAGTATGATATTAAATCCCGTACTCGGCTCAATTCAGATGACCTGATTGGTTTTGGGAATAATCATCAAGCCTTTATCTTTGTTCAATTGGCGGCGCTGAGTGGGCGTACGGATGAACAAAAAAATAAAATGTCAGATGCATTGTCAGATTATTTACAGACCTTTGATGGTTATTCGGCTCAAGGTCTAGAGGTTCAATTGTGCGTCGAACTGGTCGAAATGCCAAAAGCGTTTTATCGTAAAGTTAAAGTTCAAAAATGATGATATGAGTTGATTGGATTCGTTTGTTATTTATCAATTGATCCCGAACTAAAAAGCCAATCTGATCTGATTGGCTTTTTTTATCATATTATTTTAAAACCTGAATATCGGCATATTGCGCAATCATTTCAGCGTCAATCGAGTATACATAATCCATAAATGCCACATTAAAACTGCCGACGCTTTGTGCTTGTTCGAACGCCAATTTGCCTGCAATTGCGAAATGCACGTGTGCAGCAATACATGCCAGTGTCGGTGTCGTCACGGCACTATACGCCGCAATAAGCGCACCTAAGGCACAACCTGTAGCGGTGACTTTAGGTTGTAAAAATGATCCTCCATTGACTTGAATGACGGCATCCCACGCTTTTGATACGATAAAATCAGATTCGCCTGAAATCGCGACGCACTCCGTGTGTGCAAGCAGAACTTGTGCCTGATCATACATATCTGCGCTATTTAAGGTGCTATCGACGCCTTTAGATTCAACTTGATTTCCTGCAAGGGTACTGATTTCAGAAGCATTACCACGGATAACGGTTGGTTTGAACTGGATTAGTTCATCGACCATGTCTGAGCGCCATTTTAAAACAGATCCATAACCAACAGGGTCAAGCACCCATGGAGTTTGATGGGCTTGCGCCGTTTGCGCAGAAATTCGCATGGCTTGCATTTGCTCAGTGGTGGGTGTACCTAAATTGATGCTTAAAGCGCCACTGATTTTGACAAAGCTTTCAGCTTCAAAAGGGTTGTCGATCATGGCCGGGGACGCGCCCGCTGCAAGTAAAATATTCGCCGCGTAATTGGCGGCCACAGTGTTGGTAATGCACTGCACCAAAGGTTGCTGGAGCTTGAGCTGTTTCCACGCTTCAATCACAGCGTCTAGAATCTCGTGCGGATTCAATTTCTCAGGCTCAATATTTTCAGTTTGTTCTTGAGCTGGCTCTGCTTGGATCAGTTGTTCTAGATGATTCATGGGATTGCCTTACTGGGTAAAGTAATGATCTTGATGCTTACAGCTTCTACACAACAGAGAAACATAATCATTGGCATCATATTCAACGGTCAGCTCATTTGAGCCACAATGCATACAGCGCTTTTGCGAATAGAAACTTAAACGGGGTTCAATACTTTTCCAAGAGCGCCAAATCGGTTGGAAAAAGATATTTTCATCATAGCCTAAAAATTTAAAAAATAAGATTTCACTCATTTTACTAAAAGGCATATTGGGTAAACGAGGCAGGGTTGAGGTTTCCCATTTTTCGTTGAGTGAGCGTTCACGGTATTGCTCTAAAGTTTTCTTGAGCAAATTCGTATTGATGAAATTTTCATTGCGCGCTTTGAGCAGTTTTTGTTTATTGAGATATTCAAGTGCAGTTTGCACCAAATAATAAATTTGTCCCACCGCGAGTGAATCCATAAGACGAAAACAAAAGCTTTGAAATGCAGTGTTGCCTGCAATTTGAATGCCCCAAGGACGACAGTAAAATTGCATGAACTGAATGATTTCTTGGTACAGCACCATGTACAGCGCACTCTTAACTTCGTCAGCATCTTTAAAAGGGACGCCCAAACTCAAATTTTCAAAAAATAAATTGCGTAATTGCTGGGTAATGCTAAACAGGCTGGGTTCAGAATAACCATCAAGACGAATATTAATATAATAATCATGTGCTTCGTCTGCAAAATCTTTGGGTACTAATATTTGATCACGTACCAATTGCTTAACTAAATAATTTTGGTAAAGATAGTTTGGCGTAATCGAGTGATATTTAATACTTTCCCAATGAATAAATTCTTGGTGATGGGTATGTTCATGCACCTGCTGATCTAAAATGCTAAGTAAAAAAAGTTTATTGATAAAACTCAGTTGATTGAGATCATATTCATAGACCTCTTTATTTTTGGCACTGATTTTACGCTGTTCTTGAAGACGGGTTTCCTTCATCATTTTTTTACGTTTGTTCTTACAGCTTTCGCAGTGGCAGGTTTTGCTTGGATCTTGGAAAACCTGATGCTGACAGTGTTTGCACTGATGAAAAAACACTTCCTTTTCAAATTCTTCGGCTTCTATGAAGTACATACTTGCCTGACACAGTGGGCAATGTGAACTTTCATCTAACTGTTTTTGCAGAATTTGAAGAAGCATGGAAAGATTCAACACACAATAAATTAAAGGTTAAATTGATTATACACATCTGCAAATTATGCAGAACACTTTATCCGCTTTAATCACCATGTAACGTGACTAATCCTTATGCTTAAACATCTTTTAAGTACATTTTCCCTAATCCATTTTGGGGACTGGGCTAGAAATAAATCTTCAGCATCATTCACTTTTAGCATTTGAATTTTTAAATGGCTGCGAATGATTGAAATTAGTCCAAATGACTTGCTTATTTGATTCTATAAATTGAAAAGCGGTCTGTGAATGCCCATATATAAATACAAAGCAAAGGCGCAGACAGATGGATCAACTTGTCGTATGATCTTTGCATACACAAGAATTCGTTCTCTGATGAGACAACAAGATCAGGACATTTTATGAATATCGCGGCAAATCCAGTAATCGAGGCCGATCAAACGGTTTACTTAAAAGATTATCAAAAACCATCATTTTTAGTTGAATCTATCCATTTAGATATTCAAGTTTTCGCAGATTATAGTAACGTCAACTCCACTTTAGTGATGAAGCGCCAAACGGCGGGCGATCTGGTACTTTTGGGACGTGATCTCGAACTCAAATCGATCGTATTAAATGGTAAGGCATTGACTGAAGCGGAGTATCAACTCGATACTGAGCAATTGGTCATAGTGGATGCCCCCGATGATGTCATTTTAAATATAGAAGTGGTGATTCACCCTGAGTCAAATACCCAGCTTGAAGGTTTGTATCAAGCCAGCGGTGATTTGTTTGTGACGCAAAACGAACCTGAAGGTTTCCGTAAAATTACCTTTTATCCTGACCGCCCAGATGTGCTGTCAGTATTTACCACACGTGTAGAAGCCGATAAAAAATTCCCTGTATTACTTGCCAATGGCAATTTGCTGGAAAAAGGCGACGTAGGTACAGATCGCCACTATGCCATTTGGCAAGATCCGACCCAAAAACCAGCATATTTGTTTGCTTGTGTGATTGGAGATTTAGCGGTATTCAAAGATCATTATGTAACTTCTGAAGGACGTGATGTTGCTTTAGAAATCTACGCTGAAGAAAAAGATATTCCAAAGTGTCATATTGCCATGGAAGCGCTCAAGCACTCGATGCGTTGGGATGAAGAGCATTATGGTCGTCCTTATGATCTAGACAATTATATGATTGTGGCGACCAGTGCGTTCAATATGGGGGCGATGGAAAATAAAGGTCTCAATATTTTCAACACCTCGTGTGTACTTGCAGATGAAGAATACACCACTGATGCTGCAATTATGCGGGTACAGTCGGTGATTGCACATGAGTATTTCCATAACTGGACCGGTAACCGTATTACTTGTCGTGATTGGTTCCAACTGTGCTTAAAAGAAGGGTTAACGGTTTTTCGTGATCAGTCTTTCTCGGAAGATTTACAATCGGCTGCGGTACAACGTATTGATGATGTGGCTGTGCTGAAAGCTCATCAATTTCCCGAAGATTCAGGTCCCTTGTCACACCCACCAAGACCAGATCACTTTGTCGAAATTAATAACTTCTATACTGCAACAGTGTACGAGAAAGGTGCTGAAATTAACCGCATGATGGCGACCTTGCTTGGAAAAGAGAAGTTTCGTGCAGGGACAGATGAGTATTTCAAACGTCATGATGGTCAAGCTGTTACCGTAGAAGATTGGGTCGATTCATTGACGGCAGGTTCGTGTGTTGATTTATCTGCATTTTTAACTTGGTATAACCAGCCGGGTACGCCAAAGCTTGAAGCGCAAGGTGCATATGATGCCACAGCTCAAACCTATCGTTTGACTTTAAAGCAAAGCTTAAAAGCTCACGCCAAATATCCAAATTTAAAAGCGGTGCCTATTCCTGTGGCACTGGCATTATTTAATGCAGAAACCGGTGAGCAACTGCTGTTAAATTCAGAGGCTTTGGTGGAAAATGGCATCAAAGATGGCGTGTATTTATTTGATACAGAGACAGCAACTATTGAATTTACAAATGTCACTGTTAAGCCTGTGGTATCGCTACTGCGTAATTTCTCTGCACCAGTAAATCTTGAGTTTAACTATTCAGATGAAGAGCTTGCATTTTTAATGCAGTTTGAGACCAATGGCTTTAACCAATGGCAAGCCACTCAAACTTTGCTTGAACGTATTTTATTGAATGGTCATGATGCCCATATCTATATTCAAGCCATTAAAAATACCATTCCAAATTTAATTCAAAAAGATCCGTTATTGGTTTCACGTCTATTTGATGTGCCGTCAGAAGGTTACTTGGGTAGTCGTATTGATACAGCTTACAATCCATTTAAAGTTCAAGAACAGCGTGAAGCTTTAATCAATAAACTCGCACGTGAATTGGGCGCATTCTGTAAACAGACTTATTTGGCCTTAGATCCAAAAGCGCAAACTGAATTTTCTCAAGCGATGGGTGTGCGCGCACTGAAAAACATTATGCTGAGTATGATGGCGCGTCAAGGTGATGAAGATGTCTTTGCACTGGCAGATGCCCAGTATAAAACCACCGGCAATATGTCTGAGCGCCTAGGTGCCTTACGCGTTTTGGTTTGGAATGATGCGCCTCAAGCAGAAGCCGCTCTGATTGATTTTTATTTGCGCTTTAAAGATGAAGCATTGTCGATGGATCAGTGGTTTATGGTTCAAGCATCACATCCACAAGCAACTGTTGAAACCATTGCTTATTTAACCTCGCATCCAGATTATGATTTGACGGTTCCGAACCGTATTCGTGCGGTCAGTGGTGGATTAAATGCCAATCCTGTGAATACGTGGAGTTTTGGTGTGCAACACTTTGTTAATCTCGCCAAATATCTCGATGAGAAAAATCCAATAGTTGGTTCTCGTTTGCTGCAAGTGTTGTCACGTTGGTATACATTGGCTGAGCCACAGCGCTCAGAAGTCAAAGCGACCTTAGAATCACTGAAACCTTTGGTGAAATCTAAAAATGTCAGCGAAACCTTGAACAGTATGCTCAGTGTTTAAACTTTGATTCTTCAATAAAAAATCCCAGTCATGTGACTGGGATTTTTTATTCATTGTTTAATTTATTGCTTAATGATTATGCTTAAGCATCTTCAAGAGTCATGAGGCTTGCATTACCGCCTGCGGCTGCTGTGTTAATACTTAATGCACGTTCAATCACTAAAGCTTCAACAGGAATATTCAACTCGTGGTCTTTAAAATGGTTGATCGCGATAATTGCGCCCTCACGCTGTGCAATATGCTTTTGTAATTCAATTAACTGATTGGTGCTGCCATGATGTAGAACAGCATCAAATTCGCCAGTATGGAGATCTTTAATCATCGCAACTTGTTGTCTAAGGGCTTCTGGCATACTTTGTAGATATTGAAGAACAAAAGCATTATCGGCTAAAACAATCGCTTGAGCGCCGACGGTAAATATTGCATTTAACTGTGCCAGTTGCTGCGCTTCGTTTTGAGCAATCGAAAGCACACGTTGACGTGCTAAAACCGTGTATTGATTGGTTTCACCTGTAGGACCCGGTAAAGTGTAGATACCGACAGGGGAATGAATATTTTCAAGATTTATCTGTGGAAAATGTTTAGATGTCCACGTTTTAAAGAGTTGACGTGGCGATTGATCATTATTTGGCTCAGCCACTTGCGACAGTGTACCAAAAGGCTTCGCAAAAGCGAGTGAGTTTGGCTGCATCAGCTTATGCATATACAAAGGACCACCGGCTTTTGGGCCTGTGCCCGAAAGACCTTCGCCACCAAAAGGCTGCACGCCAACCACAGCACCCACAATATTTCGGTTGATGTAGAGGTTACCGACATGTGCCTGCTCAATCACTGTCTGAATGGTTTCATCGATACGCGTATGTAAGCCCATAGTGAGACCGTAACCTTTGGCATTAATCTGTGCCAAAAGCTGTTTCAGTTCGCCGTATTTGTAGGTAATCACATGCAAAACCGGACCAAACACTTCGCGTTTTAAATCATCCAGATGCGGAAGTTCAATCAGCGTGGGTGGTATAAACGTCCCTGATTTTAACGCTTCTGCATTTTTATTTAGCATGAATTGATGGACCGGATAACCTTTGGCACGCATATGATCAATATGTTTTTGAATATTAGTTTGCGCTTCAGCATCAATCACAGGACCGACATCGGTACTTAAGAATTGCGGCTGACCGACATTAAGCTGTTTCATCGCACCTTTGAGCATTTGGATGAGCGTTTCAGCATTGTCTTTTTGCACACAGAGCACTCGTAATGCAGAACAACGTTGACCTGCACTATCAAAAGCCGAGTTGACGGCATCCAAAACCACTTGTTCAGTCAATGCTGATGAGTCAACAATCATGGCATTTTGACCGCCGGTTTCCGCAATCAGGGGAATGGGTAAGCCGGCAGGGCTTAAGCGTTGAGATACGGTTTTGTGTAAAATTTTCGCCACTTCAGTGGAACCTGTAAACATGATGCCGTGAATACGATCATCAACAGACAACTGTGTACCTACGGTTTCACCGCGTCCAGGTAAAAGCTGTAATACAGATTTTGGTACACCTGCTTGCCATAAAATTTTGACTGCTTCAGAGGCAATGAGTGGGGTTTGTTCCGCAGGTTTGGCAATAACGCAGTTACCTACCGCAAGTGCGGCAGAAATTTGCCCAGAAAAAATAGCCAAAGGAAAATTCCACGGACTGATACAAAGTACAGTGCCTAAAGCTTTGATTGCGCCGTCAGTTTGAACGCTATGTATTTGCGAAGCGTAGTAACGCATGAAATCAACGGCTTCACGAACTTCAGCAATCCCGTTGGAATAGGTTTTGCCACTCTCACGGCAGAGCAGTACCATCAACTCTTGTATACGCGCTTCCATCAAATCTGCAGCTTTAAATAAAATATCGGCACGTGCAGTCACAGCTAAGTTTGACCAATCTGCTTGCGCAATCATAGCCTGATCTAAAGCGAGATTAACTTGATCTGTCGTTGCTTCTATCACCGAGCCCACCACATCTTGATGCTGAGATGGATTCAAAACGAGTTCTGCATTTGGCGCTGCGTTTGTTAGATCTTTGGCTTGTCCAAGTAAAGGGGAGGCATGCCACTGTGCTTTTGTATAATCTGCAACTATCTGATTTAATTCAGCTAAAACAGCATCATCAGCTAAATCTAGTCCTTTAGAATTGGTCCGAACAGGTTCTAAAACATCTTGAGGGAGCGGAATAGCCGTATGTTTTTCACCGACTTGACCAGTGAGTTGTGCCGATTTTTGAATTTCATGGATTGGATCTTCAATGAGATCTTCAACTTTTAAAGTCTTATCTGCAATACGGTTTACAAATGAGGTGTTTGCACCATTTTCAAGTAGGCGGCGAACCAAATAAGCCAAAAGTGTTTCGTGATTGCCTACAGGCGCATAAATACGGCAAGGAATACCGAGTTTAGCATCGGCAACATTTCCGACTACTTGCTCGTACAATGGTTCACCCATGCCATGTAAGCATTGGAATTCATATTGCCCGACATAATATTGCTCAGGATTTGCCAGTTGATAAATCGTGGCTAAAGTTTGTGCATTATGGGTGGCAAATTGCGGGTAAATATGATCGGGTGCTGCCAAGAGTTTCTTTGCACAAGCAATATAAGATAAATCGGTATGCACTTTACGGGTAAAAACAGGGTAGTCAGACATGCCATCGATTTGCGCTTTTTTAATTTCGCTATCCCAATACGCCCCTTTGACCAAACGAATCATTAAACGCTTGTTGCTACGCTTAGCAAGATCAACAATATAATCCACCACGTATAAACAGCGCTTTTGATAAGCTTGAATCACAAAACCAATGCCTTTCCAATCCGCGAGTGTCGGCTCAAAACATAAGCGCTCTAGAAGTTCGAGTGAGATTTCTAAACGATCTGTTTCTTCAGCATCAATATTGAGTCCAATATTATAATTTTTCGCAAGCTCCGCCAGTTCTAAAATTTTAGGGTACAACTCATCATGTACACGTGCGATTTGCGAGCGCTGATAGCGTGGATGTAATGCTGAAAGTTTGATAGAGATGCCGGGACCAGAATAAACATCTTTATCCGCAGATGCTTGACCAATCGCATGAATTGCTTGGGTATAATCATTAAAATATCGAGTGGCGTCATGATCGGTGAGGGCCGCTTCCCCGAGCATGTCATATGAATAGCGAAAGCCTTTTTCTTCTAAAACTTCTGCATGTTCCAGCGCTTCTTCAATGGTTTCACCTGTGACAAACTGTTCGCCCATCATGCGCATAGCAACATCAACGGCTTTACGAATAATACCGCGTCCGCTACGTGCCAAGAGTCCTGTAAGCATACTCGACAGGCTTTGCTGTTTCGGCGTTTCCATAAGCTTGCCTGTCAGCATGAGACCCCAAGCCGCAGCATTGACAAACATCAGGTTACTTTGACCCAAATGATCTTTCCAGTTGCCTTGATTGATTTTATCTTTGATTAATAAATCGCGGGTGGCGCTGTCTGGAATACGAAGCAGAGCTTCAGCCAAACACATCAAGGCAATGCCTTCTTGCGAAGACAATGCAAATTCTTGGAGTAAGCCTTGCACGATGCCGGCTTTACCGCCTGAACTTTTGCGCTCACGTAAGCTATGCGCCAGATTAAAAGCCAAATCATAAATTTTTTGATTTAAATCTTCATCAATTTGAGTGATTTCAATTAAATGTTCAACACATTCTGGCTCTGATCGGCGCCAAGCATGGTTGATTTTAATTTCATATTCGTTTTTGTGACTAAACTTGGTAATCGGATTTAAACTTGATTTAGCCTGATCGAATTGGGTTCTTGAGTCCATCATTTTTACGCCAGCATCCTGTGACAACGAAATTAAATTGAGCGAAACGGTGTATTTAATTTATCATTACAGAAAATATGGCGCATAACTCACTATAATTTGCAGAGTTTTTAGGGATAAATTCAAATGACGAGCCCCATGATGAGCTTAGATCGCACGGATATTCGTATTTTAGACATCCTTCAAAAGGATGGTCGATTATCCAATATTAAACTGGCTGAAGCCGTCAATTTATCGCCCACTGCGGCATTGGCGAGAGTACAAAAGCTCACGAAAGATGGTTTTATTGTGGGGTATGAAGCAAAACTCAACCCTGATCTGTTAAACAATAGTTTTGTGGTCTTTGTGGAAATTTTACTTGATAAAACCACCCCGAATGCCTTGGATGAGTTTTCTCATGCAGTGGTGCATCATCCTGAAATTGTAGAATGTCATATGATCAGTGGTGGCTTCGATTTTGTGGTGAAAATTCGTTGTGCCAATATGGAGGCATTTCGTAAAATTTCAGGACAGATTTTATGGCAATTGCCCGGCGTTAAAGAAACCCGAAGTTACCCAGTCATGGAAGTGATCAAAGAAAGCTCACAAATTCACCTTAAAGCTCATCCCAGAAAATAAAATAAAATATTCAAAGTTGATCTGTAAATTTCAATCAAAAAAAGGAGCATTACGCTCCTTTTTTAGTGTGTCAGGTTTGGGTGTTTATCATTTACCTGCTTTTAATTCCTGCATTTCTTTTTCGTATAATGCATTGGCTTGATCAAAACGATCCGTCACATCTTTAGATGGCGCTTTACCGAGTAAACTTATCACAACGATGCTGATGAGCGAGAAAATAAAGCCAGGGATAATTTCATAAATCCCTGTATCTGCAAAGCTATTTTTCCATAGAATCACGGTAACAGCACCTACAATCATACCGACAATTGCGCCGTTTAAAGTCATACGCTTCCAAAATAGCGATAAGATCACCAGTGGACCAAATGCGGCACCAAAACCTGCCCATGCATAGGCCACCAATCCCAACACCTTACTTTCAGGATTGTGTGCAAGTGAGAGCGCAAGTACAGCTACGACCAACACCATTAAACGACCAATCCACACCAACTCATTTTGAGATGCATTTTTACGCAGAAAGGCTTTATATAAATCCTCAGTCAAAGTACTTGAACACACGAGAAGTTGACAGCTCAATGTACTCATGACAGCAGCCAAAATTGCAGCCAAAATAATCCCTGCAATCCAAGGATTAAATAGAATTTTGGTGATTTCCATAAACACAGTTTCAGGATTGGCATTGACCACAGCACCGATTTCTGGATGTGCGCCAAAGTATGCAATACCCAAATAACCCACGGATACCGCACCGCCTAAGCAGAGAATCATCCATGTCATCCCGATACGACGTGCAGCAGGGATCGATTTAACCGAGTCGGCTGCCATGAAGCGAATCAAGATATGCGGTTGACCAAAATAGCCTAAGCCCCATGCCATAGAGGATAAAATCGCAACCATACTCAAATCTGACAAAATGTTGTTGGCCAGTGGGCGTATAGATTCAACCATTACAGAGACGTCTTGTGTGTGATCGCCAATGGCCAAATAGGTCATAATAGGGGCAAGCAGTAAAGCAAAAATCATTAAACCTGCTTGAAAGGTGTCTGTCCAGCTAATCGCTAAAAATCCACCAATACACACATAACTAATCGTGGCAATTGCACCAATCCACAGGGCAGTGGTGTAGTCCCACCTAAATAAACTTTCAAATAAACGTGCGCCTGCCACCATGCCTGAAGCACAGTAAATAGCGAAGAAAATCAGAATCACCACCGCAGAAATAATGCGAATGACTTTTTGTTTATCACCAAAGCGACTGGTAAAATAATCGGGTAGCGTCAGTGCATTGTGTTGAACTTCAGTGTGTACACGTAAACGACCTGCCACCAATAACCAGTTTAACCAAGCACCAATGATTAGACCGACGGCAATCCAAGCTTCTGAAAGTCCAGACAAATAAATAGCGCCTGGGAGACCCATCAGTAACCAGCCGCTCATGTCTGAGGCACCTGCTGAAAGTGCAGTGACGACGCTACCTAGGCTGCGTCCACCTAAAATATAGTCATCGAAATTTGTTGTTGCTTTATAAGCATATAGCCCAATACCAATCATAGCGACGATATAAAATATAAAGGTGATGAGCGTGGGGTTGAATTGGCTCATAGTTATGCCATCCTTTGTCTGTCCTAAATGACCATCTATCCGAGATGAATTATTGCTCAGCTTAGCTAAGGTGCTGATTCAAGCACAGTTTAAAAATTACGCTCTGTTACAATTGAGTGCGAATTATTATCGCTTTGTGAAACTGATTGTAAATTTAGTTACAAAACCAGCAAAAATCACGAATTAATTTGTTTTTTTTATTTTTTCAGAGTTATCTTAAAGATTCCCCGCTTTTTTTATAAAACTTATACACAAACTGTGAAGTGAACTCAAATGAATAGCTATTCAGCTCATTTTTACATAATGTTACTTTGCTTACTTGAAGCGTGTGTTTGTAATAATTTATTTCATAAATAAATAATAAAATGCTGATTTAAAAAATGGATAATACTAAGATTATAGATGCACAATGATAGTGCATCTTTTGAGAGTATATTAAAGTGTCAACGGTTGATATTGAGAAAACAAGAACAGAACATGACTTACTGGGCGACAAGCAAGTGCCTATTCATAGTTATTACGGAATTCACACGGTTCGTGCATTGGAAAATTTCCAAATATCGGGTCAAACGGTAGGGCAAAATCCACATTTCATTCGTGCTTTGGCACAAGTTAAAAAAGCATCAGCACAGGCCAATTTAAATTTCGAACTGATCGATGCTGATAAAAGTATCGCCATTCAAAAAGCTTGTGATGTTTTAATCGATCATCCTGAAGCGTGGGCTTCGGCTTTTCCAAGTGATGTTTTTCAAGGGGGAGCAGGTACATCCATCAATATGAATTGTAATGAAGTCATTGCCAATATCACGTTGGAAATGCTTGGACATGAAAAAGGTCGCTACGACATTATTCATCCCAATGATCATATCAATAAGTCACAATCTACCAATGATGTCTATCCGACTGCATTAAGGTTAGCAACCTATTATTCGCTAGACACTTTATTTGTGCAGATGAATAATTTAATCAGTAGTCTAATATTAAAATCCACCGAATTTAATTTTGTCTTGAAAATGGGTCGAACGCAGTTGCAAGATGCTGTACCTATGACACTTGGTCAAGAGTTCCATGCCTTTGCAACTTTATTAAAAGAAGATGTAAGACTGATTAAAAAAACCCGTGATTTATTGCTTGAAATTAATTTGGGTGCAACAGCGATTGGTACAGGGGTTAATACACCGCATGGGTATGCGCCTATTGCAAGCCAATACTTAAGTGAAATATCAGGTTTAAAACTGGTCGGCGCTGAAGATTATGTCGAAGCGACCAGTGACTGTGGTGTGTTTATTATTTTATCAAGCACGCTAAAACGTTTAGCAGTGAAACTCTCTAAAATCTGCAATGATTTAAGATTGCTCAGTTCTGGGCCTCGAACAGGTTTGGCTGAAATTCGCTTACCTGAGCTTCAAGCGGGTTCTTCGATTATGCCTGCTAAAGTTAATCCTGTGATTCCTGAAGTGGTCAATCAAATTGCATTTAAAGTGATTGGAAATGATTTGACCATTACCTTTGCAGCTGAAGCGGGCCAATTACAGCTCAACGTGATGGAGCCTGTCATTGCAGTGTCTTTAAATGAGTCGATTGCACTGCTGATCAATGCGATTCAGACCTTGGATGTGAAATGTATTCAAGGCATTACTGCAAATGAGCAAGTCTGCTTTGATGCCGTGATGCGTAGTGTTGGGATTATTACATTGCTTGAACCTATTTTAGGACATTCAAAATGTGATGAGATTGGTAAGCAATGTATTGCTGAGAATAAAACCATTCAAGACGTGGTGTTAGAGCAAGGCTTATTGACCCAAGCAGAGCTGGATCATATTTTCTCATTTGAAAATATGATTTCAGAAATTGCGGTGCAATCTTATGACGATGTCGTGATTGATCGGGTGAGTTAATTGAAGCTTTAATGTGGTTAAAAGTGATGTAGGAATACATCACTTTTTTTATAACAATTCATTACTTACATCCCATTAAAAAGTTTTTATAATCGCCTCGCATAATAACTATTCATCATAACGAGTCCTTCATGAATCATAAACTTTTAGCGGCCTTTCTGTGTGCCGTTGTTTTATCCGGTTGTTCAAAAAAACAAGATGAATCTTCGGCCGAAGCCAGTGCAGATAGCGCTGTCGTTGCAGCAGATTCAGCCCAGACTGAAGCGGTTGCTGTATCTGCCGAGCATGAACCGAATGCAACCCCTGTGACCTCGCAGAAGCCTGATGTGATTTTAAACACTGAGGTCAATGCTGCTGAAGCGACACGTCGTATGGTACGTGAGGCAAGTGTTACATTTACTGCGCAGGATGTGGTCAAAACCACATTGGCGGTCGAAAAAATTACGCTTGAAGCGGGTGGTTTTATTGAGCAGAAAAACATTGATTTTAATGTTGTAGATTCGCGTTCACAAAAAATAGCCGATGGTAAAGTGAAAGTTTTTGAAAAAGTTGATCCACTGGCAGCCATGGTGATTCGAGTACCGAGTGAGCGCGCAGCAGGGGTGGTGAATCAGTTATTGCCACTGATGTACTTTTTGAATCAGCAGCAATATTCAGCCAAACGTTATGAATTACGCATGCTTGAGGAAAAGATTTCTCAAACCCAACATGTGCCGAGTGATACGCGTAATGCACAGCTCAGTGAAATTTCACGTTTGACGCGTATGGAAGTTCAAGATCGTGTGCGTTATAGCACCATTACCTTAGCCATTAGCCAACCGACCTTGGTTCGTGAACGAATCGATGTGGATGTCGATGCAGTGGCACGTCTAAATGGAGACAGTTTCTGGAAACGCGCTTGGAATGGTATTCAATATGGCTGGCATTTTGTCCTTGATTTATTGGTATTACTCATCACCATTTGGCCACTTTATCTATTAGCTATAGGGGCTTACTTACTGTATCGCCTGTGCAAACCATGGATCAATAAGGTTAGATAAAGCCAAGTTTGATCAGGATGTTTTTTCATATATCGTAAAATGAACTAATTTTTAGCTGGGACAGTCCGGCTTAAAACAGATCACTCACTGGGTACAAGGCTAAGGCTGAGCTTGGCTCGGATATCCAGCGAGTAGATCTAGGCAGGGATAAATATTTCTGCGAGCTTGTTCATACCTTCAGTGGCGGTCATGCTTAAACATTGATATTGCTTTGGAACACGGCTGTGATCTGCGTGGGGATCAATATAATAAGCTTGGCAAGATGCCGCAATGTCGTGAATAAGACCCGCAACTGGATAAACACTTAAACTTGAGCCAATCACGATAAAAATATCAGCACTTCGAATGATTTTAATTGCATCTTCATAAGCAGGAACAGCTTCACCGAACCAGACCACATGCGGACGCAGTGGATAGCCCAAAGGACAGCGGTCTTTATCCAGATCTAAGTCTGTACCTGAGACAGCATAAAACTGAGTACTGTACTGTGCATCTGGGCCAGAACTTTTAGACAGACGAATATTGCCATGTAAATGCAGCACCTGTGAGCTTCCTGCACGTTCATGCAGATCATCAATGTTTTGAGTGATGACCTGCACGTCATAATAGTGCTCAAGTTGAGTAATGATCTCATGGGCAGGATTGGGCTTGGCTTCAAGAATATTTTTGCGGCGTTCATTATAAAAAGCTTGTACTCGTGCTGGATTTTTTGCCCAAGCTTCAGGTGTTGCGACATCTTCAATATTATGGTTTTCCCATAGACCATCATGATCACGGAAGGTCTTGATCCCACTTTCAGCACTCATGCCCGCACCTGAAAAAATCACCATGTTTTTCATTATTTTCCCTCTAGACTTTAATGAGTATCTGTAAATGAAGATAGCAAAAATATCGAATAGGCAATAATGCAATAGATTTGATTACACTTATTACTTAGTGATACTTTAATGTGGATAGATCAATAGGTGATTAAACTCATAGGTTCAAGTTAATTACATTTATTTATTTGAGTATTTGATTTTAGAGTACGAGCAACGCCGAAGGAAACTATGCAGACTCAAATCGCCTTGGGTCTTCAAATTGCCTTATGTTTTAGTCGTATAAACGATCAAAGAATGGCTTCTTCGTTGAAGGCACCTCACTGATCAAACGCCATCAGCTGCGAAGCTTTGGATATCGCACATATGGCACCTGACATGATAGGTGGAAACAGCATTTCTGATAAATTTGGTGTGGGCACGTTATTTGTGAATTTAGAAGGGGTAGATATCTATACAGGCTCACAAGATATGCAAGCATTGATCTTATCACGTGCTCAATCAGGTGATGCTGCATTTTATGATTAAGTGAGTAAACTCACTATTACCTTAGACATGCTGATGCGTTTATTATTTACCCTCGATTTTTAAGGTTTGGATAATACTTTTATTTTCTGAATAAAGTACAATTTTTCATCATGGCCTGGACCGACAATGCGATCATTATTGATTTCGTAAGACAGTTCGGCACTGATTTTTTGACCTTTATATTGGCTTTTTAACGTTTCACCTTCATGTTCGGTAGACGCTTCAAACCAGTTGCCACATTGATCCAGACAATAACTATGTATCTCTTGCCCTTGCTGGTTCATGAGTCCTAAAGATCTATCATCCACACCGCCACCAGACACGATCGTATAGGTCAGCATTTTTGCGACAGAAAGCGAGCTGATACAAATCAATAAGCTGAATAGGAATATTTTTTTCATGATGTTCTCAACGGTATTTTGTTTAAGTCGTTATTGAAATCGGTAACTGCTACGTTTTAAAAAATTGGACAGTTCACCACTAAATTTAAAGGGTTCAGTCATTAAAGGCGCGTGACCTGAGCGCTTAAATAACACATGATTTGAATTTGCTACAGACTCCGCAATTTGGATTTGTCCTTGCGCTGGATAGAGTGTGGACTGCGCACCAATAAAGAAAGTCGCAGGACAGTCAAGATTAGACAAAGCTTCACGGTAATCCTCATGATGATACAAATAATTGTCGATGTACCAGCGCATATAGTCTAAGCGCTGAATAGGCAATAGACGCTGTTGCAAGCTCGGCTGATTCAAAGCGAATTTGAGTATTTTTGTGGTGAGAGGAGGATTCGACTGTAAGCTAAGAAAAGCCAGCCAAAGCGCTACCAATTGATTTCTCTGATTTGGGTTTAAGTCACGAAGTTGTGTGTAGTTTTGATGATCATGTAGAAATTTTGCCAATTGCTGCATCAGCACTTTAAACTCAGGATGTTTTGCACCCAACAAGCCATATGCCCAAGTATCATCAGTTATAATTTTGGGCGTTTGGTCAATATGCAGATAAGCTTTGAGTTTTCTGCCTAAATCCCCATATTGCATACCATGCATGGCGGTGGTTGCGCCCATGGAATAGCCCATTAAAATAAAATCATTCAAATCAAGCTGCTTGATTAAACATTCAATATCTTGCCAATGGCTTGAAATGGCGTCAATTGCAGGAATAGCACATTGACCAGATCCGCCAAAACCACGCCAGTCTGGAATCATGAATTTGAATGTTTTTAAATGCGTCGCGATAAAGGGGAGCCATTGCCAACTTTGCATGCCAAGGCCTGAGAGCACAAGTACGGGTTGACCTTGACCGATTTCACGAACATAAAGCTGTTCGCCGTCCTGCATGGTGTATCGCGGCATTATCGCTCCTGATTATTCAAATTTTTTAAGCTGTGGAATCACACGTTCTAACCAATTAATCCAGCCCATTTCTAATTCTATACCCAGCTGTAACACCATTTTATGAATATATAAGGTACGGTCTGAATCATCTGAATGTTTAAAGTCTTTATCATAGATGACTTGATAGGTTTTTAAATTGTTTTGATGTATTTGTAAATGGCGCTTCAGCTCTGGAAGAACGCCATTTCCACCAAGTTGCGCTTCAGCCCGCAAACGAACCATCAGTTCTTCACGTAACTGTGCAGGCGGACTTTGTTTAACCATCCAGTCAGCAAGTTCGGCACGACCCATTTGCTCGACCTGATAGGTTTTTTTACGCCGAATATCATTTTCATTTTCAAGCGGTGAAATCCAACCTTTTTTTTGCATTGCAGCGAGTTCACGGTAAATTTGTTGATGGGTTGCATTCCAAAAAAATCCCATTGAGCGATCAAAGCGACGTGCCAACTCAAACCCAGAGCTTGGTTTTTCAATTAAACTGGTCAATAGCACATGCGAAAGTGACATGAGGGATTCAACAATAAAAAATGTGTAATCCATTATGCAACATGTTGCATAAAAATCAAATCTCGCTTATAAAAGTAAGCATGAAATCATGCAACAAGTTGCAATAAGCAAAAAAAACGCCAGCGTAGGCCAGCCAAGGAACTGATATGTCAAATTATCCACACTTACTTGAAGCCCTAGATTTAGGATTTACCACACTCAAAAACCGGGTTTTGATGGGATCTATGCATGTGGGGCTTGAAGAAGTTGAAGGTGGTTATGAACGAATGGCAGCCTTTTATGCTGAACGTGCCAAAGGTCAGGTGGGGCTGATTGTGACAGGCGGGATTTCCCCGAATGATGCAGGCGTGACTTTCGCAGGTGGTTCAAAACTAGACAATATTGAAGAAGCCAATAAACACAAAGTGATTACGCAAGCGGTGCATGATGCAGGTGGTAAAATTGCTATGCAGATATTGCATACAGGTCGCTATTCATATCAAGCGGAAAATGTCGCGCCGTCAGCGATTCAAGCACCGATTAATCCGACCAAACCACATGCATTGACTTCTGCAGAAGTGAATCAGACCATTGCAGACTTTGCCCAATGTGCAAAATTGGCACAGCATGCAGGCTACGATGGCGTTGAAATCATGGGCTCAGAAGGGTATTTGATTAATGAGTTCATTGCTGCGCGCACTAATCATCGTGATGATGAATGGGGCGGAAATTACGAAAACAGAATTCGTTTACCCATTGAAATTGTTCGTCGTACCCGAGAAGAAGTCGGTGAAAACTTTATTATTATCTATCGTTTATCCATGCTTGATTTGGTTGAAGGTGGCTCAACACTCGATGAAGTCATTTACTTGGCCAAAAAAATTGAGCAAGCCGGTGCCACCATTATCAACACAGGTATTGGTTGGCATGAAGCACGTATTCCGACCATTGCCACCAAAGTGCCTCGTGCAGCATTTACTTGGGTAACTGAAAAACTTAAAGGTCATGTGTCTATTCCGCTGATTACTTCAAACCGCATCAATACACCAGAGATGGCGGAGCATGTCTTGGCTTCGGGTCATGCAGATATGATTTCAATGGCACGTCCTTTACTTGCAGATGCATTTTTTGTAGAAAAGGCAGAGCAAGGTAAAAGTGATGAAATCAATACCTGTATTGGTTGTAACCAAGCCTGTTTAGACCATATTTTTTCGATGCGTATTGCCACATGCTTGGTCAATCCACGCGCATGTTATGAAACTGAGCTCATTTTTAAAGAAACACAGTCAGTTAAAAATATCGCAGTGGTGGGTGCAGGGCCAGCCGGTTTAAGTTTTGCAACCTATGCAGCAGATCGTGGTCATAAAGTCACGCTATTTGAAGCAGCCAATCAAATTGGTGGGCAATTTAATATTGCCAAGACCATTCCGGGTAAGGAAGAGTTCTATGAAACTTTACGTTACTTCAAACGTAAAATTGAACTTCAGCCCAATATCACATTGAAACTCAATCATTTAGTGAATATCGGTGAGCTGAATCAAGCTGAATTTGATGAAGTGGTGGTTGCTTCTGGTGTGACCCCGAGACAACTCGATATTGAAGGGATTGATCACCCTAAAGTATTGTCTTATCTCGACGTTTTAAGGGATCGTCTGCCTGTCGGTCAGCGTGTCGCGATTATTGGTGCAGGCGGAATTGGCTTTGATACTGCAGAATATTTAAGCCATACAGGGGAGAGTGCCAGTTTAAATACCCATAAATTTTATGACGAATGGGGCATCGACACCAGTTATGCCCATGTTGGGGGGGTAAAGGAACCTGTGCTTGAACAGTCTGAACGTGAAATTTATCTGTTACAGCGTAAAGCCAATTCAGTCGGCGCGGGTTTAGGTAAGACCACAGGTTGGATTCACCGTACAGGATTGAAACATCGCAATGTGAATATGATCCCAGGCGCAAGTTATGAAAAAATTGATGATCAAGGTTTACATATTTTGCTTGATGGTCAACCCAAGTTACTTGAAGTGGATCATGTGGTGATTTGTGCAGGACAAGAACCCTTTACCGCAATGTATGAGCAGCTTCAGAGCATGGGTAAAACGGTACATTTGATTGGAGGCGCGTTAGAGGCGGGTGAGCTCGATGCAAAACGTGCGATTCGTCAAGGGGCTGAATTGGCTGCGAAGATATAGTCCATTTTGACCTTTCTTTGGTGAAAGATGGAAAATTCCCCCTTTGCAAAAGGGGGAATTTAAGAATGAATGAGTTCTAAAAATCATCCTGCCTTGCGAACTCAGCATATATTCTCAGGATTCTCACCCTTGAAAAGTGGGGAAGTTCTTAAAAAAATACCAGAACAAAAAAGGAATTTTAACATGAGCATTCAAACCACTCAGCATTCGATTAAACGTTGGCATAGCATGTTAGACACGCGTGACATGTCTATACTCAATGAATTATTGGCAGAGGACATTGTGTTCCGCTCGCCGGTTGCATTTAATCCTTATTCAGGCAAGCAAGTGGTCTTTTTTATTTTAAGCAATGTGATTCAAATCTTTGAAAATTTCACTTATCACCGTGAGTTTTATAGTGAAGATGGTCTAAATGTCGTGCTGGAGTTTTCAGCCAATATTGGTGAGAAAAAACTCAAGGGCATTGACATGATTCGTTTCAATGAACAGGGTCAAATGGTCGACTTTGAAGTGATGATTCGCCCGAAAAGTGGTTTAGAAGCTTTGGCGGCGTTAATGGGGCAACGAATGTCACAAGCACCGCAGATTTAGGTTTAAGATATGGGCTGAGTAAGAATCAATGTGTGGTCAAGGAATGACTTTTGTAGATGAAATCAATACGATATTCCAAGGTTTAAGATGATGAAATTTGTGGTAAATAAGCTCAATCATTTTGTTCAAGAAATTATTGATCAAGTGACTGGCGCAGAAAAACCTGTACTTTATTACGATGCACAGGGACCGACTCAGCAGATTTTAAAGCAGCTTCCTCAGCTCTACCAAAAATACCGACCTACACCGTGGTTATCCAATAATCATGTGCATTTGCTTTATTTTGATTTAATTCGTAAACGTAGCATCAAACTTAATTATAGCAAAGTCAATCAATTGACCATGTCCGATGGTGGAATTACGGCGGTGGTTTGGTTTGGCTATGATTTACCTATGGACACCCCCACGATTGTGCTTATGCATACCATCACAGGTTCACCTGAGAGTATGCGTGAATTGGTCAAAGATCTGCATGAATATACGGGTTGGCGTATTGCGCTGTGTATCCGCCGTGGACATGCCAAGTTACCCATGCCTATACCGAAAATGAATTTATTTGGATCAACTGAAGATTTGAAAGAGCAAATTCAATTTATTCAAACTGAATTTCCTCAGTCAGGTTTGTATGGGGTGGGCACTTCGGCAGGAACGGGACTGTTGGTGCGTTATTTAGGAGAAGAGGGGGATCAAACCCCACTTAAGGCTGCATTTGCTTTATGCCCTGGATATAACACCGAGCTTGGCTTTAAAAATGTTCACCCTTTTTATAGTAAATTGATGACTAAAAAACTGTTTAATAAATTTATTAAGCCTTATTCTGAAACGTGGCAAAAAACCAATACGCTCTCACAAGTACTCATGTCAAAAAATTTATTTGAGTTTGAGCAGACTTATTTTGAAATGGCTGGTTTCGCAGATTATGCAACTTATAGCCAAGCAACCAATCCAATTTATGTATTTGAAAATGTCAAAATTCCCCTCATGATTTTAAATGCAGAGGACGATCCCATCTGTAGTATTAAAAATTTAGATCCTTATAAGGCTGTGATTCAACATATGCCCAATATCATTGTGGTTACCACGAAAAAGGGCAGTCACTGTGGGTATTATGAGGGTTTAAAAGTACAGTCTTGGTCTTCGAAACTCATTGCAGACTTTTTGCAACAGTTCTAATACCAGTTGGGCTAGCATTGTTTAAAATTCAGTGCATTATTTAAGCTGATAAAAAACAATCAATCCCAATGATACCGTGTTAAATCGAGCTGCTTGATCCATGTTGATCGCTGCTGTCTTGTGCTTGGTGAGTCATGCTTGAATTTTCTCTGGTCATGGTCATGAGGCAAAATAAAACAAAGGATCGAGTCGTTAAGAGGGTTTCACAGCTTGGTCATGATTTCGTCACGATTGCTTCATAAATATTCAGCACACTGTGTGAATAAAATAAAGTCATTTTCGAGAATGAAATGCAAAAAACAAAAATCGCGTTAGTGGTAAGCTGTTTGATGGGTATGACTGTATTACAAGGATGTAATGATGATGACGATAATGATCACGATACACCACCACCTGCTGCGACAACCCTAAAGGGGGCTCAGGCGACAGTTGCCTTGCTTGAAACAAGCGATTTACACAGCAATATTTTAAGTTACGATTATTTTAAGCTTGCAGAAGACAAGTCGATTGGTTTAGAGCGAACAGCCAGTTTGATTGCACACGCTCGCAAGCAATTTACCAACAATATCTTGCTCGACAATGGCGATACCATTCAAGGCTCTGCTTTGGCAGATTTTCAAGCGACGGTCAATCCAATCCAATGTAATCAGACTTTAGCTATTTATAAAATCATGAATTTGTTGAAATTTGACGGTAGTGGGATTGGTAATCACGAATTTAATTATGGTTTGCCTTTTTTAAATCAAGTCACCAATCACAAATTTGACGTCGATGGTGTGAACAGTCCTGCATCTCAACCGAACTGTTCTGGACCTCAATTTCCTCAAGTGTTAGCCAATGTTTATAGTGCTAAAACCAAGCAACCGCTTTTTAAGCCATATAAAATTATCGATAAACAAATTACTGCAACCACACCTGATGGCAAGATGGTGACCTCCACCATTAAAATCGGCATTATTGGTTTTACCCCGCCACAAATTTTAAATTGGGATAAGCGTTGGTTGGAAGGCAAAGTCTATACTGTGGGTGCCAAAGAAGCTGCTGAACAATATATTCCAAAAATGAAAGCAGAAGGTGCGGATATTGTGGTGGTGATTTCTCATGGTGGTTTAGACAACCGTGAGTATTCTCCTAGCATGGAAAATGGCAGTTATCATTTGTCTAAAGTCAAAGATGTCGATGCCATGCTGATCGGTCATTCGCATGACACTTTTCCCAATAAAGACAGTACTTCAGCTCAGTTTAATATAGCTGGGGTGGATAAAGTCAAAGGGACGGTCAATGGGATTCCGACGGTGATGAGTAGTTTTTGGGGTAAAGTATTAGGTGTTATTCAACTTAATGTCACCTATGATGGTAAAAAATGGGTGGTGGATAAAACCAAAACGGTCGTTGAAGCAAGAAGTACACAGAATGCTGATAAAAGTTTTATTGAGGTCGATCCAAGCATTGCCAAAGCCATTGAAACAGAACATCAAGACACCATCAAATATGTTAAAACACCGATTGGTGCAACCGACTTTAATATGAGCAGTTATTTTGCCGATGTCGGTGACCCCACGGCTATTGAAATCGTTAACCAAGCACAAACCGCTTATGTTACTCACTATGTCAAAGCCAATTTACCTCAGTATGCTCAATTACCGATACTCTCAGTAAGTGCACCTTTTAAGAGTGGTTTTGCAGGCGGCGCTGACTATACAGATGTCAACGCAGGGAATGTTGCAATTAACAATGCGGCAGATTTATATCTTTTTCCAAACACTGTGTATGCAGTCAAAGTGGCAGGTTCTGATCTTAAAAATTGGTTAGAAACTGCAGCAAAACGATTTAATCAAATCGACCCCAATAAAACTACAGCACAAAATTTAATTAGTACATTTCCTGGGTATAACTTCGATATGTTTACCAGTGCTGATTTGAGTTATGAAATTGATGTGACTCAAGCGGTGAATAATCGGATTAAAAATCTGAAATATAAGGGTACTGCTATCAACCCGACGCAGGAATTTATTGTGGCGACCAACAACTATCGTGCGAGTGGTGGTGGTAACTTCCCTGGTTTAGATGGAACAAAAACCATTTATGCTGCCCCAGACGCCAATCGTGATGCCTTGATCAGTTATATCAAAAACATTAAGAATATGACACGTGTCAATAATGGCAGTCATCGTAGTTGGACCTTTAGTCCAGTAACGACTGCAGGGGCTGTCATATTTACTTCAGCGCAAAACAAACTTGCGCATGCTCAAGCTGCTGGTCTTAACAATATTTCGCTCTATCAAGCCGATGACGGTTCAGGCAAAGGCTTAGCGATTTATAAAATTGATTTAGCGAAAGCCAATTAACATGACTACGAGCATCCGCCCCCTGTATCGCTATATGCTCTTGATATTAAGTGGGGCGTGTATATGCTGGATGCTGTGGCACATTGATCGTCCCAACAGCTTACATCCTGCTGAAATTGACCAGTTGCTCATGCAAGCCACTTTTGCTCAAGATTTGAAATCTTTAACTGTATTAAAACGTGCTGCAGAAGCTGGGCAAGTGGAAGCACAACTGGCTTTGGCTAAAATCTATGTATTTAAGCAACAGTCTCAGCAGGCGATCTTATGGTTAATGCAAGCAGAAGAGCAGGGTAACCATGAAGCGGCAACAGTCCTAGGAAAGCTATATTTTCAAGGCGATGCAAAAACACCGCAAAATTATCGCGCTGCCAAGCATTGGTTTGAGCAAGCACAGCTACAGCATGATCCTGTCGCAGCCTATTATTTGGGTTTGATCTATAAAAATGGCTATGGAACAAAAATTCAACATAAACAGGCCGTGCATTATTTTCAACTGGCGGCGCAGGATCAGATTCCAAGTGCTATGTATATGTTAGCCAACGCTTATCAATTTGGAGATGGTGTGAACGTTGATTTAAGGCAGGCCTTGTTTTGGTATAAAGCAGCAGCAGACCTTGAGCTGCCAGAGGCAATTCAAGAGCTTGCGCAAATTTACCGATACGGCAATGCAGAGATTCAAGCAGATACAATCGCCTATCAAAAACACGTCTTGGAAATAGGACATTCTCTTAAACATCCTGCGTTGGTACCTTAACGCTGGCGAATCAAAAGCAGCACTCAAAAAATATCAAAATCAAACGAATACAACACAACAAGATAAAAGTTTGACATTGAAGCTAAATCAAAATCAGTCAATCGGCTGATTTTGATTTAGCTTGGCGCCGTGTTAAATGATTATTCTAAAGCAGGTGTTGCCGCAGCAATAGCCGCAGCGACAGCGTCTTCTTCACTTTTTAAACTAGAAGAAGATGCTTGAGCTTGTGGCGCTGGTTTTTCTACAGCTGGTTTAGCTGCGACTGCTTTAGGTGCTTCTGGCTTGGCTGTTTCAGCTTTAGGTGTTTCAGATTTAACAGCCGTTGCTTGAACTTCTTCAGCAGACACATCACGATATTCACGGCGAATCGTTGCTGAGGTATGATTGGTTTCCTGATGGTCAATTTCTACACGCGTCGGAATTTCAGTGGTTTCCACAGGTTCAGGTGCGATTTGAATTTCAGGTTGAGCAGTCTCTTGCTGGGTCGTTTCAACAGTTGAACCTTGCTCTTCTTCCTTTGGCGCTTCTTTTTTTACACATGCTGTTAGGACTAAGACTGCTACAAGTGCAGCACCCACTAAAAGTTTCTTATTCATAATTGCTCAAAACAAACTTGATATATTGATGAGCATAGTATAACAGCAAATTCACAGATAAAAATCACCCCAAGTTTGCTTAAATCTTCATTGGAAATGGTGATAGAATAACCAATTGTTTATTGTTCTTTGAATTGATGCGGATTGACTTTGCTTTATAGGTACAAGGTAAAGTAAAATTGCGCAACATTGCAGGCCGATTTAGGCTCGATTGTACGAGAAACCCAATGACCCATTTTATTTTCGTGACTGGTGGTGTAGTTTCATCACTAGGTAAAGGTATTTCAGCTGCTTCAGTTGCTGCACTTTTAGAAGCCCGTGGTTTAAAAGTGACCATGGTCAAAATGGATCCATACATTAATGTCGATCCAGGGACGATGAGCCCGTTCCAACATGGAGAGGTTTTTGTCACTGAAGATGGTGCTGAAACCGATTTAGACTTGGGTTATTACGAACGTTTCTTACGTCGTGCGAAAATGACCAAGCTGAATAACTTTACTTCAGGTCGTGTTTATCAAGATGTTCTCAATAAAGAACGTCGTGGTGACTATCTTGGCGGTACAGTACAAGTTATTCCACATATTACGGATAATATCAAAGAACGTGTTCTTCGCGCAGGCGAAGGCTATGACGTTGCCATCGTTGAAATTGGTGGAACAGTAGGTGACATTGAATCTCTCCCATTCATGGAATCTGTACGTCAACTGATGGTTGAACTTGGTCACAAACGGACCATGCTCATGCATTTAACTTTGCTTCCATACATTAAATCTGCTGCTGAATTAAAAACCAAACCTACCCAGCACTCTGTAAAAGAGCTGTTGTCGATTGGTATTCAGCCAGATATTTTGATCTGTCGTACAGAATATGATGTAGATGCAGACACCAAACGTAAAATCGCGTTGTTTACTAACGTTCAAGCGCGTGCGGTGGTGGTATGTAAAGATGCAAAATCGATCTACCAAATTCCACGTACGTTCTATGAGCAAGACGTTGATGATCTCATCTGTGAACGCTTTGGTTATAACTTGCCAGAAGCAGATTTAACCGATTGGGATAATGTGGTTGAAGCATTTTTCAATCCAGAATATACCGTTCGTGTTGCAATGGTGGGTAAATACGTTGAACTTCCAGATGCATATAAGTCTGTAAACGAAGCGTTACTTCATGCCGGCATTAAAAACCGTGTGAAAGTGCAGATCGACTATGTCAATGCTGAAGAACTTGAAAGCCAAGATGTAAGCGATGTATTGAAAGATGCTGATGCGATCTTAGTGCCGGGCGGTTTTGGCGAACGTGGTACTGAAGGCAAAATGCAAGCGATTCAATTCGCACGTGAAAATGGCGTTCCATTCTTGGGTATTTGCTTAGGTATGCAGCTTGCTGTGATCGAATATGCGCGTAATGTTGCTGGAATTAGTGATGCAACCTCGACTGAATTTAACCGTTCGACTAAATCTCCAATCATTGGTTTAATTACTGAATGGTTAGATGAGCGCGGCGAAGTTCAACAGCGTTCAGTTGAATCTGATCTTGGCGGCACCATGCGTTTAGGGGCTCAAAAATCAGAATTGGTTGAAGGCACGAAGACACGTGAAGTTTACGGTTCAGCAGACATTGTAGAACGTCATCGTCACCGTTACGAGATGAACAACCGTTTCATTCCTGTTGTAGAGCAAGCAGGGATGAAGATTTCAGGTTATTCCCCAGTGCAACATTTAGTTGAAACTGTTGAAATTCCTCAACATCCTTGGTTTATTGCTGTACAATTCCATCCAGAATTTACAAGTTCACCACGTGATGGGCATCCATTATTTGCTAGCTTTATTGATGCTGCGAAAAAGCAGTACCAAAAAGTGAAATAATGCTGGGTTCAGAATAAACTAGGAAGTTTGAATGTCACCATTAAAACCACAAGAGATTGTACGTTTAGGCGATATACAGATGGCAAATCATTTGCCATTTGTATTGTTCGGCGGCATGAATGTACTTGAGTCTAAAGATTTAGCGTTTGAAATTGCTGAAACTTATGTGGATATCTGCACACGTTTAGGTATCCCATATGTATTTAAAGCAAGTTTTGATAAAGCCAATCGTTCGAGCCTGACCTCATTTCGAGGCCCAGGTCTAGAAAAAGGACTTGAGTGGCTCGCGGACATTAAAAAACACTTTAATGTACCGGTCATTACCGATGTACATGAGCCGTATCAAGCGGCAGAAGTGGCAGAAGTGGCTGACATTATTCAGCTTCCTGCATTTTTAAGTCGTCAGACTGATTTGGTCGAGGCGATGGCAAAAACCAATGCTATTATCAACATCAAAAAAGCTCAGTTCCTTGCACCGCATGAAATGCGCCACATTCTAAATAAATGTTTAGAAGCAGGGAATGACAAGCTGATTTTATGTGAACGTGGTTCAGCATTTGGTTATAACAATTTGGTTGTAGACATGCTGGGCTTTGATCATATGAAAGAGATGAATGTGCCTGTGTTCTTTGATGTGACCCATGCGCTACAAACCCCGGGTGGTCGAAGTGACTCTGCGGGTGGTCGTCGCGCACAAATTACCACTTTGGCACGGGCAGGTATGGCAACAGGTTTAGCTGGTTTATTCCTAGAGGCACATCCAGATCCTGAACAGGCAAAATGTGATGGTCCATGCGCACTGCGTATGTCACAGCTTGAGCCTTTCTTGGCACAATTAAAAGAATTGGATACTTTAGTCAAAGGATTCAAAAAATTAGATACTCATTGATGCTGGTTAAAGCATCTCGTTATTCAATCAACTGAGGAATTGTTCATGAGTCAAATCGTTGACATTCGTGCACGTGAAATTTTGGACTCTCGTGGTAACCCAACCATCGAAGCAGACGTGATCTTAGCATCTGGTATCGTTGGTCGTGCATGTGCACCATCTGGTGCTTCAACTGGTTCTCGTGAAGCTTTAGAACTTCGTGATGGCGACAAAGCACGTTATTTAGGTAAAGGCGTTAAAACTGCGGTGAATAACGTCAATACTTTAATCCGTGATGCTTTAATTGGTAAGTCAGTATTTGAGCAAAAAGACATCGATAACACGATGATCGCGCTTGATGGCACTGAAAACAAAGAAAAATTAGGTGCGAATGCAACTTTAGCGGTATCGCTTGCTGCTGCACGTGCTGCTGCTGATGAAAAGAAAACTCCACTTTTCCAATACATCGCAGATCTTCGCGGTCAGTCAATCTTGACGATGCCTGTACCCATGATGAACATCATCAATGGTGGCTCACACGCAGACAACAACGTCGATATTCAAGAGTTTATGATTGAGCCGGTTGGCTTCACTTCATTCTCTGAAGCTTTACGTGCGGGCGCTGAAATTTTCCATTCTTTAAAATCAGTATTAAACAAAAAAGGTTTGAACACTGCTGTTGGTGATGAAGGTGGTTTTGCACCAAACCTTCGTTCTAACGAAGAAGCGATTACAGTGATTCTTGAAGCGATTGGTCAAACGGGCTACAAAGCAGGTTCTGACATTATGCTTGCGCTTGACTGTGCATCTTCAGAATTCTACAAAAATGGTCAGTACATTCTTGCAGGTGAAGGCAACAAAGCATTCACAAGCAACCAGTTCTCTGATTACCTTGCTGGTCTTGTAAGCCAGTACCCAATTATCTCAATTGAAGATGGTTTGGACGAGTCGGATTGGGAAGGTTGGTCTTACTTGACTTCAATTCTTGGCGATAAAATCCAATTGGTGGGTGATGATTTATTTGTGACCAATCCTAAGATTTTACAACGTGGTATCAATGAGAAAGTCGGTAACTCAATCCTGATCAAATACAACCAAATCGGTACCTTGACTGAAACGTTAGATGCAATCTATCTTGCCAAAGCAAATGGTTACTCTACCGTGATTTCTCACCGTTCTGGCGAAACTGAAGATTCAACGATTGCTGACTTAGCAGTAGGTACGGCAGCGGGTCAAATCAAGACCGGTTCACTTTGTCGTTCTGACCGTGTAGCGAAATATAACCAATTACTTCGTATTGAAGAATTGACCAACGCTGCATATCGCGGTAAAGCTGAATTCAAAGGTTTGAACTAAGCTTAAATGGCTATGCTAGAAGTATTTAAAACAACTTCGAGTAAAGTGATCTTGGTGGTTGCAGTGTTAATCATTGCAATCCTCCAATTTCGCTTTTTGTTTGGTGAGGGTGGTTATTTCCCTCATCAGGCTTTACTTCAGCAAATTCAACAACAGTCTGACATTAATGATGAGCTCAAAGAGCGCAATCGTATTTTAGCTGCTGAAGTTTATGACCTTAAGAGTGGTGTCGAAGCCATCGAAGAACATGCTCGTTTAGACTTGGGTCTGATCAAGCCGCATGAAACATTTGTTCAAATGAGTACCATTAGCAGCAATTATAAGCCCATTTATATTGATCCAAATGCCAAAATAGACTTAAGAACCAATGAAGTTGATGACCTTGAACCTGAACAACCGTAAATTATGGGCCATTATTCCTGCGGCAGGTTCTGGGCGACGTTTCTCTCAACATGAATTAAAACAATATCAATTGATCCAAGATTTAACTGTGCTTGAACACACTGTTGCTCGACTCAATCAATTGCCTTTGGTAGGCTATGTCTTGGCCATCTCTAAAGATGATCATTTTGCCAAAACGCTTAATTTCTCTGCACTACATAAAGCTCATTTTTGTTTCGGTGGTGCTGAACGTGTTGACTCCGTACTGAATGCGTTAAACTATTTGGTTGAGATCGCAGATCCAGAAGATTGGGTCTTTGTACATGATGCAGCACGTCCATGTGTAAGTATCGAGTGCTTAACCGCTTTGGTTGAAGCTGCCGTACAGAATAAATGTAGTGCTATTTTAGCCACGCCTGTACGTGATACTTTAAAGCGTGTTGAACAGGATCAGCAGATTGCTCAAACGGTCAGTCGTGACCATCTTTGGCAAGCGCAAACGCCACAAATTTCAACCTTGAATACTTTAAAACGTTCCATTGAAACAGCATTGCAAAATGATATCAATATTACCGATGAAGCCAGTGCCTTAGAATATATTGGTGAAACTGTGAAAGTAGTCGCAGGGCGTTCTGATAATATCAAAATCACTTATGCAGAAGATTTGGATTTAGCGCGCTTAATCATTCAATCGCAACGTTTATAGTTTTATAACCAAAAATATTAAAAAAATATGAGAACCAGAAACATTCAAAAGGCATTTAGGCTTTAATTTAATCTGTTTACTGTTGCTCAATAAAGTATCAATCATCTCAAAGTAATATTTTGATGTGCATGCATCATTTTTTGTTCTGCTTTAACTCAACTGATTTTTTATATAGCTTTAAATTTTTAATATTCAATGTCACTTGAAAGCTTGATTGTTTGGGTCTATTTTGAAGATAAGTCATCTGCTTCAATACACAGTAATTCTGCATTGAAGCGCCCCTAAAAAACTAATGTAAAAAGCGTAAAACTCAAAACAGTATAGCTGCAATCTTATTTTAGGATACAATGATAAAAAATTAATTTGTTCAAGATCATGCCTAAAGTATATTCAGTGGATTTACGTGAAAAAGTCATGCAGTTTTATGAAGAAAATAATCACAAATCATATACATGTAAAACCTTTAAAATATCTAGAACCACTTTGGATGATTGGATTCTTCTTCAAAACACCACTGGAGAATTGAAACAGCCTAAAATCAATGCAGGTCGACCCACTAAAATCAAGGATATGGATGCTTTCAAACACTTTATTGAAACTACTGAATTTTCTCAAGTGAAAGATCTCATCCCTTTATTTGAACAAAAGTTTGGGTATCCAATCCTTTACTCAACCCTGTTAAAAGCCATTCATAGACTTGGTTGGACACGTAAAAAAAGAGTTTTCTCTATAAGCAAGCCGACAAAATAACAAGGGCTGTATTCAACTGGTTTCTTCCGCAATGGAAAGAGGCGTTTGGGGAAGATCAGATTCTTTATATTGATGAGTCTGGGATAAACACCACAGATACAGCGCAATATGGTTGGTCTAAACTAGGCAGTCGTTGCGCTGCTTTAAAATTGGGTGGTCATGGTAAAAGATTAAGTATCATCAGTGCTGTGAGGTCTAATTCAGCGTATCAGTTCCTTTACCCTTTGATTTTTCAAGGTTCATGCGATCGAGCAATGTTCACGGGATGGTTGAGATATCTACTTGAAAATTTAACCAAAGATAATCAAGATAAGACCAAAAGACATCTGCTGATTCTAGATAACGCTTCGATTCATAAGAACGGAGATATCAAAAAACTAGCCAAAGACTTTAACTGTAGAATCATGTACTTGCCTGCTTACAGTCCAGATTTAAATCCAATTGAAAAAGCATGGTCAGTGCTAAAATCCAAAGTTAAAAGTATCGCTGTCCGTTTTGACAAAAACATAGAAGAAGCGCTCGATTTAGGCTTGAAGGCAATGTAGCTTAAAATTTAAATCCAGCTATACTTAGAATAAAATTTAAAACATGGAGGTGTGTATGCATGTCATTGTGATGGGTGCAGGTGTCATCGGAACCACAACCGCTTATTACTTGGTCCAAGCTGGGCATGAAGTGACAGTCATTGATCGGCAACCCAATGTCGCGTTGGAAACCAGTTTTGCCAATGCAGGGCAAATTTCTCCAGGTTATGCATCTCCTTGGGCGGCACCGGGTGTCCCGCTTAAAGCATTTAAATGGATATTCCAACATCACGCGCCGCTTGCGATCAAGCTCACAGGTGATATGTATCAGTATCAATGGATGATACGAATGCTCGCGGAATGTAATATTCATCGATATCAAATCAATAAAGAGCGTATGGTGCGAATTTCAGAATATAGCCGTGACTGTTTAGATCAGCTTCGTCAAGACACACACATTCATTTCGATGAGCGTCAGTTGGGCACATTACAGCTGTTTCGTAAACAATCGCAACTGGATATCGCCGGCAAAGACACTGAGGTGCTAAAAGAGGAAGGTGTTCCATTTGAATTGTTGGATAAAGCAGGTGTTATGCGTGCTGAGCCAGCTTTGTCACATGCAACCGTCGATTTTGTAGGTGGCTTGAGACTACCCAATGATCAGACTGGAGACTGTCAGAAATTTACTACCGAGCTTGCTGAACTGACCATGAAGCAGGGTGTGCAGTATTTATTTAATACCCATATTGAAAGTATCGAACATACCACTGACAGTATTCAATCCATTACCTTAAAAAGTGGACAGGTTTTAAAGGCGGATGCTTATGTCATGGCATTAGGGAGTTATAGTCACGAAATGCTTAAACAACTCAGTATTGATGCTCCCGTTTATCCACTCAAAGGTTATTCGATTACCACTAAAATTTTAAATCTAGATCGATCACCTGTATCCACCATTTTAGATGAAAGTTATAAGATTGCATTAACCCGTTTCGATGATCGCATTCGTGTTGGCGGTATGGCTGAAATTAATGGTTTTGATCGCTCATTAAATACCAATCGTGAAGACACGCTGATTATGGTGTTAGAGCAGTTATTTCCGGGTGCCAGTGATTTATCAGATGCACACTTTTGGACAGGGCTTCGACCCGCAACTCCAGATGGAACCCCCATTGTAGGTAAAACCTTTTATAAAAATCTATACACCAATACAGGTCATGGAACCTTGGGTTGGACCATGTCCTGCGGCTCGGCCAAGCTTTTGACAGATATCATCTCAAATCGAACCCCAGAAATTGATTATGAAGATTTGAATATCTTTCGCTACGTACCCCGTTAAGCGCAAATCTATAGTGGATTTAGAAAGTGATCTATCACGGTCTTTTGTTCTAAGCTTTTGTCCTAAGTTAAAGTTTTAGAAGGTTTGAATGAATAATCAATTTATTCATAATTGAATACATTGATTATTTATCAATATAAATATAATGTGCCTGAAATTTCTAGAAAAATGCGTCTCATTGAATGGAACCTTCACAGCAGTATAAATTTTTACGCCATGCCTTGCGTGATGGTCGGAGCTTTAACTCAAGTGCTTCTTTTTGGAATAAGTTCCATTTAGATCCTTGGCTGTTTATGTTTTTAGTGATCAATTCTATTTTTGGTTTGATTATTATTTATAGTGCAACGTCTGAAAATACAAGCATGTTGGTTCGTCAGGCATCGAGTTTTATTGTCGGTTTTATTGTGATGATTGTTTTTGCACAAATTCCGCCAAAAGTATATCAAGTCATTAGTCCTTATTTATATGCTATTTCGATTGCCTTGTTGGTATTGGTCCTCTTTATGGGCGAAGTTCGATTGGGGGCAAAGCGTTGGATATCTATTCCAGGTGTGGGAAGTGTACAACCCAGTGAGTTTATGAAATTTACGATGCCATTGATGGTGGCTTGGTATTTCTCGCGTAAAGCGATACCCCCTAAACTGATTCATATTATTTTTGCTTTTTGTTTAATGATGATTCCGTTTGTTCTGGTGGTGCTCCAGCCAGATATCAATGTCGGACTCATTATTCCTGGTATTTTTGTCATATTTTTCAGTGGGATATCATGGCGTATTATTTTTGGTGGATGTGCTGCATTTGCGATGATTTCCCCAGTAATATGGATGTTTGTCCTACAAGAATATCAAAAGAAGCGAATTGTAACCCTATTTGATCCAGAATCTGATGCTTTGGGAGCAGGCTGGAATATTATTCAATCTAAAATAGCCATTGGGTCTGGTGGATTATTAGGTAAGGGTTTTAATGAGGGCACACAGTCACATTTGGGTTATTTACCTGAACACCATACCGATTTCATTATGTCTACGCTTGCAGAAGAGTTTGGTTTTTTTGGAGTAATGACCTTATTCTCTGTATTTGCAGCAATTATTATTCGCTGCTTATTCATTTCTTTGAATTGTTTTCATAATTTTGGGCGTTTGTATGTGAGTGCCACGGCGCTGACATTTTTCTTCTTTGTTTTTTTAAATTCGGGTATGGTCAGTGGCGTATTGCCTGTCACAGGTGATCCTTTGCCCTTAATGAGTTATGGTGGTACAGCCATCATTGCAACGTTAGCAGGTATGGGGATTGTGATGTCAATTCATACTCATCGCTAAGTATTTTAACCAAATAAGATTTGTTACTTTTGAAGGCTTACTATTTGTATCTACATGGCATATATATTGCTCTATAACAACAATAAGTTATTGCAGGAGAGAGGTCTTCTGTAGATCCGCCGAAGGAGCAACGACCCCGGAATCTCTCAGGCAAAAGGACTGTAATAATTTTAAAACATCTGGAGAGAAGCCTTATTTGTTTCAATTAAACATAAGGCTCACCGAAGGGGATGGGTAAATTTGAATGGATCAAATTTAATCCGAAGCTCTCAGGTACAGTGACAGATGGGGCAATTTGGATCTTATTCCAAGGAGTGTTCTCATGCCTCATGTTGTCGTGATTGGTTCAGGTATCACAGGTGTAACTTCAGCCTACGAGCTGGCTCAGCTCGGTTATGACGTTACGGTTATTGATAAACATTTATTCCCTGCAATGGAAACCTCATTTGCCAATGGTGGTCAGCTTTCTGCCTGTAATGCCGAAGTGTGGAATCAAAAAGCCACAGTGCTGAAAGGCATTAAATGGATGACTCAAAAAAATGCGCCACTTTTGCTCAATCCCTCTTTTGATTTGCACAAATATGCATGGTTGGTCGAATTTCTGGGCAATATTAAACACTATGAAGCCAATACCAAAAACACAGTAAAAATGGCGCTCATGGCACGTGAACGATTATTTTCCATTGCAGAACATGAAAATATCAATTTTGATTTAGAAAAGCGCGGGATTTTACATTTTTATCATTCTGAATATGACTACACCGTGGCCACACGCGTAAATAACGTGTTGTGTGGTGGGGGTTTAGAGCGTCATGCAGTCACAGTTGAGGAAATGAAAAATATTGAACCGAGCTTAACAGGTGACTATTACGCAGGGTTTTATTGTCCGGGAGATGCCACAGGAGATATTCATAAATTCACCACAGGGCTTGCCAATGCATCTAAAAAATATGGGGTGAAGTATTTATTTGGGATGGAAGTAATGAATGTTGAACACTCTGATAAAGGCGTGCACATTCAATATCACCCAAGTGTTGAAAATATGAATCAAGAAGCGGTTGCCGTGGAGCAAATAGATGCGGACGCAGTTGTGGTCTGTAGTGGAGTAGGCAGCTATCATTTGGCGCAGCAATTGGGAGATCGCGTCAATGTTTATCCTGTGAAGGGGTATTCCATCACGGTACAGTTAGATGACGAGCAAAGCATTCAAAATGCACCATGGGTTAGCCTACTGGATGAAAGCGCTAAAATCGTCACTTCTCGCTTAGGCTCAAATCGTTTACGGGTGGCGGGTACAGCGGAGTTTAATGGATATAATCGAGATATTAGTTCTGAACGTATTCAGCCCTTAATTGATTGGGTGAATCGGAACTTTAATATTTCGACTGAACACAGTATTCCTTGGGCAGGTCTTAGACCGATGATGCCAAACATGATGCCTGTGGTGAGACGTGGTAAGCGCGAACGCGTCTTTTATAATACAGGGCATGGTCATTTGGGTTGGACCTTGTCTGCTGCAACAGCAGTCATGATCAGTCAAGAGATTGCCAATTCATATCCTGTTTAAATATCAAGATAAAAGGATGAAGACTAAACTTCATCCTTAATTATTTAACATCTTAGATTAGCATTTTATAAATGGGTGAAAATCGCGTCTTTATTTAAACGAGATTTGGGTAGTTTGGCATTAAAATCATTTTCACTTCTAAAGCCCAACGTCAGAAGAGCAGAGGGGATCAGTCCTTGCTCAGCAAGTCCGAGTTCTTTGATAATGATGTTTTCATCGAAACCACCAATGGGTGTTGCATCTAAACCTTCAACCCCTGCTGCAAGTAGCATTTGTCCGAGTGCAATAAAAGTTTGATTTTCTGCCCAACGTTGAACGTCACCTTTTTCATTACGATAATATTCAACGTATCCGAGACGTGCATCTTTTTGAGTTTGCTTTGCAGCGTCATCTTTAAAACGACCGCTGGCATCATCTTGGCTCAATAGTTGACTTAAATGCTGCTCTGTAATATCGGCTTGAGTACAAAAAAGAATGGTATGTGATGACTCCAAGACTTTAGGTGCGTTATAAGCGTATTTCCCAACTAAAGCCTTAGCAATACGTTCTTTTGCAGTGATATTGTCAGCAATAAAATAGTGCCAAGGTTGAATATTAATCGAAGAGGGTGCTAAACGTAATATTTCTAGTAATCGCTCAAACTGCTGCTGTGGAATTTTTTTTGAAGCATCGTAAGCTTTTGTCGTATAGCGTGTTTTTGATATATTGAGTAAATCCATGTGCATGTGTCCAATCGTGTAGAGGTTAAATATGAATAACTTAGATTTGCATCACTTAAATCTGCATAAGGTTAATGAATTTTAATACTATGTATTGGATATACAAGGGTGTAAATTTTTCTTCCATTACATCATTTAAATCATGCTCTGAATAGCTCAAAGCATGACATGACATTTTATTGTCAATTTTTTTTAAATTTCTACCTAAAAATTACATGTTAAAGCTTAAAATTAATAGGCGTATTTTAAGTCTGTATATTGGCTCATAGCCGTTTGAATATTTTTGTTAATGAACTCTTGAATCTCTTCATGTGTTAAAAGCTGACCTTGATTGGTAATGGCATTTTCCATAGGTGGTTTGCCTTCGGCTGTAATGTGATAAACAAAATTGGTCTGAAGTGTAAATGTATGATCCGATTTGACCATACTGGTCACATAGCGATATTTGTGTTCAAAATTTAAATCACTGTGTGAAAAAATGAATTGATCAAAAAGTTGCAGGGCTTTACCTTCTTCCAGTGCTTTTAGTTCTTCTACAATGCTGCTTTCAAACTGTACACCAAATTTTTCTGATATTGGTTTTCCATCAATCAGTAAGGAAACTTTTTGATCATCATGAGGATTTACGGTGATGTTGTTGAAATCAGACATAGTTAGGCGCACTGTATTGAAAATAAAGATAGAACATCAGTATGGTGATTTTTGGGAGTGATTCAATCTTTAAAAAGCAGAGTGTTGCTTAATTGAGCACTATGGAAATAGATTTGATTAAGATTTTGATTAAGAGCATGAAAGAAGTAATGGTTTTGATGATGATTGATAAGATTTAGTAGTGCCATGCTTGCAATTTTAAATTGTGAACCGGGGTCATCGAATCAATCACTAAAATTTCAGCCTGTTGCTCACGCCAGTCACCTAACACAATTCTGAATTTCCCTGAAACATTATGAATATTGGGTTGATGTGTATGACCATGAATCAAAAGATCTGAATCTGCTAGTGCCAATTCAACAGCCTTCTGGTTTACGTCCATAATCTGATAGCTTTTAAATTGATTTGAAGCGCGGCTTTTTTTACGGAAGCCATTGGCCAGTTTTTGTCTAAAACTGAGTGGTGTACGTTTTAAAAAACCTAATATGAAGGGGTTTCTGATTACTTTACGAAAGCGCTGATAAGAAACATCATCGGTACACAAAGCATCGCCATGTTCAATTCGAATGTTTAAGTTACTAATTTTCAAGAAATCAACGTCTGGAATAAGGTGTCCGTTAAAACGGTTTAAAAATGCTTGCCCTAAAGCAAAGTCGCGATTTCCCACTTGAAAATAGATATGATTGCCGAGAGCCGTAAATGCTTTGAGATGCTGAACAATTTCATCTAACCAAGAAGCTGTGTAGTCGTCACCAATCCAAGCGTTAAACCAATCGCCTAAAATATACAATTGAGTATTTTGATTTTTATAATGGTCGAGTAAAGCTAAAAACCCCCGAACGAGTCGAGGGTGATCAGGTGACAAATGTAAATCTGATATAAACAGATAGGTCACTTTTTTTCCTATTTTCACAATCCCACCTAGCCTCCCTTTTCAAAAGGGAGGAGTTTCCCTTATTTTTAATGATGGGAAGTCCCTCTTTCATAAAGAGACTTGCGTAGCAGTGCTACTCAGGGAGGTTTTATTCAGAAATGATTTTAGCAGATTCGATCACAACATTTTCTAATGGAACGTCAGCGTGGTAACCACGGTTACCTGTACGAACGCTTTTTATTGCATCTACAACGTCAAGACCTTCAGTCACTTTACCAAAAACTGCATAACCCCAACCTTGTGCTGTTTTACCAGAGTGGTTAAGGAAGCTGTTGTTGCTTACGTTAATGAAGAATTGAGCAGAAGCAGAATGAGGTGCTTGTGTACGCGCCATGGCAACAGTACCGATGTCATTGGTTAAACCGTTGTCAGCTTCATTTTCAATAGAATCGCGCGTTGCTTTTTCTTTGAAGTTTTCATCCATGCCACCACCTTGAACCATGAAATTTTCAATAACACGGTGGAAAATTACGCCATCATAAAAACCATCACGAACATACTCTAAAAAGTTAGCAACCGTTTTTGGTGCTTTTTCAGCATTAAGTTCAAGAACAATACGTCCTTTATTGGTGTTTAATTCGACTTGAGGAAAACTCATTCTATAATCTCCTAATCATGGACAAAAAAGCCATGGGTTTGTGGTTGAGAGAAGCATAAGCAAACTGTAAACTACAAGGCAAGCAAAAACGTTATTTTCTTTGTTAATAAATGAGAATCGCGTTTTAATTATCCTATTTTATCTTATAGAAGTGATTTATCAACTATGAAGCCGAATGATGTTGTTTCATCCCTGCCAAATAACCCGACAACACAAAATCAATCTGTCGATGCTGCGCAGCAAGAACAACAACCGGGCTTAGATTTTGTACGCCAAGTGATTGCAGAAGACCTTGCAGCAGGACGTACAAAACAGGTAGTAACACGTTTCCCACCTGAGCCAAATGGTTATTTACATATTGGTCATGTGAAAGCAATTTGCCTAAATTTTGGTATTGCCCAAGAATTCGAGGGTGTATGTAATCTTCGTTTTGACGATACCAACCCAGATGCTGAAGAACAAGAATATGTTGATGGTATTGCCAATGATGTGAAATGGTTAGGTTTTGAATGGAATGGCGAAACACGCTATGCGTCAAGCTATTTTGATCAATTGTACACATGGGCGGTGCAACTGATTCAACAAGGTGATGCCTATGTCGATTTACAATCACCTGAAGAAATTAAGCTAAACCGCGGTAACTTTATTGAGCCAGGGAAAAACTCACCACAACGTGATGCAACAGTTGATGAGAACCTAGCGCGCTTTGAACAAATGCGTAATGGTGAGTTGGATGAAGGACAAGCAGTACTCCGTGCCAAAATCGATATGACCTCACCAAACGTGCATATGCGTGATCCGATCATGTATCGTATTTTGCATTCAGAGCATCATCAGACGGGTGATAAGTGGAAAATCTACCCAATGTATGACTATGCGCATCCATTGTCGGATGCTATTGAAGGCGTGACGCACTCTCTATGTACTTTAGAGTTTGTGGATCATCGTCCATTTTACGATTGGGTGGTTGAGAAAGTGAACTCTCCAGCTGTGCCTCGCCAGTATGAATCTAGCCGTTTAAATGTGGACTATACCATTACCTCTAAGCGTAAATTACGTAAATTGGTTGAAGGGGAGCATGTCAACGGATGGGATGACCCACGTATGCCAACAGTTGTGGGTATGCGTCGTCGTGGTTTTACTGCTGAAGGACTGCGAGATTTCTGTAAGCGTGTGGGTGTGACTAAAGTCGATGGCAGTATTGTTGATGTGGCAATGCTCGAGTTCTGTATCCGCCAATCTTTAGAAAATACAGCAGCACGTGGTATGGCGGTGCTCAATCCACTTAAAGTGACCTTGACCAATTTGCCTGAAGATATGGATTTAACCCATTCACGTCATCCAAACGTGGACATGGGCGAACGTATTATTCCATTGACCAAAGAAATCTATATTGATCGTAAAGATTTTGAAGAAATTGCACCGAAAGGCTTTAAGCGTTTGATTCCTGAAGGTGAAGTACGTTTACGCCATGCCTACGTGATTAAATGCGATGAAGTGATTAAAGATGAAAGTGGTGAAGTGGTTGAGCTAAAATGTTCAATCGATCCTGATACTTTAGGGAAAAATCCTGAAGGACGTAAGGTGAAAGGTGTGGTTCATTGGGTCTCTGCAACGAAAGGTGTACAGGCGGAAGTTCGTATTTATGACCGACTGTTTAATGAAGCAGCACCAGACGCTGATGAAGACTTCTTACAACATTTGAATCCTGAGTCTTTAAAGGTGGTTCAAGCTGTTATTGAGCCTGCTTTAGCGCAAGCTCAACCAGAAGATCGTTTCCAGTTTGAACGTGAAGGGTATTTTGTTGCAGATCAACATGATCACACTGCAGAAAAACCGGTGTTCAACCGTATTCTCGATCTTAAAGACAGCTTCAAGCCTGCAAAATAAAGATGAAAACAACGTATGAGTCTTAATCTCATGCGTCCGTTAAACTCAATAAAAGCTCAACTTCGGTTGGGCTTTTGTATTTTAAGCAGATAACGCTTAGATGGGTTTTGATTCTATTGATAAATTCTCTTCTAAAAAAATGATCAATTGCCTCACTTTGTGGGAGACAAATTTTTTATCAGGTATCACCGCATAAATCGCTGTAGGCTCGACAGGAAATTGGGCTAAGACTTGAACGAGTTTCCCCGCATCAAGATCTTGTTGAACGTGCCACAGAGAGTGATTTGAGATTCCAAGACCCGCTAAACAGGCTTGTCGAATCGCTTCTCCAGAATTTGCTGTAAAATAACCATGGACATGAATAGGGATCTGTTCAGCCAGCTCATTGATGAAATTCCACGTGTGACTTATGCCTTGTTGATGACGCTGTATGATGCAGCGGTGACCCTCTAAATCTTTTAAAGTCTTCGGAATACCATATTCAGCTAAATACTGTGGAGATGCGCAAAGCAGCCGTTTATTATGCGCTAATCTTTTTGCGACTAATGTTGAGTCTTGAAGCTGGCCGATTCGAATCGCCAAATCCATGCCTTGAGTAATCAGGTCAATATTTTGATCATTTAAATCCAAATTCATTTTAAGCTGAGGATGTAATTTTAAAAATTTTGCGAGTGCATCAATGAGCACATGATCAGCAAAGGTTGCAGAGGTGGAGAGGTTTATGGTTCCAGAAAGCGTCTCATCATGATCTTTTAAATGTTCTGTCAGGGCTTTAAAGTGATCAAGTAAAGGGCGGCCATCATTGATTAAAATTTTTGCTTCTTCGGTTAGACTCAAACGGCGTGTTGTTCTATGAAATAGCCTAAGCTTTAATTGATTTTCAAGTCTTTGAATCTTCTGACTTGCAACAGAAACCGCGATATCTGCTTCTTTTGCGGCAGCACTGATCGAACCTAATTCAGCCACCCGTAGAAAGAATTCAAAGTCTTTAGTTTCCATGGTTCATAAAATCGAAAAAGTGTTTATCGATTATCCTGATTTTTTTAAAAGTATTGGGTTGGTATGTTGTGATTCATACTTACTTTTGATGAAAGAGAAACATCATGAAATATAATTTTTTGGGTAATTCAGGACTAAAGGTATCTGCCTTGGGTTTTGGTGCTGGAACCTTAGGTGGAAAAGGACAGATTTTTTCTGCATGGGGCAATGCGGGGCAACAAGAAGCCAATCAAATGATCGGATCGTGTCTCGAAGCGGGAGTGAATTTCTTTGATACTGCGGATGTATATTCAGAGGGTGAGTCCGAACGGATATTAGGAAGAGCGCTTGCACCGCATCGTCAAAACTCAATTATTTCAACCAAAGTATCTGTTCGAACAGACGAGCAAATCAATCATGTGGGTTTTTCAAGACATTATCTGATTCACGCAGTTGAACAATCGCTAAAACGTTTGCAAACGGATTATATCGATATATTACAACTGCATCAGTTTGATAGCTTCACCCCTTTAGAGCAACTGATGTCAAGCTTAGATCAGTTGGTGAAGAGTGGAAAAGTACGTTATATCGGCGCATCTAATTTTTCAGCTTGGCAATTAATGAAAGCACAATCTATTGCTGAGCGTTTTGGTTATGAAAAGTTTGTGACGCATCAAGTGTATTATTCATTGATTGGGCGGGATTATGAGTGGGAACTCATGCCACTGAATCACGATCAAAATATTGACGCAGTGGTGTGGAGTCCGTTGGGTTGGGGGCGTTTGACGGGTCGGTTTGATCGTCAACATGCAATACCTGAGCAAAGTCGTTTACATCAGACTGCCCAATTTGCACCGCCGGTAAATCAAGAATATTTATATCAGGTCATTGATGTGTTAAAAGAAATTTCCTTAGAAATCTCCAGACCAGTTGCGCAAATTGCTTTAAATTGGGTGATGCAACGTCCGACAGTAGCCAGTGTGCTCATTGGCGCTCGCAATCAACAACAATTACAAGAGAATCTGGCAACTCATCAATTTACTTTAAATCAACAGCAATTAGATCGACTCAACCAAGTGAGTTCGGTTTATCCACCTTATCCTTACTATCCGTATTGGAATGGACAATTTTCAGAAAGGCATCTTTCTTTAGTCAAGTCGAACTTTTTAGAGCAAATGAAATAACGCTATCCATTTAATTAAATACCTGCATCAATTCTAGCTCTGCAACTTGGTTATAAAGCGTTGTAATCGAATCTCAAGGTCTGAGGCCTATGCAGAATACTTTGTGCTGCTCAATATAATGGATGATCTATCTTACTACGTTTTGATTAGCATGAGCCTTGAAGCAAGATCAGCACCACAAGGGCTTCGCTTGATGACTGGGTAAATACGCTTTGACAATTTAATGACAAGGACAAGATTTTTACCAGTGATAAGGTAAAAATATGTAAATTTAATGCATAAATTCATGTGAAAATTCAATATTTAATGCATTTAAATCATAGTATTTTTATGCTTAAGTTTTTAGAATTAAATAAGTTAATATTTCTGATTAGGTATTTTAAAAAAATAGTGTAGATTATTTTAATTTTTAAAATCAATAATTTGAATTGACATTAATCTGATGAGCACGCATATTGATGCTGAACCGAAAGGTTTATTTGAAACGATGTTTCCCTCGAAACCCTGCTAAAGCGGGGATTTTTTTTGCTTGGATTTTGGACTTTCTTTTAAACTTAAATATACAGGTGTATTCAGTTTGTTTTGGTCTTTTAATTTCTTTTTAATATATAAAACCAAAGCAAAACAAGTCGTTGCCAAAGTCAAAAACACACTGTTCAAATAACTCATCAGCGAGCTGATATAGCCAAGGGTGGTGAGACGGTTCATCATCTTAAAAACTTGTGGGCTACTTTCGACCCCTGTAATGGCCCAACTACATAAATGCTCACAATTGTTAATAATCAAATGATAATTATTTTCGTGCATGCGAGTACGCATACGTTTAACAATCATGCGACCTGAGTATTTCGGCTGATTGTAGTGACGAATTTGAATTTTCTTACCCCGCGCAAACTTTTTAAGCGTGGTCACTTCTATCGGATATGTTTTAAAAAAATGTGCAAAACCTGAATAATGAATGACACGACCTTTCCCGACATAAATGCCGTGATGACTGTAACCAAAGTGATGAATAATTAGATGACTACCCAGAGGGTATTTTTTCAAATTTTTACGCCGCATAACCCAATTGACAATAAATTTTACAACTGTATTTTATTGAAAATAACAGGCTGATGATACCCAATATTCAACATTTCAGACATGTTCGGCGGATTAAATTTAACTCCAAAAAAGAATGGAGGGCTTAAACTCTAGTGATGAAGGTTAGATTAGAGTTCAAGCTAGGTTAAATTTCAAAGTGTCCTAAAGACTATTTGATTGAACCGAATACTGAATTTTGAGCATTACAGGCTTGAATGGCCTGTTCTTTACTGAGCTGTTGTAGCTGTGCTTCAAATTCCTTTTTTTGAGCTTTAAGGGCATCTTCAGGAATACCACTTTCTTTTGCCATTTTCTCAATGCTGTTCCAAGCGTCTTGGCACTCTGAAGGGATTTTGCTACAGGCGGACAGTGCAAGACTTAGACCAATCAGGGTTAGGCTAATTTTTGTGTACATAAAAGTATCCTTTTCGTTTTTATAATTTGATCAGTATTGTTGTTAATCTCATTGTAGTGGTTTTCTATCATTTGTTTATATTTTTAAACAGTAGTGATTTGTAGCGTTAAGCTTCGTTCAAACGTATATATTGAAAAATTTTAAAAGTAACCATTAAAAAAAGCACTTATAGATAAGTGCTTTTTCTTTGCTTATTGTATAGGAAACTTCGGTGACACAAGTTCCGTTAAATCTTTGCGACTGTAACCTCTGGAGAGTAGTACTTTCTTGATACCCAAAATCACATCTTCGTCGGTCGCCTTTTGTAGCGCGATAACCAATTGTTCATTTGACTTACAAGAACAATCATTTTCAACACAAGCAATTTGGTTCTTTTGCTCGTTTTGCTGTGGACTTGTTGAAAACAGCTTTTGCCAAAAACTCATAGAGCCTTCATATACAACCTAACATAGTTCGAAATATAGCCACTTTAAAATTTAATGCAAGCGAATAAATGTGACGCAAGTATCAAAACAAGAGTAAATATTTCGATAATAACATCGGTATTTAACGTTATTATGACATAAGACAATATTGCAATTTTTTAACTATATGATTTATTTATGAAATATTTATGGCGAAAAAAAGAGCGATGAAAACATCGCTCTTTGACTGCTGAAATAAATTGTTTAGATTCTCTCTAACACAACACCAGATTCAACATGATGTGTATAGGGGAATTGATCAAATAAAGCGAATTTCACGATACGATGTGTCTGCGAAAGCGTCTTGAAATTGTCATGCAGCGTATCAGGATTACATGAGATATAAATAATACGTTCAAAACCTTGAAGTAGCTTTAGAGTATCATCATCAATGCCTGCACGTGGCGGATCGACAAACACGGTTTCAAAGCTATAGCTTTGAATGTCAATATTGGCTTCTTGTAGACGACGGAATTCACGTTGTGCCGTATACGCTTCTGTGAAATCTTCAGCAGATAAACGCGCCACTTGAATGTTATCAATCTGGTTTTGTTCAATATTCCACTGTGCAGCATAAACAGAGGATTTAGCCAGTTCGGTAGCCAAAACGCGATTAAATTTTAAAGACAAGGGAAGGGTAAAGTTACCATTACCACAGTACAGCTCAAGCATATCTTTTTCAGACTTTTCAATGCTGGAACATGCCCATTCCAACATTTTTTGGCAAACTTGGGCGTTGGGCTGGGTAAAACTGCCTTCGATCTGTTTGTATTTAAAAGTGCGGTCAAAGACTTGAAGCTCTTCCACTACAAAGTCATCGCTGATGACCACTTTTTTACCACGGCTGCGACCGATCAACTTAATATTCAGTTTTTCAGCTAAAGCTTTTGCTAAAACTTCCCACTCTTCAGTCAAAGGTGCACGGTAAATCAGTGAGACCAGCATTTCACCTTTAAGAGTAGTAAGGAAATGCGCTTCAAATAAGCGATTAGACAATACGTCGTCGCTGTTTAATTCTTTTAATAAAATCGGCATTAAGGTATTAATGCTTTGATCTGCAACCTCGAATTCATCAATACGAATGACGTTTTTGTGTTGACCATCTTCACTTCGTTCAAACATGGCATAGAACATGTCATCTTCAGTATGCCAAATACGAAATTCTGCACGCATACGATAGTGTTTTTCAGGAGATGCAAAAACCTCTAATGCTGGTGGATTGTACTGCGCAAATTGCGTCTGAATACGTTCAATTTTAGCATCGAGTTGTTGTTGATAAGATGAAGTCATAAAAATCTAAAAACTAGCACAGAGCAGAGGCGATGTTAACAAAGATTAGCCAAATTTTCTGCATAATCTTTGCGCAACACTTTTTGTGGCTTATCTTTTGGTAAGCTGCTCCACCAAATAATCAATAAAGACTCGAACGGCGGGCAGCAGACCGCGGCGTGAAGGATAAACCGCATGTAAAATTCCATGCGCAGCTTTCCATTCAGGCAGAACTTTGACCAATTCACCACGATCAACATAGTCTTGAACAATGCTATCGGGTAACAGTGAAATACCACAATTTTGACTGGCAAGTTGTGCCAGCATGATTAAATCTGAGCCCATGAGTATAGGATTAACTTTGACTTTAACGCTTTGATTGTGTGCATCATGTAATACCATGTGCTGATCGGTATGTTCATCTACCATGCTGAGTATCCGATGCTGAGTCAAATCTTCGGGGTTTTTGAGCAGACCAAATTCATTTAAATAGGCTTGGCTGGCAAACAGGTGTTGCTCAATATTTTCAAGTTTACGAATGACCAAATTTGGGTCATCATCAAGGTTTGAGCGCACACGTAAAGCTAAATCAATGCCTTCATTGATCACATCGACACGCCGATTACTGACAATGAGCTGTACTTTTATTTCAGGATATTTCTTTAAAAATTTAGGCAAAATACGCGACATTTCACTTTGCGCCACCGATACCGGCAGGCTGACTCGGATTAGGCCGCGAGGTTGATCGCTCAAATGATCGACCAGATCGTGTGCAGACTGTGCAGCGTTCATCATGACTTGAGCATGACGGTACACATTCATGCCAATATCCGTTACTGCAAAGTGTCTAGAGCTACGCTGAATTAAACGCACACCTAAATTTTCTTCTAAATTATAGACGCGACGACTCAGTTTAGATTTGGGTATGTCTGTGGCTCTCTCGGCTGCACTAAAACCACCGTGTTCTACCACAAGTGCATAACAGTAAAAATCGTCTAAGTCTGACAGCATCTATTCATTCCAAAAGGGTAGCAGCTCCGCTATTTAAACCAAGCTCATTGCTTGAAGTCAATGCACGGACTGTTGATCTGCAACATATTCATTGGAAATTAAGATTTGGCGTACCCGTTGATATTCTTCTAAGCGTCTAAAGTCAGCAGGTGTTGGTGTGGCAATACGAGAAATATCCATATTGTCAGCTACGTCTGCAAGTTTTACTGCGCGTGCAATCGGATTTTTCACCGCTCGATAAGCTGCTTTAATACGTGTTTCACCTGACTTTTTAGTCAGCGCTTGTACGGCTTCAACCACGACAGGACTAAAACCGAGACTAATCAGCTCTATAACAGTGGTATTGGTATCTTCTAAAATATCATGCAGCACCGCAGCAATTTGCTCGTTAGGCGTTTTGACTTTAAGCATCAAGCGTTGAGGGTGCAAAATGTAGGGCTGCTGCGCTTTATCGACTTGTCCTGCATGCCGGTTGGCGGCGAGTGCAATGGCTTTTTCAAGAGTAGACATATATTCCTAAATTTTTATTGTAAATAGAGTGTTGGGTGTGTGTTTTTAGTCTTTTCGATTTACAAGCGTTGTGAATGAGTTTCATAATTTCCCATCAAAGTAAGCTAAGCGTTTGGATCATAATTTAAGTTCATTGTTTTTATGAGCATTCCATTACGCCTTGTAAAATCCCTATTCATCAATAGCCGAGATCGTTTAAACTAAACTTTTCATTGTGTTCCAAAGACTATGGCTTTTCAACTGACTGAACTTCAAAATAATCAAGCAAATGTAACATGCCCACACTGTCAGCATGATGTCATTGATTGGGATCAAGAACAGTATATTCAGCCGTGTGAGCATACACTTTTTATTGCAATGGATTTGGGTTTTGAATATATCTCGGATGAGTTTGAGCAGACCATGCAGCGTACTGTCGATGAGATTCATGCCGATGACGAAAACTCGCATGTATTTACTGAAATTGGTAAATCGAGCTTAGAAAACTTTATGATTTACAAAATGGATTTGGGTGTAGAGGAGATGTATCGTTACATCGGTTTCGCTGCAAAAATTTAAAATTTAGTTTTTGGGAATATAGACATCGCTCTTTAAAATATCCGTGCTCAGAAGAGAAATGCCAATGTCAGCCAACATTGGCATTTTATTTTGGGAAAAAGAGGATTAACCAACTTGAATTTCAGCTGTGGGGTGACTTAATCGACTTTTCTTTGGTGTGGCAATCAGATAAGCGAGCGTTAAAGGTCCTAGGCGACCTGCAAACATTAACAGCATCAAGATGATTAAACTGGCAGGCTGCAATTGTTCGGTAATGCCTCTAGAAAGCCCGACGGTACAGGCAGCTGAAAATGCCTCAAACATCAAATCTAAAAAAGCATGATTGGGTTCAATGATCAATAAGCAAAAAAAGCCAACAAAGATCAGCATTGTTGTAATCAAAATGACCGCTAAGGCTTTATAGGTGGTTGAACTCGATACTGAATGTTTGAAAATAGTGATCTCATCAGAGCGTCTAAGAAAGCGAATTACGCTGAGCACCACAATAATAAAGGTTCCTACTTTAATCCCCCCTGCGGTACTAAGCGACCCACCACCAATAAACATCAGCATCATCGTAATCAGGGTCGAGGGATCGCGCATATTCGCAATGTCGATGCTGTTGAAGCCAGATGAGCGTGGCACAGTGGCATGGAACCATGCATTCAAGGCTTGATCGCCAATCGACATCGGTGCAAGCGTCAGTGGATTACTCGCTTCAAGACTCCAAAGCACAATAAAAGCAAAGAGGTTTAAACCTGCAATGGTTGATAAGATTAATTTACTGTTGGTGGATAGCTTTTTCCATGAATGCGCACGCTTGATATCCATCAACACCACAAACCCAATTCCGCCAAGAATGTAGAGCAGGCTAATGGTCAGGGTGACCAGATACTGACCCGAAAAGCTCATCAAACTATTCGGAAAAAGCGAAAATCCGCCATTGTTAAATGCCGAAATACTATAGAAAGCTGCATAAAATAAAGCATCTGAAAAATCGTAGTATTGCATCCAAGCCAGCGTAAGAATGAGAGTTCCAATCCCTTCAAAAAACAAAGAATAAAGCAGTACCCCTTTCATGGTGAAAGTGGCACGTGCCAAACTGGTTTGCCCAATGGTTTCTTGCGCCATGACTTGCTGTTTTAAACCAATTTTGGGGGACAGGCTGAGCGCTGCCAATATTGCGAAGGTCATAAAACCTAAGCCACCGCATTGAATCAATAACATAATGATGAATTGACCTAATGTAGAATAGGCCTCCCCAATGTTCACCACCGAAAGGCCGGTAATGGTAACCGCAGAGGTGGCTGTAAACAGGGCATCCAACCAGCTGATCGAGCCATGATGAGAGATGGGCAGTTTAAGCAGCAGTGTTCCCAGCACAATAAAGCTCAAGAATCCGAATGCAAGCAAACTTGGCGGACTGAGGTTAATACTTTGAGTTTTTTTATTCAGTAATTTTGAACTATAAAATTTCATCATTTGAAAGCAAATCTCGTGGCTAGCTTTCTTAAAATTTCAACAGGACCTTCCACAATAAGGATATCGTGTTCTTGAAGCAAAGTTCCTAAAGCGACGTCATAAATCACATGAGAACCACGTTGTAATAAAAGTGTCTTTACGCCATCGCTATGATCCATGATTTGTCTAAACTCAATCCCATTTAAATGCTGACCGACTTCGATTTTAACAATATAACGCTCATTGTTGAGTGCCATATAACGGCGAACCATGGGGTAACTTAAAGATTGAGCAACTCGAATACCCATATCTTCTTCTGGGTGAATAATTTTGGTGATCCCAAGGTGGGTTAAAATCATATGATGCGATTTAGATTTGGCTTTGACCAATATTCGATCCACACCTAAGTTTTTAAGGTGCAATACACATAAAATACTGGCCTCAATATCTTCGCCAATGGCCACTACCACTGCATCACAATTTTTAATATTGAGCTCTTCAAGGACATGTTCATCGGTTGCATCTGCAATTACCGCATGGCTAATCTGGTCAGAGAGGCGCTCAACATATTTTTTTTCAGTATCAATACCAATCACATCGTGTTTTAAACTGGTGAGTTCTAAAGCAACCGTTGCACCAAAACTGCCTAAACCAATAACCGCAAACAGCGCCATAACTAAAATATTCCTGAATGAAGTTCAAATTGGATTTATATTTTGATCTGAGTTTATATTTTTGGCTGATAATTTGATAGATTGAGCGCTGACTTTTATAAATTTAAAATCAATAAAGAGAAGATCACAATGTCACAACACATTTATAGCCTAGTACAATCTCTTATTCCTGAACTAAAACAACCGCTAGAAAGCGAACAGGCTGATTTTGATTATTTCCGAGATTGGCTCAATCAAGATGCTGAATATTTTCATTATATTGAGCTTAAAGAATATTTTGATAATGGTATTGATGAAAATTACTATTTTAAAAAATTCAATAGATCTCTTTCATAAATCAAAAAATAATCAATCTTTTGCCGATTATTTGTACCAAAGCCTCTTCAATAATCATGCATAATCTTTGAATGAAATACATCGATTCAAAAAGCTTTCTGAAACACAGTTCAAGCGATATACAGGCATCTCATGGTCAACCTTTTATTTAATGGTTGAGCAACTTAATATGCATGTTCCTGCCAAAGGCAGACCACCTAAATTGAGCATAGAAGATCAAATCCTTCTATGCTTAAGTGGCTTTGTTGCACAAAGCTGTTCTTAAAGGCATCTTCATCAATATAATTTCTAAATGAATAAGCCAACACCTAAAATCTATCGGACAACCAATTGGTCTTCCTATAATCGAGCCTTAATCAACCGAGGAAATATCTCCATTTGGTTTGATCCTAACACTCAATGGTATGCTCAGCCAAAAGGTAAACAAGGTCGAAATCAAACATATTCCGATACAGCTATTCAATGCTGCTTAATGATCAAATCCTTATTTCGACTCTCTTTACGTATGGTCACAGGCTTTGTCCAAAGCCTCATTAAACTTTGTAGATTAGGCTGGACCGCACCAGATTACTCTACCCTCTGCAGAAGACAAAAGCACATTGATATTGCGGTTAGTTACCAAAAGAGCCGTGATGGACTGCATCTACTTATAGACTCCACTGGCTTAAAGTTTCTAGGTGAAGGTGAATGGAAACGTAAGAAACATCAGCCTGAATACCGTCGCCAATGGCGTAAACTTCATATCGGTATAAATGCTGAAACCCTGCAAATACGTGCTGTTCAGCTCACGACGAACAATGTGAGTGACTCTCAGGTTCTTGGCAACTTGCTTGCTCAAATTCCATTGGATGAGCAGATTGACTCTGTCTATACAGATGGGGCTTATGACACGAAACACTGCCGACAAGTCATTTCAGATCGACAAGCGCATGCTGTGATTCCGCCAAGAAAGAATGCAAAGCCTTGGAAAGACAAACAAGCGAGGTCTATAGAGCGGAATGAGTTATTGAAAACAGTCAATCTTGCGAAGCAGTGCTTCTCAGGAAGAGCCCTTTGGAAAAAATGGTCCGGTTATCATCGTCGAAGTTTGGTAGAAACCAAGATGCATTGCATCAAATTATTGGGAGATAAATTAACGGCAAGGAGTTTCTCTAGTCAGGTGAATGAGATTCATGCACGTGTAGCAGTCTTGAATAAATTCACGGAATTAGGCCGCCCTCATACCCAAATTGTATCTTAAATTTGGATCCTTTGGGATAGCTCTGCCTCTCAAGCATTTGTGCAACAAAGCCTGCTTAAGTTATTGGCGTGAATACCGAACATTGTTCCATGTCGCAACAAGTTATGGTGTTTCAGAGCCTACAGCTTCAAGAATCGTCCGCCACGTAGAGGACTGCCTCATCAAGTCGAATTTATTTAATTTACCAAAGGATTTGCCAGAAGGCGAAGGCATTGATTGGAATGTGGTGATCGTAGATGCCACAGAAATTACAATACAAAGGCCTAAAAAAACAGAAGAAAAGCTATAGTGGGAAGAAGAAGGCACATACTTTCAAAGTTCAAGCCATCATTCATTATAAGACTCAGAAAATTCTAAGTTTATGCACGAGTCGTGGTGCTGTACATGATTTTGAACTCTTCAAACGTAACTTGAATCAGATTCCTATAGGTGCCTTCATTCTTGCAGATAAAGGCTATCAAGGGATTTATGCAGTATATGCGAATAGCCTATTGCCATTAAAAGCAAAAAAGCGCTGCAAACTGGATCCTGAGCTAAAAATGTATAATCAAGAAATCAATAAAAGGAGAATTGGCATTGAGCATATATTTGGTAGTTTGAAAACTTTCAAAATTCTTGCTGAGCGATATCGTAACCGTGGAAAAAGACTGGGCTTAAGATTCAATTTAATTGCTGGAATTTACAACATGGAGCTGAATAAAAAATGACTTATGAAAGAAGTCTAATGTCAATACACAGCAGTTAAACAATGATATTGATCAGCAACTTTCGAACTTATTTGAACAAAATGAAGAGGGCTTTGAACAAGAGTTATTTAATCAAGAAATGGATCTCACGGAGCACACTGAGACGATTATTTTCGATAACATTAAAAAAGTTGCAGAAGAGCATCAATTGTCGTTATTGGTGGTGTATCGGGAAAATCCCTACTGGTTACTCCTTCCTACCCAAAATCAGCAGCAACTTGAGATGATCGTTCAAGAATTCAATCAAGCTTTTAATGATGATGGCGATCTAAATATAGCGATTTACTAGCAATTTCGTCATGAAAAAGAGCTTCATCTTTGAAGCTCTTTTTTTAAATAATAGTAATGACTTATTTTAAGAAACGCTGATAACCCAAGTTGTTAGTAATTTCATCGTATGGATAGGTGATGCTTTCTAAGGTCTCAATCAGTCCATCTGGGTTTTGTTTGGCGTCCGTTGCTTCAAGCCCGACTAAGACACGACCTTCCGCAGCACCATGATTACGGTAATGGAAAAGGGTAATGTTATGCGTAGGGCCAAGTCGATCCAAGAAGGTGAGTAAAGCACCTGGGCGTTCAGGGAATTCGACACGGAACAAGCGCTCATTTTCAATATTGGCATGACCACCAATCAAATAACGAATATGAAGTTTTGCGACTTCGTCATCTGATAAATCATCGACATCATATTGGACTTTGAGTAAGTCAAAAATATCATGGCGCTCTTTTTCACCCTCTTTTAAGCTAATACCGACAAAGACTTGAGCGGCAGATGAATCACTGGCACGGTAGTTAAATTCAGTGATGTTACGACCTTGAAGCGCACGGCAGAAATTTAGGAATGAACCTTTTTCTTCTGGAATGGTGACTGCAAAAATCGCTTCTTTACGTTCACCTAGTTCAGTCCGCTCAGCGATATAGCGTAGGCGATCAAAGTTCATGTTTGCACCGCAAACAATTGACACCATGTTTTTGTTTTCTATACCGTGCTGAGCAACGTATTTTTTAATGCCCGCAAGCGCCATCGCACCTGAAGGTTCAACAATACTTCGACATTCATCATAGGTGTCTTTAATGGCAGCACAGATCTCGTCTGTGTTCACGAGCACCACTTCGCGTTCAACGATAGGACCTGAGTTATCAGACTTTATCCATTGAATCACTTCAAATGGCTTTTCACCAATTTGCGCTACCGCCGTGCCATCTGCAAATAAACCTACAGAAGGTAAAATTACACGTTCGCCAGATTCAAAGGCTGCTTTAAGGCAAGCAGATTCATCATATTCAACAGGAATCACTTTAACGTGTGGGGCAACTTCACCCAAGTACGCCGCTACACCGCCGATCAGACCGCCACCACCAACTGCGACAAAAACATAATCGACATCACGCCATTGACGTAAAATTTCATTGGCAATGGTGCCTTGACCTGCCATGACCAGTTCATCGTCATAAGGCGGAATAAAAGTCATACTTTCATCAGTTGCACGTTGAATCGCATATTTATTGGCAACATCGAAAGAGTCACCATATAACACTACTTCACCACCTAAGCGCTTTACAGCCTGAACTTTAATGTCAGGTGTGGTTTTTGGCATGACAATAATCGCGCGAATTCCAAGCTTTTGACCAGATAGTGCTACGCCTTGCGCATGATTTCCTGCCGATGCTGTAATCACACCGCGTTCAAGTTGTGATTTTGGCAGTTGGCTAATGCGGTTATACGCGCCACGTAATTTGAATGAAAATACGGGTTGTAAGTCTTCGCGTTTAAAGCGAATGTTATTATTCAGTTTTTCACTAATTCGGGGTGCTGCTTCGAGTGGGGTTTCAATTGCAACATCGTAGACTGTTGCTTGTAATATTTGTCGAACCATACGAGACAGCATGTTAATTTTCCATCTAACAGTTTAAAATAGGCATTTATTGTAACAAACCCCTGTACATTTAGGCTGTAAAATCAGCAACAAATGTCAAAATTTAGTTGAGCCAAGTTATGAGTCTGTATGCTACCCAAGATGAAAAGAAACAAGCTGCCGCGAAAGCTGCGTTAAAGCACTTACCGAAAGGCGGTATTTTGGGTGTCGGTACAGGAAGTACTGTAAATTTCCTCATTGAATTATTGCCAGAGCTGCAACTTGAGGCGGCGGTTGCAAGTTCAGAAGCGACTGCACAACGTCTTAAAAAATTAGGCATTGAAGTGGTGGACATGAACCATGTTGGTGGTTTAGATGCGTATGTCGATGGTGCGGATGAAATTGACCGTCATATGCATATGATCAAAGGTGGTGGTGCTGCCTTGACGCGTGAAAAAATTGTGGCATCGATTGCTAAAAAATTCGTTTGTATCGTCGATGACTCAAAATGGGTGGATCAATTGGGTCGTGGTTTTGCACTTCCAGTTGAAGTGATTCCAATGGCGCGTTCTGCTGTAGCACGTAAAATCGTCTCTATGGGCGGTGACCCTGTCTATCGTGAAGGCGTAGTGACAGACAATGGTAATGTGATTTTAGATGTTCATAACTTGAATATTTTAAACGCTTTGCAGCTTGAAAAAGATATCAATGACATTCCAGGTGTGGTGTGTAATGGTATTTTCGCAATCAATAAAGCGGATGTTGCTGTGGTGGCGACAGACAACGGTATTGAAGAGCGTACTGCGGTTTAACTTGTACTATAAAATCCCCCTATTTCCCCTTTGCTAAAGGGGGATTTAAAACCCATAATTTCGCATAGAATTAGGTTTTGCTCCCTCCTTTAAAAAAGGAGGGTTGGGGAGGATTTTAAAATTAAAAGAACAATATGACTCTATCTGACTTACCTGAAATTCAAATCACTCGGAATATCCGCTCTACACGACTTCGCCTACGAGTAGATCAGACTCAGATTCGTTTAACTGCACCTGTATTTTGTACAAAGCGTCAAATCCAGCAGTTTATCGATCAATCTGAGCAATGGTTGATTGAGACTTGGCAGAAACAACAAGAAAAAATCATTCATATTGATAAAACATTACCAACAGAATTAAAGCTGTTTAATGTAAATCAGCCTTTCACTGTTATCTATCAAACACAAAAAAAATCTTTTAATTTAGACATTGAAAATCATCAGCTTTTGATCAGTGATCGTCAACCAGAAGCATATTTAAAAGCATTTGTGATTGCGTATGCAAAACAGCATTTACCTGTTTATTTGCAAGAAGTGAGTCAAGCATGTGATTTGCATTATGGGAAGTGTTCTATTCGGCAGCCGAAGACACGTTGGGGAAGTTGCACCTCAAAGCATGACATTATGTTGAATTCGGGCTTAGTTTTATTTTCGAAAGAAATTACACGCTATGTCTGTGTACATGAGCTTGCTCATACTAAACACTTTGATCACAGTGCAAGTTTTTGGAATGAAGTTCAAAAGTATGATGTAAATTTTCAACAGCATCGGAAAATTTTAAAAACCACTCCAATGCCGTGGTGGTGGATTAGTTGATTTAAACTAATGAGAAAGCTATATTTTTTAGAGTTAACTTTAATATTGTTTCTTCATCATCTTTATTTTTCCTATTTCAAAATCTTTCAAATCAAAATAATTCATGTAAATTTTCTCCCAATATTTTTAAAAAAACTCTATCGTCTTTTTCTTAAGACTTGATATTAGAGTCGCATTATTTATTCCAATATTTTGATTTATAAGAAATATTTAAAATATAAATCTAATGGTTAAATATTTCATAGGTTTAGATAACGGTTTTTCAATGTGTCCAACTCTTAATTAATTTCACAATTTCGTCAGGCTGTTTAATCCATGCTGAATGTTGATTGCCTTTGAGCGTGTTTGTTAAGTTTAATGTTTTTACTGTGGGATCGTCAAAATACCGACTTAAACCGAGCATTGAACTCATTGGCGCAAAGTCATCCTCTTTTAAATGAATGAAAAGAGCAGGTTGGTGACTTACGGATTGGTCATTTTGGATGTGCTTATAATTTCCAGTAAAAATCACCTTAGACCAGTCGCGCATAAGAGTTTTTGTTTCACGGTTGCCAAAAGCAATTTTGTATCCTGCAAAGTACCCATCCTTCAATATCATCGCATTGATTATAGTCACAGCTTTTAAAATATTGAACTTACCGTTTAAATCCCAATATTTTAGACCAATGTTTCCAGTTGCGATTCCGATCACTTTTATAGCGTGATTTTGAGCGTACAGTGTTGCTAAATGCCCACCTAAACTGTGACCTAATAAAATAGGTTCTTGTCCAAAAGTGTCTCGAGAAATTTGCTCAAGTTGAGGTATAAAATCTGTCAGTAAATCTTTATAACCAAAATCAATTTCGGATGAAACAAGAGGCGTGTTTCGACCACAATGAGGGTAATCTGCTGCAATGACATTGAAATGATGATCTACAAGTAAGCCAATCAATTTCTGATATTTTTGGATGGTGATCCCGAGCGCAGGTAAAATAATGACACTATGTTGGTGACTTGGATTTGAATAAACATCAACTTTAATTGGATATTGATGAAAGTGAATGGTTGCTTGGATTAAATTGTTATTGTCCATATTCTATTCCTTAAATGTATTCATTGAAATCATCAATGGCAAACCTAATTTGCTCAGTAAAGCTGTTCTAGAATCGGGATTTTTTTTGGTTTCAGTTTTTAATAGTTTTTTAAATGTCGAATTGAAATTTGATCGTGGGTAATGTGAGAGTACCTCATCTTTAAATGCTATGGATAAATGACCAAGATCAGTTCCAATCACATCACATGAGGTTGCTTTTTGAAGTAGTAAGACTTCTTTAGATAAATTTTGATTATTTTTGTCTAAATGACCATTCATATGTAAGCAGATCGCATTAGAAATATTGTCTATTTTATCTTTAGGATAATGATGTTTCACACATAAGCTTTCTGAGCGTAAGGAGCTTTCAAAAGTAAAGCATTGACAAGAGTAGTGTTCTAAATGCTCAATTAGACTCAGGTCATGCATCAAACTCGCGATCAATAAGCTTTCTTCATCAAATTGCCAATCTTGAATTTGTGCAATGGCAACACCCCAAATATAACTACGCCATGAGTGATGAATGATTGCTTGATTCTGTGTATTTTCCAGTTCAAAAATTGCTTCTTTAACAATAGAAGTATCGGGGATTTGAATATTCTTAAGTTCAAAGTGTTGTGAGTTTTTGGACTGCCTTATAAATGTTTTACTGTAATTCAAAGTCGCAGGAACTAAAACCTGTTTAATGAGCTGAGTTTTCTCTTTGAAGTTCAGCTTGCCCTCACTTAATGTCATCCATTCACGTGATCCTATCATGACGCATTGTTCCTATTATTGAAATTAGAGTAAATACTCTAAAATAATTATGCGTATATTTTTATCAATTACAAGTGAGAAAATAGAATGAGCAATAAAGGAACTTAAACCTGAGCAAAACAGTTCAGAAATTCAAAACTTCCTGTCATACTTCTCAACATTGTTAGAAACACTCAAAACAGAGGTAAACATCGTGATTTCAGTAGGTATTGTGGGTGGTACAGGTTATACAGGCGTTGAATTGTTACGTCTTTTACTACGACACCCAAACGTACAGGTAAAAGTACTGACTTCACGTACTGAAAATGGTCGCCGTGTCGATGATATGTTCCCAAATCTACGTGGACATACAGACCTTTGCTATTCAGATCTAAATATTGAAGCGCTTAAACAATGCGATGTCGTATTCTTTGCGACCCCCCATGGCGTAGCAATGAAACATGCCGAAGAATTGGTGGCTGCAAATACCAAAGTTATAGACTTAGCCGCAGATTTTCGTTTACAAGATTTAGAACAATTTGAAAAATGGTACGGCATGCAACATGCGTGTCCAGAATTGTTAAAAGATTCTGTTTACGGTTTATCAGAACTCAATCGTGAAAAAATTAAAAATGCCCAAGTGATTGGTAATCCAGGTTGCTATCCAACCACAGTTCAGCTTGGTCTAGCACCGTTGTTTAAACACACTGACGCTTTAGTGAAACCTGAAAGCATTATTATTGATGCAAAGTCAGGTGTATCAGGCGCAGGACGTAAAGCAAGCTTAGGTATGATCTATTCTGAAAATGCTGATAACTTTAAAGCCTACGGCGTGGCTGGACATCGTCATCAGCCTGAAATTGTGGAAGCCTTAGAAAATATTTCGGGTTTGAAAGATGTGTTTGATCACATTGTCTTTGTACCGCATCTGGTACCGATGATTCGTGGTATGCTCAGCACGATTTATGTGGATTTGACTGATGCAGGCGATGCTTTAGATTTACAAGCATTGTATGAGCAATTCTATGCCAATGAAACGTTTGTCGATGTGATGCCAGCGAACAGTTCACCTGAAACGCGCTCAGTACGCGGTGCCAACCAACTGCGTATTGCATTGTATAAACCCCAACCGAAAAAGTTGGTGGTTTTGTCTGTACAAGACAACCTGGTCAAAGGTGCAGCGGGGCAAGCAGTACAAAATATGAACTTGATGTTTGGCTTTGCAGAAGATGCAGGCTTACAAAACATCGGATTATTACCATAAGAAACCGTTTTCAACTTCACACACATTTAACTTTAGCGTTAAATGTGTGTCTTGATACTAATAATATTTAGAGATTACGATGCCGAACACAGAAATTCATAGCTTACCTCAGCCTACAAAGAAGACCAAAACATCTTTATTTAAAGGAAACACACCACTTTTGGTGGGTGGAGTTGTACTGTGTGCAGGCAGTATGCTGTTAGGTTATACCGTAGGTCATCGTCAAGGACTCACCGTTGTGGGTTATGATGCCGATGCGGAGCAACTGGTTGAAGTGGTTGAAAAGCAGAAAAATGATCTAAGTGTATTGAATAAAAGCTTAAATACGGCTGTTCAAGAACGTGATGTTGCAGTGACCAACTCTAATGATATGTATGCTGCGCTGAATCAGGCCAAAGCAGATAAAGTTCAAATTCAAGGCATGAGCGCGATTTATCGTGAAGTGCTGCGTCAACGTGGTGGTTTGAGTTTAACCGTGCAAAACTTGGGCGTGACCTCATTGCCTGAAAATGCCTATGAATATCAAATTGATTTGGTTCAGGTGAGCCCAAACAAGCGCCGTGCTTCAGGTGAAATTGAGTTAAGACTGATTCAAGGCACCGAAGTTTTGGTTGTGCCTATTGCGGAAAATGATTTTAATTTTGAAGATTATCAACGCCTAACGGGTCGCTGGACCATGCCTAAAGGCTTTAGCCCGCAGTTCATCGAGGTTCGTGTGAAAGGTTCCACACCTGTCACCAAGCGTTTTAGCTGGCAACGTGGGCAAGCAGTTGAAACCACATCAGCACTTGCAGCCGAAATTCCACAAGCTGCTGCTAACTCCCAATAATTGTAGATTTAGAGAATTATGCGAAGTAATAAGCGTCAAGCCTGTTTAAAAGATATTAAATTATCATTTGATCAGTCAGGTTATATAGATTGGCATTTTAATCCTCGTTTAGGCGACTCGCACAATGGTGATGCTGATCATGATCAAGAAGGCGATATTGCCGTCGAGACAGCACCACCGCAATTTAAGAAACCACCTTTATATAATGTGGTTTTGTTGAATGACGATTACACACCCATGGATTTTGTAATTGAAGTTTTACAACAATACTTCGCATTGAACCTTGACCAAGCCACTGAAGTAATGCTAACAGTACATTATGAAGGTAAAGGTATTGCTGGCGTCTATCCAAGAGACATTGCAGAAACAAAAGCAAACCAAGTCAATAATTACGCTCGATCTCAAAGCCATCCATTGCTTTGTCAGATTGAGCCACAAGAATAAGGGGGATCTCATGCTCAGTCGTCAATTAGAAGTTTCATTACGTTTGGCTGTTAGCATGGCTCGTCAAAAGAGACATGAGTTTCTGACCGTAGAACATTTATTATTGGCTTTGTTAGACAATGATTCGGCAGTCAATGCTTTAAAAGCATGTGGCGCAGAAATTGTGAGCTTACGTAAAGAATTAGAAGAATATGTAGAGCAGCATACGCCTAAGCTGGGTGAAAACAGTGAGCAAGCACCTCATCCAACAGAAAGTTTTGATCGTATTTTACAGCGCGCTATTTTCCATGTGCAATCAAGCGGTGGAGACCGTACCGTTGAAGGTGCAGACGTCTTGGTTGCAATGTACTCTGAGCGTGACTCTTTCGCAGTTTACTTGCTTAAACGCCATCAAATTAATCGTTTAACTTTGACGCAGTACCTAGCACATGGTGGTCGTAAAGAAGAAATCCAAGTTGAAGAAGAGTCTGAAGACTTAGATGGTGAAACAGGCGCATCTGCAAATGCAGGACCGCTTGAGCTTTACACCGTTAACTTGAATGCAGAAGCGCAAAAAGGCAAAACGGATCCACTGATTGGTCGTGAAAAAGAAATTGAGCGTACTGCACAAATTCTTTGCCGTCGACGCAAAAATAACCCGCTATTGGTCGGTGATCCAGGCGTGGGTAAAACCTCAATTGCTGAAGGCTTGGCTTGGTTAATTGTCAATGGTAAAGCACCGAAACCACTTGAAAATGCTGAAGTCTACAGTTTAGACATTGGTTCATTGGTTGCCGGCACTAAATACCGCGGTGATTTTGAAAAGCGTTTGAAACAGCTCTTAAACGCAATGAAGAAAAAACCTGAAGCGATTTTATTTATTGATGAAATTCATATGATCATTGGTGCAGGTTCAAGTATGGGCAGCACCATGGATGCATCGAACCTGATCAAGCCTGCATTAGCCAATGGAAGTTTGCGCTGCATCGGTTCAACCACTTTTCAAGAATATCGTCAAGTATTTGAAAAAGATCATGCTTTATCACGTCGCTTCCAAAAAGTTGATGTGAATGAGCCGTCTATTTCAGAAACTATTGATATTTTACGTGGTTTAAAATCTAAATTTGAAGAATTTCATCATGTTCAGTATGAAGATCAAGCGCTAGTTTCAGCTGTTGAGCTTTCGGCTAAGTTTATTAATGATCGTTTTTTGCCAGATAAAGCGATTGATGTAATTGATGAAGCAGGTGCACAGCGCCGCCTTAAAGCTGAGCAAGATAATTCAGTGATTACTGTTGAAAACGTTGAAGATATCGTGTCTAAAATTGCACGGATTCCACCGAAAACGGTGTCTAAAGATGACAAATCTGTGCTTGAATTCCTTGAGCGTGATTTAAAACGTGTGGTCTTTGGTCAAGATGAAGCCATTACGGCGCTTGCATCTGCGATTAAACTTTCACGCGCAGGTTTAAAAGCACCCGATAAGCCAGTCGGTAACTTTGTATTTGCAGGTCCTACAGGTGTGGGTAAAACCGAAGTCACCAAGCAGTTGTCTAAGTTGCTTGGGGTGGAGCTGGTTCGTTTTGATATGTCTGAATATATGGAACGCCATGCGGTGTCACGTTTAATTGGTGCGCCTCCGGGTTATGTGGGTTATGACCAAGGTGGATTGCTGACAGACGCGATTCATAAAAATCCGCACTGCGTGTTGTTATTGGACGAAATTGAAAAAGCACATCCAGATGTCTTTAATTTGTTACTGCAAGTCATGGATCATGGTGCTTTAACCGACAACAACGGACGTAAATCAGATTTTCGTAATGTGATTATTGTGCTCACCACCAATATTGGTGCTGAAAGTATTTCACGCACCAGCATTGGTTTCACTGAGCAAGACAATAGTAATGACAACCAAGAAGCAATGAAGCGTGCATTCTCACCTGAATTCCGTAACCGTTTAGACGGTGTGATTCAATTTAAAGCATTACCTTCGACGGTGATTGAGTCTGTGGTAGATAAATTCCTGACAGAATTGCAGGCGCAATTGGATGATAAAAAAGTGGTACTTGAAGTGGATCAAAGTGCCCGTGATTGGATGATCGAACACGGCTATGATCGCTTAATGGGTGCACGTCCGATGCAGCGTCTGATCCAAGAACATTTGAAAAAACCGCTTGCCGAAATGATCTTATTTGGTGAGTTGGCTGAGCATGGCGGGAATGTTGCAGTCACTGCTAAAAAGGAAAATGGCAAAGCAGTGGGTCTAAATTTAGAAGTATTTGAAGATCAAGCTGCAGAACCTGCTTAAACCTTAAATGTTAAATAAAAACCCGTGCTTGCACGGGTTTTTATTTACTTTACACATAAAATATATATGACTTGCATCCGTCGTCACCACATTTGAGAAGCGCTATGGATATTCAAATCACAAAAGTATTCAGTACAGTGGCTTTGTTTTTGATCACCGCACTTATGGAAATTTTGGGGTGTTATTTTCCTTATCTGATTTTAAATCAGCAGAAGTCGCAGTGGCTTTGGATTCCTACAGTACTGGCTTTGGCTGTTTTTGTTTGGCTGTTGACGCTTCATCCTGCTGCATCAGGTCGTATCTATGCAGCCTATGGTGGCGTTTATATTTTTTCAGCGCTGCTTTGGCTTCGTTTCGTAGATCGAGTGTATTTAAGTCCTTGGGATATTTTAGGCGGGAGTGTGGTTTTGCTGGGCGCAGCCATTATCATTCTTCAGCCACAGGGTTTAGTGCGTTAAATACCACTGTAAATAGAGTATTTGATTAAATGAGCACTGGGTCAATGTACTCTGGCTTATTTTCAGGTTCTTTTTTTGTCAAGAAATGAAAATGGATAAAAATTTAAGGCGTATAATTGTGTGACATTTAGTCTTTTAAATGAACATAAAAGGCGATTTTGATCTTTTTGGTTGCGTTTTAAATGGATTGAAAATTGATAAAAATAGAGTTTAAAACGATATTGTGCACTGGGTCATACTTTGGTCATGCGATAAACACGTTTTAAAATTCATCATGAGAAAGACGGTAAGCAGGCTAGATGAGTGAAAATTTAGCCAAGCATTCAATAGGTTGCACAATTATACAAGGATGGACTTTCTATGAGCCAAACCTATACCAAACAAGAAAAGGCCAGTCGTATTAAGGGAATTGTAGGCGCAGCCTCCGGTAACCTTGTGGAATGGTTTGACTTTTATATTTATGCCGTTTTCGCTGTGTACTTTACCAAAGCCTTAACCGCACCAGATATGGACCCCTCAACGCAGTCGATTTATGTCTGGGGTGTATTTGCTGCCAGTTTCTTTATGCGTCCCATCGGAAGTTGGTTGTTTGGACGTATCGCGGATAAACATGGTCGTAAAAAATCGATGGTGATCTCGATTTGCCTCATGGCAGTAAGCTCGTTCTTATTTGCGATGCTACCCACTTATGAACAAGTAGGCATGGCAGCGCCATTCTTGTTGTTAATGGTGCGCTTGCTGCAAGGTTTATCTGTAGGCGGTGAGTATGGCGCTGTTGCAACCTATATGAGTGAATTGGGTCTTAAAGGTCAACGTGGATTTTTCTCATCTTTTCAGTATGTAACCCTAACAGGTGGTCAGTTGCTTGCCAGTTTACTGGGTGTGTTATTCCTGACTTTTATGAGCGAACAGCAACTTCTTGATGGTGGATGGCGTATTCCATTTGTGATTGGTGGTGTTGCTGCGATTTTATCTTTACTGGCGCGTAGTCGTTTAGAAGAAACACTTTCTGTAGATGAAAGTGATAAAGAAGAATCAGGTAGCTTAAAAGAATTGTTTAAAAACCACTGGAGAACCTTCCTTTTAGTCGTGGGTTATACTTCTGCAGGCTCACTGAGCTTCTATGTCATTACGGTTTATTCAAAAACTTATTTAACCAATATTGGTATCGATGCAAAAACGGTGGGTCTGATTATGACCGGCTGTATTTTTGTACTGATGGTGGCACAGCCATTCTTTGGTATATTGTCCGATAAAATTGGTCGTCGAAATTCAATGCTATTGTTTAGCGGATTGATGGCGATCTTTATTTATCCCGTTATGGCGATTGGTATGCGTCATTTTAGTTATTCGCCATTCATGGTGGCAGCCTTACTCATTTTCCTGATGCTACTGTTGAGCTTCTATACTTCCATCAGTGGGATTGTTAAAGCTGAAATGTTCCCAACACATGTACGTGCTTTAGGTGTGGGCTTCTCCTATGCCGTGGGTAATGCAATTTTTGGTGGATCTGCGCCTTCCGTTGCCTTGCAGTTTAAATCTGCAGGTATCGAAAACAGCTTCTTTGCGTATGTGATCGTCATGCTCGTGATCTGTTTCTTGTGTAGTTTAAAGCTACCCAAAGAGCCGAAGTACTTAAAAGAAGAGCATTAATCAAAGAATCGTAAACAGAGAATCATGTAACTAAACTGAAGTTTAGTTTTAATAAAAGCCTGCACGCTGGTGTGGGCTTTTTTAATGGGATTTTTTGTGGTTTGAATATAGTGTTATGCAATGAATATTTCGACTAAATGAATATTATTCAAGCCAAAAAAAAGCACCCGAAGGTGCTTTAATCTTGCAAAAAAAATGGACGCTAAGCAATTAATCTTTTTTTAAATTTTCATTGATTAAGAATTCAACCAACGCTTTTTGCGCATGTAAACGGTTTTCTGCTTCATCCCAGACCACGGCATTTTTATGATCCAGCATATGTTCAGAAATTTCTTCACCACGGTGTGCAGGTAAGCAGTGCATGAACAAGCAGTCTGGATGTGCCAAATCCATTAAGCGCTCATTCACTTGATAATCAGCAAATGCAGCTTCACGGATTTTTTGCTCTTCTTCTTGCCCCATGCTCGCCCAGACATCAGTCACGATCATATCGGCATTTACCGCAGCATCTTCAGCAGAGCTGACCAATTCTGCACAATGTGCAAATTCAGACATAAACTCAGCTTTTGGCTCGTAGCCTTTAGGTGCGGCAATTTTCAGCTTAAAGCCCCACATGTGCGCAGCTTCAATATATGAATTACACATATTGTTGCCGTCACCAATCCAAGCCACGGTTTTACCTTGAATCGAACCGCGATGCTCAACGTAGGTTTGTACGTCTGCCAGTAACTGACATGGGTGATGATCATCCGTTAACGCGTTAATCACAGGCACTTTAGAATATTCGGCAAAACGTGTCACAATGTCATGACCGAAGGTGCGAATCATCACGATATCAAGCATGCTTGAGATTACACGTGCTGAATCCTCAATTGGTTCGCCGCGACCCAATTGGGTATCGCGTGAAGATAGAAAAATTGCACTACCACCGAACTGGCTCATACCAGCTTCGAATGAAACGCGGGTACGTGTACTCGATTTTTCGAAAATCATTCCCATTACTTTACCAACGAAAGGTTGGTAGACGTCATTGCGATGTTGCATGCGTTTTAATTCAATTGCACGCTCAATGATGCGGTTTAATTCTGCAGTAGAAAGGTCACGTAAAGTAAGAAAATGTCGTAGAGCCATGGTTACTCCACAATCATTGCTAGGCCAATAGCGTATTGAACCAGAATAGATTGTTGGTTGGTGAGAAAAACAGAGAATCAACTAATATACTATAAGTACATATAATTGCAAAAAAACTAGACTTTTTGATGGCCGTCTAAGAAGCGATCAACAGAATATGCAATGTAATTGATGTTTTCTTGATCAGATTCGCTAATAGGAATCCCCATTAAAATACACCATTCTAAATTTCTTAAAATACCGAAATAAAGCTGTGCAGAAAATAACGGATTTTCACATTTTAAAACGCCTTTTTGATCGGCTTTTTCTAAGGCATGAGCAATATCAAGTTGAACCTGTTTCGGTCCTTTTTCATGAATATAAAGCGCAAGTTCTGGATTGCGCTGGGCTTGTTCAAAGACCAAACGCATAAATGCAGTGTTATCGGGCTTTTTAATGAAATTATAAAAATTGAGCAAGGTGTTGATCAGATAGTTTCGGAAGTTATCTACTTCAGGGTCAAACGGAATGCATACATTCTTAAAGCACAATTCACGGCGATAATCACAAATAGCCGTAAATAAGCCATCTTTATTGCCAAAATATTTATAAATAGAGGCTTTCGAGCCGCCCGCATGATTGACAATATCATCCAGTGAAACGGCATCATAGCCACGTTCAAGGAATAAATCATTGGCACTCAATAAAAGCGCTAAACAGCGTTCATGACCACGTTTGGTGTGTGGTAAATCTCGAGTTAGGGGTTCTAATTGAGCTAAATCATTCATATTGTATAAAATCGACCAAAAATAAAATTTATCTCGCCATCATAGCAAATTTATGTACAGATTACTGTGCCGAAAAAAACCGTAACAATGCTGCATTTTAGAAAAAATGAATGGATATTCACTTTTATGTGGCTAAAGTTTTAGAGCAAAAGCACTATAAAGTCATTTCAGAAAAGCAAATTCTCGATATACTCAAACTTCGATAATTATAGTAAATACTGTGGAAAGGGATATGACAGAACAAACGTCTGCAGGCTTAAAATTTAGACAAGCATTAGAAATTGAAAAGCCACTACAAATTATAGGTACAGTGAATGCCTATGCCGCGATGATGGCAAAACAAGTCGGTTACAAAGCCATTTATTTATCGGGTGCTGGCGTTGCAAACTATTCTTACGGTTTGCCAGATTTGGGTATGACCAGCTTAGACAATGTCTTGGAAGATGTTCGTCGTATTACTGAGCGTGTAGACACGCCTTTACTGGTCGATATCGATACAGGCTGGGGCGGTGCATTTAACATTGCCCGTAGCGTTAAGCAAATGATTGCAGCCGGCGCAGCAGCAGTTCATATTGAAGATCAAGTGGCACAAAAGCGCTGTGGTCACCGTCCAAATAAAGAAATTGTGACCCAGCAAGAAATGGTGGATCGGATTAAAGCCGCTGTTGATGCCAAAACTGATGCAAACTTTGTGGTCATGGCGCGTACAGATGCCTTACAAAAAGAAGGCTTAAATGCCGTGATCGATCGTGCCTGTGCATGCGTCGAGGCGGGTGCCGATGCGATCTTCGCTGAAGCAATGACCGACATTACCATGTATAAAACAGTATGTGATGCTGTAGGCGTTCCCGTCCTTGCCAATATTACTGAGTTTGGCGATACCCCGTACTACACCAAAGATGAGCTAGGTGAGCAAGGTATTGCGATGGTGCTATACCCATTGTCACCAACACGTGCGATGCAAAAGGCTGCACTAGAAGTTATGCACGCGATTCGGGGTGAAGGTACGCAAGTGAACGTACTGGACAAAATGCAACAACGAAAAGAACTCTACGAATTTTTGGATTACCACACTTTTGAAAATACTTTAGATAAATTGTTCACTCAGGAGAAATAAAAAAATGGCTGAAGGAAAAGTACTGACTGGCGCAGGACTGCGCGGACAAGTGGCAGGCAAAACCTCACTCTCTACTGTTGGTAAAAGTGGTGCAGGTCTAACCTATCGTGGTTATGACGTGAAAGACTTGGCCGAGAACTGCCAATTTGAAGAAGTCGCTTATCTGATTTTCTTTGGTGAACTGCCCACTGCTGAGCAACTTGCAACGTATAAAGCAAAATTAAAATCATTGCGCCAGCTTCCTCAAGCACTTAAAGAGGTTCTTGAGCGTATTCCTGCAGATTCGCACCCGATGGATGTGATGCGTACAGGCGTTTCTATGTTGGGTAACTTGGAAACTGAATCCTCCTTTGATGCACAGCAAGATGTTGCAGATCGTATTTTAGCAACATTGCCTGCAATCATTTGCTATTGGTATCGTTTTAGCCATGATGGCGTACGTGTAGAAGAAAACACCGATGATGATTCAATTGGTGCACAGTTCCTACATTTACTGCGTGGTGAAAAACCAAATGAATTGCATGAGCAAGTGATGAACGTTTCACTTATTTTATATGCAGAGCATGAGTTCAATGCCTCAACCTTCACAGCACGTGTATGTGCATCGACATTATCCGATATGCATTCATGTATTACTGGTGCCATTGGTTCGCTTCGTGGTCCACTGCATGGGGGGGCAAATGAAGCTGCAATGGAAATGATTGAAAACTGGACGTCTCCTGAAGAAGCTGAACGTGAAATGCTGGGTAAGCTTGAGCGTAAAGAAAAAATCATGGGCTTTGGTCATGCGATTTATAAAGACAATGATCCACGTAATGACATCATCAAAATTTGGTCTGAAAAGTTAGCCAAAGATGTGGGGGATACGGTACTTTATCCAGTCTCTGTACGCTGTGAAGAAGTGATGTGGCGTGAGAAGAAACTGTTCTGTAATGCTGATTTCTTCCATGCTTCGGCGTATCACTTTATGGATATCGCAACCAAACTGTTTACCCCAATCTTTGTAATGTCGCGTGTAACAGGTTGGGCGGCACATGTGATGGAGCAACGTGCAGATAACCGTATTATTCGCCCAAGTGCTGATTATACAGGTCCTGAACTTCGTAAAGTTGTGCCGATTGCAGAGCGAAGTGCAGCTTAATTAAAAAGATCTATATATTGTTATGGTTGTAACTGTAATGAAAAACAAAAGCCTTGATTGAGGCTTTTGTTTTATCTATTTATTTTAGGTATTTATCTTTACGTAATTATCTTTTTATTTTAGGTATTTATCTTTACGTAATTATCTTTATCTACTGATCAATGATGATTCTATTTTTTGGGTATAAGTAAAACTGGCTCTTCAGTGTTATATCCACCTTCCTCGGGGAAAGCCATATAAGTGACAGTTGCAATTTGTTGGCGCTGATGAGGAATACTGTACGCCTGATTTACTCTGATCTTGGGGGTGTAACTTATAGCTTCTTGTTTGTGACTTTGATGTGTGGGATTGTAAAGTTGATACCTAAAGCGATACTGCACGATTTTACTTAATTCACTAAAAATAGACGGCACATGCTTTTGAGATTTTTGACTTAAATCCAATTTGATTTGCTCGGATTTAATTTTGACGAGCGGTTTAAGCCGTTTTTTGATTTTGCTGAGCTGTTGATTAAACTGAGCATCATCCTGATCGTAATCGATCTTTCTTGTTTTAGGGTTGATGTATAGCGAATTAACTCTAATCATCTGAGGTTTAAGTGTGGATTGTGTTGAAAATTGATAATAATACAGCTGTGGAAGCCGTCCACGGCCATCTTCGAAATGCCTTAATACATAGAGTTTTTGATCTTTAGGTTCATAACCCAAGAATTCTAAATGCTGTCCACCACCGACAGTCGCATATGCGGATAGCGGAATAAAAAGTGGGGTTGTATATAACGTAAAAGCGAATAATCTTGAGGTTATTTTCATAAATCAACTCAATGATGGTTTATCTATGAATAACCGATTATTCGCTGAATTCAATGTGCATTTGGTTAAACACACATTGAATAAAAAATGGATTATTCGCTGAGGGAGCTGATGATTTCTTCTTCCTCTTCATCCACCGTGTCCATACCCAGCTCTTTCAGTTTACGGGTCAGGGTATTTCGTCCCCAACCTAAAAGTTCGGCGGCATGGCGTTTACGACCGCGGGTTTGTTGCAGTGCAGCATTGATTAAAGTGCGCTCAAACATTGGGGTTGCGATATCAAGCAACTTCATTTCACCATTTTTAAGTTTCTGAATTGCCCATTGGTTGAGCAATTCATCCCAATGTTGAATCGAGACACGTTCTGCGCCTTGGTGCGGATGATTGGGATCATCCGATTTTTGAATTGGAAGTTGTTTTAACTCAGACGGTAAATCTTCTGGATAAACTTCGCGACCTGTAATCATCACCGTTAGCCAGCGACAGGTATTTTCAAGCTGACGCACATTGCCTTGCCATGGCAACTGCTGCATATAAGCAATGGTTTCAGAGCGCAGAATTTTTGGGCTTACACCAAGCTCTTTGCCCGCACGTGCTAGAAAATGTTGCGCCAACATTGGAATATCTTCTGAACGATGTGCAAGTTTTGGAATATGAATCCGAATGACATTAAGGCGATGATATAGATCTTCACGGAAGCGTGCGTCTTGTACCAATTTCTCTAAGTCTTGATGAGTGGCTGCCACAATACGTACATCGACACGTACTGGAATATGACCACCTACACGATAAAACTCACCATCTGCCAGTACACGGAGTAAACGGGTTTGCGTTTCAAATGGCATGTCACCAATTTCATCTAAAAACAACGTCCCGCCATTGGCTTGTTCAAAACGACCTTGACGTTGGGTGTTTGCACCCGTAAATGCACCTTTCTCATGTCCAAAAAGCTCTGTTTCGATTAGATCTTTGGGAATCGCTGCCATATTAAGCGCAATAAAGGGTTTGCTGCCACGCGGGGAGTGGCGATGTAATGCATGTGCAACCAGTTCTTTACCCGTACCCGATTCGCCGTTAATTAAAACCGTGATATGCGATTGAGACAAACGACCAATGGCGCGGAATACTTCCTGCATGGCAGGGGATTCACCAATAATTTCGGTGGTTTGAATCGGTTTGACTGACTTGGCTGACTCTTGTTGTTGTAGTTTATTGATGTGCATGATGGCGCGATTGACCAGTGCAAGCGCTTCATCAATATCAAAAGGTTTTGGTAAGTACTCAAAAGCACCGGTTTGATAACTCGACACCGCAGACTCTAAATCGGAATGCGCCGTCATAATAATTACAGGTAGATCAGGGTGACTCCCTTTGACTTTGGCTAAAAAAGCCAAACCATCAATACCGGGCATACGAATATCAGTCAAAATGACGTCAGGCGTATCATCCGCAAGTTGATCTAAAGCGGATTGTGCCTCTTCAAAGCTTGTGACTTCGAAGCCTTCTTCTTTGAATGTTTTTTCCAGCACCCAGCGCATGGCACGATCATCATCAATGACCCAAATTTTATTTCGCGACATGGTTTAACTCCCAAGGTATATAAAGGCTAAATATTGTTTTTCCTGGAATAGATTGGCACTCAATCATTCCGTTGTGTTGGTGCATAATGTTTTGCGCAATACTGAGTCCCAAACCTGTACCTTTGGCACGGCCTGTGACCAGCGGGTAAAACACGGACTCTAAAATATCTTCTGGCACGCCTGGACCATTGTCCTGAATGTCTATGCGCACAGTAGATCTGTGTAAAACACCATTAATGGTGACCAAGCGTTGAATCCGGGTTCTTAAAATCAGTTCAGGCTGCTGATCTGTGAAAAATTCTTTATTTTCAGTCATGGCTTGCACAGCATTGACGCTGATATTGAGCATGACCTGTATCAATTGATCACGATCTGCTTTCACTTCAGGTAAAGACAGATCGTAATCTCGGGTAATGATAATTTTCTTTTTGGTTTGATTGACAATCAGTGATCGGACACGTTCCAAAGGGTCATGCACATTGACAGGCTCGTAACTTGGAAGTTGACGCGAGCCCAGCATGGTATCCGCAAGATTACGTAAGCGATCAACTTCACTAATAATAATATCGGTAAATTCGGCGTATTTAGGGTCATTTAAACTACGTGCTAAAAGTTGAGTGGCACCGCGTATTCCACCAAGTGGATTTTTAATTTCATGCGCCACGCCTCGGATCAGTTGGCGTGCGACTTGATGTTGTTGAGTGAGATTTTCTTCTTTTGATATTTTCAGCATTCGATCAATCGGATTGAGTTCAATCAGCAACAAGGGGTGATAGGGTTTGCCAGTATTAAGCTGGACCACCGAATAATCTACATGCACATCTTTAAAGTTCACAATAATGGTAGCTTCACGACGGGTATAGGCTTGTCCTGTTTTTAAGCTATTGAAGAGTGCTTCTTCGGTATTGAATACATCTCCAGGGGATTGCAGGATGTTCAGTACAGTTTGTCCAGACGCGCGTAATAAACTGATATCGAACAACGTCTCACAAGAAGAGTTGAGATAAAAAATATTTAAATCGCGATCTACCAAAAGAATTGCAGTGCTTAAGTTGTCTACCAGTACTCGATAGTCAATCATGGGGTGTTGATCCATTAACTCAATAATCCTGTCTTAAAATAGCGCAATTGATTTCAAATCTAATGCTATTACTGCTCATAAAGAGGGAGTGCACAATGATTAACGTCCCTAAATAAAGCAAGATACACGCCAACTTTATAATTTTATCTTCACTTGACCGATAAAAATCATCTTTTGAGTTGAGTGGTTGGCTTAAATTTAAAATTGAAGGGCTATTGGATAGGCTTTACCTTATCACCGTTCCAAAATGGTGCAATATTAATATTTTGTCAAATTTGTGGATATATTTTGGTGCGTTATACAAAGAGTGATGTTTTCAACTGTTTTTATGAAACGAAAAGTCATACAATACGCGGATTATAGTGGAGTGCAGATTCATGAAATCCCCCAAAGTCGGTTTTGTTTCTTTAGGTTGTCCTAAGGCATTGGTAGATTCCGAGCGAATCCTTACTCAGTTAAAGACTGAAGGTTATGATGTGGCGTCAGACTATGACGGTGCTGATTTAGTTGTAGTAAATACCTGTGGTTTTATTGAATCTGCAGTACAAGAATCTTTAGACGCGATTGGCGAAGCCATGAGTGCAAACGGTCGTGTGATTGTGACCGGCTGTTTGGGTAAAGATGAAGCCAAAATTCGTGCAATGCATCCGAATGTTTTAAAAGTCACTGGTGCAGCAGCATACCAAGATGTGATGGAAGCGGTTCATGAATATGTACCTGCGCCGCCAAAGCATAACCCTTATATTGACCTTGTTCCTGAACAGGGTATTCGTTTGACCCCAAAACATTATGCTTACCTTAAAATATCAGAAGGCTGCAACCATCGTTGTACCTTCTGTATTATTCCAAGCATGCGTGGTGACTTGGTTTCACGTCCAGTAGGATCGGTATTGTCTGAAGCACAAGCATTGAAAAATGCCGGTGTGAAAGAAGTTTTGGTGATCTCGCAAGATACATCAGCATATGGTCTAGACACCAAATACAAACTGGATTTTTGGAATGGTCAGCCGGTTAAAACCAAATTCTTTGACATGTGTGAAGCACTCGGTCAACTCGGTATTTGGGTGCGTCTACATTATGTTTATCCTTATCCACATGTGGATGCGGTGATTGATTTAATGGCGCAAGGTAAAATTTTACCGTATTTAGACATTCCTTTTCAGCATGCCAGTCCACGCATCCTAACGTTGATGAAGCGACCAGCACATAGCGAAAATACCCTCGATCGTTTAAAAGTTTGGCGTGAAAAATGTCCTGACTTGGTTTTGCGTTCGACTTTTGTGGTCGGTTTCCCAGGTGAAACGGAAGAAGATTTCCAAATTTTACTTGAGTGGCTTAAGGAAGCGCAATTGGATCGTGTCGGCTGTTTCACCTATTCTCCAGTAGAAGGTGCAACCGCCAATGATTTGCCAGATCATGTGCCAGAAGAGATTAAGCAAGATCGTTACGAGCGTTTCATGCAAGTCCAGCAAGAAATATCTGCTACTAAATTAAAGCAACGTATTGGTCGCACCATGACCGTGTTGGTGGATGATTTGGATGAAGAGTTTCCCGTTGCCATTGCAAGATCTTATGCTGATGCACCTGAAATTGATGGTAATGTCTTCGTTGAAGATATAGATAAGAGCGTGATCAAAGCAGGTGATTTGCTTGAAGTTGAAATTACTGATGCAGACGAATACGACCTCTTCGCGAAATTGATCCAAATTAAATCCGCTTAATGAATTGCTGTGATTGTATATAAAAACGTATGTGCAGATATTAAAGATATTGGAGTTTAAGTAATGCTAGATTCAAAAAAACCACGCTTTGGGCGTATCTTATTAAAACTATCTGGTGAAGCCCTTGCAGGTAATAAGGATATGGGGATTGATGCACAAGTGCTTGATCAAATGTCTTTGTCTATCGCGCATTTGGTGGGTTTAGGTGTGCAAGTCGGCATCGTGGTGGGCGGCGGTAACTTATACCGCGGTAGCCAACTACAAAAAGAGGGTTTAGTGGGTCGTGTAACAGGCGATCAAATGGGGATGCTTGCAACAGTAATGAATGGTTTAGCATTACGTGATGCTTTGGTTCGCCGTAACATCAAAACTCGTTTAATGTCTGCATTACAAATTGGTACGGTAGTTGAGTCTTACTCAAGCCGCGATGCAATTCGTCACCTCATGCGCGGTGAAGTCTGTGTGTTTGTTGCAGGAACAGGTAATCCTTTCTTTACCACGGATACCGCTGCTTGCTTACGTGGTATCGAGATTGAATCTGATTTGATTTTAAAAGCCACTAAAGTGGATGGTGTGTATAACAAAGACCCAAGCAAATATGATGATGCCGTTAAATACGACACCTTAACTTTTGATCAAGTATTGGATGAAAAATTGGGTGTAATGGATTTAACTGCGATTTGTTTGTGTCGTGATCATAATGTGCCACTACAAGTATTTGACATGAATAAGTCAGGTGCGCTGCTTTCTGTGGTGATGGGCGAAAAAGAAGGGACTCACGTTACAAACTAATGTACGTGGGGCTTAAAGCTCTTTATACTAGCCGAAATTTAAGTTAAACATTTTAGACAAATTATGTAAGGAAGATCATATGATTAACGATCTTAAAAAAGACGCTGAAGACCGCATGAGCAAAACACTCGACTCTATGGAACATGGCTTTGCTAAAGTTCGTACGGGTCGCGCACATCCCTCTATTTTAAATGGAGTGATGGTTTCTTACTATGGTTCTGACGTTCCTTTAAATCAAGTGGCAAACGTCGGTGTTGAAGATTCACGCACATTGTTGGTTCAACCCTTTGAGCGTTCAATGGTTTCAGCAATTGACAAAGCGATTCGTGAAGCAGATTTGGGTTTGAATCCAATCACAGCAGACGCGATTCGTGTACCGATGCCGGCCTTGACTGAAGAAACCCGTCGTGACATGCAAAAAGTGGCACGTACTGAAGCTGAAAATGCGAAAGTTGCGATTCGTAACATTCGCCGTGATGTATTGGGTGATTTCAAAACATTGCTCAAAGATAAAGAAATTTCTGAAGATGATGAGCGTCGTGCAAGCGATGACATTCAAAAGATCACAGACAAATTCGTTGCTGAAGTTGAAAAGCGTTTGGCTGCGAAAGAAGCAGAGTTGATGAAGGTCTAAGCTGTATAATGACCATCTCAGAAGAGCAACGTCTTCCGAAACATGTTGCCATCATCATGGATGGCAACAATCGTTTTGCAAAAAAGAAACAACTACAAAAAGGCGATGGGCACCGTGAAGGTAAAAATGTCCTTGATCCTGTCGTAGAACATTGTCGAAAAGTAGGTGTAAAAGCACTCACTGTTTATGCATTTTCCAGCGAAAATTGGAATCGTCCCCAATACGAAGTCGAATTGTTGATGCAACTGTTAGGAGAAACGGTGCGTGAGCAAATTCCACGTATGGAAAAATTCAAAATTGCGTTACGTTTTATTGGTGACCGCAGCCGCCTTACGACAGAATTACAAGATTTAATGTTGCATGCTGAACAAAGGACTGCTAAGTTCACAGAAATGACGCTCACCATCGCGGTGAGCTATGGTGGAATGTGGGATATTACGCAAACAGCAAAAAAACTTGCTCAACTCGTTAAAGATCAAGTGCTTGATGTTGGTCAAATTGACAGTGATTTATTTGGTCAACAGATCAGTTTGGGTGATTTACCTGCAGTAGATTTGCTGATTCGCACAGGCGGGGATTATCGTTTGTCCAATTTTTTATTGTGGCAAGCGGCTTATGCGGAATTGTACTTTACAGAGACTTTGTGGCCAGAATTTACCACGGACGAACTGGATCATGCATTTGGTGTTTTTTTAGGGCGAGAAAGACGCTTTGGAAAAACCTCTGAGCAGATTCAGCAAGAAAAAACAGAGAACGAATAATGTTAGAGCGGATAATTACCGCATTGGTTTTGGTTGCCGTTGTGCTTAGCTGTATGTTTGCAACAACCTCCATTTATCCAATGTTAGTGTTAATGATTATCGCTGCAGGTGGTGCGGGTTATGAGTGGTTTAAACTCATGCCGCGTCAAACTGATCAAGTGAATAAACTCAAAGCGGGATGTTTTGGTGTATTGACAGCTGTTGTTTCTGGCTTTGCCCTTTATTTTAATGACCTTGCACTTATTCTTTGGAGTGCGTCAATTATTAGTTGGTTCATCAGTCTGTATTGGGTGAAACATTATCCGCAATACGATGGTTGGTATAATCAAGCACTTAATATCATTGGTTTGGTAATTATTGGTGCAGCTGTAACCGCTATTTTTGAAGTTTGGTTAAGTTCACCTTGGTGGCTCATGTATTTGTTCCTCCTGGTTTGGGGGGCAGACAGTGGTGCCTACTTTGTTGGGCGTAAACTGGGTAAGCGTAAACTTGCGCCAGAAGTCAGTCCGAATAAATCTATTGAAGGTTTGGTCGGCGGTATTGTAACCGTTGTGATTATCATCATGATTGTTCAATCAAAATATCTAAATCTGTCTTATATTGAACATGCACTGTTCCTTATTTTATCTTTAGTTACCGTATTTAGTTCTGTTTTGGGTGATTTGTTTGAATCCATGATTAAACGCCGTGCAGGCATTAAAGATTCAGGTCGAATCTTGCCAGGTCATGGTGGCGTGTTGGATCGTATCGATTCACTGTTGGCCGCAGCGCCTTTTTTTGCTGCTGGTATGTATGTTTTAAAACTCATTGGTGTAGATTTATAGATGGCTCAATCTGTTTGTATATTAGGCGTTACGGGTTCAATTGGTCAAAGTACGCTGAAAATTTTAGATCAACATCCTGATAAATATTCTATTTATGCTGTTTCAGCGTTTAGTCGACTAGAAGCCTTAAGCGAAATATGTAAACAGTATCAGCCAAAAGTGGTGGTTGTACCCGCGACGAAGGTGGATGAGCTCAATCAGATATTCAAACAAAAAAATATTCAAAACATTGAAATTTTAACCGATGAAGCTGGCTTAATTGCTGTGTCTGAACATCCAAATGTGGATGTGGTTATGGCGGCAATTGTAGGTGCTGCGGGATTACTTCCGACTTTGGCAGCCGTCAAAGCAGGTAAGCGTGTACTCCTTGCAAATAAAGAAGCCTTGGTGATGTCGGGTGATCTCATGATGCAAGCTGCAAGAGACAGTAAGGCCTTATTGCTGCCTGTAGACTCGGAGCACAATGCGATTTTTCAGTGCTTACCACAAAATTATTTACAAATTGAAACCCATCAAGAACCGCAACTCGGTGTGTTAAAAATCTTACTGACTGCTTCAGGTGGTCCTTTTTTGAAGCATAGTGCTGAACAATTAAAACATGTAACGCCGACGCAAGCCTGTAAACATCCAAACTGGTCCATGGGGCGAAAAATTTCGGTCGATTCTGCCACCTTAATGAACAAGGGTTTGGAGTTGATTGAGGCATGTTATTTATTTTCAATTAAAGAACATTTTGTTACAGTGGTTGTGCATCCACAAAGTATCATTCACTCTATGGTTCAATACGTAGATGGTTCAACTTTGGCACAAATGGGTAATCCCGATATGTGTACGCCAATCGCGCATGCATTAGCATGGCCTGAACGTATACACACGCATGTATCGCCATTAGATTTGTTTGTTAATCACAGTTTGGATTTTCAAGCACCTGATACAGATCGCTTTCCAGCGCTTAAACTTGCACGTCAATCCATGCAAAGTGGTGGTTTGGCACCTGCTATATTGAATGCGGCCAACGAAATTGCAGTTGATGCTTTTTTAAATGAAAAAATTGGATTTATGGATATTCCACAAGTAGTTGAATTTACGCTTGATCATCTTGAAAATTCAAGTGCAGACTCATTGGATCTGATTTTAGAGGTTGATATTCAAGCTCGAGACATTGCTTCAAAACGAATTATGCAATTGAGTAAATGATTATGAGTGTCTTATTTATCATCGTTGCAGCCATTTTGCTCTTGGGTCCATTGATTGCAATTCATGAATTTGGACACTATTGGGTGGCACGTAAACTCGGTGTTAAAGTGCTAGTATATTCCATCGGTTTTGGCCCAACCTTACTGAAGTGGACCTCTAAAAAATCAGGTATTCAATATCAGCTTTCTGCCTTGCCTCTCGGTGGCTATGTAAAAATGCTGGATGAGCGCGAAGGTAACGTAAGTGCAGAGGATTTGCCTTATGCATTTAACCGTCAGTCACCTTGGAAGCGTATTGCAATTGTGGCAGCCGGGCCTTTGGTTAATCTCATTTTTGCCGTTTTTTTGTTTTGGATTTTATTCTTACCAGCACAAGAGCAGCTCAATACTCGTGTAGGTAAAATTGTTGAAAATACCCCAGCAGCGCTTGCTAAAATGCAAGCGGGCGACAAGATTGTAGCGGTCGATGGTGCAACGACGATAAATTGGGAAAAGTTAAATTATGCTTTGGTGGATCGTGTTGGTGAAACAGGGCATATCCAAATTCAAGCAGAACGTCATGGTCAGTTGCAGAATTTCCATTTACCGATTCAGAATTTTTTAAAGGACCAGACGCAGTCGCCGCTCGATATCTTGGGTTTTTTACCGTATAGACCGCAAATTGCGCCAGTTGTACATAAGTTAAGTCCAGATGGTGCAGCCATACGACAAGGCATGAAAGAGGGTGATCGTATTGTCGCGGTAGAGGGTAAACCGATAAAAGATTGGTTTGAAGTGGTTGATGTTGTTCAAAAATCACCTGAAAAACTTTTAAAGATTGATGTTTTACGAGATGGAAAAACCGTTCAACTTCAAGTGATGCCTCAAGGAAAACGTGACAACATGGGTCAAACAACAGGTATGTTGGGTGTGCAAGCACAGTCTGGACAGATTAATATTCCGGCTGAATATAAGCACACCATTCAATATAATCCTGCTGAAGCCTTTGTGGTGGCTGTTGAAAAAACAGGGCAATTGTCGGGCATGATTTTAAACTCGATCGTCAAAATGGTACGTGGCTTAATTGGACTCGATAATTTATCAGGCCCGATTACCATTGCTAAAGTGGCAGGTCAAAGTGCTGAAATGGGCTGGAAAACTTTTATTTCCTTTATGGCTTTGATGAGTGTTAGTCTAGGTGTACTCAATTTATTGCCTATTCCAATGCTGGATGGTGGGCATTTGCTCTACTACATTATTGAACTTATTCGTGGTAAACCTGTTTCTGAACAAATACAATTAGTTGGATTAAAAATTGGTATGGTATTGCTCGGAAGTATGATGTTCCTTGCAATATTTAATGATTTTATGCGTTTATAAGCGTTATAGATGAAAAATTAACTTACTGGAAAACAATAGGCATGCAGCACACACATTTATTTATGCCGTTGGCACTCGTTAGCGCAATGGCAGCAGTACAACAAGTATATGCAGCAGACGAGTTTATCGCACGGGATGTGCGAGTTGATGGATTGGTGCGATTAACCCAAGCCAATGTATTGGGAATGTTACCCATAAACAGCGGTGATCGTATTTCTGATCCTGTCATTGCAGATTCAATTCGTGCCCTGTATGCCTCAAATGCATTTGATGATATTCAAGCATTTAAAGAAAATGATGTATTGGTCTTCAAAGTGGTTGAACGTCCGATCATTTCTAAAGTGAATCTCAAAGGGAATAAACTCATTCCAAAAGAGGCTTTAGAAGAAGGTTTGAAAAAGATGGGCTTGGCTGAGGGTGAGGTTTTAACGAAATCTGCCTTGCAGACCTTAGAAACTGAGCTTGAACAACAATATTCACAGCAAGGTCGTTATGATGCTGACGTGCAAGTTGAAACCATTGCGCGCCCTAATAACCGAGTCGATATTAATGTTAATTTTGCAGAAGGTAAGCCTGCGAAAGTTTTTGATATCAATATTATTGGCAACACCGTTTTTAAAGATGATGAAATCAAGCAAGCATTTGCAGTAAAAGAAAGTGGTTGGTTGTCTGTGATTTCACGTAATGATCGATATGCACGTGAAAAAATGGCGGCGAGTTTAGAGGCATTACGTGCGCTTTATTTGAATAAGGGTTATATCAATTTTGATATTAACAGTTCAAACCTGAATATTAGTGAAGATAAGAAAAATATCTTTATTGAAGTCTCTATTAATGAAGGTCAGCAGTTTAAGTTTGCTGAAACCAAATTTTTAGGCGATGCACTGTACAAAACTGAAGATTTGGAAGCGCTTAAGCTCTACAAAGATGGCGAAACCTATTCACAAGAAAAAGTGAATGGTGTAAAGCAGTTATTACAGCGCAAGTATGGTAACGCGGGTTACTATTATTCAGAAGTAAACGTCGTTCCTGAAATTAACAATGAAAATAATACTGTTGCACTAAACTACTACATTAACCCAGGTCAACAAGTTACTGTTCGCCGAATTAACTTCGCCGGTAACACCAAGACAGCAGATGAAGTGCTTCGTCGTGAAATGCGTCAAATGGAAGGCGCTTTAGCCAGCAATGAAAAAATTGAGCTGTCTAAAATCCGTTTGGAGCGTACTGGTTTCTTCAGTAAAGTCGATTTAAAACCTGTTCGTGTACCGGGTTCTCCAGATCAAGTGGATTTAAATATTGATGTAGAGGAGCAGCATTCAGGCACCAGTACCTTGGCTGTGGGTTACTCACAAAATGGTGGTATTACCTTCCAAGCCGGTCTAAGCCAAACCAACTTCTTGGGGACAGGTAATCGTGTTTCTATGGACTTCTCACGTTCAGAAACCCAAGATTACTATAACCTCAGTGTGACAGATCCATACTTCACCATTGATGGTGTGAGCCGTGGTTATAACATGTACTACCGCAAAACTAAGCTAGATGATGACTACAACGTTAACAACTATGTGACAGACAGTCTGGGTGGTGGTTTAACGTTTGGTTATCCAATCGATGAAAACCAAAGCATCAGTGCGGGTTTAAACATTGACAAAACTGAGGTCACGACAGGACCATTTGTGTCTACCTATGTTCGTGATTATCTGCTTGCGAATGGTGGTAAAGAAACAAACAATGCTGCGTATTGTCCTTTAGACGTAAATGGTAAGCCTCAACAAAATGAAGATGGCACTTGTAAAGTCAATCCAGTCCCGTATGGTAATGAATTCAAAGGTGATTTCCTGACCTACAACCTGAATTTAGGCTGGTCATACAATACCTTAAATCGACCGATGTTCCCAACTTCAGGGATGTCACATCGTATCAATGCTGAAGTGGCATTGCCAGGTAGTGATGTTGAATATCAAAAGATTACCTATGACACGCAAGCCTTCTTGCCTTTAGGTAAGGATTTTGTATTACGTGGTTATGGTAAGCTTGGTTTTGGTAATGATTTACCATTTTATAAGAACTACTATGCCGGTGGTTATGGTTCTGTGCGTGGCTATGACAACAGTACTTTGGGTCCAGCATATCCAGGTGTGACAGCGAACTCTACCAATCAAGAGGATCGTGATCCTGAAGAAGTCGGTGGTAACGCATTGATTCAGTTTGGTACTGAATTGGTGCTGCCTGTGCCATTTAAAGGTGATTGGGCGCGTCAAGTACGTCCTGTGATCTTCGCGGAAGGTGCACAAGTTTTCGATACGCAGTGTGATATCCCTAAAGGCAATTTATATATAAACTCAGCTAATCCTGATGTAAATGCTAAGCAATACTGTAAAGATAATTTTGGTTTTGAGCCTGATAATATGCGCTACAGCGTAGGTGTGGGCTTTACTTGGATTACCATGATTGGGCCATTATCACTGAGCTATGCGTTCCCACTGAATGACAAGCCAGGCGATGAAACCAAGAATGTTCAATTTGAAATTGGTCGTACTTTCTAAGTGCGGTCAAGCTTCATTAGCTAATTAAGGATGATAAAAATGAATACCATTCAAAAACTCATGTTGGGTGTTGCAGCTTTAAGCTTAAGTGCGATGGTACAAGCTGCAGGTTACGGGATTGTTGATTTAGAAAAAGTGGTTGAAAGTAGTACCTATCTAAAACAGCAAAATGTCAGTCTTGAGCAATCTATTAAGCCGCAAACCACAAAGCTTGAGCAAATCAGTAAAGAGATTGAAGCTTTACAGAAAAGTGCCCAAGTAAAGGGTGCGAATGTTCAGCAAATCAATACCCAATACCAAGCCAAAATGACTGAATTTCAAACCATTCAGCAAGGTGTACAAAGTCGTGTTCAAACCACGATTCAAAACACCAACAAGACTTTTGACGCACGCGTGAAGCAAGTCGCTGAACAATTACGTCAAGAATCGAGTTTAGATATGATTTTGAGTAAAAATGCTGCTTTGGCGTTTGACTCAAAATATGATTTAACTGCTAAAATGATCCAAAAGGTCAATGCAATTAAATAATCAATGAAATCAAAACAGTTTCATCTCGATGAATTGGCTCAGCTGGTACAAGGTGAGCCAATTGGTCAAAGCAAACTTCCGCTTTATGGCCTTGCAAGTTTAGCTCACGCAGGTCCTCATCAAATTTCCTTTGTAAACTCAGAAAAGTATTTGGCTGAAGCTCAGCTGTCCAAAGCAGGCGCATTGATTGTTACTAAACCCATGCGTGAACTTCTGCCTCAACATCAAAACTTTATTGTGGTCGCCAATCCTTATTTGGCATTTGCCATACTGACGCATGTTTTTGAAGCTAAGCAGTCTAAGCGTGGGATCGAAGCCACAGCTCAAATTGATCCTTCTGCGATCATCGCAGACAATGCCTATATTGGTCACTATGTCGTAATTGGCGAGCATGTAGTGGTCGGCAGTAATACCATTATTCAATCTCAAACTAAAATTGATGATGGTGTCGAAATTGGCAGTGACTGTTTTATTGACTCTCATGTGACCATTACTGGTTTTAGTAAAATTGCCAATCGGGTAAGAATTCATGCCAATACCGTTATAGGGGGTGAGGGCTTTGGATTTGCGCCTTATCAGGGTAAATGGAATCGAATTGCACAATTGGGTTCAGTTCGGTTGGGTGATGATGTTCGAATCGGTTCAAATTGTAGTATTGATCGTGGTGCATTGGACGATACAATTATTGAAGAAGGTGTCATTATTGATAACCTTGTGCAAATCGCCCATAACGTCAAAATTGGCGCACATACCGCCATTGCAGCGAAGTCAGGTATTGCTGGAAGCACCACTATTGGCAAAAACTGTGTGTTGGCAGGTGCAGTAGGCGTAGTGGGACACATTAATATTGCAGATAATGTAACTATAACCGGAATGTCAATAGTCACAAAAAGTATTTCTGAAGCGGGATCTTATTCTTCAGGAACAGGGCAGTTTGAAACCAGTCACTGGAAACGCACCGTTGTACGCCTTCGACAATTAGCAGATGTGCCATTGACCAAGTTGGTTAAACAAATAGATCATATGCAGTCTCAAATCGAGTCAATTGAATCAACTTTAAAATTGCGTAAATGAATATGACTGAGTCTACAACACTACCTTTTGCAGTTCCTGAATTACCGATGCAAGTTCAAACGATTCGTGAGTATTTACCACATCGTTATCCGTTCTTATTGGTTGATCGTGTCACTGAAGTCTCTGAAAATGGCATTGTCGGCTATAAAAATGTCTCAATCAATGAAGAGTTCATGCAAGGACATTTTCCAGGTTACCCCATTATGCCGGGTGTACTTATTGTTGAAGCTATGGCGCAAATTTCTGGTGTGCTTGGCTTTATTATGAACAATGAGAAACCGAAAGCGGGTTCTTTGTTCTTATTTGCTGGTGCAGAACGCATTCGTTTTAAAAAACAAGTCGTTCCTGGTGATCAACTCGTGCTAAAATCAGAGCTTATCATGCAGAAACGCGGCATTTACAAATACCAATGTACTGCCAGTGTGGATGGTGTGATAGCAGCGACAGCTGAAATTATCATTTCTCATCAAAAACTAGAGCAGGCATGAGTAACAACGAGCTAATTCATTCAACTGCAATTATTGATCCTTCTGCAGTCATCGCATCAGATGTAAAAATTGGTCCATATTCAATTATTGGACCAAATGTCACTATTGGCTCGGGTACAACGATCCATTCGCATGTGGTGGTTGCTGGTTACACCCGCATTGGTGAAGGGAATGAAATTTTCCAGTTCGCAAGTGTAGGTGAGGTGTGTCAAGATTTGAAGTATGCAGGTGAGGAAACCTGGCTTGAAATTGGTGATCACAATAAGATTCGTGAACACTGTAGTTTGCACCGTGGCACCATTCAAGATCAAAGTCTGACCAAAATTGGCAGTCATAACCTTTTAATGGTGAATACCCATATTGCCCATGACTGTGTAATTGGGAATCACAATATCTTTGCCAATAATGCAGGTATTGCAGGTCATGTGCATATTGGTGATTTTGTAGTGATTGGTGGAAACTCAGGCGTTCATCAGTTCTGTAAGATCGACTCATACAGCATGATTGGTGGTGCATCTTTGATATTAAAAGATGTTCCCGCCTATGTGATGGTGTCTGGTAACCCTGCACATACATTCGGTTTAAATGTTGAAGGTATGCGTCGTAAAGGGTGGTCGAGAGACACTATTATGGGTTTAAGAGAGGCTTTTAAGTTGATTTATAAATCAGGTCTGACCACTGAGCAAGCGATCCAAAAAATTCGTGAAGATATTCTACCCACTGTTGCCGAAGCGCAGCTGTTGATTGATTCTTTACTTGAGTCAAAGCGCGGTATTGTTCGTTAATGTGAATTTAACGAGAGCAGGCATAAAAAAGACATCCTCGGATGTCTTTTTCTATTTTAAATCTCGTGCTTCATCATTAACTTTTATTAAAATAAGCTGCTTCTTCAGAACTTGGATAAGTTGCAATCAACTTTTTCTTATATACATCTGCGGTTTGAAGATTTTTATTGACATCTTTTGCAATACTATACAACTGATACAAAGAACGTGACGCTTTAGATGAGTTTGGGAATTTTGCGGCTACAGTCTCGTAGTATTTCTTTGCTTCATCGTAGTTAGGCGGTTCAATTGCGAGATTAAACTCAGCTAACCAAAAATAAGCATTGCCGGTGTATACGCTATTTGGGTTGTTTTTGACAAAGTTCTGCATTGGAGCAATGGCTTTTTTTGCACCACCTTGTTTATAGGCATCAAGAGCAATAGTGTACGCTGCTTTATCGAGTTCAGTTTGATCTGTATGGGTGTTTATATTTGATGCTGAGCTTTGAGGTGCAGATTCAGCGTTGTTGGATGGTAGTGTGCTAGGAGCAGACTCAGTTGGTGAAAGCTCAGTAGATGGAGACTCTTCAGTTTCAGGTTGGTCTTCAGTTGGATCAATTTTTTGTTGTAAAAGCTCCAAGCGTTGATCGATATCTGCATAGCGGTTGGTGAGCTCTTTGTTTAATTGATCGATTTGATGATCTTGTTCTTCTATTTTGCCGCGTAACTCACGCAATTGATTGTCTAGGCGTTGATTCTGTTGAATCAAATCCCAGTTCATGTTGCTTGCCACAGCCGGTGCTGTAGATGTATTTGAATTTACATAACTTGAGGAGCCTTGACTCAAGCCTCGTGATTCAATGGGAATGTTTGCAAAAGTGCTTGAAGTGCTGAGAATCGCAATAGTCAGTAGAGTATGCTTATTGAGCATTATTATAAATCCAAATCAGATAAGGTAAGCGCCCATGAACTTTATCATAGCGCTAACATTAGAAATCAAAAGCTAGTCCCATTTAAAACGTCAACTCACTTAAATGCAATATCTATTTACAATCTTGATATAGAAAATTAAGCATGAAATTTACTGCATTTTCACAAGATAGGTATGCTTTCTGAGATGATTTGATTGCTAAATAAACAAAAGAATGAGTCACTTGCGATTATTCTAAAAATGCACTTGCAACATCGAGAAAAATCTCTATACTCTGACCTTGCAATGGTAGCCCCGCTGGTGGCTTCGCAATTGTACTCTATGAACCCCGCCAGGACCGGAAGGTAGCAACGGTAATAGAACTATGATGTGCCGAAGTTTTGCTAGTGGGGTTGCCACCAGTTTGTATGCGATATCTTATTATTATAAAGCTATTTTCCTTCTCTTTATTTCGCTTAATCTTCTCTCTTACGAATAGCCTTCATAATTGCATCCATTTCAAAACCTCGATACTGTAAAAACCGAATCTGTTTTGCTTTCATTTTTGCATCTATTGTGACTTCAGTTCCGTACTTTTTGACTTTAAGCATATACGCTTGCTCATACCAGTCAATTTCATCCATATCATTTTTTGCCAGTGCTTTATCGATACTTTTTGCATTGAGCGCAAGTTTAATGCGATTTGGACCTTTGCCTTTACGAATTTGGCTTCTGACTGTCATTTCAGCCACGCGTTGATCACTTTGATAATTTTCTCTAGACAATTCATCGACCAGCATTAGCACTTCTTCGCGATCTTCCGCATATAAACACAGCTTTTCGATTAAATCCTTTTTAGAATATTCTTTGCGCGTTAGCACTGCAAAAGCATAAGAACGTAGGCGTGTTCCTTTCATACCTGGTTGTTGGGGCTGTGGATTGTCTTCATCATTTAAAGATGAATATTTGCTGGGCGGGGTTCGTTTGCTGTAGCGCTGATATTTAGATTCAGTCTTTTCCTTTTGAAGATTTTCATCTTCACCGTATTCGCGTTTAAGCGCTTCGTAGTCAATGACTTTGGGGAACTTTGGGTCATTCATGTCAACATCACTTTATAAGAAAAAACGCCTCGTAAGGCGTTTTATAGTTTAGCGTTGATTGAGTCATTAAACATCTAAAAGATCAGGCTCTTCTTGTTTTTCTTCAACGGCTGGCGTTGCTGTTACAAGAAGTCGTTCACGGATCATACGATCTAGTTCGATTGCAATTTCAGGATTTTCTTCAAGGTGACGAATCACATTGTTTTTACCTTGACCAATTTTGTTACCTTGGTACGAATACCAAGCACCGGCTTTTTGAACCAGTTCTTGTGCAACGGCTAAGTCAACTAATTCACCTAAATGGTTGACACCTTTACCATACAAAATTTGGAAAATGGCTTCACGGAAAGGGGGAGCCATTTTATTCTTCACCACTTTAACGCGGGTTTCTGAACCAACAATTTCATCACCTTCTTTAACTTGGCCAATACGACGAATATCAAGACGAATAGAAGCGTAGAATTTTAGTGCATTACCACCAGTTGTGGTTTCAGGGCTACCAAACATCACACCAATCTTCATACGAATCTGGTTAATGAAAATAACCATGCAATTTGAGCGTTTTGCATTACCTGTAATTTTACGCAGCGCTTGGCTCATCAAGCGTGCTTGTAAACCCATGTGAGAGTCACCCATTTCGCCTTCAATCTCGGCTTTTGGGGTAAGGGCTGCAACAGAATCGATAACGATCATGTCTACAGCACCTGATCGTACCAACATGTCTGCAATTTCAAGCGCTTGCTCACCATGGTCAGGTTGCGACACCAACAGGTTATCAATATCAACACCCAGTTTACGCGCATACTGAGGATCTAATGCATGTTCAGCATCAATGAATGCACAAGTACCACCCGCTTTTTGACATTGTGCAATCGCTTGTAATGTCATGGTGGTTTTACCCGATGATTCAGGACCATAAATTTCAACAATACGACCTTTGGGTAAGCCGCCAATGCCGAGTGCGATATCTAGGGTTAATGAACCTGTAGATACTGCTTCAACTGCTTGAACATTATTATCGCCTAGGCGCATAATCGTGTTTTTACCAAATTGTTTTTCAATTTGACCTAAAGCAGCTGTGAGCGCTTTACTTTTGTTCTCATCCATCTCGTAACCTCAAAAACGATGTAATATCACTTATAACTTAAGTGGATGTCTTGAATTAAATCTCTTGTCCACGCCAGTATAGTGACAGAAAAAAATGCTGTATTCTATCTTTTAAAGCTATAGCACGACATATATTGTCGCATGGGTTTAATCATCATTGTATGACCAAGTCTGGTCAAATTGCTGCCCATTTTCTTGTCTAAACTTGCTGATATCGCGACGATCTTTTTTGGTTGGGCGATGTTCAGGTCGTGCAAGATTATGCAATTTTCTTTGTGAAGAAAGCAACTCACGTCGTACAATACTGACTTCTGTCTCTTCATACATCAATTGTGCAGCAGGCGCGCCACCACGTACACTTGAGAGTGCTTTCACCATTACGGTTTTTTTATCAAAACCTTGTTGTATGGTGAGTTCCATGCCGATGCGTATTTCACGTGAGACTTTAACGCGTTCATTATTGACGTGAACTTTACCACCTTCAATCGCTGCTTTGGCAATTGAACGTGTTTTAAAAAAACGTGCAGCCCACAGCCATTTGTCGACACGCATTGACTCTGTGGGTTGTTGGTTAGGCTGTTTTGACATTCATTTCCTTTTTTGATTGCTGCTTAATTTGAGAATGTTGTTCTAAAATTTCGACCAGTTCAGTTAAATCATTTATTGCAGGGTATTCAAGCTCTAACGCATTTTTTGCGACTTTGTTGCTAGACGGCTGACGAATGGTAATGAGTGATTCAATTCCAAACAAGGCAGCGCCATTGAGTACTTTTGCGGTGTCATCAATGAGTACGACATTTTTCGGATCAAAAGGATGTATTTTTTGTAAGATTTGCCAAAATTCGATAAATTCTTTGGCATGCCCAATTTCTTCGCTGCTGACCATAACTTCAAAATAAGGGCTTAAATTGACATTTTCAAGTTTTAACTTAAGTCCCGCACAATCTGCATTGGTTACAATCCAGCATCTATAGCCTTGTTGTTTGAGTATTTCTAACAACTCGAAACAACCTGGACGTGGTTGAATATTCTTTTTATAGTCATACTGTAGCGCTAAAGTGTCCACACCAACTTTAGACGTCCAGAAGCTTGATGAGTACCAAGAAAGCGTGTGCTTATGCTTTTCATAAAAGCTGTGTAATGTAGTATGGCTTTGTTCAAGTGTACAGGCATGCACAGCTGCATGATGTTCAGGAAGTTTATGATTCCAAATTAGATCATCATAAGCTAAATCAAGTAGGGTACCGTCCATGTCGAACATGACGATAGGTTTATTCTCTAAATCAGACATAAAATAGGTTTTTATCCATGTTTATCACAACTCAAGCACCACAAGATCAACAAATATTGAGTTTAGTACCAATCTTGGCTGCTGCGAGTAAAATTCTCTTAGAAGAATACCAAAATTATTGTGCTGGGCGTGAGTTTAAAATCAATGAAAAAGACGATCATTCACCTGTCACTCAGGCTGACTTAAAGGTGAATGAGTATTTGATGTCTGAGTTAAAGCGTTTAACACCTGATATACCTGTGGTGTCTGAAGAAAGTGATTATTCAGCTCGCCATGCGTGGTTAACCTGTTGGATGCTTGATCCGCTCGACGGAACCAAGGAGTTTATTCATCAGCGAGATGAATTTACGATTAATTTAAGTTTAGTTGAAAATCATCAAACTACTTTCTCTGTGATTGTGGTGCCGACTGAGCAGGTGATGTATATCGGATATTTAACCGAACTGCCTTATAAATATTCATTCGCGGAAAAAATCTGGGAGCGTTATTGTAAGTTTAAAAGTGTGGAAACTGATGCGATTCAGGTTGGTTTAAGCCATAGCAGTAAAAACCCGAAATATCAGCATTATATTGATTATATTGAACAAGAAAATCCAGTCATTAAGCGTGAAGCAGGCAGTGCTTATAAGTTTTGTATGATGCTGGAAGGAGAAATTGATATTTACCCACGCTTTCATCCAACCTCTGAGTGGGACACAAGCTCTGGTCAAGGTTTACTTGAAAGTATTGGAGGTGGTTTGGTGAGTCTAGATGCCGTGCCATTTAGCTATAATCAGCGCGAAACCGTATTGAATGAAGGTTTTATCGCCTTTCGAGATAAAGATCTTGAGCGTATTGCCTTGGAGGCTTTGTCAAATATACCTTAATCGCATGGTGAGGCGTTTGCTACATGGTATAGTGCAAGTGATCTTTCGCGGTTTGAAATATAGTTATGAGTCTCATATTATTGCCTGACAGTATGTTGCGGGCGATTGATTTACTCCCTGATACAGCCATTCCAGTGACTTTATTTACCCGCCATTCAGTGCGTGAAATTGTTCCAGGTCAGGGGCTTGCCGGCTATGACTTACAGTTAACGGACGCTGGGCGTGATTTGGCACAGGCATGGGGGGCGTACCTGATTGGACATACAGACCGCGTAATTCAGCATTGTATCTCTAGCCCGATTCAGCGCTGTGTGGATACTGCGGCGCTAATGATTCAAGGGGCAGATGAAATATCAAAATACGAAAATACCCATCATATTGAGATTGTGGAACAAGGTTTGCTGGTTGAACCCGGAAGTTTTGTTTTGGATATTCAACAAGCTGGCCCTTTCTTTCGTGAGCAAGGCGCTTTGGGTTTTATCAATAGTTTTGTCAACAACGCATTGCCAGGCATGAAGCAGCCAATTAACGGTGTAATCGATGTACTGGAGCTGATTTTCAATACACATCCACGACATAAAAATGGCTTAAGTCTTGCCGTTAGCCATGACACAATTTTGGCAGCGATTATTGCGCTGATTTCTGGTCAGACTAAAATTCATCAAAACGATTGGCCTGAAATGATGGAAGGTTTGTTTGTATGGTTTGAAGGAGATGATTTTTTAGATTCTAAACTCAAGTGGATTTGGCGTGGTCAGCGCAATGAATTGGTGATTCGAGATTTTATAACCGCTTAATTGAGCAGAGGAGTGAGGATGCGGTCAATGTTTCATGCGGAGCTTAATATTGAGTTTAATGCTGATGCATTGAAAGGATTTGAGTGTTTTGACCATTTATTAATTTGTACAGCGAGTTTCATGCTGAATTTTAAGTATAAAAAAAAGCCCTATAAAGGGCTTCTTTTACAACGCAACTTAGTTAGCAGCTAAAGCTTTAACTTGTGCATTTAAACGGCTCTTATGACGAGCTGCTTTGTTCTTATGGATGATGCCTTTATCAGCCATACGATCGATTACAGGAACTGCAGTTTTATACGCTTCAGTTGCTGCTGCATAGTCACCAGCTGCAATAGCAGCAACAGTGCGTTTAAGATATGTACGAACCATTGAACGTAAGCTAGCGTTGTGTTTGCGTGCTTTAACGTTTTGACGAGCACGTTTTTTAGCTTGAGCAGAGTTTGCCACTCGTGCACTCCTTGAAATAGATTGGTCTGGGCGGGCTGAAATTGCATCTAATAATCTTCATCAGAAGAATTTACACCAGCCCGTAAACAAGTGCCATATTGTGATTAATTGAGTAAGCAAAGTCAAGTCTTGACATGCTTTGACAACATTTTTGATGCAGATAAAATAGGGTTAAAGCGTTAAATTATACAAATTAAAGACGGAATGATTAAAAAATGACTAACTTTATTAAAAGTGCGGTGGTAATCGGTGCAACGGGCTTAGTGGGGCGTGAGCTGTTAAAACAGCTTAATCAAATTGAAAGTTGCAACAAAATCGTTGCCATTGTTCGTCAAGAAGATCTAGAGTTAAAAAATCTGAAAAAAGTTGAACAATTGGTGATGGATGATTTTTTATTGATCAATGATCAAGATGTGCAGGGTTTTAGTCATGCATTTAGTTGTTTGGGCAGCACCCTTAAAAAGGCAGGTTCAAAAGCCAACTTTTATACTATTGATTTCGAAATGAATGCGCATTTTGCAGATTTATTCAGTGGCACGAATACGCACTATGTATTGGTAAGTGCGCATGGTGCAGATGCAGGTTCGTTATTTTTCTATAATCAGGTGAAAGGTGAGCTGGAGCAGCATTTGCAAAAATCCAGTTTGGTAACCATTTCAATACTGCGTCCATCTTTGCTCCTAGGTGAACGAAATGAGTCACGTACACTTGAAGATGCCAGTCAAAAATTGTTTAGAGGATTATCGCGTTTAGTACCCGATACTTTTAAATATAAGCCAGTGACAGCAGTTCAAGTGGCTCATACTATGGTCGAGGTGGCACAAACTCAGACTGAAAAATTTAAAATTTATGATAATTTACAGATTCAACAAAGCATATAAAAAGGAAGAACACCGTGACTGTAGCTGCATTTGTAACCTGTGATATTTTAGATGATCATCCTCAAAAAGACATTCAAGTCATGACGCCATGTTTAGATGGGCATTTCTTTAAAAGCTATGGCGCAGTTAAAAGCTTTGCAGGTGAAGTCGTGACGGTGAAATGTTTTGAAGACAATTCCCGGGTGAAAGAGTTATTGGCAACAGACGGTACAGGCAAGGTCTTGGTGGTTGATGGCGGCGGTTCTATGCGCTGTGCCTTAATGGGTGACATGATTGCAGAATCTGCGGTAAATCATCATTGGAATGGTGTCATCATTTATGGCTGTATCCGCGATGTCGATGCAATCGCAAGTCTGCAGCTGGGTGTACATGCCTTGGCGTCTATTCCACTGAAAAGTAACCGTAAAGGTGTAGGTGAAGTAGATCTGGTGTTAAAATTTGGCGGTGTCACCATTCATTCGGGTGATTTTGTTTATGCAGACAATAACGGCATTATTATCGCAAAAGAAAAATTAGCTGCTTTTTAAGCAGTCGCTTTGTAGCCGTAGAGACAATAATAACCATAAGGAGAGATTAGCGTGATGCATCAGATTAAAGTGTTACAGGCGGTTTTATCCGGTGTAACTGAAGGTGGTCGCGGTGTCACGGGAACACCGTTTCCGAAGCAGCCAGAAAAAGCATTAAAATTATACGAATTTGAAGGTTCACCTTTTTGTCGTCGAGTGCGTGAAGTGCTGACCAGCTTGAATTTGGATTACGAGGTCTATCCGTGTCCTAAAGGCGGTAGCAAATATCGTGAACAGGCACAAGCCTTAGGCGGTAAAATGCAGTTTCCGTTTTTTGTCGATGAAAATACAGGTGAGCAGCTGTATGAGACACAAAAAATTATTCATCATCTGTTTAAACATTATGGAAAAACGGGAACAACCCCTCAAAAGTATGCACATTATCCTAAGATTCCTGCGGTGGCTTTAATCGGGACCTTGGTGAACGGTGTACGAGGTGTGTATATCAATAAGCAGATTATTGATAGGCCTGCGCCTCAACATCTATTAGAGCTATGGGGGTTTGAAGCAAGTCCTTATACGCGCGTTGTACGTGGCGTACTGACAGAGCTTGAAATCCCTTTTAAATTTCACAATGTCGCTAAAGAGCGCTGGCAAGATCAAGGACCTGCATTACTGCGCTTAAAGCCGGGCAAATATATGCCTTTAGCAGGCGGTAAGCGTGAACAGGTGGTTCAAGTGATGAATCGTCAAAAGCAGGATATACAAGTGCCTTATCTGATTGATCCGAATCAAAATGTCAAAATGTTCGATTCTGCTAAAATTGTTGCGTATTTACAACAGCAGTACGGCTAAGTCGAAGTGATCAATAAAAAGCACGCATCAGGCGTGCTTTTTTATATGCATGTTTTTTGTATGATTACCTTCTTAAAATCGCCTTCTATTTAAATTCGTCTTCAAGGATTATCATATCCTCATTGTTCATCATAGAATCTAGACCATGCTCAATAAACTAATCGGACTGTTCAAATCGGATAAAGAAAGCCCAGAACAGCTGTTCTTGCGTGAGAATAATATTCAAATCGATGCAGAATTGGGTTTTATTGTCGATGGAATTGTGGTGAATGAATGGTCTGAGCGACTTGAATATTTTTCAAATCGAAAGCTGAAGCATTTCGATGATTTAAAAGAGTTGTATTTTAAAGCGATACTTATCAATGAGAAAATCGACTTGGAAATTGCCAATCAGCGTTTTGTGGCTCGACTTGGGAATACCGAAGAGAATCTGTTGGTATTAAAGCAGGTCATCTCAAAATTAAATCAGTACTATCGACTGTTCTTAAGAGAAAAATAAACAGGCTTTTGATTGATACATTCGTTTTGATTTGAGTGCGTCAGCTTTGTATGGAAATAGCATGTTTTGAAACTGATAAATAACTCAAAGCTCAAAAACATCATGTTAAGATATTGCTCATGTCATTTAGACCCAAAGCGATATTCATGTTCCAAAATGAAATTTCACAGCTCAATTTAAAACAACTTAAAAACAATGAAAAGAGATGGGTGGGGACCTTGGCAGGATCCTCCGCTGCTTTATTGTTGAAAGAAATCAGCATCAGCTCAGATCGATTATTGGTATTGGTGGCACGCAATAATCAGCATTTGGGGCAGCTGGAAAATGAGCTGGAATTTTATGGCATAAAGCCGACCATTTTCCCTGATTGGGAAATCTTGCCTTATGATCGCTTGTCTCCGCATCAAGATATCGTCTCCGAACGGTTGGCGATTTTATCCAATATGCCAAAAACAGGCGTGTTACTGCTGTCGAGTACCACTTTGGTACAACGGGTTTCGCCGACTTCATGGGTGTTGGGTGAGCATTTTGATATTAAAGTCGGTCAAAAATTCGACCTAGAACAACAAAAAATGCGTTTGGTTCAGGCTGGTTATCATCTAGTCGATACCGTCTATGATCATGGTGAGTTTGCTGTACGTGGCAGCATCATGGATATCTATGCCTCAGGTCAGGAAGCTCCAATTCGTATTGATTTATTTGATGATGAGATTGACAGCTTAAAGTTTTTCGACCCAGAGACGCAGCGCACCACCACCAAACTTGAATATTTCACCGTATTGCCTGCTAAAGAATTTCCTTTAAAAGAAGCGCGTTCTGTATTTAGAGATCGTTACGCAGAAAGCTTTCCTACGGCAAATCCGAAGAAAAATCCGATTTATCAGGATGTTTTAGAAGGGATTGCATCACCTGGTCTAGACTTTTATTTTCCATTATTTTTTAGCAAAGTAGCGATGCAAACGCAAAGTAGTATTGCTTCGTACTTACCTAGTAATTCGATTGTCATTACAGATCGTCATTTAAAAGATGAAGTAACTCATTTTTGGAAAGAAATTTATCGACGATATGAGGATCGCCGACATAACCAAGACCAGCCCTTACTGCCACCTGAAGAATTGTTTTTTTCGCAAAATCAAATTTTTGAACAACTCAATCAGTTTTCCAGAATGATTGTGTCGAGTGAAGCCTTTGATGAAAAAGCGGGTGTGATTAATCTACCTACGGCAGAATCACCACGTTTAGCGGTCGATCCAAAACATGAACGACCGTTTCATTTAGTCAAGCAGTATATTGATGCTGCAAATCATCCTGTATTATTGGTGGCTGAAAGTGCGGGGCGCCGCGAATCTTTAAAGGATTCTTTGCGTTCAAGCATGGGAGATATTCCCGTTGTTGAAAATTATCAACAATTTATCCAGCAGCAGTATTCCATTGCCATGACCAATGCGCCTTTAGAGCGAGGTGTGGTGATTGAGAATAAACTCACGGTCATTTCTGAAAATCAGCTCTATGAGCATCGTGTGGTACAGCGTCGCCGTAAACGTCAGCAAGAAGTCTCCGAAGAGTTCTTGGTGCGCAGTTTGACCGAGCTCAGTCTGGGTGCACCTGTGGTTCATATTGATTATGGTGTTGGGCGTTATGCAGGGCTTGTGACCTTGAGCATTGATGATCAAGATTATGAGTTTTTACAACTCGATTATGCAGATGCCGCCAAAGTCTATGTGCCGGTCACCAATTTACATTTGATTAGTCGTTATAGTGGTGGTGATCCAGATTTAGCACCACTGCATAAGCTGGGTACGGATGCATGGAACAAAGCCAAGCGTAAAGCTTTAGAGCAAATCCATGATGTGGCAGCAGAACTTTTGCATATTCAGGCGCGCCGTAAAGCCAAACCAGGTATTAGTTTTGAGCTGGATCATACTGCTTATATGCAATTTGCGGGCGGTTTTGCCTATGAGGAAACCTTAGATCAAGTCAATGCGATTGAAGCGACCTTACATGATATGCAACTGGCCAAGCCGATGGATCGTTTGGTGTGTGGTGATGTTGGTTTTGGTAAGACAGAAGTGGCGATGCGTGCAGCATTTCTAGCAGTGCAAAATAATAAGCAAGTGGCTGTTTTGGTGCCCACAACATTACTGGCTCAGCAGCATTTCGAGTCTTTTAAAGACCGTTTTGCAGATTGGCCCATCCGTATAGAGGTATTGTCTCGTTTTGGTACCAACAAAGCACATACCAAGGTGATTGAAGATTTAATCAACGGCAAAGTGGATATTGTCATTGGAACACATAAGATTCTACAAGAAAATGTCCAGTTTAAAAGTTTAGGACTGATGATTGTAGATGAAGAGCATCGTTTTGGTGTGCGCGATAAAGAGCGAATCAAGGCCATGCGTGCGGATGTGGATATGCTGACTCTTACAGCAACACCTATTCCACGGACTTTAAATATGGCCTTTTCGGGAATGCGTGATCTCTCGATCATTGCCACACCGCCTGCACGTCGTTTAGCGGTGAAAACCTTTGTCAATGAGCAAACTGATGCCACCATGAAAGAGGCGATTTTGCGTGAGTTGCTGCGTGGCGGTCAGGTGTATCTGTTACATAATGAAGTCGATAGCATTGAGCGCGCCGCAGAAAATATTCGAACCCTCGTACCTGAGGCTCGGGTTGCCGTTGCGCACGGTCAAATGCGCGAACGTGAACTTGAACAAATCATGCAGCAGTTTTATCACAAAGAATATAATGTACTGGTGTGTTCAACCATCATTGAAACTGGGATTGATGTGCCTAACGCTAATACGATTATTATTGAACGTGCAGACAAGTTAGGTTTGGCACAGCTGCATCAACTGCGTGGTCGTGTTGGGCGTTCACATCACCAAGCGTATGCTTATCTGATGGTGCCTTCACTCAAAACCTTAAAAGGTGATGCAGAGAAGCGTTTAGATGCGATTCAACGTGCATCGAATCTCGGTGCAGGCTTTATCTTGGCCACCGAAGATTTAGAAATTCGTGGCGCAGGCGAGCTTTTGGGGGAGCAGCAAAGTGGCTCAATGCATGCAATCGGCTATAGCCTCTATATGGAAATGTTGGAAAAGGCAACTAAAGCCATTCAGCAAGGTAAAACCCCGAACTTTGATGCACCGTTATCCCTGACCTCTGAGATCAACTTGCATATGCCGGCACTGATTCCAGATGACTATCTGGGTGATGTACATCAGCGTCTATTGTTTTATAAGCGCATTAGTAATACCGATACGCAAGAAAAACTCGATCATATTCGCATGGAACTCATCGATCGCTTTGGCATTCCACCGATACAGGTCAAACAGTTGTTTAGCGTGCATCAATTAAGGATAAAAGCAGAGCAACTGGGGATTACTAAAATTGATTTAGGTGCACATGGTGGCAATATTGAGTTTTCTCCTGATACACCTGTGCAAGCAATCAGTATTATCCAAATGATGCAGAAGCATCCGACCTTCTTCAGAATGGATGGGGGACAGCGCTTAAAAGTGATGGTGATGCTCGAAGATAATGCCAAACGAATACAATTTGCAGATGATTTATTGACTGAACTTTTAAAAGGATTAAATGGCTAAAATTTTGCCAGTTTTGAGGCCTACCTGATGAAATCAAGCCTTTTTCATTGGTTACGATGCTAGGCAGATAAAGGCTTGATTTATTTATGACAATGCTTAAAGTATCCATGCGATTTGAATCAAATCATTTAGTATTTTTTTGTGTCAAAACACGGTACTAATAATATTCAGGTCAAAACTGATGTGTTAGTATTAGCGATCAATTTAATTTTGCGTCATGTATAAATATATGTTTAGTTTGCATCCACAACTTGCTCAAGATACTTTTTTTGTCGGCGACTTTCCGCTTTCTACATGTCGTTTGATGAATGATATGCAATTTCCATGGTTGATTTTGGTACCCCGTGTACCAGGTGTAACTGAATTATATGAATTAAGCCAAGCCGACCAAGAGCAATTTTTAAGAGAATCAAGCTGGTTATCCAGTCAATTGGCTCGTGTATTCCGTGCGGATAAAATGAATGTGGCTGCGTTAGGCAATATGGTTCCACAATTGCATTTTCATCATGTCGTGCGTTATCAAAATGATTTGGCATGGCCAAAACCGGTGTGGGGCGAAGCACCTGCTGTTCCTTATAGTAATGATGTACTGGCACATATGCGTCAAACATTAATGCTTGCATTACGTGGTCAAGGAGATATGCCGTTCGATTGGCGTATGGACTAATCCCTCAAATACAGGGAAAGAATATAATAATAGCTGTGAATTGAGGTAATATGCATTGCCATTAGATCGGATATTGGACAAAGAACCAAAGCAATTTGAAGTACTCCAAAGGATCATGGGGTACCTGATGATTGCACTTTTGGTCGTGATTTATTACTTCACTTCACCCGATGCAAACTATCAGCTTTTTTATCCTATTTTTGTTGTTGTTTTAATTTTATTTACCTCACGTATTTCGCACGCTATCCAATATCGCTATGGCAGTAAGACCTTAAGGTACTGCTTTTTTGTCATTGATAGTGTGGTGGTGTCCATTGGACTTGCTGCGGTACATTTAAGTCTGTTGCTCACCTTTGTGTTTTTATTTGGGTTGGTCTTCACCGCCATTAATAACAAAATTTCGATGATGGTGGTATCTATCTCAATTTTGATCGCGATCGTTGTCTTTTACTTAAGTACCATTTTTATTTTTGGTTTTGAAGATTATTTTACTCAAACGCCGACTGAGCTTTCTGTCGTATCCTGTATTTGTGCGATTATTTTCGTCAACTTTGCCAATTATTATCAAAATCGCCGTGTAAAAAAGCTAGATATTCAGCGTCAAACTTATTTTAAAGAAATGAACCGCTATATTGAGCTGTCCAACCAGCTGAGTCGTTATGCACCGATTCAATTGTGGCAGTCGATTATGCGCGGTGAAACTGAAGCTAAGCTTGAATATAAACGAAAAAAAATCACCATTTTCTTTTCTGACATTCAAGGGTTTACAGAGCTATCAGAAACCCTCATCCCTGATGATCTTGCATTTGTACTCAATGATTATTTAAGTCATATGACTGAAATTGCCAAACAGTATGGCGGAACCATTGATAAGTTCATGGGGGATGCTATCTTGATTTTTTTTGGCGATCCAAACTCTCAAGGCGTAGAACGGGATGCGGAAAATTGCATCAATATGGCCATGGCCATGCGTCAGCAAATGAAATTTCTGCGTGAGCGTTGGGTGAAAATGGGCTATTCGGCGTTGCATGTCCGTATGGGGGTCAGTACAGGCTATTGTCACGTCGGTAACTACGGCGCGGTACACCGCATGGCATATACCATTGTTGGACGTGATGCAAACTTAGCTGCACGTTTGCAAAGTGCAGCAGATATTGATGAAATTTTGATTTCGGATGAAACCTATAAATTGGTTAAACACCATTTTCTATGTGCGCCACAAGCACCTATTGAACTCAAAGGAATTCAAGGTTCAATTAAAAGTTGGCAAGTCATGGAGAAATACGAGTCTAAGAAAAATAATCAGCAATGGTTTGATTATGAATACAAGGGCTTTCAACTGGTGTTGAACTTGGAAGAAGTTCAAAACTATGAATATGCCGAATTATTGGCTGTACTTGAAAATATGATCGAGCGAATTAAAGTTCAACAGCAACTCACCAATCATTCAGGCGTGGTTAAACTCAATTTAGAAGATGAAATTAAATAATCTTAAATAATTGAGTTAAGGTTTTTTGTTTCTTATTCGTTTAACTATAAAATGCAGACTGAAACAACAATTTTATAATAAATGAAGCATAAAAAAGGTCACATGAAGTGACCTTTTTCCCTACTTGAACTGTATTGTACTTAAACCGTATTTAGTGATTTTCTGACGCATGGTTAATCGTATATTTTGGAATTTCTACAATTAAGTCATCATTTTCAATTTTCACTTGGCAAGACAAACGCGAGTCTGGCTCTAAACCCCAAGCACGATCAAGTAAATCGGCTTCGACATCATTCATCTCATCTAAACCGTCAAAACCTTTGCGAACAATGACATGGCAAGTGGTGCATGCAGCCGACATATCGCAAGCATGTTCGATTTTAATGCCATTGTTTAAAAGACTTTGACAAAGGTTTGCACTTTGTTCAACGTCAAACTCAGCACCTTCAGGGCAAATTTGCGCATGGGGAAGAACTTTAATACGTGGCATATTCTTTACCTATTCTTTAGTTTGAGTTTGACCAATCGTCAAGCTTGGTACCTTTAAGTGCATGATCAATATGTTGATTCATACGTTTTGCAGCAAATTCATCACTATGAACTTTAAGCCCTTCAACGGCCTTTTCAATCGCATCAATGTCATCAGATTGAAGTGCGTGTTGCAGTGCATCTTTAGCAATATTTAAACGCTGCAGTTCGTGCTCAGTCAATAGTGTCGCATCGACTTTCAACGCTTGTTCTAATGCTTCAAGTTCGCGCTGTGCTTCGACTTTGGTTTCTTGAAGATGGCGCAGTGCTTTGTCTTCTGCAGCAAATGTAAAACCGTCAATCAGTAAACGTTCCATATCCACATCAGATAGGCCATAAGAAGGCTTAATATCAATTTGAGCTGAAATATTCGAGGTAGTTTCACGTGCAGAAACCGCAAGCAAACCATCGGCATCGACTTGATAAGTGACTTCAATACGCGCTTGACCAGCTATCATTGGGGGAATACCGCGCAGCACGAAACGACCCAAGCTACGGCAATGCTCAACTAGATCACGCTCACCTTGAACGACATGAATCAACATGGCCGTTTGACCATCTTGATAGGTGGTAAATTCTTGGCGACGTGCAACTGGAATGGCAGTATTACGTGAAATTAAACGTTCGACCAAACCACCCATGGTTTCAATACCGAGTGACAACGGCGTGACATCAAGTAGCAGTGATCCATCTGTACTGTTGCCAATTAATTGATTGGCAGTAATAGCAGCACCAATCGCAACCACTTCATCTGGATTGATGGTACATAAAGGTTCTTGGTTGAACACTTCAGCGACTGCATTTTTTACCGCATAAGAGCGGGTAGAACCACCAACCAAGACCACGCTTTGAATATCGCTTAATTCAAGTTTGGCATCACGTAATACGCGTTTACATACACTGATGGTTTTGTCTAAAGCGATTTTGATAATCTCTTCAAATACAGGACGCGTTAAGGTCAGTGTATGATCTAAAACTTTGAGCTGCACCGTGTCTTGTTCAGACAATGCTTCTTTGGCTTTACGAGCAGACACCATGAAATGTGCAAATTCAGCATCATCGAGCGTTTCAAGCTTTAACTGTTTTTTTGCCCATTTCACAATCAGGCGATCTAGGTCATCACCACCTAAAGCAGTATGACCACCTGTAGCTAAAACCTCAAATACACCTTGGGTAAAGCGTAAAATCGAAACGTCAAAAGTACCGCCACCTAAGTCATAAATTACATAGTTGCGGTCATTTTCAAGATTAGACACTTGATCTAGACCGTAAGCGACTGCTGCAGCTGTTGGTTCATTCAATAGACGTAATACGTTTAAGCCGGCAAGCTCTGCGGCATCACGTGTCGCTTGACGCTGTGCTTCATCAAAATAGGCAGGGACTGTAATGACAGCGCCATTGATTGGGTTTTTTAAACTGGCCTCAGCACGATTTTTTAACTGTTTTAAGATTTCAGCGGAAATCTCAACTGGTGTTTTGCGGCCTTGTGCGGTTTCAAAAGCCGGCATTTGATGATCTTCACCTACCAATGTATAGGGGTGTTGAAACTTAACGTCTGCTTTAGAGCGTCCCATAAAACGTTTAATGGAAACGATGGTGTTTTTAGGGTCAGTTGTTATAAATGGATTGGCGTCATAACCAAATTGTGTGTCTTGTTGAGCATAATGTACAACTGAAGGAAGTAACACACGACCTTGTTCGTCATTGAGCACTTTGGTTTGGCCTGAAAGTACAGTTGCCACAAGCGAATGTGTGGTGCCTAAATCAATGCCGATCGCGATACGATGTTCATGTGGCGCACTTGATTGTCCAGGTTCTGCAATTTGCAAGAGTGCCATATGTTAAGTCCCTTGAAAATAAGTCAAAAAAGTAAAATTAGAATTCATCATCTAAATCGAAATCTTCATCATCTAACATACGATCTTCGGCTTTTAAAATGTCATTCATGACTTTTACAAAGAAACGTAATTTACGAACCGTATCACGTGATTCAGGCCAGTCTTCGGCTTCAAAGTCAATTTTGAATTCACGAACTAAGCCATCAATCCACTGTTGGACTTCATGCTTAAGCGACTGAAGTTGTTCTGTTTCAACGGCTTCATCCAATTGTTCACGAATTTCTAAAGCAGATTGTAAAAACTCGAAATCACTGATGGATTGGTCTAAATGATGATCTTGTTTTTTGAGTGCCAGTAAATAGCCTGCGCGACTGTCTACATTTGATAAAACCTTAAAGGCTTGATTAATCTCACTTGATTTAATCAGAGCTTGGTTCTTATCTTCTGCCTTGTCAGGGTGATATTGTTGCTGCAATTTTAAGAAGTTGCTTTTTAAAATTGCTAAATCAATATCGAGTGCTACAGGTAAATTGAACAACTCAAAATGATTCATTGGGAGAAAATTCCAAGATAGTGATGCAATAAAACAAAGAGGTTAATAAAATTAAAACAGTGATGGACACTGTTTTAATTTGAAAAGCTGACGTGGGCTGTATTATACAGTGAAAGATTCACCACAACCACATTCGCCTTTTTTGTTGGGGTTGTTAAATTCAAAGCCTTCATTTAAACCATTTTTCACGTAGTCCATCTCCATTCCTTCAAGATAAACGAGGCTTTTGGGATCAATAAAAACCTTAACACCAAACTGTTCAAATACTTGATCGTGCGTATCGACTTCATCGACGAATTCGAGTACATAAGCCAAGCCTGAACATCCAGAAGTTTTCACACCAACGCGAATGCCTTCACCCTTACCGCGACTCAGTAAGTAATTGCTGATATGGGTTGCAGCATTTTCAGTTAAATTGATCATGAAAACTCCATCAATCATTAATTAAGGCTATTAAGCCTGAGCTTTCTTACTACGGTAATCTTCTACAGCAGCTTTAATGGCATCTTCTGCAAGTACTGAACAGTGTACTTTTACAGGAGGAAGAGCAAGTTCAGTCGCAATATCAATGTTTTTGATCGCTTGAGCTTGATCTAAAGTTTTACCTTTCAACCATTCAGTCACTAAAGAACTTGATGCAATTGCAGAACCGCAACCATAAGTTTTAAAGCGTGCTTCTTCAATAACACCGTTATCATCGACTTGGATTTGTAGACGCATAACGTCGCCACAAGCCGGTGCGCCGACCATACCTGTACCCACATTTTCGGCATTTTTATCTAAAACGCCAACATTACGAGGGTTTTCGTAATGATCAATTACTTTTTCGCTATAAGCCATGATGCGTCTCCAAAACTCGGGGTCTGCCTGATAATATTAATATTGAGGCATCTTGTTTAAAATCAATCTGATTGTTAGCAAAGATGCTCAGTGTTTTGCACGGTATTAGTGTTCAGCCCATTCAACTTTAGACAAGTCGATGCCTTCTTTGAACATATCCCAAAGCGGTGATAAATCACGTAGCTTTTGTACAGCGGCTTTGGTCACTTCAAGCACATGGTCAATGTCTTCTTCAGTGGTATATTTACCAAAGCTAAAACGAATTGAACTGTGTGCAAGTTCGTCAGATAAACCTAGAGCGCGAAGTACATAAGATGGCTCTAGTGTTGCAGAGGTACATGCTGAACCTGAAGATACAGCAGCATCTTTGAGTGCCATCATGAGCGATTCACCTTCAACAAAGTTAAAGCTCACGTTTAAATAGTTTGCAACGTTTAGCGTAGGGTGACCGTTTAGGAATACTTGTTCAAGATCTTGAACGCCATTCCAAAGCTTGTCACGCAGTATGCGAATACGTTTTTGTTCAGATTCAAGATTTTTGCCAGCAAGTTCGAACGCTTCGCCCATACCCACAATTTGATGCGTTGCAAGCGTACCAGAACGCATACCACGTTCATGACCGCCACCGTGCATTTGTGCTTTAAGACGAACGCGAGGCGAACGACGTACGAACAGTGCACCTATGCCTTTAGGACCATAAATTTTGTGTGCTGAGAAGCTCATCAAATCGACTTTCATAACAGATAAGTCAATTTCAACTTTACCCGCAGCTTGAGCAGCATCTACGTGGAAATACGTTTTATTGGCACGCGTCAATTCGCCAATCGCGGCAACATCAGTCACTGTACCAATTTCGTTGTTCACCATCATTAGTGATACAAGAATGGTGTCCGGACGAAGAGCAACTTTAACCATTTCAGGTGTAATTAAACCTGTTTTTGGCTCTGGCTCTAAATAGGTAATTTCAAAGCCTTCTTGTTCTAATTCACGACAGGTATCTAAAATTGCTTTGTGTTCAATTTTACTGGTGATGATATGCTTGCCTTTAGAACCGTAGAACTGAGCAATACCTTTAAGTGCAAGGTTATCTGACTCAGTTGCACCAGACGTCCACACAATTTCACGTGGGTCTGCCTTAATCAGATTTGCCACTTGCTCACGTGCATATTCAGCTTTTTCTTCTGCTTGCCAGCCATACGCGTGTGAACGTGATGCAGGATTACCGAACGTGCCATCAAAGGTAAGGCACTCCATCATGCGCTCTGCAACTTGAGGATCAACAGGCGTGGTTGCTGCATAATCAAGATAAATTGGACGTTTCATGTCAGATACCTGTAACCGATAAAAGGGCTGAATCAAGAGGTGCTGTCGTTTGACGAATGGCAACAGTTTGCACGTTGTCACGCGCGACTAAGTCAGCAAGAGTGATTTTAGCTAAATAATCGGCAATATGAAGGGAGAGTTCTTGCCATAAATCGTGAGTTAAGCACATTGCACCATTTTGACAGTTGCCCTTATGGTCACAACGGGTTGCATCAACCGTTTCGTTTACAGCTTGAATAATTTCTAGCACAGTAATTTCTTCAGCAATACGCGCTAAATGGTATCCACCATTTGCTCCACGAACACTAGAAACCAAACCATGACGTTTTAATTTAGCAAAAAGTTGCTCAAGGTATGCCACCGAAATGGTTTGTCGGTTGGCAATTTCTGCTAAGGTAATTGTTTGCTCGGGTGGCTGCAATGCTAAATCAAGTAAAGCAGTCACTGCGTAGCGACCGCGAGTGGTTAAGCGCATGATTCGATACACGTGTAAGGCTAGATGTATGAATTTTATGAATCCTGACTAAAATAGTCAAGTATTATTTGTGAAATCCGACTAAAGTAGTCAGGATTAATTAAAATAAGTTTAGAATTTGTTTTTATTCAAAATAATGCTAAATAAGACACAAATTATACACGATAAGTGCTAAAAAAAGAACTGCTGTTGTTGCAAAAGCAAAGTTGATTCTTTTTTGCATACGGCGTATACGATTTTTATACTGCTTTACTTCTACTTGCAGTGTGTTGATTTTTGAACGCTGTAAATCAATTTTCTCTAACAATGGCGCAATACGCTTTTTGGATGCAATCGAGCCATCATCATCTGTGTCTGTATTTGATAGCCATTGTTTCCAATCGGACAATAATTTGGGCGTAGATAAATGCAGCAACAGATCACGGAACTCATCTTTTAAAGTCACGTCACCTTCAATGCGCATTTTTTTAAGACTACGGCGGTTTGCAAAAATAAAGACTTGTATCAAATCCACTAAAGTGCTGCTAACGGTTAAGTCAATGGCTTGCTCAGGTGCTTTAAGATCAAATAACAAACCCTTGTCCGTAAATTGAACATAAAAATCAAAGTAAGGAATATAGCTGTTTATTTTTATGGTTGTTTCCTGTTCTATAAATTTTTTTGCTTGTAGGCGAACAACACGATCATGTTTAAGTACAAACGAATAAAACGTTTCTAATACAACCATGGCAATGTTAAGCAACAAACGAGTATGACCCTGTTGTTGTTGCATATCACTCATAAAAAAATCCTATTCAAGTTGCGTGTCCAATTGCAAATCAATTAAAGTGTTTCAAAAAGACAATTTAAGTTAATTTATACTGCTTTGTAGAACAGTTTTACAAAAGGTTCAAGAACAATATTTGATAATATTAAAGTATTTTATGCACGCTTAGATGCCTCAGTCTATAAAATATACAGGAGTAATGCAGTGGATCCACAGATGAATAACAATAATGAACACGAAGAAACCTTGCAAGGCGCTGCAAAAAAGCCAAGACCTCAGCGTAAATCGCATTTGGATTTTCGCAAATATACCAAGCAAATTTGGCTTGCAGGTCTTGGTGCTTTCTCTCGCGCTGAGGAAGAAGGCAATAAAATGTTTGATTCCTTGGTCAAGGTAGGCGAAGAACTTGAATCAAAAACGGTCGAATTAACCGATCAAACTGTACATAAAGTCGCTGAAAAGACCAAGGAGTCGGTCACAGATACTAAAGACAGAGTTGAGAAACTACTTGATCAGCGCGTAAGTTCATCATTAAATAGAATTGGCTTGGTGACCGCAAAAGATATTCAGTATCTTGAAGGCCTGATACTGGATCTGCATAGCAAGGTTGAGTTTTTGGTGGAACAAAATCAAAAATTAAATCAACAACGACAAAAAAAGTGATTCAAAACACTACAATTTGAGCTTTTTATCATTTTTTGCCCGTTATTTTTGTGAAAAGCAGCTGAGTAGTCTTGCGTTTGCCCCCAAAGCATTGCTATAAAGTCGTCATGGCCTTTTCAAACAACAGCCTTGGATTTTAAACAAACGATATAAGAGGACGTAATCTTCATGAATAAATCAGAATTAATCGACGCGATTGCAGAGAAAGGGGGATTGTCTAAGACTGATGCAGGTAAAGCATTGGACGCGACTATTGCTTCAATTGGTGAAGCGTTGAAAAAGGGTGATACTGTAACTTTAGTTGGTTTTGGTACATTTAGCGTTAAGGACCGTGCAGCACGTACTGGTCGTAACCCTAAAACCGGTGAAGAGCTGCAAATTAAAGCAAGCAAAGTACCAAGCTTTAAAGCAGGTAAAGGACTTAAAGATTCTGTTGCTTAATAGTCTCTTATAAAAAACGCGCCTCAATTGGCGCGTTTTTTATGAAATAATAAAAATTAACCGCATGATCTGATTCATTCAGTTTTGAATATCAGTTAGAATCCCATTGAAATAAAATATTGGAATACTTATGGAATCGTTTCGTAAACTCATTAAGGGGTGGCTCGGCAAAGTCCTACTAGTTTTATTCTTAACGCCTTTGGCTTTAGTGGGTATTGAAGGTTATTTTGGCGGCGGGAATAAAGACGGTATTGCTAAGACTGTTAATGATTTAGAAATTTCTAATAAAGACCTAGAAGTTCAAACGAAGAACTATAAAGATCAATTTTTACAAATGGTTCAAGGTGATGAGTCTTTACTCAATCAGAGTTACATCGACCAAGTGGCGATGGATAGTCTCATTGATCGTGCAGTATTGATTCAACAGGCGCAAACATTAGGGATCACTTTAAGTGATGCTCAAATTGAACAAATGATTGCGCAGCAGCCAAGTCTTCAAGTCGATGGTAAATTCGATAAAAAGACCTATGAAAATTATTTACGTTCTATTGGCATGACCAATCTATCTTTGATTAATAATATACGTCAAGATCATGCGTTAAAAATGTTGGTGTCATCTATTACAGATAACTCATTGGTGAACCCAGTGGATGTTCAGCAAATTTCAAATTTGCAATCTGAACAGCGTAGCCTTTTTATGTCTTCTGTAAAACTTGAAGATTATAAAAAATCAGTGAAAGCCACCAATCAAGAGATTGCTGACTATTACAACAAACATCAAAATCAGTTTAAGCAATTGGCATCTGTCGACGTTGACTATGTGGTGGTCACCCCAGCAATGGCAGCCAAAACTGATACAACGGTCACTGATGCTGAATTAAAGCAAGCCTATGATCAGTTCGTTGAACGTCAAAATAAAGATGCGAAAGCAGAAGTTAAGCATATTTTAATTACCGCCGATACACGTGGTGTGACAGAAGCTGAAAAGCTTGCGGGTGATGTGTATAGTAAAATTCAAGCGGGTATGACTTTTGCCGATGCTGCAAAACAATACTCTGAAGACACTGGTTCTAAAGCAACGGGTGGTGTGGTTGAAGGCTATGAAAAAGGCGTGTTTGGCGATTCATTCGACCAAGCGGTGGTAGCATCGAAGGGGCAGGTGTCAAAACCTGTAAAAACTGATTTTGGTTATCATATTATTACTGCGCAAGGTGCAACAGTCACAGTTCCAAGTTTTGAAGTTGAGAGAGAGCGCTTAAAAGCGGAAGTGATCAAATCTAAAACAGCCAATGCATATTCAGACTTGGTCAATGGTTTGAATGAATTGGTGGTAGATAGTGATGCACTTGATGTGGTTTCACAAGAATTGAAAATAGCACAAGTTCAATCACTGAAATCAGTAGGTTTGGGTACAACCAATCCAGTGCTTGCAGATCCAGCAGTAAAAGCAAAACTCTTTAACCAAGACGTGAAGAATGGTGATCGTAATGCATCATCAAATATTCAACTTGCAAATGGTAATACAGTTTGGATTAAGGTGCGTGAATATCATCCCGCTGGTGTTCAACCTTTGGACAAAGCAACCGCAAAAGTGAAAGAAAAGCTGATTAACCAAAAGGCCTATGACGTAGCAAAAGCGAAAGTTGCGACAATGCTTGCAGATTTTAAAACCTTGCCTTCACAGCAAGTATTGGCCAAACACAGTCAATCTTTTGAAAATGCTGGTGTATTTACGCGTTCACAAGGCTTAAAGCGTGAAATTGAGCGGACTGCATTTAGTCTAGCAACGCCAAAAGCGGGTATGTGGTCGGTAGGGACTGTTGCACTTCCTGACGAAATGGTGATTGTCGCTGTAGCGGATGTGAAAAAGCCAACAGCTGATTCTTTAACAGCGGAGCAAAGTCAGCAGTTAGCCAAGCTATATCAAGACTATCGCGGTAAAGAGCTATTGAAAGATTACACAGAGTATTTAAAGTCAGAAGCGAAAATCAAATAATCTAAATTTTCTCTTTTAAGTAAAAAAAAGCGCTTCGGCGCTTTTTTTTATGGGCGAAATTTGACTATCCACTGTGTTGAGTGGATAGCTGTCCATCATTTTGAATAGCTGTTTGGGTATGGATTTGTCGATACTGACTAGGTGTGAAAGCATAGTGTTTTTTAAATGCCTGACTAAACGCAGTTTCTGAGGAGTATCCAACCCTGTGTGCAATTTGTTGAATAGAGAGTTGTCCCAGCCTTAAATGTTGACTGGCGAGCCTGAGGCGGTGCTGTTGCAAGTAAGCCAAAGGGGTCTGATTGACAATGCTGTTAAACAGGAAGGCAAATTTAGAACGTGACATAAAACAGCATTCAGCCAAACTTTCCACAGACCACGCATATTCAGGTTGACTATGAATGGCTGCAAAAGCAGGGCTCAGTTCTGGGTGAGTCAATGCGCTTAGCCAGTTATTCGGATCGGATAAGTTGGTTATATAATCTCGAATACATTCAATTAGCATAATGCTAACCAAATGATCCATAATTTTATGACGACCCGGTTGTTTAAGCTGAGTTTCGCCTGCAACGAAATATAGTCCAATTCGTAGCCATTCAGGTTCTTGTGCATTCAAGGCATTTTTTATATGTAAATAGGTTGGTAAGGCTTTAATGAGTGGACTTGCCATGACGCTGTCCATGTGCGAGCGAATACTGAAAATGAGTGTTTTAGGTCTTTGATTGGTTTGACCTAAGTGAATGGCATCATCACGAAGTCCTTGAAATAATGGCGCGATATTGATCGATTCAACCAGATTATTTTCAAATTGACTTTGTACGCTATGCGCTATTCCTGAGGGAATAATCAGCATGTCACCTGAAGCTAGATGTACAAATTCTTGGTTGTTAAAATGAATATACATGTCGCCAAACAGTGCGATATGACACAGCACGGCAGACTGAGAAGGCGAGTGAAATGCCCATTCTCCTTGATTTTGCAGATAAAGGTATTCGGTTTTTTTGAGGTGAATGTCCTCTAAAACCTGACTAAGCGCATCCATGTCTAATTTTAGCTTCCCATCATTATTTTGATATTAGTCTTTTCATTTTTGAATCATATGTTTTTAAGGGTCAAAAAGCCATCCAAACATGCCAAGGACGTTAGCATAGAAAAAATGGACGCTTACGACTGTTACTGCCTCTCTAAATATTCAATTATATGAATGAAAGTACTAAAGAGGATCTTTTGCAAATGAATGCGCCCTTAAAACTACAACAGACTGATCTTTTAAATTCTACGCTCTCAGGTTTGGCATTGGACAAAAAGCGTTATCTTTGGCTGATTAGTCCTGCATTACCTGTTATTGGCTTAGGTATTTTAGCAGGTTATCATTTCGCGCCTAAACCATTCAAACTTCTTTTTGCAATGGGTGGTCCTTTGGTCTTGCATGTGATTATTCCGAGCATTGATACCCTTGTTGGTGCAGACAACAACAATCCCAATCCAGAGGAGATTAAACTGCTTGAACAAGATCCTTATTATGCGCGTCTGGTCAAATCTTTTATTCCACTACAATATGCAGCCAATATCTATGCTTGCTACTTAACTGCACGTAAAGAGACGTCACTTTTGGATAAAGTCCTACTGGGTATGTCGATGGGTGCGATTAATGGTATTGCCATCAATACAGCACATGAACTCAGCCATAAATCAGCGCGTTTGGATCATCTCTTATCGCATTTGGCATTGGTACCCTCTGGTTATAATCATTTCCGTATAGAGCACCCTTATGGACACCACAAGCGTGCAGCAACCCCAGAAGACCCAGCTTCATCTAAAATGGGTGAAAATTTTTATGAATTCTTGCCACGAACGGTCATTGGATCCTTTAAGTCCGCAGTTGAAATTGAAAGTTCGCGCTTAAAGCGTAAAGGGTTGCCATTTTGGTCTAAGCACAACGAACTGCTACAGGGCTGGTCAATGGCTGGGGTCTTCCACTCCTCGATGCTGGGTATCTTTGGAAAAGGCATTTTGCCGTATCTGGCTGTGCAATCTGCTTATAGTATTACGTTGTTTGAAATTATTAATTACATTGAGCATTATGGATTGCTCCGTCAAAAAGATGCCAACGGAAAATATGAACGTGTACTGCCTGAACATAGCTGGAATAACAACAACATTGTGACCAATTTGTTTTTATACCAATTACAGCGTCATTCTGACCATCATGCTTTCCCAACGCGTCCATTTCAGGCTTTACGCCACTTTGATGAAGCACCTGAACTGCCGAGTGGTTATGCCAGCATGTTGTTGCCTGCGTTAATTCCGGCTTGGTGGTCGAAAATCATGGATCAGCGTGTTTATGATCATTATCAAGGGGACTTGAACAAAGCCAATGTTTATCCAAAGCGCCGTGCAAAACTGTTTAAAAAATTTGGAGTGATTGATCGTATGTTGGATAAAGTGGTTAGTTAATTTTATAGATTATCGCCAACAAAAAAGAGTTTAAATTTAAGCTCTTTTTTGTTGAATACAGGTTTTTAAACATGAGTCAAAATGAAGTTTTATGGCGTTTTAAGCATCCAAATTTCACAGGCATGGCTATGACCAGTATTTCCTTGGGGAGTGTCTAAATGTAGGAAACCTAATTTCTCATAGAGTTTAACGGCTTGCCAAAGTTCTTTTGTAGTTTCCAGGTACAGCGACTTAAAACCTTTTCCTTTTGCAAATTCGGAGCATAAATTTAAAATTTGCTTAGCAAAGCCTAAATTTCGAATTTCAGCTAAAAAATACATTTTTTGAATTTCTAAGATGCTTTCATCACCTTTTAACGGTGCTAAACCGCCACCGCCAAGAATCTCCCCCAACTCATTTTCAACCACCCAGTACTGTGCATAGGTTTGATCGTAAACTACAGATAATTGATCTAAGATTGGATCTGCAACTGCAAAACCAGCTTCTGCTGCTAGACCAAATTCTTTTGAGACTTGACGGATGATATGCGCCATTTGGGCATTGTCTTGGGCTTGGATGGTTCTGATGCTGTACATAAATAGGGTATTTAAAACTAAAAAAGCTATGGCGGTTATAGCATTAAGAAGGCCAGAAACACCATAGCTATCAACTGAAAAAACTTAAGAAAGTTTCAGATCATTATTTGAGTTCACTAGAGCTTTTCCCCAGTTCACGTCGTGCAATAATCAATTGCTGAATTTGCTGTGTTCCTTCAAAAATATCCAAAATTTTCGAGTCACGCGCCCATTTTTCTAGCAGTTCATCTTCTGAATAGCCGATACTTGCAGCCAGTTCAACGCATTTCAACGTGATTTCATTACAAATGCGACCAGCTTTAGCTTTGGCAATGGATGCTTCACGTGAGTTGGGTTTTTTATTGTCAGCCATCCATGCTGCTTTTAAAGTCAACAAGCGTGCAGCTTCCCATTCGGCTTCAAGGCGATAAATTTGAGCGGCTATATTTGACGTTTGTAAATAAGGTATTGAATAATTTGGATCAAGACTGTCTTTAAAGATTTCTTGAATTCGTTCCAGTGATGCTTTGGCACAACCGACAGCCATCGCGGCAACCAATGGGCGAGTGTTATCGAAGGTTTCCATAACTCCAGCAAAACCTTTGGCAACATCAATTTCAGCATTTCCCAGTAGGTTAGCAGCAGGAACGCGACAATCAATAAAACGAATGACAGCAGTATCTGAGGCTTTAATACCCAGTTTGTGCTCCAAACGCTCAACATTCATTCCAGCTGTACCTTTTGGAACAACAAAAGACTTAATTGCAGCACGACCTAATTTCTTATCTAAGGTCGCCCAGACCACCACTGAATCAGCGCGATCGCCGCAGGTAACAAAAATCTTTTCACCATTCAAGATATAATCATCACCATCCTTGGTTGCTGTGGTGCGAATTGCAGCAGAGTCAGAACCACAACCTGGCTCTGTAATTGCCATCGCAGCCCACGTGCCTTTAAAACGTTCTAATTGCTCATCATTGGCAACAGCGGCAATAGCTGAATTACCTAAACCTTGGCGGGGCATGGTGAGTACTAAGCCTGTGTCGCCGTAACACATTTCTATAATGCTTAGCGCCGTAGACATATTTACGCCATTTTTATTGCCTTGTTCGGTATCGCCACGTTTGTTGACTGCAGCACCGGCATTCATACCGTCGCCACCTTCGTTCATACCATCAACCAATGAAGCCAACATATCTAATTCTTTCGGATAGCTATGTTCAGCTTTATCGTATTTACGTGAAATAGGGCGGAGTACATTCAAAGCGGTTTCATGTGCCTGATCGATCAACATTTTGAATTTTTTTGGATTTTCTAAATTCATGAGTATTCTTCCTTATTCAATATGTGATGGTTTAAGCATGTAAACCAGATTGTACAATTGCTGTGGCACGTAAATCACGATACCAGCGCTCAACAGGATGTTCTTTGGTAAAGCCATGACCACCTAATAATTGAACACCATCAGTACCAATTTTCATCGATTTTTCAGCACATAAAATACGTGCTAAGTATGCTTCACGATGGAAAGGTTTACCCGCTTCAGCCAGACTGGCCGCATTTAGAACCAGCATTCTCATTGCTTCTATTTCAATCGCCATGTCTGCGATAATGAAAGCAACACCTTGACGATGAGAGACAGGTTCGCCAAAAGCAACACGCTCATTAACATACTTAATGCAGTAAGTTTTAACGGCTTCACATGTGCCGACACTGATGGCACACCACATTAAATTACCAAGATCAAGGAATTGAGAATAATTAAAATCACCATCACCAAGACGTTCAGCAGCTGTGTTATTGAATTTTAATGTCACTGTTTCTGCAGCTTTTAAACCCATTGCTGGACTTTTCTTAAAGGTAATAGATGAATCACGTTTAACAATAAACACTTCAGTTGCGCCATTTAAGTCGGCCGAAACTAAAATAATATCCGCTGTTTCACCTAAAACTACCAATGTCTTTTCACCAAAGAGTGAATATTGACCTTGATTTGCTATGACTTTAGTTTGTAGTTTGAATGGATTAAACGCAGGCGTGGCTTCTTGTACAGCAAAAGTAGCTTTAATATCACTATCATCTGTAAATGCATGCAAGTATTTGCCTTGAACTTCTTTAGAACCCCATTGGGTAATAGCGTTAATAACACTAAAAGTGGAGAGTAAGCCTGCGCTCAGTGTAAAATCCCCTTTTGCTAAATGCTCAGCAATAAGCACGTTGCTGACGATATTTTTTTCAGCTGCCACACCACCAAACTCTTCTGGTAAAGCGTAATAGTTTAAACCTAAATCTGTGCTGTGTTTCCAGAGTTCAATTGGAAACTTTTCATGATGATCTGCATCATGAGCTAAAGGGTAAAGTACTTCAGAAGCAAATTGATGCATCGCATCTGCAGTCATTTGCTGCTCTTCAGTCAAATTTAAATCGAAAAGTGACTTTTGTTGGCTAGGTAAACGCTGTTTATCCTTGGTTTCATTAGATTTAAAAGCCTTTTGTGTTGAACTCATTGCTTTAAAACCAGCTTTAGAGCCTTGATAGAGTGATTTTTCTAAAATCTTACGTAATTTAAGCTGGTCTAATAAATCGCTTCCTGCAATTTTGGTCAGGAATGCCAAGCCTAAACCTTGCGCTTTATTTGCCATATTGGTCATGATGATGTCCCTGAATTTTGTCTGTGCTTTTTATTATCCTGACATGCAAGGTCTAAAAAGACTATGTCGTAAATGACATTGAAATTGACTATAATGTACAAATTAGATGAGTGGTATTTATTAGTATATATGTATGATATTAGAGTTTTTTATTTTTATTTTATTCAAGTTATCGAGAAAAAAATTGACCAAAATGACAGTTTAATAAGGCCAGTTTTGGTCAATTGAAGTGTGGTTGGTTTCAAAGATAAGGTTGAATCATTTTACGAACATTGGTTTTCGCTTCTATAACAGTCATAAAGGTGTAAGCACCAATAAATTTTCGGCTAATAAACATAAACTCTTTTGGAGGGACAGAGAAGTATCGAGACGCCATCGATTTAGATGCGCGCTGCATGACTCGGCTATGCAGTTGACTTTTCTTCCAATCATAGCGCTGTTGGTCATCCATGACATTTTGAGGTAAATCTTGATTATTACTGTGTGTACTGAAAGCTTCCGTTGTAAGCAAAAATACCTTGGCCATATCAGGTTTAATGCTTAAAGGCATATCATCAAAGAACTCATAGCCAGTCATGGCTTTAACCATAGCTTCAGCATCATGATCATAACCTGCTTTAATCAGATTACGCGCAACAGCCAGCAGCTGATCATCAAATTGACGGATTGCACCAAAATCAAGTAATACAATTTTATCTTGAATCTGCTCACCATCCCCTAAGCGCACCAAGTAATTTCCGAAATTCGGGTCAGTTTGCATTTCGCCCCATTCAAAAATTTCACGAACCGCAATTTCAAGTGACGCTTCACCTAATCGGTTGCGGCGTTCTTGGGGAAGGGAAAGCATCACGGGGCTATTGATCGGCACGCCACGCTCAAATGTCATGCACAGCACTTGGTCTGTACAATATTGATGAATGATGTGCGGAACGGCATAGCGTGGGTCGTCTTTTAAGCGTTCAGCAAAACGGCGGGTGGTATCTGCTTCAATCTTATAGTCGACTTCGCGGTGCATCATTTCACGAACTTCATCGAACCACTGATCGAACTCGCGGGTCTGCGGTACCATGCGCGTCAATTTGAGCATGTTTTTAAACAGGCTCATGTCCGAATCGATGGCGCTGGCAACCCCAGGGTATTGAATTTTAAGCACCAATTCTAAACCATCAGACTTGCGTGTAGCACGATGCACCTGTGCAAGAGATGCAGTACCTAAAGGTTCATGATCAATGGTTAAATCATCAAGTTTTGAACCCAGTTGACTCACCAGTTGCGTCTTTATCGCAGGCCAGTCGAGTGCAACAGTTTGATTGTTTAATGTATTTAAGGCTTGAGTAATTTCTTCAGGAAGAAAGTGTTCGCCATAAAGTGCCATCATTTGACCAATTTTTACAATTGATCCTTTGAGCTTACCTATTTCAGCAACCAAATATTCTGCCTGTTGCTTGGTGGCTTGCTTACGTTTTTTTTCTTTGTCTTCTTCATTGGAAAAGATAGAGGAGGCACTTGAGGCCGCCCAGCGTGTACCTGCTAAAAAAGAAGCCTTGGCAATTGATAGACGTCGATCCATAGATGAGGTTTTTAACTGTTTAAGCTTTTCATTCTGATCTGACATGAAGATAAAATCCTGTAAGCGAATCGAGCAAATAAATCATTGTAATCAATATTACATGCAAAGACCGTATTAAAATAGTTCAAGTATTTCAATATTTGGTGTAAATAAAGTCAATCAATCCGCTGCTAAAAATAGCCTAAGCAGAGAAATTTAATTTTTATCTCATCTGGTACTCAATTTGAAGATCTGACTTTGCAATTAACACACTTTTATTTCGATAAATATGTTGTTCAAGCAGCTGCTTTACGGATTTATCTTCAAACCCTAAAGAATAACCTTTGACAATAACGATACTTGGGAGCGTAAAGAAAAAGTATTTCACATCTTCAAGACTTGCTTCAGTGAAAACGTCATGTTCGATCAATAGCTTTTGAAAGAAATTTTTTTCAGCCTTGACTTTAGCAGAGATGGTGTCGTTCCAATAATTTTGACGCATGGCCATTAAGTCATTGTGCTTATAGCTCATAGTGAGGAAACTACAATAGGAGAAGTAGAGTGTATATATAGGGGAGTGATATCGCTAATTCAAGCATAATAAGGTACAGGTATTTATAATTTTTGTTTATAGGCTATTAGCTCTACAATTAAATCTTGAAAATATTAAAATTTAGGTACAAAAAAGCGAGAATAAACCTCGCTTTTTTAATCAATTGCTAGACAATAAAGTCTTAGATAGCAACGATATCAACAGCGTTAGGACCTTTAGGACCTTGAGTAACGCTGAATTCAACTTGTTGGCCTTCAGCTAAAGTTTTGAAACCTGAGCTTTTGATTTCGCTGAAATGAGCGAAAACATCTGGACCATTTTCTTGTTGAATAAAACCAAAACCTTTAGTTTCGTTGAACCACTTAACAGTACCTTTAACAGTATTAGACATAATATAAATCCTTTGGAAATCTGGTAATCAAGGTCACATAAATGACCCGTTTGTAACTTGGAAAAAATAATGAAACTTAAAATCTGAAACGAAACGTAGGATTATGAATAACACTGCGAAATAAAAGATTTAACGAAACAACACTAATTTTCTAGTTGGATATGATTATACAGGATAAAAATTAAAAGTTGAAACATATATATGAGAAATTTACAAAAATTGTGATGTATTTTTGTTAAGAGTAGGTGATTTCAGTGTTTTTGAATAAAATATTTGCTTAAAAAATTTAAAACACGTTTTAGAAATTCATAAAATTGCGTAAAACAAGGTATTATAACGCGCTTAAAGATACTGACCTTGGAGATACCTGACGTGGATCAACTGACCATTAGCCCTGAACACTTACAGGAAGCCGCTGACAATTTGACCACAATACGTGATTTTATCCGTTTTGGTGTGTCAGCATTACGTCAATATGATGCTCACTTAGGTCAAGGTACTGAAGATTTTTTTGCTGAAAGTTCAGCGTTGGTGTTACAAACGCTGGCTTTAGATTGGAGTGCAAACCCAGATATTCTAGAAGCAAAATTATTGCCAAGTGAAAAAGCAGAATTTATTGCTTTATTAGAGCGTCGTATTAATGAAAAAGTACCGACCTCTTATTTATTAAATCTTGCATATTTCTGTGACAAACCTTATTACGTCGATGAGCGTGTACTGATTCCACGTTCTCCAATAGCAGAATTGATTCAAAACCGTTTTGCACCATATTGCTTAGATGAAAATCATCAGCCACGAGAAGCAGCAAACAATCTTCCTCTAAGTAGCAATCCAAAAATGCCACGTCGTATTTTAGATATGTGTACAGGTTCGGGTTGTATCGCGATTGCATTGGCATATGCATTTCCAGAAGCTGAAGTCGATGCAACTGATATTTCAAAAGAAGCGCTTGAAGTGGCTTCAATCAATGCAGAACATCATAATAAACAATTTGAAGTAGCACTACTTGAGTCTGACTTATTCACTAAAATTCCTGCTGAAAATCAATATGATCTAATCGTGTCTAATCCTCCTTATGTAGATGCTGAGGATATGGCAGACTTGCCAGCGGAATTTTTGCATGAACCAGAGCTTGCACTGGCGGCAGGTCAAGACGGTTTGGATCTAGTACGTAAGATGCTTGCTCAAGCAGCGGATTATTTGACTGAAGATGGTTTAATTGTCATTGAAGTGGGTAATTCTGAATGGGCAATGAAGCAAAATTTCAATACGGTTGATTTCCACTGGTTAACTTTCCAAAAAGGTGGTTCAGGTATTTTTGCGTTAACAGCAGCGCAGTGCCGTCAATACCGTGATTTATTTATTCAATCTGTTCAAGCATAAGGAGTCGTGAACGTGGCTGGTAATAGTATTGGACAACTTTTCCGTGTAACGACTTGTGGTGAATCTCATGGTGTTGGGCTCATGGCGATTGTCGATGGTGTACCGCCCGGAATCGAACTGTGTGAAGCAGACTTACAACATGATTTAGATCGTCGCAAACCCGGTACCTCTAAGTTTGCAACCCAACGTAAAGAACCCGATCAAGTTGAGATCATCTCTGGTGTGTTTGAAGGTAAAACGACTGGCACATCCATTGGGCTATTAATTCGTAACACCGACCAAAAATCGAAAGACTATGGCAATATTGCACAAAGCTTCCGTCCAGGACACGCAGACTATACCTATACTCATAAGTATGGTTTTCGTGACTACCGTGGTGGTGGGCGCTCAAGTGCTCGCGAAACTGCGATGCGTGTTGCAGCGGGTGCAATTGCTAAAAAATACTTAACTGAAAAGTTCGGTATTGTGATTCGTGGTCATGTGACGCAAATTGGTACAGAAAAAGCAAAATTTTTAGATTGGAATGAAGTCCCGAACAATCCATTCTTTTGTGGTGATGTGAGTGCTGTCCCGCGTTTTGAAGCTTTAGTGACCTCACTACGTGAGCAAGGCACAAGCTGTGGTGCTAAACTTGAGATTGTGGCTGAAAATGTACCTGTTGGTTGGGGTGAGCCAGTCTTTGATCGCCTTGATGCGGACATCGCCCATGCCATGATGTCAATCAATGCTGTAAAAGGCGTTGAAATTGGTGATGGTTTTGCAGTGGCTGAGCAGTTTGGTCATGAATCGCGTGATGAATTAACGACTGACGGGTTTCTTGCCAATCATGCAGGCGGAATCTTAGGGGGTATTTCATCTGGTCAAGACATTCGGGTTGCGATTGCGCTCAAACCAACAGCATCGATTACCACTCCAGGTAAAACAATTAATTTGGATCGTCAAGATACCGATGTACTGACCAAAGGTCGTCATGATCCATGTGTGGGCGTACGAGCAACACCGATTGCAGAAGCAATGCTTGCGATCGTGCTGATGGATCATTTTATGCGTAACCGTGCGCAAAATGCAGATGTGGTTGCACCCTTTGCACCGATCTAAAGCTGCATATTTTTTAAATCTAAGAATAAAAAAACCAGACGATTTGTCTGGTTTTTTTTGCTTTAAATCATTATTTGGCAGGCTGTGCTGCATAACCTTTTAAGAAGGTTAAATACGCTGAAGATTTTTGACCATCTTCTTTTAGAATTGGGCGCTGAATGTCACCTTGATCTGTCACCAATTTCAAATCGATCGTTTTTGCATCTCTAAATGAGTTGAGGAAGCTGACAGGAACACGAATTGAATTGCTTGAAGTAACAACAGACTCAGATTTAGTGTGTGTCGTTGGTTCAATGGTTGAGTAAATATAAGGTTGTCCGTCTACAACAAACACCAATTGTTTAATCTCATAAACAGCAGTGTGGTTGATTTCAGCTGAAATTTTAAAACCATCACGTGTTTCCTCATTCCAACGAACAGCTAACTCAGGGCATATTTCATTGCTTGCACAAATAAGTGGGCCTTTCGTTACGACACGTTCTGGGTAACTACCTGCGCAAGCAGTTAGCAAAGTTAAAGTTGAAATCAAGAACAATTGAGTCTTCATATTTATACCTAATGAGATGTTTATTATAGCTGTGTTGCGAATATGTTAAATTAAACCATATTTGTCAAAAAATGAAACTTAAGCTGAAATATCTCACGTAGCAAATTTGTATCAATGAACTTAAAACAAACAAGCGCTTAACTCGAAGTGTTTTAGCGCTGAAGACCTGTAAAAATTATGGATTTGATGTTTGTCTATAACCACTGTTGAAGGTTTTATAGGCAAAAGAGACTTTATCTTCTTTTAAAATAGAATGTGAAATATCACCTTTCTCGGTCACAATCGAAATATCAATGGCTTTAGCACTATTGAAATTATTGAGGAAGCTTGCAGGTACGTCTATATAGTTTGAAGAATTGACCATTTGAGAGTTGAGTACAGGTCTTTGAGTCGTTGCACCCGTTACATTGAATTCATGAGGTTGTCCATCAAGGCGGAAAACGATACGTTGAATATCAAATTTTTCATTGTCATAAAAGTCTGCGCGGACTTTGTATAAATTGTTAGGCTGAAGTTTCCATTCAAAGGTAATTTCAGGACAGGGTTTAGATGCTTCACAGATCACCTGACCTTTGGTCTCAACGCGACTGATTTGATCCGTAGGTTTAAAATCAATCACATTCGATTGATAAGGTTTAGTTGAATCTGGTTTTGTCGAAACAACGATACAGCCTGAAAGAGCAATTGCTGTGACAAGAGATACAAGGACTAATTTCATTATTATCAACCATTTTACTTTAGTTTTTGTTAAGAATTAATTTAGCATAAATTACACATTAATGTGAACTAGTTATCATTATTTTAATTTTTAATTGTTGTGTTTAAGATTCAAATTATTGATATTGTTTTTTATTTATAAATATTAGATTTTTGTATTACTGTCTATCTTTGATAAGTTTCTGTGAAGTATATAGGTTGTAAGAACGCTCAAAATCAAGGATATTTTTATTCATAAATGAAGCATTTCATAGCAAAGAAAATCAAATGAGGCATTACTAATCAAATAGTCATATTTTACGTTTGATCAGGTGTTAAAACCTGATATAACTAGAAATAAAGGGTATGTATAAAGGGTAAGTTCAATGAAAACTACAGTGAAGTATGTTGTTTTGAAGAGTAAGGACTATCAGCTTGGAACAGCATTGTTTGAAGAGAGTTTAGAGGCGAGTAGCCAATACTTTGATGAGATTCCTTCAGTCATTCGTTTTCAGAATCATGATTTTAAGGTGAAGTCTAAAGAATTGACCAGAAAACAAATATTTGATGACTTTGAAGAGTCCCAAACCATTTTAGTAAAAGTCATTGCGCTGAGTGAGACGGTTTAAAGTGAATACAATGAATTGGTATTAAATCGATTCAGTAAAAAGGCAGAACTTGGTTCTGCCTTTTTTATATTTTATTCTTTGACAATAAGTACTGGGACGTGGCTTGAACCGAGTACTTCTTGTGCCACACTTCCAAGCACCAATTTTTTCAAACCTGTACGCCCATGTGAACCCATGATAATTAAATCTGCATGAATTTCCTCAGCAACATTTAAGATGCCAGTAGCTGGTGGAACACTGCGAATGATGCAGGTATGAATTTCGATACCGTGATTAAGAAAAGTTTGCTTAATATCGGTCAAACGACCTTGCGCATTTTGTTCAGCTTCTAAAACATATTGCGTTATGGCAGGTGCAACTTTATAAAAATCGACGCTGCGCAATGGATCTACAGAGAGTACGCACATCACTGTAATTTGACTTCCAAACGCTCGAGCAAATTTTTCAGCATGCTCGACGGCGGCATATGAAATAGGGGAATCATCGACAGGTACTAAAATATGTTGATACGACATGTTGAATCTCCTTATTTTAAATCCTATATCTCATAGTTAACATATTGCTGTGTTGTGCGCAATTCATATACAAACTCGTGTGATTTCTTCAAGTTTTTATTGAAGAGCTTAAATTGAACTATTAAAAAAGAAGTCGGATGCATTTTTATTTAAAAGATTTTTTATATCAAGGTTGCTTCTTATATTTAAGGTACTTCAGGGAGATGAAATCATGAGTAAAATAACGTCACGATACCAATAAAGTCGCTAAAATCTAGCTATTCAGAAAATGAGGCGGTTTAACTTGAACAATGAACTGATTGAGTTATTTTGTGTTAATAGGGGTCTTTCACCACTCATTTTTTCTCATTTCCGTATTTCTAAATTCTAGTGCTTCCATTGAATTTCAAACACAGTCTTTGGCCTCTATTATAGATTTTCGAATATGGACTTTTAGGGCAGAAGTTAATTTACAATTTCTGTTGGCTTTGAACTGCAACACGCTATTGGCATATAGATCAAAAATCTCTTAAAAAAGTTTATTTTTAAGGATAAACGCTCCAAAAAGAATCTGCTTTAAATCACGTTTGAATAATTTAAATGATGTGCCAACCCACAGAAAAATGATAGCAAAAAAATTCTCTAGTCAGTTTTGACCTTTTAAAACGTACTTAGATTGATCTCGTTTTATATGGATTTTTTTATCGTCTAATTTTAGACATAATAATATGTGAAGAATATTATATTATTGATTAGAAATAATTAACAATAAGAGCTATTAGGTTGGTTCTTCAAAGGTTAAAATCGATATAATATTAAAATATTGTGATAAAAGTCACTAAAATATATTGAAATGATATAGGTGTTACAATATGCTTTGAGGGTGGATTTTGATTTGGAACATGATGAATGAGCTTAATATTATGGGATGGTGAAAATAATTTCCCTGAAAAAATCGAAACCTTTAGAAATTTTTTAAATAAATATTTAGTTTCAGTGAGCAGTGTAAATATGCTGAGTAGGATCTCATTTGATTATGATATTGAAAATGATGAATTTTTGAATAATGATGTTCAGGCATATTACCGCTTATGGTCAGTGGCCTAATGTTGACTTTAATGAACCCACCTTCGGGTGGTTTTTTTATTTTTATCTATTTAGATTTAGACATTGTTTGATCTATTTAAGTTAAAAACCACCTTCATGTAGTTATCTTTGAGGTAGCTTGATGAAGATGGTTCTTTTAGTGATTAATCTTTATTTAGCTTTAGTGTCTTTCTTATCATTTTGATCCGGCTGTTCTTTTGCAGGTGTTTTTTCATCTTGAACAGGTTTTTTGTTAGGATCGGTGTTCGTGCTGTTGTTGCCTGTGGCATTAGTTGAAAATTGATTGAAAGAAGCTTTTTTAGCAGTATTGGTTTGAACTAGCATAATGTTCTCAATTTTTTGTTGCCGAAAATTCGACTTAGTCAGCTTGACAGAATGAGATATTTACATTGAGCGTGATTAGAGAGGCAAGTGTAGAGATATGTAGGAATCATAATTTTATATCTTATTCATATTTCAAAGCTTCAGAGATGCACGTGTAGATGATTGATGATGCTATCTAATTTAATAGGCGCTAAAATTGAGTGATACTGTTTAGATACATTCGAAATCAAAAGAGAGAAGTTACTCGAATAATAATGCTCAGTTTTGCGATGAAAGTACGCTTAATAGACTTTTTTCATAAATCATTTTTTACTCAGCTCAAAGTTATAAATTCCAGCAATTAAATTGAATCTCAAGCCCAATCTTTTGCCTCGGTTTCGATAACGTTCCGAAAGAATCTTAAACTTTTTTAAACTGCCGAATACAGGCTCAATTCCGATTCTTCTTTTATTGATTTCACGATTATAACGTTTGAGTTCAGGATCCAGTTTACAGCGTCTTTTGGCTTTGAATGACAACAGGCTATTAGAATACACAATATAAATCCCTTGATAGCCTTTATCTGCAAGGATGAAAGCCCCTAAAGGTATCTGCTTTAAATTTCGTTTGAATAGCTCGAAATCATGTACTGTACTGCGACTGCTACACAAACTCAGAATTTGCTGAGTTCTATAGTGAATTATGGCCTGTACTTTAAAGGTGTGCGTCTTTTTCTTACCGCTATAGCTTTTCTTTTGTTTTTTTGGGTCTTTGTATTGGAATTTCTGTGGCATCTACGATCACAACATTCCAGTCAATGCCTCCGCCTTCGGGTAAAGCTTTGGGTAAATTAAACAATTTAGACTGAATCAGGCATTCTTCAACATGACGTACAATTCTTGAAGCTGTCGGCTCTGAAACCCCATAACTCGTCGCAACGTGAAATAAAGTTTGGTATTCCCGCCAATAACTCAGACAGAGCAGAACCTGATCTTCCAAGCTTAACTTGGGTGGTCTGCCCTTGGCAGGGATATTCATATTCAATTGCTCAACCATTGAATAGAAGGTTGACCATGAGATGCCTGTATATCGCTTGAACTGAGAATCAGAAAGCTTTTTTGAATCGATGTATTTCATCCATAGATTATGCACCAATGCCAAGAAATCCGGAGTGCAAATATTGACCAAAAGAATGGTCACTTTTTGATTTATGAAAGAGATCTAATATTTCTGTGATTGATCAAAAACGAGAATGGGTTAGACAGCATCAACATGATTTAGAAACTTTAAGTATTGAAAAAATTCAAGAAAAGTACAATATCGGAAGGTATGTAGTTCAAGGTTATCGAAAACTTTTAATTGAATTGCAACAAAATGAAAACGGATAACATTTGAGCAAAACGACTCATTCTGTTAATATTTTTTGATTAATAATAAGGCTATAATAACAATGCTCAATAATATTTTTGCCATTTTAGATAAGCTAGGTTTTGGCACCCAAAAACGTGCCATCAGTATTCAATTTTCAAATTCAGAACTTAACACTCAAATCATGCTACAACGCATAGATGGCTATCATGCTATCAATGATGGCTTATCTGCTGAACTCATTTGTCTATCGACCAACCCATACATAGAATTAAAACAATTTATTGGTTGTCAGGTGGCAGTAGATCAAGTTACAGACACAGGCAAACTCTTTAGAACCACGGGTATTATTACAGGTGCTTCACAAGGTCAGAGTGATGGCGCATTTAGTTTGTATCGTTTGACACTACAAGATGCAACTGCACTTTGGCATAAAAGGCGTAACAGCCGAGTGTTTATGAATAAGAGTGTTGTGGAGATTATCGAAGTTATCTTCAATGAATGGCAGTCTAAATCCTCTTTATTCGCATCGAGTCTAAAATTAGACACCAGCGGTCTAAAGAAGACCTATGATATACGCCCTTTTTCAATGCAAGCAAATGAATCCGATTATGCATACCTAACAAGAATAATACGAGAAGAATCAATCAATTGGCTTATAGATGAATCCAATTACATGGTTTCCAGCAGCAGCCAAAGTATTGAACCACAAAAATTACGCTTAGTCGATGACAATGCACAATTTAAAGCCATTGACCGTAGAACCATACGCTATCATAGATCGAATGCCACAGAGCAATATGACAGTATTACCAGTTTTATTGCACAACGCAGTCTACAACCGACAGCGATTCACGTACAACGTTGGCAAGCCGATAGCTTAAGCCAAGAGGATGCCAGTGGATCAGTACTCAGTTCCCATCAGCACAGCGCAAATAGAGATAACGAAAGCTTAAGTCTAGAGCAAGCATGGAGTATCTCTCCAGCATGGATCAGAGATTTAAAAGGTACAGATCAAGCCACTGCATCAAGTAACAGCCAACTCGATAAACTGAATAAACAACTGAATCAATACCAAGCTCTACAAGCCAAATACTTCACTGCACACAGTAGTGTTCGAGATACCCAAGTCGGTTACTGGTTTCAATTATCAGATCATCCAGAACTGGATAAAAACCACAGCGGAAGTGATAAAGAATTCCTGATACTGAAGAAGCATTTTTATAATCAAAACAATTTTCCCAAAGACATCCTTGATCAAATTGAAAAACTACTGAGTTTAAGCCATTGGCAAATCAGTAAAGACAGCGAACAAGAAAGACAAGCCAATGAGCTCATATTGGTTCGTCGCAGCATTGAGGTTGTTCCAGAATATGATCCCCTAATCCATCGTCCGACAGCACATGTACAACGTGCCAAAGTCACCACAGATGGTGAAGAAATCCACGTTGATGAATGGGGCCGAATTAAAGTTCGATTCCTATTCACACGAACAGATGACCATGCCCATGATGGTGGTGCAGGTGCAAATGACACAGATACAGATTCTGCTTGGGTAGATGTACTGACCCCTTGGGCAGGTGAAGGATATGGTGCACGTTTCCTTCCCCGTAAAGATGAAATCGTAGTGATTGATTTCTTTGATGGCAATATAGACCGCCCCTTCGTGACAGGTCGTATTCATGAGGCACAGCGTAATCCAACCAAGTTCGATATAAAAGGGAAACTCCCTTTCACGAAAAAGCTCAGTGGAATTAGATCCAAAGAAGTATCTGGAGATGGATTTAACCAATTACGTTTTGATGATACTACAGGTCAAATTAGCTCACAGCTTCACAGTAGCCATAGTTCATCACAATTGAATCTAGGTAATTTAAGTCATCCTAAAGAATCTGATGAGAGCGAAGGACGTGGAGACGGTTTTGAGTTAAGGACAGATGGATGGGGTGGCATACGTGCACCTAAAGGGATCCTTATCACCACAGAAGGCGATGGTGAGGCAGAGAGCCATCAAATGGTTAGATCAAGCTTAGAATCATCATTAATTGCGGCACAAAGTAATAATGAAAATATTCAAGAATTAGCAAAGGCACATAAGGCTCAAGAACCTGATTTAGAAATACAGAAAAAAATAAATCAAGATATCCCTAAATGGGATGGCAGTGATGAAACCCCTTTCATTGCTCTACATTCAAGTGATCATTTTATTGTGAATAGCTCTAAAGGAACACTGATCCAATCTGCTGACCATATTGAGTTATCAACTAATCGTAATGTACAAACCTTTGCTGGGAATAATGTACTAACAAATGCTTTAGGTAGTATTAGTTTATTTGCTCAACAAAAAGATATTGATTTAAAGGCAGGCCATGGAAATGTAAACATTCAATCTCAAAGTGCTGAAATGACTTTATCTTCTCAAAATCTGATGCATGTTTATGCATTGAATGATTTCGTGAAAATTGAAAGTGGGAAAGGAATTCTTATTGCTTCAGGTGGCGGTTACATCAAAATTGAGGGCGGTAATATAGATATCGTTTGCTCCGGAAAAATTAATCTAAAGGCTGGTCAAATTTGTACAATGCCAGGTAGTAGTCTTAGCAGTGATTTAGCTCAGATGCCAAAGGCTCAAGCATCTTACGATGAACAGTTTATTGTCAGAAATAGAGCTGGAATTATACAACCAAATGTAAAATATAAGATTGTGACCGAAGATGGAAAAACTATTTCTGGAATAACTGATGCAGAAGGTAAAACAGAAAAAATATCCTCTCTTTCTATGGTTAAAGCAGAACTTACAATATTAGGAAGAAAAGATGATTAGAAAATTATTCGCAGTTTTATTAGTAAGTTCTACACTAGGTATTTCAGGGTGTGGTTATGCGGCAAATAACAAAGAAATAGAAGCAGGAAAAACAATGATCGACTTAAACAATATGCAAAATTGGTGTGTTGGGCGTTATACCTTTAAATTACCCAAAGATGCCAAAATGATTGATGAAATCATTAATTACGATTCATTCAAGATAGAAAGTAAAGCCAAAGCCACGAGAGCTGATTTTGATAATGCTGTAGCGTCAGGTATTGGAAATTATAGTGATGGTTTTAAGCTTCTGTTGGAAGATATGCCAGTAAAACAAATAAATAATAAGGTCGTAAAAATTTTTTGGGGAAAATTAAGTAAAAATAGACCAACTTTAGGTACAACTCAAGTTTTTGCGTACGTATTAGATCGTGGAACATTATTTCTTATTAATGGGTCGTATTCAGAAAAATTTAAACAAGAAAGTAGAGATGGGGTGCAATCTTTAGTTGATAATATATATGCAAGAAATAATAGTAAAATACCAACAGAGCAAGGCATCTGTTTTAAAAACGGATTTATTAAAGATGATGGAAAAGACTATAAATTTACAAAACAAAAAATTGGATTTAATTTTGCAACTGCGCCTTCGGTGATTATTACTGCTGAAACAGAAGCAATGCATACACCCGAAGATGATTTGATTACTCGAACAGAAAAAAATCTAAAACAGAGTCCAAATTATTCAAGAATCAAAAATCAGACTAAAGATATAAGAAAAGGCACTAAAACGATAAATCAAACAGCTCCAATCAATGGGCTTGAGTTAGTGACACAAGTACCAATGGAAGGTGGGACTGGCATCATCGCTACCTGGGAACATGCAGGTACTGTGAAATCAGCGCTAGACCCGTTGGTTTCAATTACGGTTGACACAGCAAGTACAGCAAATTATGTCAAAACATCGAGTATTCCAAACCACAATACTCTTCAGATATACGAAGCTATCTTAAATTCATTAAAAAAATTCTAGGATCATAAAAATGGGCTTTGAACACAATCCATATAATACAGAAGATAACTCTAAGTTTGTTTCACAGACAACACCGACTAAGACAGAAACACTATGTAAAGTCACTGTTCCTGCTGATTATGTCATCCCTATTATTTTTATTCCTGGAATCATGGGGTCAAATATCAAAAATAAAAGGAATGGTCAACATGTTTGGTATCCACCTAATGGTACATTTGGTGATTCAGGTGGAATAGCTGCTGCTGATGCTGGTGAGCAACGTGATGCTAGAACTAGACAAATAGAATTAAATCCTGAAACGACCATCGTTGGGCAGGATGGTTTCATTGATGAGGACGATATAGAAGATATTAAGGATTTTAATAGAGCTAAAGCGATTAGTAGAGGATGGGGCTCAGTTTGGTGGCAAGGATATTCTAAAATTCTTATTTATATGGAAAAATATTTAAATGATGAATTAATAAAAGGTACGCCTAGCGCAAAAGAATTAAAAGATCCTGATTTTTTTTCTGGCACTAAAGAATGGAAAAAAATGGTCGCAACTAAATCTAAAGCATGGTTTGGCAAAAGTGATAAAAGTAAGCTCGAAGATATCATGGGCGATTGGGGACCACTAAAAAAGGATATTGAACTTTTAAGTAAGGAGTTGCATGGCAAATTAGCAAATTATAGTTTTCCTATTTTTGCTATAGGCTATAACTGGTTACAGTCAAATGATGATTCAGCTAAATATGTCGCTGCAATGATGAATACTCTAGTTAAACCGCAAATCAAAAAAGAATTTCCGAATCAAGAGTTTAAAAAATTTATTATAGTCACTCACTCCATGGGAGGCTTAGTGACAAGGTCATTGATACTGGAGGATTCAGTTAAAAATGATATTTTAGGTGTGATACATGGTGTAATGCCAGCCAGTGGTGCACCAACAGTCTATCAACGTATTTGTCGAGGTTGGGAAGGTGGTGAAGTTGTTGATGGATGGTTAGCAAAAATGAAGGCAAATAAGGGGGCTCAGGTTTTTGGCGCAACATCTGAACGACTTATGCCTGTTTTAGCTAACTCCCCTGGTGCTTTGCAATTGCTACCTTTTGCGAATTTTTTACAAAATGCGGATAATCAAGGCGGCCAGTCTAAAGCATGGCTCACTTTAAGTGCTAGAAATCGTAATGGTCAAGTGGTCACTGCTCGTTTGCCTAAAGAAGACCCTTATGGGGAAATCTATACACGGACCGATAGTTGGTGGAGTATGATTAATGAAGGATTCATAGATCCTGCAGGCATTTTAAATGCGAAAATGGAAGCCGATGGAAAAACCAGTATTATAGATTTTTATATGGATAATATTATTTTAGTTGAAAATTTCCATACCAAAATAGCAGACAGCTACCATCCAAATACTTATGCCCACTATGGACGAGATGAAAAACATTTGGCTTATAATGAAATTCTATGGAGTACTGAGCAAAATTTACCAATAGATACAGCGGATGATTTGATTGAATACCGTGGTTATGCAAAGCATGGAGCAAAAAAAGAAGAAGTGGTAGAAGAGCAAATTGATACTTCGCCACCTCCAAATGATGAAGAAATTGCAGGAACGATCACACTAGAACCGATCGTAATTACTGCAAAGAGACACGATGGCTTTGAGCATTTATTTGATCAAGATAGTTTTAGAACAATTGAAGATACTGAAGGCAATGTCGTTACTTTTAACATCAGAATAATGCCTACTTCTGCAGGTGACGGAACTGTTTGTGGTGAATCCGGCGCTGATGTTGAAAAAAGAAATTTGAAACAAGTTTTTGTCATGCAAGGTTTAGATCATGCTGCGAGTTATGATGACAAAAATGTACATAGAAGCACAATTTACTCTATTGCAAAAATAGTAGAAAACCTTTGTTAAATTTTATGATGAATATGAAAATATAGCTCAACATATATTGGGCTATATTTTTATTTCCTTGGTGGTAATGCTCAAATATTCAACATAAGTATAAGTTTTGTTCAAAGATCTAATCCTAAAATTTCACAATGGTTATTTTAGTGAAAATGGTTGGTCAATCAAGTTGAAATTGTTTTGGTCAAGATAGTGTATTTGCATTGGTCAGTTGGTATGCAAATATCCATTAAGAATGATGTTTAATTAGAAAAGCCCTTTAAGTGAGGGTTTCTTTTTACCAATTCAGCACTAAGAAACTGAGCTTTTTCATACGACTTAAATACTATTTGTGTTGTATTGATAAATAAAGATTAAAAAATATGCAATATTAGTTTAATCATATTTTTAAATATTCATAATTTGAAGTGGTAAAAAAATATATATGAAAATATTAAATAATTATTTAAAGATTGATAAAAATGTATTCCAGTCTACAAATTTATAAATATCTACAAAAAATAAATTTGTAGACTTTTTTGTAGACACTTGGATTATAAATTAGGAAAAATGGGTACAATTGAATACAACCCTAATTTATTTTAAGACATTGAAAATACTCATGAATATAACTTTATGCTAACGATTCCAATCCACTCTAGACTGGGTGGATTCTATTTTTTCTACTATGCCATTGTCGGTACATTCATGCCCTATTGGAATTTATATCTCCAAGATCAGGGGTTTGACTACTCAGACATAGGGGTATTAAGTGCTATTGCAATTATTACACGTTTTTTCGCGCCCTTTATTTGGGGCTGGGTAGCTGACAAATCAGGCAAAAGAATGCTGCTGGTTCGTGTGGCAACCTGTATGGAAGCGATGGTTTGGTTGCTAATTTTTATGATTCCCAATGATTTTCAATCGATTGCATTACTGATGCTGATTTTTAGCTTCTTTCAAAATGCAATATTGGCGCAGTTTGAAGCGGTCACTTTATTTTGTTTGGGAGAGCAGCGTGCAGAGTTATATGGAAAAGTGCGCAAATGGGGTTCGATTGGTTTTATTGTAGGTGTTTTCGCTGTTGGAGCTATTCTGGAAATCATCTCTATTTCATTGTTGCCGGTTTTATTACTGTGTATTGCGTTCTTGGCTTTTATTTGGTCTTTTAGCATTGCTGAACCCAAATCTGCACCCAACGCACAGCAGCAACTTGAAGCCTTATTTCCTGTACTGAAACGTTCAGTGGTGGCGAGTCTATTTGCAATAGAGTTTTTTATGTTGTTAGCGCAAGCGCCGTTTTATAGCTTTTACAGTAATTATCTACAAGCTCATGGCTTTAGTACCAGCGCAATTGGATTTTTATGGGCTGTTGGTGTTGTTGCAGAAATTATCATGTTTGCCTACGCTTATTTTTTTCTAAAAACCTATTCTTGGCGAAACTTGATCGTGGTCTGTGTATTAGCAACCTCACTTAGATTTGTTGTAGTTGGACGTTTTCCTGATTCATTTGTCATACAGTTGCTATCGCAAAGCCTACATGCTCTAAGCTTCGGGCTTTTTCACATGATTGCCATGCGCATTATCTTTGAGCATTTTCATCCAACCCAACAAGGTCGTGCCCAAGCAATTTACAGCACCATGTGGGGCTTAGGTGTGGCGCTGGGGAGTCTGTTGGCGGGACATTATTGGCATACTTTTACAGGTCAGTCTATTTTTATTATTGCTGGACTATCGTGTTTGTTTGCATTGTTGTTTATTGGAGGAATTCCTAAATTACAGTCCAATTCGAATCCTCATGCTGGTTAATCATGGCGGATTATGATCAGTACTTCTGCATCAAGTTAAGACGACACTTAGGTGTTTTGTAGACGTTCTTCCAAACATAAACGATTGCGACCAGACTCTTTGGCTTGATATAAAGCAACATCCGCACGGTTAATCAATTGTTGAAACTGAGTGCAAAACGGTAAGCTTTGATAACTTAAACCAATGCTGATACTGATATTCAGCTTTTGACCATTTTCCAATGTAATTGGGGTTTTAAACACGGTATTGCAAATACGCTCCGAAATTTCAATGCTTTTCGCTAAGCTAACATTTTTCAGCAGTACAGCAAACTCTTCGCCACCAATACGCCCAAACAAGTCAGAAGCGCGTATTTGAGCCTGTACAATTCGGGTAAAGTCTTGCAAAACTTGATCACCTACGGCATGCCCATAGTTGTCATTGATCCTTTTAAAATGATCGATGTCGAGCAGTAAGATCGCAACGGTTTTGGTATTGGCCTTAGCAGGGTTGACCGTACGTTCGCTTTCTTCATAAAAATAACGACGATTCATTGTAGTGGTGAGACCGTCATGATTGGCAAGATACAGAATGTGATGATAAAGCTTTTGGCGATTTAGACTAATAATTGATAGGGTCAATGGTCCTAAAGCCAACATCACTAAACCAATACGAACCGATAAGGTTGTAGAGATATAAGCATCGGATGATTCAGTCAGATAGTAGATGCTAAGAATGTTATATAAGGACATACTGACAAAACAGTTGACGATGGACACTAAAAATAAGTTATAGGTTAGCGCTGCCCAAATCAGTGCGCCAATGGGGAACATAATTGCCCCGGGACCCATAAAAAAATGGGTAAGACCTACAGAGAACATCACAAAAAGTAAAGGTAAACCATCTTGAAGCCTGAGGCGCTGTTGCCGTTTTTCAGCTATATAGTCTTTAATGCTATCCATCTGCGGAATGGCTAAAATAATGGGCAAGAACGCCACTAAATTCAGAATTTCACCTGTCCACCACATACCAAAATCAATCCAGATTCGATCCAGTTGCATAAAAGTGTTTGGAATATGCGGAATGGTGGAAATGGCAAATAAAGGGCTCACTAAGCAGCCGCCCACGGCACTGATCAGAACCAAATAAACAAAAGTCAGACCTTTATTGAACTCTTTATAATCAATTTTAAAAGTTCGCAGCAGTAACAGTGTTACCAATGGATTGGTTAGATTTGCCATGGTCAGAAAAAGCGTCAGTAAAAAATGATTCCCTGTGACCAAATCTGCAAACATAAAGCCAGTAAATGCACCCAACCATCCGCCCATATTCTTTAAGGAATTAAACCGCAAAAATAAGCCCAATAACACAGCATTGGCAGGCCATAAAATAGCCAAAAATGAATGTGGACGACCCAATATTCCCGCAAGACAACATAGGGCAATAATGACGCCAACAACCATAAAAGAGCGGGCATTCGTTTGGAACTGTTGCTTAGAATCCGTTACAAAAGTATCCAATATGACGACCTATTATTTTAATCAATCCGCTTAAAAATATTTTGTTTGATTAGATGTAAGTAGCATAACTTTTAAATAGAATATTTCAATCTTTATATTTAATCTAAGTTATTTTCCTTGAAATGTTAAATTTGCCTATATATTGACTTTGAAGGAAGTATATAACAGGCAGAGAATACTGAAGTTAGAACATAAAAAACAGTAAACTCTAAATCTTGATGGCTACTTTCTTAAAGCCTTGTTTTGATCCCACATATGTCATTGTAATGTCGACCTTATACGCTTGCCATAGAATTGTTTTGGTCACGTTAATTTCCCATGAAAGATCGTTAAATTATGCTAAGTTATCGATAAAGCACCTGATTGTTAGATATCTATGAAAAAAACTGTGTTCATCATTCCATTTTTGCTTTTCGTTTCATTTTTTGCAAATGCAGAACAGAACATTCAGGCCAAGGCGGAAACTGCTGACTTACAACAACCCGAAAATTCCATCCGTATCATTACGCGCCCTGAGATTTTGGGTTTATGGGGAATGAATATTCCTTCAAATAAGCAATGTGTTGAATACTATAATTTTCGCGGTGGTAATGAGGTCGTGGTCAATAGTCATAAGGAATGGTCAGTGGGATTGTTTGAATATCAACCATCTGCTGATATTACTCAAAATCAGTTGCCGACTTTGGTCATGCAAGTCAACTATGAAAACAATGAAAAAGATTGCTCTGGTAATCAAATCGATCAAGCAGGTGAGTTGTCCCAGTATTTCGTAAAATGGGCAACGCCAAATCAGATCGACTTTTGTACCTCAGAAAAAGGCAATGAGTGCTTTGCGACTTTAAATCGAGTCTTGCCTTAATTTAAAACCTGATCTTTCTATTTGCTGGGGAGCATTGGATACAGTTTAAAAACCTGAATAACCACAAATAAAAAGCCTCATCTAGAGGCTTTTTTTGATGTAAATCATGCTTATTTTTCATTGCCTTGTAATTGCTGGAGCAAATGCTTTTCAAGGTAATGAATATCCATCGCATTTTTGCAAAAGTTTTTATCTTCTAAAATTAAATCTTTGTGCAAAGGAATGTTGGTTTTTACGCCCGTTAGAATGATTTCATCCAACGCCTGTTTCATTCGTGCAATCGCTGTTTCACGATCTTTGCCATGTGCAATCAGTTTAGCAATCATGGAGTCGTAATACGGCGGAATGTTATAACCCGGGTAAATATGCGAATCTAAACGAATACCTGCACCACCTGGGGTATAAAATTGTTCAATTTTACCGGGAGATGGCATGAAATTGCTGGGATCTTCAGCATTGATACGGCATTCAATCGCATGACCTTGAACCTTAATATCGTCTTGTTGTAGATCTAAACCTAAACCAGCAGCAACACGTAATTGTTGTTCAATAATATCGATGCCTGTCACCATTTCAGTCACAGGGTGTTCCACTTGAACACGGGTATTCATTTCAATAAAGAAGAATTCGCCGTCTTCAAATAAGAATTCAAATGTACCGGCGCCGCGATACTGCATGAGCTTACAAGCTTTCACACAAGCTTCTAAAATTTCTGCACGTGCTTCTTCAGGTAAGTTTGGTGCAGGTGCTTCTTCAAGCACTTTTTGATGACGACGTTGAAGTGAACAGTCACGATCATATAAATGCACCGCATGGCCGTTACCATCGCCAATCACTTGGACTTCGACATGGCGCGGCTTTTGTAAGAAACGCTCCATATACACGGTATCATCACCAAACCACATTTCAGCATCACGTTGTGCAGCTTGAACTGACTCAAGTAAAGTATCGACACGCTCAACAATACGCATACCACGACCACCACCGCCAGACGCAGCTTTGACAATCAGTGGAAACCCAATTTCTTTGGCTTCGGCTAAAGCATTGCTTGTGGTGACTGCATGTGCAGAACCTGGAACAGTTGGAACACCCGCTTTACGCATCGCCATAATCGCAGAAACTTTATTGCCCATGAGGCGAATATGTTCTGGACGTGGACCAATAAAAATAAAACCAGAGCTTTCTACAATTTCAGCAAATTCTGCATTTTCAGACAGAAAACCATAACCTGGATGAATCGCGTCTGCGCCCGTTATTTCCGCCGCGGTAATAATGGCCGGGATATTTAAATAGCTTTCACTACTCGCACCCGGTCCAATACATACAGCTTCATCAACAAAACGAAGGTGCATCAGGTCTTTATCCGCATCTGAATAGATACCGACGGTTTGAATACCCAATGTTTTGCATGCCCGAGTGATGCGTAGCGCAATCTCTCCTCGGTTTGCAATTAAGACTTTTTGCAACATATCAATCCCCAAGTATTACGCGCGGTAGCGGAATAGTGGTTGACCGAATTGGATTACATCACCATTTTTAACCAATATTTCTTCAACAACACCGCTTTGTGTTGCCTCAATCGGATTCATGATTTTCATGGCTTCGATAATACCTAAAGTCTCGCCTGCAGACACAGTTTGACCGACATTTATAAAGGGTCCTTCACCTGGGCTAGGAGCAGAATAGAACACGCCAACCATAGGAGAGGTTTCAACGGCACCACGAGCAGCAGCTTTGACCACAGGCGCAGCAGCTGGTGCAGCTGCAGCAACTTGTGCAACGCCAGCAACGACAGGATTACGACGGGCTAATGCAATTGATTGGTCACCTTCTTTTACTTCAATCGATTGAAGATCAGATTCAATCATTAAGTCGATGAGCTTTTTAATTTTGCGAATATCCATGAATTCGTATTCCTAAGGTTAAAGATGTGTAGAAGGTTGAATTTTCTGCGTGGCATGGGTTAGTGCAAATGCATAACCTTGTGCGCCTAAGCCACAAATGACACCCACGGCTTTATCTGAAAGAAAAGAGTGATGCCTAAATGCTTCACGTGCATGAACATTTGAGATGTGGACTTCAATAAAAGGAATGGCTACACCCAGTAGCGCATCACGTACAGCCACCGATGTATGGGTGAGTGCTGCAGGATTAATAATAATAAATTTGACGCCGTCGATTTGGGCTTGATGAATTCGGTCGATAATGGCACCTTCCCAATTGCTTTGGAATGTTTCAAGGTGAATGGCAGTCTGCTCAGCCTGTGTAGTCAGTTGTTGGTTAATATCATCCAACGTGAGATGACCGTAAACTTCAGGTTCTCGCTTTCCTAGCAAATTTAAATTTGGTCCATGTATGACCAAAATGGTCGAACGCATGAAGACTGCTCCATTGTGAAAGTTGCAAAATGACTTTGTAAGATGTCTGCAAAGTTTGCATATTATGGCATGTTTTTCCACTTCTACTTGATCAATTGTTTTAAATCAAGTGAAAAAAGACATATCAATCTAGCACTATATTTTGGAAACTTTGCAGTGAATTCACAATGTTAAAAAATGACATTTTTCATTAATTTTTATTTTCAAGTATTTTAAACTGAATTGACCAAAACTATTCATTTGTTTTGTGTAACTGCCAGATGTGAATCATCAATCACCAGCATCTCATGCCAGTGGGTGGTATAGCGAGGTGAGCGATATTGCTGCTTCATTTGCCAGTGGGTTTCCTCCGAATGGTAGCCGACTTGTATGCAGTCTGAACCGTAACGTTTCTTCATGCGCAGTAGGGTTTGCATCAGTTGATCACGCTGCTCAATCAGCACCAGCGGTTGCCATAAATCATCGATATGTTGTTGCTTGGGATTCAGCACAGAGAACATGATCGAGACTTTAACATATTGAGTTTTTTCCTTAAATAAAACATCAATTTGCCTTTGTGCGGCCTGTGTCAAAACCAGTAGGTCATCAGTGGCATACTCTAAACCCGTCACCTGTGAAATGGCTTTTTTATAAGGTGGAGTTTTGATTTTTTCATATAAAGAAACATGAACACAGGCGCACAGTTGTTGCTGTTTGATTAGACGTCGATGCGCACGATTTAAATGAAAAATGACAGCCTGCTTGATCAGGGAAATGTCGCTCAGTGCTGTGGCAAAACTACGTGAGGCTAGAATGCGTTTTGACGGTAGGGCAGGATCATCGAGGGCAATACACGATTGACCTTTTAGTTCACGAATGGTCCGAGCAATGAGTACAGAGAACTGTTTCGCAAGATGATGTTCATTGGCAAAAGTTAAGTCATAACAGCTTCGAATACCATAGGACTGCAACTTTGTGCTGATTTTACGCCCAATCCCCCAGACTGCTGATACATCCGTTTCGAGCAGTAAGCTTTCAAAACTACAAGGATCTAAGTCAGGCAAAGAGCATACATTCTCAAAGGCGGGAATCTTTTTGGCAAAATGATTGGCCAGTTTGGCTTGGGTTTTACTGTAACCGATGCCTATGCAGCATGGTAAACCCAACCACTGTTGAATTTGCTTAAGCAACTGACCACAATATTGTTCAAGATCAAGAAGTGCTGAATAGTCAGTTAAACGAATAAAACACTCATCAATTGAATAGGCCTCTAAATCTTCAACTTTAAAATGCAAATGCAGTAGCTCAAAAAAACGCCGTGACATATCCCCATATAACGCATAATTACTGGAAAAGACTTTGACGCCTGCATTTAATGCCTGCTGTTCTATTTCATACCAAGGTACAGCCATACCAATGCCCAAAGCTTTGGCTTCATAGCTGCGAGAAATAACGCAGCCATCGTTATTGCTCAGTACGACTACGGGCTGATGGTTAAGGCTGGGATCAAATACCCGTTCACAACTGACATAACAGTTGTTAATATCAATGAGCGCATAAATTTCAGCTTGATCATGTGAAGACATCATTTAAAGGCTTATCTGAGCTTTTTTAAAACGCAGGTCACCACGCCCCAAATCATCATTTGTTCTTCACTTTGCGGATAAATATCTGGGTAGTCAGGATTTTCAGCTTTTAGCCAAATGCTCTGCTGGCTATTAGCTTGTTTATTTTGCATCAAGCGTTTTACAGTAAATTCATTATTGATCAATGCCAATACAATGTCGCCATGTTCAGCTTGTAAGCTACGATCAATCAGAATTTGATCACCCACTTCAATGCCTGCATTTTTCATGGATAGAGAGTTGACTCTTAAGATAAACGTTGAAATGGGATTTTGAACCAAATATTCATTGAGATCGATATGCTTTTCAACATAATCTTGCGCTGGGGATGGAAACCCTGCCGCAACAGACTCAAGGGGACAAGGCAAGCTCATTTGAGTTCTAAACTCAATCGGAATAAGCTCGATGTCCTGAATGAAATCATCCGCAGGTTGAGGTTTTAGCCATGCTTTAATTTCAATCACTTTAGACTCAGGGACACGCATCGCCACTGTTTTTTCAGGATAGAGAGGTTTGCGTCCTGCATTTTGACGTGATCCGCCGTGACTGGATTTGGGGATGTTAGATGGTTTGGAAAAATGATCACTCATGTTTTAAATGTCTATTTGAATATGTAACTTATTCAAAATAACAAAAAATCAAAATTAAAAATAGATTCTTTCATCGGATAGATTGTGTCGTTTAGCGCATCCGCATAGAATCAGGTTTGTATTTATGATCATGACGGAATCGTCTATGTTGCAAGATTTTATTGAAGAGCAGAAGTTGGTTTGTGAAGAATTTGATTCTGCATATATTAAAGTCAACGAAGATGATGTCGTTGCTATTGCAAAACATACCTTAGATAAAGAGCCCATCGTGGGCTTACGTAAAAAACCTGAAACAGACGAAAATATCTGCTGGTTTATCTACGGCGGTGAGTTGGAAGAGGGTGAAGACTTCTTTGAAACTGTGACCATAAAGGAACTTGAAGAAATTCTACCCGAAGCGATTCCATACTTATCTTTAGAGACAGGGTTTCGTTTTATGATCGATCGTGATGATTATGAAGACGTGTGGAAAGCTGAACCTGAATTATTTTAAGTCATGACCTACATGAAGATGCTTGAAAAATTGGCTCATGCTAGTCAGCTTAGTTTATTGTGCATCTTAATGTGCTGTTCGGGGCTGACTTGGGCAAATACAGTCCATCAAAATCATGCTTTTGATTTAAAGCTTCAGCAGTATATTGATGTGGTGAATCACACCAAAACGGTTTTGGATGATCCAAACGCAACACCCACTGCCTTAGAGCAAAAACAAGCGCTTTGTATGCGTATTCAAGCGTATAAGAACATTGTTCAGCTTAGTCAAGACAACTTGGACTTGGATTCAGCACGTTTAATGAATCAGGTGGCTCAGGTTTTTTTAGAGCGTCAGCGAACAAGTTTCCAAGATTCAGGCGTCAATGTGGCAATTTTTTGTACGCCTATCTCCGTTGATCAATCCGAAGTACTTTAAGGTCATTTTCTTAGAATAAACGGTTTCTGCTAGAGGGTTAATCTGAATAGATAAGATTAAATTCACTTTTATTTAGCTGAAATACTATTTTTTTATAAACAATTCGCAGGTTTAGGCACACCTGCCAAACGACTTAAATGACGCGCAACTAAGCCTGTATTAAACTTCTCTTGTAATACGGCATTATTGATTTCAGAGCTGACCGTTTTCATTAAAAATTTAATCAATGGGCGCGTTGCAGGTGAGTGTCCAAACTGCGCATAGAACTGACGTACTGCTTCTAAGATTTCAAAATGCCATGCAGTCAACTCTAATTCCAATGATTGAGCTAAAGTTTGGGCAACTTGATGATTCCATACAGTGTAATCAACCAAATGACCATCTTGGTCAAGCTCAAGCACAGCATTATCACTCATTGATTTACTACCTGTTTTAAATGTCTCGTTTAAATGTCTTTTTTTCAACATCCAGTCTTAAAAATTAAACGTCTTTTTCGAAGCCATTATTTTAAACTGATACAGCGTTTAAACGAGAGCACCACATCAGAAAATTTCGCGTAATCGATGATTTGAATCGCATCTAAGGCTTGATTGGGCAAAACTTCAGCATCATTTTCCAACATAAAAATAGGACTCTTGTCTTTGAGCAGGTCAGACTGTGCATGCAAAGCTGAATCACCCATTAAAACAATAGCGTCGCTTGGGCTATAGATTTGCTGAAGTTGCTTTAAAACATGTTCGGTACTGGCAAAATCGGATTGAATTAAATATAGGGTAGGTTCAGTCATGAGGCATTACCAATACAAAACATGGTCAAAGGATTGAATGAAAGTGGCGTTCAATTCGACAAACTCGAGGTCTTGTTCAGACTGAAGCACAAAGGCATGCTGCTGATGTTTAGATTCAATCAAAACAGGGGTGAGGTCGTAAAACTCAAAACTATCGACCATATTTGAGGCAACTTTGAAGGCGTGTTTTAAGCCATCGAAAGCCAGTTCAGACTTAAGTAAACTGAGTGCGCCGTCTTGTAGTAAAACCTTCACTTCACAGCCAAAAGTGGCCAAAACCATAGTAGCAGACAAGCTTTCATGAACTTGCAAAGTATTCAAATTGGCTTGGGTTAATATAACGAGTACAGATTTCACACAATTTACCTTTCAATTGCAACAGTCAAATAAAAATAACAACTTAAAATTGAATTAAGCGTTCAGCAGATTGAACTACATCTGCAAGTTCACCCAAACCCACCAATTCAAAGCCCGTTGCTAAGTTGTGTGTATGAATGTGATGACGCTGTGCATTTTCTTCGTCAGTGATACCTCGTGCAAGTGCGGCACTGACGCATACAGGAAGTCTAATGTTTAATTTTTGCCATTCAGAACTTAAGTTTCGCTGATCATCTGGTACCCATTGCAAATTATTCGCGACAGTTACGCCATCTTGATAGAAAAAAATTCGAAAATCTTGATTTGTAGCTTTCAATGCTTGAGCAAGACCTAAGGCATGCCATGCATGAATCGAACTTGGAGCAGAGGTAATTAACAGTAAAGTAGGCATTGAAACATCACTTAAAGAATCTGCGAGAACTGAAAGCAGCATTCAGACTTCATAACAAAAAGGTAGTATACAATGATTTTAGGTGGCATTCAGCACAGAAAATATTAAAAATAAAAAAATATTCAAAAATTAATAAATAAAAACAATAACTTATAATGATCTTTAATTTAAAAAAGTCACAATACTAAATCCATATCTGCACTAAATGCTGTTTATTTTCTTTCATTTTTCTACTTAATTGCTAGAATAAAAACAAATCTGCACCAGATCTGCACCAAAAAATGAAACTTCCAAAACCGATACAACGCGGATCAAGTTGGCGCATTACCGTTACTTTTGACAAGAAGCGATATTCAGTCACAAAAGACACCGCGAAAGAATGTGAATTATGGGCAGCGCACAAATTACTTGAGCTAAAAACTGGTAAAGTCGATATTGAGCAAGGCATTAAACCCTCATATCCATTCAAAGAGCTTTGCGACAAATATTATCAAGAGCATGGTCGCCACATGCGATCTGCAAGGACCATTAATTTTAAGCTAAAAAACTTAGACCGTATTGCACCAAACCTTTTAAATAAATCAATTTATGATTTTAAGCCGGCTGATATTGCGGAATGGCGTAATAAACGGAAAAAAGAAGTCAAAGTGTCTACGCTCAGAAATGAGCATGCGATCTATTCAGCTGTGTTCACTTATGCAATGAAGGAACTGTTTTTAATTGAATCCAACGTGTGGCATTCAGTCACCATGCCAAGCAAGGAAAAATCTAGAAATCAGCGCATCACAGATGAGCAGCAAGAGCAATTATTAAAAGCATTGTCTTGGAACGGCACTACAACGCCTGAAAACTCAAGACAATATGTAGCATGGGCGTTTCTATTTGCGCTTGAAACTGCAATGCGTCAAGGCGAAATACTAGCAATGCGTAGGGCTGACATAAGAGATGGCTTTGTACATTTACCCATGACAAAAAATGGCGAAACTCGAAACGTTCCATTATCTAAAGAGGCAAAACGCCTACTGGCATTATTAGCAAACAATAATGATGAACTACTACCGATCGACAAAGATGTATGCTGTGCAACATGGGTGAGAGCGAAAAAGAGAGCAGGATTACCAGGTATTAATTTTCATGACTCTCGACATGAAGCAATCACGAGAATGGTGAAAGTTCGTAAATTACCAGTTGAAGTGTTGGCTAAGATTACAGGGCATAAGACGATCGGGATTCTAATTAACACGTATTACAATCCAGATGCTCAAGATCTGGTAGAAATGTTTAATGACAGTGAGAGCTAATTAGCTCTCGGTCTGCCTCTTTTGTTTTTTGTGGTCAGTAAGTCATGGGCTAGGCGAGGATTGTATAGCGCCTTGCCTTGAGTGCCTTGATTGATCGATATAAGTTTATCGCGGATCGTAGTCACAGATAAATTATATCTTTGGGCCAAGTGAGATGCTGAGACAAGCTCTACGTCCACTTCCTTTAATTCCTTAACAATCCCACCACCAATATCTTGCCCAAGCACGACATGTGGTGGAGTATTGGATTCAACTATAATTACATATTTCTGCAGTGCTCCCATCACCAGCTCCCGATTTCAATCAGTATTGGTCCGTAAATCACCATTACTATTTCAGTAAGTAAAAGTCCTATTTCCATTACGCCATCTGCTTCTGGATTTGATGTTTACGGTTTTTGATTTTTGCCATCAATAGACATGACTCATTGCTTTCAGGCGTAGCCAACTTATGAAAACTTTGGTTATATCGAACCATCTCTGCCTTGTTCATTAAAAGCAAATTCTCTAAACGACAATCAGCTCTATCCATGTTCTTGAAGGCAAGGGTATGGCTGTCAGGTATAGGGCCGTTTACTTTCTCCCAAATAAATCTGTGCTTAAGGACAAAAACATTAGGCTCGGCAATCTTAATCAGAAGATAGCCATCTTTAGAGCATATTCGTTCGTACCCTATGGGTTTTTTATTCCAAGTAATCTGGCCTTTTTTAAAGTTTCCAGAGTTTGGTTTACAGACTCCTTTAGTGCCAGTATTCCAAGGTATTGATCCCTTCTGAAAGCAACCAGATCTACCTGTATTCCATTTTTTACGCGTGCACAGGGATTTAATATGATCAACTGCAAAAGAAGTTCCAAATTTACTATTCACTTTTTCAGTCAGCTCTTTTCTCCCTAAGATACAATTAGATTCTATAAACTCCAATTGTGCTTGGGTGTATATGATTGCAGCACCTTTTGACATATATCACCCAATTAAGCTTTGTGGAATTTCAACTGAATCAGCATTTTTAATGCCACGATATTCAGCCACTAATTTTGCGGCACTTAAACGCATATTGTTATTTTTAATGACTTGCTCACTAATTTTTTCGATAGCTACAGATTTTTGAATTTCAGCCTCTAATTCACCACCTTTCAAATCTGGATTACTGAGGCGCTCAAGTTGAGCAAACAAAACCATGTTTAGATCCATTGGGGTGTTATTCATTTTAATTTCTCCAAGTCGCTTCTTTAAACTTTGCATCTATGATTAAGTGCTCAATTTCACCAACACCCACGTTATTGAATATATGTGTCATCTTTGCCCCGAACACTGTGAGTGTTCGGGTGATTGACGAGTAGTTGAAATTCATTCTGACCATTCCTCGACAATTAGTGATGAACGGGTTGGTTTTGTTGAGACTGGCTTTGTGTTGGCCAACCCATCTGATCTGCTCGAGCACGACAGGCATTGGTAATACCTGCTTCGTAAGTAGTACCCTTAAATCTATTTATTGCAGCTTTAAGCACCTGTTTATCTGGCGTATCACGGATGGCTTTTAAAGCATCTTGATAAAGCTGATCCGGTGTACGTTTTGGTTTTTTGGGTGGAGCTGCTTGCTGTTGTTGTGAAGTCTGGTTATTTTGGCGAGCTTGATAGTTCTGCTGTTGTTTCTGCTCTCTGGCAGCGCCATTATTGACCTGATCGTGGTATTCATCCGAGTCATAGTCTTTGGTGTCATCGATTAAGAACATGCCATTTAGGGCGTATTTACGCGCATATGAGCTTGATGCACCGAATGTTTGAGCAACATCCATTCCTTTCTTATTAACTTCTACTCCTGCATGAGCTTTTACGATTGTTGCTGTACCGAATGAATCTGTGAAGATCACATTTGCACTCACAATCACCACGCCAGCAACTTCCTGAACTTCATCTGTGATGATGAGGGTCGAATTGTATTTTTGAAGTAGGGGCTTTACCGCTTCAAGAATGTCTTCGCAGTTACGGTAGTGAAAGTTGCCAAATTTATTAAATTTGCTTTTCGGTGCTTTTAATTCCAACTGGATCTGCTGTAAAGCATTTAAATTGTTTTCTGATGGTGCTTGAATATTTGAATTTGTCATGATCATTCCCCTTAAAGTGAGCCAATACGACGCTTGTAAGCTTTGCGTTCGTGAGATGGGATGTAGCTTGATTGATATGCGATTGCACGTGCTTTACGCATCTGGAAATTGATCTCACGATCAAGGTTCTGGCGTATCCAAGGTTTTGCTACATCTTCTTCAAGCGAAAGTTTTGAAAATGAACCATCTGCGTTTTGTTTATAAATAGTGCCAGTCACATACTTGTAGGTAGTGCGGACTAGGCGAACCATGAAATAGCCTTTGTCATCACGACCTTGGTATTCACAAAAATTAGTATTGGTGCTCATTAGACAGTCTCCACTAATTGATGCTTTTCGATATAACCTTTGATGAGTAGGTTGATATAGCGATGGTCCACGTGATCTGTGAAGTCTTTGTATGGATTGCCATTGGCATCGAATACGTTCACGTTATGAAGATCTACTACTTCTACAGCGGTGAATTCTGAACCAGGTACACCGTAACTGTCTGGGAATGGTTCAACTTCAAATGCAACTTGAACTTTAAAACCGTCAAGGTTGATGGTTGCTTCACCTTGGGTATTTGAGCTCATAGTCAGAGCTTGAAGGGCGTATTCAGAATCAGTTGATTGAGATGCAGGGTTTGGGGCTGATTGGTATGAATTAGGCTCGTAGGTGAACGCTAATACACCAATTGATACTGAAGCAGCGAAGGCTGCAACAGTAAAGGAGTTGATTGGATTTAGTTTTGTGTTCATAATTATCTCGCAAGTTGCAAAGCCCTGATTCCGTCGAAAGTTCTCGGGGCTTTTTATTGTCTGTGAGATAAATACTACTTTAAGTAGAAAATAAGTCAATACATAGTAGAAAATAATTCTACTTTAAGTTGTTTTGGTTTATCCTAGGCAAAAGAAAACCCACGCAGGGTGGGTTATTTGGAGTTATTTTGAATGATTGGTATTACAAAAGAAGGTGAATTAGTCGAAATAAAAAAACAAGGTCTTACTGGTGTAGATTTTCTTGGAATAATTATTACAGACCAAAAAGACTTAAGTGAAAAAAATCAAATTATTGGTTGTCATTTTTCTGAACCAGACTCTTCACAGCTATTGGAGTTGATCCAACAAGCTTTACATAGATATCAGAATCCAATCCTTTTGAAGAATGAATAATCTTTACAACCTCATAGATTAATCCTTTTTCATCTTTATCAATCTCTATCCAGTCACCTTGATTGGGTAGAGATTTAAATGAGTGCTTAAATAAATTTACAAGATCACTTCTTGAAACATCAATAACTCTAAGTTCAAACATGGTTTCTCCACCCGATCCAAAGGACTACGTCGGGTTCGCAGTAAAAAATTAAAATTTATTCACACTTAATATTTAGATTGCTTTTGTAATAATCTAAAGCTGTGTCTAAATCTTTTAAAAGCTCAGTTTCTGTATAGTCAGGCGAGAGGACTAAAAGGGCAGGCATGTAATTCTTTTTGTATTCATTTGGGTAGTCTTTACAGGCAATCTGAGTCTTTTCTTCAAGAGATGTAGAAGTCGAGTCTAGCTTATCGAGATAAGTTCCAATCAAAGCATCAGACGTTTCGAATCTAGTTTTACTATTTGGATTTTCAGCATATTCTTTTTGGCAGCCCGTAATTGCGATACTGAAAAGCATAGGTATTAGAATTTTTTTCATTGTTATGGCAATTAAAGTATAGGTTTTTTAATTATAGAATTAAAATGATAAGAAGCCCACCGTTAGGGTGGGAAGTCAACTTATGCAATATCAAATTCAAATTGTTTATTGGGTATTTCTACTGGCTCTATATGATCACAATAAATCATGACTTCAGAACCTTTCATTTTGTAATAAGCGCTATAATTCAAAGCATAATCTTCTTGACGATATCCTGAGTAAATTTCTTTGATTTCAGGACAGTTATCATAAGATACAATCCATTTAGATTTAACATTATCTAAAGCCTGACGAATCTTTACATGATCATCATGAACGTAGAAGTTTCTATATAGACCTTGACCCTTAACATAGTATGGGGGATCAAGATATATCAAGGAGTCTTCAGGTAAAAAAGAGTCAACTCTTTTTAAAAGTTCCAATGCATCTTCATTGTAGACTTTGATACGATCTTTATATAAGCCAATTTTTTCAATACGTTTTGATAGGTTGTTTTTATTGTAGCGTGCATCAAGTTTATAGTTCCCATCTTGATTTTTACCACCAATAACACCACCTTTCAAAATTCCAGAACGATTGGTTCTGTTTAAAAAGAAAGTAGCAAAACCATGTTCAAGTTGGGTGAATTCGTTGGGGTTATTCAAAATGAGCTTTTGCTTGTGCCATTCTTCGATAGTCACATTGGTATCTTGAATAAGTTTCAAAATTCCATCAGTTTGTTCGGTAGCGGATTTCCAGAAATTAAAAACAGCAATATCAAAATCATTGATATGAATATTTTGAGAACATTCATTAAACAGTAGATCTAAAGCAACCCCAGAACCCCCAGCATAAGGTTCCAGATAATCGCCTGATAAGTTATTAACCGCCATTAAGTCTTTAACAAATGGCGCAAATTTACCTTTTCCACCAGGATAGCGAAGCGGTGTTAAAAAAGAAGACACTTATATTCCTTATAAGATGGAAATAAATCATTGCTGAGTGACAAAAGCAACACTCTTTTCAAAGTTTGAACAAAATGAATCAACATTTGATTCATTTTCGCTACACCATAGCTCAATAATTTTACCATTTTCTATAAAGTCTTTATGTAAATTAAACCAGTATTTCATTCTATCACGTGGTTTCTTAAAGTGGTTATGATTGGTATCATTTTCAGGTAATGGTAAAATAGTATTATATATAAAATCGTAATCATATGAACCATTATTATATTCTAATAGTTTTTCCCAAAACTGATCATCATTATTATAATTTACAATTTTATTGTTAATATAATTGTAAATTATTTTTTCTGGATTCCGATCTGTTGATATTGTGTTAGGTGTGAAAGATTTATCACCCGGTAATGGAGAAAACTGCTGATTATGCTCAACGATTAATCTATTACCTTGTTCTGAGAGAATATCGTTATCAGGGATTATTACTACACCCTTAAAATAATCATCTGCCATAAATAGATTCATTAGGCTAGTACAGCTAACTTTCAATGGGATTATTTTTAAATCAACACCGAAAGTTTTAACATAATCGTTTGTATTTTTAAAACAAAATATTTTTTTTAGAAAAAAAGCAGCTTCCTCATCTTCAAGATAAACTTTAACCTCTCTTGGAATTTCGACTTGTTGTGTTTCTATGTTACTTTGCGAAAATTGATTATTTTCAATCCAAATATATGACGGATTAGGGGTGATTTTAGGAGATGGTGTATTATGCATGTAGACAACAGAATCAGGAATATTTCCATTAGCTCTTTGTTGATCATTAACGGTAAGTATATTTTTAAATATTGTTAGAGAATGCGTAGTGAATATGATTTGAATATTTAATTTACGTGCTTCAGTTTTCAATAAATTTATTAATCTGACTTGAGCAATATGATGTAAACCAGCATCAATTTCATCAATTATTAGTAAACCGCCTGGATATTCACTACCCATTTCACGTTGTATTTTTTTAAAAGAAGCTAAAGCTGTAAAGATGCTACTCAAAGAGTCCTGACCCAAGGAAATTGAAAGAGTATTATGCTTTAAGCTGGGAATTTTTGATCTTTTTTTAGAGCCTTTAAAATCATGATCGATAATTGGTTCAGTAACTGGAGATAAATCAAATACAACTACGCGACTAAAAAGATCATATATATAATTTTTATCGATTTGGTCAATAATTCTAATTTTAGTTTGCTTAATTCTATCTTTTTCATATTCACCAATAGGTGTCATACGACTCATTCCAAGATATAAGGTAGGCAATGGAACTTTAGCTGAATCACCTATTTTTAATAAACTCCCCATGGACTTGTCTTGACTTCTAGGTACAATTTTTAATCTAGTTATTGTTTCGCTATTTTCGAGAGTTTCACTATGCCTTGTTACACTGCAACGTTTTAAAAACTTATTGCCATCACAATCATATTCAATATCAATATATGCCTTATTTTCAGTTGATTCTAAGTAATCGTCATTTTCATCCAAATGAAAAAGTTCTTGAAAATTAGATTGATATACGCTATCAAAATAACTTTTATAAGTAGCTGATCTAATTCCGCTACAATTAGCAATCAAACCTAAGATAGTGGATTTCCCAATACCATTTAAACCACCTATAACGGTTATTCTATCTGAAAATTTTATATCAAGTTTTTGCAATTTCCTGAATTTTTTTTCTCCAAAGTTGATGGATTTAAGTTTAATTTTCATATTTATTCCCCAAAAAAATAATTTTAAACATCTCGGTATAAACCAACAACTTTCCCAACCAATTTACAGCCATCCTCCAAAGCAATTGCTTTCTCAGACCATTCAGGATTTAAAGGCTGTAAATACATACTGTCTGTTTCTACGATGAGTTTTTTAAAAGTAGCAGCCTTATCACCTTCACAAGAAACAATAACTAAATCCCCAGTTTTCAAGTCACTTACCTGAAAGTCAGGGTTTACATATATTTTATCTGTAGGTCGGAAGTCGGGGAGCATAGATTCACCCACAACTTCAAGTCCGTAACCATTTTTTCCACATTTTGGATTTGGTGGAAGCCATTCATCAAATTGAGTATTCGCAGGAACAGCTTCAGCACTGGTCCATGTACCTGCCTGTACCCAAGAAATAACCGGGATTAAACGGCCAGCAATAGGGAATGGGTTAGTTATATTCGGCTCTACACCAGTTCCATGATCCAAATAGCTAATATCAACATTAAATTTCTCAGCTAAAACCTGCATTTTCTCTTCACGAGGCTTTGCAGAACCAAGCGTATAACGTCGTGCCATTTCATATGTCACTTCGATAGCATCTTTTAACTGGTTCACTGTTTTTATTGGTGAGCCATTTTTTTCCATAAGACTTTTAAGTCTAGATGCAAATTCTTGATATTTAACTGTTTGCACTTTGGATCGCTTTCCACTTTCTACCAATGGTAGAAGTTTACCCCGTATTTTTAGTTGCACCAATTCTATTTTTGGTAGTATATTATCTTCTACTTTAAGTAGTGTTAGTGGTTGCATTATGTCATCTCCAAAAAATGCATTAGAAAAAGCGATAGGAATAGCTGGCAGTAAATCTGCATTAGCCCGTGGATTGGGCATAACGCCATGGGCTTTAAGTAAATGGAATTTCAATAGAATTCCTGAAGAGCGTTGTTTACCTATTGAAGAATTTACCAATGAACTGGTAAAGGCCGAACAATTACGTCCAGATATCAATTGGGCATATGTTCGTTCTACTGAAAATAGTAATAAAGCATCTGTTTAATAACCACGTTCAAAAGGACTCTCAATGAACATTTCAGATGCTGCTTACAACACCGTGCACGACTATCCAGGCGGATCTAACGCATTGGCACCACGCTTAGGCATCAAAAGCCCAGCAGTGCTGAACAGCAAAGTGAACCCAAATACAGAGACCCATCATTTGACGCTGATTGAAGCTTCAAAACTGATGGAACTCACAAACGACTTTAGGATTTTACAGAGCTTAAATGCCCAACATGGAAAAGTGGCCATTAATCTACCGTGCATTCCTGAATGCAGAGATACGGCACTCACAGATCTAGTACTGAGTCTTGGTATGGGAGGGGGTGACGTGTATTCGCTATTCAAAGAAATGATGACAGATGGACGAATCACACGTGGGGAAGCAATGGATATGTCAAAAGTGATTCACCAGTTACATGTGGTGCTAGCTGAACTAGGCGCTCAAATAAACAAATGCGTAGACGAATAAAAAAGCCTGATCTAGAGAATCAGGCTTTCAGTAATTCAAAACATTCGAAGGTATTGAATATGAAATCAAATTTAGCACAACAAGTCGTCCAAAACAATCCAGACACAGATTTCCTGACTGGTGATGTCGTGGTGTACATGAACCATATCAAAATTGATGACCTCAAGATGGTCGAGGCATTTCAACCTGCAGAATATTATTGGTTGGAAGGTGATCAGCTCGTACATCGCACCGATATTCAACTGGCATCACCTGCAGAACTTATGGCGAAGCGTCGTTTGTCCGCAACAGAGCGATCCATAGCGGAGGTGTCATGAATACACAATTTCAAAAACAACCTGAATTTAGGCAACAACAGAGTGTGCAGTCATTTTATGAACCGACGCTGCAGTTGTTGGATGAAGTTTATGTGGTTAAGCGAGGCAATCTTAAACGCCGTGGCTATAACGAAAACAATGCTGCAGTGACCAAGGAAGAACTGGCGCAAAAGATGGCATACCGCTTTCGCATAACGATTTGGTTAGCGCATCAAGTTATCTCGAGTTTAATTAAAGCAGATCAAGTAATGGCATTTGGTGGATATGTGAAGCCAAAGGATGGTGATAAATGAGCAAAAAGCCTAAAACCACTTTTGTCGCTCAAGAAAGACAAATTGACTTACTTGAACCCGTTCGGATTTATACCGCTTTGGAGCTAGTAGCAATGCCTTTATCAAAAATGAATGCCGCTATAGAGGCTCAGGAACGTTTTTACATGATCGAGCAATCTACACAAATGGGCGAGAAAGCAATCGCCGTGCGAAAGCTTCTGCAGGAAGGTGAAAAGCTCATTCAGGTATCTGAGAAGGCTCGTACACGTTACAAAATTAAAGGTGAGTTTATAGCTCCAAGAATCATACGTCAGCTCGAAGTCAGAGGGTTGATTAAGTTGGGAGTTCAGTTATGAGCTTAGATGCAAGTGTATGGGCATGGAAAATTGAAATGCCCGCCAAAAAAGGCGGTGCTTTGAAACCGCTTAAAAAATTAGTATTGCTCTCACTTGCTGATCGTGCTGGCGAAGATCACTGTGCATATCCAAGCATGAGCAGGTTGGTAGAAGATACAGAAATGGACCGTAAGACTGTTCTTAAAATCATCGATGAGCTTATTGAAGATGGATTAATTGCAGATACCGGTGAGCGCAAAGGCAGAACCAAACAGGTAAAAGTCTATCAATTGGTGGGCGTAAATGGCCGTGAAACAGTCCCAACAACGGTACTCTTTGATGCTGAAAATGATGATTTAAACAGTCCCAACAGTGGAACAGTTCCAACAACGGAACAGTTCCAACAATTCCATGAAAGAGTCCCAATAATTCCGTTAAAGGGTCCCAACGTTGGGACACGGAATCTTTCAAAGAATCTATCATTAGAATCTAAAAATAAAAAAACGTGGTTTTGCTTTAAAAAACTTCGTGAAGAAATTTACTTGGCCGATGACGAAATCGAATTTGAATCCATCATGAATTCAAAATGGGCTGAACGAGAAAAACGAGCATTTGAAATTTACAACGCTGAAAAATCCATGAGCGATGGTTTGATGATCTACCACTTCGCTGATTGGCTGATCAACGCCTACAAAACCAAATATTCTGAAAAACCAAGTTCAGGCGCTTTTGGAAATTCGAGTTCACCGAAAACAAATTCAACAGGACTCACTGAAAAACAAATTCAGATCTTCGCTCAAAAACTTGCTCACCATCCTGAGTTCGCAGGGAAGTTCAGTGAACCAGGGGAGTCATACGACAAACTTGCAGCACGTATCGCCGTGAAACTTGAAAACCCAGCGCAAGCAAAAAAATGGGAATCGTATCTCAAGCAAGTTGGATTCAGTGGATCTCTGCAGGGGAATGCAGCATGACCGAAGCTGATCGCACCATCACAAACCTGATGATCTTGAGAATCATGTCTACGACCAATGGCCGAATCTCTGTAAAACAAATTTACGATGAAATTCAACCGAACATGGGCATTTCCATTCGAAGCCTACAGCGCTATTTGAATGGGTTGGCAAATTGGGGACTTGTTGAAAAAGATGGTTGTGTACCACAGGGTTTTTTACTGAGTGCATCTGCAAGAAAATTATTTGCTGACATCGCACTTGGAAAATCTGAATGACGAGTATTTCCCTTTCTGAATACAAAAGTTTGTACGGAACCAAGAGTAAGAATGCGCGTAAATCAAAATCTCCGCGCCGTGGTAAGCAAATTGAGAGTGAAGGTGAGTCGTTGTTAGGAATTCAGCTTAAAGCGCTCAGGATCGAATTTGAGAGAGAATTTAAGTTTCATCAAAACAGAAAATGGCGGGCTGATTTCCACCTAGTTGGAAAAATGATTTTGGTTGAGGTTGAAGGTGGGATCTGGAGTGGAGGGAGGCATACCAGAGGCAAAGGATATTTAGGGGATATGGAAAAATATAATGCTGCAACGATGTTGGGTTATCAGGTCATACGGTTTAGTACAGAGCAAGTGAAGTCAGGTTTAGCGATACGGCAAATTGAGAAGATGGTGGGGGAATGAACATGGGTATAGCGGTGGCAAAGAAACAACACATCTTACAATCAATAAATTGGTCACGTTTTGATTTAGAGGGATGGTTAACTCAGTTTGGGGCATGGTTATATATCAATACTGGTTCAAGCGGTCGCACGGTGAATCCAATCGCTGTAGCGATGGATAATGCTATTAAAACCAAGAAGCAGAAAGATCTAAGCCGTGCTCAACAGCTGCAGGTCATTACTGACTATCTGACAGGAGACTATCAACCTCCTAAACCACGAAAGACCAGGACTCTTTGTGAAATCGATGACAATGAAGCTCGCGCCGTACAGCGTTTAATTTTAGACATGAAGGGGCAGTCTGAAATATTGGATGATTGGATGAATGCAATTATCGATCGCTATTTTTATGGGAATTCATGGTCCGAGATGGTTCGTGAAAACCGCACTCAGACGGATTCACGAATGGATGTTAAATGTGGATTGGCTGCTTTGCATAGTAAGTATGGGTTTATTGAATATTAAAAAAAAGCACCTCATGAGTTGCAATAGGCGATAAGAAAGCTATATGCGTGATGCAATAGTATTTAATAAGTCTTGACGCTCATTGGTATTTGTCTCTAATTCAAATAAGGTCTCATACATAAGTTTATCATTTTCATTTTTTTGATCATCCACAATTTTTTTAAGATTCTCTATGTATTCTGCATTGCCTGCGTGATACATATTTACATTAAATCCCCATAATATTTGAATGTGTGTAGCTGCTGAAGGGTCTAATTTATTTAACTCATTTTTATACAGTGAAGCAGCTTCTGAATAACAACCCTTAATCAATGAAGTTGGCTTTTTAAGCGATTCCATTAACATACACTGGAAATTCTTCATGTTAGGTTTATTTTCTTTAGCTAAAATTTCTTCTGTTAGCTTATAGGCTTGATCAATTTCTCCTATACGCAAATATGAGCTTATCAAAAGACGATTACGTTCTTTATCGCTATTAATTTGCTTAAGCTTAGGGATCAAAGATTTGAGCTTTTTAGTCGTTTTTGTCTCATCATCACCATTTTGAAACTCTAAAATTATTGAATTGTATTCATCAATAATTTGTTTACTTTCACTGCTTAGTTCTGAACTTATTTTGGGGTTAGTAGAGTTTTCTACAGGGTTGTTGGAAGAACTATTACAAGCAGTCGCTAAGCCTAGTGTTGTAAAAGATATGAATAATGGAAGAAGAAATTTTTTCATAAGTAGCTTATCTAGCAAAAGAAGTTAACGTGAATTTGTGTTTCTTGTATGGAGGAATAGGGGTAACAAATCCAACACTGTCATTAGGACGAGCGGTATACCCTAACTCAAGTTCAACCTCGACCAATTGAATATTAGGTTCTGGTAGTTCTATAGTGCAGCTACCTAATGGTATCTTCCCTTTTTCAGTGTTCCAGACACCTGAACCCACTTGAAGCCGAGTTGTACCGAAATCTTCGCCTTTTCTCTTAATTGTTACTTTACCGTAGGGATGAATTTTAGCGCTATGAATAATTGGTTTGGGATCCATCATCACACTTATGAAAAGATCTCTACCGGTTAAAACATAGTTTAGAAAGTAACTAACTGCACCAGAAAGCCCTTGAACTCCTTCGTCAAATGGCATGATTATAGCCTTGTGACTGATGAAGACATCGGTTTCATTTCTATCAACATAATATACTTTTGTTTTAGCCTGTTGACCGATATAGCTACTATTAAGTTGGTCTTCGATGCTACTTGACGAACTTGAGCTAGAAAAGATATTACTACTACCAGAACTTGATCCTGCACCCTGAGCTTTGCCTACTAAACTTTGACCAGGAACAAAAGTTGCTCCACAAGTAGTTTTATCACCAGCGACAATCATTGCTTTACCATTTATGGTAACTAGACTATTACTCGCTATAGCTGAAACCATTGTTTTGCATTTAGGGCAGAAGTGTTTCATCCCTTGTAGGTGAGCAGCTTTTCCCTGAACAATAAAAGTATTATCAACTTCAGTTACCACACCACCATGAGTGGTTTTATCACCTATTGTTATTGTTGCTTGCATTCAAATAAACTCAATTTGATTAAACCGATTGATAAGTCAAATCTTATCGGAAATAGTCTCTGCCTTCAAATGTGCTTTTGTTAAATAGTTTAGTCTGAATTATTTGTACTATGTTTTTCTAGCTCGTTAATTAAGAAACGAGTTTCTGACAAATCGGTGGTTTTGAAAAGACACATAAACATCAGTGCTAAAAAAAGGATAATAGCAATTATTAAAAGATATAAAATTCCCCAAAAATTATCTATTGAAAACGAATTTATAATTTGAGGAAAATATAGGACTAAAAAGGTCGCAAACATTGCAAATAGAACATAAAGTAAAAAATAACCTAATTGTCTGAGCCCTATGTAATTAATGTTGGATTTTAAAGTTGTTACACCTGATACGGTAATAATTTCAAAATATTTATGTGATTTTGTGAGTCTTGAAACGTAATGAAAATACTGATTAGGATGATTTTTAATCAGGAAATCTGTGAATTCTGTGGGGAGGTTTACATTTTCATTTAGGTCATCACTATCAATTTTTTTTAAAAAGGGTGAAGGGGTTATAGATGGAGGTTTATTAATGTATTCCTGATAATAATGTTTAGCTTTTTCAGATCTGCTTTTAACTTTTTCAAAACTTTTTAAAGTAATCAAATAGGAATTACGTGTGTAATAAACTCCAATTGTTGTCACTAAAAATGCAAAAATTGCTAACGTTATAGTGGACCAAAAATTCAAATCAATGTTATCCATAATTTTTAATTTAACCTTAATATTTTTAGCTATAAATAAATTATATGTATGCATTGGTGTATATAAATTTATTGAGTTATGAGAAGTTTTTTTAACTCTAGATTTTTCATTCTAAGAAACAGCTTATCTTTCTCATCGTTCACAACGTGCATTTTCTTATGACAATTTGGGCATAAGGCCACAGTATTCTCAGGGCTATCAGAGCCGCCGTTTGCTAACCATTCGATATGGTGTGTTTCTAAGTAAGGGTCACCATTTTTGTCCAAGAATGGAGCAGCTTCTTCACAAAGTTGACAAATTCCATTAGCGAGTTTTTTTGCAAGTTGAACGATTGAATCAGATCTAATGTAATACTTTGTAGAAGTATTTCGAAAGCCTACATCATTTTTTGCCGTTGCTTGGGCTTCTGCAGCTAACTGCTCTAACGTCTTTTTACGTAATTTACGCTGTTTATTTTTACTCGTTTCAATAATTTCTGTCAGAGTCACAGCTGAATTTTTTGATTTTAACTGTAATGGAAAAACCCATACAGTTCTTGATTTTTTTTGCTCATCCTCTTGTTGCTGTTGGTAAGGTTCGTCGATTAGTTCAACAGGTCCCTGATAAATATAATTCTTATCCTTGAATACTTCGAATAGATGAACAGTAATACCGTTCGTCTTACTTTCTGCTAATGTCTTATTTTGAGTATTGAGCTTTTGATCACCAAGACGTCCCATGCCAGTGTAATGCAGTATGTCACCAATCCACTTATCCTCATAAATTGATTCAACATGATTTGAAACGATGATCAAAGTATTAGTTCTTTTAGATCTCCGCATACCACCTTGAGGTGAGCATCCAAAATAATCACAAAGATCTTGATTTAGAAGAACGTCCCCAGGAGTTAAATCTTGATAATTTTTTAACATTTTAAAATTCTTTTTCAGATAAGTGATGAACTATTGGTAAGTCAGCTGCAGCCCAATCAAGTTTTAAAATCACATGTGAGCTAAGCCATTTAATTTCTTTATGTTCTTGTATTATAAGATTATCAGTCGAAAGAGTGGTACAAAGATATGAAATTAATTCAATCTCAAAGTCAGGATAAGAATGATTAACTGTGATTAAGTGATTATTGACAGTAATATCTAGGTTAAGCTCTTCTTTAATTTCACGAATAAGCGCTTGTTCATTTGATTCATTTAATTCGACTTTCCCACCAGGAAACTCGTACTTATTAGATAGATAACCGTATTTATGGGTATCTTTAAGCGCGCATAGAATCTTATCCTCATAAACAATTACAGCGGCAACAACTTTCAGTACTTTCTTTTTCATTCTTTAAAAGTCTCATTCAATGCTTGTTGAACGGCGTCAACACGACTCTTACAAGCTTTGTATGCTGACATGGACTCTTCAACAATCTTCATTAAATTATCAATATCTGGTTCTTCTTGAGACTCAAGTAGTTCAGCATTCTTTTTCAGAACTTCATAGCCTTCTTTAAACGTTAACTCTTTCTTAGTCATTGCTGGATACCTGCGTCACATTGGCGTTGATAATACCATCCTGTAATTCTACTTGAATGCTATCACCTGAAATTTGTTGAATAGAACGAATGGCTTTACCTTGACTGCGCACGATACCAAAACCTTTGGCCATTACATTTTTAGGATTCTGAAGTAGTGTTTCACGCATGAGAGATTCGACTTGAGTAGAGGCGAGCTTAATTCGTTGTTGAGCTAAATATTGTGTGGTGTCTTTAATTAATTCTAAGCTGCGATTGGCCTCATTAATGTGATTATTGGCATGTGTCTTAATTAGCTTAATGTATTGGTCATTCTGGCTTTGGTACGACGTGATTTGATGTTGCGATAGTAGTTTAATGGTTTGCAGTGATTCGGATACATCTTGGACACGCTCTACAATTAAATTGCGTATGCCTCCAATGACCTTACTTGGAGTGTCAAAAGATCGATGTGCAACTTCATCAAGAATAGTCCGGTCTTTTTCATGGCCAATGCCCACCCAAATAGGAACTGAACGTTTACAGAGTAGGGCAGCTAGATCATAGTCATTTAAATATGCCAAATCGTTTACAGATCCCCCACCTCGAATTAGCACGATTAGATCTGGAGCAACTTCGTAATCTTTGACCCATTGTTTAAGAGCAGTGATTAAGGAATCCCTAATACTGGTTGGAGCTGTATTACCTTGGAAAGTTGCACTGTGATAAACGAAATGGCAAACACCGGCTTTATGTAATGCATCAGCATCTTTTTTAAAATCACCCAAACCTGCAGCATTCTCTGGAGCAATGACCAGGACATTTTGAATATCAAATGGCGTGGATAAAAGTTTATTTTTATCGGCAAGTCCTTCAGTACGTAATTTTTCTAATGTTTGCTGATAACGCCGTGCTATATCACCCAATGTAAAACTTGAATCAATATCTTCTACATTAACTGAGAATCCATATTGCGGGTCAAATTTGGCTTTAACTTTGATAAGTACATTAAGATCTCGAGATAACTCAATGCCACTTTCACGTTCGAATTTAAGAACCATCTTTTGAGCAGAGGATTTCCATATCGTTGCCTTACAACTTGCGATCACTTTATCCGAGCCTTCTTCTTTTTCTGCCAGCTCAAGATAGTAATGGCCACCTTTAATATTTAAATTTCTAATCTCTGCTTTAACCCATACAGGATCATCAAAGGTTACTCGTATAACTTCTTGCACAGTAGACAAGTATTCACTTAACGATAGTTTGTATTCAGACATCATTGGGCAACGAGAAGGTGGACCAAAAATACTAACGAACATAATGATTAAAGACAATGATGAATGATTGACCTTGCGCAAGGGATATGGCATATTTCAGTTATAGTGCTGTGGTTGTATCAGTAGCACTCAACTAAAAAGCTCGCCTCATGGTGGGCTTTAATCTTAAAAGAAGGGTGTAATATTTTGGAAAACAAAGAGCCTGAACAAAACCCTCAGCAAGAAAACAATCAATCAAACCCTATAATTGATAATTTAGGTCACGCAAACCCAGTGGATGTGATTGAGGTTTTGGTAGAAGCAGGAAAGTTTGTTGTTAATACCAGTAAAAATGTTATTTCAAGTATTGCTGATAATATCGATATTACTTAATAACTCAGAATAAATTTAAAGTTCACAAATCGATGTACATTTAATTCTTATCTGCAAAATATAAGTTAGAAATTTATGAAAAAAATATTGGTTGGTCTCGTTAGTTGTTTAGCCACTTTTGCGAATGCTGCAACTTTAGATTGTGAAAATAGCTACCCATTATTTGAAGAAATAATTCAGGAAAAGACAGACGTTGAGAACGTTGGTGGTGTAGATGATATATATAATTATATTCAGCACTATGATTACACATACATATTTAATAAAAACCATCCAGATAAGCAATTTTGGGTAGATAAGCATTTATCTTTTGCAAAACCCTCATGGAGTAACAATGAATGGATAAGTAAAAGTGAATTTAACAAAAGAATTAAAGTAATTGCTAAGCACAATGTCAAAGATCCTTCGAATCCGTACATCCATGAGTTGCTACCACCTAAAGCTAATCTTTTAACCCAGTCCGGTGAAATATGTGTAGTCCCAGTTCAGGCGTATCTTGAAGTAGAGGTGGATGCGGAACCAGATGAAGGAGAAAATCAAAATACTTCAGAAACTGTCGTGGTTGAGGCTATGCTAATTGATCATATTTTTGTGCGAGATATTAAGAACAATAAGTGGCGTGTTTTAGCGTTCAATCGCTATATTGCAGATAATGATTTTAACGAGTTTTTTCCAGATTTATCTGATCATATTAAAAATGAATTGAATGACGGTATTGAAGAGGCTGAGGAAGCAATGGTGGAGCAGATAGAGATTCAGGAGTAAATTAAGCTTATTTTTTACATTCCGCTAATCGACTTTTTGTTGTTGTCCAACCAAATCCTAATACCTGGTTGATGAGACAATTTTTCATTTAATATGTAAACTAGAAGATATGAAATTTAAGATAGCGAGCAGCTGGTGGATCGTCAAAAATTAGAAGAAAAATATGATGAATTTATGAGCAGTAAGCATTATCAAAAAGCTGATGTGAATCCCAAATATTTCAAAAGAAATACAGACCTGTCTCGCCTGGCTATTATTGCTGACAATATGGTTTGCAATATGTTGTTTCTTAAAAATTATTTTGAATTAGCTAGGCCAGATGATGAGTCAACTCAAGTAGCAAGTAATTATATGATTCTCGTGGATAATGCTGAAGTAGCGCTCAACGTGAATGAGGCTCCTAACTTTAGGGATAAGGAAGATTATTTAAGCTGGTTTGAATCAAAGTTAAATACAATATTGCATTAGCCTTTAAACCTCCTTGTGGAGGTTTTTTATTGACCTCAAATTATGGATATAGACCTATACAAATCACTGACAGGTAAGGCGCCGTTAAAATCTAAAGTTAAACATAAATCCTTAGCAAAACTCAGTGAAAAATATGTAGAAGCATTCGATCGACTGAAAGAGATTATTGATCGGATGGAGATTAAGTATGAAGAGTATTTTCATTTTAAAAGCACAAAGCATTGGCGTTTTGATCTGCATTTAATTGAATATCGAATGCTGATTGAAATCGCTGGTGGTCCATGGTCAGGTGGCCGTAAAGGTCGGCTTGCTACCAAGGCGTGGAGCATTGAAAGATATGATCATGCTAACGAAATGGGTTATCGATATATGCGATTTGAGCAAGCTGATATCAATATGGGTAGAACTACAGCTTGGCTTAGAAATTTAAAGGCTAATCATGGAACAACAATTCAGACCATTCCCACCGACGGAGCTAATTGATCAGGCTGATGAGGAAGAAGCAATCCGCTTGGCACCCGCCGTAGATTTAAAAGAATGGGTTATTAAAAACTGGCTGACCATTGGTGGTGAACTTCACAATCCAGATCATGATCATATTGCTGAGCTCCTGCACGATGATGAAACCTTTTTAGCATTTGCTTGGGCTTCATCTGCCGCCGTAGCGAAAAAACGTATGGTACTTGGTCAGTGTGAAAAAGTGATGTTTAACCAGGGCGGATGGAAAAAGGCAAGGCAAGAACAACAGATGCGTGACTGGTTTGGTTTTGTACCTCAATACCTGATTACGGTTGATGCAGCATTTTGCGAACAGACTTCAGATCGTGAATTCTGCCGTTTGATTGAGCATGAGCTTTATCACATTGGTGTTGAACGTGATGAGGACGGCGAACCTATATACAGCGATCATACTGGTCTGCCTAAGCATTACTTAGCTGGCCATGATGTAGAAGTGTTCTTTGGTGAAACAAAACGATGGGGCGCAGATGAGTCAGTCAAACGGCTTTTGGAAATTGCCAAGAATGCGCCGTTTGTATCGGAAACCAATATTGCTGCGTGCTGTGGAAATTGCGTGATTGGATAGAGCTGAAAGGCTCTATTTTTTTGCCTATCTTGCTATACGTAGCTATACAAAGAGGTGTTTATGGCAGCACTAAAAGAGCCTGTAAAAATGTTTATAGTTCAGTCTCTTGCTTGCTTTGAAACCCCTCAACAAGTTGTAGACGCTGTAAAGCAAGATTATAAGATTGAAATAACACGCCAACAGGTAGCGCTTTACGACCCAACGAAAGTTGCTGGACGCAATCTTAGTAAGAGATTGAAAGATTTATTTGAACGAACTCGGACAGATTTTCGAAAGAATATTGAAGATATTGCGATAGCCAACAAGGCATTTCGATTACGCGAGCTTCAGAAGATGTATGAGGATTCTGGGCGAAATAAAAGAGCTAAGCAGAATTTACTCAAACAAGCGTATCAAGAAACTGATGGTCGTATTACTCGTCAAGAAATCACCGGTAAAGATGGTAAACCAATTGAAACAATAAACCAGAACGTGCCAACCGAGAGTTATTTAAAAGCTCGGGAGGGAGTCCTGAATGACTATTGACCCAGCGCGTGAATTAGCCATTCAAATTGAGGCTCAAGAGGATTTATATTTCTTTTCACGCTATATGTTTAAAGAGCGTCGTAAATATAAATGGCTGCACAACTGGCACCATCGAATTGTTTGCGATGCGTTAATGAAAGTGTTTCGTGGGGAAACCAAACGATTAATTATCAATATTCCGCCACGATATTCTAAAACTGAATTAGCTGTAATTAATTTTATGGCTTGGTGTTTTGGAAACGTTCCTGACAGTGAATTTATTCATGTTAGTTATTCAGCAACACTTGCTGCAAATAATGCTTTCCAGACACGTAATCTTGTACAGGAAGATGCCTATAAGCGTGTATTTCCTGATTTTCAATTGCGTGATGATAGTAAAGCTAAGGATGATTGGCGAACTGCAAAGGGCGGTGTCTGCTATTCACAGGGTACTGGCGGTACGATTACAGGTTTCGGTGCGGGTAAGTTTCGGGATACTTTTGGTGGTGCAATTATCATTGATGACCCACATAAAGCCAGTGAAGCGCGTTCTGATACGGTTCGTAAAGGCGTGATTGAGTGGTTTCAGAATACACTTGAATCTCGTACCAACTCACCAGACACACCCATCATTGTGATTATGCAGCGATTACATGAGGAAGATTTGGCAGGGTGGTTGCTTGATGGCGGGAATGGTGAGGTATGGGAACATTTGGAGCTTTCAGCCATTCAACCTGATGGATCGGCATTATGGCCAGCAAAGCACAGTATCGAAGTACTTAATCGAATGGAATTAGCAGCTCCTTATGTTTTCTCGGGGCAATATCGCCAAAGACCATCACCGCCAGCAGGCGGTTTTTTTAAGCCTGACAATATTGAAATCGTTGATGCATTACCTGCAGACATAATCAAACAGGTTCGAGCATGGGATCTGGCATCTTCTGAAAATGAGGGTGATTACACGGTTGGTATGCGACAAGCCAAAGGCAAAGACGGGTATATCTACATTGTGGATGTGCAGCGTGGTCAGTTAGGTCCTGATGGTGTTGAAAAGCTAATAAAGCAAACTGCTGCTCTGGACGGTAAGCCTGTTGCAATTCGACTTCCACAAGATCCCGGCCAGGCTGGTAAATCTCAAGCTAAAAGCTTTATTAAGATGCTCGCTGGCTTTTCTGTTAAAGCTGAGACAGTTTCTGGTGACAAGATTACTCGTGCAGAACCTTTTGCTGCTCAGGTCAACGTCGGTAATGTACGGATGCTTCGCGGTGATTGGAATAAGCCGCTGATTAATGAAATGCGGAACTTCCCAAACGGCAAATATGATGACCAAATCGATGCAGGAAGTGATGCGTTTAACGAGTTACTAGAAGCTAGAACAAGAGCAAAACCTACTGGTGCAGGCACACGTACTATTAATTAGGAACAACTATGGCAAAGTCTAAAAAAGACAAAGTTAAAAACAAGGCTTTGTCGAGCGGTTCACTTGACTCTCATTTAGCCGTAAAAAGCTTTTTCAATGCAGGTAAAGCCCCTGATATTGATGAAACACTGAGAAAAGCAGGGATCCAGCGCCATCGCTTATCAATTTTACTTGATGATGATGAGATAGGTCAGGCTGCTGAAACTCGTTTAGATGCGTTGCTCGGTGCACCTTATCGATTAGAGCCAAATGATACGCCTGAAGCTGAATTACTTACTCAAGAATTGAATGAATGGTTTGTTGAGATTGCAACATCAGCACACAATGCATTGTTCTTCGGTTATTCCGTACAAGAGGCAATTTATGAGCGAAAAGATACGCATATCGGGCTTGAATGGGTCGGTGAAAAACCTATGGAATGGTTCGAGCCAAAGAGTGATGGGCGTTTAATTTATCGACCTGAATCAGGTTTAGAGAGTGAAGTTGATCAAGTGGTTAAGTTTTTTCTAACTCGCCGTAAATCTTCATATCAACAACCCTATGGCAAGGCCCTTTTAGCATCTTTGTATTGGTTATTCTTTTTCAAGCAGAATGGATTTAAGTTTTGGGCTAAATTTCTCGAACGTTTCGGCACGCCAATCTTACTTGGAAAAGTTAAAGATGGCAGTGATGAAGATGTGCAGGCAATGAATGACGCTTTGTTGTCGGCTCATGCACAATCAGTCATTTCAATTGATGCTGAAGATAGTGTGGAAGTTATTGGTGTTGCGCAAGGAACCGCAGGAACATCATTTGATGCATTTAACAATGAAATCAAGCGTCAGATTCAAAAGTTAATTCTGGGTCAAACGCTCACATCGGGAAATGATGGTGGTGGCAGTCGGGCATTAGGCCAAGTACATGAGAATGTGCGAAAAGATAAGCTTAAATCAGATATTCGAATGATTACGCCGACGGTTCAAGCTGTTGTGAATGCCTTGTGCAAATTGAACCAATGGTCGCAGCACAAAGTCATTATTGGTGATGAAAAATCACTTGAAATTGATAAAGCTGAACGTGATGTAAAGCTCAGAGATGCAGGTGCTAACCTTACACCACAATATTTTCAGCGTGAATATGGCTTGCAAGATGGTGATATTGCCGAAGCTCAAGAGCTTACACCCAAGACATTTTCAGCTATTCCGAAGCAGGCATTTAGCTTTAAAGCGGATGTTCAGAAGATTAGCCCTGATCAGCAAGAAGTTGATGATTTGGTTGATGACATTGATAAGACGCTATTTTCTGAATCAGAACTTTTGAAAGTGGTTGAGACTGTGAAGAATCCCGATGAGCTTCAAGAAAAGATTTACGGTTTGATGGCGAGTGAATCGGTTGAAAAGTTCAATGCAACCATGGCAAGAGCTTTGTATTTATTTGATGTGGTTGGGTATGTACAGCGGAGTAAGTGATGTCAATAACCTACGCTGACGCACTCCGTTATGCTCGTGAAAAGCGTGTTGTTTTGCCTGAAGAATTCTATTTATTAGATTTGAATGCAAGGCAATACGCAACCACGGTAAGCAAACTGGCTTCACTTGATCAGATTAGAACGGTAATTAATCTTTCAAACAAGGCGATTGAAACCGGTTCAACTTTTCAAGACTTTCAAAAAGCTGTTAAAGAGTCAGGGATTGAACTTAGCCCACATCATTTGGACAATATTTTCCGCACAAATATTCAGAATGCTTATGCGCATGGTATTTGGACTCAACAACAGGCAAATAAAGCCAATCGACCATATTTACGTTATTCATCACTCACTGATAGTCGAGTGCGTCCGAGTCATTTAGCTTTAAACAATATCATTCGACACATCGATGATTCGTTTTGGTATACGCATTATCCTCCCAATGGATTTGAATGTCGTTGCGGTGCGGATGCTTTAACTGAGGCGCAGGCAAAAAAACAAGGCATCACTATTGACGAAGATTTACCAGATATTCAACCTGATAATGGCTGGGCAACTGGTCCTGCAAATTACGGCAAGCAATTGAATGAAGTCTTGGATCAGAAGATTGCTGATGCTGAGCCAAAATTAGCCGATGAATTAATTAAGGTCCGTGATGAGGCTCTTGTGTCGCAAGAAGCCAATGATTCGATTGTGAAAGCGTTTGAGCCAATGTCTGAGGCATCTAAACAGGTTAATGAGTCCATTGTTGATCGTGTGCTTGAATCCAAAAAAGACGTTGAGCCTAGCGCCATACGCATGCTGACTGAATTGGTACGTGACGATGAGCAGGCTTTAACTGATTTGCTGAAGAGTGCTGTGGTGAAAGATGATAAGTCTATTATTGGTTGGATGAAGCGTTCATTCGACTCACTACTCTCGATTGCTAAGAACCTCAAAAATAAGCTGACAGGTAACAATCTGAAAGGCTTTGATTCTCTTGAGTTGAAAAAAGGCAATGTGATTGGGATCCAAACACCGACTTTATTCAAAACCTCTGCCGAATCAGGCAAAAACATTACGATTTTGGATGCTAAAGGTGTGGCACTCGATTTAAGTAAAATTAATGGTTTAAACGGTGCGTTATTGGCTCCTGATTTGAATTTAGAGGTTGTTAGCGTTACCGATAGTGAAGTAGTGCTGAAGAAGACAAAAAAGCTTGCTACACGCCTTTTTGTGGCGAATAACACGTTATTTAATTTGTATTAATCGAAATTAATTTAAGACCGTCCTATTTGGGCGGTTTTTTTATGGAGCATGAAAATGCCAAACCCACAAGAAAAGCCCAAGGATCAGTTTTGCTTTGAGCTTGGTCAGTTTGCTGTAGAGCAACCGGTCGAAGGTAAAAAGAAGCGAACCTTTACGGGCGTGGCGTATAGCGGTGAACCAATCATTGATCATTGGTATTGGGAACGAGTCATTTTTGATTTGGACTCAATGCAGATCAAAGGGCGCATTCCCGCACTACTTGAGCATTCAGCACGTCAGCGTGCAGGTGCGATCAATAGTCACACCATTGACCATGCTCAGGGCTTGGTTATCTCAGGTGATCTGATGAGTAATGAGTTTGGTTCACAAGTCGCTCAGGACTCGGACGATGGCTTCCCATGGCAAATGTCTGTGCGTATTGAGCCAACAACCACAGAAGAAGTCGCGCCCGACCAAGCTGTAACGATCAACGGTAAAACATATCAAGGACCTATCACGGTTTTCCGTGGTGGCCGTATTCGTGAAGTGTCTTTTTGTGCATTGGGCGCAGATGAAAACACAAACGCAGTGGCGGCAAGCCACAACCCAACCCATCAACCCAAAGAGGACACAAACGTGACCGAATTAGAACAGGCGCAAGCCAAAATTAAAGAGCTTGAGCAAAAGAACACTCAACTCGAATCAGATGTGAAGAAATTCGCTGCTGAAAAGCGTGAGGCTGAAATCAAAGCATTGACTGCTGAAACCAAAACTGAGTTTTCAGCTGAAGAACTGGTAGAAATGAAAGGTCTTAATGATAAGGCGTTCGCATTTTCCGCTGCTCAGATTCGCAAATTTTCAGCTAATTCAACTCCGAAAAAGCCAGATCTACCTGATTACTTGACTAAACACCAAGCGGGTGGTCAAGGTGGTCAGGCTCCGCAAGGCTCGGCTTTAGATCAAGCATTCAACCAATTTGCTGCAGCACAGCAACAAGGAGCCAAATCATGAGCCAAGTATTAACAAGCACTATCGAAAATAAACAATTGGTAGTTGGTGATGGTGTTCGCACTGAAAATGCAAAAGCTAAAACCGCTACTGCGTATAAGCGTGGTGATTTACTAAATATTGATGCAGATAACGTGGCTGAGCATCCTGTAGTTACTACAGGTGTGGTTGGTGATTGGAATGCAATTGCTTTAGCGGATTTTACTGCAGAGCAGTCCACCTACCATGCTGTAAATGATCTTGAAGTGCCGATCTATGTGCAAGGTGCATTTGATATTGCAGTTGTTACTGTGAATGGGATTGCATTAACCACTGCTCAATACGATGCAGTACGTGCTCAAGCACTAGAAAATAAAATTGAACTTCGTAAAGTTGTGGGGAACTAAAACATGAGTCAAACTTTTACATTTCAGAATGCACCAGTTGAATTGCTGGATGTGCCACAACTGGTACTACTGACCGATACCACTCAAAAGGTCGATACATGGTTGATGGATCGCTTCTTTCCACAACGTGTTTCATATACCAAAAAGGAAGTTCCTGTTGGGGAGTTAAATACAGCTACACCGCTTGCACCATTTGTAACTCCAACTGCAGCTGGCCGTCAAATTAAAGTAGGTGAGTCTGGTAACGTGAAATTCGTAAAGCCTGCTTATCTAAAACCCATGATGACGGTCATGCCAAGTGAGGTGCAAAATACAGCGCTTATCGCGCGTTTGCGTCAGTTTGGCGTTATTGCGACTGGTTCTAATCGTTTGTCAGATGCAGACCTACTGCTTATTGATCAGGCTCAAAAGGCTTTATATCTTCGCCAATCTATTGAAAACCGAAAGGTATTGATTGCGCGTGATGTATTGCTTTACGGTAAAACCACGTTTGCCTCTGCTGACTTCCCGATGTATGAAGTGAATTATGAGCGTAACCCAGCTTGTAATTTCTCTCCATTGGTTAAATGGGGGCAAGTTGGAGCAACACCTGTTAAAGATATTCAAGCAATGATTGATCTTTCAGTTGAGCATTCTGGCACATCACCAATCATGGCGTTAACTACATCTAAAGTGTATAACACGCTGATTAAGGAACCTGAATTTAAGGAGAAATTCATTGCGCCATATGCAGGTGTTAGCGTTCCACTAACTCCAACTTTTGATCAAGCTGATAAACCTCAATTCCGTGGCACTGTCGATAATATTGAAATCTGGACCTATGATGCTAAACACAATATGGGTGGTGATATTGAGCGCTTTATTCCAGAAGATTTCTTTGGTCTTATTTCTGATGCGAATGGCTGGATTGCACACTGTGCATTGCAAAACGTCGAAGCATTTGGTCAAGCTTTAGAGTTCTATTTAAGCCAATGGCAGGAAAAGAACCCTTCAAGCATTCAATTACTTGCTGAATCTTCTCCACTTGCTGTTCCGAATAATAAAAACGGTTTAGTTGGCGGTCGTGGATTTGTTTAAGGAGTAATACATGTCAAAGTACATTGCAAAACAGTCGATCGGTCATTTTCGTCCTGGTCAGGAAGTAGAAGGGCTTGAAGCTAAACAACTTCAGGCTCTTTTAGCATCTGGGGCTATTGAAGAATATCAAGAGTCCGAAGATATTAAAGAGGATGGCTCTGCTGCACGTTTAGCAGAGCTTAAAAAGGTTAATGCCGAACTAACAGCATCCAATGCAACTTTAACCAAAGACAATCATAAAGCAATGTCTGACAAGGCTAAGGCCGATCAAGAAGTTGCTGATCTAAAGGCAAAAGTGGCAGAGCTTGAAAAGGTCAAACTAGCTGCCAAACCGAAAGCTGACGATAAGTCAGCGGATGCAACCAAATAAGGTGACTCATGTACGCAAACCGAGATGATTTGGTCTTGCGTTACGGAGAGATTGAGATATCTCAATTAGAACGAGCTTTGACTGCAAATGAGTCGGTCAACTCTTACATTGAAGACGCTTCCGATATTGCCGATGGCTATATTGGCGTTATCTACGATGTTCCGCTTACCTATCCCCCTAAAAATTTAAAAATCTATATCTGTGATATTGCTCGATTCTTGCTGTGGCGCGCCAAAGCGTCAGAGCAGGTACGTCAGCGATATGAAGACGCTATTGGGTTTTTAAAGCGTGTGGCGGATGGGAAAGCAACACTTCTAATTCAGAATACTGAAACTCAAGAAGTAACCAAGCCAAAGAAAGTCAGAGCAAGCGCACCACTGGGTACAACGTATACAGGTGGTGTTTTCTCAAACGCAAAACTTGACGATATGCCGAGTCTTTAATTATGGCAGATACTATTCAGTTTCATGGTCAAGAGAAGATCACGCAATGGCTGAACAAGGTTTTAAAGCAAGCCGGTGATCACAGTAAGTTGATGCATAACATTGGTTCAGTGCTTGAACACAATACAAAGCAGCGTATTAACACTGGTATTGGCACTGATGATAGGCCTTGGCAGAAGTCTTGGCGTGCAAAAATGCAGGGTGGTACAACGCTTCGTGATACGAGTCGACTATACAACTCTATTAAGTACACGGTACTTGATGGGGGGAAGCGAGTTGTTGTGAGTACAAATGTTTTCTATGCCCCGGTTCTGCATTTCGGTGCAACCATTCGAGCTAAAACTGGAAAATATTTAAAGTTCAAAACAACGATGGGTGGTTGGGCTCAAATTCAAAGCGTCATTATTCCGCCGCGCCCGTTTCTTGGTATGTCTGTTGATGACTCTCAAGAAGTTCTATTTGAAATTGAAGAGTATTTGTTGGAGTTATTACTCAATGCTAAGTGATTATTTTGCAGTTGAACCCAAGATTGTTGATTTGCTGACACCAAATGAAGGCATTTTGGTAGTGAACACGCCGTTTAGTGTTGATGACATGCTTCAGATTACGAACATTGCACCCGCGCTGAACGTCATTTATGTCGGTGATCGAGGGGTTGATAGTGTTGGGCAGGGTCGGGCAAATATGGTCACTCAGCAGTGGTTGATTGTTTTAGCTGTACGCGATGCATCATCACAACTTGATCAAACAAGCAATATTCGCAAAGAAGCAGATCCGTTGATTCGTGAATTGCTCAGCAAAATGCAGGGCTTTAACCCCCAAGTTGCGGGCTTTAGATCGTTTGAACGTGTTGATGCTGGTGTGCAAATCGGCTCATCTTCAGGCTTTGCGTATTTTCCTTTCTTATTTGAAATTAAATTTATTAATTAGGAGTCATCATGGCGAAGCAATATAAAGCTTTGAAGCCAGTGGGGCGTTTCAGTGTTGGTGATGTGATTGCCGAATTACCTCAAGCGCAAATCGAAAAACTATTATCAGACGGTGTGATTCAGGAAGTGCCTGAGACTAAAGCTGTTAAAAAAGAGGTATCAAAATAATGGCTAAAACTTATATCTCGTTACAAGGCCGTTTTTATCTATCACCGATTGTTGCGGGTGTGGTCGGTGCAATGCGCGAACTTGGTAACGTGCCTGAATTTGGTCTTGAGATCGGCGCTGAGGTGTTAGAGCATCGTGAATCAATGACCGGGCAGCGAACCACAGACTTCACCATGGTTCAAACCACCTCTGTGAATTTCACAGGCCAACTTGAACAGGTGGATGATGAAAATCTTAAATACATTTTATCCGGTATGCAGCATGAAGTTGCTTCTGAAGCCGCTAAAATTGAATCGCTTGGCACAGTCAAAGTTGGTGATGAAATCAAGCTCGGTGGCTACAACTTAACAGCGGTAACCTTTACTGATTCTGCTGAACCTCCTGCTCCAATCGCTACTGATAAGTACACGCTTGATGCGGTGTTTGGTACGGTCAAGTTTAAAGAAGCGATTGCTACACCAGTGATTGCAACTTATACGACTGGCGCGGTGAGCCATACAACACTTGCATCAGATTTCAGCTCTGAATATCAGCTGTTTTTCAAAGGTATTAATACCGTGACAGGTGAAAACGTTGCGCTGACATTGCATCGTACTAAAAAATCACCTGAGACTGAGTTTCCATTGATTCACGAAGAATTGGGTTCTTATTCTATTTCTGGTCAAGCGCTGTCAGATGTGGCGAAAGCGCCAGATGGAAATCTTGGCTTATACGGCTACATAGTCACAATTCCAAAAGCAGCATAAAACAAACAGGCACATGGGGCGCATAAGCGTCTTTTTTTGTGCCTGTGGTTTGGGTTTCATTATGAATGATTTTTTCTTAGCATCGAATCGCACTGTCACAATTCACGGTATTGAAATCAAGCAGATCTCCGTCAAAGACTTTGATCTGTGGTGTCAAAGTGCTGAACCAATTAAACAGTTTTTAGAAGATACAGAATATTCAAATGAGAATCTGCAAGATTTGTTTGTGCAGCACGCAGGTGATGTTCTTAAGTCTTTAGCATTGATTATGGACAGAACTCCAGATTTGCTGCTTGATCTTGCTACAAAACAAGATGTGTTTCTTCAGTTTGTTTGGGCAATGCTTCAGATTAATGAGCCATATTTCAAGCCTGAAAAGCACAAGAAAACAAACGCTAAAGATGATTCAACTTGGTTCGATTCTTTCCAAGTTTTAATCAGTGCAGGTCATACGCACAGTGAGATTATGAATATGTCGTATGGCGCATTTCTTCAATATTTAAAGTCTGTGACAAAAGATCAAAAGCATCAAGTCCAACGATTACGATTTGCTCAACATGCTGATGCAAAAGCTTTTAAGAAATATGCGAGTGATTAATTCTAAAGCAATGACTTCATTTAATTAACTTGCTACTCTATTAAAAAAATAGGGGGGAAGTTATGAAGTATTTAATCTTTGGGGTTATTTTGGCTTTTTGTACTACAGCGTATGCAGCCAATGATTCTAGAAGTGTCAGATCGCCAGATGGTGTGATTGTAATTTTAGGTGATTCAAGACAGAAAGTTTTAGATGCTTTTAGACGCGATCGACCGATATCAGTTAATAATTACTTTCTTGATGATGGTCGTGTTTATGGACGCGCTACTGACTACGTTTACCAAGTGGATAATTCTAATTACACGATCACTGTTTTAAGGGAGCGTGTTTATCGTATCAGTTGGGAGCGTAGATAATGAGTACGGTTGAATGTATAGCATGTGGGCATGTTGGTGCTTCGAAAACCAAAGGTAGTCTATGGATTACAATAATTTTACTCTTGATATTCTTTCCTAGCGCAATAGTTTATGAGATTTGGCGCAGATCGGGTGGTGGGGTTTGTAGTGCTTGCGGTAGTAATCACGTAAAACTTTATGTGCCTAGACTTAAATAAGTACAGCCACGGACAACTTACCAACTATCAAAAAGCGCTCCGAAAGAAAGTCGGCAAAGAAATCCTAGAAGCGCCAAAGTATTGCCACACAGCCAATGCGATTCTAAAAACATTCAATATGATTGCCCGAGCAAGAGTGATTCATCACAGTGGCACACCGATGCCGCTTGAGTCAGCCAATATTTTGAGCTACTTAGAGTTACATGATGCGCCAGTTGATCTACCGATCTTTGTTGAGTGTATTACAGCAATTGATAATATTTTTATTGATGATGCGCATAAAAGAATGAGTCGGGGCTAAGCTAAGTTCATAAGGTTTTAATCTCTCACCTAAATAAGATATTTGTTACTCCTTGTAATATATTGTTATTTACTATGCATCTATAGTAAGTGTATAAATAAAGAACAATTAAAAAGGGGATGAGAAATGAACGCAGTCGATGCAATAAAAATTTCAAGCTCAGGTTTAATATTTATGATTTTTTTATATCAAGTCGGGCAGATGTCAATCTGATGTGATTTGCAAAGCCACTTGAAAGAGTGGCTTTTTAATGCTTGATAAATATAAGGAATAGGCTATAAATAAGGCTTACTTTTAAAGGGTTGAGAGTTGTATTGTGAGTGAGTTCAAAGAAGGTGATGTGGTTTTCTTAAAGTCAGGCGGTCCAGCTATGACTGTTACTGAATTAAATGATGGCACATCTTTCTGTGAGTGGTTTGATAAACACCATGCCTTTCATAGCAAATCTTTCATTAATATAGCACTCACCAAAGAAGATCCTACTTTGAAAAAATGATTGTAAATCTGAATTAGAACTGCCTCGCGGTTTTTAACACAACCACCTTCGGGTGGTTTTTTTAGGAATAAAACATGAGAAAAAAGCAAGAAAAATTCATTGTTGCAAATTATACACCTCAGGGTTATCCAAAATTGCACGCCAAAGTTGGGGATGAAGGGTTGTCAATAATTCAAGAACATGACAATACTTCAGCTAAAATTGTATCAAAGCTTAATCACAAAGTTGCCTATGTCGGCTACTCGGAATCAAGAAGCAGCTTTCTAGAAACAATCGCTTCGTTTGTACGTTGCAAAGACGGTAAGGTTTTCTATGTAGTGAATAGAGAGCTTCAAAAATAGAAGACCAACAACGCCTATCATCAGCCTGCTAAATGCGGGTTTTTTTACGCCTGAGGAAAAGTTATGGCAGGAAATTTAGACTTTCGATTAAATCTACTTGCCAACACAACTGGCTTACAGCAAGGCGTAAATGGGGCGAAGTTTGCTGTAAATGCACTTGTTACAGCGATGGCAGCGGTGGGTATTGGTGCATCGGTTAGTGGTCTAGTTGCAGCAACAGACAGCTACACCAATCTTTCAGCACGAATTAATATTGCCACCAAAGATGGTGGTGATTTCACTTCTGCGATGGCTGGAGTGCATCAAGTTGCTTTGATGACAAACTCAAGCCTTGATGCCACAGGTAGCCTATTTACCCGATTAAATACAGTCGGCAAAGAAATGGGGATGACGCAGCAACAAGCGTTAGATCTTACAAAAACAGTTACACAAGCGATTCAGGTTGGTGGTGGCTCAGCGCAAGCGAGTGAAGCAGCTGTACAGCAATTTATTCAAGCTATGCAGGGTGGCGTGCTCCGTGGTGAAGAATTCAATAGCATCATGGAGAATGGCTACGGTTTAGCTGAAGCACTCGGAAAAGGCTTAGGTGTAACGACTGGCGAACTCCGCAAGATGGCAGAAAATGGCGAACTCTCAGCAGAGCGAGTCATTACAGCGGTTCAAAGCCAAGCATCTGAAGTTCAAAAAACTTATGATCAATTCCCAGTAACGATTGGCAATGCTTTGCAACGCATTACAACATCGTGGGAAATCTTAATTGGCAAGATGGATCAGTCAAACGGAGCGTCTGCTACGGTTGCTCAGTGGCTTGTTGCACTTGCTGATAATATTGCTGAACTCGATGTTGTATTAAATGATATTGGCGAGGGCTTTGTTTGGGTTGGTGATCAACTCAAGAAGATTGACCCTGCAACGATTGAGGCGCTTAAAACAGCACTACTCAGTGCCTATGATTCTCTAAAAACATTAGGCTCAACCGTCGGTATAGCTTTTGAAGCAGTTGTTGATGTTATCAATTCCGTTTTGCTGCAATTATTTAATTTCGGTAGTGGTGTTGATACGGCATCTGATAAAACCAATGGTTTCACTAAGGTTTTGCAGTTAATTAATATTGCAATTGGTGCGCTGAGTGATGGCTTTGCTGCAATTGGTATTGGTGTAAATCTATTTGTTGGAGCGCTTTACTCTGTTGGTGCTGCGTGGGCTAATCTGGCAGCTAAATTCACTTGGGGTGATGTTAGAGAAGAGGCTTTGGCTAATCTAAAGGTGATGCAAGCTAAGTCGGAAGAGTATTACCAAAAAGCTTCCGATGGAGCACTAAACTTTAAATCAAAAGCTGTTGAAGCTATCGAGGAGATTGGTAAAACTCAAGCCCAAAAAGATGCCGAGGCCTTAGCTTCATCAAAAGCCAAGCTTGATCAACTGCTGTTAGACCAGCAAATAGAATTAAGTGCAAAAAAGATAAGTGAGGAAGAAAAACTAAGCGCTGTTCAAGCCTATGCTGAAGCTGCAATTACTGCAAATAAAGGAGTTATGGACGGTGTAATACAAGCCGACCTGATGACCAAGGGCTACATTGTCACTTTAAGCGAGGCAGGCAAGGTAAGTGTTGAGGCTTGGGCTAAGGCCGAGGTAGCAATTGAAGGCGCTGCAGCTTCAGCAGATAAAGCACGTAAAGCTGCAACATCTTTGGGCTTGGATTTGGATATTGCGCTTAGCCGTGTTTCTGCAAAGTTTAAAGAAAGTGAAGCACAAGTTAATGCTTTCTCGAACAATCTATCGGCACTGGGCGTTGAAGGCTCTCAAGCTGCCAACATTCTTTACCAAGCTTGGGCTAAGTGGCTCGAAACAGCAAAAAGCCAAGCTGAAATTGATTTTGCCAAAGCCAAGCTCAAAGAATTTGGCGAGCAAGGCAAGTTATCCACTTCACAAGTTGAAATGGGTATGCAGGCGATTCGACAAGTGGTTCAAAAGCTACCTGCTGATATCGATCCTGTAACCGCTGCTTTCGAGCGCCTCGGCATTAAAACCAAAGAGCAACTGGCTTTGGCTGCACAATCAGCTTTAGCTGACTTCAACACAATTCAATCAAGCGGACAGGCTACGGCTGAGAGTTTGAAACAAGCCTATGAGCGAACAATGCAAGCAGCTGCCGCATCAGGTGATCAAGCGGTTATAGCTTCAACTCAAGCGAAGGCTGCATCACTTGGTCTACAGGTTCAAGTCGATCAAACAGGCAAGGCTACAGTCGCGTCGATGGATGACATGAGTTCATCTGTGGATCGTGTTGGTCGCTCTTTTGATGGCTTAAAAGGTCATGCTCGATCTGCAGGTGACGTCATGCGTGAAGAAGCTCGATCTTCTACTGAAGAATGGGCAGCGGCTTTGGAAGCACTTGATGGTGGCATGAGAGGGCGCACACAAGGTACACGCGCTCGCATGGCGTATAACGCAGATATGATCGCTGAATCTTTAAAAGCACAGGGTTATGACGATGCGCGAGCGCAAAAATTAGCAGAAGAAATTTACGCAAGTTCAAGAACCGCTGATGGTAAAGCATACAAGCAAGTTGGAAACAAATGGTCGTTTGCTGGCGGTGGTGGTGGCATGTCGAATGGCGATTTTGTAAATGAGCAACTTAAGTATTACAGTCAGTATGCCAGCAATGCCAGTTCATCAATTCAAGCACCCTCCATCCCTAAAGCACCATCACCCTCAAATAGTCCATCCAAAACAGTCGAATATAAGTTTATGTCTGGTGGTAAAGAGGTTTCTCTATACGGATCACCAAATGATGGGAATGCTATGGAAGCACTCTTGAGTGAATTTGAAATGCTAAAACGAGGCACTTAATGAAATTAATACGAAATTCAACTTCAGAAGCCGTCCCACTTGAGGACGGTTTTTTATGGCCGGATGAGTTTGATTGGAAGCCTATTGAGCAAAATTTAGAACGCGCAATCGATGGTACAGCAATCATTCAAGAAGGTATGAAAATATCAGGTCGCTCTATTTCATTGGTGCCTGCCGACTCTGACATGGGGTGGATTCAACTCAAGCATTTGCGACAGGTTCAAGCATGGTCAAATCTGCAGGAGCAATTCACTTTGGCTTTCGAATGGCCACATGACAACCGTAGATTCAATATTGTTTTCAATCACGAAGCTGGCGCGCTGGAGGCAAAGCCAGTTAAAGGTATTCCTGCAGTATCACTTGATGACTATTTCAACGTAACACTTAGATTCTTGGAGCTAGAGAATGACAATTGAAACAAAAGACTTGGTGCTCTATAAATCTGAGCGTTTAACGGACACAGACGATGGTGGTGGTAAATACTCAGGTCAAGTCATCATTGATGGTCAAAGTAATAATTTATTCAACGATGTGAGTGAGCTAGACCGAAGCATGGGCGATGTGTCCATGCGTAAGATTTTTCCTGCTGTTATTACTGATGATACAGATGCACTGATGGGTGCCACTGTTTTTATCTCTGAAAATCCTGTTGACCCAAACGTATCAGCTTTGCTTTTCAGTACGGACTCACATACAGATCAACGCTCAAATGCTCAAAACCGAGTTGAAAACTATCTTGCTAAAGGTGGTCAAATTGCTGGTACACCGCTTGATACTCACTGGCAAGGCATGAAGCAATTGCAAGTAGCCATGTTTCCACAAGAAACTGAAAGCTCTGTCGGTGATACGGTTGTTTTAGTGAGTGATGAAGGTAAACCGCTAGAGTTTGAGCAGTATTTGCGAATCACTAAAGTTGAAACTCGCATTGCAATCATGGTTATTGATCAAAAAAATGTTGAGTACAAGATTGCAACTTATGATCTGAGTGATGCGCTAGAGCGTGATTTTGTTGGACTTTCAGCAAAGCAGTGGTACAGCGGTGAAAAATCAAAATCAGTGGTTCGCGGTTCGATGGTTGCAGATACAGGGCTTTATTATGGTTCTGTCAAAGCGATAAGCGATATTTCAGTCGGTGAATATACAGTTAATGCACAAAGTATTTTTACTCAAATTATTCCCTCAGCACAGACTGAAACGCCAATTATTGATGTGAATGCGGCAGGTGAGAATACAGCTTTTGTCGCAGGCAATAGTGAAGCAATCACTGCTTCCTTTTCAACAACTGTAAGCACATCTCAGAACCTGTACATTGGGTCGGGTGTATTGCCTAAATCCGTGACATTCACTCTGTTTAATCAGCCTGTGACTGATCAGGGTGGTCTTCTGAAAACTACCGCAGGCACGCAAGTTGGAACGATTGATTATCAGAAAGGCTTGATTCAGTGGACAAGTGGTGCCGGTACGGGAAGCACTACAATTGATATTTCTTTCATACCGGCTTCAGCGCCAACGCAATATTTTCAATCCTATTCATTACCTGTTTTGCAAAATAATCAAGGCTCAAATTGGACAGGTGTTTTGGTGCCAACACCGACACCAGGTAGTCTTTCAATTTCCTATATGTCACAAGGTAAGTTTTACGAACTCAAAGACGACGGTTCAGGTCAGTTAAAAGGTGCGAGTCCATCGTTTGGATCGGGCGTGATTAACTATGAAACAGGATCATGGTTGCTAACAACAGGCGCTTTGCCTGACGTTGATACACCTATTTTACTGCTTTGGGGTACGCCAATGGCGACCTACACAAGAGCAAATCTACCGGTATTGCCTGCGAAAATAGACTTTGATTTAAAGCAAACAGGCATTGTTGCATCAAGCCTGACTGTAAATTGGATGCTTGAGGGTGTTCAAAAAACAGCAACAACAAATGCTTTGGGTCAATTCAGCGGCGATGCGACAGGCTTTGTGAATTACTCAGCAGGAAAAGGCTCCTTGATTCCTAAAAAGCTACCACAAAAAGGCACATCCTTTAATTTTGGCTACTCATTTGGTGACTCTAAAAGACAAGAGGTTCTTTCTGCAGTACCTGATGCAAGTCAAAAACTGGCTTTCAATATTGGTACAGGCATTGCGCTACAACCAAACAGCATCACGCTTGAGATTCCATTGACATCAAGTTTAGGTGACGAGGTGGTTTTGGTGGTGACCGATAACGGAAATAGCGGTCTTATTGATGCATTTGGAAACGTGCAGGGCTCAATTAATTACAGTACTGGTGATGTGGTTTGCACACCAACCATTGAGACAAGCTATTTCTATTCAAGAGAATTGGTGACGTATAGCTCATCACCAACACTTGAAACGATTTCAGTTAGTAATGGTGAGGGCTCTGGCTCAGGATCTGGCCGAGTAATAAGCACACCGAAATCTACACCGGTCACCGAATACAAACCGCAAACAAATCGATGGGCCAACTACAGGGCAGCTTAACGAATGACAATACATCAATCACAGCCAAGTAATGTGACTTTAGCAAGCAACACATACAAGGCTTATTCAGAAACAAAAGGGATTATTGCTCATTATCGAGACTCAGATGCAGCAACCGGTTCAACCAAAACAATTGTGCAAGATTCACTTAAATTTGATTTGACATATGGCTTTAATGAGCAAGTTTTGGGTAATTCAGTTCGATTTAAATTGGGTAATGAAACCTTTATTGACCGTACTGGTTCTCTATACCGAAATGTAGATTCTGTAAACAATAGCGGCACTTTATCTGGTCAAGTAAACTACGGCAATGGTGAGATTGAATTATCATCGTGGACCCCAAACACAGACAATGTTTTGAAGCTTGAATCTCTGACTACGACAACAGACATACCGCCAATAAACAACGTCAGCTTTAGAACGCCGGTGATTCCACTTCGACCAAATTCTATGACCATTGTAGTGGCGACACTTGACCACGGTCAGTTGACGCTTCGATTTGATGAAAATGGTGTGATTGAAACAGCCTTAGCACATGGAAATCTCAATCACGATACTGGTTTTGCCACGGTTTATTTCTATGAGAAGACAGAAATTACAGCAGATAACCGAGCAGAAATTCAAGAAAATGACTGGTATGACGTGCTTTTAGAGTATGAAGAAGCGGGCAAGACTTATCTGAATATTCCGGTTTGGATTGATGCATCTTCAATTCGTTACAACGCAGTGGCCTATACATACATCCCTCTTGATTCCGAGATTTTAGGTTTATCAGCTACTCGTTTGCCAATCGATGGGCGTGTGCCGATATTCCGAGTTGGCGGTATAGGAATTGTCAGTTCAAGCAAGTCTCAAGAGTTGCCAAGCGCAATTGCTGGCACAACTTATGAACTACAAGATCAGCGTATTTCGTGGTGTGAGCTCGAAGATGCAGACGGCTTAAAAGTGCCATTTGATATGTATGTCGTGGATTATGACTATGGCAAAGTCACATTGAATGGCGACTTCTCTTTAAATGCATTAACTGCGCCACTTACTGCCAAATACCGCTATCAAGACATGGGTTTAATTCGCGATGTGCAGATCAATGGCCAAATCACCTTCACAAAGCCTGTAACTCATAATTACGATGCTGATAATACGATTATTGGTTCAGCTTTAGTCATTGGTGATATGCAATCGCGCTATACACGCAAGTTTGTTCAAGGCACTTGGAGTAATGCGTGGGCTGATGAGCCAGTAGGCGCTTTAATTTCAGCGAACTACAACGACTCGCTCTATCCAATTGCTGTGACCAATAAGGGTGCGATTCAAGAGCGGTGGGCTTTAATCTTTACAAGCAATACAGATTTTAGAATTGTTGGTGAATACTCAGGCCAGATTGGAACAGGAAGCATTAATATAGATTGCTTTCCAATTAACCCTGTGACTGGATCGCCTTACTTCACTGTGAAAAAAGAAGGCTGGGGAAGTGGATGGGCATCTGGAAATGTAGTGCGTTTTAATACTGTTGCTGCTAATTATCCAATCTGGGTGATTAGAACAGTGAAGCAGTCTGAACCCACAGTCTTATCAGATCAATTCCAAATCATGCTGCGCGGTGATATAGACCGCGTAATCTAAAATCAATATGACCGCTGTTGCGGTCTTTTTTATGAGTAAAGATTATGGCAATGAAGCAAACACAAACCAAGTTATTTGATTTTAGTGATGTGGGCTTAGACTTTTGTGCGGGATCTAAAAGCTTATTTCCAGATCGTTTTAAAAAAATGTTATCACTAGGTTATAACGAGCAAATAGTATCGAGTGTGAGTGTTTCTGGCGATCAAGTAACATTCAATTACGGTGTGTCACATGGGTATGTTGCTGACCGCGTCTTAAACGTCAATGCGCCTGAGCTTTTAAACATCAATGGTGGTGAATTTGTTATTAATAGCGTGACTGAAAATACAGTTACGCTAACAGTAGAAGGAGCTCCAAGTTTAATCAACGGAAACTTCACAACTCGCATAGCACCGCTAGGTTGGGATTTGGTTTTTGAGAAAAGTAACATTCATGTTTATCAAATCAAAACACTGGACGAAAATGACTTATATGTTCGATTGTGTTTTCAAAATAATAGCAATCTTAGAAATAGAATCTCGCCTTGTGTTGGAAAGTCTTATGATTCAGCCACTGGAGAAATAACAGATTTAGACGCGATTCAAGCAAATACAAATACAGCAACACCCTCGACGTTTGCCTGGGATTTTAACTATCAAGCTAACAGTAGCTATAACAATTTTACAGCAGCTCAAGGTGCTGGATTTGGTAAAGGTGTGTTAATTGGTAGTAAGTATCATATTTGTATATTTACCAATTCAGCTCAAAGCACTTATAGTGCTGCGGGGTATATAGGAGCTATCCTCCCTACTACTTGCTTAGATTATGAAGTGTTAAAAGCACCAATAATCATCGGGTCTAATCAGCCTGTGTCTGGCGATGGTAGTGTGCGCTATCTAGATAGCTCTGCAGCATACATAAATAACATACCTGTTAAAATTCAAGGGGCGATTGGTGAAAGTGGGATAGCTCCCAGAACACCATTTTCACAAAACTCCTTTTTACCTATCACTATTGATGCTTTCAATACAACTCCAGCATATCCAATGCCTATCCATGAGTTAACTACTGGAGGATTTTTAGGATATGGAGTGGGGCTATTTTTAGCCTCTTATGGGTCTAACAATGCACCGCCCACAACCATGAGTAGTATTCCTTTTTATACGTATGATATTGATTTAACCTCTAAATCCTACATTCATCAGGTGGATAGAAACAGCCCTAATGGAGGGGTTTGGTTTTGTGTGCCAGTGGAGGAAATAAAAATTGATTAAACTCTTTAGAACTTTTTTTGGCGGTTACGACCCCAATTACGCAAAACTCAATTTAATGGGATATAAGATTTTAAGAATTGGAAAACCATTAATTATGGTGGCAAATTCCAATCAGGGTTTTGGTCAAATTAAGGGCACAACAAAAAAAATAGGCGCAAATTACTCTACTGTCCCTATTTGTGTATTCAGAAGAGACAATCGTCAATTACTTTGGGAAACAAGATCAAAAGCGGATGGTTCTTACACACTCAGAAACATTGCTGTAGGTCTTGAATGTTTTGTAATTGCATTTGATCCGAACAATCAATACAACGCAGTAATACAAGACAAAGTGGTGTCGAAATGAGTAAAACATCAGTCAATGCTCGGCTTGCCATGATTCAAGCCTTCGCAAATTTTATGGATAGCGGTAGCCAAAGTGCTACCGTTATTTTTTATGAAGGTACACAACCCACCAACCCTGCTGTAACAGCAGATTCTAATAATGCGCTTGTGACACTGAAATTTCCTGAGCCTTGTATTAAAGAAGTCACATCCACCTATGCTGAGCTTTATCCAACCGATACAACCACAGTCATTAAGTCTGGCACAGCCACTTGGGCGCGTATATTCAATGGATCGGGGCAAGTAGCTGCTGACTTAACCGTGGGTACTGATATTTCCCTTGCAAATACCAATTTAGCACTTGGCGGCACGCTATCTATCACATCAATCAAACTTAGACCTTAAATTAAAAGGGTGCTCATGTGGATTTTAAAAATAAGCTTGGCACCGTTGATGCTCACAACCTAAACCTAAATTTCAAGCCTGATAATACCGACAGTCATAACATCATTCTTAATTTTGAGCATCTAGCTAATGGCTCAACCAATCTAAATTTTGGTGATGATGTCTCGGCTGCAATCGATACAACACTTGATAGTGGTTTTTCATTCGAAGTCACGGCAGTCTATGCAGAAAGTGGTGCAAATACTGCAATCATAGACACAGTGTTAGACACTGAATTCAGCTTTGATGTGATAGCTAGATCTAGTGAAAACACTAATGTTATTGGTCAGCTCGATACGGTTTTGGATACCAGTTTTAGCTTTGAAGTCGAAGCAGTATTTAGTGAAAACCTGTGCACGATTGATACAGTTTTAAATACTGAATTTCAATTTGAAGTTAAAGCGCTATTTGATATCAATCATCTTGTCGGTGTGTCATGCGGCTTAAATTCACATTATTACAGCGCGATATCAAGACTTGGAAGTGTTGAAATACCATGGTCTAAGCCAATTTTAAGAGTCTCAAATGAGGCTCTTTTTTATGACCAAGGTTTAGTGCTTAGTCAGCAAGCATTTGTTGGCTTTGATAAGTCTTTAACATTATCGCAGTCGGTACGAATTGAGCATGAAAAAGCCACTGGTTTAAGCATTGACGCATATATTGTCTGGCAAAGCGGTGATAAGCGTTTCATTCACAGTAGTTTGCTTTTTGATGAATCTCTAAAACTAAGAGTGAATAGATCTACTGAATGGCAGGAGATGATTCGAAAGCGTCGAAACATCACTTATTCACATGAAGTCGCTCAAGTCTTTGAGAAACGGTTTAGCTTTGAGTGGGATAAAGGCTTAGAAATCATCACCAAAGATGATATTGCATGGGATAAAGCCAACGCGATTCACTATCGAAAGCATCCGATTCAGCCGTGGCCTAAACCTGAAATCCCTGAATATGTGCCATCAACAGACCTTAATTTCAATTGCTTATGTCATGACGTTGATTCGCACAATGTAGTTTTAAATTTTGGCGCTGACGACTGCATACCTGCTATACCGAATAAAAAAGGGTGGTACATTTTGAACACTTTGAAAGTTACACGCCTTGATAATGGTGCTGATATTGCTGTGTACAACGGCAGTTACAATACAGACCGCTCTCGCTGGTGTTGGTCCTATTCTCTCACTGTTCCCAATTCTGAAATTATAAAGCTTAAACCAATCAATGGTCAGCGTGTCATTTTAAAAATTGTTGTAAATGGCACTGAGCATCATATGCTTTTAGAGAATCGCAGCCGATCACGTAGTTTTGCGAACATTACTTGGAACCTAACTGGACGAAGTCAAACAGCTTTACTTGATGCGCCGTACTCAGCTGTGCGCTCATTCTTGCAAGAAAATGAGCGTACGTCGGTGCAACTGGTCCAAGCTGAAATTGATCGCTCATCTAGTCAACCCAATTTGAACTGGAAATTGATTGATGATTTAGGTTGGATTGTAGCAAATGAAAGTCTGAGTTATTCAAATCTTTCGCCAATTGCTGCAACTAAAACAGTGGTTGAAAGTGGTGGTGGCTTTATCTATAGCGAAAAAGGCAGCAATACACTTTCTATCAAACCGCTATACAAGAAAACCTTTTGGGATTCACTCACGTTTGCTGACTATGATCGACTTATTCCCGAATCAATCGTGACCAGCCTATCAACTGATTTTGAGCTGTATCCACATTACAATGCAATTACACTGACAAATGATAGACATGCCTTACAAGCTCAAGTGAAAAGGGCAAGTACTGCGGGAGATGTGTTACTTCCTTCTGAAAATTCACCATTGTTTAATCACGTCAGCATGGGAGCTTTTGGGAAATCTAAACTTGCTAAATCTGGAATGGTTGAAACACATAGTCTTGTGATGCCAATCAATAGTGAGATTGGAGAATGTGCACCAGGTGAAATATTGGCATTTAATGCTGAGTGGTGGGGCATTATTGATTCCGTGAACGTCTCATTCACATATTCAAAAGTGACTCAAACGGTAACTGTGGAGCGTGTAAATCATGAGTAATGCATTACAGCGATTAATCGATTTACTACCTAAGGCACCTGAATTTATTGGCACAGTCACAAGCGCGGATCACCCAAATTACAAGGTTTTGGTGGTGGATGGCTCAGGCCTTGTGATGTGTACAAGCTCTACAAAATATACAGTCGGGACCAGAGTTTTTATTTCCGATAATGAAATTAAAAGGGTGGCGCTCGGCGGCGAGGTTATACAAATTGAAGTTTAAAATTCACAAATACACGCACCCAACGGGGTGTTTTTTTTATTATCAAAATTAAGGGGGCGTGATGTCTGAGTACAGACCGGGCAACAATGGATGGGAGAGTAAAATCGAATCCATTCACAAAGACATACGATTGATTTTAGAACACGTTGCTCGGCAAACATTTATTAATGAGCATCATAAAAATTCTATCGATGAGATCCGTAAAGAAGTTGATGCTTTGGAATTGCGAGTATCAGCACTTCAAAACAAATCAGCAAGTCTAGATGGTGGCCTTGGGGTTTTAAGAATTCTGCTTGGTCTTTGCGGGGGTTCTCTTCTAGCTGCATGCATCTGGGTTGGCTCATCAATAGTTCAGATCAATCAAACACAATCACTTATGAATGAAAAGGTCGCGAGACTTGAGGAAACTATTAAATGAAATTAATTGAAGATTGGAAACAGGCTTGGAAACTCAAGTCGGTACAAGTTGGCGCATTGAGCGCCATTTTTTATGCCTTGATTTTGTTCGCAGATCAATTTGTGCAGGTATGGCATATCATCCCTCAGGACCTGAAAAATCATATTCCAGAGCAATGGCAAGAATACGTCGGATGTTTTGTGGGGGTGGCAATGATATTGGCACGTTTGAAAAAGCAGCCTGAATTACATGAAGTAAATCAATTTGTCACAGTGACAGCAGGGCATTCGAATAAAGATCCGGGTGCAGTAAATAGTAAATTTAAAGAAGCCGAATTGGTCTCTCAATTTCGTAATGCGGTTGCTTACTATCTACGTGAAGCAGGCATTCAATATAAAACAGATGGTGTTGGCACACTTAACCAAGATTTAAATTCAGCCATTAAGCTGATTCAGGGCTCGTCTGTCGCAGTTGAATTCCACATGAATGCAGCCGTATCAAAGCAAGCAAACGGCATTGAAACGATTGCGCTACCTAAAGACAAGAAACTTGCACAGGATTTATCTAAAGCAGTTGCTGGCATATTTGGTAGTCGTCTACGTGGAGATAATGGTTGGATTGATCAAAGTCAGTCAGCACGAGGAAAACTAGGGTTTATCAGTAATGGTGGCTTAATCGTGGAGCTTGGTTTTATTTCTAGTGAAGTTGAATTAGCGCAATTTAATGCGAAGTACTGGACTGCTGCAAAAGCGGTGGCAAAAGTATTGATTGAATATGAAAAGCGTAATTAGGCTTTTAATGCTGTGCTTCCTGTTATCAGGATGCACAGAAATCCATTGAACATAACAGATTTTATTTTTTCTTCTTAGGACACTTCTTACCATTTCCTCCAGGCAAGCAATCACATGCTTGGCCATCGCCGTCGCGGTCTAAACTTTTCCAACCTGTTTGACCTGATTTCTTGCGTTGTTCGTACCAAGACTGAGCTTGCTTTTGATTGCTGAAGTCAGCACATTTTTTTGCATAAGCTTGGATGGAAGTGAACCCCAAAACTAAAATGAGTAAAAATTTCATAAATTATATTAAAGTCAGCTATTTAGAAGGAGTCTAACAATTTTGAGGAATTTGACTCAATATGATTAGCTTAAAGTCTTATACGTTATAAAAGGGTAAATATTTAGCACGATGCTTGCAAAGCATGCATATTTACTCAATAATAAAAATACCGCTAATTATTAGCGGTCAGCAGGCGAATACATTACAGTTGTTGTAGTGATAAAAAGCGAAGAGGATGGGGATTTTTCTATTGTAGTTACTGCATTTAAAGAATAGGTTCAATTATGTATCACTATGAAGAGTGTGGTTTGAGTAATGTTTGGCTACACGATGGTTATAAAATTGAAGAAGATGAGCTCTATGGTGAGTTGGTTTCTATTGCATCAGTTAACGAGCTTCATAAGACCATCGGTTTGTATTTGATCAATGAAAAACCTGAACTAAATGGTGAAGAAATTCGTTTTCTCAGAAAAGAACTCAATCTTTCTCAGAAAAATTTAGCAGGCTTGATTGGTGTTAATGAGTCAAGTGTGCGCAACTGGGAAACTGATCGTGGTGATATAGGGAAGCCTGCTGATCGATTTTTACGCGCACTCTATAAAGAGCATGCTCATGGCGGCGGCGAGTTGAAAGAAATGATAGAAAAGCTCAATGACCAAGAAAGAGTACATGCATCAAGCAGTATTAGTTTTTCATATAATCATAATAAATCTTGGAAACACAATGAGTCCGAGACAAGGTAATAACTAGCCACCTTAGGGTGGTTTTTATTGTTTGAAAAATTAAAGGAATACAGTTTGGTTGACAAATCCTAGTTTGAGTCCTAAAAGTGGGTTGACAAAATTTAGAATTAGTCCTAAATCAAACTTTTATTTCATAAAAACATGACAATGGAAATTTTATTAAAAATTGGTGGGGTATTAGCTGTTCTTGTTGTGCCAATCATATTAGCATTCTTGAATAATAAACTAGCTCATTTAAAACATAGCAAAGAAAGCAAGGCAGAAGCCTTAAAATTAGCACTTGAGTTTGAATCACAAGAAGTAGAAAAGAGATCAGCTTTGTATAAAGACAGATTAGCTAAATCTCTTTTTAATAATGATGCGCTAACCTATAGCGAAGCAAAGTTTTTCTCGCAATATGAAAATGCAGACTTATGGATAAGAGAGTATGTAAAGATTAGAGGAATGTTGACGCGTGAAAGGGATGATGCAGGGGACGTTACAGGATTTAAGCGTAAGTCACATTGGTACACAGCACTTTTTTTCTTTGTAGGATATTTTGCATCAGCATTTATTGGATTAATTCCTTTTGTAATTATGAATAAGTATATTGCATGGATAGTTAATTCATATGAAAAGGGTATGCCGTTGCTTATAGTTTTAATGATTGTGGTTCCAACTGTATTTTTGGTAATTGGTTACTACTGTTTAATGTATGTTGAAAGATATGCGAGTTGTGGTGTCTTCCTTAATGATTTTAAGAAAGATGCTTTTAAGATGCAGAGCACTGAAGAAAAAAATGACAGTGAAATAGATGCTACTGCATAAAAATAGAGTTAGATTTTCTAACAAAAATATATTCTTTAAATAGTTTTGTATAGGTGTAATTAATGTCAATTTTAAAAAATGCACTAGATTCAATTGCACTTGGAGTTGAAGACTACGAATTTGCGCAAACTGACGAGTGACGATTTGTTTCGTGTACAAGAAATATTTTTGCTGGAATTTTACTCCTCTTTAAACATCAGCTTAGTGAGTTGAGTCCATCAGATTCTGATGAGGTGCTTATTAAGCAAAAAATTATGCCGAGAATGGAAGATGGTGAATTAATTTGGATAGGTGAAGGTAAAAAAACAGTTGATGTGCAAGGTATAAAAGACCGCTTTCACAGTTTAAAAATTGAAACAGATTGGAAAAGACTGGATGAGATTAATAGATATAGAAATGATATAGAGCATTATCACTCTCCAGTTTCTGCTGGATCTGTACAAAAAATGGTTTCAAATTCCTTTTTGGTAATTGCAAATTTTATTAGAGACTATTTAGAGGAGGATCCACGAGAGCTTTTAGGTGAGGGCGTGTATGATGTAATGCAAAAAATAGAAGAAGTTTATAATAGAGATAAAGCATTTTGCATTGATAAACTAAAATCACTTACTTATTTCAATGAAACAATTTCTAATGCATTTTTAGATATTAAATGCTTGGAATGTGGATCTGAGCTAATTACTTCAACAGATCAAGATATAAGCGCTGATAGTACTTCTTATAGCTGTCGATCTTGCAATGATGAGTTTGTTTATGAAGAAGTTGTAACAGACTTATTTGAAAAAAAATATGCTTTAAGTCATCGGGATATTATGAGTGGCGAAGAAGATATTAGTTGCAGTTGTCCTGAATGTGGAGGTTTTTTTTTATACTATGAAGGGTTTTGTGTAGCATGCGGTGTCGAAAACAATTTAGTTTGCGATTTATGTAGTGAAAAAGCTCATCCATCGGAAGCTGAAGTATTTGAAGGGCGTTGTTCATATTGCAATTATAAATGGGAAAAGATGATGGCTGAATAGGTATAAAGAAAGCACCTTAAGGTGCTTTTTTTAAATTCTATCACTTTTATTTAAGTTACATGCTCGACATAATAGTTGAATATTATTTTCAGAATTCGAACCACCTTTTGAAAATGGGATAATATGATCAAATTCTAAATATGAGGTAGAGCTACATTCCACACATCTTCCATTGCAACGCTGCCAAACGGTATTACGAGTTTCTTGTGTTATATGTCTGGTGTTGTTTGTAGATTGACGTAAATCAATTTGTCGATGAAAACGCTTTACTGATTGCTCAATATGAGCTTCCACAAAATCAACATCTTTACCAATGTAAAATTCGCCTGAATTATTTGCCGTTTTTGATGTAATAAAGATCATATTTTTATTACTTTCATAAGAAATAATATTGGATATTAAGATGTTTTTGGGTTTATCGGATTTGTAAATAATCCTTTCACTTGTAACAAAAAGATCACCACGGTAGCGTTCGACATTATTAGCATTTTTACGCTGCACAGTTAATAATACATCTTTTTGGTGTAGATAGATTAATTCAGAATTCTTAACAACAATTTCATTGGTTTGAATTAGCTTTACATCGCCTTTTTTAATTTTTTCAATATTGTTAACTCTTTGAATGGTATTTTTTATTTCTGAAATAATACTTTGATCTGGTTGGAAATAGTCACATAAACAATTTATAAAGTCATGCTCATCTTTGCCAACGAATCGATCTGCAATGATATTAGCTAAAGTGAAATGTAAAAAGTTATTGATCAATAAGCTTGATTGTTTAAATAATTGCTGTTTATCCAATTTATGTTCGATGCAAAATTCATCCAACTGTTGCCTTTCTTGATTCGTTAATTTTCCATCTGATAAATATTGGCTTAATTTAGATTGAAATTCTTTCTGCTTTAATTGAAGTTCCTTCTGCTTTTTACGTTTTTCAATCAGTTTTAAAGGTGATAAAAAAATGTCTCTTAATGTATTACTAATATTTGGGGTTGTGTCACTGGTCGCTTGAGAGGGAATAGGGGGAGGTGATACTTCGGAGAGAGGTTGCTCATCTGCAATGTTAACCCCAAAATGCTCAGCTAGAGACTTTAAACCACCATTAAAGCCTTGAGATATAAATCTGAATTTCCAGCTTTGTTGATATCTATAGAACTCGCCAATAATTAAAGCAACTTCTGAGCGATGTTGTCCTGTAATTCTACTTGTCGCAATAACGTTTGAGTTTTTAATTTTAATATTAAGATAGTTTATAGAGGAAAAATTTTGTTGTTCATCTGCCAAGGTTGCACAAATAGAAATTTTATTAATTTGAGGGCTTAATTCTGGGAGATTAATTTGAAAATAAACACTTGAGGACGTTTGGATAAGTTTAATTGTTTGGGATTTATTATGTAATTGACCATAGAAAATCATATCATCATCACTACAAACCTTAGCATTTGTTGCTAGAGAATATGCACTAAAGTCCAGTTCAGAACTGTCTATACCAAAGATTTGAATTTCAATGCTTATTGGTGATGTTGGTATAATCGTATTCGCCCCAGCAACTAATTCCATTTTATTTTCCTTCTTGTTTTTTTAGCATAATTTCAATTAATTTTGTTAAATCATTAATTTTGTTATTTATTTCTGAATAATCTGTAGATTGGTTTTTAGAGCTAAAACTTTGCTCAAGACGGTAAACAGCTTCAGCCGTAATAGTGCGACCATTTTCAAATGCTGCTTTTTCTATATTTTCTTTCAACTCCATGGGTACACGGAGGTTCATTTGAGGATCATTGCGTGCCATGTGCGAAAGACTCTATTACTGATGTAAAGAATAATATTACATCACGGTGCTTTACAGCAATGAAGTGCTGTGCTTTAATGTGATCACCGTGCTTTATTTAGGAGATCAAAGTGGCGCGTCACGACACACAGGTAGCAGTACGTATTCCACCTGAGTTGCATAAGCAACTAAAAGAAAAAGCTGCGAATGAAGAGCGTTCAATGAATTATTTAATCAATAAGGCTGTTCAACTTTTATTAAACCAAGAGAATGCGAAAGCATGAATATCACAGACAACAAAAAAGCCCAGAACTTTGGACGGTCGGGCTTGATTGAAGTCATTACTAAGGAAGTAAAAACATGAGTAGTTTAGCATTAAGTTTCAATGAAGTAAATTTCATACCTGTTCAGCAGGACGGTCAAATTTGGCTAACAGCAACTGAGTTAGCTAAAGCGCTTGGTTATGCAAAATCGGATGCAGTAACTCAGGTGTATGATCGTAATCAGGATGAGTTCAACCCATCAATGACTAATACGATAACTGTCAAATCAAATGATTCTGTCGAGACCCTCAATTTGAGTGTCTCGAAGAAAAACAAAAATTTAACTAAAACGATCCGCATCTTTTCACTTCGTGGCTGTCATCTAATCGCAATGTTTTCCAAAACAGATATTGCTAAACAATTTCGTAAATGGGTACTCGACGTACTGGACAAAGAGACACTGCAACAGCAAATCGACACACGAGTAAAAATTAACTCAGAACAACAAGCTGAACTCAAAGAAATCGTCGACCGCCGTTGCGAGGGTAGTGTAAAGAAACGCACCGAACTTTGGAGCAGACACAACCAACACTTCCGCATTCCACGTTATAGCGAACTCTTGGCCATTCATTTCCAAGATGCTGTGAATTACCTAGAAACCATGCAGATCAAGGCAAAAGGAAGTATTCATATAGATGAAAACCAATCTATAGAAATGCTTTGTGTGTATTCAAAGTTCTTTCAGTCTTGGTGGGATACCCATAGTCCAACATTGGGGAAACTGAATCCATTACTGGTGTCTATGATGCACGACTGTATGTTTTCAATGACCTATGCCATTTCAGACGTATGTAAAAAACACAGCATAGTTTTACCCGAATACGACTATAAACATATGTTCGAACTGAAAACGCTACCTCACCAAAGATACAAACTACTTAAATAATAAAACTAACCACCTTAGGGTGGTTTTTTTATACTTCACATATGTAGATCTCAATGTGGCTCTGATCTGTTGGTAGAATTCATATCATGTCTAACTTGGCTAATACGATCATAAATCACTTTTCGCATGCGGTTCATTGCTCCAAGCGGTTTATGTTCACCTAGTGTATGCCATGGTGTAAAGGAGAGGTTTTCACAAAACTTATTTTGCTCAGGCGTATCAAAAACTTGCTGAGGAATACGGATAGTTGCTACCTTGTAAAAAGGGGCTTGGCTTTCTTTCCATTCCGTCATAGAGTCCTCGACCGACATAGTATTTGATGTTCGAGGTTGTATTAAAAACTCCATACATGCATCGCTATTTTGCAGACTAGTTCGTAGCGTATCTCTCAGAAAATCATGAGTCGGTTTTGCTGGCATAGGGTCTGTTACTGTTGAGCATGCTCTAGCAGAATATTTTACCGCTTTACGATCAGAACCTAGTCCTAACTGGTAGGGAACCATGGACCAATATCGGGTTTGCAGGGGATTTGAAATTTTATTTCTAGAATTTAAGGCAATCCAAGTTCCTTTAGCCCCTAATGCAAAAGGAATATGAAGTTTTTTAAGAAATCTATCACTATTTATATCCTGCATAAGCGACATATAGCGAGCTGGATCATTAGCAAAAAAGACAGGATGATTAATCATAATAAAATCTTGTGTGGATGCTGCATCATCTAAAAGCTTATTGCCTGGTACTGCCAAAAGTTTTATCGCCATGCCCCGAGCATCTTTTTTAATATCCGCCTGTTTTGCGTTACTGGATCCATTAGAAAAACGAATCCAGGCTTGGTATGTCTTGCCGGGAACAAAAATGCCTTGAGCCATGTTTTTGGGGAGCGTTTCATCTACCTTAAACTCTGCGCGTACACAGCCATGGGCTTTGGGGTGTGCATCACGTAGCGCCAATCCTGCGGAATACTCTTTCCGGATCGACATTTCAATTATGTCTGCGATTTTTTCAGCTGTTTTTGCTTCATTAGGATAAAAATTTTCACTTAAACCCCGATCAATATTAGGGTAAACAATGTTGTCTGGAGAATTAAGTGCTATAGCCGAAGTATCAGCATGTGTAGCAGCAGTACAAATACTAATTAACATCATGGGGTGGAAAAGTAGACCCAAATATATAGGCTTTATGAAGTTCGGCATTAAGTGTCTCCTTGCTATAAAGCTGCAAGCATTTTAATTTATAGCCTGATAGTTCTAAATTCTTTACGCTTAATTAACACACAAAATAATGATAATGTCTGTCGGATTTTTATTCTTTCCAGTTGCCAACCATACATATTTACCCAATCTTGCTCAGGATAGTTGATCTTATTTTTTGTACTAAAGTAAATACAGTTAGTAACTATAACTGCAACAGATGCAAAATTTCAAACCTGTAATATGAGAATATAATGCTCTTGCAGATTAACCGACTTAAGAGAGATTTTGAGTCGGTTTTGTCATTTTAAAATCTGTGGATAAGTCATTTGCGACACCATAAAAACTCCAATAATACTTAAGGCACTGATTAATATAGGGAGTATCTATACAATGATTTTAGTGACTGGTGGTTTAGGCTTTATAGGCTCACATGTCGTTTTAAGCTTGTTGGCCCATGGTCAAGAGGTTGTCATTGTGGATAATTTAGCAAATGCCAATCTACACACCTTAGAAAGACTTGAATATATTTCTGGCATGTACGTGCCTTTTGTGAAACTCGATGTCCGCAATACGCCTGCCTTAAACAAAGTATTTGAACAATATTCTATAGATGCTGTCATTCACACGGCAGGCTTTAAATCGATTGAAGAATCTCGGCTTAAACCGCTCGAATACTACAATGACAATGTTAGTTGTATTATGAGTTTAATGCGCGCTATGCAACGAACTGGCGTGCGCAACTTGATTCATCTGTCTAGTTTGGCTGTGTATGGGATATCAAGTTTGGAACTGCATGAAGACATTGCTTTTAATTTTGCCAATCCGAATCCCTATATAAAATCTCAGCAAATGATTGAAGAGATTATTCGGGATACTGTAAAGACCGATAGTGATTGGAATGTTGCCATTTTAAGAATAGGCAATGTAGTCGGTGCATTTGAACATGGTGTTCTAGGGGAGTTTATTCCGCCTTTACCGAAAAATATTGTTCCTCTTGCGCTACAAGTCGCAGCAATGCAACGTGATGTGATTGAACTTCAACATAGTGCAGATACCTCAGATCAAACCGTAGAGCGTAGTTTTGTGCATGTGCTGGATGTCTGTGAAGCTGTACACGCCAGTCTGTACTGGTTGCAGCAACATTTGCGTGGGTGTGAAAGTTTTGATATTGCGGGAGAGCACAGTTCAATCTTGGGTTTGATTGAGCAGGTTGAAAAAGTGACGCAGTCTAAAATCAATACGATCGACGCCGTTTATGCCTATGAAGAATTAGATCAACTTGGTTCGATCAGTCAAAAAGCCTTACAACATTTGAACTGGAAAGCCAAACGTAGCATTGAACAGATGATTCAGGATGAATGGCGCTTCTATCAAAACAGTTTAAGCAAAACGCCTTAAATAATCATATTCGTTATATTTGATCATTAAATACTGATTTAAAGAAAATATTGAAAATGAGAATTATTTACATTTTAAGCCGTATTGATTAGTATGAAATAAAGCATCAGATGCTTGCTTAAACATAAATGGAAGAATTGAGGTGAAGAATGCAAACACGTATTGAACATGACACGATGGGTGAGGTAGAAGTACCCAGTGAAGCAATGTGGGGCGCTCAAACACAGCGTAGTTTGCAAAACTTTAAAATTGGTGGTGAGCGCCTACCACGTGCGATGATTCGTGGGATGGGTCTTGTTAAAAAGGCAGCAGCCATCACCAATGCTGAATTGAATCAAATTCCACAAGAGTTGTCTCATTATATCGTAGGTGCCGCTGAAGAAGTCATTGCTGGGAAATGGGATGATCAGTTCCCTCTGGTGGTGTGGCAAACCGGTTCAGGTACGCAAAGCAATATGAACTGCAATGAAGTGATTGCCAACATTGCCAATCAAAAATTGGGAAATCCTTTAGGTGCGCAAAAGCCGGTACATCCGAATGATCATGTCAATCGTGCGCAATCCACCAATGACTCATTTCCGACTGCTATTCATGTGGCTGCGAGCTTACAGATCAATGAATTACTCATTCCAGCAGTCAGGGCCTTACGTGATACCTTAGCGGCTAAAGCTCAAGCATTTTCCAGTATTGTCAAAATCGGTCGTACCCATTTACAAGATGCAACGCCGTTAACCTTAGGGCAAGAGTTCAGTGGTTATGTATCACAGCTTGATCATGGTTTAAAGCGCTTACAGTATGCGCTTGAGGGGCTATATGAGCTACCACTAGGTGGCACAGCCGTGGGTACAGGATTAAATGCGCATCCTGACTATGCAGTCAAATCTGCACAGCAATTGGCAGACTTAACAGGACTGCCATTTGTCACAGCGCCAAATAAGTTTGAAGCTTTAGCGGGTCGTGATGCGGCTGTGTTTGCATCAGGGGCACTAAAAACCCTTGCTGCGAGTTTAAATAAGATTGCCAATGATATTCGCTGGTTGGCCAGTGGTCCACGCTGTGGTTTTGGTGAACTTCGTATTCCTGAAAATGAACCAGGTTCAAGTATTATGCCGGGTAAAGTCAATCCCACTCAAAGCGAAGCCATGACCATGGTGGTGGCGCAAGTCTTAGGGAATGACACCACCATTAATGTGGCGGGTGCCTCAGGGAACTTTGAGCTGAATGTATTTATGCCGGTCATTGCCTATAATTTATTGCAATCGATTCACCTCTTAGGTGACGCTTGCAATAGCTTTAATGAGCACTGTGCGATAGGTATCGAGCCAAATGTTGAAAAGATTGATTACTTCCTGCATAACTCTCTCATGTTAGTGACTGCACTCAATCCTGTGATTGGGTATGAAAATGCAGCCAAGGTGGCCAAGACTGCATATAAAGAAGGTAAAACACTGAAACAGGTTGCTGTTGAATTGAATCTGGTAACTGCTGAGCAGTTTGATGCAGTGGTGATTCCTGAAAATATGGTATCGGCGAATGCAAAGTAGTCATTAAATCGACATAAAAAAGCCCTCGATTCAGGGCTTTTTTATTAGGCAGATTGTGTGAGATTTTTATAGCAGTCATCATAAGAAATGGGTTGAGCATTCGTTGAAAGTTTATCAAGGATGTTGGTGAGAACTGGCTGAAATGGGCGAAAGTAATCGTATCGTTTATTGATTTAGCCAAGTCTTTTTATAATCAATTTAAGTAATAAATAAGCCCTTTAATTGAGGGCTTATGTTTATTTATTTTAAATTGGCTTGTTGATCTTGGCGGTTATTTCTGCAAGCTTGATGTGGAACTCCCTGTAATAATCTTCACTCGAGTCAATCAGCTTTCTAGCCCTACCAATCTTGTAATATTTTTCTAAATCTCCGACGTTTTGTAAAAGACTATCCGTTTCATTTTTTATTAGATTTTTTAAGTTGCTGTATAACTCATAGATACCACTAGAATCTTTTGTTGCCTTCTGCAGACGGATAACATCGTATTCAATTAGAAACAACTCAGAACGAATGGATATGCAAAGGCGATTGATTTCATTAATATTATTAAAAATTCGCTCTTTTTCATTTGGGCTTATGAGGGCAATTGGTCTGTTACCGCGGATTATTTCAGCATCAGTGATAATTAAACTTAGCTTTACAAAGGATTTATAATTTTCTTTAACTGCAAGATTAATTGATTCACATATGGACGACACATAATTGGTGTTATGCTGGTTACGCCAATCATTAAAAAGATGAGCAGCAATATAAACAGCCGTTAGTTGCAAAACCACCAAAAAAAGAACCTACTATGGTCCAACTGTCTTTTAGTGAATTACTAGACTTCTGAAAGTCAAAAATTATCCAAGTGAAAGCCAATAAAAATATTAAAGCCACAAATACAGTTGCAAGTAATTTTTTAATCCATTCTTGATCAATGTTGCTCTTCAATCTACACCCCAATAAAAATTATAACAGCGAATCTAAGTTTTAATCGTGAACTGTATGGCCTTTTTATTTAGTTTAACTTTTGCTTTTTTGTTTGTCTTATTTAAATACAACTGACCTTTTTAAAACGTGCTGAGTATGGATTAAAATGTCATAATTGCAAGAGTACTCAAATTTTTAAAATGCTGTTTTGCAATAGTTTTGCACTGGTTTTGCAAGGCAGATTTTTTATTATTGCAATTCAATCGCTTATGTGTGGAAATTTTCAATGTTCGATATTTATTTAACAGATGTTCAGAAAAACGTTCAATTTAAAGACTACCCAGGTGAACATCCAGTTAAATTCATTCTTAATTTCAAAAAGATTTTCCCTAGTGTGATGGAGCTTTTACTTCCTGTATTGCCTTCAGATGAGAATCTAGAAGAAATGACTTGGGAATCGACCAGCAGTGATTTTGAAAAGTTCAAATTGTTACTCAGTGGTTGGGGCGTGATTGAACTACGCTTAAATACCATTGCCAAGTTTAAGACGCGTAATTTTGCGGATCAGTTGGTGAAACAAGCGCAGCAGAAGCGCAAGAGCTTTGCCAAAGAGCAACCACGTTTAAGCAGTGTTGAACTCGATTATTTATTTAAGCATGAAGTTCATGCACTCATTGATGCTGAATTGGTGGAGTTGGGTGAGAAGTTCTATTTACCCACATTACGTGAGCTTTGGAAAGTTCAATTGAAAGCCAATGTATTAGAAGCAAAGTTTTAATTTCATTCTAAATTAGCCTTTTAAATCCTCCTACGTCGGAGGATTTTTTATATGATCAAAATCTTCAAATAATTGGTTAATAGGTCAACGACCAAATTGATCTGTATAAAATAAAATCAATCGAATCAAGCTTTGTAGCAGATATTTTAAATTAAATGGTACTTGGTCTAAATTATGCTTAATGTAGAACTGTATTTACCTTGATGTGATGAATATATAAGCACATGTTTATATATTCTAATCAATCATTTGGCTTGGTGTCGTATTTCCGCGGGGAAATACCAAAGGATTTCAAATAATGTCGAATCAGTTTTTAGATTTAATTAACAAACGCCGTACGATTTATGCCATTGGCAAAAATGTAGTCCAGTCTACAGAGCATTTAACCGATTTAATTCAACATGCCATTAAACAGAGCCCATCATCATTTAACTCACAATCGTCACGTGCAGTGATTTTGTTCAATGCTGAACATGAAAAGTTCTGGGGCTTTGTCAAAGATAAACTGAAGTCTTATGCAAAAGATGAAGCATCTGCGGCTAAAACCAGTGCCAAAATGGATAGTTTTGCGGCGGGTGTGGGAACTGTCTTGTTTTTTGAAGATATGGATGTAGTTACAGGCCTGCAAGAAAAGTTTCCATCTTATGCAGAAAACTTCCCAATTTGGGCTGAGCATTCAACTGCAATTGCACAGTTCGCGGTATGGTCTGCATTGCATACAGATGGCTTAGGTGCATCCCTTCAGCACTATAACCCGATTGTGGATGAACAAGTGCATGCAGAATGGGATGTTTCTGCACACTGGAAATTACGTGCACAATTGGTGTTTGGTTCTGTAGAAGCAGAGGCAACAGAGAAGGGCTACATGGATGATGCAGCACGCTTTAAAGTCTTTAAATAAGTTTAATTCTTATAGATAAGTCGCCCATGCTATACCGAATAAAAAAGTGCTCATATTGAGCGCTTTTTTATCTTTGTTATATTTTTTGTTATAAGTGATGCCTAAGTAATGAGGCGTATGCTAAACAGCCGCAGAATTAACTTTAGCGGTATGACGACCATGTAATAGATAGTACAAGCCAATACAGGCTAAACTTCCTATAGCACTATATAAATACAGCTGCTGATAACTTATAAAATCGAGTGTCATACCTAAGAAGTAAGGACCGAAACCCAAACCAGCATCTAAGAAAATAAAATAGGTGGAGGTTGCAAAACCCATTCGTTCAAGTGAAGTGCTTTTTACCGCAACCGTTTGGCAGATTGACTGAATATTGCCATACCCTAAACCGAGTAAACCTGCGCAAATTAACAGCATGGTCGGGGTTTGTGCAATGCTCAGTAAAAAGAAAGCAATTGCCATAATAATGAATGCGGGATACATAATGATATTTTCACCTTTACGATCCATGAGAGGACCAGTAATCGGGCGAGAAATCAAAATTGCAATCGCGTACATCAAAAAGAAGAATGAAGCAGCTTGAACCAAATCAATGTCTTTGGCGTAAAAATTGATAAACGACAATACACCTGAGTAAAAAATAGAGGCAAATAACATAATCAAAGAAATTGGAATCGCATTCTTTTCAATATATTGAGAGATGAAACTTGGCTTGGTCACAGGCACTTGGCTGTCCAAGCTTTGAGATGCCTGTGGAATATTAGGTACACGAATATACAGTGAAACCAGTAGACAGCAGAGCGCAACAGCACTGGATAACATAAAGATTGCGTTATAACCGACATGCAGCATCATCCAAATCGCAAGAAATGGTCCAATTGCCGTTCCTAGCGTGCTGCTCATACTAAAATATCCGATCCCTTCACCGCGGCGGCTGGCAGGTAAAATTTGTGCGATGACGGTGCCGAAGACGGTTGCTGCAATACCCATCATAAAGCCATGCATAAAGCGTACGAACAACAGTGCGCCCACGCTCATATGGATAAAATAAAGCAGTGAAAATAGAAAAAAACCTACTAGCCCCACAATCATGGTGGTTCTACGCCCAAAGTGTGCGAGAAATTTCCCGACCAATAAGCGTCCAATTAATGTACCGACAATGAATAAACCCGAAATTAAGCCTGCTTGAGCGGTACTGGCGCTGAGTTCTGCCATGGCATAGCCGACAATCACCACAACCAACAAATAAAAGGTCAGAACCAATTGAAAGTTGATGAGGCTGACCAAAATGAAATTGCGAGTCCAAAGCGGTGCAGAACGGTCTTTCATGCGTCAGCTCCCTGAGATTGATATTCAAGTTGATACAAAAGTTGGCTCAACGTTTCTGAGCTTTGTTTAAGATCGTTAGGATTTATATGAACAAGAAGTCGCTGTTCAAATTGATCGATTTTTTGGGAGCAAGTTTCAAACAGGCTTTGACCTTGTTTAGACAATTTCAATTTCTTTTGACGTTTATCTTCAGTAAAAACCTGCTCCAACAAATCCAGTTGCAACAGTGTATGCACACGCTTAGCGATCGAAGGTTTTGACACATTCAGATACTTTGCAAGATCAATCGAGGTGATTTCAGATTGCTCCTGAATCACATAAAGCACTTGCCACAACGAATAATTTAACTGATGGGGCAGTAAAATAAGGTTGCACTCGTCACTGATTAAACGAGAACAACGCAGCAATAGAGTACGAAATTTTAGAGGAGATGGCATAATAGTTAGCTAGGGTAACTAAATAAATGCTAATTTACGCCTATCTTAAAACTGAATCAAGCCTTGAATGAGCCACAATTAAATCGGAGCGATAAGCGGTTATTTGCCTGCTTTACGATAGACGCTTGGACGCACAGGTCGACTTGTACGCCATAATCCTTTTTTGCTCTTTTTAGCTTTCTCTTGTAAGGAGAGTAGGTGTTTACGCTGTTTAGGATCTTTAATGTATTCTTCATAGACCCATGCAGCACCACGTTTGACCAATTCTTCGTTCATATTGCGTCTGAAGCGATAAACCACGCCGACACAACGACCATAACGATCAATATCGGTAATTTTCACGCGCACTAGCTTGCGATACACCATTTTTTTGACCAAGCGCTGTGATTCGGCGCCGTAGCTTTGTGATGATTCGGGTGCATCTACATAAGCAAAACGTAACTTGGTTTCAGAGCGCCGTAGATTCAAACGATAGCAGGTGAGGGTATCACCATCGCTGACCGCAATGACTTTGCACCAATAGGTTTTACCTTTTTCATAAGGATTAAAATAGGCAATCAGGACGAGTCGAATTTTTCGAATCAATAACAATAAAATCAGGCATAACACCATGCCGATACAGATGAGCCAGCTTGCAGGTAAATTTGACAACATAAGGGGAGAGCTTAATGCTCAAGGAGCATCTAATTATGGGAAAGTTCCAGCATATTCTACTTGGATTTAAGTTCAATATTGAAGAATAAAACAACAAACAAACATTGATCACTTCGACGTTTCACGCTGCTTTATCCTTCATTAATCATTAAAATAGCCTAAGCGAGATATAGCATCCCAACCCCTCAAATAGCCTAAGCAAAAATTAATTTTATTTGTTCTTTTAAAAAATGATGCCTTAAATTTCCATTTAAATTTTGATGCCAATACATCCCCATATTCATTTGCGGCAGCGAAATAGGCAGATCAAAAATGTTTAAATGTTCTGGAACCTCTAAATGATTCAAAATACTGTTGGGAATCGTTAAAATTGCGTCAGCATGTTGCTGCAAAATTTGTAAAGCAGTGGAGTAATGCTGACATCTTAGAAAAATCTGACGAGACAGCTGTTGCTTATTTAAATAAAGATCCTCAATTAACACACCAGTTCTTCGAGAAGACACCCCAATATGGGGTGAAGCTAAATAACGTTTTAAATCCATATTGGGCTGCCGAGTACACAGCATAAATTGGTCGCTAACCAATGTTTGAAACTGCAGCTTCGCACCTAAATCTTGTTCAAGGTCGATCGCAAAATCAATCTGTTGGGTGGCAAGGTCTGCCTCAACCGTTTTTCGATTCAGTTTAATACTTAAAAATTGAATATCTAAATTCAGTGTTTGAAAATGTTGAATGAGTTTCGGGAAAATAATCGGTTCAATTTCATCATGCACTGCTATTTTTAAACTTCCGACCATACTTGGTTCAAAGGAGTATTGTTGCTTTAAAACATTTTGCAGGGAGAGCAGTGCAGTTTTAATCACGGGATAGATCTGTTCCGCAAAAGGTGTAGGGCGCATTTTCTGTCCAGAACGGATAAATAAATCATCATTCATTTGTCGTCTTAAACGTTGTATGGCATGGCTTGCAGCAGATTGGCTAATGCATAAAATATCTGCCGCCTGACTCATACTGTGATGTTCAAAAACTGCGATAAACAAAGGATATAGATTGATATCGATGTGTGGAAAAAATCCCAGATCTAAATGTTGATTTTCATGAAATAGATTCATAGTGCTGTATTTAATTAAATCATTTTATTCATAATAGATTTCAGGCTAATGTGTTGTAAAGCGCTAAAGATATGAATGAACGGCAATGGGTATGGCGAGATACTATTTACTCTAATGCTCTAGCACCCTATTTAAAGGAATAAAAAAATGTTTCAATTGTCAGCACGTGCACAGGATTTTGTAGAACGAACCCAAAATTTTATCCAAAATGAAATCGAACCGATTGAAGCTGATTTTTGGAATGAAGTCCACAAGCTCAATGCGGGTTCAGACTGGACCACTTGGCAGTGGCCAACACAGTTGGACATTTTAAAAACTAAAGCCAAAGCTGCCGGGCTTTGGAATATGTTTTTGCCCGATGAAAAGCTTGGTCAAGGCTTGTCTGTGCAAGAATATGCACATATTGCAGAACTAACGGGGCGCAGTTTAATTGCACCAGTGGTATTTAACTGTAATGCACCTGACAGCGGCAATATGGAAGTCCTTTGGCGTTATGGCACAGAACAACAAAAGTACGACTGGTTGTTGCCATTACTGGGTGGAGAAATTCGCTCTGTTTTTTGTATGACAGAGCCAGAGGTAGCTTCTTCTGATGCCACCAATATGCAGGCAACGGCGATTATTGAGGGTGATGAAATTGTATTGAATGGTCGAAAATGGTGGTCGTCAGGTTTGGGTGATCCCAACGCAAAAATCATTATTTTTATGGCACATACGCCAGATGAAACTAAGGATCGACATCATCAACATTCGATGGTGTTGGTGCCCATTGATACATCGGGCGTAAAAATACAAAGAATGTTGCCTGTGTTTGGTGACTATGATGCGCCTCACGGACACGGCGAAGTCAGCTTTGATAATGTGCGGGTACCTCTGACCCACTTTATTGGTGGAGCGGGTCAAGGTTTCGAAATTGCACAAGGGCGCTTGGGGCCTGGGCGCATTCACCATTGTATGCGCTGTATTGGCGCTGCTGAAAAATCCTTAGAACTGATGATTTATCGTGGCATGCAACGCACCGCTTTTGGCAAAGAAATTTTAAAATTAGGCGGAAATCTTGAACGTGTCGCTGAAGCAAGAGTATTGATTGATCAAGCTAGGCTACTGACCTTATATGCTGCCTATAAAATGGATACCTTGGGCAATATGGCTGCACTCACTGAAATTTCAGCCATAAAAGTGGTTGCGCCTAGTGTGCTTGAAAAAGTGGTGGATATGGCGATACAAATCCACGGCGGTGCAGGGCTGTCTAGAGATACGCCACTCACAGGTTTTTTTGCACAAGCTCGTGCGTTACGTTTAGCGGATGGACCTGACGAAGTGCATAAAGGCATGATTGCCAAACTCGAACTGGCGAAACGTGGCTATGCTCGACATTCGAAAAAATAAATGATTGAGTTTGTCTTTGCCATGATTTAACGTGGCTTGACGACTTGGCTCATGTTATAACTAAATGAGTGATGAATAGATTAGATTGCATATATTTCAAGTGCATAAAGATACAGTAAAGTTACTTGAGTAAAACAATTCAGGTCAAGTGAATAGGAAGAAAAATGTCAGTGATTGATGTGGGTGGAGCAGTTCGGGCAGGTGAAGAGCTTGATATAAATGCAGTGGAAACATGGCTAACAACGCAAGGTCTTAAATTATTGGGTCAAGCTGAAGTGACCCAATATTCTGGCGGAGCTTCCAACTGGACTTACCGTTTAAAATATTCCAATACTGATCTTATTTTAAGACGCCCACCTAAAGGCACTAAAGCAAAGTCTGCGCATGACATGGCACGTGAGTATCATGTTCAAAAGAATCTCATCCCATTTTTTCCCGTTCTGCCTAAAATGGTGGCGCTGTGTCAGGACGAGCGTGTAATCGGCTGTGACTTTTATGTGATGTACCGCATAGCAGGGATCATTCCACGTGCCAAGCTGCCACCCGAATTACAGTTTGATGAACAACAAGTCAACCAGCTTTGCCTGAATGTCATTGATAAATTGATTGAACTGCATCAAGTTCCCTATAAAGGGACAGAATTTGAAAAACTCGGCAAAGGCGACGGATATTGTCGTCGCCAAGTTGAAGGTTGGGATGCCAGATATGAAAAGGCCAAAACCTTAAATGTTCCGTCATTTCGCTATGTCCGAAAATGGTTAAAAGCACATATTCCAGAAGATACCCATACCTGCATCATTCATAATGATTGGCGTTTTGACAATATCATTTTAGATCCGAATAACCCTACTGAAGTGATCGGCGTTTTAGACTGGGAAATGGCCACCTTGGGAGACCCACTTATGGATTTAGGTTCAGCCTTAGCTTATTGGGTTGAAGACACAGACAATCAGATTTTCAAGAGTACACGGCGTCAGCCCACGCATTTAAAAGGCATGTTAACGCGTCAGCAAGTGGTCGATTATTATCTAGAAAAAACGGGCATACAGACAAGCAATTGGGCTTTTTACGAAGTGTTTGGTCTATTTCGTCTGGCGGTGATTGTCCAGCAAATTTATTACCGTTACTACCACAAGCAAACCCAAAACCCTGCATTTAAAGACTTTTGGATTGTCATTCATGCTATTCATATTCGAGCGTTAAAATTGATCGGACTACAAAAAATTGCAGCCAATGACAAGGCACAGCGTTACATTTCAAAATTCAAAAAGGGACGCGGTCAATGACCACTATTTATTTAGTCCGTCATGGACAAGCCTCGTTTGGTGCTGAAAGTTATGACAAACTTTCTCCCAATGGCGAACTACAAGCGCAAGTACTCGGTCGCTATTTCAAAGAGATTTTAAAAGAAGCACCTTATGTGGTGGCAGGTTCCATGCAGCGCCATCAACAGACCGCACACATGGCTTTAGCAGAAAGTTTTCCTGAATCCACAGTCCTGACAAATGCAGCTTGGAATGAGTTTAATCATCAACAAGTATTTGCACAGTACGAACCCCGATTTAATCAACCGCATTTACTTAAACAAGATGTTGACAAAGAATTAAACCCGAGGGCGTATTTATCCAAAATTTTTGAAGGGGCTATTGGTCGCTGGACGGGTGGAGAGTTTCATCATGAATATGATGAGTCATGGCCTGAGTTTAAAGGTCGTGTTGAAACTGCATTACAAAATCTATGTGATGAATTGGCAAAAATCAAACCACGCTATGCAGTGGTCTTTACTTCTGGTGGTGTGATTTCTGTTGCAGCAGGCAAAATGTTGCAACTTAGTCCCGATAAAACCTTTGCGCTTAATTGGGCAATTGCCAATGCTAGTTTTACAACGCTTCGACTGGTCGGAAATGAACCGCAACTGTTGAGTTTAAATGAACATCATTTTATAAAAGCATACGATTCACAACTCCTTACATGGATATAAACGAAAATATTATCAGGATCAGATATGGCTAAAACAATCTTAATTACCGGTGCCAGCTCAGGCATTGGCGCGGGCATGGCACGTGAATTTGCACAAAAAGGTTATAACCTGGCCATATGTGCCCGTCGTTTAGAGCGCTTAGAGACTTTAAAGTCTGAACTAGAATCACGCTTTGCTGTCAAAGTGATTGCAAAGACTTTAGATGTGACCGATTATGACCAAGTCTTTGACGTGTTTCGTGCATTTCAACAAGAATTTGGCAGCATAGACCGTGTGATTGTGAATGCAGGCGTAGGAGAAGGTCGTCGCATTGGTAAAGGCAATTTTGCCATTAACAAAGCCACGGTTGAAACCAATTTTATCTCTGCTTTAGCACAGTGTGAAGCTGCCGTTGAAATTTTCCGTGAACAAAATCAAGGTCACTTGGTGATGATTTCATCGATGAGTGCCATGCGTGGCATGCCTAAACACTTAACCGCTTATGGCGCGAGTAAAGCTGGGGTTGCACATTTGGCAGAAGGCATACGTGCAGAGCTGATAGATACGCCAATTCAAGTCACGACCATTTTCCCCGGCTATATTCGTACCGAAATTAATGAAGGTGCGAAAAAACTTCCCTTTGAAGTGGATGTTGAAACGGGTTCTAGACTTTTGGCGCTCGAGATAGAAAAAGCACCTGTTAAAGCTTATGTACCGAAGTGGCCTTGGTTGCCCTTAGGTCTTGCTATGAAAGTGCTGCCTTTAAAATGGGTGAATAAATTAGGCTAAAATAAAAATCTATACATCAAATCTTAATATCAGGACTTGTCTCGTCATGATATTGAGATGAATCAGTTCACTGGATTATAAGATATGAAAGACGCTCTAAAACCATGAGATGTCTTTTAATCCTAGATATTTAAATGGTTATAATACTCAAATTTCAAAATGCATCTTACAAAGACACATAAGCATAATCACAAATAATGAGAAAAATCAAAATGCACTTAATTTTAGGTTTTGTGGTATCCACTGCTTTGGTGTTGCTTGCCAGAGTGAGTTATATCTACTTTTTTGACAATAGCTGTTTCAGCCTCGAATGTATGACGCAAATGAGTCAGATCCAATACATCATGTATGCTGGGTTAATTTTGCTGGGTACCTATAATGCACACCTGATGGCGAAACATCAAAAATACACATTGCTGGTATTAGAGTTTTTAGGTACATTCCTTTTCGCTTTCGCACTCAACTTTACCGCTTTAAATGCTTGAGTATGCGCTTAGGGCTTCCTAATTGATGTCGTGCTGACCTCAGTTGGGGGGAATGATGTGACTAAATTAATGTCCGCAGAGGTGTGGATAAACAAACAGCAAAAATTATATGCCAACATTTCAGAAAAATTCAGTCCTCAATTGGTAATTGCCGATGAACTTATTCCCAGCTTTACCAAATCCTCTAGCATGGTTATTTGGACAATATGCCAAGAAAATGAATCAGAAGCTCAAGAAAATAGTGAATCAAACCCTACATATGGACTGGATTGAATACGATATTCAAACATACCAAGCACTGAATTTAGAGATGGCAGAAGATAGTTTTCATCCAAGCAAAGACGTCTATAAACTTTGGGCAGAGCAAGTGGTAGAAAGAATCCGTTTGAAATTTTAAGATGTGTTTTGATCAAATCAGGCGAATTGAATCAGGTCAAAAGAGAACGATACTATGACGGACGTTGAAATAGAAACCCATCCACTTGAACCTTTTTTACCTAAGCGTGCCAAACTCCTGATGATGGGGAGTTTTCCGCCACCAAAAGCGCGCTGGAAAATGAATTTTTATTATCCGAATTTTCAAAATGATATGTGGAAAATATTTGGATTATGTTTCTTTCAAGACGCAGATTATTTTTTAGATCGTGCCCATAAAAACTTCAAAGAACAATTGATCCGTGATTTTTTAAGTGAAACAGGTATCGCAATATTTGATACAGCCCTTGAGGTGATTCGACAAAAGGGCAATGCCGCAGATAAATTTCTGGAGATCGTGAAACCGACTGATTTAAATCAATTGCTTGTTCAAATTCCTGAATGTCAGCACATCATGACCACTGGAGACAAAGCTACAGATACCTTAATGTTGTCTATGCCTCAAGACACCATAAAGCCTGCAATTGGACAATCCTCTCACATGACTTGGTCAGATCGTGAACTGACCTTGCATCGTATGCCATCTTCATCTCGCGCTTATCCATTGGCTTTAGAAAAAAAAGCTGCTGCATATTTAGCCTTGTTTAAACAGGTGGGGCTTATTGCTGAAATGAATTAATCATTATATTCGATATAATCCCACAAATTTAAACACGCTTTAATTTCGCGGCGAAGATGAGGAATCATGGACAATAACGTTCCTTCAATCCATAAGGTTAACGCTTGCGCGGAAAGGGCATTCTGATTTACATCGCAAAGTCGAGCGCCCTTCACCATGACTCCGCTATGGTCTGTGATTTGAGTTTCTATACCCTCAAATAACACGCGTAATTCATGCCCAGTGTCTCGAATAATCCAAGCTAATTCTACTTCAACATTACAGTTGGACTTCAATACTACTTGTCCAGCCACGGTGTCAGACTCATTTAAGCAATCATATTCAACGCGAACTTTGGCCAAAACCAATCCTGCTGACCGAGTTCATCTAAGTTGTACGAAGGCGTAATGATCTCGTCAAGATTAAATTGACGACTCAAATCAAAAAATTGCATGGGAAAGGGATCACAATAGGGAGATTTAAAATGGATTCAGCAAAGCGCTAAAAAACTGGAATTTTATCGTAATTCCTAGCTTGAGTAAAACTTTGACTCTATGCATTTGCCAAATGATCGAGATTGAATCTCGATCAAGGGCCATAGTTTATACGTTACGCTGATGCACTTACATCATCCATTCAATCGGTAAGTAAGAAACGGCTTTCATAGTGAATCTTTGAAATTTAGTAGTTTCAGGATCATGTCTATGTTCAATGACGGATCCATCCGCTTTGCGATCCAGCCAAATAATATCGCCTTGCGAATCTAATTTGAGCTCATAGGCGATTTGCGGTAAATATTGATCTAGGGATGCAGAAATTTGATTTTGCAGTTCATCTGATTCAACCACCAAACCGACTTCTGTATTTAAAAATGCAGAGCGCGGGTCAAAGTTAAATGATCCAATAAACACAATACCATCTATGTCGAAGAATTTTGCATGCAGACTCGATGCATTTTTACCTTTAGCAGGAATAACGTTACCGGTCATCACTTCATACCACGTTCTTTTTTCTCGCACAATATACGGTTTAAACTCATGAAGTTTGACACCATTTTTCAGCAAATCATGACGATATTTTGAATAAAAGGCATGTACTACAGCCACATCATTGGCTAAAAAAGAGTTGGTGAGTATGCGAACATCAATATTTTTCTGCGCTAAATTGGATAGATATTTTTCGCCTTTTTGCGTCGGTACAAAATATGCAGATACCAACTCTAAATGTGCTTTGGGTTCACCCATAATACCCAGCATTTGGTTATGGATATATTGTTGACCTTTCGCTTTTCCACGAATTTTATCAGGACTATCTGCGACAAAATGCGCTTTAGCCCATTGAACCGGGCGCTGTTTTAAATTTTCCTGAATTTGCTTTTCTGCGAATTCAAGTCGATTTTCAAGTGCATTTTTTTGTTGGGCATTGGCTAAATATTTTTTCCGTATCCGATTTAAATCTTGCTCAGTACTGTCACCGAGTAACTGATCAGTCGAATAGCTTAATTGGTCATTCCAAAATTCAATAAAGACCGCATTAGCATGTTTAACTGAGTCACCAAAAAACAGAATATCTAGATCGGTAAACTGGAAACTTTCACTGGCATCAAAGTATTCGCGGCTAATATTTCGACCGCCCGTGACGGCGATAACACCATCCGCAACAATGAGTTTATTGTGCATGCGGTGATTAATGTTCTTTAAGCGAAATACATAGTCAATGACACGAAACTTTCGATACTTATAAGGATTAAACAATTTAATTTCAAAATTTGGATGTGCTGCTAAAGCTTTTAGTGATTCATCGAGCTGAGTACCATTTTGATCATCAATCATTAGCCGTACTTTAACACCACGGTCTGCGGCATTCAGCAGTTCATGCAGCAGCATATGCCCAATAAAATCATCTTTCCAAATATAATATTGTAAATCAACACTGTGTTTTGCATTTCTAATCAGATGAATACGACTGGCGATACTCATAAAAGCATCATCCAATGGTAAATAAGCGGTCAAACCTAGTTTTAACTGGGAGCTTGAGAGCGTGTCTTGTAACCAATGTGCTGCATGTTCAGATGAAATACGATCTGGAGGGGATTGATTCATCGGCAAGCTACATCCTGTCAACGTGATGATGGTCATATATAAAGCAATACGTTGATATTTTTTCACAGGCATCATTTTTTGAGATCAACCGAATTTTTATATATCTCTATAAATAGCATGTTAATGGTTGAATCTGTGAATAAAAAGAGGTTACTGTAATCTATCTTTAAAATTGAACTTGCAAAAGGACGTTCTACACATGAAATCACGTGCGGCGGTAGCATTTGGTCCAGGACAACCACTAAAAATTGTCGAATTAGATGTTGCTCCACCAAAAGCGGGTGAAGTGTTGGTGAGAATTACCCATACAGGTGTATGCCATACAGATGCTTTTACCTTGTCTGGTGATGATCCCGAAGGTGTGTTTCCAGCGGTACTGGGTCATGAAGGTGCAGGCATTGTTGTGCAAGTCGGTGAAGGCGTCACCAGCGTTGCCGTAGGCGATCATGTGATTCCACTGTATACAGCAGAATGTGGTGAATGCTTGTTCTGTAAATCGGACAAAACCAATCTTTGTGTTGCCGTTCGTGCAACCCAAGGTAAGGGTGTGATGCCAGATGGTACAACACGTTTTTCATATAAGGGCGAGCCAATTTATCATTACATGGGCTGTTCTACTTTTAGTGAATATACCGTGGTTGCTGAGGTGTCTTTGGCCAAAATTAATCCAGATGCCAATCCTGAGCATGTATGTTTATTGGGCTGCGGCGTCACCACAGGTATTGGGGCTGTTCATAACACTGCAAAGGTTCAAACGGGTGACACGGTTGCGGTATTTGGTTTAGGCGGCATCGGACTGGCTGTCGTCCAAGGGGCTAAACAGGCCAAAGCGAGCCGTATCATTGTGATTGACACCAATCCTGAAAAATTCAAATTGGCAGAAGATTTTGGCGCAACAGATTTCTTAAATCCAAAAGATTATGATCAACCGATTCAGCAAGTGATTGTAGAAATGACCGGTTGGGGTGTCGATCATTCATTTGAATGTATTGGCAATACCAATGTGATGCGTTCAGCTTTAGAGTGTGCACATCGTGGTTGGGGACAGTCTGTCATTATTGGCGTGGCAGGTGCAGGTCAAGAAATCTCGACGCGTCCATTTCAACTCGTGACAGGTCGCTCTTGGAAAGGCTCAGCATTTGGCGGGGTGAAAGGTCGTAGCCAACTGCCTAAAATGGTGGAAGATGCCATGAAGGGTGATATTCAGCTAGAGCCTTTTGTGACGCATACCATGGCTCTAGATCAAATTAATGAAGCTTTTGATCTCATGCATGAAGGTAAATCGATTCGTACGGTAATTCATTTTTAATTGAAGTCGTTCGTTGAATAAATCTGAAATGATTTAAATTGAAAAAAATTAATTCGATAAAACTTTAATCCATAAACAAAAAAACGGGCTTTGGCCCGTTTTTTTGTTTATCTTTTTTAAGCTGTCGCTTTAATCACTTCGGCAAACGCTTTAGCAACAAGATCAATATTTTTAAGATTAAGGCCCGCTGCGCACATACGACCACTACGCACCAAGTAAATACCGTATTTATCTTTTAAAATATCCACTTGTTCCGCGGACAGGCCTGTATAGCTAAACATCCCTTTTTGTTTCACCAAATAACTAAAATCATGTTGAGGTAATTCAGCAGACAATTTTTGCTCAAGCAATTTGCGCATTTGAATAATACGTTCGCGCATTTCTTTGAGTTCAAGCTGCCATGATGCAGTCAGTTCAGCATCATTCAGAACATTATTCACCAGTAAAGCACCTGTGGTTGGAGGGCTTGAGTAAATACGGCGAACGGTCGATTTTAATTGTCCCAAGACTTTTTGAGCGGTAGCTTGATCATCACAGACGAAGGTTAAACCACCGACACGTTCACCATAGAGTGAGAAAATTTTAGAAAATGAATTACTGACGATGAAATTCAAACCCGCTTGATCTAAAGCACGAATCAAATATGCATCTTCATCCATGCCTTGACCGAAACCTTGGTAGGCGATATCTAAAAATGGAATGAGGTCATTGGCTTTCAAAATCTCAATCACCTGATCCCATTCAGTAGCGGTTAAATCTGCACCTGTGGGGTTATGACAACACGGATGTAACAGCACAATGCTTTTCGGCTTTAGCGTGTTCAGACATTCCAACATTGCGGCAACATTAACACCGTTAGTTTCGGCATCAAAATATGGATAGAAATGTGATTTAATCCCTGCACCATTAAAAATGGCAATATGATTATCCCATGTTGGCTGACTCACCCAAATATCTGATTCAGGAAAATATTTCTTAAGAAAATCTGCACCGACTTTAAGCGCACCCGATCCGCCTAAAGCTTGAATGGTCACAGCACGACCTGTTTGACGTGCTGGACTGCCTTGGCCCAAAAGGAGCACTTGAGTAGCATCGTTATAAGACTTTAGACCATCCATAGGCAAATAAAGCTTAACGGTTTGATTACCTGCTTCAATATTTTTATAGGCTGTTTTTACAGCGTCTAGCTGAGGGACGATATTGTCTTCATTATAATATAGACCAATACTTAAATTAACTTTTTGAGTGCGTGAGTCTTTGCTAAATTCTTCCATTAAAGACAGAATTGGGTCGCCTGCATACGCATCTACATGATGAAACATGGTCTACATTCCTAAAATATTCAAAGGGTATAAGTTTGCTTAGATAATATATAGAAAATTAAAGCAGACTCAACAGGCAAACCAAGGACTAATTTTTATCAGTGGGTACACTTTTACTTATATGGGTTGAAATATAGCGCAATTCACACTCATCTAGGATAAAACCAAAAGATCCACTATTTCCGCTACAAACAAAAGACAAGTATTTGAATACTTTAAAATGACTTAATATGCCTTTGATTGTCGACATAATCTTTTCTGATAGCTAATTCAATAAGGAGCTGCCTATGCAACTGCATGCAGAGCTAAATCCAGCAACGAAACCCAGTCAAAATGAAACCTTAGTGCTTATACACGGTTTATTTGGAAGTTTGAGTAATCTCGGGATGTTGGCTAGAGCGCTGCAACAGGATCATGACGTACTGCAAATTGATTTACGCAATCATGGCAAATCTGCACACACAGACAGCATGACCTACGAGGAAATGGCGCAAGATGTTTTAGATACTTTAGATGCCCTAGAAATTGATCAATTTTCAGTGATTGGTCATTCCATGGGGGGCAAAGTTGCAATGCGATTGACTCAGATTGCACCGGAGCGCTTACAAAAACTAATCGTATTAGATATGGCACCCTTTGCTTATACGGAAAATCATCATGATTTGATTTTTAAAGCACTGTTTGCCGTCGATCAAGCTCAGGTTTTAACACGTCAACACGCCACTGAAATCATGAAAAACGATATCAATGAAAACGGCGTAATTTTATTTTTATTAAAATCTTGGAGTCAAGGGAACTGGCTGTTCAATCTGAACGGATTGCATCAGGCTTATCCTCATATTATTGCTTGGAATGCTATATCCACATGGACTAAATCAACACTCTTTTTAAGAGGGGAAAATTCAGATTATATAGCGAAGCAGATACATTTAGATGCTATATCCGCACAATTTAGTGATTCAACAGTAAAAACCATTGAAGATGCAGGGCATTGGTTACATGCAGAACAAACTGAGCCAGTTTTAAACGAAATTAAAAGATTTCTATCCTCATAATGTGTAGATTATCTTAAGTAAAAGAACAGTTATTCAAATTTTACTGTTCTTTCATATGAACTTTATTTTAAATAAGTAAAACAATTATTAAGAATAATTAATGATTCGCGATTCATTATTCTATCGAATAGAATAAGACATATAGCATGACATACGTATCTTAGTCTCAGAAAAAAGCTAAAATACTCATTGAACGTGAACATAATTCATTCAAGATACAGCTTTTGTTTGTCGATCGATTAGATTATAGGCAGCTGAAATATATTAAAATTCAGTCAAGATATGTTAGTTATCTATTCATTCTTAAGAATAGTGCTGTATGATAAATTTTAAATAGAAGCCTTTTTTTAAAAAAAATAGTTGTTATAATAGTCAAAGTTTTTATAAAATGTGAATTTACTCACAATACCTAGTCGTTCGAAAATAGAAATTTGTAAAATTAGTATTATGTTGCCGATAAAACGAACAAGTGTATGAGCTGTTTAAATTGTTTTTAAAACTTCATTTTAATGAATTGAACAGGGTAGATTATGGGCATTCTTGATGTGCAAAATGGTTCAATTGTGAATCAAGGTGAGTCTTCGTTAAACAAGAGGATTCACCAAAAGGCGCAGTTCAGCGATGACTTTAAAATTGCCTTGGACTTGCTTCCTCATATGGTTTGGATGTCTAAAGCTGGTGTTGGTTATGCTAATCTTGCCTTAAAAAATTACATTGGCGCAAAAAGCGGGAATATCAGTGAGCGTGAATGGTTTAAGTTTTTGCACCAAGACGATGCTGAACATTTTTATACGATATGGACGCAAGCTAAAAAAAATGGTCACAAATTTGAGAAAGAATGTCGGATTAGAACCAAGAACAATGAGTATTCTTGGTTTCTAGTGATTGCACAAAGTCATTCAAATCATGCACAGTTTTTTGATTGGACCATTACCTGCACCAATATTCATGAACGCGCCTTGAAATTACGTGAAACGACTGAGATGCTTCGTGCCAATACGGATATGCTCGACGTGAGTGTGGATTGTATAAAAATTATTAGCCCTACTGGGCAAGTCTCACATATGAACCGTTCGGGTTGTATGGCTTTATTGGGTCAAGAGCGCGTACGTCGTTTTGGTATGCAGTGGTTGAGTTTGTTACCTGCAGAAATCCGTGATCAGGGTAAAAAAGCCATTAGAGCTGCAGCCAAAGGAAAAAATACGCGCTTCGCAGGCAAAAGTGTTTCGGGTAATACCACGATGTACTGGGACAATATTTTGACGCCTGTGGTGGATGATGAAGGACAAACCACCAGTATTTTGTGTGTTTCCCGCGATATTACCCATCAGCGTGTAGCTGAGCAGAAACTTAAAATTTCAAGCGAATATGATGAGCTTACGGGGCTGATGAATCGTCGTGCTTTTAAGCGCACCCTGAAACAATCAATTCAAGAAGCAAAGATCAAAAAGACCAGTCTAGGCATGATGTTTATTGATCTTGATCATTTTAAAAATATCAATGATACCCTGGGACATCCTGCAGGAGATCATTTGCTACGTGTACTTTCCAAGCGTTTGTCTAAATGTCTCAATGAAAATGCCTACGTAGCACGTCTAGGGGGCGATGAATTTGCAGTGATTGTGACCGGCATGAAAAATCTCGCTGAGCTTCAGATCGCCACGCAAAAGATTCTAAAACAAAACGATGCGCCTGTAACCTTTTCTGGAAAGTTGATCAATGGTGGTATGAGTATTGGCTGTGCGGTATATCCGCAAGATGCGACAGACGTGCTCGGTTTAATGAAATGTGCAGACACCGCCCTCAATGATTTAAAAGAACGAGGTCGTGGTGGTATGCGCATGTATAACAACGACATGCTTCAACTCGCGCAAGAAAAAAGCCAACAATTAGAAACGGCGCGTTTCATTCTACGTGAAAATCGCATTGTACCCTTTTATCAGCCGAAAGTTCGACTCGATGATCGTTCGATTGTTGGCTTTGAAGCATTGCTACGTTGGCATGACGACGAAAAAGAAATTCATTTTCCAGCGACTATCGTTGATGCTTTTAATGACTATGAACTGGCGAGCAAAATCAGTGAGGTCATGCATGAGAAAATTTTTACAGATATGGCCAAGTGGTTAAAATCAGGTGTTAATGTTGTGCCGATTTCTATCAATGCCTCACCTGTAGAGTTTATGCGCGATAATTATGCTGAACTTTTGATGAAGCGCTTGGAACAGCATGCTATCTCAGCAGACTTGATTGAAATTGAAATTACTGAACATATTTTGTCAGATCGTGGCTCTGAATTCGTGATTCGAGCATTACGAAAGTTAAAAGATTTTGGTATTCGGATTTCTTTAGATGATTTTGGTACGGGATATTCTTCTATGACCCATTTACGTGACTATCCTGTCGATTGTTTGAAAATAGACTATGCTTTTGTCAAGCGTATGAATGAGGAAAAGTCGATTAATTCAATTGTGGAAGGGATTACACATCTCGGTCCTATTTTGTCTTTAGATGTAATTGCGGAAGGGATCGAAACCGTTCAACAACTCGATAGTCTGCAATTGGTCGGCTGTGTGTATGGGCAAGGGTTCTTGTTTAGTCGTGCCATTTGTGCAGATGAAGTAGAACGAATGTTGATCAATAAAAAACGTTGTTAAGGTCGACTTCCCGTTTTTTTGGAATCGTGTCTGCAATACCAAACTCAATTCTTATATATCATTTATTTAAGTGTTTTTTTTATTTTTAATTGATGAAAAAAAATCATGAATCGTATAAATATATATATTATTTAAAATACTTGTAAAATGGAGCAATAGTGCGTATTGTGAATCCATATTGATTTATTTGATTGAATACTTCAGATGAACACACAGATTTTGATTTCAAACGCATATTATTATTTTTGGCAATTTAAATTCTAGTTGCCTAGACGGGTTCGGGCAGCATATTGATTGCCCATCAAAGTTTATACCTGATCGGCAACCCCGATCAGGTTTTTTTATGCATTTTTTTTAATTTTTGGAGCAAAACATGAATACTTATAATTTCTCTTATTTTAGCGCGTCTTATTGGTTTTATTTTAGTCAAGCGATGACTCTGACCCATCACGCCATTAGACCCTTAACGCTCAAATAAAGGATCGGACTTGCACATACAGTCCAAAGGAAAAAATCATGAATGCTTTAAATCTTAGCTTAGAACATCATCAAAATAAGCAAACAAAAAAACAGAACGAAAAAACCTTAGTTTTACCTATCGAGCTCAAAACACAATTTCCTTTGAGTCAAACTGCTTCTGAACATGTAGCACAGCAGCGCCAGACCATTCAAAACATATTAGAAGGCACAGACCCTCGTTTGATGGTGATTACAGGCCCATGCTCAATTCATGATCCGATTGCAGCGCTCGAATATGCAGAAAAATTAATACAATTACAAAGCAAAGTTCAAGATCAAATTTTCTTGGTTATGCGTGCATATATTGAAAAGCCAAGAACAACTGTAGGCTGGAAAGGCCTATTATATGATCCATATTTGGATGGTTCATCCGACATGCAAGCAGGTTTAGAACGATCACGCGAGTTATATATTAAAATGATTGAAATGGGATTACCCATTGCATCAGAAATTTTAAGCCCAATGGCAACCGCATATTTTGACGATCTACTCGCGTGGGGTGCAATTGGCGCTAGAACCAGTGAGTCGCAAATTCACCGTGAAATCTCAAGTCATATGCCTTATAGCATTGGCTTTAAAAATGGCACAGATGGATCAATTCAAATCGCGATGGATGCGATTCAGTCGGCATCGCATGCGCATCAATTCTTAGGAATGGGGCAATCGGGCTTGCCGTGTGTTTTGGAGTCAACAGGTAATCCTTGCGCACATCTTATTTTACGTGGTTCAAATACAGGGAGTAATTTCGAATATACTGAGATTCAAAAGATTCAAGCGCAGTATCTAGGTAAGCTTCCTGCACTTGTGATTGATTGCAGCCATGGCAATAGCAACAAAAATCCACTGAATCAAATTTCAGTGCTTCAGCAAATTATTCAAGAACGCGTCCAATCCCAAGTGCGCGGTGTCATGTTAGAAAGCTTCTTGGTGGATGGCAATCAAAAAATTTCAGATAAGATGACCTATGGTCAATCCATTACAGATGGCTGTCTAGGTTGGGACAAAATGGAGCAACTGTTGTTAGGTGCTGCAACGGCATTGAGATCACAAATTTTTGAGCAAAGTGCTTAGGTTAAAAGTATCTAAGCAATAAAAGCTTAGTCAAAATTAAGCCCCTATTGATTGGGGCTTTTTTGATGATTTTATTTTCAGTCGCTCATTTGGTCTGATTGCCTGAATTTAAAACAGTCTTTCTATGACTGTGTATACATTATTTCTGAATTATATTAATAACTTAAAACATTGAGATTTGAGCTAAACCTCCAATTTGTGCATTATAACTTTATTCAAGATGGGACATACATAAAGCTGTCATCCATCAGATTACTTATAAAAACAGATCAAAAACAAACCAGTTAATAATGCATGGGTTGGGGCGAAAAATGTATACCGTAGAACTTTTGAATGAAGCAAAGAACTTCATGTTTCGTTTGCTTAAAAATGTCTTTGATCATGAAGGCTCAGATTTGTTTATCTCTGCAGATTTCCCACCCAGCATGAAACATCAGGGCATGATGAAGCCGCTCAGCTCACAAGCACTGTCTGCTGAAAAAACCAAACTTTTTGCCTATAGTCTGATGAATGAAAAACAACGGACTGAATTCGAATGTGATCTAGAGTGTAACTTTGCGATTAGCATTCCAGAAGTATCCCGATTTCGGGTCAATGTGTTTCAGCAGCAGTTAAATGTGGGTATGGTCATTCGAACCATTACCTCAGAAATTCCTAATTTCACTAAACTCAAATTACCGCCCTCGCTTAAAGATGTAATTATGCAAAAAACGCGGTCTAATTTTAGTGGTGGGCGGAACAGGTTCAGGAAAATTAACTTCACTCGCTGCCATGATTGACCATCGCAATGAAAATTCAGCAGGGCATATCATTACGGTTTAAGATCCTGTTGAATATGCACATAAACATAAAAAGTCGATGGTGACACACCGTGAAGTGGGGGTCGATTGTCACTCTTGGCACAATGCGCTAAAAAATACCTTGCGCCAAGCATCAGACGTGATTTTGATTGCTGAGATTCGTGCACTTACTTATGATGCTTACTATCGTATCAGTAAAAATGGTAATGAAACTTATATCTACAATGCAGATGGTTTGCGTGTTCGTGATGATGGTATTACTGACTATATTTATGATTCAGCAGGTAATCTGGTTTATGACATTAATCATCAATCAGGCTATAGCAAGGCTTATGTCTATGTTGCTGGGAAATTGGTCGCAACCTTAGAAGATTATCCAGATGCCAATAGTTAAGGCTTTGATCTGATGAATGATTTTGAAGGTGCAGAGTTTGGTATTAATAACTTATTGGATAGCTATACCGACAGTGATGATGATGGTTTACCTGATTATATCAAACACTTTATAGGTTCTGATCCAAATAATCCTGACTCAGATGGTGATGGTCATAAAGATGGTTATGAGTATAAATTATTGGGTGCGAAAGGTGTTTTAGACCCGCTGATTCAACCAAGTGAGCCTGATCCTGATGAAGATATGGCAGCATGGTTGCCTGCAATCTTAGATATGATCTTGGAAGATGACTAAGGGGATGAATCATGAGAATTATAATGAAAAGCTTAATGAAAAATAACAAGTTAAACTCTAAAAAACTTTGGTCATCTGCTGTGCAGTTTGTGGTATTGAGTTTAGTTCTACTTCTTAGTCAGCTTACGCTGGCTAAGGACAGGATTCAGTATCATATTCAAAGCTTTGATGGCTCTACCTTAAAAGTGATCAATGAACAAGGTGTGGTGAGTCAGTCGTATCAGTATGCGCCTTTTGGTCAACAGCTTCAGTATAAAAAACCAAGTAACTTAAAGAATCCCAATGCTTTTGTGGGTGGAATTCAAGATACAGGTGACTTGGTTTATTTAAAGCAACGTCACTATAACCCTGTATTGGGACGGTTTTATCAGCCTGATCCAGTAACATTTTTGAAAAATGGGGATGGTCAGTTAAATAGATATCAGTATGGATGGAATGATTCATATTCCTTTAAAGACCCTAGTGGTCAAGCAGCACAGTTAGCTTTTATTCCATTAGTATTATGGATTGCTGATAATTTTAGATCAGATGTACCTAACGCAAATAACCCTCCACCAAGTGGTATTGGTGATGCTACTGTTATGGGATATGGCTTTGGCTCTTTACTATTCTCAGCAAAACTTGCTTCGCTGTCCACAGCTGAGTTGACTTACTATCAAGCTATTCAAGGGACAGCAGCTCCATCATCATTATTATTCTTGAATGGAGCAAGAAACAATTTTTTTGAAAATGCAAAATATACAGACAAAGTCATAGCTCAAATGAGTAAGACTAATGATTTAAGACATGGTTTTCCTAAGAGTGTTGACACATTTGCAGCACAGTATGGGCAAGTCTCATTTAGAGTTGGTGGTGATGGGAGAAAATATCAGTGGTTGGAAATTCCTGGAACACTTCCTAATGGTAAAAAAGGAGTTTATGAATTTACTAAAGATGCAAATGGGAATATTAACCATAGATTTTTTAATGAGGTTCCTAAAAAATAGTTATGATAAATATTAGTTTATACAATGAATTATTGGAAAATAAAGGGATTTCATTATCTACTATTAATTATGGAAGTAGTGAAATTGCTTTGGCATATGCTGATATTGGGTTAGGTTTAGAAATATTAAAAGATAATAAAGTGATAATATTGGGAGGAGATATACTCACTCAAAATATTGATGGTGAATTAGTATATGCTTATCAAGTATGGGGAAGTGAATATATAACCCTAAATTGGTTTTTTCAAAAACATTCAAAAAGTCATGATAGTAGCTATATTGATAGTTATATTTTGGCAAAAATAAGCATTGAACAAGCCAAAAAAATAGGTGATAGGCTAAAAAATGACATATTTATTGTTTTAGTTATTTAAAAATCTAAGAAAATCCCTCTTAGTCTTACAACTTAGAGGCGTTTTCAACTAAATTCAGTGGATACAGTTATTTGATGCTTCGATCCTCATCATTTAAATCCAAAATCGTTAAATAGATTCAATAGTTTATATCCGTTACTAACAAGATTAGACTTAAGAAAATAATTCAAAAATATGAAAAATAAGGAAAATTTATGAAAAAAATTTTAATCGCTTGTTTTTTTGCTACTGTATTAAGCAATTCTGCTTTTGCAAATACACCGTTTTCTAATACTAAAGTTGGAAAATTGATCGTACATGATAGTGGTGCCTATATAATTGTTGTACTAAAAAGTCCTGTTGCAGTTGGTGAAGGATGTGCATCCTCTAGCGAAATAAAACTAAAAGTAAACCATCCATTATTCAAAATCATGTATGCAACACTTTTAGCTGCTTTGCAAGGTCAAACACTTGTTGAAGGGTGGGTCAATGGCTGTGATGGTAGAGAACCTATATTAACGCGCTTGGATATATCAAAATAAACTTCTATAAGCAGATAGTCATTTTCAATTTAGAAAAAGTTTTAATTTTATTTATCGAATGCTTTTAATTTGATAAGAGCGTTAAGGTATTAAATCTTTGGTGCTTACGCCTAAATGTTGAGCGATCACATCTAATTTTGTGACAGTGATATTTACTTCACCTCGTTCTATTCGTCCCAAATAACTTCGATTAATACCACATTGTAAAGCGAGACTTTCTTGACTTATTTTCTGAAGCTCTCATGAAGTGCGTATGAATTGTCCAATAGATACAGCCAATTCATTCATAAAAAATCAATAGCCCAAAAAATAGAACTATCAAATTTTGATATTTATAAATCCACGGCTTATAATCCTCTTCATGTGAGTTTAGGATTTTGTAATATCAAATCATTCCTTGCCTTTTTATTCAAAGTTTTTTGGTACATTCGAAAAGTACACAATTGAGGAGTGGGAAGCGAAGGATTTCATTGCCAATGTCTTAGGAAACCACCTCAACACTGGAAAAAATAAACAAAAGGTTTATCAATGTGGCTATCTAAAAAGGACAATAAACGCGAATAAAAAAAGTACATTCCTTTATTCTGAAACAAATAAAATTACTGACTATAGATGTTTCAAAGAATCAAGAAAATATAGCAAAAGCTTTAAACGAAAAAATGGATGCCGTGCAAGGTAGCATCATAAAAAAGCACATCGAGGTTAACTTTATTACTGGATTAAAAGATGAATATCCCAATATAGCGAGTCAACTTATTACCTTTGAGAAAGAGCACATCAAGAACTTGGATGATCTAACAACACAGCAAAATGTTATCAAAAACTTAATGAATCGTTTTGATATTAAAAAGGACCAATAATTAGTTTGAGTTGTTTAGGGCTTTGTTGCACAAACCTACCATTAGATGCTTATTCAGCAATATAATTTCGGAATGAATAAGCCTACACCTAAACTCTACCGTACAACGAATTGGTCTTCTTATAATCGAGCCTTAATCAATCGAGGAAATATCTCCATTTGGTTTGATCCTAACACTCAGTGGTATGCTCAGCCAAAAGCTAAACACGGTCGAAATCACACCTATTCTGATACCGCTATCCAATGCTGTTTGATGATCAAATCTCTATTTCGCCTGTCTTTACGTATGGTCACAGGCTTTGTTCAAAGTCTGATTAGACTCTGTGGATTAGATTGGACAGCACCAGATTATTCGACCATATGCAGAAGACAAAAGCATATTGATATCGCAATTAGCTATCAGAAAAGTAGTGATGGACTACATCTACTCGTCGATTCTACTGGTCTGAAATTTTTAGGTGAGGGTGAATGGAAACGTAAGAAACATCAGCCTGAATACCGTCGTCAATGGCGCAAACTGCATATTGGTATAGACGCTAAAACCCTACAAATACGGGCTGTACAACTCACTACAAATGATGTCAGTGATTCACAAGTATTAGAAGATTTACTTGCTCAAATTCCCTTGGATGAGCAAATTGATTCTGTCTGTACAGATGGTGCTTATGATACAAAGCACTGCCGACAAGTCATTTTAGATCGAGATGCACATGCGGTAATACCACCAAGGAAAAATGCAAAGCCTTGGAAAGATCAGCAAGCGATGTCTATAGAGCGGAATGAGTTATTGAAAACAATCAATCTTGCGAAGCAGTGCTTCTCAGGAAGATCCCTTTGGAAAAAGTGGTCTGGTTATCATCGTCGAAGTTTGGTGGAAACCAAGATGCATTGCATCAAATTATTAGGCGATAAATTAACGGCAAGGAGTTTCCCTAGTCAGGTGAATGAGATTCATGCACGCGTAGCAGTCTTAAATAAATTCACAGAGCTAGGTCGCCCTCATACCCATGTTGCCACTTAAATTTGGCTCAATTAGGGTAGCTCTGCCTTTCAAACCTTTGTGCAACAAAACCGTTGTTTAGCAGTTCTAAATTCTGATAATGGATTTAGAACGATTTTGTATTGTTGTCTATACATCAGAAGTAAACATTGTGAGAATATTAGATTGAATTAAAGGTGAAGATTAGTGTTCACTAATAAATGCCACTGAGTGTCCATTTGAATAAGAATATGCAATACGAAGGAATAGAATGGAAAAAATCAGCCCGAAGACTGATTTTTATCATGCTATAAAAAATTATAAACCTGCTGTGTATGCATCACTTGTTAAAAGTTGTTCTACGTCTGCCATATTATTTGGCTTAATTTTATAGATCCAACCTTTGCCATAAGGGTCGTCATTGACAAAATCAGGGTCGTCTTCCAAGTCTGGGTTAATTTCAACCACTTCACCTGAAATTGGTGCATGTATATCAGATGCAGTCTTCACCGACTCAACCACACCCGCTTGTTCACCTGCAGTCAGCTGTCGTCCAAGTTCTGGTGCTTCCACATAAACCAAGTCGCCTAAAGCATCTTGTGCATGATCTGAAATTCCAGTCACCACAAGATCACCTTCAATTTTTACCCATTCATGTGTATTGGCATACTTCAGCTCTGAAGGATGATTCATAATGACTCCTTGTTATTTAACAAATGACTTAACAAACTTTTTCAGTGTTATACATGTTTTTTTTTAAAAGCGAAAGTTCTTAACATCTTACAAATAAGGATCTTTGCGCCAACTACTCGGGCTACGTCCACTCCAGCGCTTAAATGCACGACTAAAATTGGCTACATCTGAATAGCCGAGTTCGTCTGCAATTTGCTCAAGTGTATAGTCGGTACGAGAAAGCAGCGACGTCGCGTGACGATAACGAACCTCATCCACTAAGGTTGAAAAAGAGGTGCCTTCGGCTGCCAGTTGACGTTTGAGTGTTCGATCTGACATGTGAAGCCGATCTGCCACATGTTCAATGTTTAGATAATGCTGCTCAGAATGAGTTAAAATATCGCGTACACGCATTGAGATACGGCGACGTTCACCTAATTCAGACAGCTCTGACTCACACTGATTGATCGCAATTTGACTGGCGATTGGGTCTGCATTGACCATTTTTAGAGCCAAATATTTTTTGTCAAAACTTGCCAAATAGTGGGGTTGATCAAAATGAATTGCATGTTGTGGATGTAAACGACTCAAATATTTATCAAAACCTTCAGGCTTTGGAAAGTCAAAATTGATATCACCATGTAAGTCATTTACGCCGGTGAGCGCACGTGCCATGGTCATGACCCCAAACGTCAAGGCCATTACAATTTCAGTTCTTAAGGGTTCAATGTCGATATCACACTGCAGTTGTAAAGACACCTGTTCAGTGAACGTCGAAAAATGAAATTGCAGAAAGGGCATTCGCAGCTGAATAAAACGATTGGCTAAAATCAGAGCGTCCACAATTTCATTGGAAGTCATGATCGCATACCCAATAAATCCATGGATTGAGATGCGCATTTGATTGCCCAAATGATAGCCCAAGGAGTGTTCACCTGTCATTTTGCGCGCAAGAATAATCATTTCATTGGCGGTATGAAGCGGAATACGACATTCAGGGTCTGCAAGTTGTTCGTTACTATAACCGAAGGGCGCAAACAGCGACTCTGCGCTATAGCCCCAACGAGAAACGACATCTAAAAGTAAGAGTCCATATACACCTGGAATTCCAAGATCTGGGCGACCAGAGACTGTTTTCATGTGCGATCCAATGCTATGCGTCATTATTGTAATTTTTCAAATTGATAGTGACATAAAAATGCGTTTAAAACCGTAAAATTGTCGGACAAAGCCTAGGCCTCATCCGAAGCGGATTAAGACATAGTTAGGCGTCAGGTTTTTTTAAACACCACAATTTTAGTGGTTGAAATAAGTAAAACATCACCATGCTGATTTTTGGCTTGGGTCACATAGCTCACAATACCACGATCCATTTTGGTTTTAGACGGATTAACTGCCACAATTTCAACTTCAACATGAATCCGATCACCAGCGCGTGCAGGACGTGGCCAGCGCAAGCTAGATTCTGAGCCAATTAGCCCATGTGCGGTCGGAAAGCATTCTGTCCATAGGCGCATGGTGACTGCTGAGGTATGCCAACCACTGGCAGCAATGCCTTGAAAAATAGGGTGATCTTTCGCTGCTTCTTCGTCGGTATGAAAGACTTGGGGGTCATATTTATGAGCGAACTCTTTAATCTCTGCTAAAGTCATTTCATATTCACGACTTTTAAACTGATCACCAATTTTTAAATCTTCAAGATAAAGCATTTTAATTGTCTTCCTTCTCTAACGCGGGATGTGCCAGTTTTTGTTCGACTAAAAATCCACCCGTTTGTCGTTGCCACAACTGCGCATAAATGCCATTTTGCGCAATCAGTTCATCATGCGTACCTTGTTCTGCAATATCCCCTTGATCTAGTACAATTAAACGATCCATTTGTGCAATTGTAGATAAACGGTGCGCAATTGCAATCACTGTTTTACCTTGCATTAAATCATCCAAACTGGATTGGATTGCAGCTTCAACTTCTGAGTCTAAGGCACTGGTAGCCTCGTCTAAGACCAAAATCGGCGCATCTTTTAAGAAAACACGAGCAATGGCAATACGCTGACGCTGCCCCCCGGAGAGTTTTACACCACGTTCACCCACATAGGCGTTATAACCAGTTTGACCCCGTAAATCAGTCAACTGTGGAATAAACTCTTCCGCTTTGGCTTTACGTACTGCTTCGTACATATCTTCATCGGACGCATCTGGACGACCATATTTAATATTTTCAGCGACAGTTCGATGGAGTAGTGAAGTGTCTTGTGTCACCAGTGCGATATTTTTTCGCAAACTGTCTTGGGTCACATCTTGAATATCTTGCCCATCAATCAGGATTTGCCCCTGATTTAATCTATAGAAGTTAAGCAACAGTTGAATTAAGGTTGACTTACCTGCACCTGAACGCCCTACAATCCCAATTTTTTCACCTGGGCGAATAGTCAGGTTTAATTGATCAATCACATTTTTATCATTGTAGGCAAAACTTAAATCTCTAAATTGAATTTCACCCTGCGTTAGCGCCAGTGGTTGTGCATCAGGCTTATCTTCAATATGCAGCGGTTTACCCAGCGTCATCATACCGTCTTGAATGGTGCCGATATTTTCAAATAAAGCCGAAGTTTGCCACATCATAAATGCAGCCATGCTGTTGAGTTTCAAAATCATAGCGGTGGTTGCTGCAATCACACCAATATTGGCGTCACCTTGTAGCCACAGCCAAACCGCTGTTCCTAACACGCCAAAGAATAAAATCGCTGTAAGCAGGTTAATGCTGATTTCATAGAGTGTACCCAAGCGCATTTGCTTAAATACAGTGCGCATAAACTCTTGCATCGACTCTTTGGCATATTGGCTTTCACGACCTGCATGCGCAAATAGTTTTACAGTTTGAATGTTGGTATAAGCATCCGTCACCCGTCCAGTCATGACCGCACGTGCATCTGCTTGTTCTTTGGATATACGGCCTAATCTTGGAATAAAAAAACATGCAGCGCCCACAAACAAGATCAACCAAAGCAGAAGCGGAAGCAATAAAATGGTAGAAATATTCCCTAATACAATACTAATCGTAATGAAGTACACGATGACATAGGTGACCATATCGCCCAAAATGACCCAGAACTCACGTACGGCAAGAGAGGTTTGCATTACCTTAGCAGAAAGTCGTCCTGCAAAATCATTATGAAAGAAGTCTAAACCTTGTCTGAGCAGTAAATTATGAAATCTCCAGCGCAGACGCATGGGAAAGCTACTAAACAAAATTTGATGACGAATGATCGACTGCATACTGGCAAAGAAAATATTGCCCATTAAAATCAAGGTGAGAACGATCAATTGCTGGCGATGATTGTCCAAAACGGTTTCAGGTGTAGATTGACTCAGCCAGTCGACCAAATGTCCAATTTGTGAAAAGAACACGGCTTCAAAACTGGCTGTTGCTGCAGTAAACAACACCAAAATAAGTAAATAACGCTTAATGCCTGAAGCTGCTTGCCACACAAATGGAAAGAATTTTCGCGGCAATGGTTCATTCAATCCTTGGGTAGGATAGGGGTCGACTAACTTTTCAAACCATTGCAACATAATAAAACTCTAAGCGCCTATAAAGAATTGAGTGTACTGCTTCTTAATGCATCTTAAAATCATTCCCAGAAGGAATTTGGAATATTTTTAAACCAAATTCCGGCAAAATCGCCAGTAAATGATCAAAAATATCCGACTGAATCGCCTCGTATTCTGTCCATGCCGTGGTGTTGGTAAAGGCATAAATTTCTAAAGGCAGGCCTTCACTGGTCGGCTGTAACTGACGAATAATTAAGGATTGATGGGTTGCAATGCCAGCGTGATTTTTAAGATAAAATTCGACATAGGCTCTAAACGTACCTAAGTTGGTCAAACGTCTCTGATTGTTTTCGGCATCGTTCGCATATTTTTGATTAAACGCTTTTAATTCATTTTGTTTTTCACTCAAGTACTGATCAATCAATAAAAACTCTTTGAGTTTGCGCAGCTCTAAAGCAGAAATAAAATGAATACTGTTCTGATCAATAATAATTGAACGTTTAATGCGGCGAACACCCTGTTCCTGCATGCCACGCCAGTTTTTAAAAGTGTCTGTCACCAAACGATTGGTGGGAATAGTGGTAAAGGTTTTATCAAAGTTTTGGACTGTCACCGTATGTAATGACATATCAATGACATCACCATCGGCATTCAAAGTTGGCATTTCGATCCAATCACCAATACGCACCATGTCATATGAAGAAATCTGAACCGAAGCCACCAGAGACAAGATGGTGTTTTGGAACACGAGCATCAGTACCGCTGCCATTGCACCAAAACCTGCAAGTAAGGTAAACACATCTTTTTTAAGGAATGTTCCTAAAATCATTAAACCGCAAACCACGAAAATGATGAGTTTGACCAGCTGTAGATAGCCTTTAATCGGTTTATTATAAGATTTTGGATTACGTTGATAAATGACATTAAATACAGTTAAGAACTGACTAATCGCTAAAGCAAGGGTAAAGAAAATAAACGCTTGTGAGAGCATTTGTACCAGTGTAATCATTTTGACAGACAAATGCGGAACACTGGGAATTCCGTTCATAATCACGATTGCAGGAATAATATTAGAGATACGTCGAATCACACTATGTTCAGCGATGACATCGCTATTGCTAAATTTTAAACGCGTAATGAGGTTTCGTATCCCACGAACCACCACTTGTTTTGCAATCAAATTGGCAATAAAAGCAACCAAAATCAGAATGCCTAAAGAGCTAAGCATTTCTAGCCACGGGAATTGATCTGCCCAATCACGTATTTGTTGTATGAACTGAGTGTTCAGCAAAAGAGTTGACCTATAAGATGATAAAGCTCAGTATTTTATAAGTTTTTTGTGTAAAGAGGCTCAGAATTAACTTTTTCACAACAGGAATATAACGCTTTATCCGCCAAAACCATTGGGTCAGTCACTTTTAACCCTTAAAAGATCAGACATAAAAAAGCCAATCCAGAGATTGGCTTAAATCATCAGAATTCAACTCACCACATCAGATCATCAGGAATGACATACGCTGCGTAGGGATCTTCCTCATCGGTCACGGCTTGAGTATTTTCCGAATTATTGACAATAATAAAGCCTGTCAATTTTTCATTAATACGATCTGCCAAAGCTTTCGGCAAAATTGCATAACTGCTTTGATCTTTAGCAATGACTAGACTACCTGACACCAATGCATTATAAATTTGCTGATTGATATAGATTTTTTTGATTTTACTGTCATCAATAAACTGGTAGGTCATCTCACCATCAGTATCTTTGATTTTATGCTGACCAATCATTTGCACAACAGCGGCATGTAATGCTTTTTCATCCAGTAGACGCTTTTTTTCAAGATCCAAAGATTGATCTTTAGCAATTTTTTGCTGTAAGTCTTTTTCAATCTTGGCTTTGATTTCAGCATCGCTACTTTGACCTGTGCGCTGCTCATGAACCGCTTGTTTAGACAGTTTCTTTGCTTTCTTATTATCCACTAAGCCTGCTTTGAGCAATTGCGCCTGTAATGCATTTTTAACCATTTGAAATACCAACTATGACATTTGAAGTCGTGAATAACGGAAATAAATAAACCAATATGCCAGTGTAAGCGCTAAGCTTAAACTTGCGGGCATTAAGAATGCGTGTAATTGTAAATAAGGATGGGCAAAAGCAGCAATAAGGCTTCCCAAAATAAAGCCAAATAATATCAATAAATGCAAAATGATTTTCTTTGGTTCATTCTTTAAACCACGAAATGCATAGCCCAAAGCCAAGCCTAAGTCCGTCAACACACCAGACAAATGCGTGGTTCGAATAATTGCACCTTGATAATGACTGACCATGGCATTTTGAACACCCATTGCAGCACAAGCCCAAAGCAGTGCATAGTGGGGATAGCCAGCGATAAACACCCAACACAGCACAATAAAAAGAGTGACTAAACTTAAGGGAATACCATAGCGTCTACCCAGTTTAAAAGCGCTATTTCCTAAAATATAACCACTCAAGCTCGAACCGAGTACATAGCTGATTAGAATTAAAATGAGGAAGGAGACACTTGCAAAATCATGTTCAAAGACGCTAACCGCAATCAGACTGGCATTTCCAGTCATATGCGATACAGATTGATGCAATAAAGAAATGAGTCCTAAAACATTGATCATGCCCGCATTTACAGCGAGCATGAAAGCCCCAAACTGAATCCATTTGGGTAGAATTTGAAATGGCATATCTTTTTACTAACGTTAAAAGTATATGCCTTTCAATATATTATTTTGAAGGAGCGCGATCAACAGCAGCGGTGAATAAAACATCTGTAGATGAGTTTAATGCGGTTTCAGTTGAGTCTTGTAGCACACTGATGACCATACCAATGGCAACCACTTGCATCGCTACATCGGTTGAAATATTAAATAGACCACATGCAACAGGAATCAGTAACAAAGACCCACCAGCAACACCTGACGCACCACATGCAGACACCGTTGCCACTACAGACAAAATCAACATGGTGGTAAAATCAACAGTCATACCTAAAGTATTGACTGTTGCAAGGGTAAGGACCGTAATCGTGACCGAAGCACCTGCCATGTTAATTGCAGCGCCCAAAGGAATCGCAACACTCGCAGTTGATTCAGGCACACCCAAACGTTTAGCCAAATCCAAGTTCACTGGAATATTTGCCGCTGAGCTACGAGTAAAGAAAGCGGTAATACCACTTTCACGTAAACATTGGAGGACCAATGGGTACGGGTTGGCACGCGTGACGAATGCCACCATAATCGGGTTAATGACCAATGCCACAAAAAACATCGTACCTAACAATACCGCAAGTAAATGCGCATAACTGCTTAATGTTTTTAAACCTGCATTTGCAAAGGTTACCGCGACCAAACCAAAAATACCAATCGGTGCAAAATTAATCACCAAACGAATCACTTTATTCACCGCATTGGCAGCATCGGTAAGGAATGCTTTACTGGTATCAGTTGCATGACGAAATGCAATACCGAGCACTACAGCCCAAGCTAGAATACCAATAAAGTTTGCTTCACTTAATGCCACAATCGGGTTTGCAACGAAACTCAAAAGTAAATTCTTTAAAATTTCTACTAAACTACCCGGTGGTTGCAAATTGGCTTGTGAGCTCGCATCCAGTAATAGGGTACTTGGAAAAACAATACTGACAAATACAGCAGCCAGTGCTGATAAGAACATGCCAATCGCATACATGTACATGATGGGTCTGATCTTTGCGCTATGCCCACCGCCCACACTGAAGTTTGCAATAGAGGATAAGACCAGTACAAAAACAAGAATAGGCGCAACAGATTTCAACGCCTTAATGAATAAGTCACCCAGCAGACTTAAATAAGGTGCAACTTGCGGAAAAAAGACAGCAACCGCTACACCTAAAATGATGGCAATAATAATTCTGGTAACTAAACTCATACGTGCTAGAGCAGCGAACATAACTGAACCTAAAATGCCTAGACTGGCTTAAATCGAATAAATTGGGGAGTATTCTATACTTAAATAGAATCGCGAAAATAAAACTATTTCACAATAAAAATTAAGTATTTAAAAAAAAACAATTTTTTCATTAAATTTACTTAAAAAAATCGTGTAAACCGTTCATATATAGCAAAAAATTAATGAAAAGTGACCGCATCTAGTTCTTTAACCGCTTGGTAATGGGTCAAGTATACCTGTCCACTGAGTTTTCGAACCAAATCAGATTGCTGTAAACGATCCATCACAGGACCTTTGACTTCAGTTAAATGCAATTGAATGCCGAGTTTGATCAATTCACTGTTGATTTCATCTAAGGTTTCAAGCGCGGACAAGTCAATATTACTGATACTCGAGCAATTGATAATCACATGACGAAGCTCGGCATGCTGGCTGACCTCTGTAATAACAAATTCCTTTAAAGTATAGGCATTTAAAAACGTTAGGTTTTCATCAATTCGAATGGAGACTAGGGCAGTGCTGGTCAAAACATCATGTCTGGATATATTCCTAAAGTGTTGTGTATTTTCCACCAAACCAATCACCGCCATGTGCGGACGGCTAATGCGCCACAGTAGTAGCACAAAGGTAGACACAATACCTATCATTAACCCTGTTGAAATATCAATACAGAGCACACCGAAGAAGGTCACCCACATGGCTATACCATCTGCTTTGGAATAACGCCAAGCTTCAAAGAAAGGTTTAAAGCTGACCAACTTCCAAATAGAAACAATAATGGTCGCTGCTAAAATTGCTAACGGCAAATCTTTGAATAGACCCGTAAAATAAAGACTGACCACAATAATAAATAAGGAGGAAATCACGCCTGCCATGGGGGTTTTGGCACCAGCATCTGCATTTACTACAGTTCTAGACAAACTGCCTGTCACAGGAAAAGCAGAACTCATACCTGCACTTAAATTCGCTAAACCCAAAGCCATCAGCTCTTGATTACTGCTCAGTTCAGTTCGCTGTTGAAAAGCTGTGGCTTGCGCTATAGAGATCGATTCAACAAAACTCACCATGGTAATCATGGTTGCACCCGGTAATAAAGTCTTAACCAAATCCCAGGTCCAAAAAGGCATTTGAATGGGCGGAAAGCCACTTGGAATTTGACCCACAGTTTTAATGCCAAGATTATCCAGATTTGCAAAATAGACCAGTGTAATCGACAGCAACACCAACATTAAAGGTAATGCTTTATGAAAGAGTTGATTTGAACCATTTAAAAACTTAATTTTTGATTGTTTTAATATTTTAGGTGCATAAACCAAAAAACCAATCGCACACAAGCCCAAAACCAAGCTCCACCCATGACTGAATCTCAGGTATTGCCATACGCTTTGTACAAATTCAATTAAATTACTGGTTTGAAGCGGAATATCAAGCAAAAACTTCACCTGACCTAAAGCAATCAGCAAGGCAGAAGCGATAATAAAACTTTTGATCACTGGATGACTAACCAGCCGAATCAGAAAGCCAAAACGACAAAGACCGAGTAAAAAAGAAATAAGACCGACCAAGACTGCCAATAAACACGCCGCTTGAATATAAACGGGTGATCCGACCTCATATAAAGGTTCTAAAGTGGCAAAAGTCATCATGGAAATGAGTGCCACAGGACCAATGGAGAGCGTTGGACTTCCACCAAACCATGCATAAATAATCATGGGTAAAATACTGGCATATAATCCCATCATGGGAGGTAAGCCTGCAATCATTGCATAAGCCATGCCTTGTGGCACAAGCATCGCGACAACGATGGCTGCGGCTAAAAGATCTTCTTTAAATGCAGGCTGACCATAGTTTTTCAGCCATTTCCAAGCTGGGAAACAGGCGTGAAATACAGGATTTGGGGATGACATATGAGCGTATAAATCTTAATTTGAGATATATTATGCTAAAAAAGTGCTATTAAAGCATCTGTTGAATTAAGACCTATAAGAATATGAATGCATATAGTGAGATATATAGGCGTTAATTAACCCGAATCGCGCATAAGAAATTGACTTGAAAATAGCAGGACTGGAGCTATGAGTTAAGTGACTACACTAAACTTAAAGCTTTAGTCCTTATGTTTAATAGCATCCAATAATTCTGCGTAACTGATGATTTCTTCTTAAAATCTAAAGCGACCATAGGGCAATAAGTTACTCGAAGTTAAGAGTTAAATTAAATTCAATGAATTTGAAAAAGCTAAAGATATTATGGCTCTGATGCAGGACGGTTTATCTGTCATGATCTTGAACGATTAGAAAGTATGCTTTATATGAATTATTGCAAGGTTTGTGGATGGTAACAGTTATTTTAATGAACATGATCCTTGAGTTCGCATAATGTATATTATGTTAAATAGGATATCTAGGGACAGCACCCTAAACATTACTTGTTGTTGGTGCTGCACTTGACGGTTTCGATAATAAATAATCTTACCGTCAAGTGTATCCCAAGTAACATAATATAAGTTATGCAGAAATCAGATCGCTACTCGACTTGCGTATTAGTCTAAGCCTACGCAAGTCTGCGTGGCTATGACCTTTAAATCTTGTGAAAGCTCATTGTTCAGATGCCTGTTGTGAATCCATTACCCGCATATTATAAATCGGGGGTTGAAGTCCTTCTTTTGCAGTCAGATTATGAGTGCCTGTGTTTTTACAAGCATTGGCTATTTTTCGTTCAAAGGTTTCAAGGACAGAATTATCTTTAGGTTTAGTTTGTTTTTTAGTGATCAGCTTTTCGCTTTTATTCAGCTTTGCTTTTACAACACCATTAAGAAAGTCTTTTAGGTTTTGACAGATGCGAAGATCTATTTCTGAATATGTTGCAGCTAGGACGATTTCTTCCATGATGCAATTGGACTGCTCATAAACTTCTGCAAGCTGATGAATATTCTGATCGAAGTCTTGAATTTTATTGATGAGTTCACATGCCTTGTCCATTGCCCTACTCTCCTAAATATTCACGAATTTCAGCATTCGCTTTTTTTATAAGTTTCTAGGTGAGCATCAATCAATGAATAGTCATAAGACCAATCACTGGCAACGACTGCTAAATGCTCAAGGCATCTTTCTGTAGATTCTGCTGGGCAACAAACTTCCAAGCATGGATTACCGTGTTCGGCAACAATCTTGGCAACTTGATTAAAAGCAGCTTGAATGAAATCGAGATGATTTTGAAACGATATAGCAGCCATAGTTACCTTGTTTAAAAGTTACCAACATGCGTGTTTGAATTAAATCATTTTAAAAGTAACTTTACAACTTAAATTTAAGTTTAAAATAAAACGAAGTTACTTTTAAAAATGGATTCAAAGTTATGGCAAAGGTTTATAAAATTCGAGGGCTTTGTTGCACAAATGCTTGAGAGGCAGAGCTATCCCAAAGGATCCAAATTTAAGATACAATTTGGGTATGAGGGCGGCCTAATTCCGTGAATTTATTCAAGACTGCTACACGTGCATGAATCTCATTCACCTGACTAGAGAAACTCCTTGCCGTTAATTTATCTCCCAATAATTTGATGCAATGCATCTTGGTTTCTACCAAACTTCGACGATGATAACCGGACCATTTTTTCCAAAGGGCTCTTCCTGAGAAGCACTGCTTCGCAAGATTGACTGTTTTCAATAACTCATTCCGCTCTATAGACCTCGCTTGTTTGTCTTTCCAAGGCTTTGCATTCTTTCTTGGCGGAATCACAGCATGCGCTTGTCGATCTGAAATGACTTGTCGGCAGTGTTTCGTGTCATAAGCCCCATCTGTATAGACAGAGTCAATCTGCTCATCCAATGGAATTTGAGCAAGCAAGTTGCCAAGAACCTGAGAGTCACTCACATTGTTCGTCGTGAGCTGAACAGCACGTATTTGCAGGGTTTCAGCATTTATACCGATATGAAGTTTACGCCATTGGCGACGGTATTCAGGCTGATGTTTCTTACGTTTCCATTCACCTTCACCTAGAAACTTTAAGCCAGTGGAGTCTATAAGTAGATGCAGTCCATCACGGCTCTTTTGGTAACTAACCGCAATATCAATGTGCTTTTGTCTTCTGCAGAGGGTAGAGTAATCTGGTGCGGTCCAGCCTAATCTACAAAGTTTAATGAGGCTTTGGACAAAGCCTGTGACCATACGTAAAGAGAGTCGAAATAAGGATTTGATCATTAAGCAGCATTGAATAGCTGTATCGGAATATGTTTGATTTCGACCTTGTTTACCTTTTGGCTGAGCATACCATTGAGTGTTAGGATCAAACCAAATGGAGATATTTCCTCGGTTGATTAAGGCTCGATTATAGGAAGACCAATTGGTTGTCCGATAGATTTTAGGTGTTGGCTTATTCATTTAGAAATTATATTGATGAAGATGCCTTTAAGAACAGCTTTGTGCAACAAAGCCCGTTCAGGCGATAAATCGTCAGTGATCCATCACTAGCACCGATATCCACCTGAGTCACTATGCCTGAGATTCGTGTTAGTTCTGATTGGTCAGTAACGATATCGACCGCGACTTGACAGCCGATGAAATTTTTTAAAGCAATGTGGGCATCTGTAGATAGGCAAATGAGCTGTAAATTTATGCCTTGGTTGAGGGCATGTGTCCCATCAATACGTTGTAGGAATACTTTATCGTTGAGTATGCTATTGCTGAACTGTAGGTGTATGGCACGCTTTTGTGCAGTTAGTCCGAGTTGTTCTAATGCAGCGTAAATATGATTTGCCATAATTTATTATTTGATTTTAGATTGTGATGAATTATACAAAATAAAAGCTAAAATTGTCTAACTTTAGCCTTTATTTAAACAACACTTTATGTCTCATTTTGTTGCAGTCTTTTTAAAAGCATACGACGATACTTTATCTGTCCTGTGGTCATTTGATATTTTTTTTGTAATTCACTTATCTTGAATGTTGTTAATTCAGTTGCATGTTGCAACACCCATTTTTCTATACCCACCACTCCGATGATTTCTTTAATATTTAATCTGCGTCGCAAGGCTTTACGGGCATTGTAGATTTGGTCTGTAGAGGTGTTCAGTTGACTAGCAATTTGCAGAATAGTGATATCTGGATTTAAAATCGTCTCTCGATGTTGGTAACGCCACTGCCATGTTTCATTCAATTGTTTTAGATGAATTTCACTCATCGCAGGTAATTGCAATTCGGCACAGGCAAGTTCGTGAAATTTTCTTGCGGTGTAATCATCGGTTTGTAAGATTTTTTGTAGTTCTTTAAAATTTTTGCATTGTGCAATTTGTACTTTATGGCTTTGGTAGATTTTTTCAACTGCATACTGATGTTCATGAATGCGCGTTTTTTTATCTTTTATACTGAGCTCGCTGACTAAGTAATTGGAATAGCTTTTTACTGTACCTTTGCTCAACCCATATTTTTCAAATAACATCGGGTAACTGTAGTTCAATATTTCATGTTGGTGTTGAATGATCCATTTATAGTTACGTCGAGACACGGCTTTTTGCAGATTGAGTTCTCGTCTAATTTTTGATGTGGTTGAACTTGGAATACCAAACACATCAATCATTTCATGCCATGAATATTGTTTAAAAGTTTCAGCTAATTCAGCTGTAACAATAAGTGCTTTTGTGCCTTTTCTCGGCTCACCATAACGCCAGCCATACTGTAGAGTTATCCCGATTGAAAGTTTTTGCTCTTCGTAGACATCCCAATCTTCCCCTTGCCAATCCTTGAGCGTTTGAATTGGATAAAGCACATACTTACTCACCATCTTAACTTAGACTTCATTTATTGATCAACGTTGTTTGTTTTATCAAGTTCAGCTTAAAATTTGAAGTAATTTTTGCAAAGTTTTACACGTGTTAATGGGTATGGTTAGATTATTTAAACAAACTTGTTTTAATCAAATTCCTCAAGACCCTAAAATTGATCCTCCTTCTCAGCTCAGTCAACCTCATAGATGATCGTTATTTCCTTATGTTAGAAAATTCACTTAAATGCGTCGGTGGAATACTTTATGGATTAAACCATTCCTCTGAGGTTGATACGCTTATCTATGCTGATACACATACTCGAATTACCACCAAATACACAAAAAGAATACTACATGGTCAGATGTTTTTTGTGGTAGACCATATCAATCCAAATTTTGCTGAACAATTGAGTTTGCAATTATTGAAATAGAACGTAGGGTCAGAAGGGCTTTGTTGCACAAACCTATTCTTGAAGGCTTATTCAGCAATAAAATTTCAGAATGAATAAGCCTACATCTAAAATCTATCGTACAACGAATTGGTCTTCTTATAATCAAACCTTAATCAATCGAAGAAATATCTCTTTTTGGTTTGATCCTAGCACTCAATGGTATGCACAATCACAAGGCAAGCAAGGTCGAAATTAAACCTACTCCTATACAGCTATTCAATGCTGCTTAATGATACAATCTCTATTTCGACTCTCTTTACGCATGGTTACAGGTTTTGTTCAAAGTCTGATTAAACTTTGCGGATTAGATTGGACAGCGCCAGATTACACCACGCTTTGTAAAAGACAAAAGCATATTGATATTGCATTAGCTACCAAAAAAGTAGCGATGGGCTGCATCTACTCGTGGATTCCACTGGTCTGAAATTTTTAGGTGAGGGTGAATGGAAACGTAAGAAACATCAGCCTGAATACCGTCGTCAATGGCGCAAACTGCATATTGGTATAGACGCTAAAACCCTACAAATACGGGCTGTACAACTCACTACAAATGATGTCAGTGATTCACAAGTATTAGAAGATTTACTTGCTCAAATTCCCTTGGATGAGCAAATTGATTCTGTCTGTACAGATGGTGCTTATGATACAAAGCACTGCCGACAAGTCATTTTAGATCGAGATGCACATGCGGTAATACCACCAAGGAAAAATGCAAAGCCTTGGAAAGATCAGCAAGCGATGTCTATAGAGCGGAATGAGTTATTGAAAACAATCAATCTTGCGAAGCAGTGCTTCTCAGGAAGATCCCTTTGGAAAAAGTGGTCTGGTTATCATCGTCGAAGTTTGGTGGAAACCAAGATGCATTGCATCAAATTATTAGGCGATAAATTAACGGCAAGGAGTTTCCCTAGTCAGGTGAATGAGATTCATGCACGCATAGCAGTCTTAAATAAATTCACGGAATTAGGTCGCCCTCATACCCATGTTGCCACTTAAATTTGGCTCAATTAGGGTAGCTCTGCCTTTCAAACCTTTGTGCAACAAAGCCTTTTTAAAGTGATTTTAAAACAGGATGTTTTTAATTAGACTTATTTTCCTCCATTATATAGTCCTTATATTCAGTCAAACAATTTATTTAAAATATCTTCGAATTTCATTCATAGCTAAAATTGCCGCAAAAAAAACAGTAAAAACGTAATATATAAAGAAAGCATAAATAAAAGAAAAATAAATATAGCTATGATAAAACCACCCAAATCTTGAGTGTGCATTTGGTTGAATAGAAAAAATAGCAATAAGAAAAATAAAGTAAAAAACAAATATAATTGAAAAAAATTTAGAAAATGAATATTTAGGTTGTTTAATTGCAATATAATTTCTACCGTATTCAGTAAGTTCTCTAACCAATTGGCTTGAAAAGCCTTTTATTTTATAAAAAGCAAGCAGATAAATATTAGTAATAATTATTAAAATATTTAATGTGTCAAAAAGTAACCTATGAGGAATATCTAACTTATCAGATTGACCAACCAATGTTATTCCGTAGTATTCATTGAATGGAATTTGAATTGATAAAAAAAGAATAAAAAATCCAACCACAAATAAAAAATATTTATATCTAAATGGTGATAGCTCACTAAGAACTGCATTATAGTTTTCACTTTTTTTTAAATTCAAATTCATTGAAAATCTCAAATACTAATCATAGGTTTAAAACTTAAAATATTATTATTTATCTTATCAAATTTAATCAAGGCTATTAGAATGAGTAAATCATTAAAAAATTATTTTAAGTTTCATGCGATTCAAATATTACTCTAATTGGTAGTGCATGAATACGACGTGATAAAAATAATAAGTTATTGATATTAAAATATATAAATGAATTATTACACGTTGGTATTTAGCACTACCCTCTAATTATCTTATTTAGGCTCGTTTTTTAACTCAATCAAACCTGCATTTTATCTAAAAATTTGTGAAATCAATCACTATTGAATTGATTTTTATATTAAATATTTGGTAGTGCATGAATACGACGTGATAAAAATAATAAGTTATTGATATTAAAATATATAAATGAATTATTACACGTTGGTTTTTAGCACTACCATTTTTTTTATGTTTATTGATCTATAACCGAGTATTGATCTGATAGCGTGTATTACGGCCACCACCTTCTAATTTGACGATACATTCTTTCTCAAGTAAGTCTGATAAGTGGCGAGTAGCGGTTGCTTTACTGACTTTAGCAACCTTCTGATATTGTGAAGCACTAATACCATGTTCAAAGCCATTTTCTCCACCGTCAAATAAACGATTTAAAACTTTGCGTTGCCCTTCACTCAAGGATAAATTTGAATATTTATGCCAAAACTGACTTTTAAACAATGTTCGATTAATCTGAGTTAAGGTTTTTTCAAGGCTATCATTTAAGGTGTCTAAAAACCAAACTAGCCAAGTCGTGATATCAGAATCAGTTTTTTGCGTTTGTTCTAAAATGTCATAGTAACTTTTACGCTTGCTTAATATCGTAGTCGACATCGCATACAAACGGATACTTTGTTCATCCATTTGAGCAAGAGCAAGGTCGGTAAGTGTACGTGTAATACGTCCATTACCATCATCAAAAGGATGTAAAGTAACAAACCATAAATGGGTCATGCCTGCACGTAATAAAGGATCAAGCAATGAATCATTCAAACTATGGTTAAACCACTCGATGAAGGTATTTAGACGTTCCTCTAGTCCTTCTCTTGGAGGAGCTTCAAAATGTACTTTAGGGTAATCCAATCGCCCTGAAACGACCTGCATAGGTTCTGATCCTCTAAGTTGACCAATGCGTAAACGTTGCATTGTCCAATCTGGATCATTGAAAAGCCAACGATGCCATTGCATGAGACGTTCAACGGTTAATGGTTGCTTAACATCATTGAGCGCATCTAGCATAATATTGGCTAAGCCCTCTGATCGATCTGAGCTTGGATAAGGCTGTTCAAGCGTGACACCCAAGCGCTGTGCTAGAGATGACCTCAATGAAAAAACATTGAGAGTTTCATTTTCAATTGCAGATGAAGCAACAAGATTGGCAAGTAGAGTATCTAGAGTGAATTGTTCTTTCGCTAAATCATGCTGACTTTGTCCAAGAAGAATTCCTATTTTTTGATGTATTTGTCTAGTCTTAGGTAGGATGGTTGAATCTTGCCATGTGAAATTTGTCCAGTCTCCTGCTTGCCAAATCCATTGCTGCATTTTCAATCTCCCACTACACAATCTAAGATGAGTCGAATATAACACATATTTGGCTCATAAATTGAGCCAAATATGATGTTTAATTAGCTCATCTATTTTTCAATATATCCAAACCCATTCCTTACATTAATCCCCGATCTTGTTTAAGCCCATGATTTCTTAATCCGAAAAGATATTCATCCGATGGTGAAATTTAGTTAATTCTCTTGCCATCTTGATCAATAATTACTTCGCCATCCTCTTTGCTAAATGCATTGAGTTGAGGAGCAGATAATAGATCCAGTACTAATTCAGAAGGTCTGCATAATTTAATACCAAGATCTGTCACTACAAATGGACGATTAATTAAAATTGGATATTCAAGCATAAAATCAATCAACTGATCATTAGTCCAGTTCTGTTGATCTAAGTTTAAATTCTCATAGGGTTCAACATTTTTACGCATTGCTTTACGAACTGAAAGGCCTGATTTTTCAATTAAATGAATCAGCTCTTCTTTATTTGGTGGTGTTTTTAAATACTCAATCACTTCTGGTTCTTGTCCTGTATTTCGAATCAGTTCCAGTGTATTTCTTGACGTTCCACAGGCAGGGTTATGATAAATCTTAATCTTTTGTGACATGACTTTTCTCGGTTCAAAACAGTATTGCATTTATATATGGATATGCGTATATTCGCAATAGGCAATATATTGAGTAATCGTAAAATGAATCAAACAGATTTCTTTAAGTGTCTATCTGACACTACGCGTTTGGACATTTTGAAGTTAGTTATAGCCAAACAAAACGTTTGTGTATGTGAACTGACGGAACAATTAGAACTCAGTCAACCAAAGATTTCTCGCCATTTGGCTTTGCTTAGAAATCTTTCCATTCTGCTTGATCAAAGACAAGGACAATGGGTGTATTACCGTTTGAATCCAAATCTTCCTGAATGGGCAAATGAGGTTTTAAAAATCATCTCAAAACAAAATGACGACATGATGAATAATCCTCATGTTAATTCGTCCATTACAATTCATTGCGAGTCATACTAATGAAATTCTTATTTTTATGTACTGGAAACAGTTGCCGTAGCATTCTTTCAGAAGTGTTATTCAATAGCCGTGCGCCTAAAAGTTGGAAAGCTTACAGTGCAGGAAGTCAGCCTTCAGGTCAGGTTCATCCCTTAACCATCAAGACATTACAAAACTTAGGTTTATCAACCGATGGCTTATCTAGCAAGAGTATTGATGAGTGTGAACAATATCAACCTGATGTGGTGATTACCGTTTGCGATTCGGCAGCTCAGGAGGCTTGCCCTCTTTACTTAGGCGGTGCAATTAAGGCACATTGGGGATTATCTGACCCATCTCACTTAGACCTACCTGAAGAAGAAAAGCTCAACGCTTTTTTATTGACTGTTGATCACATTAATAAACGTTTGGATGCGTTATTTGCATTGGATGTAAACAGTCTTTCTCGTTCTGAGCTTATTACAGAAATCAATAAAATTTCAAATATTGAGTAAGATTATGTCTACTTCGAGACTTTCATTTTTAGATCGTAATTTAACGCTATGGATTTTCATTGCGATGGCATTGGGTGTGGGGATTGGGGTGTTCTTTCCTCAAGCATCGATTGCTTTAAATAAGATGAGCATTGATTCAGTCAATATTCCAATTGCGATTGGTTTGATTTTGATGATGTATCCACCACTTGCCAAAGTGGACTATGCGACATTGCCACAAGTCTTTAAAGATAAACGAACACTTACATTATCCTTGGTTCAGAACTGGCTGATTGCGCCTTGTTTAATGTTTGCATTGGCAATCATTTTTCTACACTCCTATCCTGAATATATGACTGGTGTAATCCTGATTGGCTTGGCCCGCTGTATTGCCATGGTCTTGGTATGGAATGGTTTGGCTTGCGGTGATAATCAGTATGTTGCAGGCTTGGTCGCGTTTAACAGTATTTTCCAAATTTTATTCTTTAGTACCTATGCTTGGCTGTTTTTGACCTTCTTACCACCCTATTTTGGTGTAGAAGCACAAGTCATTAATGTCAGCTTTTGGACCATTACCCATGCAGTTCTGGTTTATTTAGGGATTCCCTTTTTATTGGGTTTTTTAACCCGTTTTATTCTTGTGAAACAAAAGGGATTGCTTTGGTATCAAAGCAAATTTATTCCTAAAATTAGTCCGCTGAGCCTTTTTGCGCTGTTATTTACGATTGTTGCCATGTTTAGCTTAAAAGGCGGTGAAGTCGTTAGTTTGCCATTAGATGTGCTCAGAATTGCAATTCCATTGACCATTTACTTTGTGGTGATGTTCTTCATTAGTTTCTTTATGAGTAAGTGGATGGGGAATGATTATCCTAAAACTGCTGCCATCTCTTTTACTGCGGCAGGTAATAATTTCGAATTGGCTTTAGCCGTTGCGATTGCAACCTTTGGGCTTGCATCGCCTGTTGCTTTTACAACAGTGATAGGACCATTGGTTGAAGTGCCTGTGTTGATTGCCTTAGTGAGTGTTTCACTCTGGCTGAGAAAAAAAGTATTTAAAGAGGTATAAAGCTATGACTCTCCCCCATGTAGATTTAAATCTTCTTAATAAACCTACGTTTGACGAAGTACAAGCCAAAGTTCTTGGACATGCACCACGTATTTTACTGCTTTATGGGTCAAATCGTGAAATATCTTATAGTCGATTCGCTATTCAAGAAGCTGCTAGAATATTGGAATATTTGGGGGCTGAAATAAAAATATTTCATCCTAAAGGCTTACCTCTACCGGAAGATACTGCTACAGACCATCCTAAAGTAAAAGAGCTGCATGAACTTCTAGCATGGTCCGAAGGGATGGTGTGGTGTTCGCCTGAACGTCATGGTTCAATGAGTTCGATTTTAAAAGCTCAAATTGACTGGATTCCGCTTGCTGCAGGGGCAATTCGTGCGACCCAAGGTAAGACCCTTGCAGTCATGCAGGTATGTGGTGGTTCTCAATCGTTTAATGCTGTGAATCAATTGCGTGTTTTAGGACGTTGGATGCGTATGATCACCATTCCAAATCAATCCTCTATTCCAAAAGCTTTTTTAGAATTTGATGAAAATGGACGCATGAAGCCCTCTTCTTACTACACAAGAATTGTGGATGTGATGGAAGAACTGTATAAATTTACGCTTTTAACCAGAGGGCAATCAGATTATTTAACTGATCGTTATTCTGAGCGAGTCGAAAGTGCAGAAGAGTTGTCGAAACGTGTAAATCAAAATCGTATTTAAATGCGAATCGCGGATAAAAAACTGATTTGAGGAATAGAGGAACTAGCGCTATGAGTTCAGTGACTACACCAAACTCAAAGCGCTAGTCCGTATATTCGATAGTACCGAATTATTCTGAGTAATTGGTGATTTCATCTTGAAACTTGAAGTGACTTATTGGGAGTTTCTTAAACAAGTAATCAACCTGAGTTTGACAGAAAAAATACACATAAAAAATCCTTGGAATTTGTAACATATTGGTTATCAAGATAAAACCATTAAGATCAAGGCTTTGCATGAATCGTATTATGGAATTGTTTTGTATTTTGGACGATTAAAAAATCCAAGACCTAAAGTCTCTCTCAGTTGGTCTGAAGCAATGACAATCGTCATTTTCATCAGTTTAAGGATGAAAAAATGGAATTTGTATGAAGTACATTGAAAAAAATAAAAAAACCGAACTGAAAATTTTAACAGTTCGGCAGAAAGTGACGCTGAGTAGTTATTGATTTTGCAGCTTAAGGTTGCTGTGGCGTTTTAATTAGCTTTTCAACATCATAGCCATATTTTTTTGCAGTATCTAAATAAGACTGATAAGTCGCATCATCAATTTGAGCATCACGTGACAAAATCCATAAGTATTTATCGCTTGGGCCACCTACAAGTGAAACTTTATAATCAGGATCGATACGAAGTACCCAATAGTGACCTTTGGTGAAGGGTAACCATCTTAAACCTTTAGGCAAAAAACTCACTTTCAGTTTGCTGTTACCTTCATTTTGAGAATAAGCCAGCCCCTCAGAACTAATTTTTCCACCATCCGCTGTACTACAACTGTTGAGCACCGACACAGTTTGATCAGGATTCAGGCTGTACTGTGCTGTAGTATTTGCAACACACTTACGCTGAAAATACATCGGTAAATGTGCGATCTCGTACCATTTGCCTGCATAACGCTGAATATCAACTTTATCGACTGCTTGTGGTGCAACTGTCTGAGCTTGTGCGCCTACAGAAAGACCAAAACTACCGAGTGCTAGTACTGTGCCCGCCACTATTGATTTTAATGTTGTATTCATAATGTTATCCCTAAATGAAGATAATTCTAGATCAATTCTATTTTTCAATTTAATCGTGTGACTGTGAAAAAAGCGTGAAGATGATTTGATTCAATCTATTACATAACATATTTTTCTTAGAATTCACAAAAAATTGATGTACTGCATATTATATTTTGAATCATATTTATTTTAAAACTTAGTCTGAATGAACTATAAGGATGAGCGATGCCAAATGTGAACGAAACCATAGGGGCTGAAATTTCACGCATTATTGAAATGGCTTGGGAAGATCAGATTCCATTTGAAGCTATTCAACGTGAATACAATCTCGATGAGTCTGCTGTGATTAGACTTATGCGTAATGAGCTTTAAACTGTGGCGTAAGCGAGTGACGGGACGTAAAAGCAAACATTTAGTCCTTACAAAAAATTTGGGAGTCGGTAATCAAGATGATGGCTAAAAAATTTGTTTAAGGTACTGAACAATGCTACACGTCTCAATATTCTGAATCGCTCGTAATCTTTTATGTAAAGCCATCTACTCCCCCCTCTCAGCGCTTACCTTAAACTGACAGTCACATCTTTGAGCCAATTCAATAAGTGTCGAACTGCGGGTCGCATACCTTTGTGACCCAGATGGACTACATGAACTAAGCTTTCAGGAATAAAGAGGTCATGATGTTGAATAAGTATGAGTTGTCCCGAAGCCACATCTTCTTGTACATAAATTTTTGGAATCATGATGAGGCCTAATTGATTCAAAGCTGCCTGTCTCATCATTTGCATATCATCTACAATCAGTTTGGGTATCACTTTATAGTGAACTGCTTTATTTTGTTTATCTAAAAAAGACCACTGGCTATGATCAAATTGCCCTTTCCATACAATGGCTGGAATTGAATTTAGAGTCTGTTCGAATTCAGCTGTTATTGAGTTTTTCCACATAGGATGTACCACAATACACATCTGCATTTTAGCCAAAATCACAGGTACAAAATCTAAAGGATAGTCTAGTTTTGAGCGAGCACGAATAACGAAATCGAAGCCTTCGTGTTGGATATCCACCTGTCGATTGGTGACTTCAATTTGTATCGAAACTTTGGGGAATTCTCCCATATATCGAATAATTTCACGACTAAAATCATGAAAATGTAATAAAGATGGTGGAATGGCAATACGAATGTGACCACTCGGCTCTTTTTGCATCCCTTCTAAGGTGATTAATGCATCATCAAGTTGATCGAAAATCTCGACACAGCGTTGATACAGAATTTGACCTTGCTCAGTCAGCTTAAAACTGCGGGTACTTCTTTCAATGAGCCTTGAACCTAATCGTTCTTCTAACTCACTTACATGACGACTTAAAGTCGCTCTAGACTGCCCAGTTTTTCGATGTGCTGCCGAATAACCGCCTGCACTCACCACATCTTTAAAAATTTTGAGGCTATTTAAATCCTGCATTTGGCTCTCTTCTCAATCAGTCTTATTGTATCGTTTTTGGAATAATGTGATTTATTTTACGCTCTTCTGCTTTTGATTTGAATATTCATAATACAAATATTCCATAGATAAGTCGAAAAGCAGATCGATATGAAAAGTTCAATTTTAATGGCACGCCAATATGGTCAAGCCGATGTTTTAGAATTTATCCATCATGAACTCGTGCCTGTACCTAAGGATATGGCCAGAATTCAAGTCAAGGCTGCAGGCATAAACCCGATTGATGCACGCCGTATGACAGGTGAATTTAAACACTCCCCTATGCCTCAAGCCTTTGGTACAGAGTTTGCTGGCGTTATTACAGAGATTAATTCAGAAAATACGGGTTGGGTCATTGGTGATGAAGTTTTAGGCTCTGGTGGCGCATATACCCATGCCAGTGTCATCGATGTTCCCATCAGTAATTTAGTCAAAAAGCCTAGCCGAATGTCATGGTCTATTGCAGGAACTCTAGCAGGTGTTGCTCAGACTGCCATGACCATTTTAGATGAAATTGGTCCTGTCCAATCCTTACTTGTACATGGCGGTTCAGGTGGCGTCGGTTCAATCACCATTCAATTGGCTGTTGAAAAAGGAATTAAAGTCGTAGCCACTGCCTCGGCTCAAAACCAAGATTATATTCAATCTCTGGGAGCAACCGCAGTAGTATATGGCGATGGACTGATTGAACGACTTAAAACAAATCATCCAGATGCTTTCGATGCATCGATTGATTTGGTCGGCAATGAAGAGGCCACGCAAGCTTCACTAGCGACAGTAAAAAAAGATGGATTTATGGGCTCTACCTCAGGTAAACGCTTATCTTCAAGCAAAATTCGAGCGGTTTGGGTCAAGAAAGAACCGTCAAATTTGAAATATGTCGTGGAGCGTGTTGCAGATCAACGTTTTAGCTGGGTTGTCAGCCGTGAATATCCTTTTAATCAAGCCCCGCAAGCCTATACCGACATTTTAGTGGGTCATACCAAAGGCAAAAGCGTTTTGATTTTTGAATAAGACTTCATTTTAATCAGGAGCAAGTTATGAAATTTGAAGTATTTGCTGAACATTTAGACTTTCCAGAAGGCCCGATCGCACTACAAGATGGTTCAGTTATCGTGGTTGAGCTGAAAGGTAAAAGTTTAAAACGTCTGTATCCAGATTTTCATTCAGAAGTGATTGCCCAAGTTGAAGGTGCTCCAAATGGTGCAGCATTAGGCCCAAACGGTATGATCTATATCGCCAATAATGGCGGCATGTCTTGGGAAGAAAAAGACGGTTTGATCGCACCCGGACCGCAGCCCTCAGATTTTATAGGGGGGCGTATTCAAACGATTTCACCCCTTGGTGAAGTCAAAGACTTATATACCGATTATGCAGACGGTCCTATTCTTGCACCCAATGACATTGTCATGGATGGTTTAGGCGGCTTTTATTTTACAGATCACGGACAACGCCGTGAACATGCCATGGATTTAGGTGCTTTGAGTTATGGACGTTTAGATGGAAGTCATGTCGAGCGTCTTGTATCGCCTTTATTTACCCCAAACGGTGTTGGACTTTCACCCGATGGCACGCGGATATATGTTTCTGAAACCATTACGGGGCGTATTTGGTGGTGGGACATTACTGCACCAGGCCAGCTTGATCTGTCTGGACACGGGGCACATTTATTGGTGGGTTTAGGCGATTTTAGCTTCTTAGATTCACTCGCAATCGATGCTGAAGGCAATGTGCATGTCGCAACAATGCCTAAAGGTGGTATTACCAGTATTTCACCCCAAGGTGAAATCCTTGGGTTTGTAGAGGTTCCTTTAAAAGATCCTACTGTCACCAATATTTGTTTTGGCGGCTCGGATTTAAAAACTGCTTTTATTACAGCATCAGGTACAGGGCGCTTATACAAAGCCGATTGGCCATACGCCGGTTTAAAACTGCATCATGCGGATTCACTGTAATTTCAGTTTATGTCGATTTATCTCAATTCGACTTAGTTTCCATTTTCCAAACCTGCTGAAAAATTGTAGGTGGAAGGATAAAAATATCAAACCCAGAGGTATATAAAAATGACGAATTCAACTCAATTTAAAGATCAAGTAGTACTGGTCACAGGTGCAAGTTCAGGTATTGGTAAGGCAGCGGCAATCGAGTATGCCAAACGTGGCGCGCGAGTGATTGGCGCAGCACGAAGCATTCCCAAAGAACTTGAGCAAGAGATTCAAAATTTAAATCTTGATATTCAATTTTATAAAATGGATGTCAGCATTGAAGCGGACGTAAATACACTGGTTGACAGCATTGTCGAAAAATACGGTCGACTCGATATTGCATTTAACAATGCCGGAATTTCAGGTGTGCATGCGCCGATTGTCAATGCTGAGCTTAAAGATTGGGACAATATTATCAGTGTGAATCTAACCAGTAATTTCTTGCTTATGCGCGCTGAAGTTCGACAAATGCTCAAACAAGGCTCAGGTTCAATTGTAAATACCTCATCGATTGGTGGTTTAACCGGTGCATCGAATCTTGCAGCCTATGCAGCGTCTAAATCAGGTTTAATTGGTTTAAGTAAAGTTGTCGCGATGGAATATGCTCGTTTAGGCATTCGTGTCAATGTTGTGGTGCCTGGTTATACTTTGACGCCCATGACAGACAAAACTTCAACCATTATTTCAAATTTTGCCGAACACTCTAAAGAAGCGACCCCTATGCATCGCGGTGCAGATCCGCTTGAAATTGCACATTTGGCGATTTGGCTCAGCTCAAGTGAGGCGTCCTTTGTTACAGGTCAAGTGGTTGCAGCAGATGGTGGCTATTTATTAAATGGGATGCCACTGGCAGAAAAACCAACGGTACAGCCATTAGCTTTGCATTAAATACATTAGCTTTACATTAAATACAGAGGAGAAAAATAACCATGTCTCATCACATTCATAACCCCCTATTTGCTAAGCATTTAATATCTGGTCCTTATGAGCGATTATTTCTTAACCCTGGACAAGAACATGCCTATATTCGAAATTATCAGCGAATTTTAAAAGGTGAAATTGAGTATGTATTTCGACTTGAAGAATATTTTAATCTGATGGTGGTCGGCTTGACCTCCAAGCTGGGCAATGTCTCATTGGTCGTGATTGAACCTACTCAGCTTGAAAAGCTTCCAGATTTTATTCAACACACCAAAACCATGTATGTGGTGGATGATATTGAAGCCGTGTATAGAAATGCTGAACAACTCGGCATTCCAATTTTGCAAAAAAGAACCCCAAACATCATGGGGGCTCAAGGTCGGTTGGAACTTGCGCCAGGTTATATTATTGAACTGGCTGAAGCCACCAATGAAGCATTGTTTCATCCAAATTTAGAAGACTTTGGTTTGAATGATCTGGTCTAATTAATGAAATATTAGCATCACCCATATGAGTTTCCAAACGTAAAAGGCTTACTCCGCAGAGTAAGCCTTTTACGTTTGTTGATTCGCATAATTCCTACACGCATCACCCGATGAAGTATCCAGTCTATTTCAAAGGATCAATCTTTTAGTGCAACAAACTTAGCGCGTGCAGCATGCAGTTTCTTATAACTGTCAATTAACCGTAAATGACGGTCTAAGCCTTCAAGCTTCATACTGGTTTCTGTTAAGCCATAGAAGCGTACTGTTCCTTCAACTGAACCCAGCGCCACATCCATACGTTCATCACCAAACATACGACGGAAATTATGCGCATAGTCTGCAAGTTCCATATCGTCATCTAAGGTGACTTCAAGCACCACATTTAAGCACTGATAAAACAAGCCACGTTCCACGGTATTGGTGTTGTACTGTAAAAAGGCCTCAACCAAATCTTTGACTTCTTCAAACTGCTGTAAAGCCAAATAAATTTGTAGCTTTAACTCTAGTATCGTGAGCTGACCCCAGACCGTGTTGTCATCAAACTCAACCCCGATGAGCGTCGTAATGTCTGTATAGTCATCAGAATCGCATTCTTCTAAACGCTCAACCAAGGCTTGTAGTTCATCTTCATCTAAACGATGCAGATTTAAAATGTCTTTACGAAATGGCAAAGCTTTGTTGGTATTATCCCACACCAAATCTTCAACTAAATAAATTTCAGAATAACCCGGCACCAAAATACGACATGCCGTTGCACCTAAGTGCTCATAAACCGCCATATAAACATCTTTGCCCATGTCTTTAAGAATACTAAACAAGGTGTCCGCTTCTACTTTGTTCGCGTTTTCGCCGTGTGCTGAAAAATCCCATTCAACAAAGTCATGATCCGCTTTGGCACTAAAGAAGCGCCATGACACCACACCACTTGAATCGATAAAGTGCTCAACATAGTTATTCGGCTCTGTCAACGCATGGCTTTCAAAGGTTGGGCGTGGTAAATCATTCAGACCTTCAAAGCTACGACCTTGCAGTAATTCAGTGAGACTGCGCTCTAAGGCCACTTCCAGTTTTGGATGCGCACCAAAGGATGCAAAGACACCACCTGTACGTGGGTTCATCAGCGTCACACACATAACTGGGTACTGCCCCCCTAAAGAGGCGTCTTTGACCAGTACAGGGAAACCTTGCTCTTCCAAACCTTGAATGCCTGCCACAATGCTTGGATACTGGGCCAAAACCTCTTCTGGCACATCTGGAAGTGCAATCTCACCTTCTAAAATTTCACGTTTCACCGCACGCTCAAAAATTTCAGATAAACATTGTACTTGTGCTTCAGCTAAGGTGTTGCCTGCACTCATGCCATTACTTAAATACAAGTTTTCAATCAGATTGGATGGGAAATACACCGTTTCACCATCTGACTGACGGACAAATGGCAATGAGCAAATACCACGCTCAGTATTACCTGAGTTGGTGTCAAATAGATGCGTACCGAGTAACTCATCATCTGGGTTATAAATATCTAAGGTGTATTCATCTAAAATTTCTGTCGGAAGTTCGCCTTTTGGCCCAGGTTGAAACCATTTTTCATCTGGATAATGCACAAATTCCGCATGAGCAATCTCTTCACCCCAAAACTGATCGTTATAGAAGAAATTACAGTTCAAACGTTCAATGAATTCACCCAGTGCTGACGCCAAAGCGCTTTCTTTGGTTGAGCCTTTACCATTGGTAAAGCACATTGGAGACTGTGCATCACGAATATGCAGTGACCACACATTTGGAACAATATTACGCCATGACGCAATTTCGATCTTCATGCCCAGACCTGCCAAAATTTCTGACATATTGACAATGGTTTGTTCTAAAGGCAGATCTTTACCCGCAATAAATGTACTATTTTCCGAGGTCAAACTGGGCATTAGCAGAGCTTGAGCATCTGCATCAATACTTTCAACTTCTTCAATAATAAATTCTGGACCGGTTTGGATGACTTTTTTAACCGTGCAGCGGTCGATTGAACGCAAAATACCTTGGCGGTCTTTTTCAGAAATATCGGCAGGTAATTCGACTTGAATCTTAAAAATTTGTTTATAGCGATTTTCAGGATCGACAATATTATTTTGTGATAGACGAATATTATCCGTTGGAATATCACGCGTAGCACAATACACCTTAACAAAGTAAGCTGCGCAAAGCGCAGATGAAGCAAGAAAATAGTCAAACGGGCCTGGCGCAGAACCATCGCCTTTATAGCGAATCGGTTGGTCAGCAATGACCGTGAAGTCGTCGAACTTGGCTTCCTGTCTAAGGTTGTCCAGATAATTGACTTTGATTTCCATGCGGGAACCTCATTGTGCTTATGCTTCATAACGAATGACACAAGATTTAAATAAACATATAAGCCGAATCAAGCAGAAATAGACTTAAAAAAGAGAGACTAGAAGCATCGTCAATAAAATGCTGACGAATATGCGATTAAAGTTGGGCGCTATTATAAAGCTATTTACTCAAGATGATCACTTTTGTCTGTATTTCTCATTCATTTAGGATAATGACTGAAAATTGTATTGTGTATGGATTGAATTTCCCTAGAAACTTTAAAAATGAACGACATCATTCATTGATAATCCAAAATTTAGATGACATAGAAACTTAATCTGTATGCTTCTGCTTTGAAGTCACCCTAATGCCGCAAATGATCACCAGCACTGTCACACCCAAAGACAGTGTGGTTTCATAACGATAACTGGGCGAAAAAAACATATATCCCAAGACACTGACAATGGTCAAAATCACAGCCCACGTCAGCCATGGAAATAACCACATCTTAAAAGGAATCTCTACACCCTGCTGCTCCAGTTTTTTTCTTAAAATTAACTGGGAAAAGGCAATGACCAAATAAACCAGTAGCGCAATTGCCCCAGTGGTAGAGAGTAAAAAGCCAAAGACATGCCCCGGAAATACATAATTCACCACACAACAGATGAGACCTACCAAAGTCGATGCAGAAACTGCATACGTGGGTACGCCGTTTGAAGTCAATTGAGTCACTAAATGCGGGGCTTCTTGACGGGAACCTAAAGCGTAGAGCATACGCGATGAGGTATACACGGCAGCATTCATACAACTTGCCACGGCAATAAAGACCACCGTATCAATCATGAGTTTGGTGCCCGGCACGTTCAGCGTCATTAAAACATATTGAAAAGTGCCCAGTTTTTGTAATTCAGAAGAACGCCAATCGACCAGAGCCACGGTGAGGAAAATCGATAACACAAAAAATAAAATAATGCGATACAGGACTAAATTGGTGGCACGTTTAATCTTGCTTTGTGGATTTTTAGATTCGGCGGCCGCAATTGATAAAATTTCTACCCCAAAAAAAGAAAACGCCGTAATCAAAATGGCCGCGAGGACACTGCCCGCACCATTGGGCATAAAACTGCCATTGGCATACAGGTTGGCTATGCCACTGACGTCTTGCGCCAAAGGCCAGAGTCCGAATACGGCCAATGTGCCAATCACAATAAAACTGACAATTGCCAGGACTTTGACCAGCGCAAACCAAAACTCAAACTCACCAAAACTTTTGGTACTGGAAAAATTGGCTGAACTTAAAAGGACAATAAAAGCCAATGCATAGACGGCACTGGGCAACTGTGGAAACCATGCATATAATATTTCAGCACCTGCAATTGCTTCAATGGGGATCACTAGGACCCAAAACCACCAATACAACCAACCAATGCTAAAACCTGCCCAAGGGCCAATCGCTTTTCTTGCATAGGTTGAAAATGAGCCGGTGTCGGGTTGCATCACTGCCATTTCACTCAACATCCGCATAACTAAAAACACCAAAATACTGGTTATGATATAGGCCAGTACTGCCGCAGGTCCCGCCTTAGCAATGGCTGCAGATGAGCCTACAAAAAGCCCTGCACCAATGACACCCCCAATACTGATCATCGTAATATGACGGTTGGAAAGTCCCTGTCCGAGTTTATAGGTTTCTTTATTCATGCTTCGATTCCTGTCAAGGGCAATTTTACATGAAACTTAGACTTGTGTCTGATGCTCAATTCAGCGTTTTGACGGTTTTAAGCGCTGGAGTCAGCTTGAATAAACTGAACAAAGAAAAATGTATAAAAAGATATGGGCGATATTGGCGAAGAAATGATCCATCTAGACAAAAAAAGGAAAAATGATGTTTTCCTTTTTTTGTTTATCAAATCAAACATCTCATAGCTTGAGTGTTTTATTTAACTTAAGCTGGGGATAAGGGTCTCAAGGTTAAAATTTGTTCGCTACGCCCAAATGCACCTTGTGTATCATGTAACACCGCACTGGTAAGCCCAATACCATCATCACCATACTGCTGTATCGCATCTATACCCAGCCATTCTCCTTTAGGTAAGCGGTGCATATGGATTTGTAAGTCCAAATTCGGATAAGCCCAATCGGCTTTCGGATCTTGGCGCGGGACAATCCCATTTGCAGTATCGACTAATCCCATAATATGGACAAAGTCAGAACAGTGTTGACCTTCGACCATATTATTTAGACCTTTCATCCATACCACGCCTTTTCCTGCTCGGCGAGATGCATCGGCACGTGTTTCTATACTCTGAATAAAGCCGCCTGGCCAGTCTCGCATCCCTTCCCAAACCGGCATATGTTCAGGACCTTCTAAGGCATGATCTTCAAGTCCAGCAATAGCAGATGTATCTTGAGTCATCATTCGCCATGCACGTGCCACGATACAGGTTTTGTCATGCGCGCGCATTTCTGCTTCGATCAGCTCTATAGTTTTTCCTTTACGAATCATTCGTGTGGTAATACTAAAATCCCCAAAGGAGATTAAACCAAAGATATCTAAACTGATTCTGCCGATACGAACATCATCTCTGTGTTGGAACAGCTCCAACTCATGACATAAAATACCAGTAGCAGGTGCCATATGTTGTTCGTGTGGATTCCATGCACCTTGTGCATGAATTTCAGCGCGATAAAATGTAGTTATACTACCGTCTTCATGCTGTTCGCGGTTTAAAAATGAATAATAGGCGGACATTCTTTTTCCTTAAATACTGACCATAATGCGTTCATTGTCCTAAATTTATAGCATATTTCGCTGAAAAATGACTTTAACTTAAATGAGAACTTAGTGCATTATAATTTTTTATTTGCTTGTCTTTGAGCAGTAAGGGATTGCATTAATTTTTGTACTTATTTTTTTAATCAGTTATTTTAATTTGAGAGTTTTTTTTGGTGAAAAATCTTTTTTTTGCTTAGGCTATTTTATCCAAATATAAAGACAATGGTTCTGCTTGCCCATTGATATAAGCACTCGTAATAGCAATCATTTGACTACTTTATAAACTTCATTTTAAGTTTTGTTAAGCCAATATGAAATGGATTATCAAACGTGGATTTCAAGTTTTCAAACCCAAATATAAATCAGTTCTGAAGGTGGAGTCAGCGTGCCATTGAGCCGAGTAAATAATTCTCTTAGGCTAATTAATCATAAAACTACACTTATTCGATTATTTTGAAGAAAAAAGCTCTCCGAAATTCGAGTTAGAGCGTGAACATTTCTTCTCCTTTTAAGAGAAGCGAATTTACATAAAGCCCCCCTCTTTAGGAACCACTGTTCTATTGTTTTTAAGAAAAGGAAATGATTAAGATGATTTTTAATCATAAAGAAAACCTCAATAAAAAAGAGAACAGACGAGCTGTTCTCTTTTAAAGTTAATCTAAGAAGCTATAAAAGATCCTTAAAAGTTATAAATTGCCACGGCGTTGACTCGATTATCTTCGCCTTTAGTAGAAGCATTTGGTGCTGCGCCAAATGCTTCACGTTCACCATAAACATATTCCACACCTAGGCTAATCGGCTTGGTTGGACTGTAAAACATATTGGCCCAAGCTTGCCATAACTCTTTGTTGATCGCTGTTTGATTGACTGAAGCATTAATATAGTCTGAGTCTTGATCAAATTTCATAAAGCCATAGCCCAATGTACCGCGTAGTTTGTCATTAAATTGTTGGGTCACACCCACAGTAATCGAATCAAACTTATTCTGTGCCACAATTTCGTTGTTTCGTGCAAGGACGCCAGTATTTGCCCATGAGACAAAACTGCTATCGCCTTTGACATGGTAATAATCTGCTTTAATCGACGTCTTTGGGAGTAGATCGTATTTGGCGCCTAAGCCCACGCCCCATGCCCATTTTTCATCCTGATCGATACGCTTCTCATGCGCCATTACACGTCCGCTTAGTGCCAATGTATCAGTCACTTTATGATTTAAACGCGTGGTAAATGCAGGCATACGCGTACTGATGGATGTGTCTTTTGGATCTTCAATACTGCTGATCAAATGGGTTTCAGGATTAAAACTGTGGCTGTAACGGACTTGTGGTGTCCGTTTCACTGCACCCCCGACAAAACCTAATGCATCTACACTTTCAGGCATATAATCGGGTACAGCAAAGTTAGACCAAGTTTGACCCAGTAACCAATTGCCATAATTGACATAAGCATGACGTATACGCAAATTATCAAAATTTGCACCGCCTAAAAAATCAACCTCAAGCTTACCTATGACTTCTTTGCCCTGTGTCGGGGTCTTAAAATCAAGTCCTAAGCGCGTTGCTGAAAGCGTAGATTTAAATTCATCGCTGCGCTCATTCACACCTTGTAAAGGTACACTACTAATTTGGTTATATAAACGAGCGGCTGCACCTCCTTCTGCTTGATATTGGGCATCCATACGCACATTACCATACAATTTCACTTCTGAGCCTGCTACAGTTAAAGCTAAACCATTGGGTTTATGAGTTTTAGTTTGATTGGGCTGAGCTATAGCAGCATTGGATACTTGAGTCTGTACTTGCTGTATATGTTGACTTTGCTGCTGTTGAGTCTGTGTATATTGCTTGATCAAGTCTCTTAATTCTTTAACTTCTGCACGAAGCTGATCAATATCTGTATCGGATTGTGCATGAACTATGCCTGTCATGCTCACAGTTAATCCAATCATGAGTGTGGTTTTTTTAAAATGATTCATGGTTAACACATCCTATGTTATTTAAGTCAGTCCTGACTTTGCTGATTTAAAAACTCGATTTAATTTCCGTTTAAAATGGTCTAATGAAAAGAAGTTAATTCCAATAATACTTATTGCCTACAAATATTGATTCAGTATTGATCAAAGTCTAATCATTCAAAAAATGAACCGAATTTGGTTTTAAGTTTTTTATTCGCTCATTTGAATACATAAGCCTACACCCTATCGATGTAGGCTTATTTTTCTCAACGCGCAGTCTGTTCCACATTTGCAACTAAATGGGGCTGTCTAATTTTCTCGCCTTCAACTGACGCTTTCAAGTTCACCATGAAAATTGCAATCGCGGCAATCACACCCGGTATTGCAATTACCAAGAAGTTCATTTGATGCGGTAGCTCTAACGTGAGTAATGCACCTGTCAGTACAGGTCCGACAATGGCACCAATTCGACCAATCCCTGATGCCCAGCCCATACCTGTAGAACGTACTGCCGCTGGATAGAACTGTGCCATAAAGGTATAGAGTAAAATTTGAGACCCAATGGTCGCAGCACCCGCAATTCCAATCAATCCGTACAATACCGCTTGAGGACTATTGAAACCCAAGAGTATTAAAGCAATCGCACCGACCGCAAACATGGTGGTCAATACAGGTTTTAAATGGAACTTATCCGCCATTGCACCACCACCAATCGCGCCGACCATGCCACCAATGTTTAAGGCAAACAGGAACAACATACTTGCACCGAGTGAATAACCTGCCTGAAGCATCAGTTTGGGTAACCAACTGCCCAATGCATAAACCATGAGTAGACACATAAAGAACGCCACCCAAAACATCATGGTGCTGAACATACGACCTTGCTGGAACAATGCTTTTAAAGGCGCCTCATCCCCTGCCACAGGTTCATCCAATTTAAAGCGAGTACCAACAGGTAGATTCATCTCAGGCGCAATTTTTTGTACCACCTGACGGACTTTCTCAATTTCGCCTTTTTTGGTCATAAACATCAGTGATTCAGGTAAAAATTTCCATATTAAAGGCAGTGCTAAAAATGGTAATCCTGCGATATAGAACATCATTTCCCAGCCATAATCAACCACCAGAAATGCCCCCACAATAGTGCAGATGCCATACCGCCAATGGCATAGCCACTAAACATCACTGCAACCAAGGTACTTCGAATGCGCTTCGGTGCATATTCTGTGGTCAAAGCCACCACGTTTGGCATGACGCCACCAATGCCTAAACCGGCCAAGAAGCGTAAAATACCAAATTCTGTGGGATTGGATGCAAATGCACCCAAGAAGGTAAAACCACTGAAAATACCAACGCAAATCATAATGGTTTTTTTACGACCAATTTTATCTGACAGTGTGCCAAAACTCATTGCACCAAACATCATACCGAACAGTGCTGTGCTGGCGAGAAAGCCTGCTTGAACAGTAGATAGTCCCCATTCTTGCATCAGTAGTGGTAAAGCCACACCATAAATGACCAAGTCATAACCATCAAAGATAATAATCAATAAGCACCAAATCAAAACGCTCCAATGAAATGGTGTAAATTTCGCTTCATCAACCACCGTGTTGATATTGATTGTTTCTGTATTCACCTTGCTCTCCTGCTCGTGAATGTTTATCTACCGCGAACAATGACGCAAAGCTTTTTTAATGTCCAAAACCGAATAACTCTATATTTATACCTTTAAAGTGTGTAACTGAAATTAATAATGCGAAAACAATACCTTATATGTTTAGTATCGGTGGTATTTCGCAAAAATATTGAGATTTATCTAGTCTGACTTAACGATGAGTGGAAAAAAATCCGAATCTTTGACCACATAATCAAATTTTCGGATCTATAAATAAAATTAAAAACAAGTCTGGTGAATTTTAAAAAAATGCTTGAGTAGATGGCTTAAAATAGGGTTGATGATGCTGTTTTAAGTATCGCATACGACCGTACAGAAAACCCTCTATGACCAAAGTCTAAGACTTAGGCTCTGACTAGATCACGGCCCTGTCATATTTGATGGCTTCTAAATCATAGACTTGATAAATACAGTCAAATAATGAGCGAATATCTTCACTTTCATCCATCGAGCGAATCGCTAAAAAGATCGGACTGGTTGCCGCATCATCTAAAATGGGAATGTAGTGTAAGTGCGGTAGCTGAATGGTTTTGGCACTCTCTGGCACTACACAAATACCTTCGCCCGCAGCAGTTAAACCCAGTGCCAACTGAATTTCGCGCACTTCACGCATACTTTTTGGATCTAAACCATACTCTGAGAATAGACTACGTACTTGCGTTGAAAAATTGGGTTTGGGATGACTTGGGTATAGAAAAATACTTTCATCAGCAATATCAGCCAGATATACACCTTGCTTTTGACTCGCCAGTGAATGGCTCGAATGTACCGCCACCATTAAAGGCTCTTCACGCAACAGGACTCGGCGCACAGCAGGGTCTGAAATACGTAAGCGACCAAAACCAATATCAATTCGTCCTTCTTTTAAAGACTGAATTTGCTCTTTGGTGCTCATCTCAATGAGTTCAATTTTTAAATGCGGTTGCTGCTGTCTAAACAAGTAGACAATTTTAGGTAGTAGTCCATAGAGCAATGACCCGACAAAGCCCATAGTGACTGTTTTCTCAACCATCCCTACACGTATGGTCATGGCTTTAATTTCTTCAGCATTAGACAAAAGTTTAACCGCATGCTGATAAAAAAATTGACCTGCCTCTGTGGTCTTAAGTGGGCGACTGCCTCGCTCAAACAATTGAATTCCGAGTTCAGCTTCTAAATTTTGGATCTGACGGCTTAAAGGTGGTTGTGCAATGAACAATTTTTCAGCAGCTTTGGTAAAACTTTGTTCCTCTACAACGGCCACATAGTAGCGAAGGTGTCTAAGTTCCATAATACTTCATACCTTTTTTATATATTAAAATGCAAATTAGGTCTTCGACAGCACATAATTATTCTTTTAAGGTATATCACAACAGGTACACAAAGCAAGGTTGCGAAGGCTCAAGATGTATAAATCCATAGAAACGCTACTTGTCGAAATTCCAACGATTCGCCCGCATAAGATGGCAGTCGCGACAATGCAAACACAAACACTGGTTTTGGTTAAAGTCACAACCGATGACGGATTTATCGGTTGGGGTGAAGCAACCACCATTGGTGGCCTAGGTTATGGCGATGAAAGTCCAGAAAGCGTTAAAACCAATATTGATACCTATTTTGCACCTTTGCTTAAAAACTTAAAAGGTTTGAACGTTGCGCAAACCTTAAAACAAATCAAACGACATATTAATGGTAACCGCTTTGCGAAATGCGCCATTCAAACTGCACTGCTTGATATTCAAGCACAGCGATTAGGTTTACCTGTTAGCGAATTACTGGGTGGGCGTTTACGTGACAGCGTACCTGTCCTTTGGGTATTGGCATCAGGTGATACCGATAAAGATATTGCTGAAGCACAAAAAATGATTGCGACAAAACGCCACAACATTTTCAAACTCAAAATTGGTTCGCGTGCAGTTGAAGCCGATGTTGAACACGTTTTAGCAATTAAAAAAGTATTGGGAACAGACGTGTCTATTCGTGTGGATGTGAATCGTGCATGGTCAGAACTTGAAGCAATTAAAGGCATTCAACTGTTACAAGATGGTGGTATTGATCTGATTGAACAACCCTGTGCCATTGATAACATCGATGCGATGCAACGCTTAACCCGCAGATTTGATATTGCGATTATGGCAGATGAATCCTTGATGGGTCCAAACAGTGCTTATCAATTGGCTAAACGTCATGCAGCCTCTGTATTTGCGGTTAAAGTAGCTCAGTCTGGCGGTCTGATCGAAGGTTGTGAAGTGAATAAAATTGCACAACTGGCAGGGATTGACCTTTATGGCGGCACTATGCTTGAAGGTTCAGTCGGAACGATTGCTTCTGCTCATGCGTTCTCGACCTTTGAAAATTTAGCCTATGGCACTGAACTTTTCGGTCCACTGCTGCTCACTGAAGAAATTTTAAAAAACCCCCTTCAATACCAAAACTTTGAACTGACTGTTCCAAACACAGCAGGCTTAGGGATTGAGTTGGATGAAGACAAAATTGACCAACTACGCCGTCGTTAATACGCCGACATGATATTGATGTAAATCAAAGGAGTTTCACATGCTTTTTCAAGTCAGAATGGATGTCAACATCCCAGTGGATATGTCAGTGGAGAAAGCCAACGAAATTAAAGCTGTAGAAAAAGCTTATTCGCATGAATTACAGCGTCAAGGCAAATGGCGTCATATTTGGCGTATTACGGGTCAGTACTCAAATACCAGTATTTTTGATGTAGAAAGTAATGAAGAACTACACAGCATTTTGCAAGGTCTTCCGCTTTATCCATATATGAACATTGAAGTGATGGCTTTAAATCGCCACCCTTCTTCAATTCATGAAGATGACCGTTAATTTAAACGTTCAGCACAAATAGAATATTTTTTTAACATGAAAAAATTGAAAATGATTCCGATCATTTTCAACACAGACAAGGATACTTAGTCAAGGTCTGTTGCAACACACATGGATTCAAACAAGGAACGTGGCAGCTAAAAGCTTTCTACACAAAGCACAACAGCCACCCAATGAGCATGCATACTTAAGGAGAATTAGTATGAACCGTCAACAAATTGATGCACTTGTAAAACAAATGAATGTAGATACCGCAACAGGTCCTGTGGACGCGCGTGTACAACAAATCGTGGTTCGTTTGTTAGGTGATTTTTTCGAAGCGATTGAAGATTTAGATATCTCTCAAAGCGAGCTATGGAAAGGCTTAGAGTATTTTACAGATGCAGGTCAAGCCAATGAATTGGGCCTTTTAGCAGCAGGTTTGGGTTTAGAGCATTATTTAGATTTACGTGCAGACGAAGCTGATGCTAAAGCAGGGATTACTGGTGGTACACCACGCACCATCGAAGGTCCACTGTATGTCGCAGGTGCGCCTGAATCAATCGGTTTTACGCGTATGGATGATGGTTCTGAAACAGATAAAATCCCGACCTTATTCATTGAAGGAACTGTCAAGGATACCCAAGGTAATATCATCGAAGGTGCTAAAGTTGAAATCTGGCATGCCAACAGTTTAGGTAACTATTCATTCTTTGATAAGTCACAATCTGACTTCAACTTACGTCGTACAGTTTTAACAGATACCTCAGGTCAATATGTTGCTCAAACGACGATGCCTGTTGGTTATGGTTGCCCACCAGAAGGCACTACACAGTTGGTGCTGGATAAATTAGGTCGTCATGGTAACCGCCCTTCACACGTGCATTATTTCGTATCTGCACCGGGCTACCGCAAATTGACCACACAATTCAATATTGAAGGCGACAAGTATCTTTGGGATGACTTCGCATTTGCAACACGTGATGGTTTAGTGGCTACAGCTGAAGATGTCACGGATGAAGCTGAGATTGCGCGTCGTGGTTTAAACAAACCATTCAAACATATTCAGTTCAATGTTGAACTGGTTAAAGAACAAGCTGCTGCACCAACGACTGAAGTTGATCGTCGCCGCGTTAGCGCTTAATTAAAGAATCTTAAGAAACCGAAGTGTCAATTTGATGACATTTCGGTGACTTGCCCAAATTTGGTCAGTCGGAGAACGGACATGCCACGTATTCCAGTCATTAATACAAGCCACCTTGATCGTATAGATGAACTTTTAGTTGACGATTATGAAAGTGGCGAATTTAAACTTCATCGCTCTGTATTTACAGATCAAGCCCTTTTTGACTTAGAGATGAAATACATCTTTGAAGGCAACTGGGTGTACTTGGCGCATGAAAGCCAAATTCCAAACAACAATGACTTCTATACCACACACATGGGGCGTCAACCGATCATCATTGCACGTAACCGTCAAGGTGAACTCAATGCCATGATCAATGCCTGCTCGCACCGTGGCGCACAGCTCTGTCGTCATAAAAAAGGCAATAAAGCGACCTACACCTGTCCATTCCACGGTTGGACATTTAATAACTCAGGTAAGCTTTTAAAAGTTAAAGATCCAGTTGATGCAGGTTATTCAGACTGTTTCAATAAAGACGGCTCACACGACCTGAAAAAAGTCGCGCGTTTTGAAAATTATAAAGGTTTCTTATTTGGCAGCTTAAATCCAGATGTACCGTCTTTAGAAGAATTCTTGGGCGAAACCACCAAAATCATTGACATGATTGTGGGTCAGTCTGAGCAAGGTCTAGAAGTGCTGCGTGGTTCTTCTACTTATACCTATGAAGGCAATTGGAAATTGACTGCTGAAAATGGTGCAGATGGTTATCACGTGTCTGCTGTGCATTGGAACTATGCAGCAACAACGCAGCACCGTAAAGAAGCACAAGCTGCCGATAATATTCGTGCCATGAGCGCAGGTTCTTGGGGTAAACAAGGGGGTGGTTCATACGGCTTTGAACATGGTCACATGTTGCTTTGGACGCAATGGGCAAACCCAGAAGACCGTCCAAACTTCACCAAAGCAGAAGAATACACCGCAAACTTCGGCGCGCCGATGTCGAAATGGATGATCGAACGCTCTCGTAACCTGTGCTTATATCCAAACGTGTATTTGATGGATCAATTCGGTTCACAAATTCGTGTTCTTCGCCCAATTTCAGTCAATAAAACTGAAGTGACCATTTACTGTATTGCACCTGTTGGTGAAGAACCAGAAGCACGTACACGCCGTATTCGTCAGTATGAAGACTTCTTTAATGCATCAGGCATGGCAACCCCTGATGACTTAGAAGAATTCCGTGCGTGCCAAGCAGGTTATGCCGGCATTGAACTTGAATGGAATGACATGTGCCGTGGTTCAAAACATTGGATTCATGGACCAGATGAAGCCGCAGATGAAATTGGTTTAAAACCTGTTTTGAGCGGTATCAAAACTGAAGATGAAGGCCTGTATTTGGCTCAGCATCAATACTGGTTACACAGTATGAAAAAAGCCATTCAATCTGAAAAAGAGCTCGCTGAAACTGAAACGTCAACAACAGGAGAAACCGCATGAACACGCCTACAACGCAAAATGCTGTTTCATTAGAAAATATTTCACAGTTTTTATACAGTGAAGCGCGTTTTCTAGATGATGAACAGTGGGATAAGTGGGTCAATTGCTACGCCCCATCCGCTTCATTTTGGATGCCTGCTTGGGATGATGATGACCAACTAACAACTGACCCACAGTCTGAAATTTCACTGATCTATTACCCTGACCGTCAAGGTTTAGAAGACCGTGTATTCCGTATTAAAACAGAACGTTCTTCTGCAACCATGCCTGACACACGTACCAGTCACAACATTAGTAATATTGAAGTATTGGAACGTAATGGCGATAAAATCACTGTGCGTTTTAACTGGAACACTTTAAGTTTCCGTTACAAGACCAGTTATAGCTACTTTGGTATGTCACGTTATGAAATTGATTTTTCAAATGAACAACCACAAATTTTAAGTAAATATGTGGTACTCAAAAATGACTATATCAACCAAGTGATTGATATTTACCACCTCTAATCTAACCGGTTCCCTTTCAGACTGCGGGATGAATATCTCCCTCTCCTGCAGCGAGGTTAAACACCGCCTAGCCCTGATGGATCTGGGCTACTTAGGTCTAGTTCTACAAGATTGATAAAGGATATTCAGCCATGTCAAACCACAATATTGCACTTCAATTTGAAGATGGCGTTACACGTTTTATTACCGTCACTCAAGGTGAAAGTCTATCAGATGCAGCTTATCGCCAAAAGATTAACATTCCACTGGATTGCCGTGATGGCGCATGTGGTACTTGCCGCGCATTTTGTGAATCAGGTTCGTTTGATATGCCTGAAGAAACCTATATTGAAGATGCACTAACCCCTGAAGAAGCTGCTGAAGGTTATATTTTGGCTTGCCAATGTAAACCAACTTCTGATGCAGTATTTCAAATTCAAGCCTCATCTGATGTATGTAAAACTCAGATTCATGCTTTTGAAGGCAGCTTGACTCGTGTAGAAAAATTATCAGACTCCACCCTCACTTTTGATATTCAACTGGATGAAGGTCAGCCTGATATTCATTTCCTGGCAGGTCAATATGTCAATGTCGGTCTTCCAGGCACAACAGAAACACGCTCTTATTCATTTAGCTCTAAACCAGGTAATCGTTTAACGGGTTTTGTGGTGCGTAACGTGCCAAACGGCAAAATGAGTGAGTTCCTAAGTGCCAATGCACAAGTGGGCGATAAAATGACCTTCACAGGTCCATTTGGTAGCTTCTACTTACGTAATGTTATGCGTCCAGTGGTCATGCTTGCAGGCGGTACAGGTATTGCTCCATTCATGTCAATGCTTAAAGTCTTGGAAGAAAAAGGCTCAGATCATCCTATACGTCTGGTCTTTGGCGTAACCAATGACTTTGATTTGGTGGCTTTGGAAAAACTGAATGAACTTCAAGACAAACTACCGTGGTTCGAGTTCCGCACTGTGGTGGCAAGCCCTGACTCAAATCATGAGCGTAAAGGCTACGTGACAGGTCATATTGAAAATGACTGGTTAAACGGTGGTGATGTAGATGTATACCTATGCGGTCCAGTTCCAATGGTGGAAGCTGTTCGTGGTTGGTTGGATACTGAAGGCGTTAAACCTGCAAACTTCCTGTTTGAAAAATTCTCTGCCAATTAATGTCTGATTTAAAGGTCTAGCTTAGGAGATATTTCAATGTCAAATCCAAATCGATTTTCAAATAAAGTCGTGATCGTGACGGGTGCTGCACAAGGCATTGGTCGCGGAGTTGCTCTACAAGTGGCAGCAGAAGGCGCACAAGTGGTGATGGCAGACCTGTCTGCATACGTGAGAGATGTGCTGGCTGAAATTAAGACACAAGGTGGTGATGCAATCACCATCAATGCGGATCTTGAAACCTTTGCAGGTGCACAAGCTGTGGTTGCCAAAGCCATTGAAGTTTATGGTCGTGTGGATGCTCTAATTAACAATGTCGGTGGTGCCATTTGGATGAAACCTTTCCAAGAGTTTTCTGAAGAAGAAATTGTGAAAGAAGTCAATCGTTCACTGTTCCCAACACTATGGTGCTGCCGTGCAGTTTTACCTGAAATGATTAAAAACCAGAAAGGTACGATTGTAAACGTGTCTTCAATTGCAACACGTGGGATCAATCGAGTGCCTTATTCGGCATCTAAAGGGGGTGTCAATGCACTCACGGCTGCGCTTGCTTTTGAACACGCACAAGATGGTATTCGTGTAAATGCAGTTGCAACAGGTGGTACAGAAGCACCGCCTCGTAAAGTTCCACGCAATGCCACACCGCTTACAGACCATGAAAAGCAGTGGATGCAAGAAGTGGTTGATCAAACTATTGATCGTACCTTCATGGGTCGTTATGGCAGTATCCAAGAACAAGTCAATGCCATTGTGTTTCTGGCATCGGATGAATCCTCTTATATGACAGGAACTGTGGTTCCAGTCGGTGGTGGCGATCAGGGTTAAATCTGATTATAAATGAGTTACAGGTGTATTGATTTCTCAGCATGGAGGCAGTAGCAATGACGACCCTGTTTAAAACCTTGAAGCAAGATTGGTCACTTTCAGCAACAGTCGCAGGATTTTTGGCTGTGCTGATTTCCTATTCAGGACCCTTGATTATCTTCTTTCAAGCTGCACAAAAAGCCAATGTGTCTTCCGCCATGATGATTTCATGGATTTGGGGGATTTCCATTGGTGCGGCTGTGGCAGGGATTTATTTATCGATTAAATATAAAGTTCCCGTGATTACAGCATGGTCTGCACCTGGTACGGCACTATTGGTGAGCTTATTCCCAGATTTAAGTTTGAATGAAGCCGTTGCAGCTTACATTACCGCTGCAATTGCGATTTTAGTCATTGGCGTGAGTGGATATTTCGACAAACTGTTGCACTGGATTCCACAGTCCATTGCTGCCGGCATGATGGCAGGCATTTTATTTCAGTTTGGACTCGGATTATTTACTGCAACCGACAGCATGCCTTGGATTGTCTTTGGTATGCTTTTGGTTTTTCTGCTCTCTAAACGTATCTCCCCTCGCTATAGCATGCTGTGGGTCTTGATTACAGGTATCGTACTCAGTTTAGTTTTGGGCAAAATGAATCCTGTTGAAATGCAGTTTAGCCTAGCCATTCCACAGTTTATTTCTCCTGAATGGACACTAAACGGCATGCTCAATTTTGCCATTCCATTAATTCTGGTCAGTCTAAGTGGTCAGTTTTTGCCGGGCATGGCAATCATGAAACTCAGCGGTTATGACACGCCTGCCAAACCGATTATTACCACCACCAGTATCGCATCGCTCGCAGTTGCTTGTGTGGGCGGAATCACCATTGTGCTCGCCTCGATTACCGCAGCTTTATGCATGGGTAAAGATGCGCATGAGCTCAAAGATAAACGTTATATCGCAGGCGTTGCAAATGGGTTGTTCTACATCTTAGGTGGACTCTTTGCAGGCAGTATCGTGATGTTGTTTAGCTTATTGCCTAAAGAGTTGGTGGCAGCCTTGGCAGGCTTGGCATTGCTTGGTGCCATTGGGATCAATATCAGCACTGCAATGAAAGATGAAAATCAACGTGATGCAGCGCTGATTACTTTTTTAGCCACTGCATCTGGTATGCAATTTCTGGGTTTAAGTTCGGTTTTTTGGGGGATTTGTATTGGCATCATTGCACATCTTATCCTCAGCAAAAAAAACCGTACATCGCCAGCAGTGAACACTTCAACTTCTCTCCCTGAATCCAAACAATGAAGTTCATACAGATAGATTTAGCACAGCTTAAGTAGGATACATTATGATCGATAAAAGCTCCGCTTCTTTAAAAGAAGCCCTTTCTCAAATCAAAGATGGTGCAACCATCATGATTGGTGGTTTTGGTACAGCAGGACAACCGGCAGAACTCATTGACGGTTTGATTGATCTGGGTGTGAAAGATTTGGTCATTGTGAACAACAACGCAGGAAATGGCGACTACGGTCTAGCAAAACTGCTGAAAACTGGCGCGGTACGTAAAATCATTTGCTCATTCCCTCGCCAATCTGATTCTTATGTATTTGATGAAATTTATCGCGCAGGAAAAATCGAACTCGAACTGGTGCCACAAGGCAACTTAGCATGTCGTATTCAAGCGGCAGGTATGGGGCTTGGACCGATTTATACGCCAACAGGGTTTGGAACATTGTTGGCTGAAGGTAAACCAACACTCAATTATGAAGGTAAAGACTTTGTCTTGGAAAATCCGATTAAAGCTGATTTTGCTTTAATCAAAGCCCATCAAGGCGATCGTTGGGGCAATTTGGTCTATAACAAATCTGCACGTAACTTTGGCCCCATCATGGCCATGGCGGCAGACGTGACCATTGCTCAAGTTTCTGAAGTTGTTGAACTGGGTACACTTGATCCTGAGCATATTATTACTGCGGGAATTTTTGTACAGCATGTGGTTGCGGTAATGCCGTCTACCCCAGATATTCAAGCCTAAGCGTTCAGGAGAAGCGAATGAGCTATAACAAATTAACACGTGACCAAATTGCTGAGCGTGTGGCACAAGATATTCCAGACGGCGCTTATGTCAACTTAGGCATTGGCTTACCGACTAAAATTTCAAATTATTTACCCTCAGACAAAGACGTTTTTTTACATTCTGAAAATGGATTACTGGCATTTGGCCCACCTCCTGCGAAAGGTGAAGAAGATCCAGAACTGATCAATGCAGGCAAAGAGTTTGTGACCCTGCTAGAAGGTGGTGCTTATTTCCATCATGGGGATTCATTTGCCATGATGCGCGGAGGTCATTTGGATATTGCAGTGCTGGGTGCATTTCAAGTCGCTGAAAACGGGGATCTTGCCAACTGGCATACTGGTGCTCCAGATGCGATTCCTGCGGTGGGCGGTGCGATGGATTTGGCTGTGGGTGCCAAAAAAGTCTTTATTACCACCGATCATGTCACTAAAAAAGGCGAACCAAAAATTGTCGCTGAGCTGTCTTATCCTGCAACTGGACTTCAATGTGTCGATCGTATTTATACCGACCTGTGTGTGATTGATGTCACAAACGACGGTATGAAAGTGATTGAGAAAGTCGAAGGACTGTCTTTTGAGGAATTGCAGTCGATGACGGGCGCGAAGCTGATTGATGCAACAACCTAAAGCGAAAAGTCTCTCCTTTCTTAAAGGCGGGATGAGGAGTACTGCTCCGCAAGGAGGATTAATACTCAAAGTTAATTTCCTTTAAATCCCTCCCAACCTCCCTTTAAAAAGGGAGGAGCTTAGTTTCAAGGATTCATAGAATGAAAAATGCATATATTATTGATGCCATTCGCACCCCTTTTGGTCGTTATGCAGGGGGACTCGCTCCTGTCCGTGCGGATGATCTAGGTGCATTACCCATCAAAGCCTTAATTGAACGTAACCCAAGCATCAATTGGGAAAAAATCGATGACGTGATCTACGGCTGTGCCAACCAAGCAGGTGAAGACAACCGTAATGTCGGACGCATGTCTGCACTTTTAGCAGGTTTGCCATATCAAGTGCCTGCGACCACAGTAAACCGTTTATGTGGATCATCACTCGATGCTGTTGCTATGGCAGCACGTGCGATTAAAGCGGGTGAAGCAGATCTCATCATTGCAGGTGGTGTCGAGAGTATGTCTCGTGCGCCGCTGGTGATGGGCAAATCTGAAAGTGCTTATGGTCGTGCTCAAAAGCTTGAAGACACCACCATGGGTTGGCGCTTCATCAATCCAAAGCTTAAAGAACTGTATGGTGTTGAAACTATGCCTCAAACCGCGGAAAACGTAGCGGAACAATTCAATATCAATCGTGCTGATCAGGACCAGTTTGCGCTGAATAGTCAACAACGTACAGCAGCAGCCCAAGCACGGGGCTTCTTTGAAAATGAAATCGTGCCTGTAGTGATTCCACAGCGTAAAGGTGAGCCTGTGGTGGTCGATAAAGACGAACATCCGCGTGCATCGACCACACTTGAAGCTTTGACTAAACTAAAACCTGTAGTCAAAGCCGATGGCACAGTCACTGCTGGGAATGCATCAGGAATTAATGACGGTGCAGCTGCACTTCTAATTGCATCGGAAGACGCAGTGACGCAGTACGGCTTAAAAGCACGCGCGAAAATCATCGGGGCGACCGTAGTCGGTGTTGAACCACGCATCATGGGTTTTGGTCCAGCGCCTGCTATTAAAAAACTCTTGGCACAAACAGGATTTACTTTAGCGCAAATGGATGTCATTGAGCTGAATGAAGCATTTTCGGCTCAAGCTTTGGCGGTCACCCGTGATTTAGGTCTGGCGGATGGCGCAGCGCACGTCAATCCTAATGGTGGTGCAATTGCGATGGGTCATCCGCTGGGTGCATCTGGCGCACGTCTTGTTACCACAGCCCTAAATCAGCTTGAACAAACAGGTGGGAAATATGCCCTATGTTCAATGTGTATTGGTGTCGGTCAAGGCATCGCTTTAATTATTGAACGTGTTTAATCGTCAAACAAGCCCTTTTGATCAAAGTAAACTTTAGCGGATTCAAAAAAGATTAAGGATAGATAACAATGCCAACTTTCATCTCAAACGATGCCGAAATTCATTACCAAACCTTTGGTGATCATACACAACCTGCGCTGATTTTCTCTAACTCGCTGGGTACAAATTTCAGTATGTGGCAGCCACAAATTGATGCCCTACAACATGACTTTTATATCGTGTGCTACGACACGCGTGGCCATGGTGAGTCTTCTGCACCCCAAGGTCCTTATAGCATTGATCAACTCGGCACAGATATGATTCATTTGCTTGATCATTTGCATATTAATAAAGCAATTTTTTGTGGTATTTCAATGGGTGGACTCACAGGTCAATGGCTCGCGATTCATCATCCAGACCGTTTCAACCATGTCATGATTTGTAATACTGCGGCTAAAATTGGTCAAGAAAGCGCATGGAATGAACGTGCTCAACTGGTTCGTGAGCAAGGTTTAGACGGTATTGCCTCAACTGCGGCATCACGCTGGTTTACGCCAATGTTTATTGAGCATCATGCAGAGATCGTCACCACCCTGTCAAATAATCTGGCAGCGGGTAGCCCTGAGGGTTATGCAAGTTGTTGTGAGGCATTATCTCAAGCAGATTTACGCGAACAATTAAAGGATATTCGTATACCTGTGCTTGTGGTTGCAGGCAGCAAAGACCCTGTGACCACTGTTGCAGATGCACAATATATGGTGAATAACATTAAAAGCAGTGCGCTGTTTGAAATTGATGCCTCACATATTTCCAATATTGAACAACCTGAAATGTTTAATCTGGCATTGAAGCAATTTATAGCCGCTTAAAGCCCATAAAACCGGACACATGTTCCGATTTTATTTTATTTAATTTTTCAGTTAATAAATAGATATTGTGACCTGAGCAGTGAACAGCGCCATAGCAAGGTATTGACATTAATCGATCGAATATCGATAGCATGTAAGATAATCATGGTTCAACGCACTGACAAATCGACAAATCAGTTCTGCACAGGTCATTTCCTGCGAAATTTACGGTAGTAAAATCCTACTGGTATAGTCCGGAAGATGCTGGTCGTCCAAATTATCCGAGTATGTAATATGGATAATTCTGTGAATGAACAGGTGATCTTGTTCATTCATTTATCCCCATGTTGAGTTTATCACTCTTCATTTTTTAATTTTTATATAGATAGCCAACTTAATCAACATAACATTAAGAATTAATACTTTTTGTTAAAATTAGGCTTTTATGACACTAAAGCCAATAAAGTTTCAGCATTTTCGTTCTTTAGCATTTGATAAATTTCTGCATTCAAATAATCTAATTCATTGATGTGATGGGTCACATAGATGATCGGTAAATCAAGCTCATTTATAATCCTTTTTAAAAACGGTAAAATTTGTTGTTTTAAATGTAAATCTAGCCCAGTTAAAGGTTCATCAAGCAATAATAAATTCGGGGAAGATAACAATGCCCGACCAATCGCCACCCGCTGAGCTTCACCACCTGAAAGTTGTGCTGCTTGACGTTTCAATAAAGGCTCTAACTCTAGCAGTGCTACAACCTCTTTAAACTGAAATTTTCGCTCTAAACTCGCCCCCCATTTTTCGGCATAATTTAGATTTTGCGCGACATTCATATGTGGAAATAGCAACGCATTTTGAAAAACCAAGGCAATTTTACGGCGATACATGGGAATATCAATATTTTGCTGTGTATCTAATAATCGCTGCTCATTAAACTCAATAGAGCCTTGTTGAGGCTTCAATAGTCCAACAATATTTTTTAGCAATGTGCTTTTACCACTGCCAGATACACCCACAATACCGCATAATTTATGCTGCATATCCAACTTTACATTCAGCTTAAAGTCTGCATGTTGATATTGAAAATTAAATTTCAGCATTTTAAGCTCCCAATTTGCGCTGATACTTTTGCAAAATAAAATAATTCGCAATTAATGCGGAAAATGCCAAAAGCAAAGATAAGCTCACCAAACGCATCGCCATTTCCTCGCCATTGGGTTGTTGCAAAAATGAATAAATGGCAATGGGAATGGTTCTGGTTTCCTCTGGAATATTGCCAACAAAGGTCATGGTTGCTCCAAACTCTCCCAAACTTCGGCTAAAACACAAAATACTGCCTATTAAAATTCCGGGGATCGCTAAAGGTAAATGAATGCTAAAAAATATTTTAATAGGCGACGCACCCAGAGAACCTGCAATCTGCTCAAGTTGTGGATTCATTAACTGAAAAGACAAACGAATGGGTTGTACTATCAATGGAAATGCCACAATCATGGAAGCCAAAACAGCACCTTTCCAGTTAAATGCCAGTTGTATGCCAAATGCATTTAAGTATTTACCAATCATGCCCTGATTGCCAAACAGGACCAACAGCAAATAGCCCAGCACAACAGGAGGTAAAACCATGGGCAACTGTAATAATGCTTCTACAATAAACTTAAGCCGAAATTCATAACGGGCCAGATACCAGCCCAATGCTATAGCAAAGGGTAAAGAAAAAACTGTTGCAAATAAGGCAACTTTCGCAGACAAATAAAGCGCGCTCAGCTCTTCTGGACTCAACATGCGCAGTTCCTGTTATTTTAATGTGAACATAAAGCCATACTTTTGAAAAATAGCTTTGGCTTTTGGACTGTGTTTAACAAAGTGTTCAAAGTGCACAGCCTGTTTATTGAGTCTACCTTGCCGGGTCAATGCGACTGGATAAACAATAGGGCGATGGGAATGAGTCGGAAATACGCCAATGATTTTGACTTTAGCACTCATTAAAGCATCCGTTTTATAGACAATCCCAACGTCGCATTCGCCACGCTCTACAAAAGCCAATGCTGCACGAACATCATCTGTCCCTACAATGCGACCTTTCAAGCTCTTGAACCAATTTAAGTGAATCAGACTTTGTTTGGCATATTTACCCACAGGTACAGATTCCATTTGTCCTGTACACAAATGCCCCTTAAACGCTTGCGCAAAATTGAAATTTGGTTGTGCTTGAAATGTAATATTTAAATTTTTAGGGCTGATGACCACCAGTTGATTGAATAGGAAGGGTTTAACCAAATTTGAATCGATTCGTTTTTTTTGAACTAAATAATTCATCCATTCTCGATCGGCAGAAAAAAATACATCACTGCTTGCCCCTGCTTCAATTTGTTTGGCGAGTACTGAAGTCGCACCAAATACAGCTATTATTTTAGTTTTAGGATGTTGTATTTGATAAATTTTTGCAATATCGGTCATAGCATTGCTTAAACTAGCAGCTGCATACACTTTTACCGTATCCGCATAAGAAGTTGAAGAAATGGCATAGCCTAAACAAATTGCTAAAAACACAGACTTTTTCATACATATTTCCTAAATCAATGTATAAACAGACCTTGCACGATGTGCCCTTTAGTTAAACCTTGACCCGCGGGAATACGTACCAGACAATTGGCCTGCATTAGATTACTCAGCATATGTGCCTGTTGGTTCGATAAACTGGTGACTTTCAAAATAGATTGATCAAAATGCGCCGACATTCTTAAAAAGCGTTCTCTAGCGTCCATTTTTAAATCATGGGTCAGTACTGCACTAAACCAATTGGGCAGTTGCTTTTGTCCTTGGAGTGCATTGAGTAATACTGATGTGTAAATCTGCATTCCCACATAAACCGCTGCAGGGTTACCTGGTAAACCGAGTAAATAACAAGCTGAAGTATCCTCTCGTTCCAATACGGCAAAAAATATCGGCTTGCCCGGTTTTTGTTTGACCTTCCAAAAAATTTGCTCAAAACCCAAAGCCAAGGTTACTGGCCGAATAAAATCATAATCCCCTACCGATACTCCACCCGTGGTCAGAATCAAGTCATAACTTTTTGATAATTTTTGGATTAAATCTTTTACAGCAACTTCTGTATCAGCCACATGGAAAATTTCAACCTGTTGCCCTTGCTTTTGGAAACATGTCTCAATTAAAGGTCCATTGGCATCAAAAATCTTGCCTGTGCTGTAATCCTCCATATCTCGTGCAACTTCATCTCCTGTAATCACCACCGCAACTTTGGGATAACGAAAAACTTCGACGTGTTGAATACCTGCCATACTCAAAGCGGCAATTGCACCCACAGAAAGTTGTTGTCCAGCAGGTGTCAGTAACTGACCCTCTGAAATTTCCTCACCGAGATCACGTATATCTACATGGGGTTTTAAAGGTGCTCTTATTTCAATTTTGGATAGGTCAAAGACCTGTACAATTTCTTGACGTGCAATGGTTGTCGTTCCAATCGGAGTTTCCGCACCGGTAAAGATTCGAACCGCTTGACCTACTTTGAGGTGTAACGCGGACGAATGCCCGGCTTGAATTTCACCCATTAGTTCAAATTCAGTATCAGACTCAATCATTGATGTTGCACAAATGGCGTAACCATCGACTGCACTTTGTGCGAATAATGGCAAGTTTATAGGTGAGTAAAGATCCGTTGCTAAATAACGATTTAAAGCCTGTTTTAATTCAATGATTTCAGTGCTTAGGGGTTGAATCCGAGTGAACATGAGATCCAAGGCTTGATCTACTGTGATCAAGCCTTGTTCAGCACCACATCCTAAGCCATGGCTATTCATTGATAACCGCCTGAGTGAGGTATGTTTTTTTGAACATCAAATAAATGCACCAAGGCAGGCAGCACAGCAATCAAAGATTCCTTTGCACCTTGACGGCTACCAGGTAAGGTCATGACCAGACTGCTGTCGATATAACCTGCGACACCACGACTTAAAGCTGCATATGGTGTGCGTTTTTGGCCAAAACTACGCGACGCTTCCATCAATCCCGGAATTTCTCGTTTTAATAAAGGTTGAATCGTCTCAACCGTTAAATCTTTCGGTCCGAGTCCTGTACCGCCGACAGTTAAGATCAAAGGATAGTGATTTTTTTGTGATTCAATCAATGCTAAAAGTTGCTCTGGACTGTCTGGAATCACCAGATAAGAAATATCGCTAAAGTTTGCTTCTTGCAACATTTCCAAGACATTTTGGCCTGCTGTATCTGGTTTTTTTCCTGATGCGACGGTATCCGAAAGCACAATAATCGATGCCGATAAAGGCTCTTTGAGTACACGGGTGAAATGAGATTTACCGCCTTTTTTCTGGCGTAGTTTCACCTGATCCATACATAAATTTTCAGGTTCGCAGTGCGGTTTCAGCATGTCATATAAGGTTAAACCCGCCAGACTGACCGCGGTCAAAGCTTCCATTTCCACACCTGTCGGGCCAATCGTTTCAACTGTGGCTATGATTTCCACAAAAGCATCACCCAGTTCATACTCAACTTCAGCACGGTAAATCGGCAGTGGATGACACAGTGGAATCAGCTCATCGGTACGTTTCGCCGCTAAAATGCCCGCAATGCGTGCCGTTTTCAGTGCATCGCCTTTTTCAGTCTGACCGCTACGCAGTAGTTCAATACAATGCGGTGGTGCATGCAAAATCCCTGTTGCGATCGCGACCCGATAACTCTCAGCTTTCATCCCAACATTTTTCATTACGTGATCCTATTTTAATATATTTAATTTTTACAACATTAAATTCTAAACATTGCTGCTTATAGATCAGTGCTGACACGAATGATGATGCTGAGTTGTATGTAGGGAAGTTTCTTGAATGGGTTTAACATCCGCGTCTTTACGAATACAGCAGCCCTCGACAAATTGACTGCTACCATCGGTATAGAATTCTTCTTTCCAAACAGGGACTTCATGCTTGACCCGCTCTACCGCTTCTTCACAGGCTGCAAAAGCTTCACGGCGATGGGCTGCATAGGCAATCGCGATAATAGCTTTCTCTCCAATCTCTAAAGCGCCTACACGGTGGATCACTCGGACATAGGACACCGCATATTTTTGCTGAATATCCTGCTCAATCTGACGAATCATTTTCTCAGCCACTGGTGCATAAGCTGTATATTTCAGCGCTTTCACTGCTTTTCCATCATGATGATTGCGCACAATACCGACAAAAACACCAACACCCCCACACTCAGGAAAAGTTTCAATTTCATCAAAATGATTCAAACTTAAGGCTGTATTTTGAATTCGTGAAAACTGTTTCAACATATGCATGTTCAGCCTCCAGCTACAGGTGAAAGTAGCACTAAGGTCATGTCCAAGTTAAGTTTGCGTTGACGTGAGATAATATCCTCTCCAATGGCGCAGGCGCAGCGTTCAATCATGGCCCTTGCTTCTGGATATCCTTGTCCAACTTGATCTAAAACCGTAGCAACAGTGCTATTTATAGGACATATCATTTCTAAATCTTGAGGCAACTGCTGTCCTACTGCACCAAAGGCGTCAATTTTGATCTTGATTTTTGACATCTTAACCTCCCAGCATATGCATGCTGATTTTACGACTTTTTTTATCCATACTTTTTTTATCCATACTTGGATTGTTTAAACGCTGCTGAATGGCGTGGAAACCGGCCTCTTTATTCCAAATATAAGCAGACAAAATACGGTATAAACTCACATCACTGAAAGTTTGAGATGTAGTGAGCGCTTTAATTTCTGTTTTAAGATCTAAGCCTTTTGGAGCAAATAAGCAGTTATAAAATTCACCTTGTGCCGTTAGGCGTATACGATCACAAGTGCCACAGAATGAATGAGTTATGGTCGATATAATTCCAATCGGATGACCATCAATAAAATATTGTCGTGCTGGATCTGAGCTTGCATGCGCTGAAGCTAAATGACTTGAATGAGAATGAAGTGAATCAGTCGCTTGATGAGTCATCGCATGTTTGGTCACGGCAAATTCAGTGGTTAAAGTGTCTAAAATCTGTTGTTCACTGACCACATGTTGGCTCGACCATTTTCGATCACCATCGAGCGGCATAAATTCGATAAAACGTACGCTCATTTTTTCTTGAACTGACCAACGTGCCAAAGGCAAAATCTGATCGTCATTAATCCCATTGATTAATACGCAATTCATCTTTATTGGAAATCCAACCGCTTGAGCTTCGCGAATGCCATCCAATACTGGTGACAAGTCTTTTTTCGTCAGCTGTCGAAACTGATCAGCATTCAAACTGTCTAAACTGATATTTAAATCATCGAGTCCCGCTTGTTTCAAAGCGTATGCATATTGTTTGAGATAATGCGCATTGGTGGTCATGGAAATGCGTTTAAGACCGAGCTTTTTTAAATTTTGCAACCGCGCGATAAAATGCACGAGTCCTTGTCGCATTAATGGCTCACCTCCGGTGATTCGAATAGACTCAATGCCATGGCGCACCATAAAATCACAAAATGTATAAAGTTCTTCAAAACTGAGTAAATCTTGTTTTTTTATCCAGTCTGGATGTTCGGGCATGCAATAGACACACTTAAAATTACAGCGATCGGTCACTGAAATCCGTAGCTTGCGCTTGATACGACCAAACTGATCGACAAATTGCACGTCATTTTCAAACTCAGGTCTATGCTGAGGGTTAAGCTGAGGTTTAAGCTCAAAGTTAACCAATGTCATCAGATTCATGTTCAACATCCATCTTTAGCGATTCAGCTATGGCTGCACCGATTTTGTGCGCAAGCATTCAATCGCCCCATCTTGTTCAGATATATCTTGCAATAAATGTTCCAGCTTTGTGCCAAAAAGCCAAATATTAAAATTTAAGCAGGAGCATTCGGTTTTAATGCAAAAATTTGAGTTGTTGATGCTGTTGCAATTCATCCATAGAATTAATACTGTGAAAAAATAGGGTGTGATTTTTAAAATGTGCCACTTGTGCGTGCAAATTTGTAAAACAGTGCTTTAGACTGCGCTGTTTTTGTTCAAGATGCAGCGTCAAAGTGGCTAAACTGCTGCGCTTCACCAAGCAGAATGGGTACAGTGCCTGTTTATTTATTTCTACATAGGCCACTTCTGCCAAGCCATTTTTGGCCAAAGCTTGATGTAATTTTAAAATCACCTTTGAAGGAATATAGGTCACGTCACAAGGTACGAACAGTACATAGTCTGCTTGTACATGTGACCAAGCACTTTTCATCCCCATGAGTGGTCCTAAAAAACCGCTTTCATCATCTTGATAGCAATGAATGCTCGGAATTATCTTTTGATAGATCGAATCGTCACGATGGCTATTGATCCATACCTGTGCAACATCTGATTTGAGTTGCTGATGAATCTTGATCAGCTGAATTTGATCATCAAATTTCTGCAATAACTTGTTGATGCCATTCATGCGCCGTGCTTGTCCACCCGCTAAAATCACCAAATCAGTGCTTGGATAAATGAATGGGTTGATTTGTTTTTCTATGTGTTTTTTTATTGTGCTATTCATTCCGCCCTCTCCGCTTGACAGACTTTGATCAATCCACGAATTTCAGGCAGACATGACCCGCAATTGCCACCTGCTTTTAAACAGGCGGTGACTTGTTTTTCATCATTCATATTTTGAGTTTTAATGGCTTCAATAATGCGGTTTTTACCCACTTTAAAGCAGCTACAGACCAATGGACCTTCATTGTTCGTCCTAGACATCGGTTGCCCCGCAAGCAGTGCCTTACGATGCACCGCACTCAAACGCTCACGCTTGAATAGACTTGCGACCCAATCTCGATCGGGTAGCAATGCATAAGGGGCGATATATAAACTTGCTATTAAACGTCCATCTTGGAGCACCACCGTGTGACTGATATGCGCCGTTTGATCTTCAATATTCAGCCACTCAAAGCTTTCATCGTCAAAGGGCAATCGCGCCTTTAACTGTTCCGTAATCTGAGTAAATTTGCGACGGTCTGCGAGTTCATATCGCACAGCTTTGGGAGTGGTGATTTTGGTCCACCATACACTATTTTCAATCGAAGCTTGTACGATGTGTTGAAAGCTCTGACGCACGTAAAATACGCCTTGCCACTGGCTATAAAAAGGATGAATGATCACTGGTGTATATTTAAATTCAGGTTCACCAGAAATCGCATCTACAACAGGATTAACCACTTTACCAATACGAGCGTCAGAGGCGACTTGATCGTTCCAGTGAATCGGCGCAAAGACTTGTCCGCGGCGAATATCATCGCTCAGCGTTGCTCGTAAAACACAGTTACCCCATTTCGATTTAACCTCAACCAACTCACCCGCTTTCACTCCATATTTCAATGCATCATGCGGATGAATCTCACAATACGGTTCTGCACGGTGGCCACTTAAATTCGCGGATAAACCCGTACGGGTCATGGTGTGCCATTGGTCACGAATGCGACCAGTATTTAAAATCAATGGAAATTCTTCGCAGACAAGGTGAACTGGATCAACTGCCGACGTCGCAATAAACTTGGCTTTGCCATCTACATGACTAAATTGTCCTTGAGTATATAAGCGAGCAACCACACCTTCTGCCTGATTTTTGGTCCAGACCGGCCATTGCACCGGTTTCAGCTCATCATATTCAGGCAAAGTTAAATCCGTTAAGCCGTTTAGATTGAAATAACGGAAGTTGGAGATGGTGCTTCGCGAATCAAGATGCGCGTTTTGGCAAGCAGATAATCGCGCATGTTCTAAAAAAATCTCATGACTATTGTTAAAATCAAAACCGGTAAAGCCCATCTTTTTTGCCACCTGACTGATGGCCCACCAATCTGCCTGTGCGTCTTTAGGTGCCGCTAAAAAACGACGTTGTCTTGAAATACGGCGCTCCGAATTGGTCACTGTACCGTCTTTTTCGCCCCAACCTAAAGCAGGTAAAAGTACATCCGCATATTGCGTGGTGTCGGTGTCTTGACAAATATCAGAGACCACCACAAATTCACATTTCTCTAAAGCCCGTTTGACTTGATCTGCATCGGGCAGACTGACTACAGGATTGGTTGCCATAATCCAAATGGCTTTAATTTTGCCACTTTCTACCGCATGAAATAGATCAACCGCCTTATAACCTGCTTGCTGAGCAATGAAAGGACTTTGCCAAAAGTTTTGCACCAATTGTTGATGGCTTTGATTTTCCAGTTCTAAATGTGCCGCCAACATATTGGCCAGCCCCCCCACTTCACGTCCTCCCATCGCATTCGGTTGACCGGTCATGGAAAATGGCGCTGCGCCCAGTTTGCCTATTTTTCCAGTCAGTAAATGACAGTTGGTGATGCTGTTGGCTTTATTGACGCCCTGTGAAGATTGATTAACGCCCATGGAAAATAGGCTCATCACTTTTTCTGTTTGGGCAAATTTTTCATAAAAGATCTGCAGTTTTTCTAAGGAAATTCCCGTACGCTGGGCAACATCTTCAATGGATGCTTCACTTTGACTGTTCGCTAACGCCTGCTCTAAACCTTGTGTATGGGATGCAATAAAATCCTGATCTACATGACCCTTTTTAAAGAGATACTGCAATAAACCATTAAATAAAGCCACATCTTGTCCGGGTAAAATCGGTAAATGTAGATCCGCCGCCTCACACGTACTGGTAAAGCGTGGATCAATCACCACCACAAACACATCGCGTTGCTCTTTGGCTTTCATGATGCGTTGATACAACACCGGATGACACCATGCCGTGTTAGAACCGACCAAGACCACCATGTCGGTATGTTCAAAATCTGTATAGCTGGCTGGAACTATATCTTCACCAAACGCACGTTTGTGTGCGGCAACGGCGGATGACATACAAAGACGTGAATTGGTGTCAATATTGGCTGTCCCCAAATAACCTTTGACGAATTTATTCACGACATAATAGTCTTCAGTCAACAATTGCCCAGAGACATAGAAGCCAATACTGTCACGACCATATTGATCAATATATTGTTGAAATTTGTGCGCAATTAAATCTGTTGCAGTATTCCAGTCTGTAGTTTCACGCTGTTTCTTTCGACCCAGCATCGGATGGAGGACACGCGTTTCCAGTCCCAAAGTATCGGCCAAGTTACTGCCTTTTATACACAGTTTGCCGTGGTTGGCAGGATGCTGAATATCCCCCTCGACCCTCACTTTTGACCCCAATGTGGTTTCGATCACGTGTGCAGTTACACCACAGCCCACACCACAATAGGGACAGGTGGTGTTGGTCGTTGTAGTTATTAATTCTGTAGAGCTATGCAGTTCCATTACAGGGATACTATTCATTACTGCTTTGCTCCTCATTGCTACACATTCAATTGAATGTCGCGTTTAGTCATCCACATGATTTTAAAAAATCTTTGAAATTCACGAACACATTCATGATCTAAAAACATTGACGATCTAAAATATTCACGATCTAAAAATTCTAAAATCTAGAGGTGGCATGGGTGCCACCGTTTTCCTGCGTTAAATCTCGGCCATTGAACGACTCATCAACTTTATGTACTTTTCAATGACTCTATTTAAATTAACCTGTCTGTTTTAATGCAAAATCTTTACCAAAGAGCAATTTATGACGAATCGAAGATATCGGGGTTTGATCAGCAATTAACTCGGCATACCATGCACCGTCTTCAGTATCGCCAAACAAAACTGCACCAATGACTTTATCTTTTTGAATAATAACGCGTTTATAAATTTGACGTTTTTCATCATTCAAAATAATGTCTTCATAATCCTCTTGAGGCTCATGATCATCTAGATCAATTCGTCCAGCGGAAAATACATCACAGCCACTGACCTTAAGCTGAGTGGGCACTGTCGGTGCTTTAAAGGTTAAGCTGCCATGTTCAGCCAAATGTGAAGCACAAATGAAGGCTTGCCCCCAGAGTGGTTCGACCAAACCAAATGTTTGCTGACGATGTTCTATACATTCGCCTACCGCGTAAATGCTCGGATCAAAGGTTTGCATGGTGTCATTTACCATCACGCCCCGGTTGCAACGTAGACCTGCACTTTGTGCTAAAGCCATATTCGGGCGAATACCCACGGCAAAAACCACCAGATCTGCATCTAAAACAGTGCCATCCTTGAGTTGAATGTGTTTCACATGACCCTCTTCACCCATAAGCGCCTCGGTATTGGCTTGTGTGATGATATTAATACCCTTCGCTTCAATACTTTGTCTTAACAAACTGCTTGCACGACTGTCGAGTTGACGTTCCATAATCCGATCCATCAAATGTAAAACTGTCACACACATCCCGCGTTGTTTTAGACCATACGCAGCTTCAAGTCCCAGTAATCCGCCACCAATAACCACCGCATTTTTTTTGTTTTTACAGTAATCCAGCATGGTATTTACATCATTAATATCACGAAAACTGATCACGCCTTTTAAGTTCGAACCTGAAATGGGAGGAACAAAAGGTTTTGAGCCCGTGGCCATAATCAAACGGTCATAATCAACAATTTCACCTTTTTGGGTATAGACTTGTTTACGCGGACGATCAATTTTAACTGCTGGATCACCTGCAATAAAACGAATGCCTTTATCGCTATACCATGTATGTGAATGCAGCATGATGTCCTCAATGGTTTTATCTCCCGACAATACCGGTGACAGCATGATGCGGTTATAATTACCCCAAGGCTCTTCACCAATGACTGTTATTTCATAACGCTCAGGTGCCATGTCCAGTAAATCTTCCAGACAGCGCATTCCAGCCAAACCATTGCCCACCAAAACCAACTTCATTTTTTCTTGCGTCGTGCCATTATTGGTAATATAAGTCTTTTGTGGCGTTGGACTGATATAGACACGGCCATTTTTGATCTGGGTTGGAAAGACCAACAGTTTTTGATCTTTATCTTCAAGGCAACGGCCCGTTGCTAAGCTGAAATGCTGCTTATAGATCGGAGAAGCCACCACACGTTCACCTTGCAGATCACCAATAATGCCACGAGACATGACAAATGCCTTGCTGAATGGATCTTGGTTACTTAAGGCATAGACGCGTTTCTCACACCCAACACGAAATAGCGCAATTTGTTGCTCGTTGATCAATGCACCGACCCCCGTATTCGGGGTGACATCATCGAGATGACAAATTTCGACCCATTCGAGTTCTTGTATAAGGTTCATTTCTTTTAAAATCGTCATGGTTAATTTCCTTCATTGCCCCAAAATGCTTATGCTTCAACGACAGCAATACGATTGCTCTCTCGTTCCGCGAATGTTTTTGGGCGGATTTGTCCGCGCGCCTGCGTAAACTGAATATGAGGATCATTCTGCTGTTCAGCTTTGGCATTAATAAAGGTGATAAAGCGTTTACGCACCTCTGGATTTTCAACCGCGGTACGCCATTCATCTTGATAGGTGCCGACGACATGATCCATACGGCGCTCTAACTCGCTTGCCAGTCCCAAAGAATCTTCCACCACCACTGCTTTGAGATAATCCAGTCCGCCCTCTAAGTTGTCACGCCATACGGAGGTCCGCTGCAGGCGATCAGCAGTTTGAATATAAAACATATAGAATCGGTCGATATAGCGAATCAAGGTTTGAACATCCAAGTCAGAAGCAAGCAATTCAGCATGCCGCGGCTTCATTCCGCCATTTCCACAGACATACATATTCCAGCCTTTTTCAGTGGCAATTACCCCCACGTCTTTACTTTGCGCTTCAGCACATTCTCGGGTACAGCCTGAGACCGCCATTTTAAGCTTGTGGGGCGAACGTAAACCCTTGTAACGATTTTCCAGAAAAATCGCCAATTCCATTGAATCATCGACACCATAGCGACACCAGGTACTTCCCACACAGGATTTAACTGTACGCAGGGATTTGCCGTATGCATGACCAGACTCAAAACCTGCATTGATCAGTCTTTGCCAAATTTCAGGCAGCTGATGTACTTGTGCACCAAACAGGTCAATTCGTTGTCCGCCAGTAATTTTGGTATATAAGCCATAGTCTTTCGCCACTTGCCCGATGCTGATTAGGCCATCAGGCGTAATTTCACCGCCTGCAATTCGTGGCACAATCGAGTAGGTCCCATCTTTTTGAACATTACCTAAGTAGTAGTCGTTGCTGTCTTGTAGACCTGCGTGGCTGGGTTTAAGTACAAAATCATTCCAGCAAGAAGCCAAAATATTGGCAGCGGTTGGCTTACAGATATCACAGCCTAAACCATGACCATGCTGCTCAATCAAATCATCAAAGGTTTTAATTTCATTAACCCGCACCAAGTGATATAGCTCTTGGCGTGAGTAGGCAAAATGTTCACAGAGATGATTATTGACCGTTACCCCTTGACGCTGCAATTCAGATTTTAAAACTTGGGTCACTAGCGGTGCACATCCGCCACACGCTGTTGCTGCTTTGGTGCATTTTTTCAAGGCACCGAGTGAAGTGGATCCTTCAGCGACCGCGCTACAAATATCTGCTTTAGAGACGTTATTACATGAACAAATGGTGGCACTGTCGGGCAATAAGTCCACCCCGCTGCCGCCACTTTTAGACGGTGCATTGGCAAAGCCCGGCATTATCAGGCTTTCTGGATATTCAGGTAGTGCCAATCCATTTAACATCATTTGCAGCAGGTCATTGTATTCTTGGGCACAGCCGACCAGTACAGCACCTAGCAGTTTGGTTTTATCGCGATTGACCACAATTTTTTTATAAACCATCGCTGCTTCATCAGCGTAGAAATAACTCAAGGCATCCGGTGTCATGGCATGTGCATCACCCACCGATGCGACATCGACGCCCATCAGTTTAAGTTTGGTGCTCATGTCAGCACCTGCAAACGCGTTACATTGCTGATCGATCACATGCTTGGCAGCAATACGAGCCATGTCGTAACCTGGTGCCACCAAACCATAAATTTTATTTTGCCAAAGTGCACATTCACCAATGGCATAAATATCAACATTGGAGGTTTGGCAATAGTCATTAATTACGATCCCGCCACGTTCCCCCATGGCCAGTCCACTTTGACGGGCCAATTCATCCCGTGGGCGAATACCCGCCGAGAATAAAACAATATCGGTTTCAAGTTCAGAGCCATCAGCGAACTTCATCACATGTGTGGTAGACGTACCCGCTTCGATAGATGAGGTGGCTTTTTGGGTGTGTACTTTCACCCCCAAGTTTTCAATTTTAGCTCGTAAGACTTTACCCCCAAGATCATCAATTTGTACCGCCATCAGGCGAGGTGCAAACTCAACCACATGCGTTTCAAGATTTAAATCACGTAATGCTTTTGCCGCTTCTAAACCCAGTAAACCACCACCAATCACCACGCCGGTTTTGGCGTTCAAGCTTGCTTGTTTAAGTGCATCTAAATCATCAATGGTGCGGTAAACAAAGCAATTGTGACGGTCATGACCTGGAATGGGAGGAATAAAAGCATATGAACCTGTCGCCAGCACGAGCTTGTCATAAGCAATGACCTCCCCGTCATGGATGGTGACTGTTTTATTTACAGGATCGATTGCACAGGCTTTGGTGCTCAGTCGTAAATCAATCCCATAAGCATCGGCAAAATCGCTACGACACAGCGTTAAGTCTTTGGCAGATTTACCCGTGAAATATTCAGTTAAATGCACACGGTCATAGGCTAAGCGTGATTCTTCGGCCAAGATGGTGATTTCAACTTCATCACCTGCATGCTCAAGTAATGATTCAATAAATTTGTGTCCGACCATACCATGACCAATCATGACGAGTTTCATATTTGCTCTCCAAATCTTTTGATATTTCTAGTTCTGATTTTCTAGCTGTAGATTTAGGCCAAGTTATTACGTTCGAGTACCGCTGCTTCAAACAGTTGCTGTTCTTTTTCTTTATGTTCAACCGAAAAACGAATCATCAAAATGAAACTTGCGGCAACCACCACCAATCCACCCAGTGCCATTAAACAAGTTTGAATATCCAGCATCCCTTTAAGCAAAAATCCTGCTGCGACTGCACCGACGTTGCCGCCTGCGCCGATAATCCCAGCAACACCGCCCAAGGCATCACGGTCGATAAAAGGCACTAAGGCATAGGTTGCACCGCATGCCATATGGGTAAATAAACCGAATACCGTCATGATAAGAATTGCAAGCATCGGGGTATTCATTTGTGAGAATAAAATTAAGAACAAACCTTCGAGCAAGATCATGCCGAAGAGTACTTTGGTACGGCCATCGAGTCCCTTTTTGATCGCCACTTTATCTGAAACAATGCCACCTAGAGCACGGGCAAACAGGGCCAATAAACCAAAAATACCTGCGGCAAGTCCAGCTTCTTTTAAACCAAAACTAAAGTGTTCGACGTAGTACATCGCGATAATGTTATGAATAAAAATTTCAATACCAAAACATGCCGCATAAGCCCCAAATAAAATCCAAACACGGTAGTTACGTGCTGCATGCATCAGAATTGCCATGCCACCCTTTTTATTATTACCCACCTCTATACCTTGGGCACGAAGCTCTTTAAAGTTGCCTTGTGGACAGTCTTGGGTAAATTTCCAATACATCACACCAACAATAATCATCAAAATACCAGGCACCAATAAAGCAATTCTCCAGCCCAGTGCTTGTTCAACCCCAAACATCACCAGCGCTGCCAGCATTAAAGGCATTAGGGCCTGAGTTGCACCACCGCCTGCATTCCCCCAACCTGCTGATGCAGCATTGGCAGTACCGACCACATTCGGTGCAAACATAATACTGGTGTGATATTGAGTGATGACAAAGCTTGCACCAATCGCACCAATCAATAAGCGGAAGAAAAGAAAAGATTCATAGCTGTTGGCAGAGGCCACCCCAAATACAGGGATACTGCCAAGAATCAATAATGTGGTATAGGTTTTACGTGGACCATATTTGTCGCAGAGTGGCCCCACAATTAAACGCACTAAAATAGTGATTGCGACGGCGGCAATGTTAATATTGGCAATTTGGTCTTTGGTGAGATGAAACTCACCCGCAATGACTGGCATGAGCGGTGCGCAAGCAAACCAGGCGAAAAAACACACAAAAAATGCCAACCAACTCATGTGGAAGGCTTTCATCGATGCAGTTGAAAAGTTGAATAAGTTGATTTTGGTTGCTTTTTTAGCATTTAAATTTGTAGACATTGCCATCTCCACCAGAACTGAACGTATAAAGTTATTCATTACAAGGATTGCAATAAATGCGATCAGAACGGACGCCGTTGGCCGTCTTATAAATTTTCAGAGTCTTCTTTGACTCAAATGAAATAATGCATTTCGTGTGCCAACTTTCCTAAAAAAAATTAAATCATTCATTTTTAATATTTATTTAATTAAAGCAACTCAGTTTTCTTCGCCTTTAATCATGATGATTTTAGAAATATAAAGATATATCAGATCGAAGTGGGTTGAATTGCTGCCTTTTCAAGGCGCAAGCATGTTTCATTGCAGTGCATGGAAAAACATGCGGAAATTATTTTGATGATTTTTAAGTGTAATGAGCCTGTTGATTGGTATGTTTTTTGCATTGAACAACTCAGCATATTTTTCAGGCTGTTCTGAGTGCATACATGTCAAATTTAAAAATTGCCCTGATTGATGAAGATCTCGAACGTGCTACTTTTATCCAAAAATCCCTGATCGAACATGGTTTCGATGTCGTTGCTTGCTTATCTATTGACCATTTAAATAGTGCAGATTTGAATAATTTAAATGCAGATGTGATCCTGCTCGACATGGATCATCCTCATCGAGATGTTATTGAAAGTTGCGTCAGTCAATTTGATTTACCTACCGTGCTTTTCACCAAAAACTCGCATAAAGACACCATTAAAAGTGCCATTGATGCTGGGGTGACTGCCTATATTGTTGATGGAATCGAACCTGAAAAACTAGACAGCATTTTAGAGATAGCAATTGAACAATTTAAAAAACATCAAAAGTTGGTCAATGATTTGGCTGAAACCAAAGGCAAGCTTGCGGATCGTAAAGATGTTGAGAAAGCCAAAGTGTTGCTCATGCAAATTCAAAGCCTAAGTGAAGACCAAGCCTTTCAGTTACTCAGAAAAAATGCCATGAGCCAAAGAATGACCATGGGGGAAATGGCACGGCGCTTACTGGATGCCCAAGCCCTGTTGCAATCACAATTTAAGGAATAAATATGGCTGGTTTAGAAAAGCAAAAAATTCAATTGGGTTATATTCCACTATTGGATTGTGTGGCACTGCTTTGGGCGGAACATCGTGGGTTTTTTAATGAGGTTGGACTTGAAGTCGATTTAGTCAAAGAAGCGTCTTGGGCAAGTTTGCGAGATCGACTGGCCTATGGATTTTTAGATGCAGCACATTGTTTATCTGCCATGCTTCCCGCAGCAGCAGCTGGATATGACCAGTTGGGTATTCCCTTACAAACACCCCTCATTTTGAGTCAGAATCATGCCTTTATTACACTCAGCCAAAAATTATGTTTTGAGCTGAATATTGATGCTCAAGATTCCGCAGCCGAATCTGCCCAAAAAGTTATTCATGCATTTAAAAAAGGTAAGCCATTGAATTTTGCGCATGTGTTTAAACACTCTATTCATCATTACTGTTTAAGAGAATGGTTAGCCTTAGCAGATCAGAATATCGCAGAACATATTCAACTCCATACCCTTCCACCGCCCTTTATGGTCGAAGCACTTCATCAGCAAAAGATTGATGGTTTTTGTGTGGGTGAACCTTGGAATACTCAAGCTGAAGTAGAAGGTATCGGACATATTATTCAATCTGGTCAAGACATTATTCCCAATGTCGCCGATAAAGTGCTCGCGGTCACCCAAGAATGGTCGCAGCAAAATCCGAACACCTTAAAAGCACTCTGTATGGCCATAGAAAAAGCCCAACACGAATTAAGAGGCTTGGAGGAATTTAGCGAGGTTTGGAACTTGTTACAACGCTTCGATATTATTCGCTTTGCATCTTCATCTATAGTGCATGTTAAAAAATTTTACGCAATTCAAGAAATCATTCGAGGTTTAGCACCACTTCATCTACGACCTAAAACTGAAGATTTCCAATGGCTCAGTATTCAAATGCAAAAATGGGATAAAGTCATTATTACTTCCCAAGATACGACCGAAATTTGCGAGAAATGTATTGTTCTTGTTGAATGATTTTCAAGCAGAATATTTGCAAAAACCATCTCATTTTGATCTTAATTCACCCAAATTATGAATTAAATAAGAACAATATGTAATTTGAAACACATTTTATTACATGTATTAACAGTATGTAGTTTTATAGCGATGAAATGTAAAAATATTACTTTTCATGCTTTATTTGTTTAATTATGAGGTATTACAAGTCATTAGGCATGAACAATGTTTGAGTCGAATACTGGACAAATACATGATAAAAACCCTTATATTTCAGCTTTGGATTTAATCAAAAAACTTATATATCCCGCTGAAAAATATTGTTTATTTTTAGATATTGATGGAACAATATCGGAATTTCATCCAGATCCGAGCTTAAGCTTTATCTCAATAGAAACTTTAGAACAATTAAATCATATACAAGAACATAAAATTCCTATAGCAGCGATCACTGGCAGAAGCATTCAAGACGCAATTCGATTATTTAACCCACTGGAATTGCCTATTGCAGGAACACACGGTCTAGAAATTCGCTTTTCTGATAAGCACATGCTGCAAAGCCCAATGAATTGTTCAAATTTTCAACACATTTATCAAGAGATTGAAGCTGCTTGTGCCTTATATCCAAAACTGAGAATTGAACGAAAAAAATATGCTGTTGCGATTCATTTTAGAGAATATCCAGAACTTGCCCCGTTTGCTCGACAAGTCAGTGACCGTGTACTAAGCAAATATCCTGAGCTTAAACTGAGTACAGGCAAATGTGTTTATGAGCTGATCTTGGCGCAAGCAGATAAAGGCAAGGCCATTGAACAAATCTATATACACAATAAATTAAATCAATTCACGCCCATTTTTATGGGTGATGACCGCACTGATGAATCTGGATTTCAAAAAATTAATCAAATGGGAGGAATATCCATCAAGGTGGGTGAAGGAGAAACCTGTGCACAGTACCGATTTAAAAATATCAGCACGACCTGTGATTTTATTGATCATTTTTCGCAGTTAATTCAAAAGCACGCTAAAAGACAGTCTCAAGTATCAAAAAAAATGGAGAAAAAGCATGTCTAAATTAATCGTACTTTCAAATCGAGTCAATTTACCCAGCGCTAATGGACATGCCGCGGGTGGTTTAGCAGTGGCATTACAAGATGCTTTGCAGGACATGGGTGGTGTTTGGCTAGGTTGGAATGGTGAAAGAGTAGAATCTGTCGATGAACAACATTTTAGCGTATATCAAACCGAGCAGGTCGAATATGTCACCTGTCCTCTCACACACCAGCAGTATGAAGACTATTACTGTGGTTTTTCCAATAATACCTTATGGCCTGCAATGCATGACCGTGAAGACCTTATCGAATTTCAGCCTGATGAATTTCGGACCTATCAGAAAGTGAATCAACACTTTGCCTTAGAACTGAGCCGTATTGCTGAACCTGAAGATATGATTTGGGTACACGACTACCATTTTTTAAGCGTGGCACATTACTGCCGTGAATTGGGTATGAAAAATCGGATTGGCTTTTTCTTGCATATTCCGTTTGCTGGTTTGAATATTTGGAAAGATTTAGAGGTTTCGGAAAAACTGATTCAGCACTTATCTGAATACAATGTGCTCGGCTTACAAACTGAGCAAGATCAAAAACAATGTGTCGATGTTTTACAATATTACCTAGGCGGCATGCTCACCCCAGATCAAATCTTGGTTTTGGAAAATCGCGAGGTTAAAATTCAATGTTATCCCATTGGCGTTAATCCTGAACTCATACAGCAGGCTGCTATAGACGCTGAAAACGAAAGAGCGGATACCACCTTTAGTTTTGATCAAATAGATGATCATAAGACCATAATTTCTGTAGACCGCATTGATTATTCTAAGGGTTTAATTGAGCGCTTTAACGCCTTTGCTGATTTTTTAAAACAATATCCCGAATACCATCAGCTCGTGACCGATTTGCAAGTGGCTTGCCCATGTCGTATGGACATTCCAGCGTATGAGGATTTATTCAATCAAGTACAAGCCAAAGTTGATGCGATTAATCATCAGTTTTCACAAGGTGATTGGAATCCTATTCAATGTACGCATGATACTATTGCGCATGATCAACTCATGCAAATTTATCGTCAATCCGACATTTGTTGGGTCAATTCTTTACGTGATGGTATGAATTTAGTCGCCAAGGAATTTATTGCTGCACAAGACCCTGAATGTCCTGGCATTTTGATTTTATCTAAATATGCAGGTTCAGCAGAGCAAATGCCTGAAGCGATTATTGTCGATCCTGAGTCACCCAGCAGTATGGTCAATGCCTTAAAAAAAGCATTAGTCATGTCCAAATCTGAGCGTATTGAGCGCTATGAATACTTAATTAAAGGCTTAAAGCATTTTGATATTAAGGATTGGCGCAATGCTTTCTTAAATGATTTAAAAGCGATTGCACCCACCACCATAACGCAATCGGACTCACCTGCTCGAACAGTCCAACATAGAAGCTAGCTCATGCCATGCAAAATAGTAAACGACGCAGTTCAATATGCACTGCGTCGTTTTTAATAAGAGAGCGGGTCATACTCTAATAAGAATGATTTTGCTGGAGTGATTAAGCCAGTCGTTTTGAACGCGTGAACATATTCAATAATGGAATTAAAATTACAGCCACCGCGAGTACTGTAAATACAGCTGTTAAACTCAATATTTCACTACCCAGCCCAATAAATGCAGGTCCGATCAATACCCCACTATATGCCATGGTCGATACATAAGACAATGCAACTGCTTTTGGCATCACGTTTTGACGACCCACTTGAGAAAAGATAGTCGGAACAATATTTGCACAGCCCAAACCCATCAGGAAATACCCTAACAAAGCCACGGTCCAAATGGGTGCTGCAATCACAATTGATAGCCCGATCGCAGCCAAAATTGAACCGTAAATGATGGTCTTTTTTTCACCCAAGAACGTTAACACCCAATGCCCACTAAAACGCCCCATAGTCATGGCAATAGCAAAAAAGGTGTAGGCCAAACCGGAATAAGCTGCATCGATTTTAAATTGATCGACCAAATAAATTCCGCTCCATTCCATGGCAGAGCCTTCTGTTAAAAATGCAATAAAACACATCAAACCAAAGACTAAGATCAAAGGCGGAGGCATCATCCATTTATTAGCCATGTTTACACTGTGGCTAGATTCATCAGTATTTTGAGTATTTAAATCTAAGATCTCAGTTTTTTTCAAACTGTGTGGGACTGCAACACACACTAAGATGAGAAGAATAAAACCCATTAAGACGGCGCTTAAAAAAGGTGGAACACCGACAGATAACAATAATGTCACCGCCATTACCCCGCCCAAACCACCCAGACTGCACATCCCATGAAAACTAGACATTAAGTTTTGGGTCAGTTTTTTCTCCACCACCACAGCTTGGTAATTAATCACCACCCCAAGCCCTCCCGCAGCACTGCCGAAAATAAACAATAAAATAGCCAACATTGCAGCGCTCGGTGCAAGTGTCATCAGTGGCAAAGTAAACATTAGGACCAACAAAAATGCCGCAATCATAGATCTACATCCTAACTTTTGAATGAGATATCCAGTCGCAGGCATTGCAATCATTGATCCCAAACCACCGCACAGCAAGAGTCCACCAAAATCCGCATGATTAAGACTCAGCCTTTGCTGTGCATAAGGAATTAAAGGTGCCCAAGCCGCGGTACATAATCCGAGGCAAAAGAAACTGATAACCGTCGAAAGTGAATGCTGCGACTTTTGAGTTAAGGCACGTTCAATTACGTTGGGTTTGGTGATGATCATCGCTATGTTACCGCAAAATATTAGGTAAAAATTCAATCCATGCAGAGTCTAAATCCATAGAAAAACCCCTATGTGTTTATAGCCATAGCTAAAACTATATAGGGGTTATTTGGCGAAATTATATACAATAAATTTGAAAAGAAAAGCGCTGTTTTTGTTGGGGACAGAAAGTTTTGTAACGCAGATTTTATTGATCGTTATTAGCTTTGATGCATTATTTTTAATTCATTCTATTTGTTCATATTCATGTAAATTTCAAGCTTTGATCAGCAAATAATTAATCGTTATTTTATATAATTATGTATGTACGATCAAAATGGTATTTTTCACTCAGATTAAATATCGACCATCAATGTTCAATTTTAGCTCTGATTACACTCAATCGTTTTTAAAAAGTGAGCAAATCCTTCAGGCGCTCTTCCATCCAAACGGCTGCTGGTCGTGACCCTTACCCGATTCGTCCAAGTGATATTTAAATTCATGGCTTGCATTTGCTCAACCAGTCTCACATCTTCATGACAAGCTATGGGTTGAAAACCACCAGCAGCGATATATGCAGCTGCTGAAAAACTCAAATTTGCCCCATGTATATGGGTATGATTCATACAGTCCTGATACTGAGAAATGTATTCATGTTTGGTTTTTTCGGACAAGGTGTCCCAGCGGTCGACATCCACCACGCCACAAATCACATCTGCGGGCTGCGCACGAATTTGTTCTACAAGCCACAACACATCTACAGTTGAGTCCGCATCTGTACAGGCAATCCAATCTGCACCTTGTCTAATCAGCTCTCTTACCCCTAAATCACGGGCAATGCCGACTGAATTAACGTCACATTCTAAATAAGCCGCCTTAGAATTCTGAACAATAGGCAGTGAGCCATCCTTACAACTATCCAGCACCACCAAAACTTGGGCCTTGATCTCATACTCATTTTCGGGTCCAAAGCTTTTTTTTGCGCTGGATTGTCTGTTCACCTGATGTGTTGATGTTGATTGTTGATAAATCGAAATTTGCTGAATGGCGATATCAATCGAGTCTAAACAGGCTTTTAAATAGTGCTCTTCGTTGTAAGCAGGTATGACCACACCAATGATCATAATAAACCCTCCTGCTGTGCCACACTTGCTGGATGATGTGTCCAGATATCCAATACAAAATCGGGATCCGCTAAACTGAAGGAATGGTGTAAATTCAGCTCAGTTCTTAACAGCTCATGCACCGTATTGCCATTGAGCTCAAAGCCTTCGATCGGATAGCGCCAATGACAACTCAACACCACGCCATCTTTTGACAGTGATGTTTTTATCTGCTCTAAACAGGCTGTCACCTCACTTTTGCTGAGGTAATATAAAATTTCACTGACCACAATCAGATCAAATGAACCGTTTGGAAACTCATTTGGAATGCGATGTTGGATAAATTCCACATGAGCCGCAGCGTCTAAGCGCTGCTTTGCCAACTCAATCGCTTTGGGATTGGCATCTATACACAGTAATTTTTGACAGCGCTCTGCCAGTAATTCACTCAAAAAACCATTGGCACAGCCTATCTCTAACACATGCTCAAAACTCATTTTAGGTAAGACTGACATACAAATCTGACGTTTGCGCTTTTCATACCAACGGTTGGCATAATCCCACGGGTCATCACTTTCTTCGTACATTGCTTCAAAATATTGGCTTTTACTGTCCATGCATGTACACCTCATAAGGCATTAAAATTCGATCAACCACTTCACTCGATAATATCGGTGCCTGCCCTGTAGAGGAATCAATATCTAACTGACTTTTAAAACATTGAATCGCGCGATGTTTCAGTTCCAACTCAATTGAATCTAAATCTAAACGATAAGCCTGCTCCCATGCAATTTGTGCATTATTGGGCGCTGCCCAGTGCCATGCCCAAATCAACACTTGATAATATTTGAGTTGATATTTTTTGCAGATTTGAGAAACCACATATGCGCTATGCTCATGATCGGGATGACCATCTTTTTCATAGGTGGTGACTAAAATATCATTCGGCTCAAGCAACTGTTCAAGCTTTGCGTAAAACTGAGCATGCGAGATCGCAATTGCGCCATCTTGCAAATTCAGTGCTATACGCTGGATATTTTGAATATCTAAAACTTCGAGTGCCGCTTTTGACTCAGCAGGTCGAATTTGATTCAAGTGATCCTCTGTATAAAGCGTGGAGTCAGGATGACTTTTGGTGCCATTGATAACCGCAATCAAAACAATATTGCGCTGTAATTTCGACAGCTTTTGGAGCAGACCGCCGCAGCCTAAGATTTCATCATCTGGATGGGGTGCTAGAATCAAGACGCGACTGTGTTTTGGAAAGTGTGTTTCAATCTCAAAAGGCTTAAGTTCGCTTAAACCTTTCCAGTCAAGCCATTGCTGTTTGGTGGTGCCTTGCCCATAGATCAAGCGTTGCTTATTTTCTGGATCATTTGAAGCAAGATTTAAAAAAGTATGGGATGGCTGATCGACTGCTTTTAAAGTTGCCATACATTCGACTCCTCTGACACAAGCTCCCCGATTCTTTTTAAATCAAATGCCGCATGACTTTGTCTTAAAAACACAGCTAAGTCTGTTGACAGCTGAGCAAACTGCTTGTCTTCACAATAAGGCCTTGCACCCAATGCTTTACCCACATTTTTTAAAATAAGTTCTGCAGTCGATTCGGTTTGTGCTCTGAGTATTCGAATCTCTAACTCATGACTGAGATGCGGTGCTTCATCTAGTTTCTTTGCAAGTGCATAAAAAAGCTGGCGTGTGGTTTCAACGGCTGTCATGACCTCACCTAAATACATCTGCTTAAAATCATGAGGATTCGTTTTTGCAGCTTCAATTAAATAACCTGCCAAACGAAGCGCTGCGCCAAACCAACACGCCGCCACCCCTGCTGCACCATGCCAAAATCCAGCACGATTCAAATAGGCATTCGGCGCTCCGACTTTTTCAGCTTTTACATGTTGAAAATAGATCGCACTGGTTTGAGTGTACTGCATACCCAGCGCATGCCAGCCTGCTGGTCGTATCTCTATGCCTTGTTCATGCATATTTACAATGAGCAATTGAGATTGATTATTTTCGTCTTTATAGCTCATCAACCCATAATCAACCAAGCTCGCTCCAGAACACCAGTTCTTAAGACCTATACAATGTCCATGCTCAAACTTTAAAGGCTGCGGACTACCTTCTGCCGCCCATACGGCCCATAGTCCGCTTTTTACATTCGGATATTGCAACTCATTCAAAATACTCAGCGCATCTAAATGCGATTCAAACCACTTCACCAAATTTAAGTTGCTGGCGGCGACTTGTGCCAAAATTTGCCAACGCAATAAGGTTTGACCTTGAGCCGGATGTGGAATTTGCTCTGCGACAGGCAACAGTTGCATGATCGCCTGTTCTAAACGGGCTTTTTCGTCTATGTTCGATTGTTCAAATTGTTCTAATACAGTTGTAATAGCTTTGAGCATAAACACTCCCTGTATTTAAGGCATGCATGATTCATTATTTTATAAAGTGATCATTTAAACGTTATACATTTAAGTTTTATTCAATTTTACCTATATATCAAGAAGGTACAGGCTTAAATTGATTAAACCTGTATCCATTTATTTCGGCCATTTAGCATCGAAGTGCTTGAGCATATTCTCTTTATCAACATCTTCTCTTTAAAAGAAAATCGTTATGCAGGAATACCTTCAGCTGCTGCTTCTCGCGCCCAAACCCGATGTTTAATCAGCAATGTTTTTAAGCTATCTTTAACTTCATCAAAACTGTCAGCTTGCAGGGTTCCTTCATCTGGCATTAATTGCAATGCCTCGATTAATTGACCTTTGTCCCCCAAGAAAACCACAGGCTTCAAATGTTTATACGCTTCTTGAAGATAATGTTTTGCAACACCGTCGGATTGAACTACATCAAGATTATCACCATCGACGATCACCACTGCGTCATAAGCAATCGATGGCTCGCCCTTTTGCATGCCATCAGATGCCAATTGCACTTTGCCTAAGCTCGGTACAGGCGCAGGTGTTGGCGTTAAAACATGTGCAATTGCATTCTCAGCTTTTGCCCATTTTAAAATCGCATCAACATTTTTTGCATTGACTTGTGGATGAACCAAAATAGCAATTTTCTTGGCTTTAATATCAGACGGTGCAAATGCTTCAAGGGATAATTTTTTCGAGGTTTGAAGCTTGGATTGTTTCTGAGTTTTTGGATCAGTTACTTCAATGCCTAAGTTGTCACCGACTTGTTTCGCCAAATCAAAATCAATATTGGCCAACACCTCTTGTACTTCGCGCTCGCGAATGTGCGGGCGTTTGACTTTACTCAGCTCAAAAGTATACGCATCAACCACGTGTTTTTGCTCATGCGGCGCTAGACTCTGATAGTACAGGCGTGCTTGAGAGAAATGATCAGAGAAAGATTCACTGCGTTGTCGAATTTTATGACCATCTACACGTTCTTGATAACTTTCAAAACCACCATTTTGAGCAGCAGGCGCAACTTCAGCAGGCCAGTTACTGTCTATAGAATTTGGCTGATAAGAGGCCTGCCCTTTATGTACCAAAGACTGATGTATACCATCACGTTGATTATTATGGAACGGACAGACAGGCTTATTGATGGGCAACTGATGGAAATTCGGGCCACCCAAACGGCTTAACTGGGTATCTGTATAAGAAAACAATCGTGCTTGCAGCAGCGGATCGTTGGTAAAGTCGATTCCGGGTACAATATGACCTGGGCAAAATGCAATTTGTTCAATTTCAGCAAAGAAATTATCGACATTGCGGTTCAGTACAAACTTACCAATGGGGGTAACAGGCACCAATTCTTCTGGAATAATTTTGGTCGGGTCGAGTAAGTCAAAGTCAAAACTCATCTCGTCTTTTTCTTCAACGATCTGAATGCCCAATTCCCACTCAGGATAAAAACCGTTGTCAATCGCATCATATAAATCACGGCGATGGAAATCAGGATCTTTACCTGCAAGTTTTTGAGCTTCATCCCAAACCAGCTGCGCTAAGCCTTGCTTTGGCGTCCAGTGGAACTTGACAAATACGCCCTTTCCTTCAGCATTGATTAAACGGAAAGTATGTACACCAAAACCTTGAATCGATCTTAAATTACGCGGAATTGCACGATCTGACATCGCCCACATCACCGCATGTGCTGACTCAGGCACAAGTGACACAAAATCCCAAAAGGTATCATGTGCAGATCCACCCGTAGGTACTTCATTGTGCGGTTCAGGTTTTACCGCATGGACAAAATCTGGAAACTTAATCCCGTCTTGAATAAAGAAGACAGGTGCATTGTTGCCGACCAAGTCATAGTTACCTTCTTGGGTATAAAACTTGATCGCGAAACCACGAATATCACGTACAGTATCGGCTGAACCACGTGGCCCTTGCACCGTAGAAAAACGAACAAAAATCGGGGTGCGGGTAGATGGGTCTGTTAAAAATCCAGCTTTAGTAAACTTTTCATTGCCTGGATAGGCTTCAAAATAACCGTGTGCGCCCACGCCTCGCGCATGTACGATTCGCTCAGGAATACGTTCATGATCAAAATGGGTAATCTTCTCTCTGAGTATAAAGTCTTCTAATAGCGTTGAACCTCGTGGTCCACTTTTCAGGCTATTTTGATTGTCTGAGATTTTCACCCCATGATTGGTGGTGAGGTCTTGCTGAGTGGCATCACTGCGAAAACCATCAAGCTGATCAGATTTTGCAGACTGATTTTGTTTATTGTCTTGATTGGCTCCAGCCATTTCGCTTTTGTTTGCTTTATTTTTCATGTATATACCTATTAAATGATTGAATTTATTAAGACATTTTTCGGTGAAAAATTAAATTAGCTTATCGCCATTTAAACTCATACCAACACAGCATGAATTTAAATTTTTTTCGCTAGCACAAATGAATATTTGATATTTAAATGCATGAGACAGTCCCGAATCTTGATCCTCCCACTTTTTTAACCGTAGCCTAATCACACTTGATTTTTTTACAAGCGTATATTAAATATAGTCATACAATACATTTAAAGTTGTTATATTTCGTTCTCTATCAGTAATCTTTTTTTGGTAGTGCATGAATACGACGTGATAAAAATAATAAGTTATTGATATTAAAATATACAAATGAATTATTACACGTTGGTTTTTAGCACTACCCTTTTTTTAAATCGAAAATCAAAAAATTGCTTTAAGTAACTGATGCAAAAATATTATGATTAAAATCACAAGATATTTTAAACACATCAGGAGTCTTATATGAAGGATCATTGTTATAAGCGACTTGTAAAAAGAAAATTGAGTGTGGCTTTTATAGAAAGTGCCTCTGCGGGATACTTGGCCTATTGTTTTTCGCCAAGTCAGTATTCAGGTGCCATTTTGGGTAGTGCATGAATACGACGTGATAAAAATAATAAGTTATTGATATTAAAATATATAAATGAATTATTACACGTTGGTATTTAGCACTACCCCATTTTGTATGGCAGTTTGGTCTGCTATGATCTTCGGGTCAAAGAATAGGTATTAAAAATAGATAAAAAAACATCGATGAATAAACAGCCGAATCGATGCAAACCACTGAAAATATAGTCATTCAGGGTAAGCCCATATTTAAGGCAGATGTTTTAATTGCCTGTACAAGTTTACTTAAAAAAGGCGGTTCTGAGACCAAAGGCAAGCCTGTGGGTACATTTTTTATTCTATTTCTATATGTATCTATATGTAAGAGACTCATTCAACTCATTGAATAGATTTTAAGAGATGCTCAGCAATATAATGATGACTGAACAGCAAAACAAATGTATTAAAATATTAAATGGTGTTACCTAAATGATGAATATTACGCTTTAATGCATTTTATGATATTCAATCCAATACAAATATTAACATTCTAAAATATATGAGATCAAAATTTCTGTTATTAATATGAGTGTCTGATCAAATCAGATTCTATATATTTAAAAATAGTGAAGTGGATTTAAGATGTTGTCATCATCTATGAATAGATTGAATATCAACAGACTGGATTTCACTTTAATCACATTGAAAATAAGGAATCAGACTATGACTCAACCAGATCATTTAGAATCACGTAACTATTGGCGTGACAGTCACACTGAACGTCCATATTATAATGATTTAAAACGCGACATACCCGATATTGACTATGATCGTGATCTTTCATCAGCGTATGAGTTTGGACGGAATTCACGTGCTGAGTATGGCAAAGATGCTCGATTTGAAGACTCTGAAAATGATCTAAAATCAAAATGGGATCATTTTAAAGCAGATTCTCGCTTAAAGTGGGAACACGCAAAGCATGCCGTCAAAGATGCATGGGATAAAATTTATAGCTGGATTTAAATTTTAAGCTACATTGCCTTCAAGCCTAAATCGAGCGCTTCTTCTATGTTTTTGTCAAAACGGACAGCGATACTTTTAACTTTGGATTTTAGCACTGACCATGCTTTTTCAATTGGATTTAAATCTGGACTGTAAGCAGGCAAGTACATGATTCTACAGTTAAAGTCTTTGGCTAGTTTTTTGATATCTCCGTTCTTATGAATCGAAGCGTTATCTAGAATCAGCAGATGTCTTTTGGTCTTATCTTGATTATCTTTGGTTAAATTTTCAAGTAGATATCTCAACCATCCCGTGAACATTGCTCGATCGCATGAACCTTGAAAAATCAAAGGGTAAAGGAACTGATACGCTGAATTAGACCTCACAGCACTGATGATACTTAATCTTTTACCATGACCACCCAATTTTAAAGCAGCGCAACGACTGCCTAGTTTAGACCAACCATATTGCGCTGTATCTGTGGTGTTTATCCCAGACTCATCAATATAAAGAATCTGATCTTCCCCAAACGCCTCTTTCCATTGCGGAAGAAACCAGTTGAATACAGCCCTTGTTATTTTGTCGGCTTGCTTATAGAGAAAACTCTTTTTTTACGTGTCCAACCAAGTCTATGAATGGCTTTTAACAGGGTTGAGTAAAGGATTGGATACCCAAACTTTTGTTCAAATAAAGGGATGAGATCTTTCACTTGAGAAAATTCAGTAGTTTCAATAAAGTGTTTGAAAGCATCCATATCCTTGATTTTAGTGGGTCGACCTGCATTGATTTTAGGCTGTTTCAATTCTCCAGTGGTGTTTTGAAGAAGAATCCAATCATCCAAAGTGGTTCTAGATATTTTAAAGGTTTTACATGTATATGATTTGTGATTATTTTCTTCATAAAACTGCATGACTTTTTCACGTAAATCCACTGAATATACTTTAGGCATGATCTTGAACAAATTAATTTTTTATCATTGTATCCTAAAATAAGATTGCAGCTATAACACATCAATGAATGCCCACAGTATGAATGTCTCAATTATGCACCTACTGTGGGCTACCTTGAGACCTTAAGTTAAGACTGAGCTAAGCTCGCGTTGCACATTTAAATGTAAATGATGACAATATTTCACAACAAAGAATATGTAATATTTAGATTAAGCAGATGATATTACTATAAATATTTAAAAATTTTATAACCATCAAAATTATAGGAACTCAAAGATGACTGATCACATTCAGACTGTTTCAAACTTTGATTTAAATCGTTATTTGGGCACGTGGTATGAAATTGCACGCCTGCCTATGAAACATCAACATGAAGACAGTACAGATGTATCTGCGCATTATTCTTTAAATGAAAATGGCAATGTAAAAGTTCAAAACCGCTGTCTAGATGAGCATCAACAACTGGATGAATCCGTAGGCGAAGCAACCGTGGTAGATGGTCCAAACGGCAAGCTCGAAGTCAGTTTTTTCGCTGGGTGCCCTTCACCAAAGGTGATTACTGGGTGCTGAAAATTGATGAAAACTATCAGACTGCGCTTGTGGGTGAACCCAGTTTAAAATACTTGTGGATTTTGCACCGTGACACCGTGCTAGATGAACAGACTAAAAATCAATATTTGCAATATGCGCAAAGTTTAGGTTATGACTTATCAGATCTAATTCATACTGTGCATACTGGTCATAAAACAGCCTAATACTTACACGCTCATATTATGTTCAAAAACATATTGTATTCAAAGAAAAGCGCTCAACGCGCTTTTCTTTTTTTTGTGTTTAATTTTTGAGAGATCTACTGATTAAGTGCTTTTTAAGCTTTCCAATTTATATTGAGTATTCACTTAGAAAGAAATATATGACAGCATGCTTAGTGTTCACTTTTTTTCTCAAAAACGTCCTGCCATTTCGCTTGGAATTTTCAATATCATCTTTGCCGCATGGCTCGCAATTGCGCTGAATGTGAGCTTTTATCAGCATTTAATCAGCTTAACCCCAGCTGAGGGCATCCACTCGGCCCTGTTTATTGGCTCCTCTGTTCTGATTATTTTCAGTCTATATCTGCTGATTTTCCAGCTGACCCATTGGCAGTTTAATGCCAAACTCTTCATGGCAATGTGGATTATTTTGGGTGGTTTGAGTGCATACTTTGTCAACAGTCTGGGGGTCATGATTGACGCTGACCAAATTCAGAATGTCCTACAAACAGATACTCAAGAAGCTTTTGATCTGCTGACGTTTCAATTGATCTTCTGGATTTTGGCTTTTGTGGCTGCACCGTTAATCTTAATATATATTCTCCCCATTCGATCTGAACCGATAGCATCGATCTTGCTAAAAAAATTGATCACACTTCTCAGTTCATTGTTATTCATTGGTGGGTCGCTGTTTATTTATTATGTGGATTATGCGACTATTTTTCGTGAAAATCGTGAATTAAAAAGCATGATTTCTCCTCAGAATATGATTGCGTCGTCTATCTCTTATTATCGAAAACAAACACCTAAACAAAACTTACCCTTTATACACTACGGTAAAGACGCACATGTTATTCAACGCATTGCGCTGTCTACACCGCCAAAATTGATGGTTTTGGTGGTCGGTGAAACTGCACGTGCAGAAAGTTTTTCACTCAATGGTTATGCCCAAAACACCAATCCTGAATTATCCAAACTGGATATAATTAATTTTACTCAAGTCAATTCATGCGGTACTGCAACCGCAGTCTCTGTTCCCTGTATGTTTTCTGGCATGCCCCGCATCGATTATGATGCCAACTTAGCCAAACGTCGTGAAGGATTGCTCGATATTGCACAGCGTGCTGGATATAAAGTCACTTGGATTGACAATAATTCAGGCTGTAAAGGCGTCTGCGATCGTGTTGAGCAATTTCAAATTCCTGCGAGCATTCAGCAAAAATGGTGCAACGCAGAGCATGAATGTGTTGATGAAATTTTAGTCGACAGTTTAAAGAATTATCTCGCACACTTAAATCCTCATGACCTAACGCCCCGTTTAATTGTACTTCATCAAATGGGCAGTCATGGGCCTGCATATTATAAACGCACAACCGCTGCCTATCAGCCGTTTCAACCTGCCTGTCATACCAAGTCAATTCAGAGCTGTTCAACTCAAGCATTGTTAAATAGCTATGACAATTCGATTGTATATACAGATCGTGTCCTCAGCTTAATCATTCAAAATTTAGCCAAAGTTCAACATTATCAAACGGCATTTTGGTATTTGTCCGATCATGGTGAATCTACTGGAGAGCATGGTTTATATTTGCATGGCTCGCCCTATGCGATTGCACCCAGCCAACAAACCCATGTTCCCATGTTCATGTGGTTCTCTCAAACTTGGAAAAAAAATGCATCTGATCAGCTCAGTTGTTTGGTTAAACAAAAAAATAGCGTTCTTTCTCATGACAATCTGTTTCCGACTCTGTTAAGTTTATTGGATATAAGCAGTAAAACGCTTCAACAACGTCTCAATATAAGCCAGTGCCAAGCAGCCAATCCGATAAGAGCTTAAACATGCAAAACATACTCATGATTGAAGATGATTTTATGATTGCGGAGTCCACCCAAACCTTGTTGCAATACCATCAGTTTAAGGTGGATTGGGTGAATAATGGTTTGGATGGCTTAAAATATATCAAAGCTCACTCCTATGACGCGGTGTTACTGGATTTGGGCCTCCCCATGATGGATGGCATGCAGGTGTTGAAGCATATTCGAGCACAACATGCTTTATTGCCTGTACTGATTATTTCAGCACGCGATCAACTACAAAATCGTGTTCAGGGATTGAATTACGGCGCAGATGACTATTTGGTTAAGCCTTACGCGTTTGAAGAACTGCTGGCACGTCTTCATGCGTTGATCCGAAGAACGCAGCACGCTTTATCTCCTGTAAACACTGCTAACCCGCTTTTGCGCTATGGTGATTTGAGCTTGAATATAGATTTACATCTTGCTGAATTTAAAGGAGAGCAAATTGAATTTTCTAATCGTGAATGGGCGGTGCTGATTCCACTGCTGACCCATCCCAATAAGATTTTCTCCAAAAGCAATTTAGAAGAAAAAATGTATGATCTCGACAGTGATATCACTAGTAATACCATAGAGGTCTATATTCATCATATTCGGGCCAAATTAGGTAAAGACTTTATTCGAAATGTCCGCGGTTTAGGATATCGACTTGGACATTCATAAAAAAATGACCCCAAAAAACATCATCAAACCTCAGTATTCTTTAAAAAAACGGCTAATTATTTATACGTCTTTATTCAGTATATTGATGGGCTGTGTTCTAGTTTTTGCAGCCTATCGAATTGCATTAGAAGAAACCAATGAGATATTAGATGCTCAAATGAAAAATTTGGCAGAACGCGTTGCAAAGTTTAATCGTGAAGCCATTAATAGCCAATTTGATCATTCAAAACATTATAAAGAAGAGGATTTGTTTGTCGATGTATGGACGTATGAGAATCGTGCTCACCTTACTCATCCTTTGAATTTATTGGTGGATCCCGTAAAAGAAAGGGGGTTTTATCAGCACAGCACCAAACATGGCGAACTGCAGACCTATATTATTCCCTTAGAAAAACTGCAAATTCAAGTTAGCCAGCAAAAGTCCGTACGTCAAAATTTAGCGATTGAACTGGCGATCAATATGTTTCTGCCGTATTTGATCATTATGCCATTTGCAATTTGGGGCTTAAGTTACATTATTCGCCGTAGTTTTGAACCCATTGAACATTTTAAATCCGAGTTGATGCAGCGCAAACCCAACGAGCTGAGTCCGATTCCTCACGACAGCTACCCCATTGAAATCGTGCCCAGTATTGAAGAAATGAATCAGCTATTTCAGCGTATCTCTGTCGCACAGCGTGAACAAAAACAATTTATCGCTGACGCTGCACATGAACTACGTACCCCAATTACTGCCTTGAATTTACAAACAGAAATTTTACTCAGGGAAGTTCCTGATCATCCTTCTTTACTTAAACTTAACCAAGGTTTAGCTCGAATCCAACATTTGGTTAATCAATTGCTCAACTTAGCTCAGCAAGATGCCTTTGTTTTAAATCACGAACAAAATTTAGCATGTCAGATTGACGAATTAGCCGTCAATTGTATCGAGCAACTGATTCATTTGGCCCTCGAGAAAAATATCGATTTGGGTATGGAACGCCATGAACATGTAATGATTCAAAGTCAAATTTCTGCCGTACATTCGATCATTTACAATCTGATTGATAATGCCATCAAATACACACCAGTCAATGGAATCATCAATGTGTGTACTTTTTTAGAGAATCAGCATGCCGTAATTACCATTGAAGACAGTGGCTCTGGGATTTCTCCTGAATTATACGAGCAAATTAAGAAACGATTTTACCGAATGCATCATCACTTAGAGATAGGCAGTGGCTTGGGTCTATCCATCGTCGATAAAGCCACTGAGCGCTTAGGCGGTGAACTTGAATTTAATCGAAGTACGCTATTGGGCGGCTTAAAAGTTACGATTCGTCTGCCTTCGCGCTTAAATCTTGCCCCTGATGCTTAGTGGTATTTTCTTTTACACCAAAAACGCTTCGTTTGAATGTCGAATAGCTCAGTGCATATACCCCGACATTGAGTAGCCAAATCAGCCAAAGCGTCCATAAATTATGGCTGAAGAAATGTGCACCGCGCATCATCTGTGTCCAGCCCATAGCAAAACCCAACATCAGTGAACTGATTAAATAAAACAAAGCCCGTTTCGGCTCAGATATTCGATAAATAAAATAACCGACCAACAGTGCAAATCCACTCGACGCATGCCCCCCGGGGAAACAGTGTCCGTGCATTTGGTGGGCATTCCACGTATACGATGTTGATGTGCTGTTGATCATATCCCATGGGCAGGCATAATTTGACTGTGATTTGATCACCCCGATCACACTGGTGCTCAGAACCACCATAGTAAAGAAATATAAAAATGCATAACGATTGCTTTCAAAGCGCTGGAACTTATATGACGCCAGAAATGCTATGAAAAAATAACTATAAACCAATATCAAAACATATTTAACGTAGCGATGCCCCAGATCATTCAAAGCCCAATGATGTCTTAAGTAAAACTGTCCATGATGGTCAAGCCATGGCTGGATTAAATCCAGATCAATCCGCCCGTGAATGGGAAAAAAATACAGTAATGCAATCAAAGCAAAGATTAGCCAAACGAATTGAATCAACAGGAATTGATGTTGGTTTTGCATACGCACTAATAGAAAAAGAGAAAGTCAAAGCTACGGTACGCTGCTTAAAATCAGCTTAAATTGCACTTCAATTTAGCTCGAAATTAGCTTAAATTCTGCTTATTTTAAATCATTCGGCATTTTCACCAAATCGGTGATTTTTTCAAAAAAACCAATTCAACATTTCTTCAAATAAAAATGAATTGATCGATATGGCGTAATGACAAGAAAAAAATCAGCATGACTATTCACTTCGTCTATAACCAAATGAGTTCAATCTCTGGTCAGCGCTTAAACCTTTACTCCAGTGTAAAATTAGTGTATTCATTTGAATCGATGTGATCTTGTTGATCTCGCTATCATATCTAAAATTTAAAAAATGAATGGATATAACAACAAAATTCAGATCATTAAGCAATTAAAACAGATCCCAGGAGCGCCAAATGCACGGACGTATGATGTTTCAACCCCTTCTCATCAGCAGCTTATTGGAACATGCGGCAACTTATCATAGTGATACCGCTATTATTTCCAAAAATACCAACGGCACTATAACCCAAACCAATTGGGGCAATATTTCAGATAATGCTAAACGCGGTGCCAAAGCATTAGCCGATTTAAAATTAGCCCATGGTGACTGTGTTGCAACTTTGGCTTGGAATAATCATCGTCATTTAGAGTCTTGGTATGCCATTTCTGGCAGTGGTCTGATTTGTCATACCATTAACCCACGGCTATTTCCTGAACAACTTATTTTTATTATTAATGATGCCAAAGACAAAGCGATTCTTTTTGATAAAACTTTTTTACCTTTGATCATTGCAATCAAAGCGCATATTCCATTGGTTGAAAGCTATATTTGTTTAGATGAGTATGATGAAGTGGTTGCTCAGGCCCTACCTGATGTGAAGTTTTATGATGATCTCATCAAAGACTATGCCGTAGATTATGAATGGCCTGAATTTGATGAAACCACCGCAAGCTCTTTGTGCTATACCTCAGGTACGACAGGCAATCCAAAAGGTGCCCTATATACGCACCGCTCGACCCTCTTGCATAGCTTTGCTGCAAGCCTGCCAGACTCCATGAATTTGTCGGCTAAAGATATTATTTTACCGGTTGTGCCTATGTTCCACGTGCAAGCTTGGGGTACGCCGTATGCTGCAGCGATGGTCGGCGCTTCAATGATTTTTCCAGGTCCGGGTTTAGATGGAGACAGCTTGGTGCAACTGATTGATGAATACCATGTGACTATTGCCTTGGGTGTACCGACCATTTGGCAAGGTCTATTGGCTTCAGCGAAAAAATTGGCCAGCTCGCTCGATTCTTTAAAACGCAATGTGATCGGCGGTTCTGCCTGCCCACCGTCAATGCTGAATACCTTTAGAGACGTATATGGCTGCGAAACTATTCATGCTTGGGGCATGACTGAAGCAAGTCCATTGGGTACAGCCAATCAACTTAAAGCCAAACATAAAGATTTGGACACGCAGCAGCAAACTCAGATTCGACTTTCACAAGGTCGTCCGCCGTATGGCGTTGCACTACGTCTGGTCGATGGTGAAAAAGGCACACAGCTTTTGTCGCATGACGGTGAGACCATTGGTAATTTGCAAATTAAAGGCCACTGGATTATTGAGCGATATTTCGCTCAAACTGAAACCAGTTTAACCACAGATGGTTGGTTTGACACGGGTGATATTGCGTCCTTAGATCGGGATGGTTATTTACATATTAGTGACCGTGCCAAGGATTTAATTAAATCTGGTGGTGAATGGATTTCCTCGGTTGAACTTGAAAATATTGCCATGGGGCATCCTGAAATCGTGATGGCCGCGGTGATTGCAGCCACACATCCCAAATGGGATGAGCGCCCTGTTTTAATTGCGGTCAAAGCCAAGGACAGTACGCTAACTGAACATGATTTGATTAGCTTTTACCATGACAAAATTGCCAAATGGCAAATGCCAGATAAAGTGATTTTTGTTGACGCAATTCCACTCAGTGGTACTGGTAAAATGTTAAAGCGTAAGTTACGTGAAGACTTTGGTTCGGTGCTGCTGGAGGAAAATGTTTAGCTTCGTGGTTTAGTCGGCTAATAATCTGACAGTGATTTTACTGTCAGGGCTTTATCTTTTTTATGGCACATTGGGTTAGTGAGATATATCCAAACATATTGTCTCAAGCTGACTTGCTGAAGGTTAGGCTTTTAGGGTACTTTTCAAATTATGTTTAATAGTTAAATCTCTTATTTAATTCCTTATTTCACTTTATCTTTCGCAGAGTGCCTATTCTGCTAGACGGAGAGTACTTGGGTCTAAAAGTGAAATATTATATAAAGTTAATTTGACTTTCATTCATTTCATTTATTAACCATTTTAAAAAAATAATTTTACGTGGGTCTTCTTCAAAAGCAGTATGTGATAATAGATAGTACGATGAATCATCCTTGATGATGGGCGTGATTTTTTCTAAAAGTTTCCACTCAAGCTCCTTCTGGTAGTGCATGAATACGACGTGATAAAAATAATAAGTTATTGATATTAAAATATATAAATGAATTATTACACGTTGGTTTTTAGCACTACCAATAAATTAAACCTACTTTTCTTTATAAAATATATCAAAAAACCGACTCAATCGAGCCGGTTTCAAGTTCACTTAAAGAGCAATCAATCCGCAGAAATATCTTCAAATAACACAGAAGATAAATAACGCTCACCTGCATCAGGAAGCACAACCACGATTGTTTTGCCTGCATTTTCTGGACGCGCTGCCAATTGTGCAGCAGCTGCAAGTGCAGCCCCACTTGAAATCCCGACGAAGATCCCCTCTTTTGTTGCAGACTGACGCGCAACATCAATCGCCTCTTGGTTAGAAATTGCGATGACTTCATCGACCAAATCTAAATCGAGATTACCCGGAATAAAGTTTGCCCCAATCCCTTGGATTTTATGAGGACCCGGTGTCAAGGTTTCACCGCGTTTGGTTTGACCAATAATAGGTGAGTCCGCAGGCTCTACAGCCACAGAATAAATTGGCTGATTTTTCACTTTTTCAAAATAACGGGAAATGCCGGTAATCGTACCGCCTGTCCCCACACCTGCAACCAATATATCGACTTTTCCACCCGTTGCAGCCCAAATTTCGGGACCTGTGGTGTCTTCATGAATTTTTGGATTGGCGGGGTTTTCAAATTGCTGTGGCAAATAGTAAAGTTCAGGATTTTCAGTCGCCAAACGTACTGCTTCTTCAACTGCACCCTTCATGCCTTTCGCAGGTTCTGTCAGCACCAAATTTGCACCTAATGCTTTGAGTACTTTACGACGCTCAATACTCATACTTGCGGGCATGGTTAAGGTAATGTCATAGCCTTTGGCAGCAGCCACAAAAGCCAAAGCAATGCCTGTATTACCACTGGTGGGTTCTACAATGTGCATGCCTGTTTTAAGCTTGCCATTTTTTTCAGCATCCGCAATCAGTGCAGCGCCAATACGGTCTTTCACAGAAAATGCTGGGTTGCGACTTTCGATCTTAGCCAATACCGTGGCACCGCCAGTAATGAGACGATTAATCCGAACCAATGGGGTATTACCAATGGCTTCTGCATTGTTGGCGTAAACCGCAATGCCTAAATTTTCGGTTTGGGGAAATTGAGCATCAGTTGCCATGATGATTCCTTTTATATTCTTAAAACTATGCTTTTATCATAGTCTTTTTTCATTTTAGATATATAAACAATTGTAAAGATTCAATATAAAATTATGAGCTATCCTTATATAAAATAATGAATATCACTCAATATCAGCCTATCTCGAATGATCAGTGGGTTTATTTGACCTATTTGCTCGACTGAAGCGCATAAAAATTTGCAATCTGTGCAAAACATTCCGTTTGACGAAATCCACAATCCCGAAGCAGTTGATGCATATCCTCAATAGAAATCAACTCAAAATCATCTGCAATACGTTCGATCATGACTTGGCTTTGTTGTTCAGGCAAACCTAAACCTTGAGTCAAAGCTTGCAACTGTAAAATCTGCGCTTGATGCTGAAATTGCATGAGATCATAACTGAGGCAAAAGCCACCTTCCTTTAAGCTTGAATAAATGGCTTCGAAATAGGCTATTTTATGCTCTAAAGCTAAAAAATGCGAAACTAAAATCGCAAGTGCTGCATCAAATTGATCTGTATATTGAGCCAAGATTGAGGTATCACCCACATGAAACTCAATCCGATGAAGATCGGCATGATGTTCAAATCGTTGCCGAGCTTTAGCAACCATCTGCTCCGATGGATCAAATGCGACAAAATGCGCCTGTGGCAACATTCGCATTAAATATTCTAGCTCATAGCCTGTGCCGCAGCCTGCGATCACAATTCTTGCATTGGTCTTGAGCTGTATTTTTAATATCGCTTGAATCTGTAAATGTACCAACTCATAACCCGGAATTAACTTTCGAATATGTTGATCATAATGTTCAACCACTTTCGGATGGCTAAAATCCTTTGCCATGCTTATTGCTCCTCTCCTTCGTTTTTGAAAAAGCATTCTTCAAATAAAAAAGCCAATCTCATCAGAAATTGGCTATCTCTGAGCAATGAAATTAAGCCGTTTCTTCAAATAGATTAAATTCTTGCAGCTTAAATTTTTGTGCTTTACCTGACGCCGTCATGGGAAATTCTTTAAAGAATCGAACATAACGCGGCACTTTATTGTGTGAAATATGCTCTTTGCAATACGCACGAATACAATCTTCAGTGACGCTGTGACCTTCTTGTAAAATGATACACGCGCATAATTCTTCGCCATAACGCGGATCAGGCAAGCCAATCACTTGTACATCAGACACATCGGGGTGTTTATAGAGGAAATCTTCAATTTCTTTCGGAAATAGATTTTCACCGCCTCGAATCACCACATCTTTGATACGACCTTTGATTTTAATAAAGCCATGATCATCCATTTCAGCGATATCACCGGTATGCATCCATTTGGCCACATCAACCACTTCACGGGTTTTTTCTTCTTCTTCCCAGTAACCCAGCATCACGGAATAACCCCGCACACACAGCTCACCCAATTTGCCACGAGGCACAACTTTACCTTGTTCATCGACAATTTTAATTTCAATATGTGGGTGAACGCGACCCACAGTGCTGACCCGCTGTTCTAAAGAATCTGAAGTTGAGCTTTGTGCACTCACAGGTGCTGTTTCGGTCATGCCATAGCAAATGGTAATGTCACGCATATGCATACGATCGATCACACGTTGCATAATTTCACGCGGACACGGACTACCTGCCATAATGCCAGTTCTTAAACTGCTTAAATCAAATTGATCGAATTGTTCTTGCTCCAGCATGGAAATAAACATGGTCGGTACGCCATATGCTGCCGTACATTTTTCTTGTTCAATCGCTTTTAAACTCTCTAATGGATTAAATACCCCTGCTGGATAGACCATGGTTGAACCATGCGTAATACAGGCTAGATTCCCCATCACCATGCCAAAACAGTGGAACAAGGGTACAGAAATACAGACGCGATCTTGTGGGGTCAAATGAATCGCTTCACCCACAAAATAACCATTATTTAAAATATTATTATGGGTCAGCATCGTGCCTTTAGGGTTACCTGTTGTGCCTGAGGTGAACTGAATATTAATGGTGTCATCAAACTGTAAGTCAGCCGTAATCTCTGCAAGCTTTTGTAATTGTTCAGCCGTTGGCTCAGGCATCAGGTCCGCAAAACGATGAAATCCGACATGTTCGACATCATCAATTTTAATTACAAATTTTAAATGGGGAACTTTTTCTGCATTTAAAAGCTTGTCCGTGGCCTGCTTAATTTCAGGCGCAATTTTGGTGAGAATGTCTTGATAATCCGTTGTTTTAAAACTTGCAGCAATAATGAGTGCCTTACAGGAGACTTTATTGAGTACAAACTCAAGTTCGCTGCTTTTATAAGCAGGGTTTAAGTTGACCAAAATAATGCCGGCTTTAAATGCTGCGAACTGAGCAATGGTCCATTCCACACAGTTGGGTGACCAAATTCCGAGTCGATCACCTTTTTCAAGTCCGAACTTCAGTAAACTACACGCAAAGGCATTTACCTTCTGTTGTAACTGAGCATAACTGAGTCGAACATTTTGATGGACGCTGACCACGGCATCTCGATCTGCATATTGCAAACATGCTTGATCAAATTTATCTCCTATGGTCATTCCGAGTAAAGGTTGCTGGCTGGTGCCATAGGCATAACTGAGTCGTAACGGTGTCATTGAATCTTACTCCTTGATTCTGTTCTAATTCTGTATTTTTCACATTTAAATTGTGGGTCTTCGACCTGACTTTGACAAATACTCAAACATTCACATTCCGATGTGTCTGCGATTCAATACGACTATACTCCCTCCATTGGCTGAACAGCATTCACACAAAAATCAGCAATTTGTTTTACAAAGTAACCTTTATAACTCTCATCGAATATCACATTGCGAGATGGATTTAAAGGTTCAATCACCACAAAGGTCATGGCACCGACTACACACAGTGCCGCGGTATTTAAATCTTCAAACCGAAACTCTCCGCTGGTTTTTCCTTCTGCCAAAATCTCTTTGATCGACTGCTTAATCAATTGTTTACTTCGAAAACGTTCATGTTCCAAGGTTGGATCAATGGGTTCAAACATCAGAGAATATGACAATTGCGGGCTATTCAGCGCACGTTTTACAAAGGTGGTGACTGCTTTAAGTAACTTGTCTTTACTGCTCAGTTCACTTTTGGCAATGGTATTTAAAATATCCACTTCACGGGTAATGGCATTGGACAGTACCTCAATCAAAATCTGGTTTTTATTTTCAAAATAGCGATAGACCAAACCACTTGAAACACCTGATTTATCTGCAATTGCTTGCACTTGCGCGTCTTTAAAACCACCCTCAGCGATCAACTCACGCGCTGACTGCAAGATTGATTTTCTGTTTTGTGCCATACGCTCTTGCATTAAAGATGATCTTTTATAGCTCATAATCGTGTCCCCAATCAACTAAAATGAATTATAAATCATTTTATGAATATAAGTTCACTTTTTCACAAAATAAATGTATTGTATTTTCTAAGCACAAGCAAAACTGCTTTTACGGAATAAAAAATAAAACTTTAAGGAAGAATCAATATGAATCTACAGAGCATCGACTTTGGGCTAGATGAAACTTTAATCGCACTGCGTGACTCAGTGGCGGCGTTCTGTGCCAAAGAGATTGCACCCATCGCAGCGCAAGTGGATAAAGATAATCTATTCCCTGCCCATTTATGGAAAAAGTTTGGTGATATGGGGCTCATGGGTTTAACCGTTAGCGAAGAATACGGTGGCATCAATCTAGGTTATCTTGCGCATATTATCGTCATGCAAGAAATCTCTCGCGCTTCAGCCTCAATTGGCTTGTCATATGGTGCACATTCAAATCTATGTATTAACCAAATCAACCGCAATGGCTCAGAAGAGCAGAAACAAAAATACTTACCCAAACTGATTTCAGGTGACTATGTGGGTGCGCTCGCTATGTCTGAACCAAACGCTGGTTCTGATGTAGTGAGCATGAAACTCAAAGCTGAAGATCAGGGCGATCATTTTTTTTTAAATGGTTCAAAAATGTGGATTACCAACGGCGGTGATGCAGATGTACTGGTGGTCTATGCCAAAACTGATCTAAATGCGGGTGCTAAAGGCATGACCGCATTCTTGGTTGAAAAAGGCATGCAAGGTTTTAGTCATGGCACCCATTTAGACAAGCTCGGTATGCGTGGTTCAAATACCTACCCGCTATTCTTTGACAATGTCAAAGTGCCAAAAGCAAACGTCATGGGCGGTGTCGGTAATGGCACGAAAGTGCTGATGAGTGGTTTGGACTATGAACGTGCAGTGCTTAGCGGTGGCCCACTAGGTATTATGGATGCTTGTCTGGATGCGGTGATTCCATATATTCATGAACGTAAGCAGTTCGGACAATGTCTAGGTGAATTTCAATTGATGCAAGGCAAAATTGCAGACATGTATTCGACGTGGCTCGCAAGTAAAGCACTGGTTTACGCAGTTGGTGCGGCATGTGATAAAGCAGATCATGACCGTGGTCTACGTAAAGATGCGGCCAGTGCCATCCTCTACTCAGCTGAAAAAGCGACGTGGATGGCAGGTGAAGCGATTCAAACCTTAGGCGGCAATGGTTATATCAATGACTATGACACCGGTCGTTTATGGCGTGATGCCAAACTCTACGAGATTGGTGCAGGCACATCTGAGATTCGCCGTATGCTGATTGGTCGTGAACTTTTTAATGAAACTAAATAATGATGAAGTAAGCACCAGAAAATAGTACGAAATAGAAAAATACAGGGACGTGATTCATGAACGAAATTCAAAGCAAAATCAATGTTCGATCGGAAGATTTTAAAATCAACCAAGCCGCGATGCTTGCGTTAGTATATGATTTAAAACAAAAGGCACAAACCATTGCTTTAGGGGGCGGTGAAAAAGCCCGTCAAAAACATCTGGATCGTGGCAAATTACTCCCCCGTGAACGTATTGATCAATTAGTCGATGCAGGCACTGCATTTTTAGAAATTGGTCAGTTGGCTGCTTATCAAGTCTATGCTGATGATGTCCCTGCTGCGGGTGTAGTCGCAGGTATTGGTCAAGTGCATGGTGTCACCTGCATGATTGTAGCGAATGATGCAACGGTGAAAGGTGGAACCTATTATCCACTGACCGTAAAAAAACATTTAAGGGCGCAAGAAATCGCTGAACAGAACCATCTACCCTGTATTTATCTAGTCGATTCAGGTGGTGCATTTTTGCCGATGCAAGACGAAGTCTTCCCAGATCGTGATCATTTCGGGCGTATTTTCTATAATCAGGCACGTATGTCAAGCCAAGGTATTGCCCAAATTGCCGTAGTGATGGGAAGTTGTACCGCGGGTGGCGCCTATGTGCCTGCGATGTCCGATGAAACCATTATTGTGCGTAACCAAGGCACCATTTTCTTGGGCGGTCCTCCGCTAGTAAAAGCAGCAACCGGTGAAGTGGTCAGTTCTGAAGATTTAGGCGGAGGTGATGTGCATACCCGTCTTTCAGGCGTGGCGGATCATTTGGCCGAAAATGATGAACATGCGATTGCGATTGCGCGGAACATTGTGAAGAACCTCAACATCAAAGCGAATCCTCCGCTACAAGCCATTGAAGAACCGCTTTACGACCCTAAAGAGTTGTATGGCGTGATTCCAAGTGATGCGCGTAAACCTTTCGATATTCGTGAAATCATTGCACGTATTGTGGATGGTTCACGTTTAGATGAATTTAAAGCCCGTTTTGGCACCACCTTAATTACTGGTTTTGCAACACTATACGGCATGCCCGTCGGAATTATTGCCAATAACGGTATTCTATTTTCGGAATCTGCACAAAAAGGTGCGCATTTTATTGAACTGTGTACTCAGCGCAATATTCCGCTCATTTTCATTCAGAACATTACAGGCTTTATGGTCGGCCGTCAGTATGAAAATGAAGGCATCGCCAAAAATGGTGCCAAGCTGGTGATGGCGGTTGCGACTGCCAATGTACCTAAACTGACCTTAGTGGTTGGTGGTTCGTTTGGTGCGGGTAACTATGGCATGTGTGGTCGTGCCTACTCTCCTCGCTTCCTTTGGACTTGGCCAAATTCTCGTATTTCTGTGATGGGCGGTGAACAAGCCGCAAGTGTACTCTCCACTTTAAAACGTGACCAAATTGAAGCCCGTGGCGAAGCGTGGTCTGCGGAAGAAGAAGATCAATTCAAACAACCATTTCGAGATCAATTTGAAAAACAAGGTCATCCATACTATGCCTCGTCTCGCCTTTGGGATGATGGTGTGATTGATCCTGCTCAGTCTCGCCACGTGTTGGGCTTAAGTTTAGCTGCGGCGTTAAATGCTCCAATTCAACCGACCAAGTTCGGCGTGTTCCGCATGTAAGGAGTGACAGCATGACATACCAATATTTAGAACTCGAACAACGCGATCAAGTGGCAACGGTTTGGATCAATCGTGCAGAACTGCATAATGCATTTAATACGCAAGTGATTGAAGAATTGGATGCTTGTTTTACGGCCTTAAATAATCGAGACGATATTCGTGTGGTGATTTTGGCTGGACGCGGCAAAAGCTTTTCAGCAGGTGCAGACTTAAATTGGATGAAACAAGCAGGACAAGCATCTAAAGCGGATAATGAAGCGGATGCTTTAAAATTGGCGAAAATGTTGCAAAGCCTAGCGACGTTAAAACAACCAACCATTGCTCGTGTGCATGGCATCGCTTTTGGCGGTGGTATGGGTCTAGCCTCTGCCTGTGATATTTGTATAGCCAGTTTAGATGCAAAATTTGCAACATCCGAAGTTCGTTTAGGCTTAGCACCTTCAACTATTAGTCCTTATGTAATTCGTGCGATTGGTGCACGTCAGGCTTCTCGTTATTTCCTCACCGCAGAACGCATCAGTGCTGAACAAGCGCAAAACATCGGGCTCGTTCATGAAGTCAGTTCTCCAGAAGACTTAGATACTAAAGTCGATGAAATTGTACATGCATTACTATTAGGTGGCCCAGAAGCCCAAGCATCGTCTAAGCAATTGATTCAAATGGTCGATCAACAAGAACTTAACGAAGCTTTACTGCTAGAAACCGCCCAGCATATTGCCCATATTCGCCAAGGTGCTGAAGCTAAAAATGGCTTAAACGCATTTTTAAATAAACAAAGCCCAGACTGGATTAAGACTGCGGTTTAAGCGCATCAAAAAAATAAGGATATTGATTATGTTTAATAAAATTTTAATTGCGAACCGTGGTGAAATTGCTTGTCGTGTGATTCGCAGTGCAAAAAAACTCGGCATTGCAACCGTAGCAGTCTATTCAGATGCGGATGCAAATGCTCAACATGTCAAACTGGCTGATGAAGCGATTTATATTGGCGAATCCCCTGCATCACAAAGTTATTTACAAGCCGATCGTATTATTCAAGCGGCACTCGATACAGGCGCTGAAGCCATTCACCCAGGTTACGGTTTTTTATCTGAAAATGACAAATTCGCTGAAGCTTGTGAAAAAAACAACATCACTTTTATCGGGCCTCCTGTGGCTGCCATTTTAGCGATGGGGCTTAAAGCCACGTCTAAAACGCTGATGGAAAAAGCAGGTGTGCCACTTACACCCGGTTATCACGGTACAAATCAAGATGCGGATTTTTTAAAACAGCAAGCCGATGCAATTGGCTACCCTGTTCTGATTAAAGCCTCAGCCGGTGGCGGTGGTAAAGGTATGCGTTTGGTAAAACGCAGTGAAGATTTCCTCAGCTCACTTGCTTCATGTAAGAGTGAAGCCAAATCAAGTTTTGGCAATAATGATGTACTGATTGAACGCTATGTGATCAATCCACGTCATATTGAAGTGCAAGTGTTTGGTGACAAGCACGGTAACTATGTACATTTATTTGAGCGTGATTGTTCAGTACAACGCCGTCATCAAAAGGTTTTGGAAGAAGCCCCTGCGCCGAAAATGCAGGAAGCAAAATTAGAAGCGATGCGTGAGGCTGCGATCAATGCTGCGCGTGCTGTGGATTATGTCGGTGCAGGCACGATCGAGTTTATTGTTGAGCAAGACGGTACTGCCTACTTCATGGAAATGAATACGCGACTGCAAGTAGAACACCCAGTCACTGAAATGATTACACGACAAGACTTGGTGGAATGGCAACTGCGTGTCGCCTTTGGTGGGCCATTACCGAAGCAACAACATGAACTTCAAATTCATGGTCATGCGTTAGAAGCGCGTGTCTATGCAGAAGAGCCTGAAAAAGGCTTTATGCCTGCAATTGGTCAAATTAACTATCTCCATTATCCAACTCAAAATGCGTTTGTACGTGTCGACAGCGGCATTATTGAGGGCGATGAAATTACGACCTTCTACGATCCAATGATTGCGAAACTCATCGTTTGGGGTGAGAACCGTGAAGCCGCATTGGTACAGATGCATAATGCACTCAGCCAATTTCATGTAGAAGGCGTGGGTAATAACATCGCCTTTTTAGATCGTCTGGTGGCAAGTGAGTCATTCACTAACGCAAACTTGGATACCAATCTGATTCAACGTGAAGAAGATTATCTATTCAATACCACACAGCATACTTCGAACGAACTCATTGCTTCGGCAGCTTTAACTGAATTATTACTGCGTTTTACAAAAAACAAAGTAGCGAATAATGCAGTGTGGCAGGCAGATCCACTTTGGCGTAGCAATGTTCAAATTCGCTACCCTGTTAAATTTAGATTGGCTGATCAAGAGTTCAGTATTCGTTTAACTTCTCAAGGCGGCTCAATGAAACAACCACACTTCGTAGCGGAAGTGAATGGTGAACAGATTGAATTAGGGGGTGAACTGCTCAATAAAAACGCTGTGGTCATTACGTTAAATGGTAAAAAAGACAAATTGGCATTTAGCCAATCTGATAGTGCATTAACTATTTTTAAAAATGGTAAAACCTATGCCTTTAATTACATTCAAAACCATTATAACGCTGAAGAAGATCAAGGCTCAGCAGCTAACTTAAAAGCGCCAATGCCCGGTGCAATTACTCAAGTCTTTGTGACGGCAAACCAAAGCGTGAAAAAAGATGACGTATTACTTACCCTTGAAGCCATGAAAATGGAATATGCGATTCGTGCGCCGTTTGATGGTGTCGTGGTTGCTTCCTACTTCCAAAAAGGCGATCAAGTTAAAGCTGGCGATGAATTGGTTGAGTTCCAGGCGCTTGAGGAGGTTGCATGACGGTCTTATCTCACAAGCACAATCAAGATCAATCAGTCTCTAATTTTGTCAAAATCGTTGAAGTCGGTCCACGTGATGGGCTGCAAAATGAAAAGACACCATTGACCTTAGCTGATCGTAAAAACCTGATTTTAGATTTGATGAAAACGGGACTCAAAAATATTGAAGTCGGTTCATGTGTCTCAGCAAAATGGGTGCCACAAATGGCAGACAGTGATTTGCTATACACTCAATTACCTCAAGACCCTGAGGTTCAATTTAGCTTACTCACACCAAATCTAAAGGGATTTGAATCAGCACTCGCAGTGGGCTGTACTGAAGTTGCGGTGTTTACTGCAGCATCAGAAAGTTTTACCCGTAAAAATATCAATTGCACAATTGATGAAAGCTTTGAAAAGTTTGCCGATGTTTTGGCTTTAGCCAAAGCCAATAACATCAAAGTTCGTGGATATGTGTCTTGCATTGTCGACTGCCCTTATGAAGGTGTAATCGAACCACAAAAAGTCGCTTATGTGGCAAAACGCTTACTCGATATGGGCTGTTATGAAGTGTCTTTGGGTGAAACCATTGGGACTGCAACGCCAGATCGTGTCGAAAAGGTGTGGGATGCTTGCCTTGCTCAAATGGATAAGCAGTATCTGGCAGGGCATTTTCACAATACCTATGGCATGGCGATTGCCAATATTTATCAATCTTTAACACAAGGCATTCGAATTTTTGACTCATCCATTGCAGGACTTGGCGGTTGTCCTTATGCCAAAGGTGCATCAGGCAATGTCTCGACTGAAGATTTGTTTTATTTACTGTCGAAAATGGGTTATGAAACAGGTGTTGATGTCGATGCGCTCATGCTAGCATCACAAAATATTGGCCGAGTATTACAACGTCAAAATCCATCAAATTACGCCAATGCGTATTGGCAAACTCGCGGTACTGAAGATTTTAGACCAGTGAAATAAAAAACTTTTAAGCTTAATTTGGGTTATAGATCTGATTTGAAGTCTAAATACCCAATGAAGATAAGAAATCAACACCTAATGCTGAAAAGGTATTTGGCTAAAAAGTTAAAAAGAACTCAATGATTGAGAATGAGGTGTTTAATGACCAATAAAGTATATGTATCTGCTGAGGCAGCACTAAAAGGCATTGTTCAGGATGGACATACCCTTGCCGTTGGAGGCTTTGGTTTATGTGGTATTCCTGAGGCATTAATTTCAGCCTTAAAAGACACGGGTGCAAAGGATCTTACCTGTATTTCAAATAATGCTGGGGTTGATGGTTTCGGACTTGGTCTTTTGCTTGAAACCAAACAAATTAAAAAGATGATTGCGTCATATGTCGGTGAAAACAAAGAATTTGAACGCCAGTTTTTAAATGGTGAGCTTGAAGTTGAACTCACGCCTCAAGGCACATTGGCAGAAAAACTGCGTGCAGGCGGTGCGGGCATCCCTGCCTTCTTTACTCAAACAGGCGTCGGCACCCTCATCGCTGAAGGTAAAGAAGTCCGTGAATACCACGGTAAAGAATATATTTTAGAAGAATCTCTGACTGCCGACGTTGCCCTTGTGAAAGCCTACAAAGCAGATAAAGCAGGCAATTTAATCTTCCGTAAAACCGCACAAAATTTCAATCCTGTGTGTGCAATGGCGGGTAAAATTAGTATCGTAGAAGTAGAAGAAATCGTTGAGATTGGCGAACTTGATCCAGATGCGATTCATTTACCGGGCATTTATATTAATCGCATTGTGTTGAATGCAAATCCAGAAAAACGTATCGAACAAATGACGTTAAAGGCGGAGGCTTAAACCATGGCTTGGACAAGAAATGAAATGGCGCAGCGCGCAGCTTTAGAGCTTGAAGATGGCTTTTATGTGAATTTAGGCATTGGTTTACCGACCTTGGTCGCCAATTATATTCCTGACAATATCAATGTTTGGCTACAGTCTGAAAATGGTTTACTCGGTATTGGTGAATTCCCCACTGATGATACGGTCGATGCCGATTTGATTAATGCAGGTAAACAAACCGTCACCGCACGTCAAGGTGCATCATTTTTCTCAAGTGCAGACTCCTTTGCCATGATCCGTGGTGGTCATGTCAATATCGCAATTTTGGGTGCAATGGAAGTGTCTCAAACAGGCGATCTTGCCAACTGGATGATTCCAGGTAAGAAAGTCAAAGGTATGGGTGGTGCGATGGACTTGGTCGCAGGTGTGCAAAAAGTGGTGGTACTGATGGAACACTCGGCTAAGGATGGTACACCAAAAATTGTGGAGCAATGTGCTCTACCACTGACAGGTAAGGCTGTGGTTCATCGGGTCATTACTGACCTCGGTGTATTAGACATTACATCCGAAGGCGTAAAGCTGGTAGAACTTGCAACCGATGTCACTTTTGATGAGATTCAAAAAGTGACCGGTGTCACACTGATTCAATAGCTGAATATTCTTCAAAAATGCTCTATCGCTATGAGTGTGTTGAAATAGAATGTATAGAAGTAGAGCGCATTAAAATCATATTTTAAAACCTTAAAGCTCTAAGCGCTTTAAGGTTTTAACGCCTTAGGATTAAAAAAAACCAATAAAATCAAAGTAAAGAAAGTTTTAGCAAAACAAAAACGATTCAAATTAAACAATCTACACAGGAAGCAGAATTATGGATAATTCTCAAAATATCTTACAAAGATTTGCTTTAAAAGTCAGTGATTGGTCAGAGAAATGGTTTCCTGACTCCTACATCTTTGCTTTGTTGGGGGTCTTGATTGTCGCAATCTCGGCCATCGGGATCGGTGCACCGGTTCAAGATGTCGCCAATTCATTTGGAAATGGCTTTTGGAGTCTGATTCCATTTACCATGCAAATGTGTATGCTGATTATCGTCGGTTATGTCGTTTCAGTGTCTAAACCTGTTGAAATTTTAATCCAAAAAATGGCACGTATTCCAAATTCAGGACGTAGCGCGATTGTTTTGGTGGCAACTGTCAGTTTACTTATATCACTCATCAATTGGGCGATGAGCACGGTGCTGACTGCACTCTTGGTGATTGCACTGGCAAAGCGTAAAGAGCTCAATATGGACTACCGTGCCGCTGCTGCCGCTGCCATTATCGGGATGGGTGCAACTTGGGCACTTGGGATCAGTTCATCAGCAGCCCAGCTTCAAGCTAATAAAGCCAGCTTACCTGAACCGATTTATAATTTAACCGGTGTGATTCCGTTTACTGAAACCATTTTCCTGCCTCAGTCGATGATCATGACTGCGGTGCTCATTGTGGCTTCCATTGCGATTTGCTATTGGTCTGCCCCAAAAGGCAATAGCATTAAAACCATCGATCAGTTCGATATTCAGCTTGACCCAGAAAAAGAAGTGAAAGATGTAACAGCACCTAAACGGCCGGGAGATTGGTTAGAAAATTCGCCTATTTTAAGTATCTTAATTGTGGTTTTAGGGCTGCTGTGGATGTTTAATGAATTTGGTAAAAGTAATCCGATTATTGCCATTTCGAGTTTAAATACGTATAACTTTATTTTCCTGATGCTGGGTATTGCGCTGCATGGTACGCCACGTAATTTTTTAAATGCTGTGTCAAAAGCAGTCCCTGCGGTGTCTGGCGTACTGATCCAATTTCCACTGTATGGTAGTATTGCCTTTATCATGACCAATGCCATGAACAGTGCGGATCTGTCGCTGTCTCATTATATCGCTGATTTTTTTGTATCTATCGCCTCAAAAGAAACCTTTGCGATTGTCATGGGAATTTATTCTGCCATTTTGGGCTTTTTTATTCCTTCTGGCGGAGGGAAATGGATTATTGAAGCACCATATGTCATGCAAGCTGCGCAAGATTTAAAAGTACATCTGGGCTGGTCGGTACAGATTTATAATGCAGCTGAGGCGCTACCCAACTTAATCAATCCATTTTTCATGTTGCCCATGCTGGGCATTTTAAAGCTTAAGGCCAAGGACGTGATTGGATTCACGGTGACACAATTGGTTTTTCACATCCCATTGGTTTTATTTTTACTTTGGATCCTAGGCCGCACCTTAACGTATACGCCACCCGTATTTTAACACTTAAATTTTAAATACAAAAAAACCGCCTATTTAGGCGGTTTTTTAACATATATGAATACTAAAGGGCTAATAGTTTTAGCACACTCTAGACTCTAAACGGAACATTTCGTGAATACCTGTATAGAAACTACGTCCATCCAAATTAAGCTCAATTTCTACGCCTGATTGAAGTAATACTTTTTTACCTACTTCAACCCATTCGAACCCTTCACGGGTACTTTGCATTTTTTTTGATGGAACAACAGATACTAAAATTTCACGACCATTTACAGCTTTTGCAATTACATTTTCGAATTTAATCAACATTTACACCAATAATATACGACGATACAAATTCCAAAATTAGAATTTATAAAAAAACATTTCATTACGAATTAGAGATCAATATTTAAAGAGAAGATATTTAAATTTGTCTTATTGTTCAACAACAGCAATATTTCATTTTCATTTCAATGGCATACATCACGTAAAACCACTTTCAACATTAATTTAAAGCTTAAAACAACTATACATTGACCATTCTATACCAATTCCAACCTTAAACACTTTATTTAAGATTGGTAGCGGGAGCTGGATTTGAACCAACGACCTTCGGGTTATGAGCCCGACGAGCTACCAGACTGCTCCATCCCGCATCAATAGAGTCTTTATACGCCTACCACTGAAAAAAAGCAACTTATAGGTCAAAGATAGCATTCAAATGGATATAAATCACACAATTCGACTATTTATATAGATATTCATCGCAATTTTGAGTTTTAGTCTCATTGCAAAAAACACTAAGCAAATATCTGTTAAGTCGTTTCGTTGCATCCGTGAGTGGTTTATTTTTTAGTGATTTAAGCTTATATTCATCCCTCATGATAGTGATGTTACTCACCTCTTCTGTATGATTTAGGATTTTTGAATTTGCGTACTCTAGCTACAATCAGTTTTGCTCTCTTCAGCACTCTCAGTATAGGCAGCATGATTAACACGGTGAGTCATGCAAATTCTACCTTTTTAAGCGCAGATCAAGCATTTCAATTTTCCTCAGAATCCTTATCCAAAGAATCCATACAATTAAAATGGGATATCGCTCCGCATTATTATCTTTATCACGATCAGTTTATTGTTCAAACGCAAAATCAGAAACTCAAGCTTAAGCTTAAGCTTCCTGCAGGGGAACAAAAACAAGATCCTACTTTTGGTCTGACTGAAGTCCATTATAATCAAGTCACAGCTGAGTTGAGCGTACAGCCCAATACTGAATATCAAGTTCAGTGGCAAGGTTGTTCGAAAGATGGTCTATGTTATCCCTTACAACGGCAAACTCTAGTGACAGACCGAGAGGGTTTAATTCCACAATCGAATCCATCTCGCTTAAATAATGCATTAAACCCTTTAAGTTCTGGTTCATTGTCGAATAGTGCTCAGTTAACTTCAACGACCTCAGCCACTGAGTTAACCACACAAGATCAGCAAGCCTTTAATAAAGACTTTAGCGAGCCCAATAAAAACACTTACGCAATTGACGACATATCATCATTACAATGGAATGATGATCGCTCATTTTTCAATTTACTTACTGAAGATTCCTTATTTTTAAATTTGCTCATTTTCTTTGGTTTGGGGATTTTACTGGCATTTCTACCCTGCTCATTACCTTTGATTCCTATTTTATCGACACTCATCATTCAACGTCAGTCTGGTTTGAAAGCCGCGGCGGTTGCGGCAAACTTTATTGTCAGTATGGCTTTGGTCTATAGTTTAATGGGCATTGTGGTTGCAGAGATTGGTTATAGTTTTCAGCGCTGGTTTCAAAGCCCACTTGTTTTGTCTATATTTGCCGCTATGTTTGTTATTTTTGCATTGAATTTATTTGGGCTGTTTAACCTTTCCCTTCCCCATGCCTTCACGCAAAAACTCAATCAATTTCAGAATCGACAGCAAGCCGGTACTTTTATTGGTACCGTGATTATGGGTGCACTTTCTGCGCTGATCATTGGTCCATGTATGAGTGCGCCGCTTGCGGGTGCACTGCTGTTTGTGTCACAAAGTCAAAGTGCGTTTCTAGGCGGATTGTATTTATTTATTTTGGGTTTGGGTTTAGGACTTCCCTTATTTATTGCTAGTGTATTTGGCTCACGTCTTCTGCCTAAGCCAGGCACGTGGATGAACCATCTGAAAGTGGGTTTTGGCTTCATGATGTTGGACATGGCGATTTATTTTATTCAGCCTTTACTGAGTAATATGCTGTATTACGCCTTAATTGCTTTGGTTTTCCTCAGTTTAACGATCTATTTAATTAAAATGTTGATTCAATCTCAGACTTTATTTTTGAAGATTCTTTTCGGTATTTTGATCTGTATGAGTTTGATTTCAAGTATTTGGTATGCTCAGCAAAGCTATCAAAACACGCAAATTCAAAAAAATGACGTCAATCAGCTGATATGGAAAAGAGTCAGCACGCCCGATGAACTTGAACTCGCTTTAGCTGAGGCGAAGCGCTTGGGTCAATCTAGCCTGATTGATGTCTATGCAGATTGGTGTGTAGCTTGCCAACCGATTGAAAAAGAAGTCTTTCCAAGGTCTGATGTTCAAACGGCTTTAAAAGATGTCTATCTGATTAAACTCGACTTGTCTCAATATGATGCATCACAAGATGTCATCTTAAAGAAATATGAAATTTTAGGACCGCCGACTTTATTGTTTATGAGCCCTCAAGCTCAAGAAATGAGAGCCCTTAGGCTTACAGGCACATTTAAAGCTGATTCACTATTGGAGCAGATGAGTCGTTCAAAAAATGAGCGTTGATTTAAAACATAACTCTCATGCGGCTTGTTGAGCGTTTAATCTGAAAACTCGGATAATATATGCTCCACAAACCATCTTGGATACTGTTTATTTAATACTTCAGCCGACTCAATTTCAGCCAGAAATGACGCAATCTGACCGTTACTGGAGTTATCAAAAAAGTAACTTCGGTCACTATGTTCAATTTGCCGACATTAACAAGCTTAAACTTCGATGATAACGCTCTACAATCTTATGCTCTGGCACAATATGTCCACCCGTTTGCACCCGTCCAATATTAATCTGTGGATCAACGGTCGCCACATAATATAAATAGGTTCTAAAGCCTTGGGCTTGAGCCTGTGCTAGGAAATCAATCTTGCTCTGATGGGACATGACCGTTTCGAAAGTAAAACTGATTTTAAGACCAAGAAACTTGAAACGGATATAATCAATAATTCGCGCTGCTAAGTCGATTACGTCAAATTGAAGCGTATTTGAGTGACCTACAATAGTGTGTGCGCTGAGTAAAGGCGTAGTTATACCATCTTTGAGCTTGCTTTTAGATTTTAAGAAGTGAAGTAATGCTGGTGCAGATAGAGATGAATGATAGGTTTTTAGATCGAGCCGTTGATTCACTCTCAGCTGCTGCTCTAAATCATCAGCATTTAAATATATGCCAATCTGATGCGGCAATAAATATCGAATAATGGTGCTTTTTCCAGATCCGTTTGGACCTGCGAACATTCGAATGCGGGGGTGGAGCAACGCTTAAGCCATAGCAGTCGATTTTCTTTTACGCTTTAATGCATCCTGCTTCAAAGTCGGGGTGCTATAGGCATTTTGCAGACCTTTTAGAACGATTACATCGCCATTTTCTAATTTTTTTAAAAGTTGATTATTTTCTGCATACACAACTGTTTCATGGGTTTTAGAGGCATGTTTAAAAGCCTGATGAAATGCATGAACGGCAAGCATCGGAATTTGGGCTTCTTCAAGTACTGTTGTTTTTATGGTCACGAATGTTGACATAATCACCTCTTTAGCATCTCAAAAGATGCAGATCTATCTTAGCAAAATTAGGTGTATTGTCTAATAATACAACAACAGGTGAAATATTGGCACATAAAAAAGCCACTCTACAGAGTGGCTTTTAATGGTTTAGAACCAATTCATCAAGGAAACACCTAAGCCCACATAAGTGGCACGGTGATTATAATCAATCAAGCTTTCACCGTAGCCATCAAATAGCTGGAAGTGACCACGCAACTTACCACTGATTGGAAATGCCCAGTCAAACTGTACAGCACCATGAGAGTCATCACCACCTTTTAAGGAGTGACGTAACATCAGTGAAAATTCATGATCATTCCAGCGATAGAATGAAGTTAAGTCACCACGACCAACATAATTTTTAATGTCAGGGTTGTTGTCATCTTTAGCATCTTCTTCAATACGATACCAAGGACGGATCATCATCGCGAAGTTACCACGCTCTAAGCCCACATTGAGCATCACACGGTTCCAACTACGTGACAGCGGATCTGAACGGCCATTAGATTGATGGTTAAAGGTTAGCCCTAATAAACGTCCATTTAAACCGAGCAACTCATAATTGGTACGAAACACCAAACTTGCTTCTGGCTCATAGTTAGTTTCACGAAAAGGACGCGATTCTTCTTCATTATAAACCTGCCAACGTGACGACTGAGTATAACCCAACCACACATCGCCATTATCACCAATCAGATTTTCCAGTGCTTTGGTCTTTAATGAAAGCTGAAATTTAGCTTCCATTGATTTTAAATTTTGATCTGCAGGAAGTGAATTCTTTTCATTCGGACTTTCAGGTTGCTCATTTTTATCTGATGTCCAAAAACCTGGCAACAAATACACAGGCTCATGCGCACGAATGTTCCATGTGCCAAGCTTACTGTCTGCCGCCAATTCCCATCGTTTATCTAACAATGAAGTATTTGGCGTGATTTTTGGCCCTTCCACAGTAAACAGTGTATCTACTTTCTGCTCAATTTTAGCTTTCAAGGTTTCAGGCGCTGCAACTGATTTTTCAATCTCATTGGCTGCTTGTTTATCTGACACCAGCATTGGACGCTGGGCATCTGGCGCTTTAAACAAAACATCATAACATGCCAAACGATCTGCATTGGACTCTAAAGCCGCACATGCCTCAGCCGTGGACGGATTTGCAGGCATTCCATCTACAGCAAATGCACTATTCACACCCCAAAAACTGAGCACTGTTAAGATGCTCAGTTTTAATGGAGTACGTTCAATGAGTTTGAACGTCATAAAAATCTCCCCAATGATTTAATTTACTTGTTTTATTTCAAAACCTAATTGCTCTAATATTTCTTTTTTCGCAATCGGTGCAACCACAGCCTTGGTTGGCTTTTGCTCAATCAAATACTGTTTCGCAACACGTTGCAAATCTTCCAAATTGACTTTCAACAGACGCTCTCGCAACATTTTTCTAAATGCCGGTGTCCGACCATGCAACAAGGCATAACATGCCGTAATTGCCTCACCTGCAGGTGAACCTGGTTTATCCATACCTGAAACTAAACCTAGAATCGCTTCTTCAAGTTGATGCGGCAATTGTTCAGTGTTCATTAACCAATCAATACTGGCTTCAAAGTCTTTAAATGTTTCAGCTAAGCGTGGATCACGATAGCTATAGAAACGGAATGAGCACGCATTGCCGTCGTAGCTTGCACCACCGCCGTAAGCTCCGCCTTTCTCACGAATGGCACTGTGTAAGAAACCATTACGTAAATAACCTGCAAGCACCATGAGTGGTGCGGCATCTGGATGAGATACATCTACCGCAGGATAAGCTGCTGCACAAAATTGAACATTGGCTTGAATCAACCATGCTTGGTCAGCACTGCTATTTTCAAAATGAACCTCAGTAATGCTGGCAGGTTTTGGATCAATGGCTAATTTATCCCATACATTTTGGATTTCTTCTACCAAACGATCTGAATGATGCTCTTCACACACCAATAAGAACTGCTTCGGTGCACGTAATAACGCACGATGGATAGATTGTAACTCTTCGATTAGCTGCGCATAAGCGGTGTCATCTTTCTCGATTTTAGCAACCAAGTCACTCAACCAGTTCAATGCGCCTAAACCCGTAATATGATAATCACGCTCAGCTAAAGCACTCATATTACGTGATGCGATTTGCATCGCATAACTGTGACCAGAACCTGACAAACGCGACGCCCAGCGGGTTTTGCGTTGTTGTAATAACTCAATAATACGGTCTTTTTCATCGAAACGAAGCTGTTCAAACGCAAGCTTTAATAACTCAATGGTATCGAGTTTATCTGCCAATGATTTAGTGGTTAGAGTCAAAAATGCACTAATCTGACCTTTATCATTGACCTGACTACGTAGTGAAGCCCCCATACCCAAACCACCACTGACTGCGGTTTGTAGTTGTTGCAACTCTAAGTAATCGTACTGACCCGCACCTACTTCACCCATTAAAATAGACAATAAGTTAAAATACGGCGATTTCAAAATTTCTTTAGGAATATCAATAATTACTTGTTGATAATAAATACCATTTGTACCAGCATGGTACAGATTTAAAGGCATATCCATTTGATTAGAAATAATTTCACGCAGCTGACCTTGGACAATTGCAAGCTCAGCAGGAATATCTTCTAAACCCACCTTTGGCAATAAATCTAAATTATCAGGTGTCGCTTGACGTAAATTTAAAGCATCGGTTTGTTTCACAATTTCAGCTTTATCAGCCTCTGTCAGATTGGCTCCAATCTCTGCCAAACGTGCTTTTTCAGCCTCAGCTTCTTTAGCCGATTTGGTTGCATCTGGCACCAAAGTCAATTGCACACGATGTGGGTTATCAATCAAATGCGTTTTAATTAAGTTTGAAAGCCACATGGGATCTTTCAGCTCAATTTTGATTTGCTCGATGGTGGAATCGACATCCCAGACGTCGACTGGATCATTATGATGAATCGCACTGCCTAAGCCATTTAAAATCAGGCTTAAACCATACGGCGTACCATCACCGCCAATTTCACGTTGATGTAATTCAATTTGATGTAAAATCGCATCCACCATGGCAGGGTCGACAGGCTTAGACGCCACCTCTTCCAAAATACCCATCACACCATTTTTAAAAGTTTCTGCATGTTCTGCATTAGAACCTTGGATGCCACAGTAGAAGGTCATTTCAAAATTAGAGTCATCGAGTCCCATAATTGGACCGGTCGACTGTGCATAACCACAGGTTTCTAAGTAATGACGTAAAGGTGAAGCTGAATCTTCAAGTAAAATACCTTCCGCCAAACGCAAACCGAGACGAAGTTTGATATCACTTGATTCGGGCAATAACCAAGACAGGACATGATAGGTTTTGTCGGTTAAATCTTCCGCATCTACGGCGTAGGTTTCTGTTACTGCGATTGGTGCGCTAAGACGATGTTCTGCAACAGAACGTAGGGTTTGACCTTTTTTAAACTTAGACAGTGCTAAAGTTTCAAATTGCTCTTGCAGATCATAAGCAGATTGATTACCAAAGGTCATAAAGATGGCATTACTTGGATGGTAATGTGACTTATAGAAATCGACTAACTCTTGGTAAGTTAAATCTGGAATATCTTTTGGATCACCACCTGAGTTGTAGTGATACGTGGTTTTAGGAAATAAATGATGTGCAAGCTGATGGTATAACTGATCTGAAGGTGCGCTCATCGCCCCTTTCATTTCATTAAAAACTATACCCTTATACACAGGCTCGCCATTTTCAAGTTCAATACGAATGCCTTCTTGAGCGAAATCAAGTGGATTCAAATTTGCCGCGAAGGCTGCATCTAAATAAACAGACAATAAATTTTGGAAATCTTTTTTGTTTTGGGTTGCAAATGGATACGCAGTCCAATCTGCTGCGGTAAACGCATTCATAAAGGTGTTGAGCGAACGGCGAATCATGAGGAAAAATGGGTCACGCACTGGGAATTTTTCTGAGCCACATAAAGCGGTATGCTCTAAAATATGCGCCTCACCTTTTGAATCCATGGGCTGGGTACGAAAGGCAACCAAGAATACATTTTCGTCATGCTCTGTAGCCAAATGATAATGAATGGCGTCAGTCTCTTTGTGTTTGTATTCAGAAACCAATATATCTAAAGCGGCTACATGATGTTGACGTACCAACTGAAACGCAGGATGAACGGTGTGAGAAATGGTTTCAGTAACATCTACTGTCATGTGAGCTCCAAAGTGTTTAATGATGAACAATCAGCATTATACCGATACTTTGGGACAATTCACTCTTTTATCATGATTGCCAACAAAAATATCCAACCGATTTAATCAGATTTAATATTCCACTTTTTAAGGTTGATCTAGCTTTGATTTAATCAATATTTGGAGGTTAATCTCTAAAAAAATCCACTTTATGCTTAGGCTATTTACAAGAAATCGGTATGATTGAACAGTTTGAATACTCTGTCCAAAACGCTCATTGCGATGACTTAAGTTACTTATCGCTTCACCGTTAAAAATGAATTTTATTCAGCAATCTATAGTAAAAATGAGGAATCGTGTAAACTTTGCATTTTCTTATCAGCTGTGATGAAAACTATGACTACTGTTGACCTTTTTGCCATTGGCAATGCGCTCATTGATCAAGAATTTAAAGTTTCCGATACATTTTTAGCGGAACAAAATTTGCAAAAAGGCACCATGCAACTCACCGATGGTGAAACACAAGCTCAACTTTTTCAAAACTTAAAAAATAGTCAAACCTATAAAGGTCAAGCATCAGGTGGTTCTGCTGCAAACTCCACAGTTGCCTTTAGTGCTTTGGGTGGGTCAGCTTTTTACGCGTGCCGTGTGGGTCATGACGAACTCGGCTCTATTTACCTCAAGGGTTTAAACGATGCAGGTATACATACCTCAACCCAATCCATCAGTGAAGGTGTGACGGGCACCTGCATGGTGTTGGTCAGCGCTGACTCAGAACGTACTATGCATACTTATTTGGGGATTACTGCGGAATTGACCGATACTCAAATCGATTTCACCCCGCTTAAAACAGCAAAATGGTTGTATATCGAAGGCTATCTATCGACCAGTGATACGGCACGTCAAGCGGTGAAACAGGCACGTCAAATTGCACGTGACAATAACGTGAAAATTGCGCTGACGCTGTCAGATCCAGCAATGGTACAGTACGCACGTCAAGGTTTAGATGAACTGCTAGATGATGGCGTAGACCTTTTGGTGTGTAATGAGCAAGAAGCATTGATGTATACCCAAACAGAACAATTGGATGATGCATTGCTTAAGCTCAAAACACTGAGCAATATTGTGGTGATTACTTTGGGTGCACAAGGTGCGTTAATTGCTCAAGAGGAACAAACCTTTAAAGTTTCAGGTCGTGAAGTGGTTGCGGTTGACACCAATGGCGCGGGTGATGCATTTTCAGGATCATTTCTCTATGCATTAAATGCAAATTTCAATTTGCACAGTGCGGCTGAATTGGCTATTTTAATTTCAAGCCAAGTTGTATCACAGTTTGGTCCCCGCCTTGATGTGGCGGATTACGTAAAACTATTAAAAGAATTCCAAGTGGACGTCGCTTAACATGAATAAAATCTGCATGATGGAAGATATTCCAGAACGTGAAGCTCGCGCATTCGAAGATATTGAAGGTGAAACCATTTTCATCACCCAACGTGAGGGTTGTTTCTACGCTTATCAAAACCTCTGCCCGCATTTGCAAACAGAACTTGAGTTTCTAGAAAACAAATTTTTAGATAGTGATCAAGAGTTTATTGAATGTTCAACCCATGGTGCGCTGTTTGAAGTTGAAACAGGACTGTGTGTCTCTGGCCCATGCCAAGGTGAATCACTCAATAAAGTCGAGATTAAAGTTCATTCTGATGGTGGAATTTACTTAAACAATTCACTTTAGGACGTCTCCATGCTCGCATTTTTATTTGAATACGATTTGATGCCTTTTCATTTGTGTGTTTTGACACTGATCATGCTGAGTATGGCCGAAACCTTTGGCCACTATATCGGACTGAGACCCAGCACTTTTATTAAAAAAATTGCCCCCAGCTCTTTGACCGACTCGCCCTTATTACAAGTGAAATTCTCCAAAGTACTGATTTTGGTTTTTTTACTGCTGAATTTCAGTTTTGCGGGTTATTTCCTACAACTGATTAGCTTTGCTTCTCAACAACAATTTCTAGCTTGGTATTACGTCATATTACCGGCATTGGTCATTGCGATTTTCTTTACCGTATTTATGATTCACTGCTTAGACCAAGTGATTAAACCTCAGTTCAAATCCACACGTTCAAATTTGCTCGGGCGTCTAGCCACCATTTCCAGTGGTAATGCCCGTCCTGGTTTTTCAGCTCAAGCGCGAGTGCGTGATGAGTTTGGTCAACTGCATTATGTACAAGTCGAACCTGAATTTGGTGAACTGGAATTTCAGTCACAAATTTTGCTGATTCGTTTTAAAAAATCGCATTACATCGCGAAGAAAATTGCGCATACCAATCAATTGTTCAATGCTGATCATTTCTAATGGATGATTCACGTTCATTAACTCTAAACTGAATGAATCTAACCTACACCGATGAGCTTTTTAGATACTTCATTTGAATCTGCATACTCATTTGATCAATCCACTTACCCTTCTCAAACCACATCATCTTAGTCCGCTTTTCACATCATATATCAACGCCCTTCTTTGTTGAATGTCCTGACATCTTCTTATGGGGAGAATAGAGCTTATCTTGCTGATTTATAGCAATGGTTCGATCTTAACCATAACGCACTCAGAAGCTACTTTAAACGCATCTAAAAGAACGAGCATTCGTTTAGACCAATATAGTAAAAATCAAATACTATTAAATAAAGTACATTTAAACCTATCATTTAAGTCAGCATTAAAAACCTCAACAAAACCCCTAATAAAATCTCCAATAAAACTTTTTAAAATATTTAAAGCCGAGTAAATCAATCTGCTTTAATATATTAATACCAACCATTTTAGTTTACTTTAAATTATTAAATACAAGTGTTTTAGTCGACTTTATTTTCATTTATTCACCATAAATACATAAAAATATTTATTTTATAATGAATTGATATTTATAATAAAATATAATTATAAATAATTATTTATTTTAATCTATTTATTTTTGTATGTTTTTTATTTAATAATATACAAGCATTTAAAATAGGTCTTTAAAAATGATCTTTAAACCCAAAGATTCAAATAAAAATCTTGTGAGAGAAATTATATTCATTCTCATTATTAAGGTGATTATTCTCATGACGATTAAAAATATTTGGTTTGATGCACCGACTATTCCTAAAAATTTTGACAATCAAGTTGCTGAGCGTATCGCTGGCAGTCCATCCCCAATCAAGGAGACACGTTGATGATTTCTGAAAGCGTGGTCGATCTTTCGCGGTTCCAATTTGCAATGACCGCGATGTATCACTTTATATTTGTACCACTCACCATAGGTCTTGCTTTTATTCTTGCCATTATGGAAACCACGTATGTGATTACCGGCAAAGAAATATATCGAGACATGACCAAATTTTGGGGCAAGTTATTTGGTATTAATTTCGCCTTGGGGGTGACCACGGGTCTGACTATGGAATTTCAGTTTGGCACCAACTGGGCCTATTACTCACACTATGTGGGCGATATCTTTGGTGCACCCCTTGCCATTGAAGGCTTAATGGCATTTTTCTTGGAATCAACTTTTATTGGTTTATTCTTTTTTGGCTGGGATCGCCTGTCGAAAATACAACATTTATGCGTTACATGGCTGGTGGCTTTGGGTTCAAACATGTCTGCGCTGTGGATTTTGGTCGCCAATGGTTGGATGCAAAACCCAGTCGGTGCGGCTTTTAACTACGAAACCATGCGTATGGAGTTAGTTGATTTTGGCGCACTGATTTTCAACCCTGTGGCGCAAGTGAAATTTGTACATACTGTTTCAGCAGGTTATGTGACGGGCGCAATTTTCGTGTTGGCCATTTCAAGTTTTTATTTGCTTAAAAAACGTGATTTACCTTTTGCACGCCGCTCATTTGCCATTGCGGCAATTTTTGGATTAGCGTCAACGCTTTCTGTAATTTTACTGGGTGATGAATCTGGTTATGAGTTGGGCGATGTACAAAAAACCAAACTTGCTGCAATTGAAGCTGAATGGGATACCCATCCTGCTCCAGCTGCATTTACTGTCTTTGGTATTCCAAACAGCGAGACTATGACCACGGATTATGCGGTGAAAATCCCCTATGCCATGGGCCTGATTGCGACACGCTCCACCACTGAACAAGTGACGGGAATTAAAGATCTCATCACACAGCATGAACAGCGCATTCGTAACGGCATGGTGGCCTATGCACAGCTTGAACAGCTTCGTGCAGGCGACACCTCACCTGAGCTTAAAGCGGCTTTTGAGCAAACGCAAAAAGATTTAGGCTATGGCTTGTTGCTGAAAAAATATACAGACAAAGTTGTCGATGCCAGTGAATCACAAATCAAATCTGCTGCCCTAGACACCATTCCGCATGTGCCAAGTTTGTTCTGGGCATTTCGTGCCATGGTGGCATCGGGCTTCCTCATGTTATTGTTATTCATCATTGCAACCTACGCCGTGGCTAAACGTAATGCTGAAGCTAAACCTTGGTTGCTTAAATTTGCATTGTTTGCCCTTCCTCTACCTTGGATTGCAGCACAGACCGGTTGGTATGTGGCTGAAGTGGGTCGTCAGCCGTGGACCATTGGTGAAGTATTACCGACACACTTGTCAGCCTCAAGCATTAGCTCGGCAGATGTATGGGGTTCTATCCTTGCACTGGCTGCGTTTTATACCGTGCTGCTGATTATTGAAATGTATTTGATGATTAAATTCACACGCCTTGGACCAAGTTCACTGCATACAGGCAAATATCATTTTGAAAAATTAGCTGCGCAAAATGCATCAACGCTTGCTCATGCAGATCAAATCAAATCTGAGGAGAATCAGCCATGATTGAATATGAATTACTCAAAATTATTTGGTGGGTCCTGGTCGGCGTGCTTTTGATTGGCTTTGCCCTCACTGATGGTTTCGACATGGGTGCTATGGCGATCATGCCTTTTGTGGGTAAAAATGATGACGAACGCCGTGCAGCCATCAACACGATTGCTCCGCATTGGGATGGTAACCAAGTCTGGTTTATTACCGCAGGCGGCGCACTGTTCGCTGCATGGCCAATGGTTTATGCAACGGCATTTTCAGGCATGTATTGGGCACTGCTTTTAGTCCTGTTTGCTTTATTTTTAAGACCTGTCGGGTTTGATTACCGCTCAAAACTTGAAAATACCCAATGGCGTAGTTCTTGGGATTGGGGTTTAGCTATTGGTGGTGCTGTGCCTGCACTTGTTTTTGGTGTGGCATTTGGAAATATGTTTTTGGGCTTTCCGTTTGACCTCGATGACACTGTGCGTTCAAGCTATACAGGCGGTTTCTTTGCATTACTCAACCCATTTGCATTGGTCTGTGGTGTGGTGAGCTTATCAATGCTGTGTGCACACGGCGGCGCATGGTTGATGCTTCGTACAGACGGGGACTTACGCGCTCGTTCTGCCAAAGCCACACATATCATGGGCATCATATTTTTAGTCTGTTTCTTGAGCGCTGGGGCATGGTTGTATTTTGGTAGCATTCAAGGCTATTCATTGGTCATGCCATTTGACACTAACGGTGCAGCTAATCCACTTGCAAAAGAAGTCCTCACCAATGCCAATCCAGGGTGGATGAATAACTACAGTACTTACCCAATTACGATGATTGCCCCAGTTATGGCCACTTTGGGCGGATTGGTCATTATTTTGGGTGCAAGCAAAGCTAAAGCCGGTATCACCTTCACAGGCTCTTCTTTGGCGGTCACAGGTGCAATTTTGACTGCTGGCTTTGCCCTCTTTCCATTTCTCATGCCATCAAGTTTAAACCCAAATGTCAGCTTGACCATGTGGGATGCGGTGTCGAGCAAAATGACATTAAGCGTCATGACTGTTGCGGCGTGTATCTTTGTTCCCTTAATTTTGTGCTACACCACGTGGTGCTATTACAAAATGTGGGGCGTGATCACCAGCAAGCATATTCGAGACAACACCCACAGTCTGTATTAAGTCTAAAATAGGAGCATATATATGTGGTATTTCGCATGGATTTTAGGCGTATTGATGGCGTGCTTTGCCAGTATCTTGGCTGCAATTTATATGGAACAGCATCAAGATTTGGATGAGGAATAAATCATGACTGAACTGGCAATGCCCATCCAAGATAAAAAGCCCAATACGATTGCAATGGTTATTTCATTTTTAATGGCATTGCCACTTGCAGCGGTACTGTTGATTCATCCCAGCATGATGTTAGATGCAGATGGCCATTACAGCCACCGTGTGATGATGCTGATCATGATGGGTATCTCTGGCGGCTTTATTCATGGCGTAGGCTTTATTCCGCGTCTATGGCTTTGGAAATGGTTATTTAGCCCCTTTATTGCCTGGCCTTTGATGCTACTGGGTTATTTCACTTGGTTTGTGAAATAGACACATTGAATCATACTGCATCAACCAAAGCCCTCTTTAAAGAGGGCTTTTCTTCACATATATCTAGTATCTGTATTTTTAACAACATAAGTGAATTGAATGGACTTAAAATCAAAATTTAATTTACTTAGGCTATTTTAATCAATTCCAAAAGCTTTAGCTCGATCAATGGTGTGCCTACCCCCAAATTTAAAGGATAGTCTTGAATCACTCCTGTGTGAACATAGCCATGACGGATATAAAATTCGATTAATTCAGTACGAGCATCCAACACCCACATCACCCACCGTTTAATATCAGGTTTCATCTTCGCTGCATAAGTTTCAGCGGCATGTAAGAGCTGTACGCCATAGCCCCAATTTTGCCATTCTGGCGCAATACAGAAAGTCCCGATTTCCACATCTTGGTGTTGTAACTCAATCGCAATACAGCCGATGATTTCATCCTTCATTTGATGACAAATCTCGGCGACCAAAAGCCTAGAATGAAATGATTTTTGGTTATGCTGTTGAATAAGCGATTCTAGTTGCGCATGATCAATTCGATCACCATGGACGAGTTCTGATTCATTCGTCCAACTATTTTGATGCGGGTCCCGATACGCTGAATTAATCATGTTGACTAATTCAGCAATATCATACTGTTCTGCCAATCTAAACTTAGGCTTTAACATCTTATTTTTGATTCTAATATGTGTGAACAACAATATAGCTGAATCAAACATGCAAGAATACTTTTGAGTACCCTATTTAAAGTTCTATGTTTTAGGCTTTAGTTTTAATTGCTAAGTACTGATTTTATTGCTCAGCTAACCATGTCATGAATTTCTGTCTCTCAGCTTTAGATGCTTTCTGCCACAATTGGATCATGTTTTGATCTACAGATAACGTATCAGTATGTGGGATCGGAGATGTTTGGTAGCTTGTTGAAGCCTTAGAGTTTTGATTTTGACGAGTTTCTTTAGATGAATAATTCGTAGGTGTAGATTGAACTTGGGTTAAATCTACAGAATCATTAAATAAACCACCAAGTATAGAATTCTTTGGTTGGTTTGATATTCTCGACTCTTGAACTACTTGCTGATTATTCTGATCGAATAATGCAATCTTTGGTTGTTCAGCATATTTTTTCGCATCATCGTGATCTTGTGGTGGATTGACCAATTTCAATACATAGCGTTGATTGTCTTGAATTTGAGGAATATCTAAACGCAGAATATCGGATTTCACAATATCATGTCGATTGAGATTATCTTCAAAATAAGCTTGGTAGCGAAGACTCAAGCTTAATGGACCTGGATTGACTTTATAGTCTTTTGATTTTTTTAGGAAACCAGATTTAACGGCTTGATCATTAATTCCCACAATCACAATTTCTTCAGGCGCTGCAATCGTACTTGCTGCATATAAATTTTGGCTCAGCAAAGAAATTAAGGCTAAGCCACTGAATTTAAATACATTTTCTGCTGTATTTTTTACTAGATTATTTGCTGATTTTTTTGCTGAGTTCATATCTATTCTTTTAAACCATTCAATTTGTTAGCACTATGCTACGAATTGATGACACTTTCATGACGATTTAGAAAGCCCCCCCCTTGATCCATTGCTTACGGATCTCAAATTGAAGCTCATAAAAAAGGATGCATACGCATCCTTTTTTACTATTTAGCGCTATTCCAAACACATCATGACATCAAGATTAGTTAAATGTTTTAAAACGTAATGCATCATCCATAAAGGTTTTGTCACCGGCTGGCGCTTCAATCGAACCTAATACCAACTGTGCACGAAGCTTCCAGTGTGCAGGAATATCAAATTTTGCAGCGACTTCAGCATCTACAATTGGGTTGTAATGCTGGAGTGATGCACCAATATTGTGTTCTGCCAATGCTGTCCAAACCGCAAACTGTGCAATGGCTGAAGAATGCTCTGACCACACTGGGAAGTTGTCTGCATACAGAGCAAACTGTTCTTGTAGTCCTTTAACCACGTCTTGATCTTCATAGAACAATACAGTCGCATGACCTGCTTTAAAGCTATTAATTTTACCGCTAGTGCCTTCAAATGCATCAGCAGGTACAAGTTTACGTAATGTTTCTAAAACCATATTCCAAAAATCTTCATGTGACTGACCAAATAAAGTCACTACGCGAGAGGTTTGCGAGTTAAAAGAAGATGGACTGTGTTTAACCGTTTCTTTAATAATGTCTTCAATTTTTGCATTGTCTAAGGTTACGTTTTTACCAATTGCATAAATTGTACGGCGTTTTTTGATTTGATCTAAAAATGACATATGTGAAATCCTTATTTTGATATAGGTGTCTGTATATAAGATAGAGCCATCATATAAATTTTTTTCATCAGCGTCAGCCCGATCTTTATAACAATGTGTTCCAAAATTAGAACGAAAAATGATGAACAGAGTATAGTCCAATTTATAGACACGCTCTGATGGGGCTATATTTATGAGCATATATCCCAGACTTGGGCTTTAGTCAAAATCAAATGAATCTTAGCTGATGAAAAATATAGAAAGGTAAATCTCTTTATTTATCTTTTTTGAAGGGCTAAATCGTTGATATAAAAAACTCTCAAATCTCTAAAATAAAAAAACCCTAAACTTATTAGGGTTCTTGATTTCTATAATCAATGAAATTTTATTTCAATTACATCTATAACGAAAATACGATGCCTATTGATCAGTTTCAAACAGTGCGGCAACGAAAGATTTAGCGGAAAATGGGCGTAAGTCGTCAATCTTTTCACCCACGCCAATAAAGCGAATGGGTACATGAGTACGGCTGGCAATATTGAACAATACACCGCCTTTGGCAGTACCATCAAGTTTGGTAATGGTCAAACCTGTCAGTCCTACTGCTTGATCAAACATTTCAACTTGATTGATTGCATTTTGACCTGTGCCTGCATCAACCACTAACATCACTTCATGCGGTGCAGTCGCATCAATTTTTTGCATGACACGCTTTACTTTAGACAGCTCTTGCATCAAATGACCTTTGTTATGCAAACGCCCTGCTGTATCTGCGATGAGTACATCAACCCCTTTGGCACGTGCACTTTCAAATGCATCGTAAATCACAGACGCGCTGTCCGCACCATTGCCTTGCGACACCACTGGAATATTATTACGTTCACCCCAAATTTCCAGCTGTTCAGTCGCCGCTGCACGGAAAGTATCTCCCGCAGCTAGCATCACTGACTTTCCTTCACCTTGCAGGCGCTTCGCCAATTTACCAATGGTGGTGGTTTTACCCACACCATTCACACCCACCACCAAAATCACAAAGGGTTTTTTATTGGGGTCAATGTGTAAGGCTTTAACACGAGGCGCAAGTAATGCCACCAATTCTTCTTGTAGGGCTTTATAAAGTGAATGAGAGTAAATCAAATCACCACGCGCAGTACGCTCAGTTAAATTGGTAATAATGGTTTTGGTGGCTTCCACACCAATGTCTGCAACTAAAAGCTGCTCTTCTACTTCTTCAAGTAATTCATCATCAATCTCCTTACCACCGATGAGAATGTTGACCATGCCATCGGCTAAGTTCTTGCGTGATTTACTTAAACCTTCTTTCATGCGGCTAAAAAAGCCACCTTTACTGCTGCTTTCTTCTACGACAGCTGAAGTCACGGCTGGCGAAACAGCGGTATCAACTTTATTATTTTCAACAATAGGCACATCTACGGCGGGTAAACTAGGTAATGTGACATCGTCATCACCGATATCCGCATCTATCAAGAATTTATTTTGCTGTTCTTGCATGCCGATTCCTTGAAAAGCATAGAATTAAAAGAAAGAAGTTTAGCATAGATTCCTTATTTTACATGCTGTAAAGACGCTTTTAAAAGCATCAACCAAAATGCAACACAGCCCCCTTGCTTTCAAGCTGCATTTTCTAAAAAATACAATCAAGACTCAATTACCATGGATAAACTGTGACGCATATCAAAAACTTAATTTCAGTTTTAAAGTCACAGATAAAGCCTTTGAGGCATATTATGGGTTTGCTGCTCATGACTGCATTGAGTACGTCACTTTGGGCAGAAAATCAAACTAAACTTGCGCGTAACACCGTTGAAACCACACTAAAAAATGGTTTAAAAGTGATTATTCGAGAAGATCACCGTGCACCCATTGTCATGACTCAAATTTGGTATGCTGTTGGCAGTAGCGATGAATCTGGGTCGCTTTGGGGCATATCGCATGTACTTGAACACATGATGTTTAAAGGCACGGCCAAAGTCCCTGATAACGAATTTACCCGATTAAGCCGTTTGTACGGCGGAAGCTTTAATGCATTTACCTCTACAAATTACACGCAGTATTATCAGCTTTATCCAAAAAAATATTTTCCACTGGCTTTAGAGCTTGAAGCGGATCGCATGCAAAATTTGCGACTTCGCCAACAAGACTTTGAGCCAGAAATTAAAGTGGTCATGGAAGAACGTCGAGAGCGCACAGAAGACAATCCACGAAATTTAGCTTTTGAGCGTTTTAAATGGATTGCCTACCCCACCAGTCATTATCGTCAACCCATTATTGGACTGATGAAAAATCTGCAAAATATTCAATTGAATGATTTAAAACGTTGGTATGAAACTTGGTATAGCCCGAACAATGCCACCTTAGTAATTGTGGGTGATGTCAATGCGGAAACGGCCTTAAAACAAGTTGAAAAATATTTTGCGCAGATTCCCCAAAAAGCCACACCCGAACGCAATGATGTATTGGAGTTTGAACGTTTAGGCTACCGTCAGATGGAGATGAATTCTGCGGTACAAGTGCCCAACTTATATATGGCGTGGAATGTAAAATCGCTTAAAACTGCTAAAAATCCGCAAGATGCCTATGCACTGACCATCATTCAAAGTCTACTCGATGGCGGTATTTCTTCAAGGTTACAAGATCGTCTAGTCCGTGATCGTAAACAGCTCACCTCGATTAGTGTCAGTTATGATCCTTATAATCGCGGTGATAGTCTATTTACTATTTCCGCCCTACCCGCAGAAGGGGTCAGTTTGACTCAAGCACAGAGCATCATTCAAAGCGAACTCGATTTATTCAAAACCGAGTTGATTCAGCAAGAAGAATTAAATGGCGTAAAAGCCAACTTCGTGTCCAATTGGATTTATAGCCAAGATGACATTATTGGACAAGCAAGAATGATTGGCTTACTTCAAGTGAATGACTTGGATTATCGTATGATTGACCAACTGGCTGAACATTACGAAAAGGTCACACCACAAGATATTCAGCGCATTGCCAATATGTTTTTTGTCCGTGACAATTTAAGTGTGTTGCACTTAATGCCAGAAACCCACATATAGATCGCATGAACACGATGCCCTCTCCTTATAATCATCACAATAAGAACAAAGGAAGCGATATGCTTAAGATCTTTAACAGTAAATGGCTGAGTTTATGTATTGCGCTATTGCTGACCCAGCCAGCACATGCAGAGATTGAAGAGCATTTAGAGACAGATGCAGACCTTTCAGGTCAAAGCCCACTTAAAGCCTTATCGAAGCTACAAAGTTTAAAACAGCTAAATCTTCATCAGCAGTATCAAGCCCCCTTCGTACAAGAACTCAAAAACTCACTTCAAGTACGCTCACTGTTTGTTGCAGCACAAGATCTACCTATTGTGGATATTCAACTGACATTTAATGCGGGCTCTGCGCAAGATGAAACTTTAGGAAAAGGACTTTTTGGCATGGCCAGTATGGCAGCGCGCTTAATGCCCGAAGGTACTGATCAATATACAGCCAAACAGCTCAGCAGCGCCTTCGATGCGTTGGGCGCTAAATTCAACGTCAATGCTTACCGCGATATGTTTACGGTTCGCTTAAGGGTACTTTCAGATCTACAAAAACTTGAACCAGCATTGGCACTTTTTCTACATACCATCAATCATGCCAATTTTAATCAATCTGGTTTAAATCTGGTTTTGAGCAACACCAAAGTCGGGCAAAAACAAGTTCAAGAAAATCCCAGTCGCCTGATGAATATCCGATTTTACCGTGCTTTATACGGTCAGCATCCCTATGCCGAACCCAGTGTTGGTACTCAGGCCAGCATTCAAAAGATCAGTCCAGCAATGTTGCAACATTTCCGAGATCAAATGCTGGTGGCGCAAAATGCCAATATTGCAATCACGGGGAATTTAAGCGCTGAACATGCTATCCAAATTTCAGAGCACATAAGCCAAAGCTTAAAACAAGGTCAAAAAGTGCCTGAATTGAGCGAGCCTGTTGAAGCTTCCGATTTTAATATTCAGCATATTGTACATGCCTCTAGTCAAGCTCATGTCACCATTGGACATTTGGGTATTCGACGCAATGAGCCTGATCGCGCTGCTCTCGAAGTCGCCAATCGAATTTTTGGTGGAGGAAGTTTTAATTCTATACTGTCCAAAGAACTCAGGGTAAAGCGTGGTTATACCTACAATGCCAGCAGTAGTATCAGCTCTATGCTTTCACGCGGTGTATTCAGCTTAAGTTATGCCACTCAACAAGAACAGCTTATCGACAGCATTGATGTCGCGCATCAAAGTTTAGTGAATTTTTTAAAGCAGCCCATTACTCAGAATCAACTGAATGAAAATAAGGAAGGGATGCTACGCGCATTTCCGATGACCTTGAGCAGCAATGCCAATATTAATGCACAAATTGCCTCGATCGGATTTTATGGTTTAGCGTCAGACTATTTAAATCAGTATCAGCAACAAATCGAACGCTTAACTACCACTGATATTGAACGCGCACTAAAGAAACATTTACATGCAGATCAGTTAACTGTAGTGATCGTATCCCAGGAATTGGATAAAGCTTTGCTTAAAAATATTCTAAAGCACAACTTGGTTTCAAATACTCAAGAAGAAAAGAAGCTCAAATAGAGAACGAGTGCTCATTCATTTGGGCACATAAGAACAAAAATAATAGACCTATCTCACAAATTAAAAAGTCATGCATTATTGGGGATTCGACGAGTAGCGAAAATCCCTTCTTTTTTTGTCATGAGAAAGTTACTCGGCAAGATAGCCTATTTATTTTATAAGAAATCAATAACCTATTAATACCATGCTGATCATTCTATGTAAAAGAGGTAATTTTGAATTTTTTTAAGTTAAGAATGATCTATGAAAGCCCTTCAATCACTCAAAAATTTAATCATTCAAAGAAATAAGATAAAAACGAAATTGATTTCGAACTCTTCACTCATACAAAAATAAAACTGCTGAAGAACAGTGAGACTCGGCTATCGAATGTCCTCGATGTTTAAAGCGGGATATTCTTTTATTTTCGAAGACTCAAAATCCATCGCATACATCAAACGAAAGTATTCAGCATTACTGACTTTGTCTTGTGCTTTAAGTTTAGCCGCCATGGCTTGCGTTTTTGGATACGAATACTGAGCAGCAAGCACTTGAACCTGTTGATATTGTACAGCATTAATCGGTCGAAATAAGGCATAACTCGATAAAAGTAGAATCAGTGTGATCACCACCAACAAAACTGAATTTTGAGTAAAATCAAATGGAAATTTTGATTGAAATTTTAAACGGAATTCTTTGAAACTGAGCATGTACGACCTCTAATTAAAGGTAGTTTAATCGCGATGCACAGAAAAGAACAGTACTGAAGCCCGATCACCGCTAGAAATGCAATAATCAGGCTTCAAAATTTAAATTGTCAAATCACTATATAGCACAAATACAATTATGAATAACTTATGACCGAGTTATAAGTGATCTAGTTTTTAAGCAATAACCGAACGAATGACTGCAAAATACAAAATCAACGCAATCAACCCCAAAGCCAAAAATATAGTAAACATGCTCAGTCCACCTTCAGCATGGGGCGGATGCAGCTCATCATCATCTGCAATACGTTTTAGTTCACCATCATAATAACGATAAAACTCTGCTTTTTGCACTGGATCTAAAGTACGGGTAAAATCGTAAACCCGTTTACGCTGTGAAAGACAGTAATTTCCCAAATGAATTTCCTGATGAAAAACAGCATCATCCAGTTGTTTGCGATGCAATTGCGCCAATGCGATAATTTGCGACGGTACTGGAGGGATATCAAAATTAAATCCATCTATTGTATTTGACATGTCTAATCTCCTTCTTATTTTGTTTACAACAACTCTACTTAAATTTCACCAATTACATTTAGATTTTAACCAAACTGTTGAATGATTAAAGATTAATCATGTAAAGAAATATAACACCACAAAAGCGCTATTATTGATTGACAAGTGAAGCAATTTGTAATATTAGTTTAACATTACTTCGTTATATTGAATTTGGGCCCGTTGGGTCATATGTAATAGTTGTACTAATCATAATTAGAATAAGGAGCTTGATATGATTAACCAAATCTCTCAGCAAGACCTTGAGTTTATTTACTCAAATGCTGTTAACACTATTCAATTTGAAATGAATTTTTCAGATGCTGTACAAGAACTCGAAACTGCTGCACGTGCAGGTCATGGCAAAGCTGCGATGTTTCTAGCAGAACTTTATTTACAAGGTTTCCGTGTTGAGCGTGACTCACTAAAAGCACAATACTGGCAAGACATGGCCACCATGCAAGCATAATGAAACGTCACCGAGGTGGCGTTTTTTTTGGTCTATCGTTTATATTTCATTTAATAAATTTTTATTATATTTACTTACGATATAACGCAATGTTTAAACAGAACTTTCATAAAGGTCATCTAAAATAGTCACAAAATCTATTCAGTTGTTTGTGACATCATCACCATGAAAACATATATTAAATTACAACCCGCAACTAAAGATTTCATTTTCAAGATCTCAGTGCTAAAAACTATGATGTACTGTGGCGTACTTTGGGGTTTATATCATCCTGAACATCAAGGTTGGGCGATCAAATCTGAACATTCAGAAAACATTTTCCCCTTTTGGATGAATTCTTTCCAAGCTATTCAATATGCGAAAGTTCATTGGCCCAACTATGTGCCAAAAAAAATCACACCTCAAGATTTTGAACTCTCCTTACTTCCAACATTGATGCGCTTACAGGTTTCACCTGCACTATTTAATCAAAAGAATCGTCGTTTTAAGCTGTCTACGGCACAAATGAAGCATTTATTTTTTGGTTATAAAATAGAAATAGCCCTCGCTTCTTGATCGATGATTTAATATCCAAAATTTCAAAAGCAATATATCTTCATCAGGATAGGTGAAAATATTTGTAATCCAGACAAATATCAGTTATTAAAATAGTAGATGAACAGTAATAATTAAGTGAGATTAAATATGACGACCGTAGCTCAAGTACTTCAAAATAAAAATAATATTGAAATTTCAACCATTCAACCTGAAGCGACCGTGCTTGAAGCGATTACGCTTATGGCCAGTAAAGGCATTGGCGCAGTGGTGGTTGTGAAGGATACTCAGGTAGTCGGCATACTTTCAGAGCGTGATTACACCCGTAAAATTGCACTCATGCAACGTACTTCAGATCACACCACTGTCGCTGAAATTATGACGGGTACAGTATTATCCGTAAGTCGCACGAATACAGTAGATGAATGTTTAAATCTGATGACTGACCGTCATATTCGCCATTTACCTGTGATTGAAAATGATCAACTGGTTGGACTGGTTTCTATTGGCGATTTAGTGAAAGCGACCATGGAAGATCAAAAAGTATTAATTGATCAGCTGCAACAGTATATTTCTGGTTAAAGCTTTGAAGTAACGAATCTATTAGTTTAAAATATTAGAAAAGCCCAGTTTAAACTGGGCTTTTTATGCCTGACCTCTTACATCTGAAAGAATTCAATCCCAATTTTTCAGCAGCATCATCAGAATCCTGATCACATCGACCTCATAAATTCACCAGAATATGAATGTCTTTGGATAATTTCGGTGCTTCACCAATCGCCCATACCACGGCATATCAACTCTCAGCTGACACTATGCGTTGAACACGGCCCAAATCTTCTAAGAAACTGTAATGCTGAGCTACACCAAGAAATCCAGACCAGATGCAATTAAATGTACAGGTACAGGCTCTCCATGTTCATCTTCTAAAACATAGCATGCTATACAGTGCAACTGACTTGGTTTACCCAAAGTCAAAGTCGCAGAATGCTGGTGGGTTTCTAAACCAAGCCCTGCAGGTTCTACACCCACAAGCTTCACAGCTGGATCGTTTAAAAATGCTGTAAATGCGCCCATCGCATAGCCCGCCCCCCAACACATGCAACGATATAATTTGGATGCTGATTGAAGCGTACTTTACTTTGGACTTTAATTTCGTTACCCATAATGGCCCAAAAGTCACGCACCATTTTAAGGAATGGATGTGGGCGAACCACAGAACCCATCGCATAGATAAAGCTTTTTTGATCTTTTAAATATTCCTCAAAAGCGCTTTACAGCATGTTTTAATGTCGCTGTACCGCGCTTCACCGCAATTTAAGTTGCACTCAAAATTTTCATCTTAACCAGATTGGGATGTTCTTTTTTAATATTGACCGACCTGCCCGATGTGAATTTCACATGGAATACCTAAGTGCGCACACGCAATCACCAAAGCAACACCATGTTGACCTTAGTTTCAACAATCACTTTGTTTTTATCCATATATTTGGCAAGTAAAACCCCACCCAAAAAATGGTTAGTCCAATGTGCACTGGTGTGGTTTAAGTCTTCACGCTTGTAAATTTGCACCCCATCCCATTGCTCAGATAAACGCTTTACATGAAACAGCTGACTTGGTCGACCTACATAATGCGCAAACAAATCTACAAGCGCCGTTTTAAATGCTTCGCTATAACGAATTTAATCATAGGGAACATTAATGTCATTTATCGCTTGTTTAAGATACAGTGAAATAAACTGACCGCCACAAACACCAAAAAAGCCTTCATCATTTGGGAGTACAATAACGAAGTGTAATAATATTGATTTGATCTGCCATGCGAGATCCTTCTCGATGTATCAATAGCGAATTAAATATACGATTAGCGAGCTAAATATTTGGTCATATCTTCTATGCCTTTGAGACTCATTGGATACATATGATCATCAAAAAGCTGTTTAATTAAACCAATGGTTTGGGTGTAATTCCAATAGTTTTGAGACTCAGGATTTAACCAAGCTGTTTTTTCATAATGATTTCGCAAGCGCTTAAGCCAAACCTCACCTGCTTCTTCATTCATATATTCGACAGATCCACCCGCTGAACGTAGCTCATAGGGTGCCATACTGGCATCTCCCACCACAATCACACGGTAATCTTTAGCATAGGTATTGAACAAATCTTGGGTATTCATTTTGGTCGATGAGCGACGACTGTTGTCCTTCCACACATAATCATAAAGACAATTATGGAAATAGAAATATTCTAAAGTCTTAAATTCTGTTTTGGCTGCACTAAAGAGTTTTTCACACTGCGCAATATAGGCATCCATAGAACCACCCACATCAAACAGCATCAGTACTTTCACGCGGTTACGACGCTCAGGCACCAGCTGCACATCCAGTATGCCTTGCTTGGCTGTTTCGCGAATGGTGAGATTGATATCCAACTCTTCGGCGGCGCCTTGGCGTGCAAATTTACGCAAACGGCGCAACGCCAATTGCATTTGGCGCGTCCCTAATATCTGCTCATCATCTAAGTTTTGATACTTACGTTGTTCCCAGACTTTGACTGCCGATTTTTTACGACCCGGCCCACCAATACGCACCCCTTCAGGGTGATCACCAAAAGCACCAAAAGGAGAGGTTCCTCCTGTGCCAATCATGCGATTGCCGCCTTGATGCTTCTTGTGCTGTTCACGCAAACGCTCTTCGAGCATTTTCATGAGCTCTTCAAGCGAGCCTGCTTTTTTTAATTCTTCACGCTGCTCAGGGGTTAAATGCTTTTCCAACAGCTCTAAATCAAACCAATCTTTGGGTAAATGATTCATCTTATTCAGCAAATCATCGATATCAAAGGTCTGAATTCCTTCAAAATAGTCTTTCATTGCACGGTCATATTTATCAAAGTATCGTTCGTCTTTAACCATGACCGTTTTGACCAGTTGATAGAACTGATCTTGATCTGCAAACACCAAGCCTTGGGCAACGGCCTGATTTAAATCAATTAACTCACGTGTGGTCACGGGTATCCCGTATTTTCGCAAGGTAAAAAATAGTCTTACGAACATGCGCAGAACCTGCTATCGACGTGTCATAAAGGCAAGACGTTCAAGCAATTGTACATCTTGTTCATTTTTAATCAGCGCACCATACAGCGGTGGAATCGCTTTCGATTTATCATGATGGCGTAATACATCTTCTGGCATATCGTCTGCCATAAGTAAACTCAACCAATCAATCAGCTCTGAGGTTGATGGTGGTTTTTTTAAGCCCGGTACCACACGCAACTTAAAGAATACTTGCAGGGCTTCACTGACTAAGGACGAGGAAATTTGCGGGAAATGGACTGCAATAATCTCACGCATGGTCGCTTCATCTGGAAATTCAATATAATGAAAGAAACAGCGACGCAAAAATGCATCGGGTAACTCTTTTTCATTGTTTGAGGTAATAATCACAATGGGACGCTGAGTCGCTGTAATGGTTTCGCCTGTTTCATAGACGAAAAATGACATTTTATCCAGTTCATGCAATAAGTCATTTGGAAATTCAATATCTGCCTTATCAATCTCATCAATCAATAACACACAGCGCTCTTCACTGGTGAATGCTTCCCAGAGTTTACCCGGCTTAATATAATTTTTGATGTCATAGACCCGCTCATCGCCCAACTGGCTATCACGTAAACGTGACACGGCGTCATACTCATACAAGCCTTGTTGGGCTTTTGTGGTCGACTTAATGTGCCAAGTGATCAATTTTAAGCCCAGACTTTGAGCCACTTGTTCAGCCAATAAAGTTTTACCTGTACCCGGCTCACCTTTGACCAAAAGTGGTTTTTGTAATGCTCGGGCTGCTTTTACAGCGAGTTTTAAACTATCTGTTGCAATGTACTGATCTGTACCCGAAAATTGTTGAGCATCTGATGACATGTTCAAGCCTTATTTTTCTTAAAGTGGAGATGTTGTTTTAATATTGATTGATGCATTTCTTGCATTCTTGTTGGTCTGATAATTAGACCAAAAATATCCTGCACATAGACCAATTCCAATGACAAAAGCAATCAGAGAAAAGTTTGACCAAATAATTGGCGAATTTTTTGTCAGTACGCCAAAAACAAGGCCAAAAAAAGCAGGTGCAACAGCAGAATTAGGACCTTCCGAAATGGTCGGTGTAGCAAGAATTGCAAAAATTACAATCCAGGTAATTCCACCGATTGGTGAAGGTAGTCTCTTGGCAATCGCATACCAACACCACAGTATGATCAATGTACCAAGAACATAAACTGTAATGGCAATACCGTCTTCTGGAATTGAATCAAGTACTGATAAAAATTGAGTCCATATTCCTGATTGATCTTCACGCACCGCGTAACCCCTCTGGTTCTACAGCATTCGGGTTAATTAAACCCTCGGGTGGAAGTTGCAAGTAATATCCATTGTTTTGGATTGAATCCATAACATGTATCACGTTAGCACGTGCTAATTTCTTTTCTTCATATAACTCAAGTGACATGACAAAGGTCGCACGTCCGAACGCACTTTTCATCGCATCTGACAATATAGCCAACGGATCTGTCGGTTCTTGATCATCTGAAGAATGGACACGAGCAACGTAAAGATACATTTCGTCTTTTTTGCTCGATTTATAGATTTCACACCACATTTGCATACAACACCCATTAAACTTAATGCAAAGCATACATCAAAATAATTTTGGAAACATTAACCTTTGTTAACGCATCAGTCGCCTTTTCGACAAGTGAGAGTTCTTTAACCAACGACTTATTGAGCTTCGAATTGGTATATCAGGCTATTTATTCAGCCACTTTCATTTGCGCACTCAAATAATCAGCATCCTGATGCAAAAGCTGAATCAGCGGTTGGGTCAATACATTGTATCGCCATCCCAGCAAATACGGCGGTAAATCTTGTTCATCGCCGCGAAAAACCACATGTTGATACAATGCGCTGAGCCATTTTTTACGCATCATCACTTCTTTGGGAATCTGAATATCCAGTGCCGCCTGTTCAATCAAGTCGTCCACCGTTTGCGTAACATCTTTAGATGAATGACGAATTGGACGTGCAATACGTAGCGGCCACGCCTCAGGTGCAGGTAAAGTCTGCATAATGTCTAAAATGGTTTTACCAAATTCACGCACCACATTAGGACGAATATATTTGACTTGCGACAATTGAAAAGTATTTTTTGGATTTTGTTCAACCAAATCAATCATGGTGGCATTTTTAAGAACAAAACTCCGTGGCTGATTGAGTGCTTTGACCATTTCTTCGCGCCAGACACTGAGCAGTTGCAATTGCATTAACTGTTTTCGTGAATGTCGATAATTCCCTACTTCTGCATAGAGCTTTTCTTTAGGCGTATCGGTTGCGATTTCTAAGGTTAAATTTGAGCAGTCTTCAAGCACATAGTCATACAATTGTTTGCTATTCAATTCTGCCTGAAGCTTATCTGAGAGCTGCATAATATAAAGCACATCATTTGCAGCATAATTTTTTTGTTCTAGACTTAATGGTCGTGCTAACCAATCCGAGCGCGTTTGCCCTTTATCAATCTCAATATCTAGCATTTGCTTGAGCGCATTTTGATAACTGACTTGAAGTCCATGCCCTAAAAATGACATCGCCACTTGAGTGTCAAACACGTTATTCAAATGTGCTTGATCTGAATAATGATAAATCAGATCAATGTCTTCACCGCAAGCGTGGAAAATATTTTGTTCGGCTTTAAAAATTTTTTGCCAGAAAGCGGTTAAATCAAGTGATGTGCCATCGAGTAAAAAAACTTGATTATTCACATTAATTTGCAACACACCCAGCTTAGGCCAAAACGTATCCACCTTTATAAATTCTGTGTCTAAACCATATACCGTGGCTTGACTCATCAAAGCCAGTACACCATCTAATTCACTTTGTTGACTAATAAATTGGAACATATCTGTCTAGATCAGGTATTACATTACGTGTTGAATATTCTAACTGAATATATAAATTTTAAATATAACTTCTAGACACATCTTCTTCACAAAGTCATGTTTATCAATCAAAAATTATTATAAAATTGTAACTTCAATAGTTTTAAAGACTTAAGATACCGATTTAAAATTAAAGTTCACTGAAAATTAAGGATTTCAATATCTTAAGATTTAACCTAAATAATGCACATTTTTTATTGTCGTTTTAGCTTTAAAAAATAAGCACCTGATGTGCTTATTTCATTTGCATGCGATTATGGACTGCCTGACTTAAGGTATGACTATCGACATATTCAAGTTCGCCGCCTTGAGGCACGCCTTGTGCAATGCGCGTCATGCGAATAGGCAAATGTCGTGTTGCTTCAACCAGATAGTGTGCAGTCGCCTGACCTTCTACAGTGGCATTGGTGGCAAGGACCACTTCTTGAACCTCACCTTGTGACAGGCGCTGAATCAAAAATGGAATACCAACCTCTTCAGGACCAATCCCGTCCAAAGGTGACAAATGCCCGCCTAAAACATGATATTTACCGCGAAAACTACCGCTTTGTTCAATCGCCATCACATCCGCTGGTGATTCGACGACACAGAGCAGTGAAGCATCTCGATCATGCGATAAGCAAATATTACAAACTTCTGCTTCAGTCAGAGAGTGACACACACTACATTCATGAATATAAGACGTCGCCTCATTTAAGGCTTGTGCCAAGCCAATTGCACCTTGCTTATTTTTCATAATCAAATGCAATGCCATACGTTGAGCCGATTTTGGCCCAACGCTTGGCAAAATTCTTAAGGCTTGCACCAGTTGATCAAATCGATCACTAAACACAAATAGACTTCCTTAGAACATTCCTGCAAGACCTGGTGGTAAGCCCATACCTGAGTTTGCAACTTTCATTTTCTCTTCAGAAACAGCTTCAGCTTGACGTGCAGCATCATTCATTGCCGCTGCGATCAAGTCTTCGATCATATCTGGATCATCTTGCAAAAGCTCTGGGCTAATTTCGATGCGTTTAACCACATTACGGCAAGTCATGGTCACTTTAACCAACCCACCACCCGCTTCTGCATGAACTTCAGTTTGCGCAAGCTCTTCTTTCGCTTTCTTAACGTTCACTTCCATATCTTTTTGCATACGCTGTGCTTGTTGCATGAGCATATTAATGTTCATAAAAATCTCCGAACAAAAAATTCAAAACCAATTGATGTCTTAGATCAAGTCTAAACCACGCTGAATATCTGCAATGATATCATCTGCATCTTCTAAACCAACAGATAAACGTATTAAACCTTCAGAAATTCCTGCAGCTTTCTTGGCATCATCCGATAATTTACCATGTGTTGTGGTCGCGGGATGAGTAATGGTCGATTTTGCATCGCCCAGATTCCCAGTAATCGAGATGAATTGCGTATTGTCGATGACTTTCCATGCGCCTTCACGGCCACCTTTTGCAACAAAAGAGACAATACCACTGAAGCCTGTCTGCTGACGTTTCGCCAGTTCATGACCCACATGATCGCTTAAACCTGCAAAATACACATCTTCAACTTTATCGTGTTTTTGTAACCACTCTGCCACCGTCTGCGCACTTTCTGAGTGGGCTTTCATGCGAATGCGTAAGGTCTCTAGTCCTTTCAAGAACACCCAAGCATTGAAGGGACTCATAGATGGACCTGTGGTACGTACATATCCAAATACGTCTTCAAGCAATTGTGCATTGCCCACCACTGCACCACCTAAGGCACGGCCCTGACCATCTAAATATTTAGTTGCAGAATACACCACAAGATCTGCACCCAATGTTAATGGCTGCTGTAAGACTGGTGTACAAAAACTGTTGTCAATCGCAAGTAGTGCGTTATTGGCGTGTGCAATATCCGCCAATGCACGAATATCTGCAATTTCAGACAGTGGGTTTGACGGTGATTCTACAAAAAGTAATTTGGTTTCAGGACGCACCGCTTTTTTCCAAGCGTCTACATCGGTTAAATCGACAAAATCAACCGCGACACCAAACTTGGATATATATTTTTCAAATAAGGCAACGGTTGAACCAAACACCGCACGTGAACAAATCACGTGATCACCCATTTTTAAAAACGACATCGCAACCGCCATAATCGCAGCCATACCAGTACTGGTTGCGACTGCTCGCTCCGCGCCTTCCATTGCAGCCAAGCGTTTTTCGAACATTGCAACCGTCGGATTGGTAAAGCGCGAATAGATATTTCCAGATGCTTGACCTGAAAATTTAGCAGCAGCTTCAGCAGCATTAGCATAAACGAAAGAAGAAGTGAGAAAAATAGGCTCTGCATGCTCACCCTCAAAACTACGTGTATGACCTGTACGAAGTGCTAATGTATCAAGTTGATATTCGATGTCGTCTTGTTGGCTCATTGGTATGACTCAGTCGATCGACTGCCTTTGTAAATAATTGCCAACATTTTGAGCGCCTACGGCATTTAAGGTCAAGGTAAAATATATAAATATCGCTTACACTTCGAACAAATCACATGATTATGAGAAATTCGCAGCTCATGCAACAATTCAAAAATAGCTTATTAGATAAACAAAGCAAACTTAAAAATTTAACCACACGAATTTTTTATGGCAAATCATTGGTTTTATCTCAAGCCGCAGCCTACGAGGTGATTGGGACATATAACAATAGTAAAATCCGCTATTACGCTACCCCTGAAAAAAAATACCAAGAACCTTTGGTTTTTGTCGCCCCCCTTGCGATTAAAATGGATATATATGACTTATATCCTTATCGTTCACTGATCAAATATTATATAGATCAAGGCTTTGATGTGTATTTGGTCGACTGGGGGCATTTTAATTATAAAGATCGCGATTTGGATTTTTTGAGCTTCATTGATGATGCGATTCCAAAGTGTATTGAGCAGATTCGTGCACACTCAAAATCAGATCTGATTTCTTTGCATGGCTGGAGTATGTCTGGAATTTTTGTTTTGCTATACACAGCTTTACAAAAAAAACATTATGTCAAAAATTTAGTGGTTTTAGGTAGTCCTATTGACAGCTATGCGTCGGGTGCTATTGGAAAACTGTATGCACGAGTTAACCGTTTTCTAGATCATAATCGAAGCTTACAACGTAAAATTTATGCAGGGATTATTCCCAAACGAATCTTGCATACGCCGGGTGTACTAAATGCTTTTGGTTTTAAAATTTTAGATCCTAAGGGTTGGTACGAAGGTCATAAACAGTTATTAAGCAACTTAGATGATAAAAAACTACTACATGAGCATGCCACATTAGGTTATTTTCTCAACCATATGATTGACTATCCTGCTGGAGTTAATCAAGATATGTTGTTTAATGTATGGCTTAGAAACCCACTGAATCAAGGCTTTATTGAATTAAAAGACAAGAAAATAGAATTAAAAAATATAAATTGCCCGCTTTTGATTGGCGCGGGTCGTAGCGATCAGATGGTCACAGCTGACTCTGTACGACCATTGACTGAATTGACAAGTAGCCAAGATGTCACGTTTACTCTTATTCCAGGGGGGCATTTGGGCTTGATGTCAAGCCAAAAAAGTGCTGAAGAATTTTGGCCGCTCTTGTCCGAATGGTTAGCCCGTAGATCGACACCGTTAACAGTCAACCAACAAACCGCAGTAGAGTAAATGATATGACAACAGTTGCATTTATTGGATTGGGCGCAATGGGTTACCGCATGGCAGCGCATTTACCTCAACATTTTGATTCCGTTTTGGTTTGGAATCGAAATGTTGATAAAGCCAAACAACATGCAGCTGAGTTCAACACTCAAGCCGTTACACTAGCAGAAGCGGCCCAAGCGGATATTATTTTTTCCTGTTTACCCACCAGCCATCAGGTCGATGAAATTATTCATCAAGTCGACATTAAATCTGGCGCAATTTGGATTGATTGCACCAGTGGCGTCCCAGACATTGCGCGTACACAAGCGACTTACTTAAAGTCTAAAAATGTTTCTTTTTTAGACGCACCCGTAAGTGGACAAACTATAGGCGCGGAAAATGCCACCCTCACCTTTATGGTCGGTGGTGATGCTGAAGTGTTCGATAAAGCCCTCCCCGCGATGCAAGCGCTCGGTAAACTGATTAAACACGTGGGTGGATCTGGTGCAGGCTTTGCCGTGAAAGCTGTAAACAATATGTTACTTGCTGTGCATTTGTGTGCTGCGGCTGAAGGCTTTACCACACTCAAAGCTCACGGCGTAAACTTAAATGAAGCACTCGATTGCATCAATGCTTCAAGTGGCAAAAGTGGGGTCACTGAAAATGTTCTCAGCCAGCGTATATTTAACCGAAGCTTCCCGAATACCTTTGCTCTGCTTTTACTCGCCAAAGATACAGGCATTGCTTTAGATTTGGTAAGAGACGCAAAACTCTCTGCCCCTGTTATTGCGTTAAGTCAGAGCTTAATCCAAGCCGCAAGTGCAACCTCGGATGCCGATAGTGACTTTTCTGCAGCAGTAAAAATGTACGAATCATGGAGTAAAATTACCTTAGAATAATTTTTCGCCATTGAAAACCCTTAAATTGGACTTATAATAATTCTAGTGACAATACAAAATGTCCATTTGAGGGTTTCTCATGAATAAATTATTAATTTCAATGATCGCTGCGTGCTCTATGTCAGTTGGGGTAAGTGCTTTTGCAGATACAGCAAAAGAGTGTGAAAAATTAAAAGATGATTACAACATCATTTATGCAGCCAAAGGTTTTTGTTTTAAAGACCCAGAAGCTAAAGCAAAATTTGGTGATGCCAACTGTAATACAACTAAACCAAAATTTAGTGAAAGAGAGCAACAAAAGCTTGACTCGATTAAGGATCGTCAGAAAGAATTGAACTGTAAATAAACAGCTCAACGACTGACAGCAAGGAATACACATGACTTACGATGATCAAAACATATTTGCACGAATTTTACGCAACGAACTTCCTGCAATCAAGGTCTATGAAGATGATCAAGTTTTGGCTTTTATGGATATAATGCCTCAAGCTGAAGGTCATACGCTTGTGATTCCAAAGTCACCCGCTGTCACTTTACTTGATTTAGATCCAAGTGCAGCTGCCTATACCATTCAAATTGTGCAAAAAGTGGCAAAAGCCATGGAAAAGGCGCTCGATCTGAAAGGGATTGTATTGATGCAATTGTCAGGTACTGCTGCAGGTCAAACTGTACCGCATGTGCATTTCCACTTGATTCCTAGCTCGGTGCACGAGCTAGGTAAACATGCCATTAAAATGGGTGATCATGTTAAAATTCAAGAACTTGCAGACAAGATTAAAGCTGCGCTTTAATTTTACTTAGGTCTAGATTTGATTCATTCTTAAATGGGGCTTCGGCTCCATTTTTTATGCTGATGTCTTGTAATTTCACTACTTGAGCCTTCTCGCAAAAGATTTAAAGAAACTTGAATAGTTTTTAAATATTTGTTTTAAAAAATAAAAATAAATCCAATGTGAATAATCTGAGAAGACGATTTAATCAATTTGCAATATTTCCTTAACACGAATGACTTATTTCTCACCGATACTTAGCTCCATTAGAGGGCGGTAGACACAATAACAATGCTATTTGCTCATGATGACTCGGACAAAGTAAAAATATCTTTACTGGAGCTACAAATGAAAAAAACACTTTGCGCATTGGCAATTGGGGCAACATTCTTAACACCTGCTTTGGCGATGGCAGCAGACGTTAAAATTTATGGTCGTGCACATATATCATTAGATTATTTAGATGATGGTAAAGATTATAACGATGTTGGACTTTCTTCAAACTCATCACGCCTAGGCTTTAAAGTAGAACAAGAATTAGAAAATAGCATGACGGTATTTGGTCAAATTGAGCAAGAAATCAACTTCGCCAGTGGCGGTCAAAACTCCGGTAAAGAATTTGCAACTCGAGATACTTTTGTTGGTTTAAAAGGTGACTTTGGTCAAGCGCGTGTCGGTCGTTTTGATAGTCCATTTAAAGCAGCGCGTGGTCCAGTTAACTTCTTTGGCGATCAAGTGGGTGATTTGCGAAATGTCACTCGTGCGGGTAATTTACGTTTTGATGAGCGTAATGAAAATACCATTGAGTATAAGTCACCAAAGTTAGGCACTGGCTTTAATGTAATTGCAGCATTGTCTCTACACGAAAGCAATACAGCGGGATATGTGGAAGATTCCGCAGATCATGCTAAGGGCGACTCTAAAAAGAATAAAGCTTATGATTTGGCTTTAACGTATAAAGAAGGTCCAATTGATTTTGCGGCTGCATATGAGCATTATGAAGAAGATGCGACTCGCGGAGAACGTGATGGTGTCCGTTTAGCAGCAGCCTATAAAATCACACCAGAACTCAATGTGGGTGGCTTATACCAATATTTGACTCATGATAATGATGTCGCAAATCCAGATGCTCAAGTGATTGGTATTGCTGCTGATTATAAGTTCGCACCTAAAACCTATGTTCGCGGTCAAGTCATGCATCGTGATGTTGATGCATCTGAAGCAAACGCAACATTGGTTGCATTGGGTCTAGAGCATCGTCTGGATAAAGCAGTCCGTGTTTATGGCAACATTGCAACGGTATTAAATGACAAAAACTCAAGCTTAACGCCTTGGGAGCAAGCACGTACAAATAACGTTAAAGGCTTTAAAGGCGAGGATGCACTGGGTCTATCTTTAGGTATGCGTTACGACTTCTAATCTCAAAAGTCAGTATTTGAATACACCCTCAACTGTTCCATGAACATCTGTTGAGGGTGTTTTATTTATCTGAGTTAAATGTTAATCGCATTTAGAACCCTTCATTAAAAATGTTTTAGATTTAAAAACTTAGCGGATCTAATTCTTTTTTTTCAAGAGTAATGTAATATTAGTGTCACAATCAAAACGTACCATGCAAACACGGTCTAATAAGACAGTTGTTAATTAAATTTTGCTATTATGCCTGCCTCTCAAATGACTCAACATAGCTCTGAAACCTACATTAACCGCGAACTTTCTCTTTTAGAATTTCACAAACGGGTTTTAGCCCAAGCACTTGATGAAAACCATCCCCTTCTAGAACGATTGAATTTTTTAATCATTTTTTCTCGTAACTTAGATGAATTTTTTGAGATTCGTGTTGCCAGTTTACTTAAACAACTGGATTTAAATGGTATTACTACTGCACCTGACAATATTCCTACTGAAATTATTCTACAGCAAATTTCAGATACAGCGCACCAAGCCACAACAGAACAATACGATATTTTAAATCGAATTTTATTACCGCAATTAAAACAACACGGTATTCAGTTCATTCAATGTGAAGATATTTTAGATAAACATAAAGCTTGGTTAAAAAATTATTTTCAAATTCAAATTCAACCTGTAGTCACCCCGATTAGCCTAGACCCAGCGCATCCATTCCCACGTCTAGTCAATAAGAGTCTCAACTTTATTGTGACCTTAGAAGGTAAAGATGCTTTTGGACGTCATATTGAACTTGCGATTGTACCGACACCGCGTTCTTTACCCAATGTCGTACGTATACCAGAAGAATTGTGCGATGGACAGCAGCACTATATTTTACTCTCTGCGATTATTGAGCATCATGTCAGCGATCTATTTCCCGGCATGACTGCGACAGGTTGTTATCAATTTCGAGTGACACGAAATGCAGATTTAACGTTAGCCGCAGATGCAGATGATCTGGCAGTGGCACTCAAAGATGAGCTGTCATCGCGCCGTTTTGGTCGTGAAGTTCGTTTGGAGGTGGATCACTCCTGCCCTGATCAAATTAACCAGTATTTGCTGGAAAAATTTGATTTACCTTATGAACAGTTTTACCGAGTCGATGGACCCGTCAATTTAGCGCGTTTATTTACAGACTTTCCCGTGCCAGAATTACGCTTCAAACCCTTTATGCCACTGATTCCCAAAGCAGTGAGGAATCCGAATCAAACTTTTGAAGTGCTTAGCAGAAGAGATGTACTGTTACACCATCCTTTTGATTCTTTTAGCCCCGTGATTAACTTACTCAAAGAAGCAGCCAAAGACCCGAATGTGCTTGCGATTAAGCAAACCTTATACAGAAGTGGTCCTGACTCGGAAATTGTACAAGTGCTGGCTGAAGCTGCTCGAAATGGCAAAGAAGTCACTGCAATCATTGAGTTACGGGCGCGCTTTGATGAAGAGTCGAACATCATAGTCGCCAACATTTTACAAGAAGCGGGTGCAGTGGTTGTTTATGGCATTGTGGGCTATAAAACCCACGCCAAAATGATTTTGGTGGTACGCCGTGAAGCGGACAAATTAAAGCGTTATGTGCATTTGGGGACAGGTAACTACCATGCTGGTAATGCCAAGATGTATACGGATTACGGCCTACTCACCACTGACCATGATATCTGTGAAGATGTGCATAAAATTTTCCAAGAATTGACCGGTATGGGCCGTATGGCCAAACCAAAAAAATTATTTCATGCCCCGTTTACACTGCATGATCAGTTGATGCATTTGATCGATCAGGAAATTTTGATTGCACAATCAGGTTTACCTGCAAGAATGATCATTAAAGTGAATGCGCTGACTGAACCTAAGCTGATTTTAGCGCTTTACCGTGCCTCCCAAGCGGGTGTGCAAGTTGATTTACTGATTCGCTCAATTTGTTGCTTACGCCCTCAGGTCGAGGGACTTTCGGAAAATATTCGGGTCAGATCCATTGTAGGGCGGTTCTTGGAGCATACGCGTGTGTATTATTTTCAGCAAAATGGTGCAGATAAACTGTACTGTGGCAGTGCCGACTGGATGGGACGCAACTTATTTTCAAGAGTAGAGACTTGTTTTCCAATAGAAGACAAACACCTTAAAAAACAAATTATTGAAGATGGACTGCTGAGTTATCTCAAAGACAATCAAAGAGCATGGGAGCTGGATGCAAATCATCAATGGCATGCTATCCATCCTCAAAAAGATGAAGATGTTTTTATCGCCCAGCAATATTTAATGGAAAAACGCATGATTAACACCAAGCTTTAGCCACAATGGACGAGGATCGTATACTCCATAGTGTCTTTATAAAGTTTATAAGCGTTGATCATAAGCCAATGTTGTTTTGAGATTTTTATAAGCTAAAAGCCTGTTTTAAAGCAGGCTTTTAGAGAAATCGTTAGATCTGATGAACACTTCAGGTCTTGTTATAAAAATGGCACTTAATCTTGAGTTGCTCTCACTTTTGAGAAGACAGTTTTTCGTGAGCGTACATTTTATTGATACTTATTTATCCACGATATCCATAAATGCAGCATTGAGTAATTGACTCAAATCATTCGGATTTAGTCCAATATCCAAACCACGCTTGCCCCCACTGACATAAATTTTTTCTTTGGATTGAGCGGATGCGTCCACCACTGTTTTTAAATGTTTCTTTTGTGCCAGTGGACTGATTCCACCGACTAAATACCCGGTTAAACGCTCTGCATCTTTGGGATCAGCCATATGTAATTTTTTACAGCCCAATGCGCTAGAGACTTTCTTTAAATTGAGTTGATGATGTACTGGTAAAATTGCCACAAAGTAATTTTTATCATCTGTGACCATCAATGTCTTAAACACATCTTCAACATTTAAGCCCAGTTTTTCCGCAGCTTCTAAACCAAAGCTTTTGGCATTTATATCATGGTTATATTCATGCACGGAAAAATCAACGGTAGTGTGCAAAATTAACGTGGTTCAATCTAGAATAGACTTAAAAATACCTGAGTAATAGACCTTAAACATGATCATAGAAACGATAAGCTACTTATGTACCCGTTGCCAATCAGCAAATATTTATAAGAATGGACACAATAAAAGCGGGAATGCGCAGTTCAGATGTAAAGATTGCGGTCGATCAAGTGTGCTCAAACCTAAAATCAAATATACCGAAGAGCAAAAAGAACTCATCATCAATACTTATCTTGAACGAGGCAGTTTAAGAGGCATGCAGCGTCTATTTGGTGTTGCACCTCAAACGCTCATGGGATGGATAAAAAAAAGTAAACAACAGGAAATTGAGTGACGAATTACTTGATGCTCATCCAACAGATGTTCTAGAACTGGATGAACTTTGGAGCTTTGTAAAAGCTCGTCGTCATAAGGTTTGGAGTTGGATTGCACTATGCTGTCGTACACGTCAGGTCGTCGCTTATGTATGTGGTCAGCGCAATGATAAAACATGTACAGATTTACGTTGCCGTATTCCCTCAAGCTACTTTAATTTAGCAACATGTAGTGATTATTGGTCAAGTTATGCTGAGGTGTTTGATCCTGGTACCCATCGCTCTGTAGGTAAACATACAGGTTTAACGAACCATGTTGAGCGGTTCAATGCCACATTAAGAAATCGCTTAGGGCGTTTTACACGGAAAACTTTAAGCTTTTCGAAGAAGAAAGAAAATCATGAAGCTGTCTTGCATATGTTTTTATTAAAATACAATCAAGACATGAAAGATAAGTGGTTAACACGTCATATTTAGACACTACCAAATCAACTTTATGACTTTTCAGTAGTTTCATTGCAGGCGTCATAGGGATCGGATATTGATGATTTGAAATGATTATAATCTTATAAAAAGCAATTGTTAATTTGCTTAGGCTATTTATTTTACTTGTATCTAAGTCAACAACATGCTTAGAATCATGACACAGAATAAAATCCAATCCTAAAATGCCATCCATTTATCAATTAAAACCCGCATTTCAGAATCTACTCCGTCCTGCAGTCAAATGGCTGTATCGAATCGGTGTCACTGCAAATCAAGTGACGCTGATAACAATGTTTCTCTCCATGGGGCTGGCACTGTTTCTTTATCTTTATTTTCTGAGTCATCCGCCTCACTGGATGTTATTACTTCTACCGCTGTGGATGCTGATTCGTATGGCATTCAATGCAGTAGATGGCATGTTGGCACGTGAGTTTCATCAGCAGTCCAAGCTCGGTGCATTTTATAATGAATTGTGTGATGTGATCTCAGATACAGCGCTGTATTTATGCTTTATTGCTTTTGGGTTTATCCAAAATGAATTATTACTCCTCATTAGTTTTCTTGCAATTTTAACCGAATATGCAGGTGTAATGGCACCTTTGGTTGGCGCTGAGCGTCGTTACGATGGTCCGATGGGGAAAAGTGATCGCGCATTTTGGTTTAGTCTACTGGCAGTGATGATTGTGATTTATCCTGTCTTTTCATCCCAGATTATTTATCTAAGTTATCTGTGCCATGGATTGCTGGTTTTTATGGGCATTTTGCTTGGCTTAACCCTATACAATCGAATTAAACAGAGTCTCACTCATCAGCGTGATACCGATCTTCCTAATAACTTGAACAATAAATAATGGATCTCCCTATGCATATCAATACAAAACATACCTTTATTAGTCATGATCAAACGCCAATTTTTTATCAGCATTGGGCCAGTTCTCAGCCTTGCAATGAAAAGCGTGCCATTTTATTATTTCATCGTGGACACGAACATTCGGATCGTATGGCACATTTGGTCGAAGAATTGAAGTTTGCTGACTATGATTTTTTTGCTTGGGATGCCCGCGGACATGGAGATTCTCCTGGTGAACGTGGCGATGCGCCGAGTTTTTCAGCTTGTGTCAAAGACATTCAATCTTTTGTAGAACATATTCAAAAGACCTATGACATTGCTGAGCAGAATATTGCTGTCATTGGGCAAAGTGTCGGCGCTGTATTGTCAGCCACTTGGGTTCATGACTATGCACCCAAAATCCGCGCGCTATGTTTAGCTTCCCCTGCCTTTGATATAAAACTCTATGTGCCACTTGCAGAGCCTGGACTACGCATTTTAGAGAAACTGCGGGGTAATTTCTTTATCCAAAGTTATGTCAAATCCAGTATGCTCACGCATGATCTTGAGCGCGCCAAAAGTTATGATACCGATCCTAAAATTGCGCGTGCTATATCGGTACGTATGCTGTTAGGACTGTATGATGCTTCAAAAAGAATCATAGACGATGCTCAGCATATCTTTGTTCCGACGCAGGTGCTGTGCTCAGGTTCAGATTTTGTGGTGCAGCAAAAACCTCAGCGTGAGTTTTACCAAAAACTGTCGCATCCACAAAAAGAATTCCATGTTTTAGAAGGCTTCTTCCATGACACTTTAGGCGAAAAAAATCGTAGTGTTGCCATCGAGAAAATTCGTCGTTTCATTGGGCAGTCTTTTGCTACCCCTTACCAAGCCCCTGATGTGCTGCATGCAGATAAAATCGGTGCAAGCTGCGCTACTGCCGAGAACTTAAGCGCGAAACTACCGAATAAATCGATCAAAAATGCCTTCTGGCAACTCACCAAAAAGAATTTAAAAATAGGCAGTCTGATGTCTAAAGGGCTGAAAATTGGTGAAGATACAGGTTATGACTCTGGCAGTACTTTAGATTTTGTCTATCGAAATCAATCTGAAAGTTCAAATGCTTTGGGTAGAATGATCGATCGACAATATCTCAATGCGATTGGTTGGCGCGGCATTCGCATTCGTAAACAAAACATTGAACATCTGGTTAAAAAATACGCTGAATGCTTACACCAAAAATCTAAAGCTTTAAAAATTTTAGATATTGCCTCCGGCCATGGGCGCTATATTCTAGATGCCGTAGAACATCTGCCTACACGCCCTGAATCTATTTTGCTCAGAGATTATAGCGAGATCAATGTAAAGGCAGGTCAGCAGATGATTGATGAACGTGGATTTTCAGCTATTGCCAACTTTGTACAAGCTGATGCTTTCAATACCGCCTCTTTAGCCTCGATTCAGCCCAAGGCCACTCTTGCGGTTGTATCGGGTTTATATGAGCTGTTTAGTGACAATGCTTTACTGAATCAATCCTTAACTGGACTCAGCCAAGCGATTGAATCAGGCGGTTACCTGATTTACACGGGTCAGATTTGGCATCCACAACAAGAGTTTATCGCACGTGCCCTATCATCACACCGTCAAGGAAGTGCTTGGGTAATGCGACTGCGTTCCCAAGCTGAAATGGATGCACTGGTTGAACAAGCGGGCTTCAAAAAAATCGATCAATGTATTGATGAGTTTGGCATATTTACCGTATCTGTCGCAGAAAAAATCTAAACTTCAAAATAAATCAGGTGTAGCGCATGCTGTGTTTTATACATTTGAGTGTTATACATCTTTTAAAACCATAATAAAAATAGGACAGTGACATGCAAGAGTTGACCAAACAGACAGGCACATGGAAATGGGGAATGCTGTGCTTGGTTTTTCTTGCGCCGTTTTTCTTCCTGACCTATGGTTTTGCCAATCAATATGCTGCGGGTTTAGATGAGGTCAAATTTATTGTCTTTGATTGGGAGAAGCATATACCGCTTTGGCCTTGGAGCATTGTACCGTACTGGTCGATCGATTTATTTTATGGGCTGTCATTGCTTTTATGCTGGAATCTGTTTGAGCTGAAGCAGCATGTGCTACGCCTACTCTCGGCTCAAATCATATCGATTGCTTGTTTTTTACTGTTCCCCTTAAAATTTACCTTTGAGCGACCTGAATTAAGCGGTTTCTTTGGCATTTGGTTCGATGTCCTGATGGGTTTTGATAAGCCTTTTAATCAGGCGCCTTCACTCCATATAGTCCTTTTGGTCATTTTGTGGGATTTTTATCGACGTCATGTCAGTGATCACTTCAAATATGTGGTGGATCTTTGGTCATTGCTGATTGGTATTTCGGTTTTAACCACGTGGCAACACCACTTTATTGATATTCCCACCGGGATTTTGGTGGGTGCATTGTGCTTATGGCTATTTCCAGTAGAGGTTCAGTCTCCCTTTTCTAAAGATTTAACGCATCGCTTAACGCCGAAGCACCTGAAACTTGGGGCATATTATTTAATTACTACAGTAATATTATGCGTGACGGCATTTATCTTTAAATCCGCATTTTTATGGCTTCTTTACCCTGCATGTTCCCTACTCATGGTCAGTTTGGCTTATTTTTTTGCACGTGCTCACTTTTTTCAAAAGCTCGGCAATGGAAAATTGAGCGCAGGTGCAAGGATGATATTGGCACCTTATCTGATATTGGCATGGCTCAATAGTCGACTGTGGACCCACAAGCATCCCGAAGACTCAAATATCATTGCTATTGAAGGCTGTCAGATCTATTTAGGACGAATTCCCACTTCTGCTGATCTCATTCACTATCAAGCTATTTTTGATTGCTGTGCTGAACTTCCGCGATCTACTTTAAACGTTAAACAACAGCAGATCATTACACAATATTATTTCAGTCTGGATTTAATCCCCTTACAAGCCAATCAACTTGCACAAGCGGTTCACAATTTTGATCAGTTATTTTTAGCTTTAAAGAGCAATAACGATCAAAAAACGAAATTATTAATTTTTTGTGCCTTAGGCTATTCACGTAGTTCAGCCATATTATGTGCATGGTTGGTCAAAAATGGATACGTAGACAACATGCCCAATGCCATAAGCTTGGTTCAACAGGCACGCCCTTGGATTGTTTTAAAAGCGGCTCAAATCCAACAATTAAATCTATACGTGTTGAAGCTTAAAGGACTTGCGCCATGAATATGTCTTTTTTTGTGATAGCGAAATTACTGGATGCGACATGCACTCTGCTCTGTGCCAGCTACTTCATTCTGACTTTTTGTCTGCTCTATGCACTGATACAGGTCGATTTAAAACTCATTGAAATCATCTTCATAGGATTATCATTACTGCTTACTTTATTACATCACTATCTTTCGATTCGTGTTAAATTGGATTCAGAACTATTACTCATGCTGTATCAACAACTTCATACAAAAGATACAGATCAAGATACGCTGACTCAGCAACTTGATACCACACTAGTCCACTTGGGGCTCATGTCAAAAAAGAAAACCAATCGAACTTGGGATTTAAGATTTAAAGGTTGTCTTAAACTTTTAAACATTCAAATTGGAGTATTGATCTTGCAAATGACATCACTTTTTGCGCTCTTGGTGGTCTAATCGATTTAACTCAAATATGTGGATTGCTTCATGACCGACCGACCAACTAACGCTACTCACACCCCGCCTCAGACGAGGAAATCTCAAAATAAGATATCTGCCTCATGTGCAAGAGTCATTGCATTTATCGCCCGTAGGAGTGCTAGACTGCTTACTGGGGCAAGGTCGATTTGGTTCGGGTCCCAGCCTGAAATGAAACAGCGAATCTTCTACGCCAATCATAACAGTCACATCGACTTTATTTTACTTTGGTCGTCTTTACCGCATGATATTCGCCGTAAAACAAGACCTGTTGCAGCATCAGATTATTGGATGAAAGATCGCTTTAGACGCTTTTTAATTCAAGATACATTTTCAGGCGTGACTATACAACGAAAACGTGAAGATCAATCTGATCCCCTTCAGCCCATTAAAGATGTATTAGCTGAAGGTTACTCGATTATTTTTTTCCCAGAAGGCACACGTAACCTAGAAGACGATATACAACTCTTGGCCTTTAAAAGTGGTCTCTATCATTTATCCAAACAATTTCCTGAAGTCGAAGTTATTCCCGTCTGGATTTCAAATCTTAAACGCGTCATGCCCAAAGGCGCGATTATACCCTTGCCCCTACTTTCTACTGTGATTTTCGGCGCGCCACTGGACAAACATCAGTACAGGGATAAAAAAGAATTTCTCGAGTATGCCCAAAATGAACTACTCAAATTAAAAGCGGTAGAAAATCAATGACACTCAACAATCTACATCAAACCTATATTTTATTTGGCATATTTGCGGGTATTTTGGTTTTTGCATCAACTGTTGGCTTCATTCTTAAACAAAAAACAGGCTTAAAGCCTGTACCAGTCATTGATAATTTAAACGCACGAATTAATGCGTGGTGGATTATGCTGATTGTGATCGCCACAGCCATTTTGCTTGGCAATATCGCATTTATTATTTTATTCGCACTCATATCACTGTTTGCATTAAGAGAATTTATTAGTCTACTGCCAACACGTCGTGGCGATTATATTCCACTACTTATTGCATTTTATTTTGTGATTCCTTATCAATATTATTTGGTCTATATCGATTGGTATGGACTCTATTCTATTTTTATACCGCTCTATGTGTTTTTACTCATTCCCATTGCCAGTCTGAAAGAAGAGGACACCACTCATTTTTTAGAACGTAGTTCCAAAATTCAATGGGGCCTTATGATTAGCGTATTTTGCATCTCACACGTCCCTGCGCTGATTAACTTGAAACTGCAAAACTTTGACGGTGAACCAATTTGGCTGGCCATTTGGCTCATTATGGTGGTTCAAGCTTCTGACGTTCTCCAGTACGTGTGTGGAAAACTCTGGGGCAATCATAAAGTTGCGCCTGTGTTATCCCCTTCAAAAACCATTGAAGGCTTAGTCGGCGGAGTGATTTTAGCCTCTGCCTTAGGTGTCGCCATGTCTTGGTTAACACCCTTTAGTTATTTTGAAGCGGCATTTATCGGTCTCATTGTGTGTATGTTCGGATTCTTTGGTGGATTGGTCATGTCAGCAATTAAACGTGATCGTGGCGTAAAAGATTGGGGTCAGCTCATTCATGGACATGGTGGTATGCTTGATCGTATTGATTCGATTTGTTTTTCTGCGCCTATTTTCTTTCACATTCTCAGATATTGGTTTTAACGACTCATCTAAACAGTTGATTCATCAAAAGCCACTGGTCCATTTCAACAAGCAATCTATGTTTTGGTTGACGGGCGAGGGCGAAATGAGCACGATTCACTTAAAATGTTAGAGCTAAAGTAATTTTATCGGGAACAGGATGTTCTTAAACACATACAACAAAAATCATAAGTGAATACATTAGTTTATGAGCTATAACAGGAATAATGGCGAAAGACTCAAATACGAAAAATCGATTCAGGAGGATTGGTTTTTTGATTGCTGGCTTAATCTATTATCTGCGAAATTCAACGCTTAAATAACGCATCCCAAAAATCCCGCATTTAACAAAATACATCAAATCAAGAGCAGAACTGGCTTGACCTCAGATCGGTGGATTATTAACATCATTCATTGAAATTTCTAATCAAATATGGATTTTATTTTGTTGATTCCTCAGTATTTTTTACATTTAAAATCTAAAATAAACACTATGCCTCACTTATCTATCAAGTCTGTTTTTGTGATCGTCTCTGCCCTTGCATTTGCGGGGTGCTCATCTTTAGGTGGCGGATCTGTTGAAAAACGTGCAGCAAAACTCTCGAAAGGCATCCAACAAGCCTACTCTGTTGCACCAGAGACCGCCAATCGCGTTTCTCCAATGATCATTCAAAATGCTACTCAATATCAAGTTGATCCGCTACTGGTTGCCGCCTTGATCCGCCAGGAATCAAGCTACCGTAATTATGCAGTGTCTCACGCAGGTGCGGTGGGTCTAACACAGGTCATTCCACGTTATTGGCAACAAAACTGCCCTGGCGATTTGTTGGAAGAAAATATCAATATCAATTGTGGTACATATATTATTGCGAAATACAATCAATCTGCTGGCAGCTGGAAGAAAGCCTTAGCTTATTACAATGTCGGACCTACAGGTTATAACACCAACCGTAAAATGAAAAAACAAGGCAAGCGATATGCCAAACAAGTGAAACAACATCAACAGGATTTGAAATCAAAACTGTAATTACATTTTATGATTCCTGTTAAAAAAGCCTCTTAACGAGGCTTTTTTATGTATGTAATAAATGATTAATCAAGTACAGCCTTAGGGGCTTTAATCGTAGTATCTTGCGGTACTTTAATTACTTTATCACGTTTAATCAATAAGATTGCAATCCCCCCAATCATCGCAGGAATGGCCACAGCAATAAAATTCATTTTGTGTGGAAGTTCCATACCTAACAAGTAACCAATAATAATCGGACCCACAATCGCACCCATTCGACCAATACCCGATGCCCAGCCTAGACCCGTTGAACGAACGGCCAATGGATAGAACTGTGCCACATAACTATAAAGCAAAATACTACAACCTACAGATGCAGCACCTGCTAAAGACACCAATAAGTAAATGACAGGTTGTGGTGAATTGAAACCTAGACCGATTAAAGCCAATATCCCCACAATCAGCATACTGATAATTACAGGTTTGATGTGGAATCGATCCGCGAGCACTCCACCACCTGCTGTACCAATTACAGCACCAATGTTGAGTGCCAATAAGAACATTAAGCTACTGCCCAATGAATAGCCGGCTGCCATCATCAATTTTGGTAACCAACTTCCTAATGCATATAACATAAGCAAGCACATAAAAAATGCTAACCAAAACAATAATGTTCCTCTCGCACGACCTTCTTGAAAGAGCGCAGAGATAGAAGCCGCTGGAATTTTACTTTCATTAAACGCTAAAACGGTATCTGGAGTAATCTTGTCTTCAGGTGATAATTTTTGAACGATTTGGCGCGCTTTTTCTAATTTTTGCTGTTTCACTAAGAAAGCCAATGATTCAGGTAAAAATTTCCAAATCAGCGGTAAAAATAATAATGGTACACCAGCAATCCAGAACATAATTTGCCAACCAAAACTTAGGGTAAACCACGCACCAAATAAGGCTGCCATAATACCGCCCATTGCATAACCGCTGAACATTCCTGTCACCAAGGTGCTACGGAGTTTCGCTGGTGCATATTCAGAAGTCAAAGCCACTAAATTGGGTAATACCCCACCAATACCTAAACCTGCAATAAAACGTAAAACACCAAATTCAGTAGGATTTGAGGCAAATCCACCTGCAAAAGTAAAGCCACTAAATAAAGTCACACAAATTAAAATAACATTTTTTCGACCAATTTTATCAGCCAACATACCAAAGAACATTGCACCAAACATCATACCAGCAAGCGCTGTACTGGCAAGCATTCCCGCTTGCACAGCACTCATATTCCATTCTTGCATCAACAGTGGCAGCGTCACACCATTAATTGCTAAATCATAACCGTCAAATAACACAATAAACAAACACCACAAGACCACAGTCATATGGAAAGGTTTAAATTTTGCCTTATCTACTACAGTATTGACATTCACGACTTGTGTTGTCATTTTCTCACCTCCAATTGTGAGCATTGTTATAATTAATGAATTTCTATTCATTAATTATAACAATGCGTTTGAATATGAGATTTGTCTAGAGATTTATTGGATAGAACAACTGCCTTTTCAGTTATTAAAAATTTAATTGGCAAAAGTTTTCAATTTTTTAGTTGGCATTATTTTAGTAAAATAATCTCTGTTTTAGCATCTAAATAATAAACAATACAAAACAAATAGTTAAATTAAATAAAATCATTAAAAGACTTTGAAAGTTGGCATTTTTGATATGATTCATTAATTGGTTATTTGTAACCAGGTTTTTCATCGTAAATGGTTCATTTTATGAATCATTGCTGTTTTATATATGGTGAAATAGATGAGATTTAAAAATTATATCTATGATGAATAAATCTCAATTTCAGCAAGCTTTTTATCCTCATATTTTAAAATCCCAATAAAAAACACCCCCTTCATCATTAAGATGAAGGGGGTGTTTTAGGAATTAATGAGCTGGCGATGACTTACTCTCACATGGGTAACCCCACACTACCATCAGCGCGAAGAGGTTTCACTTCTGAGTTCGGGAAGGGATCAGGTGGTTCACTCTTGCTATTGTCGCCAGCACAACTGTTTATGGATACTTGCATTGGTCTTATTTAGATGCCAAGGCGTTCTACCAAAAGAGTTATTAACAGAATAATATTTGAGTTGCAGTTTAGGTACTTGCGATTACTAAATCAAGGTTTTTGTATCAATTAGATCAACAACACCAACTGTTTGGGTGTTGTATAGTCAAGCCTCACGAGTAATTAGTATTGGTCAGCTTCACATATCACTATGCTTCCACATCCAACCTATCAACGTTGTAGTCTTCAACGGCTCTTTAGAGGACATATAGTCCTAGGGAAATCTAATCTTGAGGTAGGCTTCCCGCTTAGATGCTTTCAGCGGTTATCCCTTCCGAACATAGCTACCCGGCGATGCGACTGGCGTCACAACCGGTACACCAGAGGTTCGTCCACTCTGGTCCTCTCGTACTAGGAGCAGATCCTCTCAAATTTCCAACGCCCACGGTAGATAGGGACCGAACTGTCTCACGACGTTCTAAACCCAGCTCGCGTACCTCTTTAAATGGCGAACAGCCATACCCTTGGGACCTGCTTCAGCCCCAGGATGAGATGAGCCGACATCGAGGTGCCAAACACCGCCGTCGATATGAACTCTTGGGCGGTATCAGCCTGTTATCCCCAGAGTACCTTTTATCCGTTGAGCGATGGCCCTTCCATACAGAACCACCGGATCACTAAGACCTACTTTCGTACCTGCTCGACTTGTGGGTCTCGCAGTTAAGCGCGCTTTTGCCTTTATACTCTACGCGTGATTTCCGACCACGCTGAGCGCACCTTCGTACTCCTCCGTTACTCTTTAGGAGGAGACCGCCCCAGTCAAACTACCCACCAGACATGGTCCTCGCTCCAGATTATGGAGCAGAGTTAGAACCTCAATATTACCAGGGTGGTATTTCAAGATTGGCTCCACTTGAACTAGCGTCCAAGTTTCAAAGCCTCCCACCTATCCTACACAAGTAAGATCAAAGTTCAATGTCAAGCTGCAGTAAAGGTTCACGGGGTCTTTCCGTCTAGCCGCGGGTACACCGCATCTTCACGGCGAATTCGATTTCACTGAGTCTCTGCTGGAGACAGCGCCCCCATCATTATGCCATTCGTGCAGGTCGGAACTTACCCGACAAGGAATTTCGCTACCTTAGGACCGTTATAGTTACGGCCGCCGTTTACTGGGGCTTCGATCAAGAGCTTCGCTTACGCTAACCCCATCAATTAACCTTCCAGCACCGGGCAGGCATCACACCCTATACGTCCACTTTCGTGTTTGCAGAGTGCTATGTTTTTAATAAACAGTTGCAGGGGCCTGGTTTCTGTGGCTATCAATAGCTCAGGAAGTAAATTCCATCACCGTCGACAGCGTACCTTCTCCCGAAGTTACGGTACCATTTTGCCTAGTTCCTTCAGCAGAGTTCTCTCAAGCGCTTTGGTCTACTCGACCTGACCACCTGTGTCGGTTTAGGGTACGATTCCTGTGTAACTGAAGCTTAGAGACTTTTCCTGGAAGTATGGTATCAGCCACTTCGCTAATAAATTAGCTTGCTATCAGTTCTCAGCATAGAGCACCCCGGATTTGCCTAAGATGCATGCCTACTACCTTTCACCTGGACAACCAACGCCAGGCTGACTTAACCTTCTCCGTCCTCTCATCGCATTACACAGAAGTATTGGAATATTAACCAATTTCCCATCGACTACGCCTCTCGGCCTCGCCTTAGGGGTCGACTCACCCAGCCCCGATTAACGTTGGACTGGAACCCTTGGTCTTTCAGCGAACGAGTTTTTCACTCGTTTTGTCGTTACTCACGTCAGCATTCGCACTTCTGATACCTCCAGCAGACTTCTCAATCCACCTTCATCGGCTTACAGAACGCTCCCCTACCACTTGCAATAAATTGCAAATCCGCAGCTTCGGCATATAGTTTTAGCCCCGTTACATCTTCCGCGCAGGCCGACTCGACTAGTGAGCTATTACGCTTTCTTTAAAGGATGGCTGCTTCTAAGCCAACCTCCTAGCTGTCTATGCCTTCCCACATCGTTTCCCACTTAACTATAATTTTGGGGCCTTAGCTGGCGGTCTGGATTGTTTTCCTCTTGACTACGGACGTTAGCACCCGCAGTCTGTCTCCCGGATAGTACTCATTGGTATTCGGAGTTTGCATCGGTTTGGTAAGTCGGGATGACCCCCTAGCCGAAACAGTGCTCTACCCCCAATGGTATTCGTCCGAGGCGCTACCTAAATAGCTTTCGGGGAGAACCAGCTATCACCAGGCTTGATTAGCCTTTCACCCCTATCCACAAGTCATCCCCTGGCTTTTCAACGACAGTGGGTTCGGTCCTCCAGTTAGTGTTACCCAACCTTCAACCTGCTCATGGATAGATCGCCTGGTTTCGGGTCTACACCCAGCAACTAAACGCCCTATTAAGACTCGATTTCTCTACGGCTCCCCTATTCGGTTAACCTTGCTACTGAATGTAAGTCGCTGACCCATTATACAAAAGGTACGCAGTCACCGGACTCAATGCCGGCTCCCACTGCTTGTATGCATGCGGTTTCAGGATCTATTTCACTCCCCTCACAGGGGTTCTTTTCGCCTTTCCCTCACGGTACTGGTTCACTATCGGTCAGTCAGGAGTATTTAGCCTTGGAGGATGGTCCCCCCATATTCAGACAAGGTTTCACGTGCCCCGCCCTACTCGACATCATCATATAAGCCCTTTCGTGTACAGGACTATCACCCACTACGGTTGCACTTCCCAGAGCATTCCACTAGAACTTATATGACTTAATGGGCTTTTCCCCGTTCGCTCGCCGCTACTAAGGGAATCTCAATTGATTTCTTTTCCTAAGGGTACTGAGATGTTTCACTTCCCCTCGTTCGCCTTGCAACACTATGTATTCATGTTGCAATACCTACCTTATGGTAAGTGGGTTTCCCCATTCAGAAATCTCCGGATCACAGGATATTTGCCGCCTCCCCGGAGCTTATCGCAGGCTATTACGTCTTTCATCGCCTCTGACTGCCAAGGCATCCACCACATGCACTTAATTACTTGACTATACAACCCCAAACAGTCGTAGTACTTTACAAGCAGTACTAGGACAGAAGTCACTTACGTTACTTCATACAGTTCGTTGTTTCGTGTATTTAAACACTATATAGCTTCAATCTAATTCATATACCAAAACGCTTGATTCAGTTAATCGCTAGTTTCTCATCACTTCACTTTCATTCAATCGTTTCACTTGCGTGTAACAATTCAATGTCAATTTAGTTCTGAGCCTTAAACAATTTATTTCAACTCAAATATATTCTGTTAATGATTGCTCTAGCCTTCGTCAGGTCTAGAAACTGTGATAAATCACAGAGATTACCAAGTCCGCATATCTTAATGCTTGTACTTGTTAATCTCTATAAGCTATCTAGCTGTTTGCTTGTTTTGCATTCGAACATCGCTTCGTTTGATTAAAGCCTGCGCGAAGCATAGCTTCTTGCTTTAAATTTCAAGGAAAAGCATGCTTTTCTTGTCTTGAAATTTGGTGGAGACTAACGGAGTCGAACCGTTGACCTCCTGCGTGCAAAGCAGGCGCTCTACCAACTAAGCTAAGTCCCCAGCTTATCATATAGATTCGATATATCTTCTTATCCTTCACTCCGATGAATTGCTTCATCTTCGTTCGTTAGATTGGTGGGTCTGACAAGATTTGAACTTGTGACCCCACGCTTATCAAGCGTGTGCTCTAACCAACTGAGCTACAGACCCTCAGATACATCTTCATGAAGAACAACTTGTTGTGGATTCTTACCGATCGTCAATCTTTCGTTAAGGAGGTGATCCAGCCGCAGGTTCCCCTACGGCTACCTTGTTACGACTTCACCCCAGTCATCGGCCACACCGTGGTAAGCGTCCCCCCTAAGGTTAGACTACCTACTTCTGGTGCAACAAACTCCCATGGTGTGACGGGCGGTGTGTACAAGGCCCGGGAACGTATTCACCGCGGCATTCTGATCCGCGATTACTAGCGATTCCGACTTCATGGAGTCGAGTTGCAGACTCCAATCCGGACTACGATCGGCTTTTTGAGATTAGCATCCTATCGCTAGGTAGCAACCCTTTGTACCGACCATTGTAGCACGTGTGTAGCCCTGGTCGTAAGGGCCATGATGACTTGACGTCGTCCCCGCCTTCCTCCAGTTTGTCACTGGCAGTATCCTTAAAGTTCCCGGCTTAACCCGCTGGCAAATAAGGAAAAGGGTTGCGCTCGTTGCGGGACTTAACCCAACATCTCACGACACGAGCTGACGACAGCCATGCAGCACCTGTATCAGAGTTCCCGAAGGCACCAATCCATCTCTGGAAAGTTCTCTGTATGTCAAGACCAGGTAAGGTTCTTCGCGTTGCATCGAATTAAACCACATGCTCCACCGCTTGTGCGGGCCCCCGTCAATTCATTTGAGTTTTAGTCTTGCGACCGTACTCCCCAGGCGGTCTACTTATCGCGTTAGCTGCGCCACTAAAGTCTCAAAGACCCCAACGGCTAGTAGACATCGTTTACGGCATGGACTACCAGGGTATCTAATCCTGTTTGCTCCCCATGCTTTCGTACCTCAGTGTCAGTATTAGGCCAGATGGCTGCCTTCGCCATCGGTATTCCTCCAGATCTCTACGCATTTCACCGCTACACCTGGAATTCTACCATCCTCTCCCATACTCTAGCCAACCAGTATCGAATGCAATTCCTAAGTTAAGCTCAGGGATTTCACATTTGACTTAATTGGCCACCTACGCACGCTTTACGCCCAGTAAATCCGATTAACGCTTGCACCCTCTGTATTACCGCGGCTGCTGGCACAGAGTTAGCCGGTGCTTATTCTGCGAGTAACGTCCACTATCTCAGAGTATTAATCCAAGTAGCCTCCTCCTCGCTTAAAGTGCTTTACAACCAAAAGGCCTTCTTCACACACGCGGCATGGCTGGATCAGGGTTCCCCCCATTGTCCAATATTCCCCACTGCTGCCTCCCGTAGGAGTCTGGGCCGTGTCTCAGTCCCAGTGTGGCGGATCATCCTCTCAGACCCGCTACAGATCGTCGCCTTGGTAGGCCTTTACCCCACCAACTAGCTAATCCGACTTAGGCTCATCTATTAGCGCAAGGTCCGAAGATCCCCTGCTTTCCCCCGTAGGGCGTATGCGGTATTAGCAGTCGTTTCCAACTGTTGTCCCCCACTAATAGGCAGATTCCTAAGTATTACTCACCCGTCCGCCGCTAAGTTAGGTAGCAAGCTACCTTCCCCCGCTCGACTTGCATGTGTTAAGCCTGCCGCCAGCGTTCAATCTGAGCCATGATCAAACTCTTCAGTTTAATATTGCTTAGTACCTTAAAGGGTACCAATCTTGGCTCATCAATCTTCTGACAAATATTTCTCAAATAAACTTCGAGTAATTTCTACCAGTAAATCAATGAAAATAATTTCGATCGATCAATCAGTAAAAATCCACACAAGTTGTTCTTCATAATCTCTTAATGATCTTTCTAACACCTCGTCAGTGCTAGAAGCTGGACTTCAATAAACTTAACAACTCAGCCAATCAGCTTCGTTCGCTTCCGTCTATCTCGTCGGTATGCAGCGTATTCTATACAGTTTTATTTCTAGCGCAACCCCTTATTTCATTGAATTACACTGGGTGATGGTTTTTTAACCCAAAAAAGCAGAATTAATCGTGATTTATATAAAAAATCACACAATTAATCAAAAAAGCAGAATAAAACAAGGGCTTTAAAACTGCACATCAAAATTAATTTATTTAATTTTGTCTATAAAGAGCTGAGTACTGTAATGAGCACTCTCTAATTTACCTGTTTTCTTTTCGCCTAGAGGACCATCCAGTGATTGGATGTAGAGTAAAAAAGCTTCCGCATAGTCCAATCCAACGTTGATACGTCGTTCACCTTGAATCGTCTTCAAAGTCGTATAGTAGTCGCCACCATTGGCTAAAAAATCAATTGTAATCACTTTATAGCTCTTATTAAGATCTAAAGCTGAGTACAGACCTAATGTATTACGTAGTTCTATATCAGTTACGCGTTGCCCTTTGTCTTTTGTGAAATCGACTTTCCAGCGCAAACCGCTTGTATAAGGATAACTTCCCGTATTATTTTGAGCGATCACTCCATCTATTGCATCCTCTAGCGTCGCTTTAATTTCTGTACCTGTCATATCTAAACGCAATAATGTATTTTTAAAAGGGAGAACATTATAAATTTTTCCAACATTTACATCTCCCAAAGCAACGTCTTCACGAACCCCACCGCCATTCTGGAATGAAATATCTGCAGCAAAAAAGGTTTTACCTTGTTGTAAAAAGGCTTCAGCAACAATTTGTTGAATATCACCGCCATGCTGATCAACATGCGTGTTTTTATTACAAGCATCACCTAGGGTTGAGCGGTTTACATCACGCTGTATTCCAGGTACACGGCGTGAACATAGATTATCGGTAGCTCGTCCAATTATGGTTTGGGCAAAGCTTTTTTTCTGCTCTTGATAAGATTTGAGTATATCTAATGTTTTTTGTAAGGGTGTGACCATCTTAAATGGAACTTGATCGGTATTAAATTGGTTGAATATGATCTGCTTTTCAGGATCAGTGACTGCTTTTGCATCTTTGCCACTGCGGTTAAAATCATGACCAATTAAGATGTGTGGTGTGCCACTGCAACTTTCAACATTACCATTCCGATCAAATTTTACATTTAAATCACCGACGATATAACTGTATTGCCATGCTTGAGCGATACAAACCAACTGACCCTGTTTATTTTTAAGTTGAGTTGGATAAGCTCCTTCAGGCGTCATCGCATATTTTTTTAAGCTCTCTGGCCCTAATAATGTATGTGAATCCCCACCAACAATCACATCGACACCAGTTAAGGATTTTGCTAACTGCTGATCAAGATCATAGCCCACATGCGTCTGCAAAATAATGTTATTAATTCCTTGCGCTTCATAGCGATCAATTTCTTTTTGAGCCGTTTCAATTTCATCTGTGAATATAGTATCGGCATTCGGTTGGGATGAATTTTTGGTTTTCTTGGCGACAGTCAGTCCAATAATGGCAAACTTGACCCCTTCTTTTTCAAAAACTTGTGATTTTTTAATCCGTTTGGTTTGATATAGAGGGGATGAACTACCAAATTCGATATTGGCAGCTAAAATTTTAGTTTTTTCTGGGCAGCTCCCTTGGTCAAGAAAATCGATAAATGTCTTTAATCCAGCATCTTTTGAATCAAATTCATGATTACCCGGGGTAAAAGTATCAAAACATACCGTGTTCATTGCCTCAGCATCTGCTTTGCCGTCGGTCAGGTTATAATAAAGATCTCCTGTTACCGCATCACCCGCATGAATTTTTAAGACATTTTTCTTCTCTAAAGTTAGTTGGTTGATCAATGCGGCAACCCGTGCAAAACCACCACTTTTGACAGTAAATTCTTCTAAACCCGCCCCGACGTCGGCTTTAAATTTGATATTTTCTTCATCTAAATGTGAATGATGATCATTGATGTGCAAAATATTCAATTCTAAGGCTTTGCTCTGTGGTGTCGGTTGAACTGCCGCCACTGAATCATCCTCGCCGCATCCTGAAACAAACAATCCAATGGATAACAACGCTAATAGATGCTTTGGAATGTGTATTTTCATGATCTGACACGCTATTCAAATTATTTTATTGCATTGTCCAAGATCTAGGTTGCAACTTGATGAATAGCACAGCAATAGACCGCTATAATCATTTTTTATTCCAAAAAGCTGATTAGATAATACAAGTAATCGAGTATTCAACTGTTTCAGTACATCCTTCTGTAATGGATGGCAGAATCACACTGAAATTCATCATTACAATGGGCGACTCACAATAGCTGACTCCCAACCTATTCAAAACTATGATTATTTTTTATAAAAAAACCAACTCGATTCAAGTTGGTTTTTTTCTAGGGTTATGCTTTGTAGGCTTTAGTCTTTATTTTAAAAAGCCTGAAACCAAATTCATGACATTTTGAATATCTGAATTGGCTTCTTGCTGGTTAGTTTCACCAGCTTGTGGTGTTAATGAATCAATAATTTCTGGAAGTACTGAAGAAATAGCGCCATAGACCTCTTGCGTTGGGACTTGTGCTTTTTCTGCTACTTGTGCGACATCATTTTGATCAAATAAATTTTGAACCGCTTGAGGGTTAATGTTTGCGTTTGCACCTGGACCCGTAGACACCCAATCATCCACCTGACTATTTAAGCCCTGACCTTTAAGTTGATCAAGCGCGCCTTGTAAACCGCCATTTTTTTGAATCCACCCCAAGACCAAAGGAACAACTGCAATCAAAAGGGATTGTGCATTAAAACCGCCTGCTTTTGGTGCTGAATTTTGGGCTTGACCTCCTGTTAAACCACCGAGTACTGAACCTAGGATTCCGCCTAAACCACCTTGTTGCTGGTTTTGCTGCTGATCACTTTGTTGTGGGTTTTGCTGCTGACCGCCCAAACCGCCCAGTACAGAACCTAAGATTCCACCTAGACCGCCTTGCTGAGATTGTTGACCGTTTTGTTGACTGCCACCTAAAGCTTGTTTTGCCAATATTTCTACGATATTGCTTAAATTTGTCATAATGTTGACCTCAAGAGTTAATGTTCAAGCTGATCATACAATTCTTTATAAATAATATATGAAAGATAATTGTTGTAATTTTAATGATGTTAAATGACTCAAGACCATTTTACCAACGGAATTTGTTCCAGTGCTCTGGATTGGCCCAAAATTTCGAATTAAACCAATCTGGCACATGCTTATAGGTCAAAATATTAAATTGCCAAAAAGCTAAATTTATATCCGCTGAACTATGTTCAATTAATTGCGTAAATCCAAGACTACGCAGTAACTGTGAATCTTCAACAGAAGCCAGCACCACAATCCGCTTTGCCCATAAGTCACGAAGCTTAACCAAAATTTGGGTTTTTTGAGGTGAACTTAATGCTTTAAGTGATTCTGTATTGAAGAGGACAACAGCTAAGTCATATCTTTGTGTAAAAGGGAGAATTAAAAATTCAGTTACGTTAAAATGTGTCCATTGAATCGTTTGATACTGGTCTAGGCTGAAGTTTTGCCCCAGACACAATGCAGTAGAGATCGGCTGTTGTTTAGATAAATCGTCGAGCATCGACGTGATGACATTTTTCTCAGCCATGTACTGCACCTTTATAAAGAGAGAATTGAAACATGGAACTACAAGGCATTTGCCACAAAATGCATGCAGGTCTTAGTCACCTCAGTGTAACCGAACAGCAAATACACAAGGCAAATGTTGAATATAAATTTATCTTAGATCGCGCTGAAATTAACCTGCCTTTTCATTTGGGTCAAGAAATTGAACTCGAATGGACAGGCAAAATATTTTGTGTTTCATGTGGGGCAAAAACGCCGAAGTCCTATTCGCAAGGACATTGTTTTAAATGCATGAAGACCAAAGCATCTTGCGATATGTGTATTATGAAGCCTGAAACTTGCCATTACCACTTGGGCACATGCCGTGAAGAGCGTTTTGCGCAAGAAGTGTGTTTTCAGCCGCATATTGTTTATTTGGCCAATTCGAGTGCGCTTAAAGTTGGGATTACCCGTTTAGGGCAAATGCCAACGCGCTGGCTAGATCAAGGTGCAACGCAAGCACTGCCCATTATGAAAGTCGGTTCACGTCGTTTATCAGGGCAGCTTGAAGTCATGTTTGGCGCGCAAGTTGCGGATAAAACCAATTGGCGTAAATTGCTCAAAGGTGAATCTGATCCCATCGACTTAATTCAAATCCGAGACAGTTTACTCGATGAGTTTGAGCCTCAAATTGAAATGATTCGTGATGAGTTCAGTATGAGCTTGGACTTTAACGAAAATGTTGAAATTTTGGAAAATGAATTACCACGTGAATTTGTGTATCCGGTCGATCATTATCCAGAAAAAATTATTTCGCATAATTTAGACAAAACCCCAATCATTCGCGGCAAATTGCAAGGGATTAAAGGTCAATATCTGCTCATGGATACAGGCGTGATCAATATTCGTAAATATACAGGCTATGAGCTGAAAGTTCGCGCAGAGTAAGCACTATTAAAAGTTCCATCAAAAAAAGCCTCACTTATTGAGGCTTTGTTTAAACTCTGGTTACTTGACCAGACCTAAAATCGCTTCTACGGGATCTTCACTGTGATCTGATAGTAAATGCTTATGCATGGTGAGCAACTGCATCGACTGAATTTTTGAATGTTCAATATTCATCAATTTTTCAATTTCCAGTGCAAGTTTCTCAGGCGTTGCGTCATGCTGAATCAGCTCAGCAATCACTCGTTTACCCGCAATAATATTAGGCAATGAATAATACGGAATTTTAATCAGCCATTTCACAATCTGGTAGGTCAACCAATTCAATTTATAAAAGGTCACCATCGGTCGATGCAACAGCGCGGCTTCTAATGTGGCTGTGCCTGATGCCAAAGCCACAATATCACTCGCGTCCATGACCATGCGACCAATTTTGGATTCAGTCCCTGTATTTTCTAATAATGTTATTTTTGAACGCAGCTGCTCAGGATAAGTAATCAATATCGCTTCGATTTGCTGCTTACGCGCATCATTAATCGCGGGGATTAAAAACTCATAATCTGGATGTTTTTGCAGAATTAACTGTGCTGCATCTAACACCAAGGGTGCTAATTTTTCAATTTCCCCACGGCGACTACCTGGCAGTAGTGCAATATGCTTTTGATCAACCGCTAAACCTAAAGCCTGCTTGGCAGCTTGAATTGGATTGACTAAGGGCAATTGATTGGCCAACGGGTGTCCTACAAATGCCGCTTTTACTGCAAATTTTTCAAAAAATGATTTTTCAAAAGGAAATAAACACAAGACCAGATCAATAGTGGCCTTAATGCCATGCACACGTCCTTGACGCCATGCCCAGACCGAAGGACTGACATACTGCACCGTTTTAATCGGTAGATTTTTCTGTTTGATAGTTTTAGAGAGGCGTAAATTAAAATCAGGCGCGTCAATACCTATAAAAATATCAACTGGGCTGTGTGTCCATGTTTCTACTAAGCCATCCCGAACTGCGAATAATTTCTTAATATCTTTTAAGACTTCAACAATCCCCATCACCGATAAAATCTCCATCGGGTAATAGCTTTTAAAGCCTTCTGCAATCATTTGAGGACCACCAATACCTTCAAACTCTGCATCTATACCCTGCTCGCGAAAACGTCGAATCAGTTTAGCACCCAAAGTATCCCCAGATACCTCACCCACCACTATTCCTATTTTAAGCTTTCGATTTTGCAAGACATTGTTCCTTCAGATTCAGCGCCCTTAGCATAACATAATCATCCATTCATGCTGCTGATCAATGTGAGCATCCATACGCCTCAGGATTCAATGACGCTTCAACATGTGTGGACTTCAAGCCCGTTATTGAAGTGATACATATCTAGGTATTTTTCAGGGTCATTTAGGCTAAACATTCTGATGCTATGATAGTTAAAAGCTAAATTTATAAAATTTCATCAGTTTGTTTTCTAATAAAAATCTGAGGTGCTTTAGCTTTTTTTCGAATAAGTAAATCAATTATCAATACAACTCTATATATGAAAAAACCCTAAGATATGCGGGATTTTTGATATGTTGCATTTGTTATGTTGGGTTCCGTAGAGTATATATTGGCAGGCGTTTTGGTAGGCTTCTGTGTCGGCGTGACAGGGGTTGGCGGTGGTTCTTTGATGACGCCGATTCTCATTGGGTTATTCAAAATTGAACCTCACATCGCCATTGGTACAGATCTGCTTTATGCCGCAATTTCAAAATTCTGTGGTTCATTCGTGCATGCAAAAAAACTCAATATTGTTTGGCCTATTGTGCTTTGGCTTGCGCTCGGTAGTATTCCAGCATCGCTTGCCACGACTTGGGTATTGGACAACTATTTAAGCCAGTCGACGCACTATAAAGCTATCCTGACGATGGTATTGGGCTTTATGCTGACCTTGACTGGGGTGTCTATTGTCTTTCGCACTCAAGTGGAACGCTTCTTTAGCAAATTTGGTAAAAAGCTTGAACCTCAAGAAATAGAACAAGAACGACAACGCTTTAAAGACAAACGTTTTTACATTCTAATTATGGGTGTGATTCTCGGAGTTTTTGTAACCTTATCCTCTGTGGGTGCTGGCGCATTTGGTATTATGGCGCTCATTATCATGTTTCCCAATTTACCTATGATTCGCATTATCGGTTCAGATGTAGTGCATGCCGTGCTGTTAACCTTGGTTGCAGGCATTGGGCATATGAATTCAGGCAATGTCGACTTTAATCTTCTGATGTGGTTATTAATCGGCTCTATTCCTGCAATCATCATCGGTACTTTGCTCAGCTCACACCTGCCCGAACGGATCATCCGTAAAATTTTGGGCATTACCTTATTTGCCATTGGGATCAACTTTATGTTAAACCCAGTCAAATCAAAACCTGTGCAAGCCCCTGAACAAGTTACGATGATCAGCACTGCACAAATTCAACAAGTGGGTTAATTGATTGAGTTACGCACAGCGTGATTCACGTCTTAATTGGTGTTTTATATAGCAGCACATTGATTAAAACGTGTTATATTCAAGCAACTAACAATATTTATGTATCTTCTAATACCAGTGACGGCAATGAATACACTACAGTCTAATACCATTACACAATCAGATATCAACGATGTGAATGTTCAAAGTTTTCAACCTCTTGTGACACCTGCTCAACTTAAAGCAGAACTTCCGCTCAATGAAAAAGCATATCAAACTGTGCTGAATGGTCGTGAAACTGTTCGTCAAATTTTAGATGGTCAAGATAAACGCTTGTTTGTGGTCATTGGACCGTGTTCCATTCATGACGTCGCAGCAGCGCATGATTACGCTGACCGTCTTAAAGTATTAGCAGAAAAAGTCAAAGACACCTTATATATTATTATGCGTGTGTATTTTGAGAAACCCCGTACGACTGTGGGTTGGAAAGGTCTGATCAATGATCCAGACATGAACGATTCATTTAATATCGAAAAAGGTCTGCGTTTAGGTCGTAAACTTTTGCTCGAATTGAATGAGAAAGGTCTGCCGTGTGCAACTGAAGCACTTGATCCGAACTCACCGCAGTATTATCAAGATCTCATTTCATGGTCAGCCATTGGCGCACGAACTACAGAAAGCCAAACTCACCGTGAAATGTCCTCTGGTTTATCGTCTCCTGTCGGCTTTAAAAATGGTACAGATGGCGGTTTAACCGTTGCAACCAATGCGATGCAATCTGTAAAACACGGTCATAGCTTCCTTGGTTTAAATGATCAAGGTCAAGTGTCTGTGATTCGCACCAAAGGCAACCCCTATGCTCACGTGGTTTTACGGGGTGGAAATGGTAAACCGAATTACGATGCAGGCTCAGTTGTTGATGCTGAAAATGCATTGGCAAAAGCTAAAGTCAGCACCAAGATCATGATTGACGCAAGTCATGCGAACTCGAATAAAGACCCGTATTTACAACCGCTTGTACTGAAAAACATCACTGAACAAATTCTAGATGGCAATAAATCCATTGTCGGTATTATGGTGGAGAGCCACTTAAAAGGCGGACGCCAAGATATTCCTGAAAATCTTTGCGATTTAGAGTATGGTAAGTCTGTAACGGATGGTTGTATTGATTGGGAAACCACAGAGAAAGTGCTGCTAGAGATGGATGCAGCCTTAAAAGATGTGCTGCCAAATCGATAATTGAATGATCAACGCCATCTTTGAGATGGCGTTTTTTATGTAGAAGACAATTTATGAATCACCTTGAATCAGAATTAAGTCATGTTCCTTATTTTCAATTTGTTCATGACCATTTGTTCAGCTCTGGACAACCGACCGCTGAACAGCTTAAACAAATCAAAGAGTATGGCGTAGACACGGTGATTAACCTTGCATTTACAGATGCAGAGCCACACTTGGACAATGAAGATCGCATTTGCGCTGAACTGGGATTGAACTATATTCAAGTTCCGATTCACTGGGATATGCCCACGGATGAGCAGTGTTTATTTGTTTTAGATCTGATTGATCATTTGGTTCAACATAAAATGGTTTGGATTCACTGCTCTAAAAACAATCAATGTAGTAGCCTGATGTATTTATATCGCCAATATTTTATGGATATGGATATGCCGACTGCACAAGAACTGATGCATGAGGTTTGGGAACCCAATGAAACATGGACAGGTTTAATTCACGCGGTAGCTCTACAACTTCAAGGTCGAAAATCAACCCAAGATTTACAACAATCCTTAATGAATGCAGATCAATATTCCTAACTATTTACATTATTTAGCGACTTAGCCAGTGAGTTTCACTGGCTTTTTGCCCTCCAATTGCTCTCGTCTCAACGAGAATCATTTTGAATTCTTATTTAATGATGTGTAACCAGAACGCTCGCAGTCGCAAGAATCCCTTCTTGACGCCCTGTAAAGCCGAGTGTCTCTGTCGTGGTCGCTTTAATACTGATTTGATTGACATCAACCTCTAGAACATCTGCAATGCTTTGACGCATGGCCAAATTATGCTTCGCCAGTTTTGGTCGTTCACAAGCCACCGTGATATCAGCATTCGCTAAGTGATAACCTCGATCCATAACCAACTGGTAGACATGCTTTAACAACACACGACTGTCTGCGCCTTTAAAATTTTCATCCGTATCTGGGAAATGCTGCCCAATATCTCCCAATGCCAGCGCACCCAATAAAGCATCACTCAAAGCATGTAAAACCACATCACCATCAGAATGCGCTTTTAAACCCTGTGTATGTGGAATCTGAATACCCGCCAAAGTAACGAAACTTCCTCCCTCAAATGCATGTACATCAATTCCTTGACCTATTCGAATGGGTACAATCACGTTCAGCTCCTTTTAATGCAGATTTTAAAATTGAAATCTTGTAATCAAGGTTTCGAGTTCGCTATAGTAGCGAGGCAAACATTGTAAAAGTATAAGCGATCATGTTGTTGAAAAATGTATCGAATCCGATTAAAACAATAGTGTCTATACTATTTTTAGGACTCTGTGGAAGTAGTCTGGCTCAAGCGCAGCCTTTGCGTTGTGACCGTGCAGACTCCAAAATTGATCACTCAAAATTCTGTGTAGACACGCTTAAAGACTTACGCCAAGATTTAAATGAACAACTGCTGACGACCTATCTGGTGACGGATGCGCCTTTACGTCTAATTGATGACACGCATCAGCTCTGGTTAGGCCAAACTCAACAATGTAAAAGCTTGGTATGTTTTAAACAACAGTTCAATGTGCGCATTGAAGACCTCAATGTCTACACCTCCATGAATCAAACGCTGACCCAACATTATTTAAAGTATGAAAATGGTCAAATAGCCAAGCAAACCGTTCATTTAAAGATTCACCAGCTGAGCAAAGATCGTATTAAGATTGAAGGTTTGGCTTACCGCAATCCAAATAATCGAGTCGAAACTCGCGCTGTGCCCTTACTTGCTTATACAACACCTCAAAAAAAGAATGAAATTATCGACAATGAACATGACTGCAAGTATAAGCTCAATTTTCAGAAAGCTTTACTTCGGGTGAGTAGTCAACAATCAGGCTGTGAACGTTTTGTGGGGATGTATCGATTATATGATTAGAAAATTAAGTTGATTTCAATCATTGATATTCTTATTTTAAAATTTTAGTAAACTGCATATTATTTAATTAAAGAATGAAGATGTCTTTTTACACCTTTCCATTCGTTTTGAATAATACTGTACATCACAGTATCACGAATTGTTCCATCCTTACGTAATGCATCACCACGAATTAAACCATCCTTTGTTGCACCCAAACGTTCAATTGCACGCCTTAGATTCTCAAACGAAGTGCAACAGAGATTAATTTTAGGTAGGAAGTAAAATGAGATAGCATTCTGCTTCCAGACCGACCAAAGTCAAAGTTGCATCATGAACTATACTCATCTTACCCAAGAAGAAAGATATCAGATTTATACATTACTACGCGAAGGTTTTTCTACGCGTCATATTGCCCTCAGATTGGCTCGTGCTCCCTCTACAATTTGTAGAGAGATCAAACGTAATCGTAATAGAAATGGCTACTTTGCTAAACATGCTCATAAACTGGCTAAAAGACGCCATATCTCGAATCATAGAACTGTAAGTTCCTCCCTATTGCAACAGATCGAAAGCTATCTTGCTTTGCAATGGAGTCCCGAACAAATCGCTTCTCACGTAGCTATCAGTATGCATTCAATCTATCGATATATTCAGCAAGATAAACTCAAAGGAGGCAGTCTTTATCTTCATTTACGTTTTAGAAATCAACGAAAAAGAAAGTATGGACAACCAGAAACTCGTGGGATGCTCAGTAACCGTAAAAGCATTCACGATAGGCCACACATCATTGAGAAGCGATCACGTTTTGGTGATTTAGAAATAGATACGATTGTGGGCAAAAATCAGCAGCAGTCTTTAGTTTCAATTGTAGATAGGAAAACAGGCTATCTTTGGTTAAAGAAATGTAGCACTCGCAAGAGTCAGGCGGTTTGTGAAGCCACTGTTGACTTGCTGGCTCCAATCAAAGAGAAGTTAAAGACGATTACTGCTGATAATGGCAAGGAATTTAGCCTACATGAACAAATCGCGAATGAACTGGAAATAGAATTCTACTTTGCAGATCCTTACAGTGCATGGCAGAGAGGCACAAATGAGAATACGAATGGTCTGATCAGGCAATACATCAGAAAAGGAAGTGATCTAAATAACTACACGGATGAATATATTTCAGAGATTACTAAGCGTTTGAATCATCGCCCAAGAAAAAGACTCGGATTTAAAAGTCCGAGTCAGGTATTACTCCAAGAACATGGTGTTGCACTTCAAGTGCTAATCTAAGGTTAAAAATATCGGTACGAAATCCGATAGTTTCTACGTCTAATTGATCAAAAGCATATTGCAACAATAAAAACTTACATACAGTGTTTACATGGGTTCGCTGTACAGATTCTGCATACCATGTATAACCTATTTCAAACCGTTTTACGTTCAGTTTAATATCGTGATAACTGGTTGTTCCTAAAATTTTTCCTGTACTTTTTTCCATCACCACAAAAGGATATCGACTTCCTTCAGCTTTTTGTTTGAGTGCATGATCGATATAGTTTTTTACTTCGGTGTAATGCGGCGTAGAAGTGATGTTTAGCTTCCATAGTTCACCATCTTTCGTCGCTTCAGCCAAGCCCTGTTCATGCTCATGCTCATGCTCATGCTCATGCTCATGCTCATGCTCATGCTCATGCTCATGATTTAAAAGAATAAGACAAACATTATTTTGACTGAGTTCAATAATCGCTGAGAATATATTACATTTCATAGTTTTCTACTTATTTACATTCTGTTTAGGAGCCTTCCAACCTAAAAGCTTTACAGTTTTATAGGTATATATCATTGTAATGGTTGAATTTTCATCTTACTCATCTTTTTCCACATTTACCAACTGAAAACTGATGCCCGAGTATTCCAATCGAATGAACCATCGAAAAAAGTATTATATTTTTTCATTTTCACCATTCATCCCTTACATTAAAATAATTCTTTGTCACGACTCTTCTTCTAGCACATCATCATTAAATCGCCAGTGCTAAACACACAACCCCTGCTATACCCAGCAAAATCCCAATGGCTAGGCTTAAATTTAATCGCTCCTTAAAGACGATTAAGCCTGCAATAACACCAAGTACCACGACCAATATATTCATACCTGCAAAAACGATCGCGGGTGAGTCTTTGAGTAAAATATGGGCTTTGACATAAAGTGCAATATTGGCGAAGTTCAAAACACCTAAAAGCAATCCTGCAGCTAGATTCTTGGTTGACCAATCGGTTTTTTGCAGAGCAAGATATCCCACACATAACACAAAGGCCACGATAAACATCAGGTTGAGTGACACCGCGAACTGCAAACCTAGGCTGGTGGTGTATTTTAATAAAACATCAACCAGAGCATAGCCGATCCAGACACAGAGCAAATAAAGCATGGCTTTGTGGCTTCGATTTGAAGTCATCGTTGCTACGGAACGGGTCAAGATGATGATGACTACTGCAAGCAAACCAAGCACAATACCCACCCATTTTAAGGTGTTAAATTGTTCATTAAATAAAAAGTAAGCTGCGGCAAGCGACAACACCACAGATAAACGCTGTGCGATTTCTGTTTTTAGAATACCTACGCTGTCCAAAGATTTTGATAAAAAAAGAAAAATTGTAGGTAAGACGATCCCTAAAATTGCGATTAACCACCACGGCGTATCCTGTACTGAAATATGCACCAGATCAGGTTTAAACCAGAAAAAACATAAGATGCTACCGACTGCATAATTCCATGCAATTATTTGCAGCATATCAAAGCCTTTGGTCTTGGCTATTTTAAGTAAAATTGAGACCAGCACACTACATAATGCTGCCGAAAAGATCAGTTCCATTGTCTACTCTTTTTAATTTCAAGAAAAAAAACCCACACAATGTGCGGGCTTTTTTAGTATAAACAATTTTTAAAAATTATTTATACCGATCAACCATTTTCTCTAAAGAGATTGGGCGAATCTTATCTGCATGACCCGCTGTACCAAACTGAGTATAACGATCTACACAGATTTGTTTCATTGCAACAACAGTTTCTGCAAAGAATTTACGTGGATCGAATTCGCTTGGTTTCTCAGCCATCATACGACGCATTGCGCCTGTAGAAGCTAAACGCAAATCTGTATCGATGTTAATTTTACGAACACCGTGTTTGATTGCTTCAACCAATTGCTCAACTGGAACACCATAAGTTTCGCCGATGTTACCACCGTATTGATTGATCACAGCCAACCATTCTTGTGGCACTGAGCTTGAACCGTGCATCACAAGATGTGTATTTGGCAATGCCGCATGAATTTCTTTAATGCGGTCAATCGCGAGGATGTCACCTGTAGGAGGACGTGTAAATTTGTACGCCCCGTGAGATGTACCAACAGCGATTGCAAGCGCATCAACATTGGTATCTGCAACAAATTGAGTTGCTTCTTCAACAGAGGTCAAAAGTTGAGAATGATCAAGAACGCCTTCAGCGCCTACGCCATCTTCTTCGCCTGCCATACCGGTTTCAAGACTACCCAAGCAGCCAATTTCACCTTCCACAGAAACACCACAGGCATGTGCCATTGCAACTGTACGACGCGTCACATCGACGTTATATTCGTAAGATGTAGGTGTTTTACCATCTGCGCCCAATGAACCATCCATCATCACTGAGGAGAAGCCCAATTGGATTGAACGCTGACAGACATCAGGGTCTGTACCATGGTCTTGATGCATAACCACTGGAATATGTGGCCATTCTTCAATTGCTGCCAAAATTAAATGACGTAAGAAAGGAGCGCCTGCATATTTACGCGCACCCGCAGATGCTTGCACGATTACAGGTGAATTCGTTTCATCTGCGGCCAACATAATTGCGCGCATTTGTTCTAAGTTGTTTACGTTAAACGCTGGTACGCCGTAATTGTGTTCACCGGCGTGATCCAAGAGCTGGCGCAATGAAATAAGAGCCATAGTTTCCTCCCAGGTAATGCTTCATATTCTACCCTGTCATTTATTTCAAATCAGCAACAAATGACACTATTTAAAAAAAAATCCCCGCTTTTGCAGGGACTTTTCACAATTTGGAGATAAATTCGCTCAAAATACATTATTGAACAGTTGATACTTCCGCTTCTGTATCTGCGGTTGCTGGATCCGCAGGTGCATTTGCAATTTCCGCAGGAATATCGGTATTATTTTTGTCTTGTTCAGGTTGATCAATGGCATCAATCGCAGCTTGTTGTTCTGGCGTCACTTGAGATGAATCATTTACCACAACTTCAGAGGCACTGCCTTGTTCTGCTGCAGGCGCACTTTCTTGTTTTGAACATGCCGTTAAAGCAAAGGGAATTAAGATTAATGCTGCAATTGAAAGTTTAAAATTCATTTTCATTTCCACAAAGACGGTGAATCATGGGGTTAAATTTTATTGCAAAAATGTGACATTTTGATGACTAAAATAAGACCAAAAAAAGGGCTGAATTTGATCAGCCCTTTTTTCAACTCAATTAAATCGCTTTTATTAAGCCCGTTCGAATAGCACAGCCACGGCTGGAAGGGTTTTACCTTCTACAAATTCGAGAAATGCGCCGCCGCCTGTAGAGATATAACCAATCTTGTCTGCAACGTTATATTTATCAATTGCAGCCAAAGTATCACCACCACCCGCAATGGAGAAGCCGCTCGATTCAGCGATTGCTAAAGACAATGCTTTCGTCCCTTCACCGAATTGATCCACTTCAAACACACCCACTGGACCATTCCAAAGAATGGTTTTTGAGGTTTTTAAGATGTCAGCGAATACTTTCGCTGTTTCTGGACCTACATCCAAAATCATATCATTATCAGATACATCTTCAACTTTCTTGACCACTGCTTTTGCAGTAGCCAACGAACCCAAGAAGTCTGAAAAAACGATTTCTGAAGCATCAGCAACAACCACGTCTGTTGGAAGCGGAACAGATACTTTTGCAGCAATGGCTTTCGCCGTATCAATCAAGTCTGTTTCACATAGTGATTTACCCACATTGAAGCCAGCCGCCGCCAAGAAAGTATTGGCAATACCACCACCCACAATAATCTGACCACAAATATCTGAAAGTGAAGTGAGAACATCCAGTTTCGTTGATACTTTTGAACCGGCAACAATCGCAACCATTGGGTTTTCAGGCGTTTTAAGCGCACGACCTAAAGCATCTAATTCAGCTGCCAAAAGTGGCCCTGCTGCTGCCACAGGCGCTAAACGTGCAACACCTTCAGTTGATGCTTCAGCGCGATGCGCTGTACCAAATGCATCCATGACGAATACATCGCAAAGCGCTGCGTATTTTTGAGCAAGTTCGGGATTATTTTTCTTTTCACCATGGTTAAAACGTACATTTTCAAGCAAAACCACTTGACCTGCTGCAACATCTACACCATTTAAGTAGTCAGTGACTAAAACCACATTTTGACCCAAAGCTTCAGTCAAATATGCCGCCACTGGCGCGAGTGATTGTTCAGCTTTTGGCTCACCTTCAACAGGACGACCTAAATGAGAACATACGATTACTGCAGCGCCTTTTGCCACCGCTGCTTTAATTGTGGGTAATGCCGCACGCAAACGTGCATCACTTGTAATCTCACCATTTTTTACAGGGATGTTTAGGTCTTCACGAATCAGAACACGTTTACCTGCTAAATCGAGGTCAGTCATACGCTGAAAGTTCATGTATAGCTCACTTTATAGATATTAAAATCGCGTAGATTCTAATTGATTATGTCTAAAAAGGTTAGTAACTTTTGCATAAAAGCTGTAGAAAACTTTTGTTTTGATTATGATAGCAGTAGACCCATTGAATATATAAGCTTATGTCCATTCATCCTGATCCAAAAATCAATCTTTTAAATGTCCTTGGTGAATCATTGGCCAGTTGTTGCTTTGATCCCATTACAGGTTATTTTCGTAACGGTTTTTGTCATACAGCGCCTTCCGATTTGGGGCAACATACGGTTTGCGCCGAAATGACCTCAGAATTTTTAAGTTTTTCTCAAAGCATTGGCAACGACTTAACCACACCTTTACCAGAAGCTGGCTTTCCAGGAGTGAAACCAGGTGATTTTTGGTGCATTTGCGTGACTCGTTGGGTTGAAGCCTATCAAGCGGACATGGCGCCTAATGTCAAACTTCAAGCCTGCCATCAAGCGGTCTTGGCTTATGTGCCTTTAGACCTGCTTATGGAATACGCTGTTTAATGAATAATTTAGTTAGTCAGCCAGAGATTATTCTGGCTTCAAGTAGCCAAACCCGTAAAGACTTAATGGATCGTTTGGGTTTGGTATATCGCTGTGTCTCACCCGAAATCGATGAATCTCCACGTGGTGAAATACATGCAGATGATTTAGCCAAAAGATTGGCCTTTGAGAAAGCCAAAGTGATTAGTAATCAATTTCCAAATGCAATTGTGCTTGGTTCAGATCAAGTCGCTTGGCGAGAAGGTGCGCCAGATATTTTTATGGGTAAGCCTTTAACGGTTGAAAATGCCATTAAGCAACTGCAAGCCAACTCAGATCATTTTGTTTATTTCAGTACCGCTTTAAGTGTGCAGCAACAATCCACGTGTTTTGAACATACAATCGTTGAGCATTATAAAGTCAAATTCCGCACATTGAGTTTGGCTGAAATAGAACGTTATGTTGAGCGGGACCAACCCTTACACTGTGCAGGTAGTTTTAAATGTGAGAGCTTAGGCATCAGTTTATTTGAACAGATGATTGGGCAAGATCAGACCACACTGATGGGCATGCCCATGATTCAGTTGTGTGCAATTCTGAGAAAACTAAAATTACACATACCCTAAAAGTCACCTTAAAAAGAATCATTTTTTATAAAATAATACATTAAGTCTCAACTATTTTATTCTTAAGTCGACTAGAGAGGTCAATCTATGCATATAGAAAACTGGCTGGAATATCAAAATATTATGGATAAAATTGATCTAGAAAATTCAAAATATGAAATGAAGTTTAAAGAATTACAAGAAAAAGATCTCGAGTAATCACTTGATTTATTGCAATTACAGACTGAATCCATAAATCAATTTTCAATCGAGTTATTTTCATCTTTTAATCCAGAACATGAGGATATAAAGAAAATAAAAGCGTTATGGCTTCAGATATTAGATATGCAGCGTCAGGACCACAAGGGTGAACTGAATCTAGATTATGGCGACTATGAGGAAATGAGTGAACTACTTGAACATATTGATGATTTAAATGAGACTGCTGAAGAAGCGACTTTTTCTTACTTTTTAGGGCACTCAAGTTCTCCATATATATTAGATTGGATAAACTATCAAAACCTCAAGAATCATTTAGATGATCAAGAGACTGTATTGGCAAAACAACATATCGTTCAAGTAGGTAAAGCTGAAGAATCTGAGCAAAATGAGCTGGCAAGAAAATTTATAAAAGACTCTATTGCACTCAAATTAAATATTTTAAATAAATTTAATGCTTATACACCTGAGCTAAAAGATATTATTGAACAAAAAAAAGAATATTTAAAAATTGGAGAAATTAGGAATACCCATTTTACTAGCAACCCTTCACTTGAAAATGAATATCGAACGTATATTGATGAGACTGAGAAACAGATCAAAGAGATGGAAATCTCTTTAGAGCGAAATTCATTAAGACTAATGTTTGATTCTATTTAGTATTATTCAATCACAATTTTAGTCCCTTCAAATATTAGGGCTATTATTTTAGCTTGCTTAAGTTGTTTCAAACGTAAGACAATAGTTCTAACGTAATGTTTTAAATTTGCTTAGGCTATTCCCATGTCCCAAACCCTTGATGTTCTTGGTAACATCACCGCTGAACAATTTCTTGCTGAATACTGGCAGAAAAAACCTCTTTTGGTCCGTAACGCAATTCCTGAAATCACTGGTCTTTTAGAACCTAAAGACGTAATGGAACTTGCACTGGATGAAAACATTACTGCGCGGTTAATTAAACAAAAAGACAAAGATCCAAATCAATGGACTGTAAAATCATCCCCTCTAATTAAAGGTGATTTTCAAAAGATGCCTAAGCTTTGGACGCTTCTGGTTCAAGCTGTAGATCATTATTCATTTGATATGGCTGAAATGTGGAAAAAATTCCCCTTTATTCCACAGTGGCGTCGTGATGACATTATGGTGTCATATGCACCAAAAGGTGGTTCAGTCGGTAAACATTTTGATTTCTATGATGTATTTTTGGTTCAAGGTCACGGTCATCGCCGTTGGCAGTTGGGTCAAATGTGTGATGAATCAACCGAATTCGTTGCAGGACAACCGCTCAAACTTCTTCCTGAAATTGAAGTGAGCTTTGATGAGGTTTTAGCGCCGGGTGACCTGCTCTATGTTCCACCGGGACTTGCACATTACGGTGTTGCTGAAGATGAATGCTTAACCTATTCATTTGGTTTTCGTATGCCAAATGTCGCAGACATGATGGACAGCGTTGGTGATACTTTCTCTAAATACGATATTTTGAGTAATCCATTACAGGATATCAAACGTGATCAAGCCACTGCCATTGGTGAAATTACCTCATTAGAACTTGAATACATGCGTGAGAAACTACTTACTCAGTTGCAAAGTCCGCATCATTTAAACGATGCCCTAATGTGCCTCATTTCACAGCCGACCTACCCTGAAAACATCCCTGAAAATGATGCAATTGGTACAGGTGATCTTGAAGAAGCACTAGAAGCGGGTTATTCAATCAAACTTGAGCCTGCTTCACGCTTACTTTATAGCAGCGTTGGTGACGAAACGCGCTTTTGGGCGAATGGTGAAAGCTTAAATATTTCTACTGCATTTTCAGCAAATTTGAAACTGATTGCAGACGGGCAAGCCATTCCTTTAAATGAATCGCTGTATGATCAAGACATTTTAGATGATCTTGCAGAACTGTTAAATTCATCCATTGTGATGTTGTTGCCTGCAGATGAAGTTTAATTTTACTTAAGTTCTATTTGAGTAAGGTTTAAAATTAAATTGCGCAATAGTTAGCCTTGAAAATTGTACTAATTTTTAAGGCTAACAAATGAATACTTGAGATTTTTCATTTATCTTCGCTATTGTCTTTACATTAAAATTTTTGAATATTTTGGATAACAATAATGCCCAGCCCAGCGCAAGCAATTAGACATAAATTGCTCAATACTTTTTTTTCCAGACATTCGATTTGGTTTGCCTGTATTCTCATTGCCTTAAGCATTACGTGGCTTAGGTTGTTCTATGAACTTCACTATATCTATTATTTTTTATCTGACAGTTTTATCAACATTATTTGGCTGATTACCAGCATTTTAAGTGTCATTGGATTGTATGACGTCCTTCAAAACAAACATTCGATTTTAAAAAATTACCCGATTATGGGTCATTTTCGATTTATATTTGAAGATTTTAGACCTGAAATTCGTCAATACTTTATTGAATCTGATCAAGATGCACTGCCTTTTTCGCGTATGCAGCGTAGCCTCGTGTATCAACGTGCTAAAAATGAAAATGCCGATAAACCTTTTGGCTCAATCATTGACGTGTATCAGCAAGATTATCGTTTTATGACCCATTCGCTTGCACCTAAACATCCATCTGACACCTCGACCTTCCGAGTTAAAGTTGGAAATGATCAATGTAGCCAACCGTATAGTGCATCGATCATGAACATTTCCGCTATGAGCTTTGGCAGTTTAAGTGCAAATGCGATTCGTGCCTTGAATATGGGTGCGCAAATGGGACAGTTTTATCATGATACGGGTGAAGGCAGTCTAAGTCCATATCACTTGGAAAATGGCGGCGATATTGTCTGGCAAATTGCCAGTGGCTACTTTGGCTGTCGTACGCCTGATGGTCTTTTTGATCCTGAAAAGTTTGCTCAGCAAGCCAAACTGCCTAATATTAAAATGATTGAGCTGAAGCTCTCTCAAGGTGCAAAACCAGGTCATGGTGGAATATTACCTAAGCATAAAATCACGGAAGAAATCTCGCAAATTCGTGGTGTACCGCGTGACCGCGATTGTATATCACCACCGAGCCATCCGAGTTTTAGTACCCCGATTGAAATGATGCATTTCATACAGAAGTTGCGGGACTTATCTGGCGGTAAACCTGTGGGCTTTAAGCTGTGTTTAGGTCAACCATGGCAGTTTATGAGCATTGTTAAAGCGATGTTAGAAACCAAAATTGTCCCTGACTTTATGGTGATTGATGGTTCTGAAGGCGGTACCGGTGCCGCTCCGATTGAGTTTAGTGACAATATTGGTACCCCACTGCGTGAAGCGCTACTTTTTGCACATAACACCTTGGTCGGTGTCGGCTTACGCGATCAAGTGAAAATTGGTGCCAGTGGTAAAATCATCAGTGCTTTTGATATTGCCAGTACCTTTGCTTTGGGTGCGGATTGGGTCAATTCTGCCCGCGGCTTCATGTTTGCTGTCGGTTGCATTCAGGCACAAAGCTGTCATACCAACCAGTGTCCTGTGGGTGTTGCAACGCAAGATCCAGATCGCCAAAAAGCGATTCACGTTCCTTCAAAAGCAGAACGTGTATTTAGCTTCCATAAAAACACCTTGCATGCACTTTCGGAGATGATTGCCGCTGCTGGACTTGAACATCCAAGGGATATCAAAGCACATCATTTGGCACAGCGGGTCAATGATCGTGAAATCAAGAATTATGCACAATTGCATTTTTGGTTAAAGGACGGTGAGTTATTACATTGTAATGACAAAGATGAAGAAAACTTCTACTTCCGTATGTGGAATTTAGCGCGTGCAGACCAATTCTAATAAGTAGATTTTGAAGCATAAAAAAGGAGCTTACTGCTCCTTTTTTTCATTTAATTGGTTAATCCATCATGCTAGTAATAACCTTTACCCGTCTGCGCATGTAAAAATGCAGGGATTAAACCCGTCAATGCCGCTCGGATATCCGCCCGCTCATTGATCAATTGATGAGAGCCTTCTTCTAACATGAGCAAGGTTTGCAAACGAAATTTACGACGAATAAATTCAATATTATAACGCCAGTCTACCGTTTGATCTTGCGCACCTTGTGCTAACCAAACAGGAATACGACAGGCAGGACGTTCTTCCATTTCTTGCATCCACTTGGACATCGCCAAAATCCAATCCATCCCCATCATTCTCGGTTGCAAGGGATCTTTTAAGCGCACAAACCGCAGAAACTCAGGATTGTGATTGTTGCGCTTAAAGTGACGCGGGACTTCACGTTTAATCCGGCGAATGATCCCCAGACCGACAGGATTATGCCACCATGAGGTTTTGGCAGGTCTGACCAAGGGCGACAGCAACAATACGCGCTCCACGATCGGATTTTTTCTCAATTGGGCATATTCAAGCAAATGATGCATCCAAATTGCGCCCCCAGTACTTTGCCCAATCCCAAGCCACGGTTGTGGCAGTTGATCGGCATTTTTCACATACTGATGTACTGCATGCAAGACTTGCTGGTAGTGATCAAAATTTTGAATACTGGCGGCGTTGCCATTACTTAAACCATGTCCTGGCAAATCATAAGTGAGTACGCTAAAACCCTGATCTAGCAGTTCACGAATAATCGGCTGATAAATGCCGCTGTGTTCCAAATAACCGTGTAGTAAAAACACCGTGCCTTTTATTTTTTCAATATTTGGCTGATAGACTTGGACATGAAGTTTAAACAGCGGCATTTTAATATAGCCTTGCCAAAACTGCCCCTCAAGCTTGTCTAAAGCATATAAGTGCCGATAAGCCTGAATGTCCTTGCTCGGTATAAATTCACGATTGAGATTTAAAGGCTCGAGCAATAAAGGGGTTGAATTTCGATTCGGAATAGGCAAATCCAGCTGAGTCAATACGCTTGGATTTAAAAAAGGAATATCAGCCATTAGGGCACCTCTCTACAGCCGCTAGAACCAAACAAAACATCACGAATGGTGGCCAAAAGTTCGTAATTAGCACGGCGACTGTGGTCATAGTTTTGTTTGCTCGGCTTCCAATCCGTTAAATCAGTCAGCATTGGGGCTTCGACCGGAATGGTCTGAATGCCATTGAGCGCAAATAAACGTCTCGTGCGTGGCATGTGATAGCGGTCTGTAATCAATAACACGGTGGGTGCTCCTCCTTTTTTTTGTAATAATAGAGAGCTAAAACGGGTATTTTCGCAGGTGTTCATACTGCGATTTTCAAGTAAATTTGCTTCAACGCCTTTATTTGCCAGCCACGCTTGCATGTAGGGCGCTTCGACACCGCTTAAAACAATAGGCAGCTGGGTTTGCTTTTCGATTTCTAAGGTTTTTTCTAAACGCAGTCGAGTATATTCATTAACCACAATATCAATTTTATTACTGCCTAAGGTTAAGCCCCCGCCCAAAATAACAATGGCATAAGGCTTTTTGCTGTCTATTGGACTACTTTCATTTTGATTTTGAATATGGGCGATATCTTTATATATTTGCGTATCCAAATGTTCAGGTTGTTCGATTTCAATTGGATGATGTTGTAAAAAATACTCGAATTTTTCTTTCAATGCTTTGTCTGCGTCACTTTCAGGACTCAGCCAGTCGAAGGCAAATTCTTCTGATCCTATTGCTTCTGATCCTGTTGCTTCTGAAGCACTCAGGTCTGATGCAGCGCTCTTGGAAACTGATCTTTCGGAAACATCGACTTCTGAAGTACTGGTGTCATCGACAACCAAAGGAATTTTAAATTTAGCACTGCTTTGCGCTTGTTGTTCGCTTTGTTTTTCAAGTTTAATTTGTTGTTTTAATTTCACATAACGTGCTTGAATCAGCGCAAGTTGATCGGTTTTTTTATCTTTTAGGGTTTGCTCAATCACATCTAAATAGGCCTGACGCGCAACCCATTCATCAGAGCCGGGTTCTAAATTTTCAGTTTCAGTCAAGGCTGCCATTTTTTGACTTTGGGCTGCGACTTCATCCACTTCATACGGCACGAAGGTGTTTAAAGTTTTCACCACCAAATTTGAATAAAATGGCGTATACCAAAACACCAAGAAACAGCCGATCATCACAAAGAGTAAAGCCACCATTCGTACCACGTTGATCATCCAGTGTTGATTCGGCATAGCGTCCTTTAGATTGAATGTGATTGGATTAAACCCGCTGAATTAAACAGCACAGGTTCAGGCTCAAGTAACACGCTAAACTTTTGTACCACATCTTGCTGCACAGCGCGATATGTTGCTTGTACATCATTTAGATTTGCTTGTGCATAATTCACCAAAACCAAAGCTTGTTTTTCAAACATACCGACCTGACCTAAGCGGTTGCCTTTCCAGCCAGCTTGATCAATTAGCCATCCTGCAGCGATCTTTACAGTTCCATTTCCCTGATCATAATGCGGAAGACTTGGAAATTGAATACTCAATTTTTCATACGCTGCTGCTTGAATAATCGGATTCTTAAAAAAGCTTCCAGCATTCGGATATTGTTTTGGATCAGGCAATTTACTTTGACGAATTTGAATCACCTGTTTTTCTAAATTTTCAGCAGTGAGCTCATTCCCCATCGCCGCTCTTAAGTCGCCATAATTGATCTTAAGTTCTGGTTGTTTAAGTAATTTAAACATCACGTGGGTAATAATATAGCGCGTTGGATCTTGTTTAAAAATACTGTCACGATAGGCAAACTTGCAATCTGCGGCTAAAATTTGACTAAAACATTTTTCTTTACGATCGTATGCTTCGACTAACCGAATGAATTCACCGACTTCTACACCATACGCCCCAATATTTTGTACAGGCGACGCACCCACCAAACCCGGAATGAGCGCCAGATTTTGTAACCCGTAAAATTGATGCGCGGTAGTCCACAACACAAAGTCATGCCATGACTGACCTGCGCCGACACGGAGCGTATGAGTTGATTCATCTTCTGCCACATACTCAATGCCTTGAATATTCATATGAACTACGAGCGCATTGATCGATTCAGGTAAAAGCATGTTGCTACCACCTGACAGAATCATCACATTCAGTTTGTTGTCTGACGCATAGCTCAATGCATCAAGGAGAGCGTCTTTATGATCAATTTGAACATAATGTGACGCGACTGAATTCAAACTTAGAGTATTCAATGATTTGAGTTCGACATTGGTTTGTACATCAATCATGCTGGTTTTTATACTCATTTGGTCGTTGCAGTATTTTGACTGAACTGCTGTTGAAGATATTCTACCCACGCTTGACTGCTCGATTCGCATTGGTCAAGTACCTGCTCAAAGCCATCTGCTTCGCCATAGTAAGGATCAGGCAAGGCTTGTTTTGGGTAATCTGGATCGTGCTCACTCATCAAGGCCACTTTTGCTCGAATGACGTGTTTACCGTGATGGTGAATAGTTTGCGCTAACAGATCTTGAATGTGCTGTAGATTTTGCATATCCATGGCCAAAATCAAATCAAAATCCAAGAAATCTTGTTGAATCAATTGTCTGGCACGCAATGTTGATAAATCATAGCCGCGCTTAAGCGCATGTTTTTGACTGCGCAGATCTGGCGCTTTATTAGGATGATAATTACTGGTGCCTGCTGAGTCGATCAGAACGTCTAAACCTGCGCCTGCACAGACTGCTTTTAACACCACTTCAGCCGTAGGTGAACGACAGATATTTCCCAGACAAACACATAATATTTTGTATGGCATTTTAGTCGTCATAACCGTCTCAAAAGTTCATATCTTTTACAGTGGCTTATGTTAAGTTATTTATAGGATGAATCCTATAGAACACCAAAACAATAATGTTGAATAATTGCGAAAAAGGAGAAGCAATGCGTCCATTTCAATTTCAAACTGTGAGCAACATTATTTCAGGTTTAGGCTCAATTCAAGAACTGCAAAAAATTCTGGTTGAACGTTCATTTCGGAAAGTCCTGTTGGTGACCGATGCGGGGATGATCGAACATCAGCTTCACGTACCTATTTTAGACATCTTGGATGCGACAAAAAGCGACTTTGTCATATACTCTGACGTTCAAGCCGATCCGCCTGAACATATTGTACTCAGTGCGGTTGATTTCGCCATTTCACATGAAGTCGATGCTGTGATTGGCTTTGGTGGAGGCAGCTCCTTAGACGTTGCCAAAATCATTGCCATATTGGCAGACCCGAAACAAACTCAAACCATACAGGATCTCTATGGCGTTAATCATGCCAAACATCCCAGACTGCCGCTGATAGTGATCCCAACCACCGCAGGTACAGGTTCAGAAGTGACACCCATTTCCATTGTCACCACGGGTGAAACTACCAAAACTGGCATTGTCTCCCCCGTTCTGTATGCAGATATCGCTATACTCGATGCACACTTCACCCAAAGTTTACCCACCCATATTACCGCAGCAACAGGCATTGATGCGATGGTGCACGCGATTGAAGCTTACACCTCTAAAATCAAAAAAAACTTTTATGCAGACTTACTGGCAAAACAAGCTTTAAGTTTACTCAATCAAAATCTGAAACGTGTTTTAGCAGATGGTTCAGATCTTGAAGCTCGTCAAAATATGCTGGTCGGTTCCATGCTCGCGGGTCAAGCCTTTGCCAATGCTCCGGTTGGCGCTGTGCATGCCTTGGCCTATCCGCTGGGGGGGCATTACCATATCTCGCATGGTCATAGTAACGCTCTAGTGCTTTTGGAAGTATTAAAGTTCAATGTACCTGAAGCCAAACAGCATTATGCGGAGCTGATGCAGTGGATTGACCCTTATAGCAAAGGCAATACCGATGGGTTGTGTGATTTGTTTATTGATCACATGCAACGACATTTAGACGCTAGCGGATTAGCCTTGAAACTAAGCTCACTTGGCGTGCAACGTGAACATTTGCCGAAGCTTGCCGAAGATGCCATGCTGCAAAAGCGTTTACTGCAAAATAATCCGAGAGACATGCAGTATTCAGATGCACTGAATATTTACCAAGCGATTTATTAAATATTGTATTAAACAGTTCATTAAACAATGCCTAAAACAATTTGAGATCGAAACAGGATTCAGCGTCGTTCAATAAGCTGCATAGCCACCAAATATTGATTTAAGCGCATTTAGGTTTAACCAAAGGGATGATGAGAAGCAAGTATGAAAATTCAAACACAGACTCGAGACCAATACCGCTTCATTTTTCCCATTCAAACACGCTGGGCAGACAACGATATGTATGGTCACGTCAACAATGTCACTTATTACAGTTACTTTGACACTGCCGCAAATGCGTTATTGATTGAAAAAGCAGGCTTTGATATTCGTCATTCTGACATCATTGGTTTGGTGGTACAGTCCAGTTGCCAGTTTTTACAAGAGTTGTCCTATCCAGAAATTATTGACGTGGGTGTTGCCATTGAAAAAATAGGGACCTCTTCACTCACTTACCAATTGGCCATTTTCAAACAACATCAAGATCAAGCGTCTGCCCAAGGACATTTTGTACATGTATTTGTGGATCGTAAACAGCGAAAAAGCACCCCAATTCCCTCAGAAATGCGCGATGCTTTGGCTGAATATGTCATTAAAGTCTGAAGTTACGGCATTTTGAACCATGTGTTTAAATCAGGTGCTCAGTCCAATTTAAGGCTTCAATTGAATATTGTGCAACTGTCCATCAAAGCTCTCGATCAAGCCTTTTACCACGTTTTCTGTGTGTAGCAGATTTGATGCCTGCTGATACGCCCGCTGTTTACGCTGAACTTGCTGATCATACGGGGTTGCCCCGATTACATCCTGATATTGCACACTAAAGCGACTATTTGACCACTGACGTTTTAACTCGCTTTCAAGGGTTGCCTGAAACTGGGTCAGCAGCGATTCATACTTTTGCGGAATATGAAAAATACCAGCACCATCAATCGATCCTGTCATGACGCCTTGCTGGGCAAGCTCTTGAACCGCTGGAGACAATTCACTGTTTCTGAACCAATATTCCCACTTATCAACAGTCCATTCACCTTCTAAGTGCTGAGGACTCAGTTTTAAAATATCCTGTGGCATGAGTGTATTGGCATTATGATCTGTAGTGACCACGGATGCTGGTTCTATGCGATCAGGCTGATGTTGAGATGGGGATTCAGTTAACGGAGTCTCTAAATCAATTTTCGCAGATCTGTCTAAACTGTTTTCTTCAACATTTAAAGTTGCAAGTTCATTTTCTAACTGAGCAGACGGCGTCTCTTGAGTCGGATTTAAGAAAAAGATCTCTTCTGCTTGAGCGGTGGACTGAACAGCTACCGCTGACAAAGGCGCCTCACCAAACAGCGTTAAAGCCGGTTCAGCTTGCTGTTCAGACGCTATGGTTTCATTTTCTAAGATTGGCTCTACGACTGATGTATTGAGTTTTAATTCTGGAGAAACCAATGCTGCATCTGCAACATGTTCAACATGAGTAATCGCTTCGATTTCTTCATCTAAATCATCATCACTATAATCATCACTACTTGGTTCATGCATAGTCTGTTCATGTATAGCCTGCTGATGACTTGCTCCTGCAAATACTTCCTCAACTTCATCTCGAACCAATGCATCTTTTTTAAAAGCATCCTGGGCAACCGCATCTTGCGAAGTTTGCTTATCGACTTGATGAGGGTGTTGATCCGATGCTTGAGCCGCAGCTAGTAGAATATTTGAGTTTTTATCTTGTGAGATCTTTTGTTGTTGCGAGGATTCAGCATCAGAAGCTTGCGTCTGTGGTTGTGAGGCACCCTGCTGAATTTGATTATGGAAAATTTGAGTAGCCTGCACTGCTGTAGGCTGTTTCACCAACATCTCATTGGCTTGTAAGGGTCTAAACGCCAGTAAGCGCAGTACACACATTTCAAAGCCTTGCTCTTGAGTCACTGCCAGTTGCAAATCTGCACGACCTTTACACGCCACTTGATAATACAACTGTATGTCTTGAGCAGAAATCATCCCCGATAACTGCATTATTTTCTGATTAATTTCAGCGCTGTATTTTAGGCTCAAATTCGGCAGATATTGCAGCAGCGCCAACTCATGTAAAGTCGAGATCAATTGATCCAGCACCAAAGACACATCTAAAGCTTGTTGTCTAAATTGCATTAGCAAGCTACTGACCTGTTGCTGTTGATTTTGATGAATCGCCAAGATCAAATCAAAAATAATGGTGCGGTCAATCAGACCTAACATCTCTTTTACGTCTTGATGCTGAATTGAACCTTGACCATAGGCAATCGCTTGGTCGGTCAATGACAATGCATCACGCAAGGAACCTTGTGCAGATTCTGCAATTTGCCAAATCGCATCTTGCTCCGCAGTAATCTCTTCTTGGGCTAAAATATTGCTCAAGTGCGAAGTAATTTCATCGACTGCAAGCGGTCGCAGGGTAAACTGCAAACAACGCGAAATCACGGTAATGGGTAATTTTTGAGGATCTGTGGTCGCAAAAAGAAATTTAACATGTTCAGGCGGTTCTTCAAGCGTCTTTAACAGCGCATTAAAAGAATGCGTAGACAGCATATGCACTTCATCGATCAGATAGACCTTGAACCGACCTTGCGTTGGTGCATAAGGTACATTGTCTAACAGTTCACGCGTATCTTCGACCTTAGTACGTGAAGCAGCATCGATTTCAATTAAATCAATAAAACGACCTTCATTCACTGCTGTACAGGTAGCACACACCTCACACGGCGTTGACGTCACACCGGTTTCACAGTTCAAGCACTTGGCAAGAATACGGGCAATGGTGGTTTTACCCACACCACGTGTTCCTGTAAACAAATAAGCATGATGCAATCTGCCACGCTCTAAAGCGCTGGTTAATGCACGCGATACGTGATTTTGACCCACAAGTTCGATGAAATTGCGTGGACGATATTTACGTGCAAGTACCTGATACATGAATGCTCCCTTTTTACAGGTCTAAGCATACTGTTTTTTTAAACAAGAGTGAATGAAGATTATGAATTCTATTGCAAACTGCTCCATAGAAAATTCAATCGGATTATTTATATGCAGATTTGAATAAGCACTTTTAATAGATTAATCCTGAAGCTGGCAATTAGCTACTGCGCTGTAAACTGAAATCTTCAAACTCAACAAAACCATGTGCTGTCAAATCTTCACGAATCTCAAGCAACTGATGCTCTAAATCCACCAATATCAAATTGCGCTTGTTTACCCCGACCAGCTCAATCAGTTTGGAATCATTGCCTGTAAATTTGAACTGACCTTTCATCGTTTCAATATCATTATGACCGCTTAGGCTAATTCGATTCAGCACAAAAGTCTGATCAGGGTTCAGCAGTAAATCAACCGACATACCTAGACATTCATCACAACGGGAAAAACACGCCATACACGGTGTTGTGCCTTGATACTTTCCAGCCCAAAGCGGTCTAACTGCTGCCTCTGCTTGTTTAGATTTTTCAGCTACAGATGGGGTTGAAGAAGCTGTATCGCATGCCTGTAACGACAAGGTAGAAATAGCAATAAGCGGAATTAAAATTGATTTTTGCATGAGAGAATAAAAATCAGAAAACTTTACCACCTACCATAGCATATTCTATTTAAAAATCGAGCTTAAACCCAGTCTGGACTAACTCACCAATAGAAAAAGTATGAAAGCTTAGGATTAATGGGCATGCAAACCATCGCTTTCAAGAACATTTTCAGGCTTCGCCAGACCAATCCCATCTTTAATTTCTGCGACGAAACTTCCTTTATCGGTAAAAATCTTCATGACTGCATAACGATCTTGCTGACTTTGTGTAATGGTAAAGTAGTTTAAATCAGCAGGATAACCTTCAAATGTTCCTTGCCACTTCACAATATCATCATCTAATTGATCCATAGATTGGATGATTGCTTTACGGTTGATATCAAATTGCAGCATTTTCAATCCGAATTGATCACCCACCTGTCTAAATGACATTTTATCTAGATCAAAGCTGAATAAAAAACCATCTTGGTGCTGTTTAAAATGCTCAGGTAAAATTAAACTACGTACTGCATTGGGTTCAATCGCAACAAGCAATTGCTCATCCTGAGCATTGTTTTTAGACATCGATATTCGATCAATATGCTTGTTAATGGCTTGATTCGTGTGATTATTGGATACATGATGAGAAACTACATCATTTTGACTATTTTCCTGAATGATGGAATCAAGAGATTGCGGTTTAAAATACAAAAGAATTGCAGCAATCCCAACAATTGCTGCAAGCAGAATCATGAATATTTTTTTCATTAGAGCTTGATTATCTTAATATTTTAATTAACGAAATTTGGTTACGAAGGGTGCATTTTGGTTCATCAACGTCAGTGCATCAATTTGCCCTTGAATTCCCAATCGATAGCCATATTTCGGATGATACAAGCTTGGACTTGAGAAAAATGGCAAAGAATTCCCCCCCATAATCGTACTTCCTAAAGGATGGGCAAAACCACGCGCAACATCAGTTTTGTCATGATGACTTAATCCCATATTGTGACCAAACTCATGACGCATCACTGAAAGCCCACAATTGGTACTACTGGTCCCTAACATATCATAAGCTGACGGTGTTTTATTCACCCATGCCAAACCACAGCCTTCCTCATTTCCTTGGTAATAAACCGCATCCGCTTTCACTCGATCCCTTTCATTCTGAATGATTTTGTCATCACGACCTGCGCCCGTAACGTCGCCTAATTGAGTACTGCCAGGAATTCTATATTCAAGATAGCCAACATCTCGAATATAAAATTGAGCATTGGAGTTTTCTGCCGCTACATTGGTTAAATCCTGTGCCTCTAACATACGAATTTTTGCCGCATGAGCACCCAAGGACTTAGACACTTCAGGACTATTCACCAACAACATATCAATGGTAGAACTATCTCTAACCCACCCAGTATCACTAAATTTATAACGTTGGTTTTCACCTGCAGCGATGGTTTGCTTTAAGCCATTTTCTGCCGTAATCGTCGTACTCCAGTCTGCAAGTGAATTGAAGATCACCTTATCTCCAATATTGGCTTTAGACGGTAGTGCTAACTGAGCCTGCCAATTGGCATTGCCAATTTTGACTCGTATAGTCGGTTGCTTCATTTCAGGAAGTTTATGAGTGCTCAGAGATTTCGCTTCTAAATTCAATTGAGGAGAAGATATCAACACCCATTTCGCTAAATCAGCAACATACATAAACTCATAACGATCACCTCGATTTAATTTTAAAGTTGCTTGCGTATTAATATAACTATTCGAGATGCTTGCTTCCCAGCCCGCAGTTGATTTAACCACAATGCGATCACGATCTTTAGCAGTTTGTGGAAGTTCTATATTCGGAATCCAATTACCATCGGCAAAAATAACTTCAGTGAGTGGTGCTTTGATCGTCGGGATTTTCGTAGCTACATTTTGTGCTTTCAGCTGATAAGCATTTAAACTTTCAGGCACCCATTTGGCTAATTCTTTTGAATATTTAAACCAAAAACTATCTCCATTTTTAAGAACATAGCTACTTGCAAAAAGCAAATTTGAGGTATTAATTGATGAATCATAAGCCGCATCAGACACCACATTAATCAATGTACCTTCTGCAACATTATTGGGTAAAGTAATTTGACTCGCCCACTGACCATTACGCACCTGAACTTTTTGAATCATTTGATGATCACTCATCACCATAAAATCATTTAATCCATTGCTTGGGTAGCTTACGGTAGCCTTTACCAGCCATTTGTTTGAGTTTTTATCAAAAATAAAACTAAGGCTTTGCCCTTGGCGAATACTTAAAGACTCAATGGGTAAATCAGTATTCGATGTCTCCAGATAAGATGGGTAACCCGCTTCAGAGCTGATGGTAATCACATCTTTATCACTGGCTGATGTGGGCAAATTTAAGTTTTGCACCCAATTACCATTCGATAAATTAAATTGCAGATCGCTATGCCCCGAAGGAATAAGACCACTATTTTGATTGGTATTCGGGGTAATTACGGTACTTGCAACAACCCCACTGAATAAACAAGTAACAACAAACCACGATATCTTATTTTTCATTAGTAGCTCTTATTGTTAAATTTAAATTGATACTGTGTTCAGTGTATAAATATAGCCCAATGAATTCTCGTCTCAAATGCAGCTTAAGCATCAAAATTAGAACCAGCCCTTACGCCCTTTTAAAATCAAATCTGCACATCTTAAAGTTTCTTGAGTCAATCCCCAAAGCCGATAATCTCCCGTAATCGAGCCTGAAGCAAAGTTATGCGTATATGCAAAACTTAAGCCACGATCTGGATCACACCATGCACCCGAACCATTGTAGCCAATATGACCAAAACCGTGTTTGGCACGCTTACCTAAGGTCAAAACACGGTGATAACCCAAACGCCAATGCATCGGAATGGGCATCACCCGGTCACGTTTTTTATGTTGAATCTGGCTTAACTGTTTAAATACATCAGTTTCAATAAAAATCTGATTATTCCACTGCCCATGATTGGCCAGCATCGCATAAATCTTAGCCAAACTCCGCGCAGTGAAAGCACCATTTGCCGCAGGGATGCATGCTTGTATAGTGGCATCCTCAAAGAAGCTAAAATCGCGCATGGCTTTGGGCACCATTGCATCGAGAAAATCTTGAGGGTTTTGCCCCGAATATTCAATTAACTTATGACTTAAGCTCATTTTAGGGGCTTTTTTCAAAGCTGGTTTTTTTGCGTCGGCGGGTGATTGCGACTTCAAATCCTCAGGTTTCAAACCTGACGAGGTTACAATGGGTTCGCTACACGTGCAAGATGCTCAAGCCCTACGCCGAAATATGCGCCGTCTAACGCTAAAGGTTCGACCAAGTAATCATTCATTAAGCGAAGCAAAGGCTGCTTCGTGGCTTTTTCCAAAATTCCACCCACCAGCCAACCAAAAGTTAAGGCTTGATAGGCGGTGTCATGACCTACATTAAACCGAGGCTTTGCCGCTTGCAAAACCTCTAGCATATGCGCCCAATCAGACATTTCACTGGCACATTGAATCAGGTTTCGTACATCATATAAACCGGATTGATGGCTCAGCACATGGCGCAAAGTCATCTGAGATTTATCATTTTGTGCAAACTCAGGCCAATATTCAGCAATCGGCTGATCGTAATGCAAAAAACCTTTGCTTACTAAAATGTGCGCCAAAGTCGCCAAAATGCCTTTTCCAGTCGAATAGCTGATTGCCAAGGTATCGGCTTGCCACGCTTCATGTGCTGACTTTTGACCTGTATAAATATCAACAACTTTGTGACCTTGAAAATAAACCGCTAAAGCCGCGCCGCCCTTTTGACTTCGATGATCTTGTAAACGGCTGAATTGGGCGGCAAGATCTTGAAAACGTGGATCGACCTCACCTTGATAGTTGTTTGTGTTGGCAAAAATAAGCTCTCGAATAGCACGCATACGCTTCCCTATTTTTTTATTTTTATCCATTCAAAAGCCCAAATCAATTGAATTGGGCTTGATCTGTTATATCGCTTTTAAAATACCCGATACATGCGGCTTATGTGATTTTTCATTGCGAATTAAAATCTGTGTCACACTGTTTTCTTCTGCAGTCAAAAACTCGACTTTAGAGGGCAAGAACATGGGTAACTTAAAATATACATCTGCTTCATAGGCTTCTGGCAAAGTTAAACTGGCTAAGGCACGTGCCTTGCTCCACATGCCATGTGCAATCGCTTGTTTAAAACCAAAGGCTTTGGCTGTAAATGCATGAATATGAATTAAATTGAAATCACCAGATGCCATGGCATAACGGCGACCTGTATTTTCAGCCACACCCCAAACTGCTTGTAGTTGATATTCAGCAATGCTTTCGTCTTTAGTTTTAGTTGAGATCGTCTGCTGGGTTTTCTGACGAGAAAGATACGTTGTTAAGCCCTCCATGACCACTTCACCTGCCACTTTCACAGTGGTCAGAAAGTCGAACTGTAGGCCCTTATCGTGGGGCTTTAACTCACCAAATTTACACGACAAAGTCAGGTTCTCACTCACACCTACTTTACGGAATTGTTTAACTTGATTTCGAATATGCACCAAACCTAACATCGCAAAAGGAAAAGCCTCTTGCGCCATCATATGCATTTGTAAACTTTGTGAAGTTACAGCCAAATAGGTCGCAGAAACTTCACCGTTATTCTGATAACCACACACTTCATTATAAGCTGCAAGGTGTTTTTGATCGATATTGAATTGATCCACCACATATTCAACCTGTGGCAATACCTGCTCACCTTTAGGCTTTTTAAAAATAAGCCCTTGAATGACCTTCGGATAAGCCAAGTAAGGCTTAGGCAGTTGACTAAAATGGCGAGTATTCATAATAAACCTTTTGTAATTTTATAATGCCTAAAGATTAAAGTCCTCTTGCAAAGACCACAAGAGGATTTCAACGCATCTGTAAGCTTTCATCTATTTTAAATAAAATGATGGGGTAGAATGCCAAAGTACACGAACACTTCAATCCCCAAGCACTTTAATGCTCAATGATAAAATCTTAACCCTGATCTTAAACATAACCCTGATTTTGACCTGCTGATCAAGCAGGTCAAAAATCATTTTCTAGATCGACAGATAGATCGAAAAAGCACGATTAAGCGCCGATCAGACTCTGACCGCAGACACGTACCACATTACCACTTAACCCCGTAGATGCAGTCGATGCAAATAAAGCGATAGTTTCCGCAACATCGACAGGAAGCCCCCCTTGGCTCATAGAATTCATACGGCGTCCAGCTTCACGAATCGCAAACGGAATCGCAGCTGTCATTTGCGTTTCAATAAATCCAGGTGCAACGGCATTGATGGTGACACCATTTTTAAGCAATGGCGCGGTGAATTTTACCAGTCCAATCACCCCTGCTTTAGAGGCTGCATAGTTGGTTTGTCCCAAGTTTCCAGCAATACCTGAAATTGAAGACACACAGACAATGCGACCATTTTCACTTAAACCATTATTTTCAAGCAAGTAATCATTTACGCGTTCAATGGCAGACAAGTTGATGTTAATCACCAAATCCCACAGTTCAGGTTTCATATTGGCTAAGGTCTTGTCACGGGTGATCCCAGCGTTATGCACAATCACATCAAGCCCGCCTTGTGCAGCTGCTGCCGCTTTGATCTTTTCACCCGCATCTGCCGCGGTAATATCAATCGCTAAGGTAGAACCACCGACTTCACTGGCAACGCGGTCCAAATCTGCTTGCTGCTGAGGCACATCTAAACAAATCACATGCGCGCCGTCACGTGACAAAACATGCGCAATCGCTTCACCAATACCACGACTGGCACCAGTCACCACTGCCGTTTTGCCTGCAAGCGGTTTCGCCCAATCAATATCGATGACCGTTGCTTTAGAGACACGAATCACTTGACCCGAAACATAAGCTGAACGTGGTGATAAAACAAAACGTAGTGAAGACTCTAGGTTTTGCGCTGCATCTTGATCGACATAAACCAGTTGCGCTGCGATACCCTTCTTGAACTCCTTACCCACTGACTTTACAAAGCCTTCAAGTGCGCGCTGTGCAATCGCTTGCTTGACTGTCGGTGCCGATTCTGGGGTTAAACCGACCACAATCACACGACCTGAGTTTTGAATTTGACGCGCAATCGGATTAAAAAATGCATGTAATTCTTTTAATTGTTCAGAATGTTGAATGCCTGAGGCATCAAAAATAACCGCTTTGAATTTAGACTCTTTATCGCCTTCGTTAAATGCACTTAAACTTAAACCGACTTTTGCTGCGGCTTGCTGTAAGGCTGAATTATTGCCAGCATAACTATTGGCATGGATATTACTTAAGATTTGAGCAATCTCAGCTGACAATGTACTGTTTGGGGCAGCACCCAACAAAACTGCACCTTGAATAACAGGCGTTGCAGACTCAAAGCGATCGAGTTGTAACGGTGACGGTAAACCTAGATTTTTAATGACGAATTTACCAATCGGAGATTTAGAAAATGCTTGATATTGGTCAGTCATGAATATGATCTCTTGAAAATAATTTTTTAATGGATCTAAGTGATCTATAAACTTCAGTTTATTGTCAGATACTTATAATATAATTGATCCATACGTTTGAGTTAAATAATACTTGAGTTAATCTATGTATGTCTTGACCTGAATGCACAGCTAAATGTCATTAAAGTCAATTCGACCTTTTTTTTAATATGCTAATGTAGCGCACAAGAATATCGCAAACATGCTTGGAAAAGCCTTATGAGCAAAACAACTCAAGAAAATCCAACAGTCGAGAATTCTGCGAAAGAAACGGTGTCAAATACGTCAAAAACTCGTTCAAATACGAGTAAAAGTACCGCATCGACTCCACAGCTCGCAAATACTCAAAAAACGTCTAATCCCCGTTCTACGTCATCACGTCGTAAAACCCAGACTTCAAATACAAAAAAAGCTGAATCGACAGCTTTAACGACTACTCAATCTGCTGTTCCACAGGATAATACTATGAGTCAAACTACTATTCGCCGTGTGGCTATTATTGGGGGAAATCGTATTCCCTTCGCTCGCTCAAATGGTGCGTATTTTCAAGCCTCCAACTCAGACATGCTCACTGCAGCGTTAAATGGTTTGGTAGAACGCTTTGGTTTACACGGTCAACGTTTAGGTGAAGTGGTTGCAGGTGCTGTGCTTAAACATAGCCGTGATTTTAATATGACCCGTGAATGTGTACTGGACACTGAACTTGCACCAGAAACACCTGCATATGACATCCAACAGGCTTGTGGTACAGGTCTACAAGCGGCATTTTCTGTGGCCAATAAAATTGCACTCGGTCAAATTGACGTGGGTATTGCAGGCGGTGTGGATACCACCTCAGATGCCCCTATCGCATTTGGCGATGGCTTACGTAAAGCTCTGCTTGAGCTGAACATTGCCAAGACAGCTAAAGATCGTCTAAAAGCCTTGACCAAAATTAATGTCAAAGATTTGCTTGATGCACCAAAAAATGGTGAACCACGTACAGGTCTATCGATGGGTGACCATCAAGCGATTACCACCCTTGAGTGGGGTATTTCTCGTGAAGCACAAGATGAACTTGCAGCCAAGTCACATCAAAATATGGCAAAAGCCTATGAAGAAGGCTTCTTCGATGACTTGATCACACCTTTCTTAGGTTTAGAGCGTGACAATAACTTGCGTCCAGATTCTAGCGTTGAAAAATTGGCAAAGTTAAAACCTGCTTTTGGTAAAGGCGATGCGCGCACCATGACTGCGGGCAACTCAACTCCGTTGACCGATGGTGCTTCTGTGGTATTACTGGCTTCAGAAGAATGGGCAAAAGCCAATGGTCACGAAGTACTGGCTTATTTAAGTTTCTCTGAAACTGCTGCGGTCGACTTCATTGGTAAGAAAGAAGGCTTGCTGATGGCACCAGCCTATGCAGTACCGCGTATGCTAGAACGCGCAGGTCTTAAACTTCAAGATTTTGATTACTATGAAATTCATGAAGCCTTTGCATCACAAGTGCTTTCAACCCTTAAAGCATGGGAAGATCCTAAATTCTGTAAAGAGCGTTTAGGTTTAGATGCACCGTTAGGTTCAATTGACCGCACTAAACTTAACGTCAAAGGTTCATCTTTGGCTGCAGGTCACCCATTTGCTGCAACAGGCGGTCGTATTATTGCTAGCGCTGCGAAACTGATTAACCAAAAAGGTTCAGGTCGTGTACTGGTATCAATCTGCGCTGCCGGCGGTCAAGGTGTAACCGCTATTATTGAAAAATAATCGGATCATTTTGAAGTAAGTTTGAAAAAGCATCTCATATGAGGTGCTTTTTTTGAATTGAGTCTTTTATATTGATAACTTGGTAGAAAAATTAAAGACTATCAAGCCTCTATAATGATTCCATCTCTACCATAAAGACAATCCACATGAATGCCTTCAAAGCGCAAGTTGGATGTTATTTAAAAGCTTAAGCCTCCTATATTTCTGTATCCATCGTTTTAATTTGAGATTTCTTCGCATTGTGTTGCGCTTTTTAGCGAATCAACTAAAGTCGGTCTTCCAAGCAAAAAAAAAGCACCTGTTTATAGGTGCTTTTTTAAATTCCTGCGTTTTTGACTTAAAGTCTAGCGTGTAACACGATCCCAAGCTGCCTTAACCGCAATTCTTGCTTCATTCCAAGTCAGGCGAGATGAACCTCTAACCTGATCCCATTTGATTTTAAGATCATTTTCTACATCTTCAAAACGGGTATTTGCATCATACTCATGACGATGTTGATAGCCGATACGATAGGCATTTTCGTAATCTCGTTCGTAATCTAAGTCTGAGTAAGTGGTTAGCGTTTCTGCATAATAAGACGTCGTTTGTGCAGTCTGTCTCCAATACGCTTCTTCTTCGGTCGGATTAATTGCTTCAGCAGCGCCTTTACCCGCCAGACCACCCACTATAGCACCTACAGCCCCACCTACTAATGCGCCAATTGGCCCACCGACTGCGCCCACTGCTGCTCCAACTACAGCACCTCCTGTTGCACCTACCCAGTTCCAACAGGATGCGCACCTGACTCGCCCGTAATTGGGTCTGCATTCAAATCATCTCGAGCATCTTTAGGCAGGTTTTTGACAATGTCACGATCAAATTTATCATTCATTTTCGTATTATCCTTTTATCATGCTTTTAAAATTAAGCTCAAATCACTGCATATAAAATTTATGTATTTAACCTATTCTTAAACAGTGCAAGATTGAATATAGAGGAGATATTGCAATTCAAATGCTTCAAAATGTCTTTTTCCAGTTAAGGTCTGTATAGGCATCAATACCACCTCCTCTTTTTACAATCAAAATGAGGTAGTGCTAAAAACCAACGTGTAATAATTCATTTATATATTTTAATATCAATAACTTATTATTTTTATCACGTCGTATTCATGCACTACCCAAAATGATAGCAAGTTGACATTTTCAAATAAAAGTACTTAGACCTGAATTAAATTGTCCTAGATTGGCCTAAAAATTATGCATTTTCACTGTAAACCAAATTAGGCACGCTCTATGTTTAGATGATTCTCGATCGTGTCATAACACCATTGGAAAATAAAGGTATACACCAAGATACCCATCGTCAGAGAGAAATCCAATACAATCGCCTGCCAGATGCCCATATTTAATGCGTAAGCAATCATGGGAATCGTCGCAAGCATTAAACCACCTTCAAACCCAATCGCATGTAAGATACGCACAGGCACGGTTCTTTTTAGATTTCTTTGTTTTTCAAATTTTTCAAATAAATGGTTAAACAACATATTCCAGATGACTGAGGTGAGTGCCATCACCACACCCAATATGCCAGTGACTTCGAGTGGCAAATCGAAAAAATAACTCAGTAAAAGTGCAATCACGATCAATAGAATAATTTCATAGCTCAGCGCATGAATGATTCTTCTTTTAGTTAAAAACATGGTCTCTACATCAGTGTGAATTTAGGCACATTTTATTTTGAAAAAAATGATTAATCGAGTTAGATTCTTTCAATATATCTGATAGATTGCTGCATCATGAATTTAAATCAAGAACAACTAACCATTTTTAAAACCGTGATTGAAACTGGCTCATTCTCTGCCGCAGCACGACTGCTAGGCAAAGTGCCTTCCGCGATTAGCATGTCCATAGCCAATTTAGAAATTGATCTAAATCTCCAGCTTTTTGAACGTGTTGGACGTGAACCCAAACCCACCACCCAAGCATTGCTCTTGTATGAGAAAACTGAACAACTTTTGGTAGAGATGAATCAGTGGAAGCAACATGCTTTTTCACTGAGCAATGGCTTGGAACCTGCTTTAAATATTGTAGTGGTGTCTGAGCTGCTACATATGCGCTGGACTGAATATATTTTATTGCTTGAAAAGCAATTTCCTTTACTACAAATCAATATCATGACTGCGCCGCAAGAAGATGCTTTAGAGATGCTGATGAATCAAACTGCACAGTTAGCCTTAATGTTTGAACGTGAAGTTCTAGAGAGCAGTGAGCAATTTGTGGAGCTTAAGCGGGAGCTATTAGTGCCCGTCATTGCGACTGATCATCCGCTTGCAACGTGTAGACATGTAAGTTTTGAGCAAATTCAGCAGACTCGGCAAATTGTGGTCGCAAGTCGTGACAAAACCATTAAGCCCGAACTGCTGTATTCCAAACAGTATTGGCGCACCGATAACCATCATTCGGCCAGCTTATTAATTCTTGAAAAATTAGGTTGGGGGGTATTGCCTGAGCAAATGCTGATTGAAAATCCACGCCTAAAAAAACAACTGAAGATTTTACAACTCTCCGATTTCACGCCTAAATTTGAATACTATGTTGATTTGGTTTGGAGCCGTGAGAGCCAGCTCGGCTCTGCTGCTCATTTTTTGATTAATCACATCAGAAAGCAGCGTATTTTGCATAAATAATCATGAATATTGGTCATTTTAAAGCTCATTCAAAATAATCCTGTGATATAAAAGAGCTAACAAGTATTTTAACTAAGAATTATATTGTAATGACACAGACAGCATTAGACCAATTAAAAGCGCTCACCACAATTGTTGCAGACACTGGCGATCTCACAGCCATTGAGCAATTTCGTCCACTCGATGCGACCACCAATCCTTCTTTAATTACGGCAGCCGCATCACTGCCTGAAAATAAAGACCTAATCGAATCAGCTTATGCTCAGGCACGTTCTGAGGGCTATGAAAGTGATTTACTCATTGAACGCACCATTGACATTCTCACGGTCAAGCTCGGTGTTGAGATCTTAAAGATTGTTGAAGGCCGTGTATCCACCGAAGTTGATGCTGCACTGTCTTATAACACCGCTGAAACAGTAGCCAAAGCCAAAGAATTGCTTGCGCTGTATGCGTCTTACGGTGTTAAACAAGACCGCATCTTAATTAAGATTGCGTCCACATGGCAAGGTATACAAGCGGCTAAGATTTTGGAAGCTGAAGGTATTCATTGCAACCTCACCTTACTCTTTGGTTTACATCAAGCCAAAGCCTGTGCCGATGCGAAAGTGACCCTGATTTCTCCCTTTGTTGGTCGCATTTTAGATTGGTATAAAAAGGCTGAGCAAGTTGAGCATTATCCGATTGACCGTGATCCAGGTGTCGTATCTGTCAAACAAATTTATGAATTTTATAAAAAGCATCAGGTGAAAACTGAAATTATGGGTGCAAGCTTCCGTAGCGTGGATCAAGTCCTTGGCTTAGCAGGATGTGACTTGCTAACGGTGGCTCCACATCTGCTTGCAGAACTGTCAAAAGATCAGCGCAAAGTTCAAGCTCAATTGGTAGCTTTAGCGCCAGATCATGAGGCGATTGCACAATATCAAGCGATCACTGAAGCGCAGTTTAAAACCGAACTGGAACATGATTTAATGGCATTTCAACTACTGCAAAGTGGCATTGATGGCTTTATCAAAGCGCGCCAACAATTAGATCATTTACTACGTGAATCTTTTGGTATTGATGCTGAGATTCGTGCTTAAGAACAAAGCTCATGATTTTTATCATTCTATTTTACATAGATCATGAGCCGTCTTTTTAAAAAAGCAGTTTTACTCATCGTGATCTAGCTAGTCGTATTGTTATGTTTAATAAAAATCGAGCCACGTCACTGGCTCGATTTTGTTTACGTCAAAAGTACTTATCTTTAAGTCGAGAATTCACGTGTTTGGCATTACAGAATTAGTCACCTTTATCATTGGTACCCTTTTGATTGTCTTGTTGCCTGGCCCCAACTCACTTTATGTAATGTCAATTGCCACACGTTACGGTGTCAAAACAGGCTACGTTGGTGCGCTCGGCGTCTTCTTTGGCGACTGTATTCTGATTCTGTGTACTGTTTTAGGTGCAGCCACGGTTTTACATACCTTCCCGTGGGTGTTTGTTACGCTTAAAATTGTAGGCGCAGTGTATTTATCTTATTTGGGGCTTCGCTTACTCATGGCAGGGTTTCATACGTGGACTTGAAAACCACAGCAGATTCAAGCGTCCCAAAGTACAGTACATCCCGCTTTTCATCCTTTTCGCACCGCACTCACCATCAGTTTATTCAACCCGAAAGCAATCTTATTTTATCTGTCATTTTTTGTTCAATTTGTAGATCCTCTCTATCCTTATCCTGCCTTAAGCTTTTCTATTCTTGCGATTATTTTACAAATCTTAAGTATGACGTATCTGACTGTCTTGATTTTTTCAGGGATTAAAATTGCAGGTTATTTCAATTCTAAACATCGATTATCCGCAGTTGCCGTAGCCAGCATTGGACTTCTATTTTGTCTCTTTGGCGTTAAATTGGCATTTTCCACTGTCTAAAGCAAAATAAATGTTGCAAAACAAGACAGCATAAATAGCGACTATTTTTTGAGATAAAATAAGATTTTTTCTATGATCGATATTTTGATCCACGTATGATGGTGTCTGAATTTAAATTACCAATGAACAATAATCTACGACAATGCCAAAAATGCCCTCCAAGCTTCTTCAAGACTTTTCTATACCTGCCGTGTTTGCAGGTTTCATCACTTTTCTGATTGGGATTAGTGTCTCTTCCGTCTTGGTGATACAAGCCGCACAAATTCTCGGTGCGAGTACAGCACAAATCAGTTCTTGGTTTTGGGCATTAGGACTTAGTATCGGGCTTTCGGGTTTATTTTTATCTTGGAAGTTTAAATATCCAGTTGCAACCTCATGGTCCACCGCGGGCTTAGCACTAATTATTGCAACAGGAAATGGCTATTCCTTAAACGAGGCAATCGGTGCATTTCTTATTTGCGGTGTGATTACAGCCACTCTAGGATTCTTAGGCGTCTTTGAGAAAATACTACAGTTTATTCCTCAAAGCCTGACCAGTGCCATGTTAGCAGGTGTGCTGCTAAAATTTGGAATCGCGATTTTTGCCAGTCTTGAACAAGATTGGGGCTTTATCTTAAGTTTGCTGGCTATTTATTTTGTTGCTAAAAAAGCAGCACAACGTTATTGCATTGTCATTACAGTTTTAGCTGGGTTTATCATTTGTCCTTTGTTTATGCATTTTCACATTCCGACACTGGATTGGTCACTTGCACAGCCTATATGGATTAGCCCACAATTTAGTTTAGCGGGTCTACTCGGTTTAGCGCTTCCTCTTTTTATTATTAACATGGCTTCGCAGTACCTACCCGGTCTTGCCATGATTCAAAGCTATGGTTATAAACCCCATGTGAAGCACTTAGTGGGTTGGACCGGTTTAGTGCAAGCCTTCTTCGCACCCTTCGGTGCTTTCTCCTCAAACATTGCCGCCATAAGTGCAGCCGTGAGTCTAGATGATCAAGTGCATCCCGATCCAAGTAAACGTTATATCGCGGGTATGAGCTGTGGTTTTTTTTATATTCTCATGGGCTTATTTGCAGCTACACTGACCAGCTTACTCATGGCATTTCCAAGTATATTTATTGTGGCTTTGGCGGGAATTGCACTGTTTGCTACCATCGGACATAACATTGCGCTAGCCTTTCAAAAGATTGATGAAAGAGAAGCTGCGCTCATGACCTTTCTATTTTCAGCGTCAGGGGTACAATTCTTTGGCATTGGCTCAGCTTTTTGGGGCTTAGTCTTTGGCTGGCTCGTATACGGAGTGATGAAATACACTTGGAAAAGACCAAACTTAAAAACATAACTTAAAAAGCTCATTTAAAAAGCTCATTTAAAAATAAATGGACAAGTATTAAAAAACCTATTCAACTGGGAAGATACGCAGAATAGGTTTTTGGATATCATATTTATTACAATCACGTTTTAGGTCTAAATTTCAGGATATGCCCCTGTGCCTTCTGGCCAAGGGGTAAGTAATTCAAAACCAGTATCGGTCACAGCAACCATGTGTTCCCACTGCGCAGACCATGATTTATCGGCTGTTACTACGGTCCATCCATCTTTTAATTCTTTAACACGAGCTTTGCCCATATTCACCATCGGCTCAATGGTGAACACCATACCTTTTTTAAGCTCAATACCTTGACCCGCTTGACCATAATGCAACACATTCGGTTGTTCGTGATAAACCTTCCCAATGCCGTGACCGCAGTATTCACGCACAATACTATACCCTTCACGCTGTGCCACGGTTTGAATGGCATACCCCACATCACCCAAGGTTGCGCCCGGTTTGACTGCATGAATCCCCGCAAGCATGGCTTCATAGGTGGTATCGACCAGTTTTTTCGCTTCTGGTTTAATGTGACCGACGTAATACATACGACTGGTGTCGCCGTAGTAATCATCTTTGATAATCGCCACATCAATATTAATAATATCACCGTCTTCTAATATCGTTTTAGCAGATGGAATCCCATGACATACCACTTCATTGGGTGAAATACAGGTGGTTTTGGTATAACCATAATAACCAATATTGGCCGGAATCACTTTCAGCATATTCACAATATACGTATGACAAATATCATCTAAATATTCAGTGGTCACACCCGGCTTTACGTACTCACCGATCATTGCTAAAACTTCAGCTGCCAAACGCCCAGATATTCTCAACTTTTCAATATCTTGCTCGGTTTTAATACTTATTTTAGCCGCCTTCATGTCAACCACCTCAAATTTATTCTGCTCGATTATAAGCTTTTAAGGTTGATATTTCTCAACCCCAAATCAACATGTTTGCTTTTTAAACAAAATAAGAATTTCAGCGTCTAAAAAATGTGCATTTAAATTGCGGATTTTAAATTCAAACTATGCTTATATTTTAAAGCCATTCATATTAGAATTTTCTTAATAAAGATAGATAACATTTTAATTCAATTACTTAATTTGAACACACATCTACTCCTATTAATCATTACGTTATTCAATATTTATTAAATGAAGATTCAATAAAAAATAAACTCCAAAATTAAATTCATATCCTCTAAAATCCCTTTCTTTTGTTCAACCGATCTCCTTGTTATGACGAATTTACGTACACGGGATATTATTGCCTTAGGTTTTATGACCTTTGCACTATTCATCGGTGCCGGCAATATTATCTTTCCTCCAATCGTGGCACAGCAAGCTGGCGAACATGTTTGGCTTGCAGCACTGGGTTTTTTAATCACAGCTGTCGGTTTGCCTGTCATTACCATTATCGCTTTGTCGCGTGTTCAGGGTTCTATTCAAGTTTTAAGCTCACCTTTAGGTAAAATCGCCAGTCTGATTTTAACTGTAGCGTGTTACTTAGCAGTAGGTCCTCTATTTGCAACACCGCGTACCGCAACTGTTTCTTATGAAATTGGTTTCTCATCCTATTTTGGAACATCAAATAGCAACTTACTGATTTACAGTGCCATTTATTTTGCATTCGTGACGTTGGTTTCGCTCTATCCAAATAAAATTTTAGACACCGTGGGTTATGTACTGTCTCCCCTGAAAATTTTATCTCTGGTGATTTTGGGTGGCGCAGCACTAATGATTCCTGCGGGAGTGATTCCTGCACCCATTAACAATTATGTCTCAAGCCCAGTCTCTGAAGGTTTCGTCAATGGTTATTTGACCATGGATACTTTAGGTGCTTTGGTGTTTGGTATCGTGATTATTAATGCGATTCGTTCACGCGGCGTAACCAATGAAAAGCTCATTACCAAATATGCAGTGATTGCCAGCCTCATTTCAGGTATTGGTCTAACACTGGTTTATCTCAGCTTATTTAAACTCGGTTTAGGCAGCCACGATGCAGCGCCGAATGCAGCCAATGGCGCAATTATTTTACATGCTTATGTAGAACACGCTTTCGGTTCGTATGGGTCACTGTTTTTAAGTGCAATGATTTTTATCGCATGCATGGTCACTGCCATTGGACTTACCTGCGCATGTGCAGAATACTTCTCACAAATCACTAAAATCACCTATAAAAAATGGGTGTTGATTTTGGTGGGTTTCGCATTCGTCATTTCTAACTTAGGTTTGACCAAGTTAATTGCGGTCTCTGTTCCTGTACTCAGTGCGATTTATCCGCCTGCGATTGTGGTGATTTTACTGGGCTTTTTCTGGAGGTTCTTCAACAAGCCTTCAAACGTGATTGCACCTGTTACAGCTATTGCATTTGTGTTTGGTGTGCTTGATGGATTAAAAGTCGCTGGTTTAGATGGTTTCTTACCTTCAATATTACAGAGCTTACCCCTCACTGCACAAAACTTAGCATGGTTAATCCCATCATGTATCGTGCTAATCATTGCCTTTGCAATCGACAAGCTTAAGAAATGAAAGATTGAGTTGAGTCGTTATAGCCTTGTTTTACCCAAACTTGGTTAAACACGTGATCAATAATCGTCAAGTTTACCCAACGGACTTTTATTGTTTACGAGCTTTACTCCTTTTTTCTTTTTAATACCTAAAATTGATTTCGAATTTATAAAAAATCTGCTGAGCAAAAAAATTAAAAAAACTATAGGTCATACTTTTCTCTTTTAGGCAAGATACTTGCTTTATCTTACTTTATATTATCTAAGATCCATTCCTGATGATCGCTATGCATACTCTTGTTTTGTGACTAGGCATACTCTTGTTTCGTGAACTGTTTAACACTATATTGGATGCTTGATTTATACTTTTTTCGCACAGCTTTTTTTCAAATATAAATACAAATATTTCACTTTTGTCATAATACTGTAATATTTAATTTAGATAATAGTAGTATTTGCTGTTGAAATAATAATAAATACAGGGTATAACTATAATTACAATTCTGACTAGACTACTTGGTTTAGTCCAACTTCAACAGGAGGGATGGAGATGTTATCATTACATTTCAATAAGCAAGTCTTCATTAATACCCTGAAGACCAATAACAACGCTGTTGTTTTTATCAGTACAACTATTGCTTTGATGCTTACTTTGTTGCTACAAGGTGCGATCCAAGGCAACCTTAAACCAGAATTTTTTGCTTATGCACTTGTGGTAAGTTTTGCATTTTATGTATGGGCTTTTATTGATTACAAACACCGTCCAGTTAAAATTTCTGAACAAGATCATGAATTTGACTAGAAAATGGATGACTCGTCATCCATTTTTAACCTCGGTAAAACGCTATAACAGCCAATATAAAAACTAAATATATCTCTACAAACTAAAACTCAAATCTAGAAAAAAAAACACCTTCCCTCTTTATCCCCTTCAGTTTTATCCAAACACTTGCTCTTCCTTCCCCCATCATCATATTTTTAATCTAGAAAAAAGATCCTATCTTTAAAATGCTTTACAGTTTGAGAAAGATCAAAAATATAGCTTTAAAGACTCAGCACAACCCCGATTAGCAAAATACTGGTTGCTCCCACTTCACCTATAACCAATAAAATCATCAACATTCTCATGAGTATTTTCGGTAAGGAATATTGACCTAAACGATGTGGATGCTTAAATTGATTGGTTGTGTCTTTTAAGATTCCATGTAACACATAACTTAAGATTGAAAAGCTAAAAAATATGAGATTGATTACGATACAAATTAAATTAACCTGCGCACTCCAGATTGAGAAGTACGCTATTACTGCTAAAATCAAAGTCGCGGGTGCATACAGCAAACTACTTCGATGTGCAATATCTACATAATAGTGCGCACGCGCTTGGGTAGACCGACTGATTTGAACATATTTCCAAACACCCGTCAGCATCCCAACCCATAAATAAACAGCGCTAAAAACAATGGCTAATTTCACAGATAAATCTAGACCTTCCATACTGATCAGCATATAAATCACATCCTTTTGATTATTTTAATATTTTCAAGATGACTTTTTAGTCAGCTTTGCAACCGTTTATAAACTTAAATTTGTGTAGAGTAGATAAATGACCCTATTTAGAACCATCAATCACAATGAATAGATTTGAAAATATAACGCTTATTTGCGCAGACCACTACCCTCTTAGCGCACGATTCTATCCTGCTCAAGCACAGGAGCCTAGTAATGCAATTCTCATTTGTCCTGCCACAGGTATTACCAAAACCTTTTATCATGCTCTCGCAGAATGGTTGAGTAGCCAAGGTCATCCAGTGCTGACCTTTGACTTCCGTGGAATTGGAGACTCATTGCATGGACGCCTTAAGGATTCAAATGCCAGTATTCAAGATTGGGGACAACTGGATATCCCAGCTGCCATTGATACGCTACTCCAGAAAACTGCCAAAGATCGCGTGACTTTAATTGGTCATAGCGCAGGTGGTCAGCTTTTAGGGATTACGCCGAATCACACCAAAGTTGAAAAACTCATTGCGATTGCAGGTTCAACAGGTCACATAAAAGGATTGAAAGGTCGCACTAAAACCCTGGCACCGCTAATGTTTAACGTCATTTTCCCTATGAGCAATATATTCAGAGGTTATGGTGCAACCAAATTTCTAGGGATGGGTGAAAACTTACCGAAAAATGTGGCAAAACAATGGGCCCAGTTTTGTAGCAACCCAGGCTATGTCACCAATGCGATTGGACAAAGCATTTTTGAAGATTTCCACAATGAGGTCAATACTCCAATCACTGTACTTTGGACATCTGATGATGAAATTGCGACTGAAGCCAATGTCAAAGATTTATTAAGACTTTATCCAAATGCAAACACCCATATGATTGAAGTTGTACCCAAGCAGTATGAGCATCACAGCATTGGTCATATGCAGATGTTTAAAAAATCCCATCAAAATATTTGGCCCGTCATTCGAGCGCAGATTCCAGTTTCAAGTTAATTATCTTTTCCAGCGATTCAAGTTTCAACAATGCAAACAAAAAAGCCTCACAGAAGTGAGGCTTTTTTAAACATAAGATTAATTCGAGAATGTACTGATTGTCACTGTTTTGATGCGGGTTTCATCCATTTCTAGGATTTCAAACTTCACACCTTCATGCTCAATAATAGTGCCGGCTTTCGCTTCACCATTGGATTTGTCTAAAATTAATCCAGCAACACTAAAATAACCCGAATCTTCTTGAACCAAATCTAAATCTAACATGCTCAGTTCTAACTCTAACTGGTACAAGTCGAGCATACCTGAAGCTTTCCAAGTATTTTCATCGAGTCTCACCAGCTCAAGTTGCTCATCTGCATCTGGGAATTCACCCGCAATAGCCTCAAACACATCAAGTGGAGAGATCAAACCTTGAATATTTCCATATTCGTTGGTTGCCAATACCAGTGAACCTTTAGAGGTGCGTAAGGTGTTAATCGCATCGATTACTTTCATTTTTTCATAAATAAAAATAGGACGAACCCGTTTTAACAATGCTTTCATTTGCTCAGGATCATCCAAAGCATCAATCAGCTCTTTGGCACGAACAATGGTAATCACCTTGTCGAGTTGACCACGACACACGGGAAATAAACTGTGTGGAACTGAAAGGACTTGCTCACGAATTGCGTCCACGTCATCTTCTATATTCACCCAAGAAATTTGATTTCTCGGTGTCATAATTGAAGCAACTGGACGTTCAGCCAGTGACAATACACCACCAACCATATAGCGTTCTTCATGACCAAAAGCTTGATACGCATCATCTGCATCTGGCGCATCCATGTCGGTCATTAGACGACTACCCATCAATTTTAAAATTGAATCTGCAGTACGGTGACGAAGCGGAATCTTAGATTCATGCTTCTCCACATTGCGATTGGTAAATTGATTGAATGCTTCAATCACAATCGCAACACCTATACCTGAGTAAATATAACCTTTCGGAATATGGAAACCAAAACCTTCAGCAATTAAGCTCACACCAATTAACAATAAGAAGCTTAGGCATAGAATCACCACAGTCGGGTGACGATTTACAAAATTTGTTAATGGTTTAGAGGCAATGAGCATCACGACCATCGCCACGATCATTGCGACCATCATCACATAGATGTTGTCGACCATACCAATCGCGGTAATCACTGAATCCAATGAGAATACGGCATCAAGTACGACAATTTGTGCAACGACTGCAACAAAACCTGCATACACGATATTTGAAGTTGCCTTGATTTCAGGCTTACCTTCCATTTTTTCGTGTAATTCGGTGACGGCTTTATATACAAGGAATAAGCCACCGAAGAGCAAAATTAAATCTCGCCCAGAGAAAGTAAAATCGAAGAGTGTTATCAGCGGTTTAGTCAATGTGACCAACCAAGAAATTGCGAACAGCAGACCTAATCGCATGAACAATGCCAGCGTAAGACCAATTACACGTGCTTTATCGCGCTGTTCAGGGGGGAGTTTTTCAGCCAAAATAGCAATGAAAACAAGATTATCAATACCTAATACGATTTCTAGAATGATTAAGGTAATTAATCCAACCCAAATTCCGGGATCTAATAAAAACTCCATATTAGATCTCCACTTTATTATTATTTAAAGTCGAAACAAAAAAAATTAACCAACACGGCGACGGGTCCATATAAAAAGATACCTTTTCAAAAATAGTGAGAACATTATGCATAAGATTTGGGATTTGTAATTCTTTTTATTAAAAAAATTTTATCTAAATAATGCCTACATATTGCTCATAATATTTTCAAGGAAATCCATAAAACAAGAATTAATATTTAATAAACAAAGATATAATGTTAAATCTGACCTTTTCGAAACACTTATTGGGCAAGTACATCGGATTATTTTTTAGTTGCTGCATTGACTCGAAAACTGCTTTGTGAGATAGCGTTCAGAGACAAGAGCCACATACATAGCGGCCATAAACGCCTTTAGAAATTGAAATACCATATTATGTTAGGTTGTTACTGATAAGAAAGTGAAATAGATGATGATTTGATTAAACGCGCTACTACAGATTAAAATTAGGCGCTTTTTAAACTCACCATTAGATCACTTTTCTTAATTTGCAAATATCCACTTAAATACGATAAATAAAGCTAAATCATGTTTTTAGAACAACTCATCCAGCATCAAACGCTACTGCTGAGCGTTTAAATTTGAAAATTCGTTCCTTTTATCCATTAAGCTGTTGATCATATGTTGATTAATCTGATAAATATCAACTATCATAGGCGGTGCTTTATAAAAATCACTGTATAAATAACAAAAATTAAGGGCAACACAATGTCGAAAAAATACGCGAAATTTTTACCTTCAGTGGATAACTTTGATTTACAAGACTTTCCTTTTTTTTGGGTGACTCAGGTTCATGCACAGTATGTGCAAAATGTAGATCAGGTTTTAAAAAAACACGGGGTAGATAACTCAAGAAGACGCTTATTGCTAGCGCTTTTGACCAAACCTGATGCCAGCGTTTCGGACTTATCCGATATGATTGTGTCTAAAATGTCGACCACCACCAAAATTGTCTATCGTTTAAAAGACGAAGGTATGGTCAATACCTATTCATGTGAAAATGATGCGCGTATTACCCGTGTCGTTTTGACTGAGCAAGGTAATAAAATGACAGAAAAAATCAATGATTTGATGACAGTGGTATTAGAGCAGTCTTTTGAGGGCTTAACGCCTCTTCAAATTGAGAAAATGATGGAATGTTTGAAGCATATTTTCAAAAATCTTTCTCATTAATCCACACATTTTAAAAAGCTTGATTCAATCATCCTACTCAAAAATATTGAGTTGCGGTGAATCTTTTGCATGTCGAGATTTTGGACAATAAAAACATTCAAACTCATCTACAGGAAAACCCAATGCAAATTTTTGAATATTCGTCGTTTTTAAACTTAACCATTCATCCAATTGGTCATGCGGGATAATCATCACAGATCTTTTAACATCACCTGGCTCATGAAATTCACGCATCATTTCGTGGTCTATCGCATCCATATCAAGCAATGGTCTTACGTTGTGTTACCTTGCCTTTCTTTGAACCCTATCTATTTGATTTTGTTATATTGTTATCGTTACCACTCATAACCTAGCATGACATGACATTACTTTTATTTGTGAGTAATATTGTGAGTAAATCCTTATAGACCATAACGGTTGTTACTCACAATATGTTAAATGACTTAAAAATCAAGCAGCTAAAAGCTCAAGACAAAGTATATCGCGTCGCTGATCACTCTGGATTGTGTATTGAGGTTCGACCTACTGGAAAGAAGTTTTGGCGGTTCCGTTATCGTTTTCTGAATAAACCACAGATGCTAACAATTGGACAATATCCCGAAATAAGCCTTTCATACGCTAGAACTAAAACAAATGAGTTTCGAGAGCAACTTGCTAAAAATATTGACCCTATCACTCTTAAGAAGGCTGAACGCATGGAGGCGATGCAGGCACAAGAAGAGACATTCCGAGCTATTGCTAAAGAATATTGTGAGCATAAAAAGAAATCAAAATCAAAAAATTGGCTCTATATTCGAAATCTTGCATACGATGTAGATATCTTCCCCATAATCGGGGATAAGCCAATTAAGGATGTGAGTTCTGTTGATGTTAAGAACATTATGGATAGTGCAATTAAGAGAGTCTTGAAATCAGGTAAAGGTACTGGAGAAAACAAGGCGATCTCAATTAGACAAATTATTGCTGAGATCATGCAGTATGCGATCATCTCCGACAGATTGATCAATGATCCAACCTATGCGTTACGTGGATACATTCATACCCCTGAAACAGAGAATGCCCAGCCTGTCAGCTCAAAAGACCAAAAACTAATTATGCCGAGTATTAATAAATATAAAGGCTCTATCAGCACCAAAAATGCACTTAAAGCACTTATCTATACAATGCTACGGACAATCGAAGTCCGCAGAGGGTTGAAAGAGTATATTGATTTTGAGGCCCGTACATGGACCATTCCAATCGCGTCTAAGTCTGACATTCTTAATGGTAAGCGCAACATGAAGAAAAATAGAATTCATATTGTGCCACTATCAGATCAAGTTATGAAGATCTTGAGGGCGCAATTTGCTGCTTATCCAGATAGCCCTTATATATTCCCGGGCGTTAACAATAATTCAATGATTGCCCCTACAACACTAAATCAATCATTTCGAAATATGGGATTAGGACATATCACTATGCATGATTTTAGGGCTACAGCATCCACAAGCCTGAATGAGGCAAACTACAACTCAAACTGGATAGAGCTTCAGCTTGCGCATGTTAAGGGTGATAAGGTAAAAGCTGCTTATGACCATGCAAAATGGCTAAATGACCGCAGAAAGATGATGCAGGATTGGGCTGATATGGTTGACGATTGGTAATCAATAATACAATCGCCTTCCATTCCACAGCACCTGACGTGCTTCTTTATTGTGTTGCAGCACATTTCCTTGGTAGTCTCGAACCTCAATCACTTGGTCTTTTTCATCTAAGGTGCAAGGTAATGAAATTTGATTGGCTGAGTCAATACTGAAGTGTTTTAATGTATTTATAGTTTTCATGGTGCATCTTTTTTGAGTGGTGTAACAGAACCGTACCTGAAAATTGTGAAATAAGCCAACTTGCGCATTTCTGCAAGCTGGGTGAAACCTAAAGGAAGTTATAGTTTATGCAAAAATTTGACGGCAATATTAAAAACATACCAACATTAACTGATGGAAAATTAACACAACAATTAATCCCTGCTCGTTTCATACCAGAAACTCCAGATGAGCTTAAAGATAAAAATGTTGTTTATATTTTTGATAGCGAAGACTCTTTTAATTTAACTTATGATGAATTGGTTGAGATTGTAGGTAAGGCAAGAATGGCAGGGCCTAGAATGATTCCTGTGTTGGGGACAATTGGGGATTAATCAACTCTCGACCTAAGAGTTAAATTTAATTAAACAAAATTACTTCAATATGAACAAATATTATGCATGAAACTCCATACTTCATGTAAAAAGCCCAATCGAGATTGATTGGGCTTTTATAAAACAGTTAAACATATGATTTATTTTAAAATAAATCGAGGATTTCGCATAAGGTGTATTATGTTAATTTTAGAGAAACTAAACAAAAAATTAACTTTTAGAATACTTTTAATTTAATATGAGACTTCATCTTCTAATCATTTTCATAAGAATAAAAGGTATTGAATGAAAGCCGTAATTGTTCAAGGCTGTAAAACAGATCATGGTGGAGTCGTACTTCAAGGACACCCCTCTATATCAGTTAATGGAATAGGCATGGCAGCTAAAGGCTACATGGTTTCTTGCCCTAAATGTAAAGGCATTTTTCCTATTTCAGAAGGAGCTGATAATTTTACGCTCCCTGATGGTAATGCTGTTGCACTAGCAACCATGAAAACAGCTTGTGGAGCTTCTTTGCTTCCTAGTTCTTTTCTGGTTGTCGTTGAACCTAGTTCTCCTTTTGGTTCTCAATTAATTGGTAATCCAAATGATGAAGACGAAGAAACAATTCCTCCACCTGTAGAACATGGAGGTCGTTTTCAATTGGTCGATCAAAATACAGGGGAACCGATTGTAAATCGTCGAGTACGTGTCACTTTAGGTGATGGAACAAGCACCATGTATGCAAGTGATGATCAGGGCTTTACTGATTGGATTTACACGCCATCAGAAGAAGATATTCACTTAAACCTAGTGGATGAATTAGATAATGGCTGACCAAGGAAAACCTCAAGGAACATTAAAAACTGCGCCAGTTCAACTACAGACAATTAAAGTGGTTGCCATTGGAAGTGACCAACTCGACCCACAAGATAAAAAAGTTATTTGTAAAGCAATTTGCTATTGCAATGTTAATCCCAATAAAGGGAAAAGTGGAAATCGTGATCAACACCAATCTTGTGTCTCTGAACGCTTAGGAGAACTTGATAAATTTTTGAATCACCAAAGTCCCTATAAAGCGGAAGTAAATTATGATATGCATCGTAATCCTCCTGCGCCAATCATGGATAAGGGAATTATTACTAAGGTCCATCCTTATCTTCCAGGATGGATTAAAAAGCATTGGGAAGAAGAAAAGGGTTACTCTTTTGAAGCTGGGCAAGGTATGGTGCGTCGTCCTGATGTAGTGATTGTCAAAGATCCAAATAAACCGCCCACACAAGATAATATTAAACAAATTGTCGAAATAAAATTTAAGGATAAAATTAGCCATGGTCAGGAAACAGATTACCCAATCATAGCAGGAGACAAAAGTAAGGTTAAAAGGCTAGATCCTGATGAATGTGATTGTGGTAGTGATGATGATAAAGGCAAAACATCGACTGTTTTAGAATATGCCACTTGGGCGGCTGGAGTTATTGCTGCTGCGCTTCAATTAAGAAAAGGAAAATTGCCTAAACTTCCTAAATTTCCATCTCCAAAACCATCACCTAGCCCAGCTTGGTAAAGGAAAATTGTATGCATTTAAAGACAGAAGAAGAATATAAACTTTGGGCAGAGAAGCAAGAAGAAGGTGCAACAGGTGGAGGACTTTTTGCTAAAGGAGGTCCTGAAGATTATGTAGGGGCTATTCCTGCAATTCGTGCTGTTTTGTACTTTAAAGAAGGCTATAGCGACGAAATGCGTGAAATGATTGCCAAGTGTTTTGATGATTACAGTGAGATTGCTAAAGATCATCTAACTTGGCTTTGGCAAGATGAACCACCAAAAGGAGAAAGTGAAAATTTAGCCTTCAATAAGGCTAAACCTATACGAGATAGCTTAAAAAATTATAGCCCAATGAAAGCTTTTTATTTTTTGTATACCAGTGGTAAAGAGAAATTTGCAACGGGGGCTTGGGAATTTGCTGTTGGAGGAGTTAGTAAGTGGCGATCTGAAATGGGCATATATCAGAGCAGTCTAACTTTTTCGATGCCTATCGTATGGGTTGAAGAAAACTCAAAGCTCTTTATTGAGTTGTTTATTAAGTGTGCTCAACGCCTAAAAGCGAATCATGGTTATGCTGGCTATGCCTGTATTATTTCTCAAATTAGAGAAGATAAAAATGAACCAACAGAAGCCTTTTTCTCTCGGAAATGGTGGGCAATGGATGTCGGGAGTCCTACTAAAGAATCCAATAATTTAATTAATGGAATAAAAACAGTAAGTTGGCTTACAGCAATTAACTATGAGTGGTTTAATAAAATCAAGGAAAAGGAAATATTAAACAGCGAGCTTCCGATGAATTGGTTTGTTGGATACGATTACGGCAATGGCGTTGTATTTCAGTCAGGAACATTACCCTTAAGTGGTTCGGTTGAAGAGGATCCCTTACCTGCTCCATATGTACTGTTAAATAGAATATTAAAGCCTTTGCGTGTTGAAAAAATTGGAAGTTTACATCGAGGCAATCAAGATAATCCCGAAGCTCCGTTAATTACAGGATATCGAGCTGAAGCATGGATGAAGCGTTTTGATATAGAGGATGATCAAAAACTTGAATACTTTGAAAAGCTACAAAATGAACCTAAGTTAAATGCTCAACATGCTTTCTTGGACAAGCGTATAGATTGGAAATAGTGGATAAGTTCACTATTTCTATGTCTATTTAACATAATGGGCATTATACGAATAAGCCCTCACTTAGAGGGCTTATTTAATTCAATAAACGCATCAACCTGAGCCGAGCACTGGTTGTATTTGGCCACAGTATCAATGGCCCAAGGCAAGATAGATTTACCCTCTCCTGTTTCCAATTTCTGCAACTTGGCTGTAGGCTGCATTAAATTACTCGGAACCGTTGGTGATAATTGAGTTGAGCTGTTGCAACCCATAGTCATCAATTTCAAAAAATACCCACCATTAAAATGGTTTCTCATAGTTCTCAATTTGGTATAAAACACTTAATTAATGGTTGATTTACAACAAAACCATTCAAAAAATTAAATTTAATTAAAAAACATACATGATACGAAATAAATATGATACATTTTGACAAAGTCATATGAGCTGCATAACTATGGATATAAACGAACTACGCCCACACATTCTTAGTCGAATTGCGCATGAATTTGGCAATAATTTTCTCGACGGTTTAGTTTTTTCTATTAAAAACAGATTATTAGAAAAAGATAATTTTGTACAAGAAATTTATCATTCACCCGAACTTGCGCGTCAAGAAAGTGCAAAATATGAACCTGGCTTATTAATGGATGCACTCTTGGCCAGTGCTACCGAATCTGGGCACAATGCTGTCGTTCAAGATACAAAACCCAAAGGACATCAATTTGTTCAAATGATTACACCGTCGTGTCATATAGTAATCATGCGAAGGGATTCTATTAATACCAAAAATGCTAAATTTTACTTAGAACAATCCCGATCAAATATTGGGTTAATCAAAGAAAGTCAGAGAGATCTTTTGGCGAAAGCTATCTTAGATGAGAGTGTCGAACTTGATGATTTACTTTTTGTATGTGTAACTGGTTATTGGAAATCTGATTTTGAATTGCTAGATCTAGATTTTATCGTTCCGCACCCTATTGAAAATAGACCTATTCTTAGTTTTAGTTTAGATGAACTTAAAAAATCTGCATCTGAGCCGATGACTGATGTGGCGGAAGAACCTATACTAGCAATCAAGAAGCGCCTTGAACAGGCTGACATTAGCTCCCGCGCTTCAGGTGAGTAAAAAATTGGAGGTACAGATAATGTTGGGTATAGATAAGTTCGAGCCAAATAGGTTGAAACTTGCCCGTCAAATGTACGATGACTTAAGTAAAACTGCTTTGGCAACAATGATTGATGTAGCACCATCCACAGTTACTAAATGGGAAGATGGTACACACAGTCCACAACCAGAAGTATTAATCAGTATATCTGAAGCTTTTGGCATTCCTGTGCACTGGTTTACCCGCGAAGTTCCTAATTTTGGCAATCCTTTATTTTTAAATCGTGCAAAAAAGCGAGTACTTAAAGCCCCTTGTTTTAGATCTAACTCAATGCTATTGAATTTAGCTGAAATTCAATCAATTGCTGATGAATGGATTTCCTTCCCTAAAGTTGATTTGATCCCCTCTCTAACTAGAGAGGAATCTTTATCATTAACTGAAGGAAAAATTCAGTTATTAGCTGAAAATTTACGTAATCAATGGGGATTAGGTGTTTCTCCAATTCCAAACTTGATGAAACGTGTCGAGCGTGCGGGTATCGTAGTTACAAGATTTGAAATCGGTTATGATGAAATGGATGGCACATCTGCTTGGATAAATGATAGACCTTATATATTTATTGCAGCAGATAAGCAAAATTTCTTTCGAGGGCGATTTGATTTAGCGCATGAGTTAGGGCATATCGTTATGCATAAATACCTAACAGAGGAGGATAAGAAAAATTGGTTTGATAAGCTTGAAGAACAAGCTCATTATTTTGCTAATTGTTTTTTATTCCCGACTAGTGCATTCATTGCAGAAACAAGAAACCGTGTTTCCCTAGAATCTCTAATGCTATTAAAAAAGCGTTGGGGAATTTCGTTAGCTGCGATGATCTATAAAGCTAAAACATTAAACATTATTTCTGATGATCAATCTTCTAAGCTCTGGCGAAGTTACCGCTATCGCGGATATACCAAATCAGAACCCTATGATATTGATACTGTCGCAGAAGAGCCGAATTTACTTATGAATATGATCAAAATGCTGCTTGAACAAGGCGGATTTGATAAAGCTAATATTATTGAAAAATTCGGTCTCAAGAAGCATTTGGAATTAATATCAGGGTTACCTAAAGGTTATCTTAATGATGATTTTGGTCAAATGATTAATATGAGGTCTAATGCTGATAAAATTGTTAAATTGGATAATTCTCCATCAAAATTAAAATCAGCTGAAATCATACAGTTTTCTCGTAAATAAAATACAGCCCTCACTTAGAGGGCTTTTTAAATAATTCTTTTTCTGCTTTTCGTCGCTTAACAAGCCCCTGCATACGCTTACCGCCGGCATTCACCCAAACATTAAACTGATCTGCTGCTCCAAGAATATCACCAGCATTCAGTTTTTTGACTAAGGTGGAATTTTTAAATGCGGTAGAGCCGATATTGTATGCCAGTGATAACAATGCATCAAACTGATTTTGATTGATCGGAACTTTAACGACATCATTGACCGTACTTTCAAACTTCTTTAAATCGTTGGCCATGTAGGCTTTGGCTTGTGATTCAGTGCAAGTATCCCCTTTTTTGACTTTAATGCCGTTTGGATAAATCGTTGTACCAAAACCAATGGTCCATACGCCTACACCATCATCATAGGCAATGAGTCGCTTTCCTTCAAAATTGCAGATCAGGTCAACACCACTAGGGCTTGTGCTCATTACATCAATAGCAATGCCGAACATTTCGGTTACATCGTCATACGCAGTCGCAATCAATTTATCCGCAGCATCAACTTGTTTCTGGGTGAGTGAACCACCACTGATCTTTCTTAAAAAATCAAATATCTGTTTCATGTTATGCACTCACTTAAACATTGCTTTAAAAGCTGATCGAATCTCAAAGATTAACTCGCCAATGGTTTTACCACGTAACAATTGAATTGCTTGATACCAGATGCCAATTAACAACATTCCAAAAATCGCAAAGATTAACATCACAAAACCTTGCGTCATATGTGAATACACCTGCCAATCATAATATTCAATAAATGCAGAGCCACCGTATAGACTAATCGCTACGCTAAATGTGAACTTCATAATCACACCTATAGTGATTTTAATTCGACCTTCAGTATCAATGTCGCCACTTAAGGTAAGTGCAAAGATTGCCCCCACTACTGCTGCTATGATTTTAAAAAGCCATGGAAGACTTTTAATGCTTAATGGGTCATTCATAGACCACTCCTAAATTTTGGTAATAAAAAAGCACCCGGTTGGGTGCTTTTAATGGTTAATGATTTACGCTTCCGAGGTTGCTTGTGTGATTCGTACTGAATAATTCCACGAAGTTGGTTTCCACACGTCACGCGCTGTGACACGCACATAATATGTGGTTGTTGATTGCAAACCAGTAATCGTGCAAGCGTTTTCTATACCCGTCCAACTTGCTGCAGCAGTATCAGGATCAAAGTTCGCACTGGTACTGATCCACACCTGGTAATCTTTCAAATCAGGCACTTCACTCGGTATCCATGTGACTGTGATCGAATCAACTGTGGCTGAGGTATACACATTAAGCAATTGTGGCGGGACTGGATTACTTATATTTAGTTCAGCAAATGTACTGACAATTAACCCATTCTTACTGGCCACACGAATTGTATAAGCGCGCTGAATGCCGTCTATTTTTGCTTCATCCATGCTGTAACTGTAATCCGTGTTTGTTGTTTCAACTTCACGCAGTAACACACCACCAGACATGATTTGAACGATATAACCTGTAGCACCAGCAGCACTTTGCCATTGAACTTTAAAAGTCATCCCTTCAAATGCAGATTGCAGAGACAAACCTTTAACACCTGCAGGACGACCACCATTGATGGTGTAACTATATGCAGTCACTTCATCTAAAGTTTCTTCTCTTTGCTCAAGACCATTAAAACTGGTGAACTTCAAATAGATTTGCTTATCAACCATATTTGCATTGAAATCATACTTAAAGAGCGCACGGTCAATACGAACAAAAGATTCACCCGGACTGTGAGAACTCGAATCATCAAAACGTCCACGAAGCATGCCGTTTAATGTGTAACGACCTGAACCATCCAAAGTTGCATCGATGTAATTGATATACTCATCACCAACTTTACACAATGTCGCATCGACTTCAGCATCTTGCAATGTCCCGCCAAAAATCTGACTCGTCGTATTTAGTTGAATTTGCATTGCAGTGTCATCAGTATCTATCCCAGAAATTAATGTACCGTAGCGAGCAGAACCATAAATGCTACCGATCATTTCATAAGTAGTATTGTCTATACTGGCCCATACATTACAACCGCCCCAATTGATTCCACCCGATACCGCTACCCAAATTTGATTTTTTCCCTCCGTTAACTCCAAAGGAGGTTCAAAGATTGCGGGTGCATTGACATTGCCTGATTCCTCATTCCCGCCTTGATAACCGTTTGATGATTGCAGGTCGTATTCCACTGCAGAACGAGATCCGACTGCAAGCTCTTCAGCTGTAATCGAAAGTACACCCTCTTCATCTTCTTCAACTCGCGTAATCCGCACAAGAAACTGATCTAAACCCAATGATTCATCTGTGATAGTCACAATGTCCATAGGTTCTAATCTGCAGTACTTCCAACCCAATTCAAACTCATATTCATTTCGAACGTAGAGTTTTCGCTGTAACAGCAATTGCACCGCATGACGCGCAATTTTAGGTTCGCAGAAAAAATCGAACTTCACTGGATCTTGTGTACGCAAACCAAACATTTCAATATTCGCCTGGTCTTTTGCCTCTACCGTTTCAGTGTTGTACTGGTTAAAGCGATTCACGTATTCGATTTGAGAGTGATTATAAGCATCTGTATCACGACTTCGACGTACACGGACAGGCTGATCTTCACCCAAGAAATCATCATCCGTGAGGTGATAAACAGGCTCTAAGTTAGGTGCAAAAGTTACACCATTGCCCGTCACCGCACTGTCACCATAAGAGCGAATTTTAAATCCATCAGGACTAGGTACCACGGCACAATTCACCGCTTCCACAATTTCATTGATGATTTCAAATGCTTCTCGCTGTTCTGTCAAAGCAGGACTGATCAACAAATTAGTGGCTGCACAATAAGTTCGAAATTCAGATAAATCCGCCATATTTAGGCTAGGTGCTGCACCGTAACGTGGATTGGTAATGAGGTCTTCAATTACGTCAGCTGGATTGGCATCATGAATCGTATCTGAAAATGTAATATCACTAATCACTTCAAAATTATGATTCGATAAGCTTGCACTACCACCCAAATCATAGTTAGCACATGCTACATAACCAAGAAATGGATAATGGACTGCTTGATTTGGATGATATGAAGTTAAATATCCCCATACAGGATTTTGTTCTCCATCAAAGAGTTCGAAACCAATTTGATGAATTGGATCGAGCTGGACACCACCCTCAGTTTTTGTGATAAGTTGCTCTTTGTCACGCCACACAATGCCAATATCCTTGATTTTATTTTCACATAGACCCAGCATCAATGAAGCAGAATAAGTATATGTTGTGTTCTTTGTTTTAGTTTTACCCCCTTTACCACCAGATTTGGTTGTTGTGGTATGAGCAATAGACTTGAAATCACCATACCAAAACATATTGGCCGCCACACGATTCTTGCCATAAACCAATGGCTGTGTCAGACCATACGCAGACTGCTGAATTCGCATCGAGTTAATACGTTTATCAGACGTACTGACCGTTGTACTTCCAAATATTCCACCCATACTATTCTTTGAGCCTCTTCATACGAAAAAAGCCCGCAATTCTGCGAGCTAGACTTCCTTTAGTGCCATCTTGAAGTATTACTCCTTGATGGATATAGGAGTGAATAATCGTCGGCCATTCGACAACAATTGCACCATGACTGATGCACTTGCCAAAGTGATATAAAACGATGTCACCTGGTTGTGGTTTATCGACTTCAATACATACCGATTTGACGTGCTCTAAATATCGTTGTCCAAGCTGATGCATGTGCCAATCTGGTGGATATGGGCGCGGATCTAAGTGATCCATCAAGCCCACTTTTTCATAGACTTCACAGATCAATGTCCCACAATCTACACCGACACCTTTCACACGTCCCTGATGATGATATGGTGTACCGATCCAAGTCATGGCTTCGGCAACAGCTTCAAGATTTTTCATAATTCACCCATAAAAAAACCTGATCTTTCAAAGGATCAGGTTTTCATCATCTAACAGTTAATTGAAATCACACCAACATCAATATCGGTACTTATTTTTCCGTTTATATCTGTTACAAGTTGACCGTTTGAAACAGAAAATCTAGTACCTAATGCGGGGTTTTCGTTATCTGCTAAAACAAAGTGCGCTTGGCTGCGGTTTGCATAAATATAACCATGCTTTAATACTCGGCCTTGACCTTTCTTTACCCCCTCGCTTGTAACTTGCATTACTGGGATATCGTCTAGAGCTACGCCGTAAACTTTATCATTACCGTTCGCAAGTTTCACATAACCGGCTTGCTTAGTTACTAAACTACCTTTAGGAATAAAAGATTCAGTTTTGTTATAAATAGCTTCTGAAACATCCGTTATTGTAGGGTAATAATCTCGGCCATAACTTGTAAATTCAATTGTTACATCAGTTATTTGAGCATTCATTTCGGCAAGTATTTGCGCGTTGGTCATAGCTGAGTAATTTTTGTTAAAAACTATGGTTTTAGCAATACCATTAACAATGACCTCCAATGCTAAGTTGGTTACAGAACAATCCCCCAAGCGCTTAGCTAGACTTGTGTAATTAATACCATTGTCATAAAGATAAATCATTTCTGATAAGTCTTTACAGCCCCAAGCCATTGCGGGCATTCCCGGACTACCATCCTGAACAATATAGCTGTCTATAAATTCTCGACTATCTATATACAAACTTGAGATGGAATTTTTTTGATTATTTTTAATCAACTTAGAGTATGCCGAAGACTCTATATTAAATCGGACTGTATTACTCAGACCAACGGCCGTTGATTTGAATAATAAACTTTGACCAGATATGTCGTTTTTAAATAAAAACGGATCATTCCCGTATCCTGTGACCATCCATTCAGCATGATCAAATGAATCCCTATTTGTTTCTGTATTCCCTGTTAGCCATACTTGAACATAACCTAATGTGTACGCCATACCGCCAAAACTACACCCGATTAGTTCTAATTGATCCTCAAGTAAAGAGCCGTCACTTTGCATATAAGCAAAATAAACATTCTCCAAAGCTGTGAAATTATGACCTTTAAATGACCAATATGACGGCTTATCAAAAGCTATATTATTATGACAAGCAAAAGGAACATTCTTATCCGAAAGTGAACGGCCGCCAGTTATATAAGTTCTTTCACCTGACGAAGTACCACAACCCATTGCAGTTAATGAACCTTTATCGCCTTTAAAAATATAACCTACGTTTTCATATTTACGCGTAGAATCCGCGCCATTTGGATTGTCGATGTGAATTGTATAGCGTAAGTTTTTAGCAATGAATGTAATGTCTTTAATTTCGCTATCATCTGCATAATCGTATACAGTTTGATATTGCTCACGTGGATAAATATTTCCGTCTATTGACGGCCCTATGTCCGCATCACTATATGGAAGTTCAGCCCATACGATTGTATTGTTCTCGCCCTGCCCAAAAATATCAACATGATCTTTAGTTAGCACCATTGCAGGGTATCCGCGATAACCTAAAAACTCTGTAGCTTTGGTGATTTTGTAAAGACCTTTTTTAACCCAGATAATATAGCGATTATTAGGGCCTGCATCTGTAATGCTATCCAAGGCAAGTTGAATTGCATTTTTGCCCTTAAACTTAACTCTAGGATCTGAATCATTTAAATCCGCAGATACCCATATTTCATTAATTTTGACAGAACTAGAATTACCACTAACAATTAAATTTTTCGCTAATTTTACATCTGAAGAAACATAAGCTTCTGGAAATATTGCACTTTCTGCTATAACGACTTTATCGAGTTGGTTATTACCTACTGTTAAGCGAATATATTTTGCATTTAATGGCGTTATAAATCTTTTATCGGCTGGCGGGGATGGCATTCCAGATAGATAGGCCATTGATTCATCATAAAATGCAAATTGCTGAACATAATTTAACGATGTTTGATACTCAGTATTGGGCTTTATTTCATAAGGGCCTGCGGCTGAATAATCGGCGTTATAACCAAGCGCACCATTCGTATAAACCACATATCGATCAGGAATAATTTTATCAAGATCAAGAATATTTAAAGGAGATAACCCTATTGTTGATTCAACTAGATTCGTTAATCCCGAGATCTGTTCAGGCTTAACTACTAAGTGTTCAAAAGCAATGTCTTTTACATCTTTTACATCAGCAAAAACAGAGCTTTCAGCAAAAATAACAGTATTTAACTCACTATCTAGCACAGTGATATTAATAAATTTTGCATTAACAGGGGTCGTAAATTTTTTACTTGCAGGTGGAGAGGCCATTCCTGAAATAAAATTCATATTTGAATCGTAAAGTGCAAACTGTTGCGAATACTCTTGAGATGTCTGATATTCAGTATTGGGTTTGATTTCACATGGACCTATTACACTATAACCTTCAACATAATCCAGCTCACCATTTAAATATGAAACATATCTTGAAGGTGTCACCTTTGAGAAATCTAAAACATTAAGCTTATAGTAACTAAGCTTATTAAGATTAGCTTCTAAGCGATTATCAAAATCTTCAACTTGTTCAGATTGAAGTTTTAACTCATCTAATTTCAGTTCAAATGGCACGTAGATCGCTGGATATTCGCTTGATTTACATAACATGAAATCTGAGACGTTATTAGTTTCTAGAGTCAAACCAATAAACTTAGCATTCGAAGGAGTAGTAAATAAGGAAGATGGTAAAGCCGTTGATTTACCAGAAATGTATTTCATGCTTTCATCAAAGAATGCAAATTGCTGTCCGTAATTTAAAGGTGTTTTATATTCTATACCACCCTCTATTTGGTAGGGCCCTGCTGCCACAAAACTAGATGCTGCATCTCCAACTTCACCATCCAAGTAATTAAAATATTTCCCAATTTTAATTTTGGCTGGATCAAAAATATTCACTCCAGTTTTATATGCGATTACCTTGTCATTAGTCGCAACATGCTCTTGAATATATTTAATCAGCTGATTCTGGGCATTTTTGAAGATTTGTTCAGTCACCCCTGAACCAGTGAACTGCTCCTTACTTGGTAATGGCATTTTCTCACCCCATAAAAAAACCCAGCTTTTGCTGGGTATGGATTAATAACAAATTTAATTAAACGGCAGTTTCAGGAACCGGTATAAATGGTGCACCACGGAACCGGCTGAAATTATTGAATCGATTTTGGCAAGTTTCCAAACGCTTATCACATCCTGGATAAACATGAATACGCTGCCCTGTTTGAGGTACTTCCAACAATGGCAAAGTCAGCAGTAATATTCCAGATTCATGCATACGAATAGTTCGTTTTAAGCCAACATTACCACCGTCCAAGAATTCCACCACACCTTGAGTAAACCAACCTTGTGGCTGATTCACCTGGCATAAAATTTGTGCTGAAGTACTGCCTGACTCAATCGTCGTTTGCATCATGAAATTTTGACGTAATAGGCCGCATGCTGTATCAAATAACGTATTGGTACAGCTTGGCTGATACAGATTTCGTGGCATTTGCACGTTCAATTCATCCAGATCTGATGCAACACTCGCTTGAATAGAATTGCGATCAAGTTCAGGCTCAATAATTCGCCCTTCAAACAACTTGATAGTGCCGGCACTGGTATCCGTTGGTGTATTCATGTCCATAAAAATGCGCTCTAACTTAAAACGAGCACCATCTAATTGGCCATTATGAAATGCTTGAACAACGTTAATGCCATTCCACTTATTATCGTCGGTACAATCAATACTGATCGATAAATTATCGACTTCGATACCAAGTGAGAGGCTAATCCCTTCCCGACTAATAATTGGACCATCAGAGCTGTAAACGTGACCAGCAACAATAAGATCAAAGTCATAATTCGTATATCGAAAAACACCACCTTGCACTGTTGTAATGCTAAAGAGATCTGCCATTAGAAACTGATCTGCATCTAATAGACCAATTAACTTTGCTGAAGCTGCTCTCATATTTTCTTTCCCAATGAACCAATCATTTCAACTTTTGAGGCTTTCCAAAGCTTGGCCATAAAGTGAGTATATTGTTGCTCATCATCTTTAAAACGACAGCGATAAAAATACGTACCTAAAATGTGAATTTTTTGACCTTCATCTAATGGTTCAGAGAGCACAAACATACCGTCCTTTGTGACACCAACTGTGCCCGCACTCCACATAAGTTTTTGTTCAGGTCCCCACATATCCTTAGATACACTGTGATTCCACATATCTGGATTGGATGGTTGTGTATTTTCAAGCGTGTTTCCAACAGCAACTTGAGCTGAACCCTGCGTTTTATAAAGTTGATAAGTTGCGGTAGTACCATCACCAACAAATAAGCAATTAAATTCATTATCCTCAGGTGCTTTGTAGAGAAATGAATCAAATGCCCCTCGTCGTTCTTCAAAAAAACTTTGAAGTTTCTGCAATTCTTTACGTCCTTTAGACTCTCGTAAGAATCCAAAGGACATCGTGATTTCATACTTTGGAACAGCCTGATAACTGGCTCGAAGCTCTCGACCATTGATTGAGGTCATAATTTTGGTATTAAAAATGGGAGTCTTAGTAAGCTCCCATTCTAGTCCTGGTAATTCAGGAAAAATTTCATCCGACATATTAAGTCCTCATTACTTACCAAAATTACGGTTGTAACCTTTTAAGCCACCAGCCAAAGCACGGCCATTCTTTTTCATAAAACGCTTAATATCTTTCGAATCCCAAGCCTGAATATTAATCGATGGCATCATGGCTATATCACCGGCATATGCTGGCTGTTCATTGACAGCACCATTGGCCATCTGACGTCCTAATGCGCGAATCGTGTTGGCATGCTGTTTTGGCAAGACCATCTCTTCTTCATGCAGCTGAGTCATCGGATTCACACCTGCAGGAATATCATACCCTCCTCGAGCAGATGACACCTTACCAACAATGGCGGATACACCAGCAAAGGCAGCAATACCCGCTGCAACACCCAACGCTGGTCCTACAAATGGAATTGCAGACAATGCTGCCCATGCTCCGGCCATGGCTTCCCATGCGGACATCATGATGGATTTGAGTACTTCCATAAGTTTTAAACCTAAACGAGCAAAAACACCTGTTGATGTTGCAGCAGTTTTAATTGTCTCACCAGCAACTACGGCGGTTGCTTGGGCGGTTTGACCTGTTACTTCAGCAGTAGTTTCAGCACCAATAAAACCTAACTTCCTAGCCAGTTTTACAGCCTGAATTTTTAACCAGCCCTGTAGTTCTTGGGTTGCGGTTTGTATCGCAAAACTCGCCATATCTGTCAAAACAGCATTGGTTGCATTACGCCATGTCAATGTTCCATCCATCATGGATTGGATGCCCTGATCCCATAATTTAGAAACTCTTGATGTTAATTTTCCGAATCTTTTTTCAAAATCTTTCATTTCAGCATCAGAAATAAGACCTGGCGTTTTAACATCATTAACTGCTTTTTGACTGTCTAATTCTGAAATACTACCCGTCACACCTGCCTGACCTGCAACCTTGCCAGAAACAGAAGACTGTTGATCCTCTAAAGCCAATCGAGCTAGTAATCCATCACGTTTGATTTGATAAAGTTGATCTTCAAGCTGTTTTTCACGCTTAACTTTTTCAACATTTGAAATTAATCCAGCATCTAAATCAGCTTGAATTTGTGCCTTTTCCAGCTCATAAATTCTCTGCGCTTGATCTTGTTTAAATTGGATCTCTTGTTCGTAGATCGGCTTGATCTTATCGAATTCCTCCAATTTCAATTGAACAAGTTTATCGGATGCTTCTTTTTCAGCCTGTAGTGTATAAGCTCGTTTTTCGTCTGCGGTTGCGGTAGATTTACCAATTCGATCAATTTCATTCTTCAAGTCGCGTTCGATTTTTTCATGTTCAGAAGCGTACTTATAAGCTAAGTCTAAGCGTTCTTTTTCAGCCTTTTCAGCGTTTTGTGTTTGTTCCTCTAAGTAACGCTCATACTGAGAATCGGAACTAGATTTTTTATCTCCTTTAACTTTGTCATTTTTAACCAAAGCTAAATATTTATCAGCATCCGCTTGAGAATTAAAACTGACATGAATATGCCCACCTGTTGCACGTTTTGATGGATTCTTATACTCATCTAGAACTTGAGCATTTACTCCATTCTTACCAAACATCGCTTTTAAGTCAGAAGTAACTTGACCGCTTTTACTTGGGGTTTGTAAGCCAAAATCTAAAGCCAACCCCTTTGCGTGTTTGCTTGATGTGCCCTGGTGATATTTATCATTAAAAGCAGTAAAGCGTGTAATTTGGAATTTATCTTGAATTGCGCCAGCCAAATCCAACACACCTTGGTGAGCTTTACCTCCTCCATACGCTTCTGAGCTTTTAACACGCAGGTTTGAGTAAGACGTCGGCTCGTATTTCGATTCCTTACCTTTAGAGCCAGACTCTTTATTGTCTTTCGTATTAGAGCTTTGTGTCGCTTCAACCCCACTTGAAATTTTATATTTTGCAAGCGGATCACCATTTTTGCTAATACTCTTCCCTATATCAATCATTGAGCCTTGGACTTTAAGCAATGTGTTCATATTGAGAGAATTCTTAAGGGCGTCGGTTCTACCGTTAAGTTCTGCGTCTACTTGTCCTAGTGATGACTTATAGTTCTCTTCTTTTTGTTGATTTGTAGTGCGTCGATTAAATGGATCAGACACGATATCAACACCAGCAGCAACACCAATCGCTGCTTTTTGTACATATGATCTAGCTGTACTAAAAATATTACCTAACGCATTAATCTCATTAAGTGTTGATTGCCAAGAAGAAACCAAATAATCACCCAGGCCAGAAAAAGCGCCTTTCATGTTATTCATGTCATTCTGCGTACTAGTACTAAAAATGCTAAAGGCTGTCGACATACCACTCAAGGCTGCCTGAATTGCACCAGATTCCAACACTTTAATTAAACTATCAATTGCATCCTCAGCACTACCAACAGATCGTTTAATGATGTCACCGACACCCATGTTAGATACCGCACGAAATAGAGAATCCCAAGTATCACTGAGCGATGCAATTGCACCATCTAAAGTATCAACACGTTTCGACATTGCCCCTGCAAACTCATTCTCACCAATGGCTATTAAGTAGCTCTCAATCTCTTTGGCGTTATTACCAATTGTCTTGGTAACACCCTGAAATGTTAAAGACACCTTGTCGCCTTGCTGTTTCGCTTTAATACCAAATTCTTTTAAACGTTCAAACTCCCCAGTGCTCGCATCAGCGACAGCCTCTATCAACTGCATTAAATCCTTACCCATTGCAGCCGAAGTATTACCATAAGACATCATGGCACGCTCAGAAGGAGTTAAACCCAAATTCACTAATTTTGTAAATCCAATTACAGCCTGTTCAAGACTAAATGGTGTTTTCTTTGCAAAATCCTGCAATGTCGCAAAAGCTTCTTTTGCACCCTCTGAAGACTTTGTTGCGGTCTCTAGTTGAGCATTTAAAATATCAAACTCACGCTGGGTGCTAATTACTTTCTTAAGCCCAGATATTGCACCTGTTACTCCCATATAGCCAGCCGCCAATCCAGCAAACATTCCACTTATTCCAGCTATTATTGGGGGATGACCACCGCTATCCGATGGCCCACCACCACCACCACCACCTGAGTTAAGTCGGGTGCGAAGCAAATCAATACTGCTTTTTAACCGATCCAAAGACCCGCGCAGCATAGAGCTTGTAGCATCAACATTAATTACAGCATTTAGGTTTATGTTGGTATTGCGCAACTGGTTGATTGCGTTTTCAATCATGGTTCGTGCTTGTCTTAATTGCACTGCCAATGCTGGCAAATTCACAGTAATTCGAATTGCATTAGACAGGGTTGAGTGAAGCGAGCTTGCAATTGTATTTCTAGCTTGTTGCAACTCTGTACGTAACTGGCTTAGATCGATACCTAATTTGACTTTAACTTGCTGATTATTAATTTGATTCAAACGGCGTTGAATCTCATGCACATCAATATTTAATCGCACATTCTGAATCGGTAATGTTGACAATCTTGAGCGGATTAAATTTTCAGCACGGCCAATTTCTGAATCAAGCGATGTGGTATCAATTTTTAATTTAATTGAAGCATCATCTACAATACTGTTAATACGTGACTTAATCGTATTCGCGGCATTGCTTAGTCGCTGCTGAACGCCACTCATATCAATGTTTAAGCTAACATCAATATTCTTAAGTGAATCACGCACACCATCAAACGCATTCTTAATCGTATCTGCAATACGGTTAATATCAGCAGCTGCAGATTGAACTTTATTGGTTGCCTCACTCATGCCTTCGGAAAGTGCATCCGTAGAGGTTGTGATTTTTACTTCAACTTCGTTAGCCATTACTTTTCCTTAGGCGTAAAAAAACCGCCGTGAAGGCAGTTGTCTTGAAAATTAATATTAATTAACCAAACTATTTATTGCATTTTGCATAATCAATGGTAACTGCTATTTTGACACTAAATCTGTTCGATTTACTAACAAGTTTACTCAATCAATATGCCTTCATAGTTTGGAAGCAGTGTACATCTACAGGTTGGCTTGTAAATTTCCCAATGTGAAAATATGATATCTCTATCATCTATGAAACTGAATGACTTCCCACTCAATTCCTTGCATATATCTGGTGCGCGATCATAATTTCCATAATTAAATTCGACACTCTTAACCTCTAATCTTAATTGGCAATGAATACTATAAAGAGTTAAGTGTCTTAAAATAATCCAATTGCGATAAGCTTTATCATTTAAAAGCAAATCAACTTCACACAAAGGATCTAACTGAGATACCTCCAAAAACTTCGCATATATTTTTTTTGAAATTTTATCGTACTTCCTAAGCCATACCGACAGGCTCTCTAAAAACGGAATGATTGCTTCATCCTTAATATTGAATGAATCAACTGTAAAAAGTGGCTCTTTATCGTACTGTCCAATCAAACCCATTTTATTTGGCGTAAACTCTCTTACAATCAATTCCCGTTCGGCATTGAAAAAATTTTGCAACCACCAACCTGTTAAATCAATATTAAATAATTCCATTTAGTTTGCTGTCTTTCTGTGATTGAGAATATTCATAATATAATTTGTTATAGATTGCACTTTTATTGAAATTCAATATTTGTTTAGCAAGCCTCTTCCCACATTTGCTTAAAAGGAATAGTTGTGTCTTTGTTATTTTCCATAAAAAGAGTTTTCCCATTTGAAATAAATCTTACATAACCTGACATCCCCCCCATTCTATTTTCCCCATTTACTTCACCACAAGCTACCAATCCAAACTTACCAGTAGTTTTGGTTGAGATATTCCTAAATTTTAGTGAGTCTTCATTAAATGCTGTAGTTTTAATCAATCGCTTTGATGTAATTACAACAGAATTTTCATTTAATTCAGGATTTGAAATTTTATTAACGCTTTCATTAACTGTCGTTTCAACCTTAGGTTCACTCAAATATGATCCAATAAAAGCAAAAGTTACAATTAAAATCCCTATAAAGGCCAGTAATGAAATTGACTTTTTTTGCTTAATTCCGCAGTTAGGGCATTTATCAGCTTTATCACTTATCTGATTTCCACACTCTTTACAGTTTATTAAGGCCATTTACTGAGATCTTTATTGTTAAGTAATACAAACTCTAACCAACTGGCACATAAAAAACAATCAGGGCAACCGAAGTCACCCTTGAGGAAAATTAAAAAGCATTTCTTCTAAATCCTCATCATCATCATCATCTTGAGGTTGTGAATTATCTTCAATCCCCATAAATGCTTCTAAGATTCGACAAAGACGCTGAATACCGACATCGGCGGGAGGAAACTTTGTGTGATACTCATTTAACGCTCTAATCCTTGGTAAGTCCATTTGATCACGGATGTAATCGTATTCCTTACCTGTAGTCATCATTAAATGAGTATAAAGTTCCTCCCAGTCTATTCCCCCGATTCACCCGCATCAGCTTTATTATTTTTTAATCCTGATACTGCCATAACAGCACCCATCACTTCTTCCAGCTGATCCATATAAAGCATATCGGCTACATCTTCGCGTGTGATGTCAGGATAGTTACGCTTTAAAGATTTATGTGCAACATCGATCACTGTACCCACATCGTTCGGCTGAAAGCCTTGTAATGCTGGTAGAAGTTTTTCGACTGCGCCAAGTGACAACGGCGCAAATACAAAAGCTTGGCCATCAATTTGAATCGTAGTACCACGTGGGTTTTCAATTTCTTTAAATTGCATGAATAATTACTCCGAAGTATCCCAGTGAAAAACACGGTTAAGATCATCAGCCATCGGCTGAAATTCAAACTCAGGAAGATCGTAGTCATCCTGCTTAGAACTGAATCCAAGTTTATTACTGGTGCAACGGAAGAACTCCATACCCATAAACTTACCCTTATATTCACGCTGTAAATTCACGGCGAATTCAGGTGTATAGCCCATATCAAGGTTATTCACCAAGCCTGATTTAGCACCTGCCACTGTGGCAGAGTATTTAAAGCTGATAAATACCGTTTTACCCACATCCACTGTCGCAAAGATATAAGCGCCTGTCGCTTCATCTACACTGTACTGACCCGTTAAAGGCGTTCCACTCACACGAGTTAACGGAATGGCTTTCGCTGTAGTCACACCCATATCTTTAACAAACGTACCTGCATTGGGTACCACTGGTGTTAATGCACCACCTGTTAAGATTTTTTCACCATTAATTGTCTGCGTCACAACATTAAGACCACCTTCAGCAATCACACCGCCAAAGAAAATCGAATTGAGTAAGGCGCCATTGATACGTCCAATAGTCGCTTTACACTTGATTGAGCCTTTACCACGCGCTGCATCAACCGCAAATTGACCACGACCAAAAAGCTCTTTTAAGTCATAGGAAATATCAACCGATACTGACTGCATAACACCAATTTCAACAGGTGTAGGATTGGCAATAGGTTGACCATAAACATCAAGAATTGGTGTTGCGAATAACTTACCTGCACCAAATAAATATTGAGCCATTGTTTTGACCTCTCAAAAATGACGAAACCGCCATTGAAGGCGGTTATAAAATTAGGTTAGTTGTTTAATTGGTTGTTAAAATTTGGATCGGTATGATTGCAATACCCTGTCCATCAAGCATTCCATCTACACCTTCATAAACCTCAACAGTTCCCTCAATCCAGCAATGCTCAACCAATCCATTTAAGGTTTGGTATTCACACATCTCAGGATATTCAGGTTTAATTGCTTCACGGATTCGATCAACATACATATTGATTTGTGTTGAAATTGCGCATGTAGGATCATTTTCATAAACATACAAGTACAAATCAGCACTCATAATAATTTTTGCATTCAAACCCTTTATAGGATTTTCAGCCTGATTCCCTTGAGTGACAAACAATGCAGGGCGTTGGTCATTATTTACATGGTTGAAATGTTTTAAACGCCTACTAACTGAAATTACACCTATGATATTTGAAAGCCGATCAAACAAGGTTTGGTAAATACTCTCACTATCCATTTAGACCTCGCTCAATTGCTTTGTCGATATTTTTAGGCACAATTTTGGCAATTTCATCCAATGAATCACGCATGAAACGGCGCTCTTTAAACTTAACAGTTCGACTATGCGCTTTAACCAATACATCACGGGGAGTAATTGGCTTACCAAATACTTGTTTAATATGTCTCAGATGTTCCTTAATACCCAAAGATCCTGACAATCCAAATTCATGGATAAAGGCATATTTAACATGAGCACCACCTGCAGAAACAATGCCCTCAATCAATCCGCCTGTTTCCTCAACTCTTGAAACAAGCGAACCACGCAAACGACCAGACTGAACCTTTAGTCTTTGACCACTCAACATATCTTCTTGAATCACTCGTTGAAGTTTTAAGGTTAATGCAGTGATTGTTCGGCGTATTTCAATTTTGACTCGATTATTTTCTTCATTCAAATGAATGCGAATATCTACGGAATCAACCATAAACCACCTATTTTGCAGTTGTTACAGTCACAGCTTTTTTAGGTTCTTCAACATAACGACTAAATTGCAAAGGCTGTAAAGCGAAATAGATGTCTTCATTTGATGAAACAATTCCACTTTTCACTTCATAACTAACACCTGAAATCGTAATTGATTCAGCTTTATATGAAGTGGGTGCTAGATACTTAAACATGTCTTTCTCCTAAATAACAAAAGCACCAACACCCAAGCTATTAGGATTAGTGCCTTTATCATCAATTGGGATTGAATTTTTTAACGCCAAATAACGTTGGCCATAAATACTTTGATCATAAAACGTATCTTTTGAGGATCGAGAAAAACCAACACTCTGACCCGCAATAGACATACTTGAAGCATTTGAAATAGCCATACCACTTGGATTGGCTTTTTGAACTTTAAGAATATGTGCCGCATATAGACCTGCAGCACGCTCCTTTAATTTTCCAAACTCAATAACCGATACAACCAGTTCAGCCTCTTCTAAAACTTCGATAATTTCAGAATCGCTTGAATTGTAGATTTGAGAATCAGATTTAAATTTTTCCCGAAACGTCTGTAAGTCCATACGTCACCTTATTCAGTGGCTTGAGCGAGTTTCGCCTGCAGTTGCTCAAAGGTTTCATCTTCAGTAAAGGTAATTTCAAGATCAGTGAGTGCTTTACGCACATCATCAATCGTGAGCTCAGTCCCTTTGGGGTCATCGCCCTTGCCTTTACCATCATCAGGCTTGCCAGATTGAGCACCTTTACCACGACCACCAGACGCAGATTTAGATGCAGTAGACTCCGCAATTTCTTCAACCGTGAGTTCGCCTTCATCAATCAGATGTTTAGCGAACTTATTCTTTTGAAGTGCCTTATGCTGATCAGCTTCAAGTGCTACGGCGATACCCATTGGTAAAGTTGCAACACCAGAAAAAACAAAAGCGGCATTAGAGCCGCTGTATGTATATGAATATTTAGCCATGAGCTTTTAATCCTTATGCATGATCAAGGTAACGAAGAGAATCAACACGTTTTAACCAAACGCCCTGGTATTTGTAGTGACCTGGTACTAATACATCTAACCCTTTCGGTTGCGCCGTCAAGAATTCCACGCTATTACCTTTGAACTGGATACAAGACGGATCACGGCGATAGATGATTGAACGATCAGCACCAGCGGTACCTTTACCATTACCTCGACCAGAACCACGAATGGTCAGTGATTTGCCTTGAGTGGTAAAGATGTTCTTTTCAGTGATCCAATCTAAGAATGTCTTGCCGCCTGAATCAGCCACAATACGGTTCGCAAGGTTTGAATACTGATTTGAAGCCATGATGTAGGTATCTGGCTCAATGGATGAATCACCATCAAATTGTGTAGATGCATCTGAAAGCGAATTGTTAAAGTCAGATAGGACCTGTTCAATGCTCGCCGTAGCCCAGTCATTCTGACCCGTAACAATCGTTACGCCTGTCTGGTTCAAGAAACCGTTCACTTGGGCCAACTGTCCACTTGCATTGGCTGTGGTGTAACCATACCAAGCCACATTCGACATGTGCTTTTCAGCCGCCAGATTTGCAGCTTGAACCTTGTCCGATTCAAGCTGCAGGTTCATGGCTTGTGCTGTGGCCAATTCAACGATCGAGTACTGATAACCAATCGTGCCGATTTTCACGGGTAGTTGCACAGTATCGTATTCAACTTCTGCCAGTGGAATATCATCACCGGTACCAGAATAATCCTTACCAATACCCACGCCTTTTTTACGCGACAAGATTTCACCACCGCCGTATACCGCCTGGACGTTAATCACAGGAATAAACTTGGCATAGTCCAATACTTGCTGAAGCTGAGGTGTGATGTCGTTTTGCTCTTCAAGCTTAATGAAAAGCTGTGCAAGTGCATCCATATTAAACGCATCACCAATCTGTGCCTGAACGGCGTATGAGATCGGCGTCAAACGCGCTTTCATTTTGACTAATTTGCTCATGTTTTATTAAGCTCCACGAAGATTAAGAAGGGCTAAGCCATCTGCACCAGTTATGGTTTCCCATGTTGCACCTGGTAATTCAGTACCATCCAACGCTGTAGTCGATAAAGACCCCAACGGAGCTGCTTCAGTACCATTGGCAGTTTTCACATAGACGGTTGCTGTGATGTCGATAACCGGTGCTGAAGGTTTTACCCAAATCGCGCCTGAAAACATCGTAGGTGGAATATCACCAGCTTTATAAGCCTCTTTACCTGCAGCATTCTTACCGGACTTACCCACGCCGTGTCGAACTACAACCCCAAAACGTGTGGGTGTAGCACCTGCTACAGCTTGAATAGACTTGCCGTTAGTCGTGCGGACAACGACATCGCCATCATTCACGAGTGTTAATCCCGACAATGGCAGAGAGAGGACTGATTCATACGCCGTTAAGCGTCCACGCTGTCCTACTACGGCGTTTAATTGTTGAACCATGATTTAAGTTTCCCTTAAATTGTTTTGTATGCAGCAGATTTATCAAAACCTTTCTTTTCATTCGGGTCTTGATCGTTATTTTGCCGTTGCTGTTGTTGATGTAATGCATCACCTACTGCATTGCCCGGAGTGGTCGCTTTCACAGCGGATAGTGCACGAAATACCGTATCGATCTGATCAGGCTTAGCGTCCCCCACAGTGACATCACCAAGTACAGCACTCACTAAGGAGTCACCAGCTTTGGCAGCAATCACATCACGTTTGATTTTTTCGCATGAACAGCCATCTGTTTTGATACCTGGTACCAATGCAACGGCATCTGCAATGACTGATGCACGTTCAGCAACGACCTGATCAAGCTTTTCAGGTGTGATCTGATTCTTCTCAAGATCACCAACTTTCTGCTTAAGCTGGGAGTTTTCAGTGTGCAATGTATCAACGACCGCTTGTACAGCTGGCAACTCATCACCAACTGCAAACTGCTTATCACCCACTTTTAATTTTGCAACTTTCAAATTCTGAAGCTGATCTTCTTGTTGCTTTAAGGCATCTGCTAGCGCTTGGTTGTCACCAATCTCAAAGCGAATACCGTTAACTTTAACTTCCATCTTTTTCCCCTTTTGGTTTGGTTTGTGGTCACCGACACGACAATCACCGCCACAGCGACCGTATTTCACCAGCGCCACGTGATTGCCTTTAAAATTGATAAATTTAGCTTGATACGGCGTACCGTCTGGCGCCGTGCCTTGCTCAATGACGAGATCGGCTGAATAGCCCAATGAGATTTCTACACGCTCATTATTTTGAATGGCGTTAATGCTGTTCTGATCCTTAACAATCAGATCACCCATCATGAATTCACCTTCTTGGCGGACGTTTTCACATTCACCAATGTGGTAGTCCTTCCAATTGGAAGCATTGATTTCATTCTTGGGTGGGTGATAGTCCGTTGCATCTACGCCGTCGAAACTTTCAATTACTTCAGGTTTAAATAAGTCATCGGCTGATACATAGACATTGATGACCTGATCCGCTGAATAGCCTTCCAAATTTGGAAATTCATAGGCGTAGTACTGACGCACTTGAGGTGCTTTGGCCAAGCGTACGTTGACGCATTTCAAATACCCTTCTTGAGTAAATGAGCGTGCACTTTCGCTTGGTGCAAAGTCGCCAATTTTGAGTTGGTATAGGATTTTCATAAATAAGGCTCAATAAAAAAGAGCCCTATCGGCTCTTTGGTTCACATGAATACAAATTTTTAAATCTTTTCTCAGATATTTCACCTATCAAACGTCCTAGCATGCTTCCTGCTTTTTTTAATGCTTTCTGCCAAGGCTCTAAATTCCAAGTAACAGAATAATCACCGCAACCATAATCAAAGCCAATATATCTACTATTTTTATTTTGGGCTTCTAAACGTCGATAAAAACGCTGTTTGGAGTATTTCTTTCTGCGCATGACATCACCTCTATATGGACAATAAAAAACCCACCTAAGTGGGTCTGATTAATACATTTAAATTAAAGTATTTAATAGTTAAGAGTAAATCTATGATCTGTTTCTTTAATGACATAAACACATCTTTGATTTATATCATTAATCTCTAAACCTATTGTCACAATATCACTTTTTTGTTTTTTTGGATCTGATTCAAAAATTTGGTCTATATTTAATGATATATCTTCAAATGATTTTTCAAAAATCATCATTAATTTCTGTAATTTATTCATTGCTAGTATTGGTGTTCCATCACCCATCACTCCTGAACCCGGTGGAAAATATTCTGTTCCATCTTGTACGGCTATGAATGCATTGCAATTTTTTGCTCTCAAGGTCTTGTATTCCTCTTCAGTCAGAGGTGATTCATGAGAACCATATTTATATTTTATTAATATCTCAGGCCAATTTTTATGGATCGTCTCAATAATATCTAAATCACACCAATCGCTATGTGAAAACAAACCAATTATATGGGCTTTAGTATCGGTAAAGTGAATAAATAATAAATCACCTGTACGTTTTACAAAACCATCTTTTTCTAAAATATCACCTAAATGAAAATGCTGAATCCCCCAGTGAGATAACATATCATCATTATAATCAAGAGTTTTCAACCTTCTACTTTGGTATTTCTTGAGTTTTTCACCTTTAGTTATATCACTAACGATTTGATTGTAAGCATACAAATACTCCTGAGGAATTAAAATATTACTCAGCTCTATTACTTTTCTTGGACATATTTTAAGCATACGATGCTTGTATCTATGGTACAACTTCATTGCTGTTTGAGCATCAGACTTATAACAACCAAATTCATCTATTAATTTTTGATGACAATATTGCTCGTAATCTTTAAGAATTTCATTCTTCAGCTCCATAAAAACACCATAAATAATTAATAAATATTAATATTTTATAAAACACCTACTGAATTTAATCAACTAAAATATCATCATAATTCGGCAACGCCGTGCATCGGCATTTAATCTTTTGACCAGGATGACCACCCTTAGGCGGTGTATCCCATCTAAATGTCTGACCATGATGACTAGCGCATAATGGTCGTACACGATCGTCATTGGAGTCTTGCCAATCGTATGTTTCCACACCCATCGATTCTTGGCGCTTCTTATTAATAGCGCCGTTGATTTTGCCCATCTGGTCGGCTGCAATCAGCCGTGCACGATTGTCAGTGCTATGACCCAGCTTTTTAATTTCTTGCGCCAATTCCTCATTGGTCTGCCCTGTTTGCAAAGCATTCATCACTAAAGCTTCAAGCTTATCGGTGTATTGACTGGGAATCGATTTAATCAGAGCCACATTGACTTCGACCTGCTTATCAATCTCATCCTGAATATCGGCACCACGATAAAACGGCGTGAGATCCACACCAAGAATAGACTTCGTGTGACTGGCTATCTGCTTATCCACTTCCTTTTGAGTATCAGCGACAATCTTAGTGGCCAAAGGACGTGAAACTTCGATCGTGTACTTGATCATCTTTTCACGTAACGCCGTGAATAAATCAGAGACCCAACCATCCCCAATGTTCTGCCCGACAGTAGGCACAACGAAATCCTTGGTTTGTTCCTGGCAAAACTTAGACACTTCCAAAAGCTGACGTGTATATAACAGCTCAACACGGCGGTTCACTTTGACAGGTTTTGGTTTTGCCTTGCGCCCCTTTTTACTTTTCTTAAGTTGCTGAAGTTGGGGCTTCAGGATCTGTATTATCGTCATCATTTGGCTTCACCATGGTTTCCAGCTCTTTGATGTGCTTCTCATCGATGACAGAGTAAACGCCGTCTATTTGAAGCTGCCGTGCGATCTGAGGCTCAGTAATGATTGCCATGTTCAAATACTTCTCATCTCGTTCAGCATTGGCTTTTTCCACCTCTGAGCGGACTTTAGCGTCTAGTTGCCAGAGTGGATTAAACACCACATCCAGATCAGTAAACTGACGGCCAAAAGTAGACTGGCAAATCACAGCGAGTAACTTCATCAGGATAGGCTTGAAATGCCATTCTTGTTTGGTCGCAATCGAGTCGTAATAGTTCCGAGTGTCATGTTCACCGGTTGCATTCATACCTGCAGGAGATTGACCAAAAAGGATCGTGTATGGGATATCTGCCGCACCCGCCGTTTGAATTGAGAACTCACGCATCATGTCGGGCAATCCAGCAAAGTTATACGTTTTTGACTCGTACTTTTCTTCAGCATCAAGAACCAACATACCATTTAAGCTTTTCATTAAGCCTACCGACATGAATCGCTCCATAACGCCTTTCATATCCTCTCGAATCTTATCGACTAGATTAGGAGTACTAATCACATCAATCTTAGATTCATGAATCAAGCTGGCAGATCCGCGTTTTACGCTGGCATGATCAAGTAAATCCTCAAAAACTTCTTGCAGGATGCTTTGCGGTTCTTCATTCACCACATCTGCATGTGCAATACGAATTAATCGTGAATGATGTATGCGCTTCTTAGCATCATTGCCCATTTTTAAATCATAAAATTCTGGCTGTTTCAGCAGTCCACAGCATGCTGACGGCGGCAAATATGTATTTTTATCCGCCTTGATGTACTTCTTCTTAATGACCGTAAAGAATTCCAAACGACCAGCGCCCAGTTTACTGATATCTAGTAGTTGATCTAATGTAGCGCCGTCTGCCGTTCCAAGCAGGATATATGCTTCGCCGTACAGGCGGGAAAGTATCAGACCTGATAAAAGCACATGCTCTAAGTGAAACGCTTTACACGCTTCCTCAAGCCTTTTTAAATCACCGCCTTGAATCCCCTCATAAAACCATCCAGCACGAAGCATGTCTGATGCAGGACGATTTACCACACGTTTGGCTAACCAACTCTGATATACCGCTTCAAGTTGATCATCGGATATATCTTTACGGACAAACTGACCATGTGAGGCTTTGTCACGCTCAGTACCAATATTAGAAACAAGATTGGTATAAGCACCAGCATCGCCAATCGCATTGATTGCTTGTTTTACTGCATCCGCTACAAGGGTCTTAATTTTACCGCCTGTATCAGACCTTTTATCTTTAGCCATAAATACCTCTAATCAAATACAGTCGGTTTTTTTGCAAGTGAATCGTTAATCGCATCAATCGTTGGATCCCATTGGTCATCATGCTCATGAGTGAAATCCGCTTTTAAGCCTTCAATTTCTTCAACATAGTTCAGCAACCAAGGCGCATGGGCTGGAAGTACCACACGGCGATCCTCGACGTAAAAAACCACATCCATCGTTCGTGTCAGTTTGTCTGTATTACGTTGGATTGCTTTGATGGGTAATGTAGTTTCACGCGAAATATTTTGGATCAGCATCGTTCCAGATGCCTTATCTTCTATGGCCATATAACGAAGTTTGCCAATCTTGGTATTACTTTCCTTATGCTTATTAATAAAAGCCTTCGCTTCCTTAATCAGTTCAGGTGCTTCCCACTTACCACGGCGCACATCAATGATGTAAAGCCGGTTGTCATAGCCGAGACCGGCACACAAGAACACTGAGTAATCGTTATGCTCTTTGACCTTTTGCGCCGTATCTGCCCATATTCCACGCCACTTCAATACAGGTAGCTCAAGGTATCGATCAAACCATTCAGCCTTAACGAGGTCACCACCGAGCTTTTTAGGGTTTTGCTGGTACTGACTACTGAAGGTATATCGCGACACCGTAGCGCCGTCTTTATCCTCACCACCTTTCTCTAACTGTAGTAACGACAGCAATGACTCTTTTAATGGCCAATAGCTTTGACGACCTTTGGCATCACGCTCGACATCACGTGGTACCAGCTTTTGAATACGCTGAGGTAACTTAGAAATGTATGCCTGATCAATCAGAGCCGGTATTGAAATTTGATGCCATTCACCCGGCACGTTTCCAGTCATTACAAAGTTAGTGGGATCCTCAACGTGTAGCCGTTGCATGATCAAAATAATCGGTGTGGATGACCTAGCTTTACGTGAATTGACCGTATTTAAAATTTTACGATTTGCCTTGTTACGTGCCGTCTTACTAAATGCGTCCTCAGGCTTAAGCGGATCGTCCAGAATAATTGCACCGGTAAATCCTGCATCTGCCAAAGTACCTGCACGGCGACCCGTAACCTGACCACCCATTGAGGCTGAATATACATGCCCTGCTTCATAGCCATCTACAGTCGTTTTCCAACTCGCCTTAGCATCTGTACTGGTCGAGATCTTCACAGGCCATAAGGCTTGAAAATCTGCCGATTTGACGATGTTTCTTGCCGTAGATGACACATCCTCCACAAGTGATTGCGAGAATGATAAATACAAGAATCGCGACCGCTGGTTTCGCGCAATACCACGTGCAATCAGATTCGTCAGTAATTCAGTCTTACCACTGCCTGGTGGAACATTGATGACAAGATTGGGAATCTCACCAGAAATGACTTTATCAATCGCATCACAGATATATTCATGATGCCAATTGACCATAAACTTAAAGCCCATACGAGGCAGAAAAAAACGCCGTGTAAAGAATAGATGTTCTTTCTCACAGCGTTCTTGTTCGATTTGAAGTTCAAGCAGGCTAGTATTTACTTTCGAGTTCATTCCACACCTGCCTTACTTGCTCTTTCGTGGCAGTCACATAAGTCGTATTTTCATTTTGAATAGGTCCGCCGTCTGGGCCCGTTATTTCTTGCTTTGTCGTACGTGCATCTGTTTCTTGATAAGCCAACTTCAGCAGATTTTGTTTGGATACTTTATTCTTTCCAGCATCCTCATACATTTTTTGAATTTCTTTCAAGCGAAATGCTTGGTTAGCGATCGGAATATCAAAAATATTCTTACAAAAGTCCCCACGGGTCTTATCAAACAGATCCTTTAGCTTCTTGCTGAGATTACGACCTGCATACTTGCTCGGGTCATAACTATGACATTGTTTTCGATCAATCTTTATCTTGTAAATTTCTTCTACCGCATCTGCCACTTGTTGAGGGGTTTCAAAGCAAGCAAGTGACTGGACTATAAAGATTTTTACAGGCTCTTTAAGTGCCGCCATACTCACCTCTTTGTCGTTCTACGTCGTACAAGATAGGCAAAAAAATAGAGCCTTTCAGCTCTATCCAATCACACAGTTCCCACAGCACGCAGCAATATTAGTTTCAGATACAAACGGTGCATTCTTGGCAATTTCGATAAGTCGCTTAACGGACTCATCAGCACCCCATCGTTTTGTCTCACCAAAGAACACTTCGACATCGTGACCAGCTAAATAGTGCTTAGGTAGGCCAGTATGATCGCTGTATATAGGTTCACCGTCCTCATCACGTTCAACCCCAATGTGATAAAGCTCATGCTCGATCAAACGGCAGAATTCACGATCTGAAGTCTGTTCGCAAAATGCTGCATCTACAGTAATTAAGTATTGAGGTACAAAGCCAAACCAGTCACGCATCTGCTGTTCTTGTCTTGCCTTTTTCCATCCGCCCTGGTTAAACATCACTTTTTCACATTGGCCAAGCACCATGCGCTTTTTCGCTACGGCGGCAGATGAAGCCCAAGCGAATGCTAAAAAGGTTTCGTCATCGTGCAATAGCTCAGCAATATGATCGTGATCAGGATTATGTAATTCACCACCAATGGTTAGCCAGTTTTTAATGACCCATTCTTTTAGATCCACGGCGGGTGCCAAGCGGATCGCTTCTTCCTCATCAGCCTGATCAATTAAATCAGTCGGTGGAAATGGTCTGATCTGTTCCATCTTCGAATCTCTTTAATTTTCTAAGAAAGTGCCGTGCCTGATAACACTCAATCTGTAATGGGCCTGATTCTTCAATCCTATAACGTTCCGCAGACTCTAATCGAACAACTGTCAAACCCATTTCTGCGGCATCATCGTAACGATCCAAACTCCAAGCTTTATCTTTCAGCTTACCTTTGCGACCGCCTGACCAAGGACCACCAGATATTTCAACTAAAATCCTGTGTTCAATCAGATGAAAATCAAACCGCCAATGCTTTGTGGATTTAAACTGAAATTTCTTTTCGTACTTGATTTCAAGAATATTCAACGCTTGCTCAAAGTATTCTTCAGCTTCTAAGTATTTTTCTTTTGCTTTAGGTAGTGGTTTAGAGCGAGGTCTTATTTTAGGGGGACGTTTCTTGGTTGCCCAAAAATAATCTTTTTCATCCATAAATTGCGCCCATAAAAAAAACCTCCCGAAGGAGGTTTAGAACATTGATTTCCAAAATTTTAATAACATTCTTTAATTGCTAACATTTAATATTGTTGATTTTAAAACAATATTAGCAATTATTGAAAATTTTTCCTTATTGAAAATATCTACATTTTGTATGCTTAGCTGTTGAGCGCTAAATTTTAGAAGATCAATTAGTTCTTGATTGATATACTTAGCATCATAGTTAATTGAATTCATAAAAAGTAGGTTGTTAATTAACACAACACTACTTCCAAATAAGTAGTCTCTAGAAACTTGTAAAGCGGCATAATCAATTTGAAGCTCATCAAAAGTTAAAACCAGTTCATCAAATGTATGATGTGTCGCTTTTGTAAATTCTTTCTCAAAGAATAACGCTATTATAACAAAATTTAAGTAATTCAATGGATTGTTGAAATGTTTGGCATTTTGATAGAAATTATCTGAAGTTGAAGTCGTATTTTTTGTTGATTGTGGACTTATATTGTTATTCAAAATTGATATATTATTACTAAGAAAATCTATTTTTTGGTGATTTTCTCTAAAATGTAACTCTATTTGGTTAGAGATATTAACCATACTATCTTTTACTATTTTCATGTCCTCCAAAGCTTCTGCTTGAATTGCAAGCTTATCACTAATAGTATCCAATGAATTTAGTTGTTGAGCTAACGTATGACTTGAATTTTTTTGTTGCTGAGACTCACCATAAGTATATCCAATTGCTAAAACCGCGAGAATAATTGATATTATTGTTCCTGCAAAAGATACATACCCCAAAGCACTACTATTGTCAGCGTATATAAAAGAAGCAAACCAAATAACACCTTGCACTATGGAAAGGGTTATTATTAGATGTATCCACTCTCGCTTAGTAAATTTTATCCCACTACTCATGTCTTTTAATCCAATATATTATTTTCATTGAATTATATATAAATTTTTAAATAATTGAGTAGTATTAACTAGAAATAGCATGCCCTATCCAGCTGAGCTAATAGCGCAATTTAAAAACTAGTTAGATCATCATTTGTGAGCTTTTGATATTCTGTAATTCCAACATGTAAATGCTTGCGTATGCTTATCAAAACAGTTTTTACTGTAACATCCTGAACCCTTTCACGAGCCAAAAGATCCGCTAAGTCTTTCGCAATACCATCAGGAAGCCACAAATAACATTCGAAAGATAATAGATTTAATTCCTTTCGCTGCTCTAGGTCTGGATTCGGATATGTTATCCAGTGCGTTAAAAGCCTAGCAACCATTTCAGCTTTCTTTCTAACTTCAGTTCGATATTTATATTCTTCAAATTTTATAGCGTACTCATGTTCGATTGACTTAGTAAGTCTCACAACAAACCATTCTCGCTTCAACCAGAGCACAAATAAAACCAAGGCAGAACTTAAAGTAGATAACCCAAGATAAGCAATAAATTGATCCATTTTTATTCCAATTAGTATCCCTACCCAATGATACAAAAAAAGCCCACATTTCTGTGAGCTTCTATCATCTGTGCAACTTACATACTTCGTGCACTATAAGTGGAATATGCCATATCCTGTGTACACAGGCAAGCCATTTAATCACCTAATACAGTCATCTGGGTTAAGATTGTAGAATATAGCTGTGATTTCCTTAGTTAAGTAATCCAAAAAAGCAATTTGTTCATTTGGTTCGGGTGTTTCGACCAACCAAAAGGTGTATTTATTTTCATCAACAACATATTGGATTGTTTCGTTATACGTAGATATATGAGCCTCAATCTGCTTTAACTCACCAATAAGAATCAAACATCTCATTAAAAAGTAATCTTTTATGATCGGTTGGCCTGCAATCTCATAATCCATTTTAGCTATTCTGTATATAGCACAACTAAAATCATATATTGCCTGATCGGGTGTGGACTTCATTTCTAGATCTCTTAATCTCATCATCAGTTGATAAACTTATATCAGATTAGATTGAGTTTTACTTTTGAAGAAGGTCAGAAACAAGATTTGGATAACGCCCGGAAATAAATGCTAATCCACATTTCACATCCTGGCGAATCTGAATGGTTGATGTATTAAACATCGTAGCCACTTTGCGTAATTTTTGATCCTCTACGCATACCTGCCATATAGCATCCATCCAGTCTTGAAGCGGCTCACTCTCAATAGCTCGAATATCTAAAACGATACGCTGAAATGCACGGGCTTCATTATCTGTAATCTGGCAAACAACCCCACGGCGGTGATAAGGCTCTTTAAATCCATCATCATTCATATAATGAGCAAGTAAAGCTTCCCGTTGAATTAGTGTCAGCTTTTTAACGTTCAAGCACTTATAGAATTTTCTTTTATTTTCCGTGTTACCGTTGATCCAAGCACCAAACTGACGAAACCAATCCTCCGTACTAAACTTAGACCAATCCGTTGTCTGCATAATCGTTGCCACCGCTACACCCATGTTTATTCCCCCACCATCTTCTCAATTTGCTGTATAGCTAAACCTGATTTCACTTGCTCTGTGCTAAACCGTATAACCTGATAACCCAACATCGTTGCCGCGTTATATTTTTCCATATCACCTAAATATCCTTTGCCTCTGATATGTCTCCCTCCACTCCAGATCCCACCTTCAACCTCAACCAAAATCATTTTTCCAACCAAATGGAAATCAGCTCGCCATTTCCTGTTTTGGTGAAACTTAAATTCTCTCTCAAATTCGATCCTGAGCGCTTTAAGCTGAATTCCTAACAACGACTCACCTTCACTTGCTATCTGCTTACCACGGCGCGGAGATTTTGATTTACGCGCATTCTTGTTCTTGGTTCCGTACAAACTTTTGTATTCATTAAGGGAAATACTCGTCATTCAGATTTGCCAAGTGCGATATCAGCAAATAGTTTTCTTGCAGATGCACTCAGTAAAAAACCCTGTGGGACACAACCATCTTTTTCAACAAGTCCCCAATTTGCCAACCCATTCAAATATCGCTGTAGGCTTCGAATGGAAACGCCCATGTTCGGTTGAATCTCATCGTAAATTTGTTTTACAGAGATTCGGACGTTGGTCGTAGACATGATTCTCAGGATCATCAAGTTTGTGATGGTGCGATCAGCTTCAGTCATGCTGCATTCCCCTGCAGAGATCCACTGAATCCAACTTGCTTGAGATACGATTCCCATTTTTTCGCTTGCGCTGGGTTTTCAAGTTTCACGGCGATACGTGCTGCAAGTTTGTCGTATGACTCCCCTGGTTCACTGAACTTCCCTGCGAACTCAGGGTGGTGAGAAAGTTTTTGAGCGAAGATCTGAATTTGTTTTTCAGTGAGTCCTGTTGAATTTGCTTTCGGTGAACTCGAATTTCCAAAAGCGCCTGAACTTGGTTTTTCAGAATATTTGGTTTTGTAGGCGTTGATCAGCCAATCAGCGAAGTGATAAATCATCAAATCATCGCTCATGGATTTTCCAGCGTTGTAAATTTCAAATGCTCGTTTTTCTCGTTCAGCCCATTTTGAATTCATGATGGATTCAAAATCGATCCCGTCATCGGCCAAGTAAATTTCTTCACGAAGTTTTTTAAAGCAAAACCACGTTTTTTTATTTTTAGATTCTAATGGGAGATTCATTGGGAGATTCTGTGTCCCAATAACGGTACTGGTCTCGGTACCGTTATTGGGACTACTCCCCGTACCGTTATCGGTACTAGTACCAATATTGGAACCAGTACCTAAATTGGTACTAGTACCGTTTTTACCACCAGTTCCCTTTTTGGTACTTGTTGAACTTTCTTCACGCCCTGAAATACCAACCAGTTGATAGACTTTGACTCCGTTTCCAATAAGCTCACCAGTGAATTTAATGAGTCCCTGTTGCTCTAACTCATCTAAAACTTTGATGATCGTTTTACGGTTCATTTTAGTATCTTTGACGATACGCATAACGCTTGGGTAACACTTATGGCTCTCACCTGCTCGATCAGCCAGAGAAAGTAAAATTAGCCGCTGTGTAGCGCTTTTAACATTGGCTTTCCACGCCCATACACTTGCATCTAAGCTCATGGTTTAACTCCCAATTTTACAAGGCCGCGCATTTCCAGCTGACGGACAATCCGAGGTTCTATAAAATCGTTGTTGATTTTGTAGCGAATTCTTGATTTTTCTTTGACTTGAATGAGTTGAGCACCATCCTGTATTTGGCGGCGTAGAGCTATGGCTTGCCCCCCCATTTTGGTTGTGTGCTCGAGGAGATAAAATCTCTCTTGTGCCTCAATTGCAGCATTCATTTTTGATAAAGGCATTACTGCAAGCTCTAAAGCGGTATAGATCCGAACGGGTTCTAGTAAATTAATAATTCTTTCTTGAGCGACAAAAGTTGTTTTAGGTTTTTTGCTCATTTATCACCACCCTTTGGCTTCACATATCCACCAAATGCCATTACTTGATCTGCTTTAATTAAACTCGAGATAACTTGATGCGCTAACCAAATCGTTATGCGAAAGCGATATGCCATCTTTTGTGCAAGTTCTTCCTTGGTCACTGCAGCATTGTTTTCGTTATAGCCACGGCGTTTAAGATTGCCTCGCTTAACCACATAAACTTCATCCAACAACTGCAGCGTCGGTTCATAAAATGACTGCACACTCTGTTGTTGTTTAAATTCAGGTTGTTTTTGAAATTGTGTATTCATGACACCTCCGCTATAGATCGCTCTACTGCAGATAAACGACGCTTCGCCATAAGTTCTGCAGGTGATGCCAGTTGAATATCAGTGCGATGTACGAGTTGATCACCTTCCAACCAATAATATTCTGCAGGTTGAAATGCCTCGACCATCTTGAGGTCATCAATTTTGATATGGTTCATGTACACCACGACATCACCAGTCAAGAAATCTGTGTCTGGATTGTTTTGGATGACTTGTTGTGCTAAATTTGATTTCATATTCAATGCTTCCAATGTTTTGAATTATTGAAAGCCTGATTCTCTAGATCAGGCTTTTTTAATTTCCGAATGTTCGATCCGTTCGCTTTGTTCATATAAGTCAAAGCGTTCTCTAGGTATTCCAGATACCTTTGACATAAGCTTTGCATCATCTTCACAACGCTTCATATCCAAAATGGCTAACCATCTTAAATACTGGCTATTTGACCAGCCTCGTTCATACGCTTCTCGCGCAATATGCTCTGCCACACGATCAGATAGGTGCGTGGGCATACATACGGTTTTTTTTGTGCTATTTCTGCGGGTCATACGTTCACCTGCGCAAATTCTCTATTGTTCTTTTTCAAACCGATTTTTAAAATCTGACTTTTCGACAACCTTCCATCTGTCATGTCTGAGATTTTTTGAGCGTAATTTGTTTCGCCTTTATATTCGGTGTAAGGAAGTGTGTTTCTCTCAATCCACTTGTATATAGCTCGTTCTGTAACATTTACGGAATTTGCAACATTTTTTACACCGCCAGCACTTGAAATTGCACTTTTGATAGTTTCCATAACCCAAACCATATTGAACTTATGGTTCAACTCTAACAAGAACTGATAGTTCTTTCAATACTTATTATTATTGAACCATTGGTTCACTAAGGCTTTATATGAATAACTCAATGGATAAGGTTAAGGAAGATTTTGCAAAACGCATTAATGAAGCCATGGAGCTGAAGGGTTTCCCTGTACGTGGGCGAGCTCGCGTATTAAGCAAAGAATTCGGAATATCAGATAAGGGAGCTGGAAAGTGGCTTAAAGGCGAAGCCATTCCCGAGACGTCAAAACTTCCTCTCTTGGCATCATTTCTAGGAGTAGCTACGGAGTGGTTGATGAATGGGACTAGACCACCCGTAAGCGACGGAGGGATTCGAATTTCACCTATTAAATTTAGAGATAGTGATACAAAGGAATCCAATGTCAGAATCCCTATTTATAGGGATATAAAAGCATCTTGCGGCACCGGTATTGAGAACTTTTTAGAAGATGTAAGTGAATATCTGGATATAGATCCATACATTCTGAAAATTATGGGTGTGCAAACCAAATCAGATAATTTAAGAATTATTTATTCAGATGAATACAGTATGTGGCCTACCGTAGCGCCTAACAGCCCCTTGTTTATTGATATATCAGATAAAGATCCTGATGGTATAAAAAATGGCAATGTATATGTTTTTACTCACAATCATGAGTTAAGGATGAAGCGGATCTTTGTCAGCTATGCAGGCAGTAAGACTGTAAGGTTAGCCAGTGACAACCCAGATAAAGTTCGTTACCCAGATGAATTTATTACTAATGAACAATTAAACGAAATTAATTTTGTTGGACGTCTTGAATTGGCTCTAGTTAAGCCTTAAAGGAGTAAGCATGAATAACAGTGGCTTATTAATTAATAGAATTATAGATAAATTGATTAGTGCCTCTGATGAAAATCAAGAGTTATCACTATCTGTTGAAGAAGTTCACGAATTAAGAAAAGAATTAGGTGACACTGTTTTTATTCCAGTTATGACAATGGAAGAAATGGCTAAGAAGTGTGAAAGTGGTGAAATAGGCGTATCACCCTTTAATCATGATAAATAACTGTAAACCAGACGCAAGCTATTTGCGTCTGAACAATATAACTCCAGTTTTGTACAACAATTAATTAAACTTATCAAAAAGTTAAGGATAATACAATGATCGCAACACTGAATAAATCCAAAACGGCGCTAACAATTAATCGTCAAGAGTTTAAATTGGCATTAGGTAAGATCGGTACAGGAATAGATAAACAAATAGCCTCGCTCAAAAAAGCCAAGCAAAGCTATGACGCTGCGGAAATAGCACGTGAGATCATTAGTGAAGCAAATATCTTTGAAGCCATTATTGAGGGCTTTAATGAAGCGGAAGGCACAAATCTAAAGCTGGCTGATATAACAAATATTGACTTGGCTCAAGGATGGTTAGACGAGTTTGTAGAAAAGTATTCAGATATATAAATTTTTTAAAAAAACTGCGAACTCGACGTCTGATCTTAAACGGAGATTAACTTAAGTGTATGGTTTACCGAAAGAACCTAGTTTTAAAATGCCTAAAATTCCAAGGCTTGATTTAACCATTGAAGAAATCAAATCAAAATCTGATGAAGAACTTTTAAAATACTTGAGTGGCGAGGATAGTCCTGGATTGATTCCTGCTTCGCTCCTTCAAGCTATTAGCTATGAATTAACATCTAGACAAATAAGAGAGTCCAGTAAGCCTCATTGGACGGTAACACCAACATTTATTGTTGGGTGTATTGCATCTGTGTTGGCTGCTATCTCAATCCTAGTTACTATCTATTTTTCAGTTTTTTATAAGGCAGAAAATAATGATAAACATACAGATCAGAGTTACGCTGTTGAAAAAAATAGTAGCCCAAAGTAAGCGTTTAACAACTAAGGATTCATTTTTATTCATAACAATTACCTTGCCGCGAACCCGAGCGGCTTTTTGATCGGGTGGAGAATTTAAATGGTTGATAAAACTGAAATTAGTAAACCTATTGAAATCAAAGATAATTCTGTTGAGCGAATCGCTTATGAGTTGATGCTTAAAATATCTGAAAATGAGCACATTAGCGATAAAGCTAAACATCACAAACCCTCTGTTAGAGAGTATTACTTGAATCTTTATAATCAGTGTTACAAAGTGGTTGATTATAAAGACGTTAATATCTCCAAACTGCTTGAGGATTAATTATCTTCTTTCTTAAATAATTTATTTTCAATTTCATTAACGCAGTTAATTATTTTTTGCGGATCAATACAACCAGTATTAATTATTTCAATTACGAGCTTTAGTTTTTCATTGTGATCTAGCATGGTGAAACTCCAAATAACCCACCCTGTGTGGGTTTTCTTTTGTCTATTAAAACATAAAATTGAACTAAAAATTCAAAATAACAAATTAAAAGAACTATTGGTTCTTGACTTAATTGAACCAATAGTTCATATTCATCTCACAGATAGCAAAAAGCCCTGACACTTTCGACGGGATCAGGGCTCAACGTAAACACTTGCAAGCTTACGAGGTAAGTATGAACACAAAACTAAATCCAATCAACTCTTTTACTGTTGCAGCATTCGCTGCTTCTGTATCAATTGGTGTATTAGCATTCACTTACGAGCCCAATTCATACCAATCAACCCCGAATCCTGCATCTCAATCAACTGACTCAGAATATGCCCTTCAAGCTCTGACTATGAGCTCAAATACCCAAGGACAAGCAACCATCAACCTTGACGGATTTAAAGTTCAAGTTGCATTCGAACTTGAACCATTCCCAGACAGCTACGGCGTACCCGGTTCAGAATTCACCGCTGTAGAAGTAGTAGATCTTCATAACGTGAACGTATTCGATGCCAACGGCAATCCATACAAAGACTTCACAGATCACATCGACCATCGCTATATCAACCTACTCATCAAAGGTTATATCGAAAAGCATCAATTAGTGGAGGCAGTCTAATGAGCACCAATACTAATTTTTGTGAATACCAAGGTCGTGATGACAATGGTTATTTCATGGTTCGCTTAGGTCACACCACTTACAAGTACGTGGCTGGCACTATTTATAAACAAAACGCAGATGGTTCATTTTCAAAACTCTCGCTTGAAGAAGATGTAGCAAAACCTTGGATACGCCAGAACCTTGATCGTGAGATCAATTTCCAGATGCGTAAAGCGCGTGCGGTTGCACTTCAATCAAGCTACATCCCATCTCACGAACGCAAAGCTTACAAGCGTCGTACTGGCTTACTTTAAGGGGAATGATCATGACAAATTCGAATACTCAAGCACCATCAGAAAATAACTTAAATGCTTTACAGCAAATCCAGTTGGAATTAAAAGCACCGAAAAGCAAGCGTAATACCTTTGGTAACTACAATTACCGTAACTGCGAAGACATTCTTGAAGCGGTAAAGCCCCTACTGCAAAAATATAATTCGACCCTCATCATCACAGATGAAGTTCAGGAAGTTGCTGGCGTGGTGATAGTCAGTGCAAACGTGATCTTTACAGATTCATTCGGCACAGCAACAGTCGTAAAAGCCCATGCAGGAGTAGAGGTTAATAAGAAAGGAATGGATGTTGCGCAGACATTCGGTGCATCAAGCTCATATGCGCGTAAATATGCCCTAAATGGCATGTTCCTCATTGATGACACCAAAGACTATGACTCGGATGAATACCACAATCAGGTTAATAACGGCACTACCAAAGAGCAGAAACAACAGCAGAACTATCAAGCTCGCCAAAATAACCAAGCTCCACAACAACAGCAAACGAATACACCCAAAAAACCAAAACGTACACCAGATCAACTTTTTCAAGATGCTCTAAACGCCATACGTGATACGCCAGATAAACAGGTGCTTAAAGCTGCAATGAATAGATTTAAGGGTACTACTTACGAAGCAGGTATTACCAATGCGTGTCGTGCTCGAGCAGATCAGATGGGTTGGCCAACACAAAGTCAGTCTCAACAAAACCAACCCGTGCACCACTAATCAGGATAATAAGAAATGAATATTTTAAATGGACAAGAAGCTTTTGCAGCACTGACCACTGGCCAAAATATCGAATGCCGTCATATGCAGTCTGGTGACTTTAATGACATCCGTAACTTTCCAGCAACGGTTTACGTTGATCCAGAATACGAATTTCGTATTGCAATTAAGTTCTTCACCATCGGTGAAATGCAGGTACCAGAACCCATTCAAGAAGCACCCACGAAAGGTACTCAATGCTTTGTACCTTCAATTTTAACTGAAGTGCTGAGTAAATCCTTTAAATGGAAAAGCTCTGATTCTGATTTAGCGCTTTTGCAACGTGGCCAAGTTCATCTAATGCAAGAGCATGCCAATACTCATGCCTTAGCGCTAATCACGATAAGTGGTGGATCTATTGAAGCACCTGCAGAAACCACCTCAAATGATGTTGAAAATAAGACATCTGATGAAACTAAGGTTTGGAAAACATCAGCACAGGAAACTCATGAGCTCTTAGCCGAGACTCGTGAAATGGCTGAAGCAATAATGAATGAACCTACTCACGGTCCAGCTTTAAATTCATTTGCTTTGGAAGTGGATCAAGAAATTGCAGCTGAACAAGCGATCAAACACCAAGAGCATTTGAGTGAAATTCTAAATGATATTGCCTTGGCCAACACACCCGCTGAAGTTAATGCGCATATTCGTTACACAAGATCATGGACTGAAGAGCAACGTAAACCAGTTATGACTGCAATTAATAAACGTCTAGTTGAGCTTACTGCGATCAATCCCGTTGAGGTTTCACAACCACCATCACTCATGGTACGCATTCAAAGTGCATTAACCGAACATGAATTAAATGAACTACTTCCTGAAGTTCGCTCTCGCCATCCTGACATTCAACCTAAATTAATGGATTGCGTTAAGAAGCGTCGTTTTGAGCTTGAGAATCAGGTGGTGACATTATGAATTTCAAATACTCCTCCTCTACCCGGACACTCACAGTGTTCGGGGCAAAGATGACGCATATATTCAATAACGTGGGTGTGGGTGAAATTGAGCACTTAATCATAGATGCAAAATTTAAAGAAGCGACTTGGAGAAATTAAAATGAATAATACCCCAATGGATCTAAACATGGTTTTGTTTGCTCAACTTGAGCGCCTCAGTAATCCAGGTTTGAAAGGTGGTGAATTAGAGGCTGAAATTCAAAAATCTGTAGCTATCGAAAAAATTAGTGAGCAAGTCATTAAAAATAACAATATGCGTTTAAGTGCCGCAAAATTAGTGGCTGAATATCGTGGCATTAAAAATGCTGATTCAGTTGAAATTCCACAAAGCTTAATTGGGTGATATATGTCAAAAGGTGCTGCAATCATATACACCCAAGCACAATTGGAGTTTATAGAATCTAATTGTATCTTAGGGAGAAAAGAGCTGACTGAAAAAGTGAATAGTAAATTTGGAACTTCTTTTGCAGTTGATCATATTAAATCCCTGTGCACGCGTAAAAAATGGAATACAGGTAAATCTGGTTGCTTTCAGAAGGGATCAATACCTTGGAATACTGGCACTAAAGGAGTCTGTAAACCAAACTCTGGAAACTTTAAAAAAGGCCAGATTACTTGGAATAAAAAACCCATAGGGTACGAACGAATATGCTCTAAAGATGGCTATCTTCTGATTAAGATTGCCGAGCCTAATGTTTTTGTCCTTAAGCACAGATTTATTTGGGAGAAAGTAAACGGCCCTATACCTGACAGCCATACCCTTGCCTTCAAGAACATGGATAGAGCTGATTGTCGTTTAGAGAATTTGCTTTTAATGAACAAGGCAGAGATGGTTCGATATAACCAAAGTTTTCATAAGTTGGCTACGCCTGAAAGCAATGAGTCATGTCTATTGATGGCAAAAATCAAAAACCGTAAACATCAAATCCAGAAGCAGGTGGCGTAATGGAAATAGGACTTTTACTTACTGAAATAGTAATGGTGATTTACGGACCAATACTGATTGAGATCGGGAGCTGGTGATGGACACTCAACGTGATGAAGCTTTTGAAGCTGAGTTTGCAAAGACTAATTTTTATAAAGGAATGGTTGAGTCACTAAAAAATAGCGACTGCCCTTTGACTTCTATTTTTGAAATGAGAAACGGTAAATATCGCAATTTATACATTCAATTAGCTTCAGAAATTTGGCAAGCAGATAAAACGAATACGGTGGAATGGTTTGCGTACGAAACTCAATCACCACGTATTAATGGGCGCTATCTAATTTTTGCCCAAGGTGAGCAATTCTGTGCTGATTTTGAAATTGGATATGGGTTTTCTTCCGCGGAAGATGGTACGGCATTTATTCAAGAGTTAATTACACACTGGGCTGTACCTGCAAGCAATCCAATCGAAGTAGAGGAGTTGCAGTGAACGCAAAAATACTTGACCCCTGCTGTGGATCTCGAATGTTTCACTTTGATCGGAAGAATACTGATGTTGTGTTTGGTGATATCAGGAAAGAAAGCCATATCTTGTGTGATGGTCGCTCATTAGAAATTGCACCTGATATTGAAATGGATTTTCGTGATATGCCATTTCCAGACAATTCATTTTATGCAGTGGTATTCGATCCACCTCACCTTGTACGTGCAGGCAATAAAAGTTGGCTGGCTCTCAAGTATGGAAAATTAAATCAAGATTGGCGTGAAGATTTAGCCAAAGGCTTTTCAGAATGCTTTCGAGTACTCAAGCCAAACGGCATATTAATTTTTAAATGGAATGAAACGCAAATTAAAGTTAGTGAAATTTTGGCTTTAACAGATCAAAAACCATTTATTGGACACTCTAGTGGTAAACGTGCAAATACGCATTGGATCACTTTTATGAAATTGGAGGGATTGTGATGGGAGTTGCAATTGATTTAACAAATACTGAACGTCGCATTTCTACTGCTGAGTTTGCCTTGCGAATGAATATTTCAGAAAAGGAACTTTATGCCAGAATTAATGATGGTCGGGTCAAATCACCGATGAAGGATGGGCGAAAAAACTATTGGCTGAACAGCTATGTTTTGGAGTGTATTGTAAATACAGATGGTGATAACATGGACACCATGGATGCGTAAGTACAAGTATAAAAAATAGGTCGCACTTAGCGGCCTTTTTTTTTACAATAAAGCTAAATGTGAGTAATATTGTGAGTAATAAGACTATTAAAATAATAATTATATTTTAAAAACAAATACTTATATTAACAATGATGACTTGCATCCATGGTCAGCATCGCGGCAGAACGAATCACTTCACCTTGGATTTTTGCAATTTCATATAAAGCTGCAATAAAAAATCCTTGACCATCTCGACGTCTAACGCCCCAACGCTGGGGACGCCCGTTGACATATTTTGCTTCGTAAAACTCAGAAACAGGAATGACACCAAACTTACATTTCAAAAAGGCATTTTGAAAGCTTCTTTTCTCATGCAACGTTTCATTGCGAGCGTTATAGGTATATTTAACTGATGATTGATCTTCTGCCCATTTTGGAATCAATCCAAAATTAACCGAACGCCACTCTAGGCAGTGATGAGATTTAAATAAAAGTGGCGTCTGATACGATGGATAAATTTCATCTTCATACTCAAAAGGAATATGCGCTAAACCTAAAGCCTCTAACTGTTTAAGCGTAATGGGTTTGTAATTTGCACACATATTTGAAATACTTAATCCAATTTTAAGTTAAAGATAAATATGAAAGTTTTAACATTTAGCGCTATTGTATTTATTTTCCATTTAATGATATGCCCACCATCAAAAGCTGAAAAAGTTTCGATTTCATTTACGTCTTTCTTGCCTTACAGCATCCAGCAAGTGTACTTAGGTGAATATGCTTTTACACTGACGAATATTAATGAAGTAGACATGCCTATAGGCCGTTATCAAATTCACTATATAACAACACGAGATTCGCGTAAAGTCAGCTCAAACAGCCATATCACAGTATACAAAGCAAAAAATCAGGATAAAAAAATTGAGTTATCATTGATTCTTTTACCAGACGAATCTGTGATTGATTATTCAAATGTCATTGTAAACTCACCCCATGAATTACCTGAACAAAAATTCCGAAAAATTGCTGATAAAAAATTTAAGAATATTCAAAATACATATATCAAACGCGATCGTATTCAAATCATCTTGCCTAGTATGGATACCAACAACGTGACTGAATACGAACATAATTACTCATGGCTACCCAGCATTTCTGCACAACGAAGCCCATGTACGGGAACATTCAAATTGCATCCACATGATGCTTTATCCTATATCACATCAGACACAAACAAGCTTAGTTTAAGATACAAACAAAAAGGTAAAACCAAACACGCTGACTTTGAGCTGTATGAAAACAACAATGAAACCCCAATAAAACAAAGACTAATAAAAGCCTCAACCCAATTCCACGATGGTATTAAATTCGAATTGATTATCAAATCTATCGAGAAGCTTCATGTGACCAATCATGTTGAAGGAATCGCTAATTACAAAATGCACGTCAACGTCGTTATGCAAACAAAGAATAAGAAAAAATTTAATTTAATCAATCGCACTATGTTTTTTCAAGAATTTTGTAGCTTTGAAGATAATAACCTTTTGTACTATAAACCCATCAAAACACGCCTTTGGGATTCAATTTTTCCTGATTTTCAATGGCGTTAATCACCTAGATTAAAACCATTTTGGGCTATGTGTTTATTTATCAATGGTCACCCAATGCGTACGGCTGAACTCTTCTAAAATCCAGTGCCCGTTGAAACGCCCGAGTCCAGAATTCTTCTCCCCACCAAAAGGTGCAGTAGGATCATCTGCAACCGAAATCGCATTGATATGGGTCATCCCGGCATCTATACTTAAGGCAAATGCCAAACCGCGTTCTTTATTTGAGGTACACACGGCACTAGAAAGTCCAAATCGGGTGTCATTGGCGAGTTCTAAAGCATGTGCTTCATCTCGTGCCTTAATTACAGGTAGTACAGGTCCAAAACTTTCTTCTTGAGCAAGTTCTGATTTTGGGTCTACGTCTATAAAAATATGCGGTGGAATCACATTGCCAACAATATCACCACCTAAAGCAAGTTTAGTGCCTTTTGAAACGGCTTTATGAATGATCTCTTTAATCTTTGCAACTTGATCAGCATTAATAATGGGACCTATCAGTGTTGCCTCTAATGTCGGATCTCCAAAAGAAATTTGTTTTGCACGTGCAATTAATTTTTCTACATAAGCCTCATAAATCTGTGCATCTACAATCACACGGTTGGTACTCATACAGATTTGACCTTGATGTAAAAAACGCCCCATGACGGTGAGTTCAACGGCCAAATCTAAATCTGCATCATCAAGCACGACAAGTGGCGCATTACCACCTAGCTCTAAAGCCACGCGTTTTAAATGTGCTCCACTTACAGCAATTTTAGCCACACCTTGTCCAACTTCGGTTGACCCAGTAAATGAAATCAATTTAGGTATAGCATGCTCGACAAAATAGTCCCCTATTTCACGTCCTGAACCTGCGAGCACACTCAGCACACCTACTGGCAATGCTGCTTCTTCAAAAATCTTAGCCAAAAGTAATCCGCCTGTAATAGGCGTATCGCTGGCAGGTTTCAGCACCACACTATTGCCAATGGCGATCGCAGTCACAACTGAGCGCATGCTCAAATGAAACGGAAAATTCCAAGGACTAATCACCGCAATTACGCCCAATGCTTTTTTATAGACCCAGCTATGACGCTGTGGGTCAGGAGATTTTAATTTGCTATCCAGCAATCGGCTTGGGAATGTTGCAGATTCACGGATAATCGCTAAAGCCGCCTCAACTTCAATATTAGCCTTTAAACGGGTGCTGCCCGATTCTTGTATCAGTAAATCCACAATTTCAGCACGGCGCTTAGACATAATATCCGCCACGCGTTCGACTAAATTTTTTCGCGCTATAGCATCGGTTTTTGACCATGTGCCAAAAGCCTTTTGCGCTGCGGCGTACGCAGCATCCACGTCTATTGTACTTGCCGCTTGTAAGTCTAAAATCGTGGCTTGATTAAAAGGATTTATATTTTTTATCACATGCGTTGATGTGCCCTGAATCCATTTTCCGGCAATATACTGCGCATTATTAAAGCTATAACATTGCATGATCTGACATCCTGTTCTGACTGAATGAGGATTAATTGAATGACACTCATCTGTACTTTAGAATGTATTTAAGTCAAGTTCTAGTCAACTTACCAATGACATAAACTTGAAGACTGTTGCTTACATAAATAAAGCCTCCGAAGAGGCCTTATTTACTTAAAGTTTAGTGATAGGTTTAGTCACCTGTATAACCTTTTAACTTTAAACGTGCCGCATGTAAAAGTGGCTCTGTGTAACCAGATGGCTGTTCACCGCCTTTAAACACAAGATCATAAGCCGCTTTATAAGCATAACCGTCAAAGTTAGGTGCCATAGGCGTATACAGTGGATCATTGGCATTTTGCTCATCCACAATCTTCGCCATACGCTGCATCACTTCTTCAACTTGCGCCGCAGTTACAATGTTATGACGCAACCAGTTTGCCACATGCTGTGAAGAAATACGTAAAGTTGCACGGTCTTCCATTAAGCCGACATCGTTAATGTCTGGCACTTTAGAACAACCTACACCCAAGTCAACCCATCGCACCACATAACCTAAAATACCTTGCAGGTTATTTTCAAGTTCTTTGGTTTTTTCTTCATCCGTCCAGTTGGTGTCTTTTGCAAGGGGCGGCGTTAATAAATCATCCAGTGGCAATGCCTCTGTTGCCAACAATTCTTGTTGACGGTTAGACACATTAATTTTGTGATAATGAATCGCGTGAATCACTGCGCCTGCTGGAGATGGAACCCAAGCACAGCTTGCACCTGCCTCTGGATGTTCTGTTTTGGTTTTGTACATATCCAGCAACATATCTGGCTTTGGCCACATGCCTTTACCAATTTGCGCTTTACCACGTAAACCTGTTTGTAAACCGACCATCACGTTACGGTTCTCATACGCGGGGAACCAGATTTGACCTTTCACTTCACCTTTACGAACAAATGGACCTGCTTCCATGAAGGTATGGATTTCGTCGCCTGTACGGTCCATGAAACCTGTATTGATGAAAATAGTACGGTCTTTGGCTTGTGCGATACAGTTTTTCAAGTTCACAGAAGTACGGCGTTCTTCATCCATAATCCCGATTTTTAAAGTCTTCGCAAGTAAGCCAAGCGCTTTTTCAGCACGTTCGAACAGTTCAACAGCAAACGCAACTTCTTCTGGACCATGCATTTTCGGTTTAACGATGTACATTGAACCTTTGCGCGAGTTTTTAATCTCGTTCTCACCCTTGATGTCTGCAAAAGACAAAAGTGGGGTGATCAACGCATCCATGATGCCTTCATAAATCTCTTGACCATCCACAAGAATCGCAGGGTTGGTCATCAAGTGACCGACGTTACGAAGCAGCATGAGTGAGCGACCATGAATCATGGTTTCACCGCCAATCAAGTTCTTGTGCGAGCGATCTGGGTTCAATGAACGAGTCACTGTTTTGCCATTTTTCTCAATTGATTCTTCCAAAGTGCCTTTCATCAGACCTAACCAGTTACGGTAGCCTTCCACTTTTTCTTCAGCATCAACTGCTGCAATTGAATCTTCTAAATCTTGAATGGTGGTAACAGCAGCCTCTAAGACTAAGTCTTTTACGCCAGCAGCATCAGTTTTGCCTACTGGACTATTGGCATCAATTTCAATGATGACATGCAGACCGTTATTTTTAAATACGATTTCAGTGGGTGCAGATGCTTCACCATTGAAACCTACAAATTGAGCTTGGTGTGCTAAAGTGGTTTTAGAACCATCTTTAAGCATGATTACGAGCGCATTGTGATCAACTGTGTAGCGGGTTGCATCCGCATGTGAGCCTGCTGCAAGTGGGAAAGTTTCGTTTAAGAAATTCTTCGCAAATGCGATCACTTTGTCGCCACGGACGGGGTTATAACCCTTACCTTTTTCAGCGCCACCCTCTTCAGAGATGACATCGAAGCCATAAAGGGCATCATAAAGTGAGCCCCAACGCGCATTCGCTGCATTTAAGCAATAACGTGCATTACGTACAGGTACCACCAACTGTGGACCTGCTAAAAGTGCGATTTCTTCATCTACATTTTCTGTACTGATTTTAAAATCTTCTACTTCTGGTAATAAGTAGCCAATTTCTGTCAGGAAAGATTTGTAAGCTTGGAGTTCAAATGTGTTATTGCGGTGCCATTCATCAATTTTTGCTTGAAGGTCTTCACGCTTAGCCAGAAGTGCTTTATTTTTTGGGCTAAGATCAACAACGACTTGTTCAAAGTTTTTCCAGTATGTTTCGCTGTCTAAACCAGAACCTGGTAATGCTTCATTTTCGATGAAATCGTAGAGTTCTTTAGCAATCGCTAACTTGCCTTTTTGAATACGTGCAGTCATTGTCTTTCCTGATATTGCTACTTTTTATACAAGAGAATCTAGTATACCCATTTATAAATTGCTGAATACCAATATCACATTGCAAAATAGTGATCATTTAATTTGCGCATTTCGTGCACACTTTAAACATCTGCTCGCCCTGCTTTGTATCATCAACAATTTAAATACCTTTTTACAGTTTATAAAGTTTTCTAAATGTAGGAATTAGACTTAAGTGCATGCTGAATATGAATATATTCATGTTCGGTCAAGTTTTCATCTACTCCACCTCGATTAAGCCACGAATCTACCGCGTTGTCGATAACATCAGCATCACTCAATGGTATTTTTATCTGTATTTATAAAAGACCAAGAAAGTTATGAGAACACTGTAGCCAAATTTAGCGCTTTTGCTGATCTCATTTTTAAGCTCTATGTGCTTGACTCATTAGGGCGTGTCCTCATTTGAAGTATATATTTCACTCATCAGTTTCATTCTATTAAAATAGCTTAACTCGTTGTCTAGAATTAAGCTTCAGATCATGTCACGTAGAGTCATCACAGACGAAATTTGGAATCAAATCCAACAAACTATGCAATTTTATGGCTGTTATCGTTCACGTAAGTAATAGTAAGAATATTATGGAAGCCATCCTATGGAAGCTTCGCACTGGTGCTCCTTGGCGTGATGTTCCTGAAGATCTTTGCCCATGGCAAACGGCTTACAACCGGTTTAATCGTTGGGCGAACAAAGGGCTCTGGGAGAATTTGTTTTTAAATTACGAGGCGTATTGGATAAAGAATGGGTATTCATTGACGGAAGCTATATCCGCGCGCATCAGCATGCAAGTGGAGCTCGGCATGGTGAAGAAAGCGCAATTGGAAAATCAAGAGGTGGAGCGACTACAAAAATTCACCTTGCCGTCGATGCGAGTGGATATCCGATTGATTTTGAAATCACTGGCGGTGAAGTCCACGACAGTCAAGTTGCAAGCCAATTAATTGAATTGGTGGGTGAAGCAGAGTATTTGATTGCAGACAAAGGCTATGATTCAGAGAATATCCGGGAAGTTGCTCGAAATCATCATATGATTCCGATCATTCCAAGAAAATCTAATAGTAAGAAAGTAAACGTTGAATTTGATCATTATCTTTATGGATTAAGACATCTCGTTGAAAATGCGTTTGCTCGCTTAAAACATTTCCGGGGTATTGCCACTCGTTTTGAAAAGTTAGCTCGTAATTACAAGTCAATGTTATTTTTGGCTTGCTCATTCATTTGGTGTAAATCCAAATGAGGACAGACCCTAGTTCATTGTGCAACTTTGACTTTGGTCAGTCGGTCGGTCGGAAGCAGAATGCTAGCTCATCTTGCTTCCTTCAGTGTTTTAATCTCTGTTGCACTTTATTTGAGAATCTAAGAAATAATTAATACTCAAAAGTGGCGATAAAGCGCTGAATATTTTGATACAGAAGCATACAATTAACCCAAATTTATATCTCATCTCAAATAAAAGCATATTCAAATCGATATTTGATACTTGCTCTATAGAGATATTTTATCGTTAGATGAAGGAGTATTCGGGTGCGCCAAGCAACAGTATGTATTGACAGCGAAGCACTGCAATACAATTTAAACCGTGTCAAACAACTTGCCCCTACCGCCCAAATTGTGAGTATGGTCAAGGCCAATGCATATGGACACGGTGTAAAAGACTGCTTAGCAGCCTTAAATGAAAGCGATGCCTTTGGCGTTGCTTGCTTAGAAGAAGCATTAGAAATTCGCAAGCTTGGTTACAGCCAACCTGTAACACTGATTGAAGGTGTGTTTTCTGAAGATGAAATGCAGATCGCCATCGAACAGAAGTTTGAATGTGTGGTGCATCAAACTCAGCAAGTCGAATGGCTGATTGCCCAAAAAGACGCGTATATTGCACAGTCTTTAAAAGTTTGGGTCAAACTCAATAGCGGTATGAACCGCCTAGGTTTTAAAGCTGACGAGATCATTGAAATCATTCAAACCTTGAAGTCGGAAGGCTTCAATTGTGTACTGACCATGCATTTTGCCAATGCGGATACCGAGCAACACCCACTCAATGAAGCACAAAAAAATCAATTTTTAGCAATAAAGGCAGCCTGTAAACCTATTCTGGCTTCCTGCTGTAACTCAGCCGCGATTCTTAAATGGCCTGAATTGAATTTTGATTTTGTACGCCCAGGAATCATGTTGTACGGCGCTTCTCCATTTGCAGATCGATCCATTGCAGATTTAGACCTAAAACCAGTCATGAGCTTCACTGCGGAAATCATTGCACTCAATAGCATTGAAAGCGGTGAATCCGTTGGATATGGCTCACATTTTGTCGCTGAGCGCCCAATGAATCTCGCGATTGTCTCTATAGGTTATGGGGATGGTTATCCACGTGCTTTTCTTAAACAGAATTTTGTTGCCATTCAAGGTCAACTCGCCCCTGTCGTTGGTCGAGTCGCGATGGATATGATTGCCATTGATGTCACAGGCTTGAGCGTTAATCTAGGCACAGAAGTAGAGCTTTGGGGTCAACGTCGTTGGGTAGACGATGTTGCAAAAGCCAACGGAACTATTGGTTATGAATTACTTTGTCGTTTAAGCAATCGCCCAAAACGCAAGAGGATGTGAATTTTAGAAATCATTTATCTAAAAATCTAAGGCTTAAAAAGCCCAATTCATTTGGGTTTTTTAACACATTTCTGATAGCTGAGTTTCACTGGCTTTTGCAGCTGTTAAATAATCTATTAACCGATAGACATCTTCTTGAGACAATTGATAGGGATGAAAGTGAGAATACCCTAAAGATTGGAAATATTGCTGTATAGGACTATTACGTCCCACAAATTTCATCGACCACTCTGAAAAAGAGGCTTTTAAAATAGATCGAGATTCAAATAGTTTGATTTGGTAATGACGTGAATCTAAATGCAGTTTCGCCAGTAATTTTTCTACATTCTGTACTTCACCTTCCAAGCATTGAAAAAAATAACCATCGGCATGGTACAACACCCCTGTAAGCCCATGCAAAATATTAAAATCACGTGCTTCCGATAAAATATTTCTGAGGTCATTCAACAGTTGGGGCTGTTCCGATGTTGCACGACTTGCGTAACAGATTTGGATCATTTCAGCCTCTTATGATAAATTCAACTAGATTCATCAGTGCTTAATGTAGAGTTGAATTTATCAAGAAGCACAAAGCATTATTCCCAATAATCCGATGTAGGCTCAGGCAAACTGTTTAAACCTCTTCTTAAGGTGTCCGACCATTCACGGCTAATCTGTACGAAATAAGGGTCTTCTTCATATATCCGCTTTCCGACTGGAATTTTAAAGCTGTCTTTTTTATAAATTACACTGTCTAAAGGTAAGCCGACCGAAACATTTGAGCGTAAAGTAGAGTCAAATGAAATAAGTCCACAGCGCATTGCATTGGATAGTGAGGTTTCATAAGACAAAGCACGGTCTAATATGGGTTTTCCATATTTACTTTCGCCAATTTGGAAAAAAGGTGTATCGCTGGTCGCGCTAATAAAGTTGCCTTGCGGATAAATATTATAAAGCTGCATTTCTGCACCCTTGATCTGACCGCCCAGTAAAATATTGCAATAGTAACTACTTTGTTCTTGTTGATCTGAGGTAACATCTGAAATGACGCGCTTTAAGATATGCCCAACCAGTTGTGCTATTTCAAACATCGTGTTGACACTATAAAGGTTTGGCTCTTGCTTTAAATCAAGTTGATTTTTTAGATGCCCAACGACTGCTTGCGTGGTAGCTAAATTACCTGACGTTTGAATCGTAATAAACCGCTCACCCTCAATGCCAAATGCATAAAGCTTCCGAAATACGGAAATATGATCCACTCCTGCATTTGTTCTGGTATCACTAATCAATACCAAACCGTCTTTTAAACGCATTGCGCAACAATAGGTCATCTACTTTCCTTATGTGATTTTAACAAGGCAATACTTGTACAATCGAACTCATACTTTCAATACCACCTTTTTCGCGAATCCCTCTTACAGGTGCAACATCCCAATAATCACGACCAATTGCAACATAAATATGTGAACTTGGTGTGTAAAGTTGATTACTTATGTCAAAACTATGCCAAAAACCGTCTAGATAAAATTCCGCCCAAGCATGACTGGCCAAGTGACTACTGTCAGGGACATATAAATACCCTGAAGCATAACGTGCTGGAATACCTAAAGATTTACACATCGCAATAAATACATGACTATGATCCTGACATACACCTTGCTGATGCTCAAATGCTTCTATTGCTGTGGTATTCACCACCGTGCTATAGCTGATATACGGCATATGGGCAAGTAACGCTTCAGATAACCGTTGTAAATTTTGATAGCTGATTTGAGGAACATAATGTGCTGCAAAGGCTTTCATTTCAACATTGCAGAGGGTACTTGGGGTTAACTGTAAAAATAATAAAGGATTAAGATCTGTCTCAATGGCATACATAGATTGAGGATTAATCTCAACAATACCTTGCGCCATAATGGTCAAATTTTGATAAGTATAACGCTGAGTACTGGTCAACCACACATTTTGAAAGGAATCAAACTGGCTTTGGGTTTTGCCTGGCACACTGACTGCCCATGACAGGACCTGCTGATGTGCATTCGACTGCGGGGTCATTTTGATGTACTGAATACTGTTTTTCGCATTTTCTGTGTATTGATAATGCGTTTGATGATTGATCATCAGTTTCATACCCCCACCTCAAATAGGTATTGCACTTGATCATTCAGCTGATAAAAGCTGTTGCTGTTGGGATGCTCTAATAAATGTTGCCATGCCTCATCTAAACTATCCCATCCCTTAAGTTTCAACATTTCAATTAAGCCACTTAAAGACTGAATGCTTTGAGTAAAATCTTGGCTTAGACGTATTTGACGATCTAAATTTTCAAACAATTGACCCAAGCTAAAGAACAAGAAAATATCTTCATTTTCAGCTTCAAGCACTTCACTACATTCATCCACCACGCTGCAAATATAGCCGGCATGTTCATTGGCGGTATTGATCATTTGTTTCAATTCACCATACGCTTTAATGGATAACACACCGCGAAGGTCTTGAATATTATGCGTTACAGATTGAAATTGCTGATGGAAAGACGCAGGTTGTTCGGGATTGAGCGTTAATTCATTCAAACTACTGGCATTAAAGGCAGGTAAGCAAAATGCATGCGCATATTGAACCGCTTCTTCATCGGTTCGAAAAGGAAATTGTCCGCACAAATATTGTATACGAGATAAATAACGTCCAACCCAGTAAATATTTTGCGCATTACTGTTTAATATAATCATGTCACCCTCCTGGCTGATTGAAAGAATGAAGCATTAAGAATGAAGCGTGTCGACCACCCATGTATCTTTAATCCCTCCCCCTTGTGACGAATTGACCACCAATGAGTTGGGCTGCATAGCGACGCGAGTCAAACCACCGGGTACAATTTCTGTTCTAAACGGTGAACTTAAGATGAAAGGTCTTAGATCAATATGCCGCTCTGCGATTCCACACTCTGAAAGCGTCGGTGCAACAGATAAAGCCAATGTCGGTTGTGCAATATAATGATGCGGATTTGCCATGAGTTTGAGTTTAAATGCATCAATTTCTTGCATGGAGGCTTGAGGTCCAATTAACATTCCATAACCGCCAGATCCCTGTGCTTCTTTAACCACCAACTGATCTAAATGGGCGATGACATAATCGAGTGATTCGGCTTCACGGCATGGATAAGTCGGCACATTATTTAAAATGGGGCTTTCCCCCAAGTAAAACTCAATCATTTTACCCACATATGGGTAGATCGACTTGTCATCTGCAACCCCCGTACCGGGTGCATTGGCAATGACAACATTATGCTGAAGATATGCGGACATTAATCCTGGAACACCTAAGCTGCTGTCAGGTTTAAAGCATAAAGGGTCAAGAAAAATATCATCCACCCGCTTATAAATTACATCGACACGTTGCTTGCCCCATACTGTTTTTACATAAACCTTGCAGTTTTCAACAAAAAGGTCCTGCCCTGTAACCAAAGGCACATCCATTTCCCTTGCTAAAAAACAATGTTCATAAAATGCACTGTTATATCGTCCTGGCGTCAGCACCACAATAAACGGCTGATCAACATGGGCATTTTCTTGCAAAATTTCTTTTAATAATTTTGGATAATGTTCCACCCCGTGCAGCTGACTGGCTTTGCACAGCTCAGGCATGAGCTTTTCACTAATCTTACGACTTTCCAGCATGTAGGAAACACCCGATGGTGTTCTCAAATTGTCTTCCAAAACAAAAAATTCACCGTGTTGATCACGGACAATATCAATCCCACTGATTTGACTGTAGATCTTACCTTTGACCGCATGTTTATGCATTAAAGGCAAATAAGCTTCATGGCTCAATACTTGTAAATCTGGCACCAATCCCGCTTTTAAAATGGCTTGATGATGATAGATATCATCTAAAAAAAAGTTAAGTGCTCGCACACGTTGCACACAGCCTTGCTCGATTTTTTGCCACTGCTGCTTAGCAATAATACGCGGTATGAGGTCAAACGGAATAATACGATCTGTTCCCTCAGACTCGCCGTAGACGGCGAATGTAATCCCTTGATATAAAAAATGCTCCTTGGCTTTATTATTTAATGTTTTTAATTCATCCAAACTATGCTCGCAAAGCCACGCTTCAATTTTCTGGGCGGTCTCATTGGAGATCGTCTGATCATCTAACATTTCATTAAAAAATTCAGATTTTAACTGGTCAAATAAATATGCTGTACTGTTGTGTGTAATCTCAATATGTAGAGATTTTTCAAATGTAAGTGCGTCGGCATCTGATGCAGCAAAACCACTTAAATCGGAAGTTGTATCTTTCTTTTCTTTAAGCATACAATCCTCTTAATTGTTATCTATTTTAAATTTATAAAAGCAAAATCAGTGCCAAACTTGAGTTTGTGCTTAATGTATTAATCCATGATTTCAAAACTGAACTCAATGGCAAATTTGCACCGAGTTGTTTCTAAATATAGAAAAAGAAAGTCACGCTACGCTTGCTAAAAGTCTTGAGTTTTTCTATTGTGTGCATGAAACCTCTTTTGTCATTGTTATTTTTAAATTATGTCATCACAAGAAAAAGAAACTTCGAATAGCCTCTATCGACAATGGCAAATACTGTCTCGTCTCTCAACTGGGAAATGGATGGGCACTCGTGAACTTCAAGAAACTCTACAACGCGAAGGCATCGATATCAGCTTACGTACCATTCAGCGGGACTTAAATCAGATCTCACAGCGCTTTCCCATTGAAAGCAATAAAACCGTACCCCAAGGTTGGCGCTGGCGCTCAGACGCCCCTATACAAAGCTTACCACATATGACCAGCTCACAAGCGGTCACGTTTATGATGGTGGAAGAACATTTAAAACATTTACTCCCTCCCAGCCTGATTGAAGAAATGAATCCTTGGTTTGATTTGGCACGCCGTAGCCTATCCACCCAGAACAATGTTCGCCAATGGATTAATCGCGTGCGAATTGTGCCAGGTAATCAACCCCTCATTCCGCCTGTGGTTGAAAAATTTGCGCAGCAAGCCATTTATGAAGGACTGTTACAAGACAAACAAATCGAATGCGTTTATCGCGCTCGTGGTCCTCAAGGTGAAGATCGTACTTACATCCTTAATCCACTGGCATTGGTACAAAAAGGGTCCATTATCTATCTGATTTGTACACGTCACGATAAAACTGAAGTTCAAACCTTTGCATTACACCGTTTTAAATCCGCAACAGTACTCGATACACGCGCTTTACATCCTGTCAATTTTGATATTGATGCCTACATTGATTCAGGGGCATTAGGGTTTAGAGTCGATTTTGATAAACCGACCAAACATGTTGATCTTGAACTGATCATGAATGAAGCAGATGCACTTTACTTTACAGAAAGCCAGCTCAGTAAAGAGCAGACCATTGTCAAAATTTCGGATGATTTATACAAAGTCAGTGCCAGTGTGCCGTTTACCTCGCAACTGGTGTGGTGGCTTCGAAGTTTTGGCAAAAAAATTATTCGTATTGAACCATTGAATGTGTTTAATGCGGTTCATGAAATTGAATAAAAAAGAGAGCCTGATGACGGCTCTATAGGAAATTTTTTATTCATTTTAATTTTTAAATTTAGTCTTCTTAATATTGAAAAAATTTACACGATATCTGCGCCCCGCATAATCGTGTAAAGATGAAGTGTCTATATGGATATGGGCTACATGGTACAGCATGCGAGATCATATCCATTGTAGCGAATTGATTTCATTGTCATGGTCTTTACCTCAGTTGTTGGTGTAAATCTAATGTAGCAATTCATTTTAAATTTGAAAAATAATTAGATTCGCTTAAGTTTTCTTTTATTCTGCTTAATCATTTTTAAGATTTACTCAGTCGCATTAAAAAAGCCCACATCAGTGAGCTTTTTCAGTATTACTCAAAATCATCTATTAAGCTGATTTTTTCGCGAGTGCAATGTTCTTACGGATGGTGATCATAATCAGCTGAACAGCAGCAGGTGTTACACCCGGAATACGACTGGCCTGCGCCAAGGTTTCTGGGCGAACATCTTTTAATTTCAACGTAATTTCGCGCGATAAGCCAGAAACAATATCGTAATTAAATTCTGCTGGAATTTTGGTGTCTTCAAGGCGCTTCATCTGCGCCACATCTTCATGCTGACGGTTGATATAGCCCGCATATTTCACCGCAATCTCAATTTGCTCACCGACAAATGGCGTCACTTCTGAACCCGTTAATTCCGCAATTTGCGCGAAAGTCACATTCGGACGTTTCAGTAAATCAATCGCACTTGATTCCTTACTTAAGTCAGCACCGGTCATCTCAACGAATTTCTTACCCATCGGATTGTTCGGCGCTGCCCACAAATGTTGTAAGCGCGCTGTCTCAGTCTCTACTGCTTCCATTTTCTTACAGAAAGATTCCCAACGTGCATCATCCACCAAGCCCATATCACGACCAATCACGGTTAAACGCTGGTCTGCATTGTCTTCACGTAGCATCAAACGATATTCTGCACGTGAGGTAAACATACGGTAGGGTTCTTTGGTACCTAAAGTGATGAGATCATCAACCAATACACCCATATAGGCTTCATCACGCTTAGGTGTCCACTCCTCTTGCTCCCACGCACGGCGTGCAGCATTTAAACCTGCAAGTAAACCTTGTGCGCCTGCTTCTTCATACCCTGTGGTACCGTTAATTTGACCAGCAAAATATAAGTTCGCAATGGCTTTGGTTTCCAAAGTGAATTTCAATGCTTGCGGATTGAAATAATCATATTCAATGGCATAACCTGGACGAATGATATGCGCATTTTCCATACCGCGAATTGAGCGTACCAATTCAAACTGCACATCAAAAGGCAATGAGGTTGAAATACCATTTGGATAAAGTTCGTGTGTGGTTAAACCTTCAGGCTCTAAGAACACTTGATGCGAGTTTTTATCTGAGAAACGATGGATTTTGTCTTCAATCGATGGGCAATAACGAGGACCGACTCCTTCAATCACACCGGTATACATCGGTGAACGATCGAGTCCGCCACGAATAATGTCATGGGTTTTTTCATTGGTATGCGTGATATAACAGCTGACTTGCTCAGGGTGCATAGATGCATCCCCCATGAATGACATGGTCGGTGATGGGAAATCACCTGGCTGTGCTTGCATCACTGAGAAATCAACGGAACGCGCATCAATACGCGGTGGGGTCCCTGTTTTTAAGCGACCCACAGGAAGATTCAATTCACGTAAGCGATCTGCCAAAGCAATCGACGGTGGATCGCCAGCACGACCACCTTTGGACTGCTCTAAGCCCACGTGAATAATGCCGCCTAAGAATGTACCCGTGGTTAAGACCACTGTTTTACAGTCAAAGCGAATACCCATTTGGGTTACGACACCTTTAACACTCTCGCCTTCAATGATTAAATCATCTGCAGATTGTTGAAATATATCCAAATTAGCTTGATTTTCAAGCGTCTCACGAATAGCCGCTTTGTATAAAATACGATCTGCTTGCGCACGTGTTGCACGAACAGCGGCGCCTTTGCGTGAGTTCAAAATACGGAATTGAATACCGCCTTTATCGGCAGCCAGTGCCATTGCACCGCCTAAGGCATCAATTTCACGGACCAAATGTGACTTACCAATACCACCAATGGCAGGATTACAGCTCATCTGCCCTAAAGTCTCAATATTATGAGTTAAGAGTAAGGTCTGACGCCCCATACGTGCCGCAGCCAAAGCTGCTTCTGTACCGGCGTGTCCGCCACCGATAACAATGACATCGTAAACTTTAGGATAATGCATAGTGGTCTATTGGGAGATAAAATAATGACGTAAAATTATAGCAAATTTTGTTATCTATAAGACAGATTCTGATTTTTTTATTGGTTTTTTTTGTGGCGCAAATAATGTACATCAATTTAACTACAAAGTACTGAATTTTTGCATATTTACTGCAATAACATACAATTTTAATTAAAACATTACAGCTTAATCACTCATTGAGCCGAGTTATTTATATAGCATATTTAATAATAAGCTCAGACCCAAGGGATCGATCATGAAAACTCAAGTTCTGCTCACAACAATAATGTGTACACTCTTTTTTAGTGGTTTCAGCCAAGCCAATGACAAGGTTGAAAGCACGTATGATGCAAAAAAATACCAACAAGTTTGTCAGGGAAAATCTGAAGGTGCTGAAGTCAGTTTTGCTTATAAAGGCATTATTTGGAATGGAACCTGTCAACCGCAATTTATCCCAGCCAATGCTAAAGGTCTTACAGGTAATGAAGCTCAATTAAATTCAATCTGCCGCAGCGACGCAGCCACCAAATCGATTAATATTGAAGGCAAAGACTATAAAGGAAAATGTGGCTTAGGCTATGCTCCTCCTATGCCAAAACAATAAATACATTCAAAATCATTTAAATGGTGCCTGTAGAAATGTATTTTCTTCAGGCGCTTTTTTTATATAAGTCGATCTCGAAGCGCTCATTGAATCCACGTATAGCCTCATGCGTTCAAGAAAGGTTCTATAAATGAATTGCTTTTGTTTTTTAATAACGCTAAAAATAAAATAGATTCAAGTCTTAAAAGCGTGTTCTAAAATAATGCATTCAAAATAGTGAATTCATTAAGAAAGACAATGTATTAAAAATAATGTACAAAATAATTGACTCACAATAAGAATCATAGATTAGGAAAAATCCATGGATACAGGAATCATCACTATTATGCTCCCACTTGCACTGGCTATTGTTATGGCTGGTTTAGGTTTGGAGTTAACTTTAAAAGATTTCGCCCGTGTTAAAAAACATCCCAAAGCAGTATTGATTGCACTTTTTGCTCAGCTGGTGATTTTGGTGGGTATTGCCTTTGTCATCTGTAAAGTTTTAAACCTTCCGCCCCTTTTGGCCGTAGGTTTAATGTTGCTGGCTGCCTCTCCAGGGGGTGCAACCGCGAACTTGTTTAGTTTTTTATATAAAGGCGATATCGCGCTCAATATTACCCTGACCGCAATTAATGCGGTGATTGCGGCGATTACGTTACCGTTGATTGTTAATTTCGCAATTGCACATTTCATTCAAGATTCAACCCAGATTGGCTTACAGTTCAGCAAGATTTTACAAGTCTTTGTGATTATTTTAGTGCCCGTTGCACTGGGAATGCTGATTCGGCATTACGTCCCACATATTGCGCAAAAGCTTGAGAAACCATTGCGAATTTTTGCAGTCGTGTTTCTGGTGTTAATTATTTTGGGTGCAGTACTGTCCGAGCGTGAAAATATTATGCAGTATTTAACTCAAGTCGGTATTGCGACTGCACTGTTCTGCGTCTTAAGTCTGAGTGTCGGATATTTCTTACCGCGACTGCTGAACGTGCCCAGTTTTCAAGCGCGTGCATGTGCATTTGAAATTGGTATTCATAACAGTACTTTGGCAATGACCATTGCCTTAACCATTATGAATAGTCCAGAAGCCGCTATGCCCGCAGCGGTTTATTCCATCTTTATGTACATTTTTGCTGCCATTTTCGGCATGTTGCTCAATCGCTTTGCGCCGATAACTCGCGAACAAGCCGATACGGTTCAGTTACGACATGAATAATTTATAAATAAACTATATAACCCGAATCGCGGATAAGAAATTGACTTGGAAAATAAGAGGACTAGAACCATCAATGGAACCATTGGCTTAAGCAGGATTAGGATTATATTAATAAACCGACCTGCGCTTTTATCGCAGCCAGTTAGGTTGCACTACTTGCAGGTGTTGTTGTTTATGCTGTGGGGCTGTTCAATGCCAATATGCAACTCAATGAAAAAGGCTATTATCTAGTGGTGATTCTTTGTGCCTTATTTGCGTCGGTGTCTTTACAAAAAGTGGTGCGTGACAAACCTGAAGGTTTAGCCGTACCCCCAATTTATTTTGGGCTGTGCTGGGTATCGGTCATCATCTGTATTGGTCTTTTGGCGCTGTAGCCGTCCAGAAGAATATTCGAGATTTGGAGTATTTAAAAACCCATTCGTCTGCGGCTATTGCTCGCTCTAATACGATGTCAGAAATTCAGCCAACTGAACAAGACACTCCTTTAGAGTAAATAAAAGGCATCGTTTGAAATAGTTATACACGCGATGCCTTTAAGCTCATTATTTTATAGATATTTTGATAAACTTTGTTTGCTTGCCTACCTCGTTGCAGTATGTAACCGGCGCCGTTAAACACTCCAATATTCGCCATAAAGATTCTGTTAGACAATCTATTTTCGAAGGATATGTTTTGACCTAAAATAATATGTTCCGAAAAATAATTATTGCTTCTGAATAAAATTACCTATTTAAAACAACTGGTTAAGTGATTAGCAAGAATGATCAAATCATAATTAGCACTTTTGCAAACCCTATCACATTTTTAAAGACTAATATTCATTTAAAACAATTGCAATATGGAATGGATGATGGCTTCTATCGACCTAGATAAAATGCTGGAAAAAGTCAAAAATACTCAATGGACCTTATCTGATATCGATTGGGATGCGCCAGGTCGTGAACTGGTCACTGCTGAACAGTGGCCTAAGCTTAAAGACTTTATGGCGGATCTGATGTGGATTGAGCACGTAGGGGCGCGTGCTTTTTCAGCCATGTCCCCAAAAGCACCGACCGAGACGCTACGCGAAATGTATGCCATTTTCCATGCTGAAGAGCAGCGTCATGCCAATGCTGAAATGGCGCTGATGAAACGTTGGGGCATGCTCGATGGTGATATTCCCAAGCCCAATAAAAATTTAAGATTGATTATCGAATGGTTAGATACCTACGCAGATGACATGCCCTTTTATATTTTGGGTGCGGTCATTCCAATGCTTGAAGTGGCACTTGATGGAGCGCTGTGTACATTCTTACTTGATACGGTCGATGACCCTGTTTGCCATCAAGCTTTCGAACTGATTAACGGTGATGAAGCGCGGCATCTGGGGGTTGGTTTTAGTGTGATGGAAGCACAGGGTGTTAACAAAACCATGATCGAACTTGCACAAATGGCTGCTCGTGCTGTAGATCCACGTATGCTCTTGGGTATTTTGGCTTATTTGCCATTGATCAATAAAATGCGTGATAATGTTATTAAACTTGGATTACCTGAAGAAAAACTTTACGCAGCGATGAATAAGTTTTCTCGTATTGGTGGTCGTACTGTTGAAGGCCGTCGTAATCCATGGTTCCAAATCATTCAATTTCATGGCAAAAACGTAGTAGATCGTAATAAAAAATGGTTCCATATGCCGATTGATGCCATGGTCAAAGTAACCGATAAGATTCCAGAAAAGTCTTTACCGCGGGTGCCAACTTGGATATATGAATTAACAGCAGAACCGAAAGCCATAAACTAAAACAACAATTAGGGACTCAAAATGAAAAATAGGAATAAACAGCACACGGATGCATTTTTTCAAAATACGCCTGAGCATTTTAAACACTACACAGGAAAAATCATTGCCGCAGAAGACATTAAATCACATGACTTTACAGACTTAAAAGTGGCGATCATTGGTGCAAATCAATTGTCTGTGTCACTCCTTGAACACATTTGTCAGAAAGCGCAATTTGTAAAAGTTTTTCAAATGGCACCCCATTTTGTTTTGCCACAGACTGAAACAGGCGTGCAGCGCTTAGTGTCGCATCCACTGATGATTAAAAATCGGCGTTTATTCAACAATCGAATTAAATCACTGCTTGCGATTCGTTATTTGGAATCGCAAGTCTCAGACACATGGCTTAAACGGCAATTGATGCCTAACTCAGCAATGGATAAGAAAATATTTTTCAAGTCAGATCACTATTATGCTGCATTACAGCGTGAAAACTGCAAACTGATTACTTGGCCGATCGTGAAGATTAGTGAAGATGCTATTCAAAGCATGGAAGGCGTTGAACATATTGTCGATGTGATCATTCATACTTATGAGACAACTTAACGCTATTCGCTCAACTATGTTTAAGCCCTATTTAAGCAATTAACATTATTTAAGCAATTAAATAGTAATCAAATAAGGAGTATAACGAGCTCCTCATTTGCTATATTTGAAGGTGTTGGTTTATAAATAGGATTCATCTGATCTTTATAGAACACAGTCGCACCTCATGTTTAAATCCGCCCCTTTTAGGAAATTCATGATTGTAAAAGTATCAGGACGACCTGATTCCTTTTTTCAGTGATTCCGCTTTTTTCGAAAACCTCCACTGTTAAAATAAAGATTTGCCAAGGTTGGGGTATCAAGCGTTTAAAATCCAAATCGGCTTTGTTGCACAAATATTTAAACTACTGATTTATAGTGATTAGTTTCTAGATTAAAAATTAATAAAACCCACTAAAATCAATTCTTTACAAAATATTTATGCAACAAAGTCATCCAAATCTGAAAAAGCAATTTAATTTCAGACACCTTATAAAATTTATATAAAGATAGTTTGTACTTGAGCAAGGTCTCTACTTTATTTAAGTTATCTAATAAGCAATAAATTTAAGTTTTAAGTTTTAAGTTTTAAGTTTTAAGTGAAAATTAAAGCTCAACAAAAAAAGCCAGCACGATGCTGACTCTATTTAGAACCAACCATTACAGCAAATGAATTGAGCACGTGACGCTATAGATCAAATACCTAAATCAGTTGGTTCATTTTCTTAAATTAGCTGGCCCATTAGCCGATCCGTCGCTTAAGTCCCGTCATTTGTAAAATACGAGTAGAAATCTCTTCGATTGACATTTCTGAGACATCCAAGTATTTAATCCCTTCAGATATATAGATGCCTTCTACTGCGCGAAGTTCCATTTGACATTGACTAAAGCTGGCATAACGACTGTTGGCTTTACGCTCTGTACGAATCGCCACCAGTCTTTCAGCATCAATCATCAAACCAAACAGTTTATGTTTATGTTCTTTTAAGACTTTCGGTAAACGATTGTCATCTAAGTCTTCTTCAGTCAGTGGATAGTTCGCCACACGTATCCCAAACTGCAAGGACAAATAAATCGAGGTTGGTGTTTTGCCAGACCGTGATACCCCAATCAAAATCAGATCGGCTTTGTCATAGTGTCGGGTTCGTGCACCATCGTCATTGTCCAGTGCAAAATGAACCGCATCAATACGTGCTTTATACGACTCAGAATCGGTTACTGCATGGGTTTGTCCGACTAAAGTTGTAGGCGCAGTTCCCAGCACTTCTGACAGTTTACTAATCATTCCTTCGAACACATCTAAGTTAACTGCATTGGCTGTATTGATGATATCTCTCACATAAGGATCGACCAATGTGTCAAACACCAAAGGCAATTGACCATCACGCGCTGAACACTGGTTAATCTCAGCGACCACAATGGTTGCAGCCTCTTCTGTGGTAATGTAAGGAATGATATGAATATCAAAATCAACATGAGGAAATTGTGCCAATAAAGAATGCCCAAGTGTCTCTGCAGTGATGGCAGTTCCATCGGAAATAAAAAAAACACTTCGTTTAATATCTTTACTTTCTGACATTAAAATTCTCCTCAATTATTTATCTAAGTGCTATATAATCATTATAGTAAACTGATCTTACATGACTGTCGCTTAGTAAAATAATTTTGCTAAGTTTTTCATAAAATATCATGCCAAGATAGTGATTAATACTGCATAAGTGGAGTAACAACTTTGGAAGCACGCGTAATCGGTCTGGAAAAATTAGGTAAACACGACGTAGAGATCGTGGGTGGTAAAAACTCATCACTGGGAGAAATGATCAGTCATTTAGCCAATGCTGGTGTATCCGTACCAGGTGGTTTTGCAACGACCGCAGCTGCTTATCGTGAGTTCCTTGAGCAAAGTGGATTAAATGCCAAAATTTCAGCAGAATTGAAACAACTTAATGTTGATGATGTGAATGCACTGGCTGAAACTGGCGCTCAAATCCGCCAATGGATTGTAGACACCCCGCTTACTACCACACTCGAAAAAGAAGTCCGCGATGCGTTCGCTGTACTTTCAAACGGCAACCCAGATATCGCGGTTGCCGTTCGTTCTTCTGCGACTGCTGAAGACTTACCAGACGCATCATTTGCAGGTCAACAAGAAACCTTCTTAAACATCCGCGGTATTGATAACGTTCTGATCGCAATTAAAGAAGTTTTCGCATCTTTATATAATGACCGCGCGATTGCTTACCGTGTGCATCAAAACTTTGACCATGACATCGTAGCCTTGTCTGCGGGTGTACAACGTATGGTTCGCTCTGAAACGGGTGCAGCGGGTGTGATGTTTACACTCGACACTGAATCTGGTTTCCGTGATGTTGTATTTATTACTGCATCTTATGGTTTGGGTGAAATGGTGGTTCAGGGCGCAGTAAACCCAGACGAATTCTATTTATCGAAGCCACTATTGAATGCAGGTCGTCATGCAGTAATCCGTCGTAACCTAGGCTCTAAACACCAAAAAATGATTTATGGTGAAGAAGGCTCTACAGGTAAATCAGTCACTATCGTTGACGTTGAAAAACAAGATCGTCAACAATTTGCGTTGAATGACCTCGAACTTCAAGAACTCGCAAAACAAGCGTTGATCATTGAAAACCATTACGGTTCTCCAATGGATATCGAATGGGCGAAAGATGGCGACGACGGTCAAATTTATATCGTTCAAGCACGTCCTGAAACTGTGAAAAGCCGTGAAAATGTCGGCACAATGGAACGCTACCTGTTAAAACAAAAAGGTACAGTAATTTGTGAAGGTCGTTCAATTGGTCAACGTATCGGTTCTGGTCGCGTGCGTATCATTTCTTCTGTAAAAGAAATGGATAAAGTGCAAGATGGTGATGTTCTCGTATCGGATATGACAGATCCAGACTGGGAACCAGTCATGAAGCGTGCCGCGGCGATTATCACCAACCGTGGTGGTCGTACTTGTCACGCAGCCATTATTGCACGTGAACTTGGCGTACCTGCAATTGTAGGTTGTGGCAATGCAACTGAAATTTTGGTTGATGGTCAAGAAGTGACTGTGTCTTGCGCTGAAGGCGATACAGGTTTCATCTATGAAGGTGCTTTAGATTTCGAAGTTCAACGTAACTCGATCGAATCTATGCCAACACTTCCGTTCAAAATCATGATGAACGTTGGTAACCCTGACCGCGCATTTGACTTCGCGCAAATTCCAAACGAAGGGATTGGTCTTGCACGTTTAGAATTTATCATCAACCGTATGATTGGTGTACATCCTAAAGCACTTCTAAACATTGATAGCTTACCGCGTGAAACACGTGCTGCTGTTCTATCTCGTACAGCGGGTTATGCATCACCTATCGAATTCTACGTTGAAAAACTCGTTGAAGGTATTTCTACTCTTGCTGCCGCATTTGCAGACAAACCAGTGATTGTGCGTATGTCTGACTTTAAGTCAAATGAATATGCAAATTTGATTGGTGGTAAGCTGTACGAGCCAGAAGAAGAAAATCCAATGCTTGGCTTCCGTGGTGCAAGTCGCTACGTGTCTGACAATTTCCGTGATTGTTTCGAGCTTGAGTGCCGTGCTCTGAAAAAAGCGCGTGAAGAAATGGGCTTGACCAATATTCAAATCATGATTCCTTTTGTACGTACTGTAGCTGAAGCGAAGCGTGTGATTGAACTCTTGGCTCTAAATGGTTTGAAACGTGGTGAAAACGGCCTTAAAGTAATCATGATGTGTGAATTACCAACCAATGCACTGTTGGCTGAACAATTCCTTGAGCACTTTGATGGTTTCTCTATTGGTTCAAACGACTTAACACAATTAACATTGGGTCTAGACCGTGACTCTGGTATCGTATCTCACTTGTTTGACGAACGTGATCCAGCAGTGAAAGCGCTGCTTTCTATGGCGATTCATGCATGTCGCAAAGCTGGCAAATACGTAGGTATTTGTGGTCAAGGTCCTTCTGATCACCCAGATTTAGCACAATGGTTAATGGAACAAGGCATCGAATCTGTTTCATTGAATCCAGACTCAGTTTTAGACACTTGGTTCTTTCTTGCAGCAGAAAAGACTAAACAAGCGTAATAAAACGTGTTAAAAAAAGACCCATTCGTGGGTCTTTTTTTTCCCATCATATTTTGAAGTTTTGAGATTTTAGTTTTATGCAAATTTACTTGGCGCGAAATAATCAACAAGCTGGCCCATACACTGTAGAGCAAATTAATCAAATGCTTGCAAGCCAACAAGTATTGTTGACTGACTTGGCTTGGCATCAAGGTATGGCTGAATGGAAAGCTCTAGGTGAACTCACACAAGGTAAGCTTGAGTATCAACCTACAGGCTACGTGCCTTCCGCACCCTTTCCGACAGAAACTCAAACTTCAGAAACCTCGTCTCATACCATTCAGGTGAACAAAAAGCAAAATTCAACAGAACTCGCTTCATTGGGCTCACGCTTTCTCGCTAAAATTGTGGATTTAGCTTTATGGTTACCTGCGATGATAATCCCTTCTTTTTTCTTAACAGAAGAGCAAGTAGCGCAATTGTCTCAGCTACAACAGAAAATGCAAAATACATCTTCATCTGATCAAGCCGTTCAACTTCAAGAGCAATTATTTACCCTGATTCCGCCTGAAGCATGGCAAGCAATGGGTGTTTATATTGCGCTTATGCTTGTAGCTCAAGCCTTTTTAATCGCTAAAAGTGGACAAAGTTTAGGCAAAAAAGTAACCAAGATTCAAATCGTAGATGCCAAAAATGGTGAAAAAGTAAACTTGATGCGCGCTTTTACACTGCGCAGTATGATCTTCATTATTTTAAATATGATTTTCATGCCTTTCATTACAATCATTGATCATGTGTTTGCTTTGAGTGAAAAGCGTCAAACTTTGCACGACAAACTTGCAAAAACCAAAGTGATTAAACGATTAAAATAAGCCAAAGGGATACCAAAGTATCCCCTTTTTTATAAGCTTGATTTGACACAATAAATACCACTTTCAAAACCCAATTCCGACTAAAGGAATTGGGTTTAATCCTTATATTTAAAGGTACTTTATATATAGCTTAGTTTATATTTATAGGGCATAATGCCCTACAACGTAGCGGTGTCTGATGATTGAAAACTCTCATAAACTAGTTTTTGGGTTTTCAATCATGTGACACTATAATCGCTATCCCATAATTTATTTAGGGAATGGGACTCTTCACCGAGGTTGTAAAATGAGACAAACAATTTTAGCTGTATTGTCTTTATCAACGCTTGCTATGCTCTTAACAGGGTGTGGCGGTGATATGGTACTTCTAAACTCAAAAGGTCCAGTCGCTCAAGGTCAATCAGACCTCATGATGACTGCGATCTATTTAATGCTATTGGTGGTCATTCCATCGGCTATCATGGCATTATGGTTTGGTTGGAAATATCGCGCGTCGAATAAAGATGCAGACTATAGACCGACATGGGCACACTCTACAGTTATCGAAATCGTAGTGTGGGGTATCCCGTGTATTATTATTGGTATTTTAGCGTATCTAACATGGTGGGGCTCACACAAGTATGACCCTTACCGTCCGCTCGAATCAGACAAAGCACCTTTAACTATTCAGGTTATTTCTGAACAGTTTAAGTGGGTTTTCGTTTATCCGGAACAACAAATTGCGACAGTTAACGAAGTGCGTTTCCCAGAAAAGACACCTCTTAACTTTAACATTACCTCTAACTTCACAATGAACTCATTCTTCATTCCACAGTTAGCGGGTCAAATTTATGCAATGGCGGGTATGCAAACTCAACTTCACATGCTTGCTGATGCTGAAGGCGTATATCGTGGTTTCTCTTCGAACTACTCAGGTTATGGTTTCACACAAATGCGCTTCCTTGCTCACTCTGTGTCTGAACCAGCATTTGCAGAATGGGTTGCTGCTGTTAAAGCGGGCAACGGTACTTCTGTAAACCCAGAAGCAGTTCAAAAGACCATTTTAGACCAAGCTGAATTTGCAACCTTACGTGATGGTAACCGCTCGAAATTCCAAATCGAATCTATGGTTGCGAATGCTAAAACAGATTTAGAGAAAAAACTTGCAGCAACTGCTGAAGCAGAGGGTCCTTACCCAACTAAGCCACACCCAGTGACTTATTACTCTTCAGTTGAGCCAAAGTTATTTGAATCTGTAATTAACAAATACATGAGCAACTACCACGGTGCTGATCACTCAGCTGCTGCTGGCACTCATGAGGCTGCTGCTTCTGACGCACATGCCGATGTTGAACCCGCTTCTTCAGTTGTAGGGGAATAAGACATGAGCTTCTTAGGTAAGTTAGGTCCAGATGCAATCCCACATGATCCAATCGTGTTGGCGACTGTTGCACTGATGGTATTAGGCGGACTTGCACTCTTTGCAGGCATCACCTACTTCAAAAAATGGAACTACTTGTGGACTGAATGGTTCACTTCTGTAGACCATAAAAAAATTGGTATTATGTACCTGATCGTATCTGTTGTGATGCTGCTTCGTGGCTTCGCAGATGCAATCATGATGCGCCTTCAATTGTTCCTTGCAAAAGGTGGCGGTGAAGGTTATTTGCACCCCGAACACTACGACCAAATCTTTACTGCGCATGGCGTAATTATGATTTTCTTCGTAGCAATGGGTCTAGTTGTGGGCTTAATGAACATTGCTGTACCTCTTCAAATTGGTGCACGTGACGTTGCCTTCCCATTATTAAACTCGTTAAGCTTCTGGTTGTTTGCTGGTGCTGCTGGTCTAATGATGGCTTCTCTTGCTCTAGGCGAATTCGCTGCAACTGGTTGGATGGCTTACCCTCCACTATCAGGCATCGAATACTCACCTGGCGTAGGTATGGACTACTATATCTGGGCACTTCAGATCTCTGGTCTAGGTACGCTTTTAACGGGTGTTAACTTCTTTGTGACCATCATTAAAATGCGCGCACCTGGTATGGGTCTTATGGACATGCCAATCTTTACCTGGACATCTTTATGTACAGCAGTATTGATCATTGCGGCATTCCCAGTATTGACTGCTACTATTGCAATGTTGACACTTGACCGTTACTTCGGTTTCCACTTCTTTACCAATGACTTGGGCGGTAGTCCAATGTTGTACGTAAACTTGATTTGGACTTGGGGTCACCCAGAAGTATACATTCTGGTTCTTCCTGCTTTTGGTTTGTATTCAGAAATCGTGTCTACGTTCTCTCGCAAATCATTGTTTGGTTACAAGTCAATGGTGTATGCAACGATCGCAATTACAGTTCTTGCGTTCGTAGTATGGTTACATCACTTCTTTACGATGGGTGCAGGTGCCAACGTTAACGCGTTCTTCGGTATCATGACCATGGTTATTGCGATCCCAACGGGTGTTAAAATCTTCTCATGGTTATTCACCATGTATAAGGGTCGTATTACCTTCACATCACCTATGTACTGGACACTTGGTTTCCTTGTGACTTTCGGTATTGGTGGTTTGACTGGCGTATTGATGGCTGTTCCACCCGCTGACTTCTTGGTACATAACTCATTATTCTTAATCGCTCACTTCCATAACGTTATTATCGGTGGTGTTGTGTTCGGAATGTTTGCAGGAATCACTTTCTACTGGCCGAAAATGTTCGGTTGGAAGTTAAGCGAATTCTGGGGCAAAGCGAGTTTTTGGTTCTGGTTCTTTGGTTTCTACTTTGCGTTCATGCCGCTTTATGTTCTTGGGTTCATGGGTATGACTCGTCGTTTGAACTCTTATGACAATCCAGAATGGGACCCGTATGTTGGTATTGCACTTTTTGGTGCTGTATTAATCGCGATTGGTATTGCTTGTTTCATCTTACAAATCCTTGTAGGTTACTTGCAACGTGAGAAAAATATGGACGTTACTGGCGATCCATGGGATGCACGTACACTTGAATGGTCGACTTCATCTCCTGCTCCATTTTATAACTTTGCAACACTTCCTCAAGCGAATGGTATCGACCGCTTCTGGACAGACAAAGAAAATGGCGTAGCATATGCACGTCCAACGAAGTACGAAGACGTTCATATGCCGACGAATCGTGCTGCGGGTATGGTTATTGCTTTGATCATTACTGTAATGGGCTTTGCTTTAATCTGGCATATCTGGTGGTTAGCTGTTATTTCGTTTATCGCTGCAATCATTGGCTTCATCGCAAGTTCGTTCACCAAAAAAGTGGACTACTATGTACCTGCTGCTGAAGTTGAGCGTATCGAAAACGAACGTTATGCTTTACTTGAACAACACTTGAAGAAGGACTAAGGATATGGCTGAAGTACTTCATCACGAAAACCATGAGCATGATGAGCATCATCACGATGATACTGACATCACGGTCTTTGGTTTTTGGACTTACTTGATGAGTGACTTGATTTTATTCGGTACACTCTTCATTGCGTTCGCTGTATTAAGCAGTCATATTCCACCTGGAACACCAAGTGCGAAAGATCTGTTTGGAGATTCTCTCGGTTTTGTTTTAACTGAGACCTTTGCTCTTTTGATCTCTTCAGTAACATTTGGTTTTGCAGTGCTTGCTGCTTACAAAAAGAATGTAAACCAAGTTTTGGCTTGGCTTGCTGTGACTTTTGTGTTCGGTGCGTCGTTCATCGGTATGGAACTTTATGAATTCAATCATTTAGTTCACGCTGGTCATGGACCTACCACAAGTGCGTTTTTATCTGCGTTCTTTACCTTAGTCGGTACGCATGGTATTCACGTCACTTCAGGTTTGGTATGGATGATCGTGTTAATGATTCAAATCAAGAAAAATGGTTTGACTACAATCAACACACGTCGTCTTGCATGCCTAAGCTTATTTTGGCACTTCCTTGACATCGTATGGATCTGCGTATTTAGCGTAGTGTACTTGATGGGAGTAATATAATGAGTCACGATCACAATACTGCTGAAGCTTCACACGGTAACGCGAAGCAATACACCATTGGTTTCATCGTCTCTGTTCTGTTGACTGTAGTACCCTTCTACATGGCAATGAACCCTGAAGATTTTAGCCGTGGTGCGATTATCGCGGTTATCGGTATTACAGCTGTTGCGCAGGTTCTTGTTCAATTGGTTTACTTCTTGCACATGAACTCATCTGCTGAACAGCGTTGGAACGTGATTGCATTTATCTATACAATTCTGACTATTGCGGTTCTTATGGTTGGTTCTGTGTGGATCATGAACTACTTACATTCTAATATGATGATCTAAACGATTGTCATGTTAAAAAAGTATATATTCCTGACTAAGCCAGGAATTCTATTTGGTAACTTTGTTACTACCTTGGGTGGCTATTTCCTAGCCACTCAAGGTTCAGTGGATTTCCTTCTCCTGCTTTTAACCCTCCTTGGTACAACTTTGGTTGTTGCCTCTGGTTGCGTGATCAATAACGTTATTGATCAAGACATCGACCACAAAATGCAGCGCACTCAAAATCGCGCGCTGGTGAAAAAAACCATTTCTGTTCCTGTTGCCTATGTTTTTGCATTGGTACTGGGTTTGCTTGGTTTTGGCATTTTATGGTTTTGGGTGAATGCGTACGCTTTTCTTTTTGCTGTGATTGGTTTTGTGGTTTATGTGGGCTTTTATAGTCTTTGGACCAAACGTACAACAATCCATCAAACGATCGTGGGTAGTATTTCGGGCGCAAGCCCCCCTGTCATTGGGTATACTGCTGTTACGGGTCAATTTGATGTCGCAGCTTTACTTATTTTCATCGGTTACGCGCTTTGGCAAATGCCACACTCATGGGCAATTGCAATTTACCGTTTTGATGATTATAAAAATGCAGGTATTCCGATTCTACCTGTAGCAAGATCGATCTACCGCACCAAAGTTGAATCACTCATTTATGTGATTTTATTTGGCATCGCCATGAATGCATTATTCGTTTATGGATATACCAACTGGGTGTATTTGATCATTATTAACATCTTGTGCTTATATTGGTTGTATTTAGCAGTGATTGGATTTAAAGCAGAAAATGATCAAATTTGGGCAAAGAAATTTTTCCTCTTCTCTGTCATTTTAATCACGATTATGAGTATCAGCTTTAGCTTTACCTATATATCGCCTGCACCGCAATTACTGCTTTTTTAGAAGATAGAGTTTTACTCTATCTTTTTTTTGCTTTTAAAACGCTGAATCCACTTTACTTTCTTATGTCATTTATGAGGATTATTTGTAACGAGCAACTTAAACTTACTCAATCTCAGTAAGCGATTAAAGAAAATAAAGTAAAATTTACAATAAAATCTGCAATGCATAATGTTGGTTTTTTCAAAAAATACTAAACACAAAACAAAATATAAGGCCGTGATCAATCGAAAAGCATTTACTGATTGTAGTAAATAGGGAAAGTTTCATTTGTAATCAGACCCAATCTTTCCTATAATAAGCCCCTCGCAATTTATGCGGCACATACTGATTGTTTACATTCAGTTGTGACTCCTTGCTTCAGATTCATTTAATCTGGGGCTGTATAAACCGTAAGGAGCTGACAATGCGTCACTACGAAATCGTAACTCTGGTACACCCAGACCAAAGCGATCAAGTTGTGGGAATGGTAGAACGCTACATTTCTCACATCAAAGATGCTGGTGGTCAAATTCACCGTTTAGAAGATTGGGGCCGTCGTCAATTGGCTTACCCAATTAACAAAATTCACAAAGCGCATTACATTTTAATGAACATTGAATGTAATCAAACTACGCTTAATGAATTAGAAGAATTGTTCCGTTACAACGATGCAATCCTTCGTAATGTTATTATTCGTCGTGAACACGCAATTACTGAAGAGTCTTTACTTGCTAAAAGTGCTGAAGAAAAACGTGCGCGTAAAGCTCAACGTGAAGAAGCACAACAAGTTCAAGATTCTGCTGAAGCATAAGGAGAACATTCAATGGCACGTTTTTACCGTCGTCGCAAGTTCTGCCGCTTTACAGCTGAGAAAGTTGCTTACATCGACTACAAAGATATCGATACGTTAAAACAGTACATCACTGAAAATGGCAAGATTGTTCCTAGCCGTATTACAGGTACTAAAGCTCGTTACCAACGTCAATTAGCGCTTGCGATTAAACAAGCTCGCTACTTGTCTTTGATCCCTTACACTGACAATCATAAGTGAGGTTGAGCTGTGGATATTATTTTATTACAACGCGTTAAAAACCTTGGTAAATTAGGTGATAAAGTTTCAGTTAAAGCTGGTTACGGCCGCAACTACCTTATCCCTCAAGGTCAAGCAGTAGCAGCGACTGAAGCTAACACTGCTGCATTCGAAGCTCGTCGTGCGGAACTTGAAAAGCAAGAAGCTGATGTATTAGCTGCTGCTCAAGCACGTGCTGACCAGTTGGACGAAGTGAATATCGTGATCACTGCGAAAGCGGGCGATGAAGGTAAACTATTCGGTTCAATCGGTACACGTGACATCGCTGATGCGTTGACAAATGCTGGTCTAGAAGTTGACCGTGCAGAAGTTCGTTTACCGAACGGTGCACTTCGTCACACTGGCGAATTCAACATTGCAATCCAATTGCATCATGATGTTGTTGCTGAAGTTCTCGTTACTATCGTATCTGAGTAATTTTTGCAAAGAAAAGAGCATGCTTTTGCATGCTCTTTTTTTATCTATAATTTTTGATTATCCGCTTCATTTGATCCATTGCTACAATGATTTTTACTGAATTTGTTTTAAGCTCTCCTTTTTGATTGATATTTCAGTTATGCTCTTATCTGTTTCAGATGAAATAAATCAGTAGTTTCTGATCATTCAGTTTTATTAAAAATCAAGGTCTTATATGTCTCAGGCGACTGCCAATGCGAAAACCAATAATTTTGATCATGATTCTAAAAAGCTTGAATCTGCATCCTTAAAAGAATTTCGCACGCCTCCGCATAACTTGGCCATAGAACAGGCCGTGCTTGCAGCGCTCATGACCGTTGCTGAGTCTTTTGAACAAGTCAGCGATGTGTTATCCGAGAATGATTTCTATGCAACACGCCATAAATATATTTATAGAGCCATTGAAAAGTTAGCCCAAGACAACTCTCCTTATGATGCAGTCTTAGTGAATGACTGGCTGATTCGACAAAACCTGCTTGATGCCGTCGGTGGTGAAGAATACCTGATGCAGTTGATGACAGATTCACCTGCAAGTTTTTATAATCTCGAAATTTATGCGGTTAAAATTCGTGAATTTGCAACTTTAAGAAATATGATTAAAGTCGGTAACGAAATTTTGCAAAATGCTTACGACACCAAAGGTCGTGAAGTGAGTGAAATTTTAGATTTAGCCGAAACCAATATTTTTTCTATTGCGGAACAACATAATAACAACGCCAAAGCGCAAGGTCCGAAATCAATCAGCAGTGTAACCGCCGATTTGATTGCAAAATTGGACGAACTTTCTCAACTTGAAGGTAGCATCACAGGCTTAAGCACTGGCTTTGTAGAATTAGACAATAAAACATCTGGCATGCAAGCCGGTGATATGATTATTGTGGCAGCCCGCCCTTCCATGGGTAAAACTACACTTGCGATGAATTTGGTCGAAAGCGTCTTATTCAACAGTAACTTGCCTGCACTGGTTTTCTCTATGGAGATGCCCGCAGACTCGATTGCGATGCGTATGATTTCATCTTTTGGTCGGGTGCATCAAGGTCATTTGCGTTCTGGTAAAATGGATGGTGATGAATGGTCTAAGGTTACAGGCACTATTTTGCAACTGCAAGAAAAGCATTTATATATAGATGACTCCTCTGCCCTACCTCCGACTGAATTACGCGCTCGCGCTCGACGTATTGCAAAACAGCACGGTGGTAAGCTCGGTTGTATTATGGTCGATTACCTTCAGCTCATGAAAGTACCTGGCATGGGCGATAACCGTGTGGGTGAGATTGGTGAAATTTCCCGAAGCTTAAAAGCGCTTGCTAAAGAAATGCAGTGTCCTGTGATTGCACTTTCACAGCTGAACCGCTCACTAGAGAACCGACCGAATAAACGCCCTGTGATGTCAGACTTACGTGAATCTGGCGCAATTGAGCAGGATGCCGATTTGATTATGTTTATTTACCGCGATGAGGTGTATAACAAAGAGTCTAAAGAAGCTGGTACTGCCGAAATTATTATTGGTAAACAACGTAACGGTCCAATTGGTACAGTACGCTTGGCTTTTGAAGGTCAATATACCCGTTTTAGCAATCTATCTCCTGAATACTACGCGCAGTATCAAGACGAAGAATAATGAAAAGTCTTATTCAAAAGAGACTATGGGTCTCTTTTTTTTGTTTGAAATTTCGATCACTCACGTTTTATAAAACTTAGATTAATATTTGAAGTGCAACACCATGTTCTTGAAATAATACCTGACTCGGACTTTTAAAGCCGAGTCTTTTTTTTGGGCGATGATTCAATCGCTCAGTGATTTCTGAAATATATAGTCACTCAAATCATTGCCTTTTCTTATATATTGCCTAATTAAACCATTTGTATTTTCACAAGCACTATAGGAATCAGCGAAATAGAAATCTATCCCTAGCTTTTGGGCAACATACTCATGCAAACTAAACTCTTTACCATTTAGCTGACCTCTGAGCGGATCAAGTAGACTGATTGTTGCTTGACAAACTTCCTCCGACTTGCGTGAACTACACTTCTTCAACCACAGATAACCAGTCTTACGATCTACTATTCAGACCAATGATTGCTTCTGGTTCTTACCAAAAATCGTATCTATTTCTAAATCTACAAAGCGAGTGCGCTGCTCAATCTCACTGGGCCTGGCATAAATACTGTTACGATTGATCAGCTGACCACGAGTTTCAGGAGAACCATATTTTCTTTTTCTTTGATTTCTGAAACGTAAGTTTTGAAACAAAGTACCGCTCTTGTTTTATCCTTTCATATGAAGCGATAAGTTGAATGAAAACTGAATGGAACACGAGAAGCAATCTGTTCAGGACTCCATTGAAGATTAAGATAAGTGATGACATGTGACCAAACATCATCAGGAAGTCTTTTGGGATGAGGTCAATATCGTCTTCAAGATAAGATATTGATATGTTTAGCATCTGATCTCAATACGTAAATTTTCTTTTTAATACGCTCTCGCTTTAGCTACTGAAAGAAGCTCTCAGCAACAGCATTATCATGGCATGAGCAGTGTACTGCGCAAGTGTCTACTGATACTGCTTTCAAGATTACGATGCTTGAGGAAATTCTGCCATTCATAACTGGTATATTGGCTATCTTGGTCTGAGTGAATGAGTACTTTACTCTTCGGTTTCCTTCGCCAAAGAGCCATCAATAATGCATCTAAAACCAGCTCTGTAGTCATTCTCGATTTCATAGACCAGCCAACCACAAGGCGCAAAAATAAGTCAATCTCCACAGCAAGATATAAACCACCTTCATATGTGCGAATATCTTGCGAAGCAGCTCTTCTCGTATCAGTCACCTGAGAAACACTGTTCGCAAGGATTAGGCTGAGTGGGATTAAACTATCGCTCTAAAGTGTTTGCGGAAACCACACTTGCCATACCTGCATGAGCTCTAGGTTTACGATAACCGCGCTGTAATTTAAGCCCATCCGCTTTCATGAGCCGATCTACTCGATTAGTACCGCAACTTTCGCTAACGTCTTTCAAATCGCGGTGAATCTTGCGATAGCCGTAGATACAACCAGATTCGAGCTAGAATTGTTTAATCAATCCTGAAAGCTGTTGTCGTTTCTTCGCAGTTTTAGTGATGGGTTGATTTAGCCATGCGTAATAGCCACTATTCATGAACATCTAGAGTTGAACATAAACGACGAACAGACCATATATGCTGATTGTCCTAAATAAAGGCATGCCTCATCAGGACTGGCTTGCGAAGTACACTGCGGCTTTTTTTAATATATCTCTTTCTTCTGTGACTCTTTGAAGTTCTTTTTTTAGTTTTACCAATTCTGCAACATATGGTTTACTGCTCATAAGCACCGCTTTATTCGCCACTTTATCTAACTAAAAGGTATTTATATAATCGGTGGCTATTCAATTTGATAGCTATTACGAACCCATATACATATATATTCATACAATTTTCGACTGACATAGTATACTTAGCCTGCTCTCACAGCTCACCTATTTATCAGCGCGTTTTATTCTTATGAAAAAAAGTTCTCCCCCTTACTTCGTATTAAAAGCATGCAGTATTGCAACAATGACATTTATGCTCACTGCTTGTGGCGATGGTTCATGGTGGAATGACGATGAAAAAAAGATTGACGCAGATCAAATCAAAACCCTTATTCCAAGTCGCGTAAACGACCGTACCGCTTGGGCAAAGGATATTGATGACATCACTGAACAGCTCGGTATTCCGCAAACCAAAGAAAATATCTGCAGCATTATTGCGGTGGTCGATCAAGAATCTAATTTTGTGGCAGACCCGCACGTTCCGGGCTTAGGTGCTAAAGCAGTCAAAGAAGTTGAAGATCGTTTTGATGAGAAATTCAAAGATAAACTTGGCGATAATATTGGTGGGACAGTTGCTGGATATTTCCAAGAAGTCCTACGCAATCAACCCACGCCTGAAAATAACTATTTAAAACAAATGCGTAAAGTCAGCACAGAGCGTCAACTCGATGAGCTGTATCGTGAAATTTTTGCGCATATGGCGAAGCACTATCATGTCAGCGCACTCACGGGTGCTGCACGTCTGGTGGGTCAAGATATTGGTGAAAAGTTAAATCCCATTACCACCTTAGGCTCTATGCAAGTTCACATCAGCTATGCCAAAGACCACAAACGTCAAGCTGGCAATATTGCTGAGCTTCGCACTGATTTATATAGCCGGTACGGCGGTTTATATTATGGTATTCATCGTCTAATGATGTATCCCGTGCAATATGATAAATCCATTTACCGTTTCGCAGACTATAACTCAGGCATGTATTCGAGCCGAAATGCGGCTTTTCAAAGCATGCTCAATGACTTAACCGCAGCGGATCTAAGTTTAGATGGTGACTTATTGCTGTATAACAAAAATGGTAATCCACGCGCTGAAAAAAGTGAGTCTGAACGTGAGCTGATCAATGTCTTTGCAGCCAACAATGTACTGATTACACCCCGACAAATTCGCTCCGACTTAAAGAGCGAAAAAGAAAATAAATTTGAATCCACTGAAACCTATAAAGCCGTGACAGAACTTTATGAAAGCAAGATTGGCAAGAAGCAATTTTATGCCATCATGCCTGAAGTGGTTATTTCAGGCCCGAAATTGAGTCGTGAATACAACACCAACTGGTTTGCAACACGGGTAAATGGACGTTATCAAACATGTATGCAAAAAGCGAAACAACTAAAAACTTAGCCTTATTCGACTTCGACGGCACTTTGTGTAACAAGGACAGTTTCACTGGTTTCATTTTTTACGCCTTGAGAAAACGTCATATCGTTAAACAAAGTATTAAGATCTTACCTTGGATTCAAGCCTATTATTTAAATATTTACCCAGCTGACGCTATGCGTGCTAAACTATTCAAGGCCATGTTTTCCGAGCAATCGGCAACTGAAATTTTAAATTTGGCATTGGAATACTCACAGCATCTGCGAAATAGTTTGGATGCTGAACTTTATAAGCAACTTTTGAAACATAAGCATAATAATGATGATGTTGTAATTGTATCTGCTTCGGTTGATATCTATTTAAAAGACATTGCAGAGCTTTTAGAAGTAGATCTGATTTGTACGGAAGCTGAGATTAGGAATAATCAGTTCACTGGCTTATACGCGACACCTGACTGTAGTAATATTCAAAAAAAAATCCGCATATTAGAAAAATATGAGCTTCATCATTATGATTTGGTCTATGCCTATGGCAACTCCAAAGAAGATTTAGATATGCTCAGCCTTGCTGATTTCGCTTATATGGTCGGTGTAGACAACCATTTACCGCACATTCAGCAACAAAAAAAGCTCGCCTAAGCGAGCTTTTTTATTTATTCCGTCAAATTCTGACGGAATTTTGCACTAATATATTGCCATATGATTGCGATGGATCATCTCTAAAGAACGCGCCTCACCTAAAACCTGATGCACTTTATCAGAAGACAAACCCTTCACAGTGTCAGCCGAGCGCGAACTAAAGTTGACGCGTCCCACTGCAATACGACCGCCTTGCTGATCCACGCACTCAACCACATCACCCCGTTCAAAGTGCCCTTCAACCGCCTTCACCCCTACAGGCAAAAGACTGCGATGGTTTTCTTTGATCGCTTTGACAGCACCATCATCAATCACCAGACGACCCGCTGTTTGTAAATGCGCGGCCAACCATTGCTGATGGGCCGTGATCCGGTCATTATCAGTGATGAATAACGTTCCCAACAACTCACCCGCCATAAGGCGTGCAAGGACATGGTCACTTTCACCACTGGCAATCAATGTTGGACAACCTGATTTTGCTGCTAAACGCGCTGCGCGAACTTTGGTGAGCATGCCGCCACGACCAAATTTTCCACCACCACCTGCCATATCAAATAGACTTTCATCTAAGGCACGAACGGTAGAAAACAGTTTGGCATTTGGATTTGAACGTGGATCTGAGTCAAACATGCCTTGCTGATCCGTTAAAATGATCAACAAATCCGCATGTACTTGACCTGCCACCATCGCAGCAAGCGTGTCATTGTCACCAAAACGAATTTCATCAGTTGAAACCGTGTCGTTTTCATTGATCACAGGCACAACTTTCCAGTCGATCAGATTTTGTAAAGCATCACATGAATTGAGGTAACGACGGCGATCTGCAAGATCGTCATGCGTAAGCAGGACCTGTGCAGTCTGTATTTGATGTTTTTCAAGTACACTTGACCAAGTATGGATTAATCCCATTTGGCCAATGGCTGCACACGCTTGAAGACTGGGTAGATCGGTGGGTCGATGCTCAAGTTTCATGCGAACCATACCTTCAGCCACAGCGCCGGAAGACACTAGAATAATCTCATGCCCTGCATTGTATAAATCTGCAATTTGATTTGCCCAATGCGAAATCGCATCTAGATCTAGACCTTTTCCGTTTGCTGTGAGTAAAGAAGATCCGATTTTAACAACGATTCGTTTACAAGCCTTGAGCTGACGTTGCCCATCTACCACTTCTATCATCTTGTCCTCAGTAACTCACTTGCATGAGTTTAACGTACGTAAACCACTTCCATATCGCCGTCATCACCATCTTCGTCTTCATCATCATCGCCAAGTAAACCCGAAAGACGTTGTTGACGACGCATTTCACGATAGGCTTCTTTCGCAGCAATCGTTTGCTCACGTGTTTCAGCTTCAAGCTGATCACGGAATGCTTTCATTTCTGCTGCGTACTCAGGATCTTCAACTTCGCGTTCGCGTTGCTGTTCAATTTCATCCATCAAGTAATACACAACATCTTTGGTACCTTCAAAAGTCAGACCCGATGTTTTGAACACTGGACCTGTCCACTGCATTTCTGCAAGCAAATGATCACACCATTCATCACGTGTATCGGAAGACAATTGATCAATTTTGTTGAGTACCAACACCACAGGCAATTTAGACAGCGTTGGAGAAAATTTCTCTAACTCCTTTAAAATCGCTTTGGCATTATGTGCAGGATCAGAACCATCAATCGGTTGAACATCCACAATGTGCAACAAAATACGGGTACGTGCCAAATGCTTCAAGAAGCGAATACCTAGGCCTGCACCATCAGATGCACCTTCAATCAGCCCCGGAATATCCGCCATCACGAATGAACGATGACTGTCTGCATCAACCACACCCAAGTTTGGCACCATCGTGGTAAATGGATAATCTGCAACTTTAGGTTTTGCCGCAGATACTGCACGAATAAAGGTCGATTTACCCGCATTCGGCATACCCAGTAAACCCACATCCGCAAGTACTTTAAGTTCTAAACGAATTTCACGGTATTCACCTTTAAAACCATGGGTGCACTTACGTGGTGAACGGTTTGTCGATGATTTAAAATGCGTGTTTCCTAGACCACCATCACCGCCTGCTGCAACCAACACGCGTTGACCATTGGTGATCAAGTCTCCGATAATATCGCCAGACTCTGTATCTACAATTGTTGTCCCAACTGGAACTTTTAATACGGTGTCTTCACCGCCACGGCCAGCACAATTTGCACCACGACCATTTTTTGCTCGCTCTGCACTGAATCGACGTGTATAACGATAATCTACGAGTGTGCTAGAGTCGTCGCCAGCTTCTACGTATACGCTGCCACCACGACCACCATCACCACCATCTGGGCCACCAAACGGTACGAATTTTTCACGGCGAAAACTGGCTACGCCATTGCCACCGTCGCCAGCCTCTACGGTAATGACTGCTTCATCAACAAAGCGCATAATGCCAATCCTCTAAATACTTTAAAACCGCATATTCTGCCATATTTTAAAGAATTTCTCGAATAGTATTATTCCGCATTACATGAAAAACCGTTTATTTCTTTTGGATTTTGCTTGAAGAACTCTAATTTAGATAAAAATCTCAGCTTGCATATACAATTTACACTGTCCAGAAATTTCTACCCGATCATGCTCAAGTAATTTACAATGCAATACACCGCCTCGTTTCGAGGCTTGATATGCCGTGATTTTATCTTTTTTTAATTGCGGATACCAAAGTGGAATCAGTGAGGTATGTAAAGACCCTGTGACTGGATCTTCATCAATTCCCATTGATGGTGTGAAATACCGAGAAACAATATCATAAGGAGATGCAAGCCCCATAGCTAGGTTAATACTCTGCATAGAAGCAGCACCATTTGTAACATCATTTTTTGCCGTGATCGCTACGCGCCGCCCGCCTAATTGTTTAATTTTTTCAAAGTTGGGCCGTTCATTTAAAACTGATTCGACCGTCGGATAGATCACAATGTAGGCTTGAGGATTGATGAACACGTCAAAACATTCCTGAGTTAAAGCTTCTTTTAAAAGTTCAGGTATTTCGACTAGTCGTGCAGGTATTTGAACAGGCAGATTCATCGAAATAAATCCATCTTGTAATTTTTGAATATAAAAATCACCTAAGCCAGCCACATGAAAAGTAATTTCGGTTAGATCAGGATGGTTCCTAAAAATAATAAAACTGGTTGCCAACGTTCCATATCCGCAAAATTGAACTTCTTTGACAGGCGAAAACCATTTTATTTCATAATGCAACTGATCAACTTTCTTGGCAAAACTGGTTTCTGATAGATTATTTTCTTGTGCAATATTCAGCATGAGCTGATCATCCAACCATTCATCTAAAATAATCACAGCAGCTGGATTACCAGAAAACAAATGATTACTGAAAGCATCTACTTGATACATTTTCATTTCAATGCCTCTTGTTAAAAACAGGTTTGAATTCTGAGTTTAAAATCCCAAAAAAGAATATATCTAATTGAAAATCAAAATATCAAGAACTCACTCTTTCTTTATTCTCCAGTATCTCAGGCAAATTTCGCTCAATCCATCCCACCAATTCCACCATTTTATGGGCAGCTTGTGAACCCATGATCGTCAGCTGATATTCCACTTTAGGTGGCACAACAGGATAAACCGTGCGAATCAAGAAACCATCTTGCTCTAAAGTCTTTAGCGTTTGTGACAACATTTTTTCACTCACGCCTTCTATACGCTGTTTCAACTCACTAAAACGATGCACACCTTCACTTAAACACCGTAGAACCAGCACTGACCACTTAGTGGTCAGGTGCTCTAAAATTGTACGAGATGGACAGTTATTCGATAAAACCTGTCCCAATAACTCACTCTTTGCATACTGACCGCTCATGTATTCATTCCACTCGTGACTGATTAATTTTAAACTTACTTTTTGGTACGTACTTACAATTTGTAAGTTATCAGATTAAGATTTCATCATCAAGTTTATTTTTTAATCACAAAGAGAAGATCATGAATATTGCAATCACAGGTGCAACAGGTCAATTAGGACGCTTCGTTATCGAGTCCCTTATTCAACTCAATTCACAACACCACATCATTGCATTGGTGCGTGATCTCGAAAAAGCCTCAGTCCTTAAAGCTCAAGGTATTGAAATACGACACTTTGACTATGATCAACCACAAAGCCTAGCAAATGCATTAAAAGGTGTAGATAAATTACTGCTGATTTCAGCCAATGAAGTTGGACGTCGCACCCTACAGCACAAGGCAGTCATTGACGCGGCTAAAATAGCGAATGTACCCTACATTGCGTATACCAGTTTACTGCGTGCTGACACTTCACCGTTGGGTTTGGCACAAGAGCACCGCGAAACTGAAGCACTCATTAAACAAAGTGGCTTAAGCTACACCTTACTTCGTAATAATTGGTACAGCGAAAATTATTTGGCTTCACTTCAGCATGTGATCGAAACAGGCATTTTATTTGGCGCAGCAGCAGATGGACAAATCAGTTCAGCAACGCGTCAAGATTATGCAGAAGCCGCAGCGCATGTGTTAAATGGCACTGAGCACCATAATAAGACCTATGAACTTGCAGGTTCGCAGGCATTTACGCTAAGTGATTTGGCAGAATTAATATCTAAAGCATCTTCAAAACACATCAGCTACCAGAATTTAAGCGCTGAGGATTACAAACAAGGCTTAGCGCAAGCAGGTCTAGCACCTGAGCTGATTGAGGTAATCGTCGATGCAGATGTACAAGCAACTCAAGGTGCAATGTACAGCGAAATCACTGACCTAGAACACATACTCGGCCGTGCTACTACCTCTATAGCAGATTCGATTAAACACACACTTCAAGTCTAGTTGAGTTCAACCACTTAAACGTGGTCATCATTTAACGAAAAAGATCGCCTGTTCAATACAAAACAAGCGATCTTTTTTTTATTCAAATCTTCTTTGAATGCTGTTTAAGGATGAATATTTTTAATGGGTAAGGTCATGTTCATGTCTAAGTCGGCTTTACTATCGCGTTCACTGTTATACATGGTGGCGTTAAAGGTGGCGATTTTACGCATGGTCATTGGATCATTGACGTTCAATTTCGGCGTAAGTTGATGGACGACATATAAATTTATACGTTCATCAAACTCTAGATACACCGGTCCTTCAAACGCAATTCGAATTGGGACGTCATAACTCTGCTTTAAATGAAACGGCACTTTAAGCCGAATAGGAATATCGATATTTAAAGGGAATTTAGGCAGTAGCTTTGATTGATAGACCAGATCCGTCGTGGCACTAAGTGGCATCACTTCATCAATCACCACTTCAGTTTGATAATCCACCGCCACAGAAACAGGCACGTCTACACTAAACTTTAAATCAGCCAGATACTTACCCTTCAAGGGCAAATCAATATTTTGATTCAGATTAATTTGAGTGTCTAAAACCCCAATGGACTGCGCTTCAAGATAGTTTCCCACATTGATTTTGGTGGGTAATGAATGCGACAACTGAATATCTGCATTGCGTGCCGAAACATGCATCGACGCTTGCACATTGAGATATAACCAAAAACCGATTGCCACCAACGCAACAACCACGATAAAACTCAACATCAGAAATTTGGCAGAATAAAATAATTTCATTATTTCACCTGCTCTGATTTCACCGCCTGATTGTTTTTCTGTGCCTGATTTTGCGCTGGAGTCTCAGCGCTTGCTGAATCTTTCTTCCGCTCACGCATCAATTGTACTGAACTGAGAGGAATCACCAGCTCACCTTTTTTAATTTTAACCGGCAAGGTGTTTTGCACATCAACAGTAGCATCTAAGGCCGTTTTGATCGGAACATTTAAATGTCCCTGTATCGGAATATTGGTTTTAAGCGTAGTTTTAAGGGGGATGTGTAAATTTTCTTTTAATACCGTCTGAACCGGTGCATTAAATTTTAAATGAATATTTTGCTCAAGTGGCACATCCATCTTGATAGGCACATTCAGTTTGATCGGAATCGTGCCTTTTAGCGGTAAGGTAATATCTCGACCCAACACTTTAATTTTAACTTTGGTATCAACCGCAAGGTCTTGATCCACCACCAAGGTTTCACGCACAGGAATAATGGTTTTAATCGGGACTTGATTGTCAAAATAAACCCTTGGCGTCAGCGTTTGTTTTAATGGAATATTTAACTGTTCATCAATCGGAATTTCAGCATTGACACGTCCCGTGACATCCACATCTAGTGCATCATGAATTTTCACTTTGGCTTGTAAAGGCGCTTGCAGATCAATATTGACACTTTGGTCTTCAAGCGGAATATAAATATTGAAATGTTTGAACACCCAAATTGCGAGCAATACGCCGCATAGAGCTGCGATGATGATAAAAGCCAATCCACTGAGCACATATTTCAATTGCAATCTTTTAATCCTTAAATTTTATTTTTATGACATTACATATTGTCATGTAATTATGCGATTTAGTTTGCAATTTTATGTAAAATTGAATCATTTTAATCAGTATAATGATGATGATGATGATGATGATGAAAACTCAAAATTATTTTATTTGTGATAATTTGATTAACATCATCTCTTAAATTGATACGAGATACAATTTAGAAAGTGGGACAAATCAAGACACTATAGCAGCTGTGCTAAAAAAGCTTTTTAAGCACGAATTCGAGCATAAAAATATACTTTTTTTACTTAGTACTGAGCATCCTAAAAAGCAAGCGAAATGGCACTACTATTTTGCATATGTATCAAATTAAAAGTTAAAAATTGAATATTTATTTGAGCAGAAGATGCAAATGAATGTATTCGATTTAGTGAGCTCAATTACAGACCAGTACAGTATTTTTCTTTTGGATCAAATGAATCACATAAGTTTAAAGGACTTATTAAATTTACCTGATTGGCATTAAAACCTCTCTAATTTATTACAACAGGCAAATGATATCCAAATAGATGATTATTTTTTTGATGCTAAGCGACGTTTTTATCAAACCTACACTAACAAACTCAATCAACATCATCTTTATGAACATTATAAAAAAGTTCTGACTAACTTTAGATTGGGTGGATCCATGACTTGCATACTTAAGGAGGATCAATATCATTGGCCACATATTTATTTTTTAGCCAATCAAGCAATCAAAGATCGTGAAGATCTAATTTTCGATATTGATTATCTGGGACGTGCTATACCATTTAGTAAGAAATTTGAATTGATCTATGAAAATTTAAGACAATCATCCCTAGATGCGCGATTAGATATTACTCCATATTTAAAAAGTGAATTGTTTGAAATAAACTCAACAATCCAATGGCGTAAAAAAACCCAACACTAAGTTGGGTTTTTTGTACTTTACAAATTATGCATTTGTTTCCGCTGGAACTTTTGGATAGCTTACGCCGCCCATTTGTTCAGCAATACGCAGCACTTGGCAGCTATAACCCACTTCATTGTCATACCATACATATGCAGTTAAGCGGTTACCTGAAGTGATGGTGGCTTGCGCATCAAATACACCCGCAGTACGCGAACCAATAAAGTCTGAAGAAACCACCTCAGTCGAGTTGGTATAACCAATTTGACCTTGAAGGCTTGAACTAATAGAAATTTGACGAATGTATTCGTTCACTTCTTCACGGTCCACTTCTTTATCTAAGGTTAAGTTTAGAATCGCAAGTGATACGTTTGGTGTCGGTACACGTACAGAGTTACCTGTCAATTTACCTTGAAGTGCAGGAAGCGCTTTCGCAACCGCTTTCGCTGCACCTGTTTCAGTAATCACCATGTTCAAGGTTGCAGCACGACCACGACGGTCTGCTTTATGGTAGTTGTCAATTAAGTTCTGATCGTTGGTGAACGAGTGAACTGTTTCAACATGACCATTCAACACAGTGTATTTGTCATGCAATACTTTCAGTGTTGGGGTGATTGCGTTTGTGGTACAGCTTGCAGCAGAGATGATGGTATCTTCATCTAAGATATCCGCTTGGTTTACGCCGTACACCACGTTCTTCATGTCACCTTTACCTGGTGCAGTCAAGATCACACGTGCAGCACCTGGACATTTAAGGTGTTGTGCAAGACCTTCAGCATCACGCCATTTACCCGTATTATCAATGACTAAAGCATTGTTAATGCCGTAAGCGGTGTAATCCACTTCAGCTGGGCTAGATGCATAAATCACTTTAATAAATTGACCATTGGCAATAATCGCTTCATTTTCTTCATCTACAGAAATGGTGCCTGCGAATGGACCGTGAATCGAATCACGACGTAAAAGTGACGCACGTTTTTCCAAATCACCATCAGATGATTTACGCACCACAATTGCTTTTAAGTTTAAACCACGGCCAAGACCAGATTGACCAATGATTAAACGTGCAAGAATACGACCAATACGACCGAAACCATAAAGCACAACGTCTTTATGTTCTACAGAAGTAGGGTTGCCTTCTAAAGATTGAACAGCTTGTGCAACGAATGCATCGATATCGCCGCCTTTTTCTTTATATTCAACAGCAAGTTTGCCTAGATCAACTTCAGCAGAACCGATATTTTTAACTTTAGCCAATGCTTCTAAGATTGGGAAAGTGTGAACAACTGAAAGTTCAACATCCATCATACGTGTACGACGGTGTGCTTTCAGAATTTGAATCACTGAACGGTTGATTAAAGAGCGACCATAAACTGAAGCCACGATGTTTTTTTCACGATACAATTGACCCAATAGGGCGATCATACGTTCCGCAAGTTCTTCACGGTTTTTCCAGCGGCCTTGGTGCTCTGCATGTAGGGCAACGATAGTGTCTTTGCTCACAGATACTTCCTCTAGTTTATATATCTAGGCATAAATTTTTAAACCCGACAATTGTAATGGAATTATCTTGGAGTTGAAATCAAAACTGGGTTTATTTTTATTGATGAAATATTCTAAGCCTACAAATCTAAGCCAAGATACTGTTTTAATAATAAATTTCATCAAGAAATAACTTCATTTTATCTATAAATACCTGAGTATTCACTCTAAATAGCGGATCTAGCACATATTTTAAATGAACCTTTGAACCTGAGATTAAATTTAAACGCCTATTTAAAATCACGCGTCACACGCTTAATTCAAGGTGGGTGAAAAACGTAAATCATAGCTGATCGAGGAGTTAAGGTCTTCTAAATTAAAATCTTCTAAGTTTTCAGGGCTTTGTTGCACAAACCTACCATTAGATGTTCATTCAGCAATATAATTTCTGAATGAACAAGCCTACGCCTAAAATTTATCGTACAACCAATTGGTCTTCCTATAATCGGACCTTAATCAACCGAGGAAATATCTCCATTTGGTTTGATCCTAACACTCAGTGGTATGCCCAGCCAAAAGCTAAACACGGTCGAAATCACACCTATTCCGATACCGCTATCCAATGCTGTTTGATGATCAAATCTCTATTTCGCCTATCTTTACGTATGGTCACAGGCTTTGTTCAAAGTCTGATTAAACTCTGTGGATTAGATTGGGCAGCACCAGATTATTCGACCATATGCAGAAGACAAAAGCATATTGATATCGCAATTAGCTATCAGAAAAGTAGTGATGGACTGCATCTACTCGTCGATTCTACTGGTCTGAAATTTTTAGGTGAGGGTGAATGGAAACGTAAGAAACATCAGCTTGAATACCGTCGTCAATGGCACAAACTGCATATTGGTATAGACGCTAAAACCCTACAAATACGGGCTGTACAACTCACTACAAATGATGTCAGTGATTCACAAGTATTAGAAGATTTACTTGCTCAAATTCCCTTGGATGAGCAAATTGATTCTGTCTATACGGATGGTGCTTATGACACAAAGCATTGCCGACAAGTCATTTTAGATCGAGATGCACATGCGGTAATACCACCAAGGAAAAATGCAAAGCCTTGGAAAGATCAGCAAGCGATGTCTATAGAGCGGAATGAGTTATTGAAAACAGTCAATCTTGCGAAGCAGTGCTTCTCAGGAAGATCCCTTTGGAAAAGGTGGTCTGGTTATCACCGTCGAAGTTTGGTAGAAACCAAGATGCATTGCATCAAATTATTAGGCGATAAATTAACAGCAAGGAGTTTCCCTAGTCAGGTGAATGAGATTCACGCACGTATAGCAGTGTTAAATAAATTTACGGAATTAGGTCGCCCTCATACCTAAGTTGTCACTTAAATTTGGCTCACTTAGAGTAGCTCTGCCTTTCAAACCTTTGTGCAACAAAACCAATTTAATGCCAAAGTCTGTGCTTGTTTACGCTGTTTATATAAATAAAGGATACCTTCTATAATTAATAATACCACCGCAAGCCAAATGGGAATATAGGTCAGCCACTCGCCTGCATCCACCCGCTCACCCAAAGCAATCGAGGCAAATGCCAGTAAAATCGGTTCTAAATAACTGAGCAATCCAAAAATAATAAAAGGTAAATAGCGGCTCGCTAATATATAGCTTCCCAAACCCATTGCACTCAAAAAACCGAGTCCAACTATGGCCCATACTAGATTTGGAAATTCGACGATTAAACCCAATGAATCACTATGAACAAAAGCCAAATAAAATGCGACGGGCAGAATCAAACACAAATCCCACCAAAAACCACCCAAATGATCAGTGTGGAATTTACGTCTTAAAAAGAAATAAATTGGATAGGCTACGGCGACATAGGCAATTTCCCAGGCAATGTTGCTAATTCGCCAAATTTCATGCCCGACACCCAAAACCGCCAGAACCACAGCTGCCATTTGCCAAGTACTGAGTTTTTCTTTGTAGAGCACACAGCCAAAAAGCACCATGACCAAAGGCAACAGGAAATAGCCCAACGAGACTTCTAAGCCGCGACCATTGATCGGCCCCCATAAAAACAACCAACTGTGTAGTACATAAAAATGAACTGATGAACAGCCAAATAAATAAACTGGGTTGTTGAATAACTCGTTTAAAAATAGACGTGACATGCTTTAAATCTCCTGACCACCACATAAATACCGTGAGAAAAGGTAAGGTCGCAAGCATACGCCAAGCAAAAGTTTGTTCACTGTCGAGTGGCTTTAAAAAATGGGTAAAGAAATACAATACACCAAAAATGACTGATGCCAAAACAGATAATGCCACACCCTTATACATCTTATCTTCCAACATCAGCCCAAATGGCATTATACCGATTGAATCTTATTTATGCCTTCTAAAATAAGCACTTTTATCAGTTGAGACCATTTTTAGCATTGATGTGATTAAGTTTTTTTCTAGAACTTAATTTACAGGTCTAGATCTGCATTTATAAAATGCTGGGCATCCATCATCCATCAATGCATCGATTCTTTAAAAAAAGCCACGTCAGACGTGGCTTTTCAAATGTTCATCTCGGCTTAAATATTCGAGATCTTTTTTATTGACCGGTTTGTTTAGTGTTAATTACATCACCTAAATCATAGCCGACTGATTTTGCATAGTCTAAATACTCTTTCACGACTTTCTCATTGGGCTGACTGGTTCGAGACAGTATCCACATATACTTACGACCTGGCTCACCCACCAATACGGTTTGATAATCTGCATCAATTTTAAGAATCCAATAATCACCGCGACCAAAAGGCATCCAGCGGATCGCACTCGGCAAGAAACTCACTTTCAATTTCGAGTTATAGGGTGGATTTTGAATAAATGCTTCACCCACGGATTGATTTAATTTTCCATCTTGCGAATAACAACGATTATCTACATTGACGTTGCCATTTTCATTTAAGGTATAGGTTGCAGTCACATTACGATCACATTTCTTTTGAAAATAAAGTGGCTTACGTGCAACTTCATACCACACCCCTAAATAACGATCAAGTTCAACCTTATCCACTGTTTTTAACGGTTCATCTTTAGCATACGCCATAGTCGCTGCGCCTAAACCAAGCAGTAACGCACTACCCAATGCAATTTTACCTATTCGATAGCTCACTTTTGGAAGATTTGTCATGGTCATTCAACTACCCCTTCAGTATTTTTTTAATAAAAAGTATATAACACTTTATAAAATAACGATGAGTTCAGGCTAAAGTTGTATTGTTATGTAATGATTTTGAAGCAAAATTTATCTCAAAGCTATTTTAACATTTGCGCTTTTAAGCGCACAATTTCATCTCTAAAACGTGCAGCTTGCTCAAATTGAAGTTCCTTCGATGCTTTAATCATTTCTTTTTCAAGCTTCGCCAAATGTTTCGACAACAATTTCGGGTCTGCCAAAATATGACGTTCATCCGCACTGAGTGCTTTAGCTTGACCTGATATATTGGCATCGATTTGATCATCCGTTAAATCTTCACCCGTATCGAACTCTTTTACGGTTTGACGCACAGTTGAACGTGGCGTAATACCATGTTCTAAGTTAAATTCAATTTGCTTATTTCGACGACGCTCAGTTTCATCCATGGCCTTACGCATGGAGTCTGTGACACGATCTGCATATAAAATGGCTTTGCCTTTAACGTTACGTGCAGCACGACCTATGGTTTGAATCAGCGCCCGCTCTGAACGTAGGAATCCTTCTTTGTCTGCATCTAATATGGCAACCAAGGATACTTCAGGCATATCTAAGCCTTCACGAAGTAAGTTAATTCCAATGATCGCGTCATAAATACCAGTACGTAATTCATGAATAATTTTAACACGCTCGACTGTATCAATATCGGAATGTAGATACGCCACTTTCACACCATATTCTTTTAAATATGAGGTTAAATCTTCTGCCATACGTTTAGTTAGAGTCGTCACCAAAACACGTTCGTTTAAGTCTCTACGATTATTAATTTCTGATAAAACATCATCTACCTGCGTTAAGACTGGACGGATTTCAATTTCAGGATCAATCAGTCCTGTCGGACGCACCACTTGTTCGGCCACTTGCTCAGATTTTTCAAGTTCGTATCTGGCTGGCGTTGCGCTGACAAAAATGGTGGTGGGAATAATTTTTTCCCACTCTTCAAACTGCATTGGGCGGTTATCCAATGCACTTGGTAGACGAAAACCGTAATTCACCAAGTTTTCTTTGCGTGAACGATCGCCCTTATACATCGCGCCAATTTGCGGAACAGTCACATGCGATTCATCAATAATCAGTAAAGCATCTTCAGGCAAATAATCAAATAAGGTCGGCGGCGCTTCACCAGAAGGACGACCTGATAAATGTCGTGAATAGTTTTCAATGCCGTTGGTATAACCAAGCTGTTGCATCATTTCCAAATCATAACGGGTACGCTGTTCGATTCGCTGCGCTTCAAGCAATTTATCATTTGCTCTAAAAAACTCTAATCGCTCTTTCAGTTCAGTCCGAATCGTACCAATGGCACGTTCTAAATTATTTTTAGGTGTCACATAATGGCTTTTTGGATAAATGGTGATGCGAGGAATTTTACGCACCATTTTCCCCGTTAGAGGATCAAACCAACGTATGGAATCTACTTCATCATCGAACAGTTCGATCCGTACTGCATTTTGATCAGATTCAGCTGGGAAAATATCTAAAATTTCACCGCGAATACGATAGGTACCCCGCAAGAACTCTAACTCATTACGGGTATATTGCATCTCAACCAAACGGCGAATAAGCTCGTCACGACTAATTCGATCACCAGTGACGATATGCAACAGCATATTCATATAGGCATTTGGATCGCCCAAACCATAGATAGCAGACACAGACGCTACAATGATGGAATCTTTACGCTCAAGCAATGCACGCGTTGCAGATAAACGCATCTGGTCAATATGATCATTGATGGCAGAGTCTTTTTCTATAAAAGTATCTGAGGAGGGTACATACGCTTCAGGTTGATAATAATCATAGTAACTGACAAAGTATTCAACCGAGTTATTCGGGAAAAAGGCTTTGAATTCACCGTAAAGCTGTGCAGCCAAAGTCTTATTATGTGCCATGACAATAGTAGGACGTTGTAATTGCACAATCACATTCGCCATGGTGTAAGTCTTACCTGAACCCGTTACTCCTAGCAGTAATTGATCGTGATAGCCCTTTTTTACGCCTTGCACGAGTTTCTCAATTGCCTGAGGTTGATCTCCCGCGGGCTGATAATTGGTGACCAGTTCAAAAGGACGACTCTCACTCACAAGTTCAATCTCACAAATAGCTTTAGGAAAAATAATTTTAGGACAAGTTTAACAGAACTCAGCTTTAAGACTGTTGAACTGCGTTTTATTTATGGGGTTGTATTGTTTATATTCAAGTAAATTCACTTGACCCTAACGCCAATCAACTGCAACATGGATTAACCCGATTGTATTTGTGAAATTATATGACTTATCAATATCATGATGAAAGTATTATCAAAAGCTTAGCGGAAGATACTGTTTTTGTTTTTGGAAGTAATTTGGCAGGTACTCATGCGGGAGGTGCTGCAAAAACGGCTTTACTGCATTTTGGTGCAGTTAAGGGTGCGGGCCGTGGCTGGTCTGGGCAAAGCTATGCCATTCCCACGATGAATGAACATTTACAACAAATGCCCCTGTCTCAAATTCAGCATTATATTGAAGATTTTAAAATCTATACCAAGAATCATCCTAAAATAAAATACTTTATTACTTCAGTCGGTTGTGGTGTCGCAGGTTATAAAGTAGAAGAAATTGCACCGATGTTTAAAGGCATTTCTAAAAATGTCATTTTACCCGTATCGTTTCGACCTTTTGTTGAAAGAACTTTGCCTAAACTCACCAAAGACTTATTACATACCTTCATTACAGATGATGTTATTTTCCATGCAGAACCGAGTGAAGCCATTCAACTGCTCCCCTTAACAGATGCTGAAAAGAGTTTGGCAACTATTGTCATCAACACACCCATGTATCCGAATGACAGCAATGGACGTGATCGTATTTTTGAAATCCAAGATATTTTGCACAATTTGAGTGGCAAAATTTTTCAGTTCAAAGATCAAACCGATGGTTCGATGGTCTTTGGCGGTGTAATCCTTGCGCTGCTTGAGCTTTACAACTTAAATGAAACTGATTTTGTTGATGTTTGGAATGGTGTTCGTGAGGTTTCACCGCCACGTCCTGCGCATCGTGCAAAAAAATAAGTCGCTAATTAACGCTGGATTTAAATTGAGTACATTCTCTCTATAACTGAACGCTATAGTCTGACTGTATAATCAAACTCTATGATCAAATCATAGATTTAAAAATCATTAGCATTGGATAGGAATAATCATGGAGCAGTTAGATTTAGCAATCTTTGATTTATCTCCTATTGCGATGTGGATTCAAGATTATAGCGGTGTGAAGAAAATCTTTGAATCCTGGCAAGCCGAGGGCATCTCTACGCGAATATCTGATTAAAGATCCAAGCCGTTTAATGCCCTGTTTAGCCACCATAAAAACGACATGAATTAATCAAAGCACATTAAAATTATATGAAGCTGAAAATTTAGAGGCCATTTTAGAAAGTTTTTCAAAGCTTCATTTTGAAGAAATTACTCAGCCACAAGTAATCTTCTTTTTAGAGCTTTGGGAGAAAAGCTCTGATTGTGTTTTTGGCCCTGTCAATTATACCTGTAGCGGTAAACAAATTGATGTGCAGCTGCGTGCCAATCTCATTACTGGCTATGAAGACACTTGGGAGAAAAATTTACTAACCATTGAAGATATTAGTGAGTTTCAAAACGCACGGCGCTTTGCTGAATCGATCTTCACCTATAGTCCAACAGCGCTTTAGATTAAGGATTACAGTAAGATCAGACAACATTTTGCAGATTTGCAGCAACAACAAGTCACAGACAAAAGCCTATCTGAAGCTTCACCCCGACTTTTTACAGCAATGCTTCAATGACATTGATTTTCTAGACATCAATCAGTCCATGCTGAAATTGTTTAAAGCAACTGACAAAAAGATGTTCTTTGGCCATTTACCGCGTATTTTTTACATTCACATCCATCAATCATTTTCTGAACAACTTTTGCAGCTCTGGGAAGGAAATTATTATCAGCAGCGTGAATGCACCTACTACAGCATCGATGGAAAAATGATTCATGTGCTGGAGCAATTTAATATTTTTCCACACAATGTTGATGATTGGGGTGTAATTCAGATAGCACTCACAGAAATTACTGAAAGAAAGTTTCTAAAAAATCATCTACAGTATCTGGGTAAACATGACATTTTGACCAAACTGTACAACCAAACTTTTTATACGGAAGAAATTAATCGTTTAGAGGAAAAATTCGATTTATCCCGTGTCATGTATTTATTTGGACATGAATGGTTTAAAAAGCATGAACGATACTTATGGGCATGACGTAGGTGATCAAATCTTAAAACGTTTCGGTAACATTCTCAGCCTTGCCATAACCAACACTACATACTCTGTCTCACGTATTGGCGGTGATGAATTTGTTATTTTGATGCCCAGTGCAGATGATCAAGATGTACAAAAAATGTTGAGTACTTTAGATTCACTGGTGTATTTGGATAATCAAAAAAATCTGAATTTCCCCATCAGTGTGGCAATGGGCTACTCCACCACCCAAAACAATGAAAGTATCGAAGATTTACTTAAACGCGCTGATCAAACCATGTACATCAATAAAAATAAATACTACGCATCAAATTCAAATCGACGCAGTTAATCATTTCAGTTATCTTTTAAATCTGAAGCATAGCTGACGATTTTATCCACAAATTTGAAGAAAGATTTCTTCTGAGCAGTTTGAATAAATCGACTCATAAAATTGACTAAAGAACAATCAAATACTCTTTAGCCAAAAGATATAATGTTCAAAATAAAAAATTGCAGTGATATTAATCACAATAATAGCTTGTTTGTGACCAATATCACATTTATAGTAATGTTATAGTATACACTTGACTTACAAATAATATAAATAAGGCCAACATTATGGAGTTTCTAGATTCTTCGATATTTGATTTATCGCCCATTCCAATGTGGCTTGAAGATTACAGTGAAACTAAAAAACAACTGGAAATTTGGCGCGCTGAAGGCGTTGTCGATTTACGTACTTTTCTCGAAGAAGATCTTCGGCGAGTCACCTTGTGTGCGCACAAAATAAAAATAATTAAAGTGAATTCAAAAACGCTTGAACTGTTTGAAGCACAAAGTTTGAAGCACTTAACCCAAAACCTAAGTATTATTTTTCAACAAGACATGTTTGAGTCGCATATTGCGGAGCTGCTCGCGTTGTGGGATGGGAAATTTGAGTTTAGTGGCACTGTAATCAATTATACGATTTCAGGTAAACGTCTTGATATAAAACTTAGAGCAGTGGCCTTGCCAGGATCAGAAAAAACTTTGGATCGTCTTCTTATTACCACTGAAGATATTACCAATTATCTGAATGCCAGTCGTTTAGAAGAAAAAAATCGTATCTTGGCAGAAGCGCGTTTCACCTACTCACCCACCTCACTTTGGGTCGAAGACTTCAGCCGGGTAAAACATCGCCTTGATCATTTAAAACAAATTGGTATTGAAGATTTCCGTACGTTTTTAGATGTGCATCAAGATTTCGTCAATCAATGCATTGACGATATTATTTTACTCGACGTCAACCAAGCGACCTTAGATTTGTTTAAAGCATCTGATAAAGAGGTGATGTTTAAAAATTTAAATAAAGTCTTTACCAAAGACATGCATCAAACCTTTAAAGAACAATTGATTGAACTCTGGAACGGTAAAATTCATCACAGCCGTGAAGCAATTAACTATGCGCTCGATGGCAGTATTCGCAACGTACTACTGCAATTCACCGTATTTCCAGGTTATGAAAATGATTGGAGCATGGTTCAACTGGCACTGACCGATATCACTGCGCGTAAAAAAGCAGAGAGTTATCTAGAGTACCTCGGCAAACATGATGTATTAACCAAACTGTATAACCGCTCTTTCTTCACCGAAGAAATGAACCGATTAGCGCGCGGTATGGTTCGTCCTGTTTCAGCGATTTTTATCGACATGAATGGCATTAAAGAAATCAATGATGGCTATGGTCACGATGCGGGCGATGATGTACTGCGCCGTATGGGCAATATACTAAATCGCACCGTACATAATACCAATTTTACTGCGTCTAGAATTGGTGGTGATGAGTTCGTAGTGCTGATGCAAGGAGCCAATGAAACCACCGTTCAATCTACCGTGATGACGATTCAAGAACTCATGAACATCGATAATCAATATTATTCTAGTCATACCATTAGCATTTCTATGGGACATGCTTCAACTCGTGACAATGAATCACTGGAAGATATGCTTAAACGTGCAGATCATGCCATGTACAAACAAAAGAAAAATTATTACGAGTATTTAGAATCTGAAGAATCGGTATATATATCAAATTCTTAAGCTCAACTGAAAACAGGCCTAATGCCTGTTTTTTTATTGCTCAAAGTTATTTGAAAGATTCACATCATTTTTTTATTTTAGAGCACTCCATTGAAGTGATTTTTCTTAACATACCCTTCACAATACTTTAGGGCGTGTCCTCATTTGAAGTATATATTTCACTCATCAGTTTCATTCTATTAAAATAGCTTAACTCGTTGTCTAGAATTAAGCTTCAGATCATGTCACGTAGAGTCATCACAGACGAAATTTGGAATCAAATCCAACAAACTATGCAATTTTATGGCTGTTATCGTTCACGTAATAGTAAGAATATTATGGAAGCCATCCTATGGAAGCTTCGCACTGGTGCTCCTTGGCGTGATGTTCCTGAAGATCTTTGCCCATGGCAAACGGCTTACAACCGGTTTAATCGTTGGGCGAACAAAGGGCTCTGGGAGAATTTGTTTTTAAATTACGAGGCGTATTGGATAAAGAATGGGTATTCATTGACGGAAGCTATATCCGCGCGCATCAGCATGCAAGTGGAGCTCGGCATGGTGAAGAAAGCGCAATTGGAAAATCAAGAGGTGGAGCGACTACAAAAATTCACCTTGCCGTCGATGCGAGTGGATATCCGATTGATTTTGAAATCACTGGCGGTGAAGTCCACGACAGTCAAGTTGCAAGCCAATTAATTGAATTGGTGGGTGAAGCAGAGTATTTGATTGCAGACAAAGGCTATGATTCAGAGAATATCCGGGAAGTTGCTCGAAATCATCATATGATTCCGATCATTCCAAGAAAATCTAATAGTAAGAAAGTAAACGTTGAATTTGATCATTATCTTTATGGATTAAGACATCTCGTTGAAAATGCGTTTGCTCGCTTAAAACATTTCCGGGGTATTGCCACTCGTTTTGAAAAGTTAGCTCGTAATTACAAGTCAATGTTATTTTTGGCTTGCTCATTCATTTGGTGTAAATCCAAATGAGGACAGACCCTAGAATATATGTACTGACAATTACTTTTCACCGCGAAAATTTTCTATTACACCCATAAAATATTTCACCGAGTAAGATATTGAAAATTAAAATTTTAATTTTTCGGCTAATGAATAAACACTTAGCTTTGGAGTTCGCACCTGTAGCAATTTTCAATTTTATTCTTGCGATAAATGAAAGATTTGATTTGCCTTTAGATTTGAAATTTATGAAGTAAAAAAGAGAGGCAAAATGCCTCTCTTCGCTCAAGGGATTTATAGTATTAGGCTGACGCTTGCTCACCCGCAATTTGACGATGCGCAGATTGTAAATATTCGTCTGACTGCATTTCAAGTAGGCGTGAACGGGTACGCTCAATTTCAAATGCCAGTTTTTCACCACTGTATAAATCGATAATTCCAGCTTCAGAAGTAAGTAACAACTTCACGCCACGGTCATAAAATTCATCGACTAAATAAATAAAGCGGCGGGTTCCTTCAGATAGAACGTCATTCAGATTGGGGACATTACTGACTAAAACAGTATTATAAATATTTGAAATTTGAATAAAATCTGCTGGGCTTCGTGGCTTCATACACAACTCTGAAAACTCACACCACAGCACATCTTCAGTATGTCCTAGGGTATCGACATTACGACCATTAATCATAATGGGCTCATCACTAACGGTTTGCGACTGGGTTAATGCTGCAAAACGCTGTGCCATCCATAGTTTATGTTCGTGCGTTAAAGGTGATTTGAACAATTGCGCTTGTTTCAATACCCTTAAACGATAATCCACCCCTGCATCGACATTGAGCACGCGACAATGCTTTTTCACCATTTCAATGGTCGGAATAAAACGATCGCGATGAATACCATTTTTATATAAACCATCAGGCGCAATATTTGAGGTGGCCACCAAAGTAATACCCCGAGTGAATAATTTTTGGAATAAATCACTCAGAATCATCGCATCTGTGACGTTCGAGACAAAAAATTCATCGAAACAAATCACTACTGCTTCTTTGTAGATTTGCTCAGCCACAATATCAAGTGGATTTTGTTGACCTGAGTTTTTATTTAGCTCTTTATGCACATACTGCATAAAGTGATGAAAGTGCATGCGGGTTTTACGACGAAATGGAATCGATTCATAAAATTGATCCATCAGCCACGTTTTGCCACGTCCGACACCGCCCCACATATAAACACCTTGCGGTGCAGTCTGACGGCGAAAACGTCGAAAGGCTTTTTTAGAGGCTTTATAACGTGAGATCAGCTCTTCCCAGACACGGTTTAACTCATGCACAGCCTCTGCTTGTGCATCATCTGCCATGAATTGACCAGAAGAAATGGCTTTTGCATAACGTTCTGCGGGAGACTGAATCTGAGAGTGTAAATTGTTCTGAGTCGATTTAAGATCTAACATAAAATTTATTTACTGTTGTAGGCTGAAGAAAGTATAGCGAAATATGGCGTGTTATAAATAACACTTTGGCATGGGTCAAGCCGGTATAACCTATAATGCTTAGGCTATTTCCCATATTGGCGTGGACTTTGTCCAAACCACCGTTTAAATGCATGATTGAACGCCGCGGGTTCTGAATAACCCAGCATTTCTGCAATGACTTCAATCGAATATTCTTTGTATTCAATGAGTCTCAAGGCCTTATGCTTCATCAATTGCTCACGTATTTCTTTATAACTGGTGTTTAACTGTTGTAACTGATGACGCAGCGTTCGCTCAGGAATATTTAAAGCAAACGCAGTTTCAGTCATGGTTGGCAAAATGCCTTTTTGTAATTCTAAATAATTTTGAACCCGATCAATTAAAGGATTGAGAACCTCTTCTTCCTCATTTAATCGTGCAATTTCTGCAACACATTTGGCTTCATATACCCGAAATGTAATCACATCTGCTGAAGATAACTTGAAATCAAGCAATTGTTGATCAAACCAAAAAACGGCTTGCTCTGCGCCAAAATGAATATTGTTGCCATAATAATGCTGATACTTTTGAAGTATAGACGCATCTTCAGGCGTATCAAATGGCAGTTCAACACGAATCTGCGGAATATCCAAACCCACCATTTGGTAAATATCTTTAATAAACTTGTATGTTCCAGAAATCTCACAATGCGCGCGAAACAAATCTGTATCGCTGAGCAATTCGTTTGATCGGTAGGTTAATGCGGCTTCTTGAGCATTGATGGTACTGCCCAAAATCCCAGAAAGATGAGTCAAACCTTGAAAACGTACGCCATTTTGGATTGCAGCATAGACTGTTTGACTGGTGACCAAAAGCATTAATAAAGGTCCATAACCTGCCAGTGCATAATGCTGCCCTACCATCAGACCCACCAGTGGATCTACATCTTTGGCAATAACATTTTGTATTGCACGTTCCACACTCGGATGAATAATCGAACTCGGATCAAGTGCGTCTGCTTGTAAACCAATACTGGCCAAACGTGCATCAATATCAATCTCTGTTTGACGCATGCCTTGTATTAAATACATCAACCCCAGTATGGATCTCTTCATTGCTTATTCATGTGTTCAATCATTTTTCTGAACAACAATTGTACAGCAAATTGATGTGACATTTAATTGCCGAAAAGATCAATTTATAGTGTCTGTACAATCATGTTGTTTGATAAAAAATCCATTTATGATGTCAACATCAAAATAAGCATAAACACAAAAGGATTTAAACGTCATGCACGATGTGATCGAAAATAAAGATGCCACACCAAAAGTGAAAGTTGCCATTATTGGTGCAGGTTTTGGCGGGATTGCCAGTGCCATACGTTTACTCCAATCCGATATTCAAGATTTTGTCATATTAGAAAAAGCCAAAGATGTGGGCGGTACATGGCGTGATAACCAATACCCCGGTGCGGCATGTGATGTGCAATCTCATATGTACTCACTCTCCTATGCACCCAAGACAGATTGGAGCAAACGCTACGCTGAAGCACCTGAAATATTTGAATATATTCAAAGTTTAATCTCAGATTATCAGCTTAAATCTTATATCCAGTTTAATCAGCAGGTCATTACCACGCGTTATATTGAAGATCGTTGTGTATGGCAGATTAAGACTGCATCGGGCGATATGCTTGAAGCACAATTTTTAATTTTTGCATCTGGCCCTTTACACGTCGCACAAACTCCAAAAATAAAAGGCATTGAACACTTTAAAGGTGAAGTATTTCATTCATCGCAGTGGAACCACGATTATGATTTAACGGGGAAAAATGTCGCTTCCATAGGTACTGGCGGTAGTGCCATTCAATATATTCCTGAAATTGCCCCTCAAACCAAACAGCTCTATGTGTTTCAGCGCACGGCGGCATGGGTCATTCCGCGCGATGAACGTCAATACAATGCGCTGGATAAACGTTTATTTGCAAAATACGACTGGTTTAGAAAACTACACCGCGCACGTCTTTACTGGTCAAATGAATCTCGTGTAGTTCCCATTGTGCAACCACAAATGATGAAAGCTGGACAGAAACTGGCTGAGCTTTTTATTAAATATCAAGTCAAAGATAAAACCATTGCGCGAAAGCTCACCCCTGATTACACCATGGGCTGTAAACGCATTTTGGTTTCAAACAAATATTTTCCAAGTTTTAACCGCAGTAATGTTGAGTTGGTGACAGATTCGATTCAAGAGCTGACCGCAGACAGCATTATCACCAACGACGGCGTAGAGCGAAAAATTGATTGCTTGATTTATGGAACAGGTTTTATTACCGACCCCCGCATTTATCTTAAATCTTTTGCGTGTTATGGCGAAAATGGTGTGGAGCTTAAACAGGCATGGAAAGATGGTGCAGAAAGTTATTATGGCGTCAGCACTCAAGGTTTTCCAAATTTATTTCAACTGCTTGGGCCGAATACGGTACTGGGTCATAACTCGGTCATTTTTATGATTGAGTCACAAGTGAATTATATTCTACAAATGTTCCAAGCACTTGAGCGAACTCATGCGGATGCAATTGTGGTGAAAGATAGCGTACAGGCGCATTTTAATGCCGACCTTCAAAAACAATTTGAAGGCACTGTCTGGCAGTCTGGGTGCGTCAGTTGGTATCAACAAGATGGCGGAAAAAACTTTGCACTTTGGCCAAGTTATACCTGGAAATATTGGCTCAAAACACATCAAGTCAATTTGACGGATTATCGTTTTTTAACAAAGACCCAATGAATGTGCATAAAGTTTCGTGATTCAGTTGGCTTTTAGGTTTAAAAATTTGCCATAATGTTGAGGATCTTTTAAATTTTCAACATTATGCAATCTCTTTGGCTCATTTTCCAACTTCTGCTTCCTTTATGCTTAGGCTATCTTGCCTTGGGGCGTTTACCCATTTGGTTTAAACGCTTCGTATTTCAAATTTTACCGTATTTTGCTTATATCTTGTTGGTCGCAATCGCCATTGAATTTACGCAAGTATTGGATCAGATCAGCTCGCCAGCACTTCTTTTAAGCAATGCAATCATTCTGGCTTGTGCAACCTCTGTCGGTGCTTTTTTGTGTTGCTACTTGCTCTATACAGCCATTGGCTATCAGCCCACTCAAGGCAAAGTCTCCTTTGATTTGTTGACCAAATCCTTACTGAATATTAGTTATGCATTCATCGCTCTATTGGCGGGTTATGGCATTGCTTTATTTATAGCGCATTTTGATTTGAATCTGCATATCAGTACATGGAATTTGCTATTGGTATTCATGTTCTTCATTGGACTGGATTTAGCGCGCTCCCCTTTAGACCGCTCATGGCTGAATTGGAATATTTTATTGGTGCCACTTGGTTGTATTATAGGATCTATTTTAGGTGCATGCATCGCAGCACACCTGATCAGCAATATTAGTTTAAAAGACTTGATTATGCTTTCACAAGGTTATGGTTTTTATTCCATGTCAGGCATCGTTGTTACTGAGTTAAGAAATGCAGAACTGGGCAGTGTTGCGCTCATGAATGATTTATTTCGAGAAATTTTCGCGATTCTTTTTATGTATATGATTGGATGGCGTTATCCACGTTCAGCGATTTCTTCTGCGGGTGCAACCGCCATGGATGTAACCTTACCCATGGTCAAACAAGCCTGTGGCAATAATTTTATTCCCCATGCCATGGTCAGTGGTTTAATCTTGTCTTTACTGGCGCCGATATTACTGAGCCTCTTGGCTGCATTGTAATTCACATTAAACATATATAAAAAATCAGCTTATCTAAGCTGATTTTTTGATTGCGCACAGTAAAAAATATAAAACCTTATTCTGCCAATGCTTTTTCGATATCTTCTTCAATGGCTTCAGGTTTGGTGGTCGGTGCATAACGATTTATCACCTTGCCGTCTTTACCAATTAAAAATTTGGTAAAATTCCACTTAATTCCACTGCCCAATACACCTTTAGAATTATTGGTTAAATAGCGAAAAACTACATGTGCTTCAGGACCTTTCACGTTGACCTTGGCAAACATGGGGAAACTGACTCCGTAGTTTTTTTGGCAAAAGCTCCCAATTTGATCATTATCACCTGGATCTTGTCCACCGAATTGATTACATGGAAAGCCCAAAACTTCAAGTCCCTGATTATTGTACTTTTGGTAAAGTTTTTCTAATCCAGCAAATTGAGGTGTGAAGCCACATTTACTGGCTGTGTTCACAATCAACATCACTTTGCCTTGATAGTCGGAAAATTCTTTATTTTTTCCATTTAACAACTCAGCTTCAAACTGATATATGCTGGTCATGGATAGGTTTCCTCATCATTTTTTTCTTGTGTTTTAAGTTCAAGTGATGCCGAGTTAACACAGTAGCGCAATCCAGTTGGTTCTGGTCCATCTTCAAAAACATGCCCTAAATGCGCATCACAATGATGGCAAATAATTTCCGTGCGGGACATCCCATGCGAGCTATCATCTTGTTCTTCTACCACACTCGGATTGATCGGTTTAAAAAAGCTCGGCCAACCGCATCCGCTGTCGAATTTAGTCTCTGAAGAAAATAATGCTTCTCCGCAGCAACGACAAGTATAAACACCGTCTTGTTTACTGTTCCAGTATTGCCCAGTAAATGCGGGTTCAGTGCCTTTTTGACGGGTAATACGATATTCTTCAGGCGATAACTCTCTTTGCCATTCTCTGTCCGTTTTATTAAGTTTACCCATGACTAAGTCCCTTCAAATCGTGCTTTTAAAAATAGGATAATCCTATATTTACGTCATCCATTGTTAAATTTCTAGTGTTTATTTAACAATTTACAAAAGACATATAATGAACCAAATACACAATAAAAAGCAAAAAGTAAGCAAATTGCAGAAAACTGGTGAGCAATATTTAAATTAAATGCTTTTTTGTGAGCAAATTAAATGTTAGGCTAGTACAATTCTTGCTCTGGATTAAAAAATGTCGCAAAAAAAAAGCGTAATTTTTAAAACTCTGTTGCCAATGATCAAGCAATATCAACAGGCAGGGTTTACGCATGAAAAAATTGTTACTTTACTCAGAGATGAACATCAGCTCGATTTGGTGACAACCGAGACATTTAAAAGCTATTTATATCGTTATGCAAAAGTGACCTCCACTCTTTCCGAGAACATTAAAATGCCGAACACCTTCCAAATTCCACGACAAATAAAAAAATCGTCAAAGCTCGAGCATGTATGCTACGACATTCGTGGACCTGTGTTACGCGCCGCCAACGAAATGGAAGAAGCAGGTCATAAAATTATTAAGCTTAATATTGGCAACCCTGCGCCTTTTGGTTTCGAAGCGCCACAAGAAATTATTAACGATGTGGCTTTAAATTTACCCAATGCCATTGGTTATACCGACTCGAAAGGGATTTTCCCTGCGCGTAAAGCCGTGTGTCAGTATTACCAGCAAAAAGGTATTTTTGATATGGACGTCAATGACGTGTATATCGGTAATGGTGTATCTGAACTGATCGTCATGTCTATGCAAGGCTTATTGGACTACGGCGATGAAATGTTGGTCCCTATGCCAGATTACCCGCTTTGGACTGCTGCGGTAAACCTCTCTGGCGGAACCGCGATTCATTACAAATGTGATGAAGAAGATAATTGGTATCCAGATATTCAAGACATAGAAAACAAAATCACCCCAAATACCCGCGGTATTGTGATTATTAATCCGAACAACCCAACGGGTGCGGTGTATCCACGTCATGTCTTAGAAAAAATGGTCGCGCTTGCCAAGAAATATGATCTCATTTTATTTGCAGATGAAATTTACGACAAAATTGTCTATGACGGTATTGAGCATGTTTCGGTTGCTGCTTTAGCAGGCAACCAGTTATGCATTTCGTTTAACGGTTTGTCTAAATCCTACCGTATTGCAGGTTTCCGTTCAGGGTGGATGGCAATTACCGGTGATAAAGCCCGTGCCTCAGATTATATTGAAGGTTTAGACATGCTCGCGTCGATGCGTTTATGTGCCAACCATCAAGCGCAGTATGCCATTCAAACGGCTTTGGGTGGTTATCAGTCCATCAATGACTTGATCCGTCCAGGCGGTCGTTTGTATGAGCAGCGTAATATTGCATGGCAAATGCTGAATGAAATTCCAGGTGTGTCATGTGTTAAGCCTGAAGGTGCAATGTATTGCTTCCCGAAATTGGATCCTGAAATTTATCCAATTGAAGACGATGAACAATTCATGCTTGATTTTTTAAGAGCTGAAAAAGTATTGTTGGTTCAAGGGACAGGATTTAACTGGCCAACACCCGATCATTTCCGTGTGGTGTTCTTACCAGCTGAAAATGAACTACGTGAAGCGATCAACCGTTTAAGCCGTTTCTTGGCGAAAATGCGTTAATTCAACTTTCATCAGGTGATTTAATTAAAAAGCTTAGCGCTTCGGCGCTAGGCTTTTTTTGTGGGCTAGACGCATGTTTGCCCCATTATCATTTGAAATGATCAAATCTTAAATTATATTTTCAAAGCGATCTATTCAAAGACCAAAGAATCGATTAACGTGAACATGGCATAGAAAATGCTTAGCACCATAAGAAATTTTAAAGGATGAATCATGAAAAAAACATTAAGCGCACTGACACTTTCTCTTGGTCTACTTTTACCACTCACAAGCTTTGCAAAAAACAATGTCGTGGTTGTTGCAACAGGCGGAACGATTGCTGGTGCAGGTGCCAGTTCAACCAATAGTGCCACCTATACGGCCGCTAAAGTTCCTGTGGACGCACTTTTAACTGCTGTTCCGCAAATTCAAAACCTCGCCAATGTCAGTGGCGTTCAAGCTATGCAAGTCGCATCTGAAAGCATTACAGATAAAGAACTTTTATCACTAGCTCGCCAAGTCAATGATTTAGTGAAAAAATCTGATGTTAACGGCGTGGTGATTACCCATGGCACAGATACTTTAGAGGAAACCGCTTTCTTTTTAAATTTAGTGGTACATACAGATAAACCGATTGTATTGGTAGGCTCAATGCGTCCGTCTACCGCTTTATCTGCAGATGGTCCTTTGAATTTATACAGTGCGGTTGCGCTGGCGGCAGATGATACAGCTAAGGGTAAAGGCGTCTTTATTTTGATGAATGACAGCATCTTTGCTGCCCGTGATGCGACCAAAACCATTAACCTACACACCCATGCTTTCACTAGCCAATGGGGCGCTTTAGGCACACTGATTGAAGGGAAACCCTATTGGTTTAGACAGTCGGTAAAACGTTTTAACAATCGCTCAGAATTCAATATTGAAAACATCAAAGGCGATGCGTTACCACTCGTGCAAATTGTCTATGGTTCTGGAAATATGGTGCCAGATGCGTATCTTGCCTATGCCAAAGCAGGTGCAAAAGCGATTATTCATGCAGGAACGGGTAATGGTTCAGTGGCGAAGAATATTGTGCCGACATTGACTGAGCTTCAAAGTAATGGCGTGCAAATTATTCGTTCATCACGCGTACCTCAAGGTTTTGTGCTGCGTAATGCAGAACAACCCGATGATAAATATGGTTGGGTGGTTGCACACGACTTTAATCCACAAAAAGCCAAACTTTTAGCAGCATTGGCACTCACTAAAACCAAAGATGCTAAAGAAATTCAGCGTATGTTCTGGGAATACTAAGCGATAAGTTTTGCCCAATCATTCAATAAAAAAGCACCTTAAGGTGCTTTTTTATTTTGCCTGCTTTTATTTTGGCTATAGATTAACTCAATCTTCCAAAAGTTCTCGCGCTTTCTTTAAATCCTTTTTCAAGCCAAAACCACCGACTTTATATAATTCTGCCATTTCTGCTGCTGCATCTTCATGTCCAAACTCAATCGCCTGAATATAATACTCACTTGCAGCCTTATAGTCTTTTTCGACACCCTGACCATCGACATAGATATTGGCTAAATTATAATAGGCATGGGCGTTATCTTGTGCAGCGGATAAGGTAAACAATCGCATGGCTTCCATATCATTCTTCTTTATACCATCCCCTGACTGATACAAGGTTGCTAAGTTATTTTGAGCATGTGCATTCCCTTGAGCCACTGCTAGTTTGTAGTATTTGACAGCCTTATTATAATCTTGAGGAACATGAGAGCCCGATTCGTAATAATTACCCACACTGTATTGGGCACTGTCTACTCCCTTGTCTGCGGCTTTGGTCATCCATAAAACAGCCTGTTTAGGGTCTGCTTTAACCCCATCCTCACCATCTTGTAAAGTCAGCGCCAATTGATATTGTGCTAAGGCATGTCCTTTTTTCGCAGCTTTGGTATACCATTTCACGGCTTCAACGTTATTTTCTTCAGTGCCCTCGCCATAATCCAAAAGATACGCTGTGGAGTATTCAGCTTCAAGGTGACCTTTAGCTACCGCTTTTCTGTACCATGTCAGTGCCTTTTCAAAATTTTCATCGACACCATCAGCATTGTAATAAGCTTCGCCTAAATCATACTGGGCCTCAGCGTCTCCACTTTGGGCTTTTTTAAGCAGTATTTGACTATAGGCACCGCCCTGTTCCATATCTGCATACGCTGGAGCAGTAAGTCCAGAAGCAAGTATTAGGCTTAAAAGTATATTTCTTACTCTCATGTTTCTAGATTTTAAGCTGTTTAATTTTATCGTTTTCAAAGGATCAAACTCTCGATGGTTTTTGGATTTTATTTTTTTGAAGCTTAGATTTAATTGTAAAGATTTTCAATGGCTTCATTTTATGAACAGATAATTGATCTTTTTGCTTTTGTTCATTCCCTCGGACTAAGAGCATGTTAAAATATGCCTAGACTTAGCGAAGGATTCATTTATGCAGTTTGTTCATCTTGGTATTCATACAGAATTTTCGATTACAGAATCGATTGTACGTATACCTGATTTAATTAAATCTGCATTGAAAGAAGATATGCCTGCTTTGGCGATGACGGATCTGTCGAATTTACACGCTGCGGTTAAGTTTTACAGCAAATGTTTAGACCAAGGCATTAAGCCGATTTTAGGCAGCAACATTCGTTTAAATGATGAATCGCATCGTGTCTCACTGCTTGCCATGAACAATGCTGGCTGGCGCAGTCTGACTGAAATTGTGTCACGTGGCTTTATTGAAGGTCAGCAGCTCAGTATTCCTTGTGTCAAAAAAGAATGGGTGCTTGAACAAGGTTCAGACCTGATTGTCATGCTCGGCATGAAAAGTGATGTCGGTGAGATGCTTTGTTCTGGACATCCGCAAAAAGCAGAACCCCTACTTGAAGAATGGGTCGAAAAATTTGGTAATCGGGTCTATTTGGCGCTCACACGTACCAATCGACCTCAAGAAGAAGACTTCATTGTAGAAGCCGTTAAACTCGCAGCTAAATATCAAATTGGTGTTGTGGCGCATAATGATGTGCACTTTGTGCATCCTGAAGACTATGAAGCGCATGAAGCACGCGTCTGCATCGCAGATGGTTATGTGTTGGGTGACAACCGTCGTCCACGTACTTACAGCACAGAGCAATATTTTAAAACCGCTGAGCAAATGGTGGAATTGTTTAAAGACATTCCAAGCGCTGTTGGAAACACTGTACAAATTGCCAAGCGCTGTAATGTCAGTTTAGAACTGGGTAAATACTTCCTTCCAGATTATCCCATTCCTGAAGGACACACCATTAACAGTTTCTTCGCACATTTGTCCGAAGAAGGTTTAGAAGAGCGTCTGGCGCATTTATATCCTGTTGAAAAACGTGATGAAAATTGGTCAGAAATTCGTCAGCCCTACGATGAACGTTTGGCTTATGAAATTGGCATTATCAACAACATGGGTTTTCCGGGCTACTTCCTGATTGTCATGGATTTTATTCAATGGTCTAAAGGTAATGGTGTTCCAGTAGGTCCTGGACGAGGTTCTGGTGCAGGGTCATTGGTTGCGTACAGTTTAAAAATTACTGACCTTGATCCACTTCGTTACGAACTTCTTTTTGAACGTTTCTTAAACCCAGAACGCGTTTCAATGCCCGATTTCGATGTCGATTTCTGTATCGCAGGTCGCGATAAAGTGATTGACTATGTGGCGCGTCATTATGGACGTGATGCAGTTTCACAAATTGCAACTTTCGGGACCATGGCGGCCAAAGGTGCAATTCGAGATGTGGCACGCGTCTTGGGTAAATCGTATGGTTTAGCTGACCGTATTTCAAAAATGATCCCCACCAAGCCTTTGGGTTTAAGCTTGGAAGAGTCAATTGAGGCTGAACCTCAGCTCAAAGATATTGTCACCAATCCATCCAACCCAGACAATGATGATGCCGCTGAAATTTGGGAAATGGCGCTTAAACTTGAAGGCATTACCCGAAACACAGGTAAACATGCCGGCGGCGTGGTCATTGCACCAACCAAAATCACCGATTTTTCTGCAGTCATGTGTGAAGCAGATGGTACGGGTCGTGTGGCGCAGTTCGATAAAGACGATGTTGAATCTGCAGGCTTGGTCAAGTTCGACTTCTTGGGTCTACGTAACTTAACCGTGATTGAAGATGCTGTTCAGCATATTAATCAGCGAATGCAGTTCGACACACCGCTTAAAATTGAAAATATTCCACTAGAAGACAAAGCTGCATACTCGATATTTGCAGACGCGAATACCACAGCGGTGTTCCAGTTTGAATCCGCTGGTATGAAGAAAATGCTCAAGGAAGCGCGTCCAAGTAAATTTGAAGAAATTATTGCCTTTGTATCGTTGTATCGTCCGGGCCCGATGGATCTGATCCCTGACTTTATTCATCGTATGCATGGCGGTGAATTTGAGTATTTGCATCCCTTACTTGAAGGCGTGTTAGAGCCGACTTATGGCATTATGGTCTATCAAGAACAGGTAATGCAGGCTGCGCAGTACTGTGCAGGTTATAGTTTGGGTGGTGCGGACTTACTTCGCCGTGCAATGGGCAAGAAAAAGCCTGAAGAAATGGTCAAACAGCGCCAAATCTTTATAGAAGGTGCTGCCGAAAAAGACATTGATGAGCAAACCGCGAACCATATTTTCGATTACATGGAAAAGTTCGCAGGCTATGGTTTTAACAAATCTCATGCCGCAGCCTATGCCCTTGTCGCCTATCAAACTGCATGGCTAAAAGCGCACTATCCTTCTGAATTTATGTCGGCGGTTTTAACGTCGGAAATGCAGAACACTGACAGTATCGTGTTCTTGATCGATGACTGTCGTAACAACGGTTTAGAGGTACTGCCACCTTCAGTCAATATGTCGCTTTATAAGTTCCATGCGACCGATGCCAATACCATTGTCTATGGTTTGGGTGCGATCAAAGGGGTGGGTGAAGCAGCCATGCAATCGGTGATTGATTCGCGCAACCAACTCGGCCCATTTAAAGATATTTTTGATTTCTGTCATCGCATCGATTTAAAGAAAATCAACAAACGTACTTTGGAAGCTCTGATTCGTTCAGGTGCATTAGACTGTCTAGGTGTAGAGCGCGCGACCATTATGTCGCAGCTTCCAGAAGCGGTTCAAGCGGCAGATCAAGCACGCAGTAACCGTGAATCTGGCATCATGGATTTGTTTGGTGAAGTTGAAGAAGTTCAGCGTAAACCTGCCAAACCCGTTAAACCTTGGGCAGATGAAGTTCGCCTCAAAGGTGAGAAAGACACGCTCGGGCTGTATTTAACAGGTCACCCGATTGATGTTTATCGTACCGAGCTTAAATCTTTTGTGGCCAATAAGATCAATGAACTGACTCCGACTCGTCGTGGCGTGACCACAGTATTTGCAGGTTTGGTGGTGGATATTGCCAACTTCCCAAATCGCATGATGATCACATTGGATGATGGTACGGCACGGATTGAAATTTCAGCCAATCATGAACGCTTCCAGCGTTTCAAAGACATTATTGTCAATGAAAAAGTGGTGGTGATTGAAGGCGAGGTTTATGAACGTGAAGGTTTTGACCGTCCAATGGGACGTCTCACCAAAGCGTTTACCTTGAATGAAATCCGCCAAAAGCGCGCCAACTGCATCCAAGTTAAATTAAGCCCTGAACATTTTTCAGCAACGCTGAATCAAGATCTGCAAAAATTAATTCAGCCATTTTGCAATGTCGATATGTCTAATCACATTCCTTTGCATATTTTGCTGGATTTTCCTTATGCCACCGCAGAATTACATTTAGGCACCTCCTGGAATGTAGCGCCCCAAGATGATTTGCTTGCAAAACTGCGTGATTATTTTGGTAAAGATGCACTGTATATCGAATATCAAGTCAAATCTAAAGCGGCAAAGAGTAAGGCAGCTGAATCCTTTAGACCTTCAAAAATCGCTCCACCTCCCCGTGATATGAGCATGGATGAAGCGATGGATCAGTATCAAACCGAAGTCAGCCAATACTCTTAATTTTGGAAGTTTTATGAATATTTTAGACAATGCTGCTATATCGCAGCATTTAGCCCATGTACGTATTGTCATGGTCAACACCACTTTGCCTGCCAATATTGGCAGTGCCTTACGTGCCATGAAAACTATGGGTCTGGTCAAACTGGTTTTGGTGTCGCCAAAAACCTATCCACATCCTGACATTGATGCATTAGCGGCGGGTGCTACCGATTTAATCGATCAAATCCAAATCGTGGAAACGCTTGAAGATGCGATTCAAGATTGTCATTTGGTGTTTGGTACCAGTGCGCGTAGCCGTACTATTCCATGGCCATTACTGGATGCTCGTCCTGCTGCGCAAAAATCAATGCATGCGGTGATTAAAAATCAACACGAAATTGCGATTGTCTTTGGTCGTGAAGACCGTGGGCTGACCAATGAAGAATTGGCATTGGCGAATTATCATGTCACCATTCCCGTTAACACCGAATACGGCGTTTTAAATGTCGCGCAAGCCATTCAAATCATGTGTTATGAAATGCGCATGGCGACCGTCGACTTGATGGACCAAACAGTTGATACTGATGCAACCATGAAAGTCACCGATAGCGATAATATGCATTGGGATGAACCATTGGTGAATCATGCTCAGATGGAACAATTTTATCCGCATATGGAAAAAATGTTGGCCGATATTGAGTTTTTAGATCTTGAGAACCCTCGTTTATTGCCTTTACGCTTGCGTCGTCTGTTTGGACGTATACAATTAGACCGTATGGAATATCATTTACTCCGAGGTATTTTCACCCGCGTACAAGCCCTCAACAATGGCACATGGAAAAAGTCGAAATCTAAAGAGAATCAAACCGATGCTTAAACAGCTTAAAGAAGACATTAGTGCAGTGTTCGCACGCGATCCTGCTGCACGTAACACATTTGAAGTTTTAACGACCTACCCTGGCATACATGCTTTAATGATGCATCGTATGGCGCATCAGCTTTGGGTCAAAAATTGTAAAACTTCAGCACGCATGTTGTCTTCTTTGAGTCGCTTTGCCACTGGCATTGAAATTCATCCGGGTGCGAAAATTGGTCGTCGTTTCTTTATTGATCATGGCATGGGTGTGGTGATTGGTGAAACCGCGGAAATTGGCGATGACGTCACCTTGTATCATGGTGTGACCTTAGGTGGCACCACATGGAATAAAGGCAAGCGTCATCCTACACTTGAAGATGGTGTGGTGGTGGGTGCGGGTGCGAAAATTTTAGGCCCATTTACCGTGCATAAAAATGCCAAAGTCGGCTCAAATGCAGTTGTAACCAAAGAAGTGCCTGAAGGCGTAACCGCAGTGGGCAACCCAGCGCGCTTTATTTTAAAAGATAAAAAAGTTGAAAATGAACAAGAAAGTCGTCGTCGTAACTATGCTCAAAGCATTGGGTTTGAACCCTATGCGACCACGCAAGATCAATCTGACCCGATGCTTGAAGGCATGCGAGTTCTGTTAGATCGCATTCAACAAAATGAAAAACGCATGAATAATTTATGTCAGCGTCTTTCGCTTTTAGACCCCACATTTAAAAACCCGCAAAACACCGAACAGCCCTTTAGTGCCGAGGAATTAAAAATTATTGAAGAAGTTCGACGTGAGTGCGAAGCGCAAACGACACAATCTAAAGCTTAATGTATAAGTTTGAATAACGTAGCGCATTTCAAGTTGCATGTTCCGCTTTCTTTTTTTAGACTGAAGGACATGCTTTTTTATATATTTAAACAACAAAATATTGGAAACACTTATGACGATTAAACCATTGCTATGTGCAATTCTTGCTTCCTCTTTACTGACTGCGTGCGCATCTACAGGTATTCCAAAAAATAAAGTGAACAATGATCCGATCGTCTATTCTGAGCCTGACTTAACAGCGCCATTTTACGCACTCAACCCATTTGACTATAATCTCCCCCCTGTATTTGAGTTAGAGTTAAAAAAGGCAGCGGCTCAACCTGTACAAAAGCTTGAAGTGACCGATCCCAAAGATCCAAATAAAAAACTGATTTTAGACACCAATAAACTAATTGTACCAACGGTGAACAACTCACAACGTGCTATGAAATATGCTGTGCTTGCAGGTCAAAATGAAATTGATATCACCAATATCGATGATTTCTTACAAATGGTTGAAGGTAAAGCACGTCACTACCCGCCGCGTTTCACCGATCGCCAAGAACGTAAAGGCTTTGAAAGCAAACTCAAAGAAGTGTCTGCGGAACTCGATGCACTTGCGAGCAATGAGAATGTTTCTTTTGATATTTTAGTCCGTGCATTTAAAGCCAGCGTCTTGGGTCGTAATCTGGATTTAGGTTCAATCTACACCACAAAATCATTGAAATACGCACAGCAAATTTTAAAAATCAACCAAGAAGATGCAGAAGCAAACTTCTGGTTTGGTTTCTCATTGTCTGAAGGTGGCGGTCAAAAAGAAGCAACGCCTTACATCGACAAAGCCCTTAAAGCAGGTGTACAAGAAGCGTATTTAGTTTCAGCAAATAACTTTATTGCTTTGTCTCAAAAGAAAAATGCAGTCCAAACTTTGAAAAACTACAAGGTGAAATACCCTGAAGAAGCAGAAGTTGCAGATCGTTTGATTGCCGAAATTGAGAAACAAGGTCGCTATAACGTATGGCAAGTAATAAACAGCCCTTCGCAATCATAAAATAAGTGTGTTCAACGCCATAAAAATAGACTGATCATTCAGTCTATTTTTATGGCTGATATTCTTATCCATGTAAAAATAACGTATGCTTTTCTTCAGCTTATTTACATTGATGTTAAACATGTCGCAGACAAGAAACACGATAATATTTGCCCTATGTGCAACTTTACCCTTGCTGATTTCAGGCTGCCAAGTGGTCAGCGTAAAAAATCAAGCACTCAATGTATCTATTGCCAATGAACGCGATAGTATTTTAACCCGCAAAAAAATGAGTGAAGCCAGTCTTAATGTACTTTCCATGACTGGACGTGAAGCTGAGGAATGTACAGATGAACCGGAAAAATGCATCGCTGAACTTGAAAAGATTCCAGAAATACTCGATGAGCAATTTCTTTCGACAGCCAGCGAAGCTTACCTGACTCGAGCCTTAGCGCTGAGTAATTCCTCTGAGTGTAACGTCAGTTTAATCAATAAATATCAGTCTGAAGAAAAGAAAAAAGTTCACCAAGAGCAATATAATCAATGTCTAGATCAACAAATGGGTCTGCTGGATAAAAGTATTCGATATAGTTATGCCTATCTGTTCAAAACCAAACGTCATCCACAGGAACGTCTTTTTGACAACAGACAAGTACAGATTCGTGACTTTTATAACCAAGCTTTAGCAAAACTCATTACTAATTACGGTTTAAGATATACAGGTGAAAAAGTCCCAAAAGAAATTAAAGTGGGCGACAGCATTTATTCGATCAATTATAAACATTACCCTGAAATTGCTAACCGTAAACTCGAAAGCCTGATCAGTAGTTACAATCTCAACTTTTCAGGTCTGCGCTCTATTAACCGTAGAGATGGTTTTGGATCTGAATTTGTGGCAACCTTGCCTGCACCTGAAAACGAAGACTCAGGCAAATACATCGTAGATCCTTTAAATCACGTTTATAAAGGCGGCATCAATCCCAATATTCATCATCCACGTTATTTGTCCGTGACCATGACTGCGGAACCTAAATCTGCGGGCAGTGTTGAAGACATCATTCATAACCCAAATTTCCAGCTGAATATTTATGATCCGTATAGTGTTGAGAAACTCAACATTGGCGGTAAAGACTATCCTCTCGCTACCAATTTCTCTGCACCGTATGGGCTTTGGCTTGCAGAAAATAATTTAGGTGCAGCGGCATATTTAAGCTTAATTGATCGTGACAACAGTATCACCATGCCACATTTGTTCATGCTTGAACCGTACAATCCAAATAAGAAAATTATCGTTTTGGTTCATGGTCTTGCCAGTAGCCCTGAAGCATGGATTCGTCTAACCAATGACATTATGGGCGATGTCGTTCTGCGTGAGCATTTTCAAGTTTGGCAAGTGTTCTATTCGACCAATATGCCCATTATGGAAAGTCGTTTTCAAGTCAATGCCATTATCAATCAAGGCTTTGCAACGCTTGATCCAAAATCAGCTTCAGCCAAAGATGCTGTACTGATTGGTCATAGCATGGGCGGAATTATTGCACGCCTTTTGGTTAGCGATGCTGACTTAACAGGTCCTGCTTTAAAGATTTTAAAATCTCAGCAGCTCACCCGCTTTAAAGATGAACCCTTGTTTAAAGCGCGTCTAATTATGAAGCCAGTGAAAAATTTTGATCGGGCTATTTTTATTGCAGCACCCCATCGCGGCACAGATTATGCTGACCGCTGGTTTACCCGTGCAGCGCGAAAAATCATTAAACTTCCAGGTGCATTTTTGGGTGCGTTTGCAGATTCACTGACTGAAAAAGACATTAACGTGCAAAATTTTGTTAAAGATTTAGGTCATGGTCTTATTCAAAATGGTCCCAGTGATCTGAGTCGCAACTCTAAATTCACTGAATTAACTGAAGAGGTTGTGCCAAACAAAGACATCGCCTTTCACTCAATCATGGGCAATATTACGGGTAGTGATGACCCGAATGTCATCAATGATGGCATTGTGCCTTATAAAAGTGCTCACCTTGAAGGAGCACAATCTGAAATTATTCTCAAAGGTGGTCACTCAATTCAGGAAACGCCTGAAGCAGTGCTAGAATTACGTCGAATTTTGAGGTTACATTTGACAGCAAATGGTCTGTATAAACCATAAATCTATCTTCGCCTTTACTCCAAAAACATAGTTAAAATTATGGTAGTGTCTAAATATGACGTGTTAACCACTTATCTTTCATGTCTTGATTGTATTTTAATAAAAACATATGCGAGACAGCTTCATGATTTTCTTTCTTCTTCGAAAAGCTTAAAGTTTTCCGTGTAAAACGTCCCAAGCGATTTCTTAATGTGGCATTGAACCGTTCAACATGGTTCGTTAAACCTGTATGTTTACCTACAGAGCGATGGGTATTAGGATCAAACACCTCAGCATAACTTGACCAATAATCACTACATGTTGCTAAATTAAAGTAGGCTGTGGGAATACGGCAACGTAAATCTGTACACGTTTTATCATTGCGCCGACCACATACATAAGCGACGACCTGACGTGTACGACGACATAATGCAATCCACGTCCAAATCTTGTGACGACGAGATTTTACAAAGCTCCACAGTTCATCCAGTTCTAGAACATCTGTTGGATGAGCATCAAGTAATTCGTCACTCAATTTCCTGTTGTTTACTTTTTTTTATCCATCCCATCAGTGTTTCAGGTGCAACACCAAATAGACGCTGCATGCCTCTTAAACTGCCTCGTTCAAGATAAGTATTGATCATAAGTTCTTTTTGCTCTTCGGTATATTTGATTTTAGGTTTGAGCACACTTGATCGACCGCAATCTTTACATCTGAACTGCGCATTCCCACTTTTATTATGCCCATTCTTATAAATATTTGCTGATTGGCAACGGGTACATAAGTAGCTTATCGTTTCTATGATCATGTTTAAGGTCTATTGCTCAGGCATTTTCAAGTCTATTCTAGATTAAAAAACGTTGTTTTTGCATACTACCATTTTTTGAATGAATCAATTGATGATATGGCAAGATGTGAGTTTTACACTACATTTCAAAATAAATATTTTTATATTTATCAATAAATTAAAAATTATAATAATGTAGTGTAAAGAATAGGTTTGGCTATAGCACAAATAAAAAGGGTGTTAAAACAGCAGCAACATTCACACTCAATCTTTTTAAAATGTTTAAATCAATACATATTTAAAAACCTCAATCCAACACCAGGTTCAGTAATAATGTATTTGGGATGCACCGCATTATCGTTTAATTTTCCACGTAATTTGGCCACCAGTATTCTCAAATAATGTGTGTCTTCCTGATGCGTCGGCCCCCATAGCTCTTTCAAAATTTGAGGTTGTGTAATCAACTGTCCTTTGTGCTGTGCGAGTAGATTGAGTAGCTGATATTCTTTGCGTGTTAAGGAAATTAACTGTTGATTCAAAAAAACTTGTCTGTGTGCAAAATCAATTTTTAGCACATCATCGTCATAAACAGCCGACTCTACGACCACATTCTGCGCTTGGCGAAGTAAAACACGTATTCTTGCCATGAGTTCCTGAACACTAAAAGGCTTGGTCACATAATCATTTGCACCTGCATCTAACAGTTTTACTTTTTCCTCCTCGTCAGCACGAACGGACAGTACAATGACTGGTGCATTAGACCAACTTCTCAGCTCAGACAGCACATCAAAACCGTCTAGATCGGGTAATCCTAAGTCTAAAATCACTAGATCTGCACCCTGCAAAGCCAACAGTTCTAAACCCTGCTGACCATTTTCAGCTTGAAGGACTTTATAACCTTGCGCCCGCAAAGCAATATCTAAAAATTTTCGAATCTGTGTTTCATCATCAATAATCAGCACATTGGCCATCGCACTTGCGGACACGTTTTGCTCTGACATCAGATCTCCTTATCCAATAAAATAGTTCACGCCACTTGTTGTATAGAAAGTTGCATGCGAATGCAGGTGCCTTGATTGTTTTTCGCAGAAGATGCCACTATTTTACCCATATGCGCTCCAATAATCGCTTTCACAATCGTTAAGCCCAAACCCGTACCGTATTGACCACGGTCGCCACGCTCCATGGTATAGAACATATCAAAAATACGATCACGCTCATCTTCAGGAATACCTTGACCTTGATCGCTAATGGCTATTTCTATCTCATTTTCAGTCAGTTTTGCAACATGAATCGACACGGGTTTATGCTCAGGTGAGAACTTAGCCGCATTTTCCAAGACGTTAAAAATAGCCTGTTCGATGAGTGCCCCATGTACAAATAAACTGAGTGTCTCATCAGGTAAATGTATCTCAACCAATGACTTTGGCATATAGCGTTTTAAACGGCGAACGGCTGAACCAATCAATTCATCGACACCAATCCAATCCCTTTTTAGGCTAAGCCCTTCGTGTCCCAAACGGGTCATATCCAATAAATTTTGAATATATCGGTCTAAGCGCTCTCCTTCTAAATGAATCGCTTCGAGTAAACTGTCCTGATCTTTCTCATCCATTGAATGACGATAATTACTTAAAGTATCCGCTGCACCAATCATAGAAGCCAAAGGTGAACGTAAGTCGTGAGATACCGATGATAATAGTGCGGATCGCAGTTTTTCTGTTTCTGAACTGACATTGGCAATTTCTAAAGCTTTGGTCAATTGAGTCCTTGAAATCGCTTGTGCAATATATTCAACCATCACTTCTGCCAATTGTTTTTGCTCTGAATTTAATGCCAATTGAAATGATGAAAATTTAAGCCCTACTACACCTAAACATTGTTTAGAGGCCAATAATGGTAAAAACCACCAATCATTTTCGGTCAAAGTTTGAGTAAAACGCCCTGAAGGCTGATGGTTTTTAAAGGTCCAATCGGCAGAAATTTTTTCTTTATCACTGATATTGTGTAACGCTGTTTTTACTTGTGCGCTTTCAGGAAAATAAATCCAAACTTCGGCATTTAAATTTTTACTTAGGCTGCTTTCAGCAATATCTTGAACATGTTGCAAATCGACTGCTGTAGACAGTTTCTGCCCTAAATCTTGCATAATGCTGTTATAACTATTGGCTGCTTTTAAAGCCGTGACTTGCTCTTTAAGTCGCGATGCCAATCGACTCGAAATTAATGCAGCCCCCAAGAATGCCACCACAGTAATCATGCCTTGGTGTGCTGAAATTTGTAACGTAAATTTAGGGTTAATAAAAAAGAAGTTATACGCTAAAAAGAACAAAATGGCGGAAAGCACTGCTGCCAACATGCGTGTTTGGGATGCAACGAAAACCACGGCTGTTATAAAAACGACAGACAGGTCTTCTATACCCAGATATTTTTCACCCAAACTGGCAATTAAAATACTGATGCCTGTGGTAACAATGACATAACCAGCTTCTCTCAGCGATAAAAACTCACCCTTATCTGGTAAAATTGAGTGATGTTTCTGCTCAGCAGCAATAGGCACAATACTCAACTCAAAGCGAGGTTTGAATCGCAACAACTGATCAATAAAATTTGGCTTTACGTTGAACTGAACTTTTTTTCGAGCAGCTTGTGCTAATACCAAAGTCGATATTCCGTGATCCATCACATAATCAAACAGCGTTTTGGCATGTTGCTGACCGTATAGTGTTTCGGTCATTCCGCCCAATTGACGCGTTAAATTTAATGCAGCCTCAATTTCACGGCTTTGTAAGTTTTCTTGCTTGGCTGTTATTTTTGAATCTTTAGAAAAGGCAACCACAGTCCAATGTGCCAACCGATGTTCAGCAATACGACATCCTGTACGAACCAATGCCTCGGAATGCCCTTGTCCATCGACCATAATTAAAATATGGTTTTTGAGCGGAATAGGTGCAAGTCCTTGAATAGCAAAATTTTCCCGCACATTGTCATCGACATGACTTGCCACAGTTTGCATGGCCAATTCACGTAAGGCGGTTAGGTTAGAGTGATTAAAAAACCGCTGTAAAGCTTGCTCTGCCTGCTCTGGCACATAAACTTTGCCTTGATTTAAACGTTCAAGTAGCTCATTGACAGGTAAATCAATTAAGCGAATATCACGAATACGCTCAAACACCCGATCTGGAACGGTTTCTGTGACACGAATGCCAGTAATTTGAAGAACCACATCATTCAAACTTTCTAAATGCTGAATATTCATGGTGGTAAAGACATCAATACCTGCATCTAATAATTCATTAATGTCTTGCCAACGCTTTTCGTGGCGACTGCCCGGCATATTGGTATGCGCAAACTCATCAACAAGAACGATGCTCGGCTTTTTTTCAAGAATGGCATCTAAGTCCATTTCTTCAAGTTGATGCCCTTGGTACTCAATGATTCTACGGGGGGTAATGCTCAGACCTGCAACCAAGTTTTCAGTTTCTGCACGACCATGCGTTTCGACATAACCAATGACGATATTGTTGCCTTGTAGAGCCAAATCATGCGCACGAACTAACATGGCAAAAGTTTTCCCGACACCCGGAGCTGCCCCTAAAAATATGGTTAAACGCCCAGATTGATAGCGCTGGGTATGTTGTAGCAAAACATCTGCTTTATTGGTTCGCTGATCTGTCATAGAAATAATCTTTATTTATAGATTAAAAATTCATAGTTCAAAAAATTCCAAATCGGTTTGACTATCCTGATTGGTGGCATGGATGCCACCGTTGGGCAGAGGGACAAGGCAGTCCCTTCGGCCCAATAAAGGATTTTGGTTACTTTGATCCTTCAAAGTAACAAATACCAATACAAATTAATTTAAACTTTTCAATGTAATATCAGGCAGTACCAGCTTTTATGATTATACATATTCGCTTTTACTAGACTATTTTTTCAAAATAAACTTTTAAAAATTAAACTCTTAATATTTTCTAATTTCTCAAATATTCGTTTTGATTCATTTAACCATCCGATCCAAAGCCAAATTCAATGCTAATACATTTACACGTTCAACCCCCAAAACACCTAAAGTGAGTTGAACTGTATGATGCTGTACCTGTTTCAGTACATCTTGCTCAGAAATCTGTCTTGCTTGTGCAACACGTTTGACCTGAATCAATGCCGACTGCAGACCAATATCAGGGTCTATCCCACTGCCTGAAGCCGTCACCAAATCCGCAGGAATTGCTGACTTCTCAATTTTTTCCTGTGCTGAAATTTTATTTAAGCGTTCATCTACCGCGTGGTGCAAAGCTGGATTGGTTCTCGCCATATTACTCCCTGCCATTGCCATCGGATCATAATTTGAAGCCGATGGGCGTGGCTGAAAATACTGTGCCTGAACAAAAGGCTGTGCAACCAGACTTGAACCCACAACCTGATCATTTTGCACAATTAAACTGCCATTGGCTTGATGCGGAAAGATCGCTTGCCCCAGTCCTGTTGCAACTGAACTGTAGACAAAACCACACAGCCCCAAGGCAACAATGCTTAAGCCAATAGATGCACGGGTTAAGCCAGCCGGCGATGAATCAATCAATTGACTTTTTCCCAATGGATTGTTTTGCAATAGATCATTTTCAATATTCATTTTTATCATCCTCACACATATTAAAGTGACAACAATGGACTAATCATCAGATCAATCAATTTGATTGCAACGAATGGCAACAACACCCCACCCAGACCATAAATCAACATATTACGGCGTAACAATTGTGTAGATGTTGACGGTTTAAACTTCACCCCACGTAATGCAATGGGAATCAGTAATGGAATGATCATGGCATTAAAAATAAGTGCTGAAAGAATGGCACTTTCAGAGCTGCCCAATTGCATGACATTCAAGACATCCATTTGCGGAATAGCGGCAACGAATAGTGCAGGTAAAATGGCAAAGTACTTCGACACATCATTTGCCAAAGAGAAAGTCGTTAACGCCCCTCGGGTAATCAACTGCTGTTTCCCAATTTCTACAACTGCCAGTAATTTGGTGGGATCTGAATCTAAATCCACCATATTGCCTGCTTCTTTCGCCGCTTGCGTACCTGAATTCATGGCAAGCCCGATATCTGCTTGTGCCAAAGCAGGTGCATCGTTAGTACCATCCCCGACCATGGCCACCAAATGTCCTTTATTTTGTTCTGCACGAATACAATTCAGTTTATCTTCAGGTCTTGCTTCAGCAATATAATCATCCACGCCTGCTTCCGCTGCAATGGCTGCCGCAGTGAGTGGGTTGTCCCCTGTGATCATGACGGTTTTGATGCCCATTTCACGTAAGCGTGCAAATTTTTCCTTAATACCTTGCTTAATCACATCAGAAAGTTCTATCACCCCTAAAAGGTTTTGATCTTTTGCCACCACTAACGGTGTTGCGCCTTTCGATGCGACTTGCTCTACACGGGCTTTTAACTCGCTATGGTTTTCAAGGTTTTGCGATGCAAATTTAAGAATCGCATCCAATGCCCCTTTACGTATTTGATGACCATCGGACAAATTCACCCCTGAAATACGGGTTGATGCACTAAAGGCAATAAATGCTGCCTGATCTGGGTCAACGATACGCTCACCCAATTCTTTTGCCAAAGACACCACAGACTTACCTTCAGGTGTCGGATCTGCAAGTGAAGTCAATACCGCAGCTTGACGAAGCTCTGATTCGGTCACACCTGCGAGCGGATAAAATGCGGTTGCCTGACGGTCACCATAAGTAATGGTGCCTGTTTTATCCAGCAACAACACATCCACATCACCCGCCACTTCAACTGCTTTACCTGACTTGGCAATGACATTCGCTTTTAAGGCTCTGTTCATCCCCGCAATCCCAATGGCAGGCAACAAGCCGCCAATCGTGGTTGGAATGAGACACACCAACAATGCAACCAATAGAATTGGATTAATTTCAATATTCAGAAAATGCCCAATAAAAGGCAGACTCCCTACCACGACGATAAAAGTCACAGTCATCACGGTCAGTAAAATACCCAATGCAATTTCGTTGGGGGTTTTTTGACGGTTAGAACCTTCAACCAAAGCAATCATACGGTCTAAGAAACTATGTCCTGCTTCGGCCGTTATTTGTACCACTATACGGTCAGTGAGGACTTTAGTACCCCCTATCACGCCCGATTTGTCTGTGCCTGCTTCACGTAATACAGGTGCAGACTCACCCGTAACCGCCGCTTCGTTAATGGTGGCAAAACCATAAATAATCTCGCCATCAGCTGGAATCAACTCTCCTGCACGAACTTCGATCAGGTCATGCATTTTCAATAAAGAGGCGGCAATTTGTTTACCATCAGTATCATCTTTATGTTGAATCAGGCGAGCAGTCAAATTCTGACGTGCCTGTCTTAAGGATGATGCTTGACCACGACCTTTGGCTTCCGCCACCGCTTCTGCATAATTGGCAAACAGTACAGTGACAAATAAAATAAAGGTGACCAATAAGCCAAAGAGCAAGTCAGCTTTACCCATCAAGGTGCTGAGAAAAGTGATAATAGTGCCCAGCCATACAATTGCCATGACAGGATTTCTAATCATGTGTTGTGGAAGTAATTTAATACATGCATTTTTCCACGCTTCAGCTTGGAATAAAGTTGAAGTGTTTTTTTGATTCTGAATAGATTGTTTTGAATGATTCATTGTACTCACCCTTAACCTTGTACCAATAACAGATGATCAGCAATCGGCCCTAAGACGAGGACTGGCATAAATTGTAATAAAGTTAACATCACCACAATGGCAATGAGCGTGAACGCAAAGGTTGGCGTTTCAACTTTTAAACTCCCGCTGCTTTCAGGTGCCTGACGTTTCGCGGCTAAACGTGCTGCAATCCATAATGGAATAATCAGCGTCGGGAAACGACCCAATAATAAAGCCAGACCACAGCTGACATTCCACCATACGGTGTTATCTGCCAAACCTTCAAAGCCTGAACCGTTATTGGCAAATGCAGAAACATATTCATACAGCACTTGTGAAACAGCGTGATATTGCGGATTACTATTGCCTGTCAATTCAGGGAAAAATAAAGTCACAGCTGTTAAACTTAAAATTACAATCGGCTGGATTAATATCACCACCGCCAGTAATTTAATTTCACCCGCTTCAATTTTTCGACCAAATAATTCAGGGGTACGTCCTGTCATTAAACCCGCAACAAATACCGCCAAAAACAGATAGATAATAAATTGCTGTAAACCGCAACCAATCCCGCCCCAAATGGCATTAATCAGCATATTGGCTAAAGCCACAAAGCCAGTGAATGGTGCAGATGAATCATGCATCATGTTGACAGAGCCATTATTCACTTGCGTGGTCACAGCTGCCCAAAGTGCAGAAGATGCCTCACCAAAACGAACTTCTTTACCTTCCATTGCATAAAGCTGTGTCGCTGTAGATGAAAGACTTTCAGACCAAATTGCACTACTTGCTGAAATGACGGACATCAGTAACATTGAAGCAAAAACAAAGCCTGCAAATTTTGCGCGTTTAGTGAAAAAACCCAACATGAAAATCACAGAAACTGGAATCAGTAGAATCGCTAACATTTCTAAAAAGTTAGATAACGGCGTTGGATTTTCCAGTGGTACACTGCTATTCGGTCCATACCAACCACCACCATTACTGCCAAGCTGTTTAATCGCCACCATCGGTGCAACTGGGCCTAATGGAATTTTTTGTGTTTGTAATTCGGCAGTTTGGTCGACAACTTGCACTTCAGGGCCACCCTGAAATGTAGATGGCACACCTTGGCTATTCAGCAATAGCGACCAAACCATACACAGCGGAATTAAAAAACGAAACGTTGGGCGAATCACATCTGCCCAATAGTTACCGATATTAATTTTCTGAACTTTGGTACTAAAACTTGCATTCTGATCTGCTTCTGACAATGCATTCGAGTGTTTATAGAACAATGCTCGAACGGTTGCGACAACCATTGCCAAACCCATCATGGGGGTAATGATTTGCATACCCACAATACCCACCATTTGCGACAAATAAGACAGTTGAGCCTGTCCTGAATAATGTTGCTGATTGGTATTGGTTAAAAATGAAATCATGCTATGTAACGCCAAATCCCATGACATATTCGGTGCGTTATTGGGATTAAGTGGTAGGCTAGCTTGAGTCATAAATAAAACCCAAGTAGCTGCGCCTAGCACCAAACAACTCAGCACAAAACTCAGTGAATAAGTCTTCACGTTCATGCCAATTTTAGGATTTGTCCCCAACACCGCATAGATTGGTTTTTCAATCCAATTAAATATGGGATCAATTTTCATCTCACGATTTTGCATGATTGCCGCAAGATACTTACCCAAAGGATAAGCGAGAACAATCACAACAACCAAAAGTAAAATAAACACTAACATGGTATTTCATTCCCTTTTAAACAGTGAGAAATAGACCTCTTTGTGATATTGGTATATGTAAGATTTTTAAGTATTTGTATGAAGCATATTTTTGGATGCTGTACTTTTTGATGTGCTATCAGTATCGCACTCATTTTTTAATCCTAAACACTGGGATATTCCACGGCTTAGTATGTGAAAACAAGGCGTAAACTCTCTATTTATAAGAATACGTATAGCGTAAAATTTTCGTAAAATTTGATTCTTTTTTATTTATAAACAACAAAAAATAGATTAAAAGGAATCCAAAAATGATGACGATAATGATGACATATATGGAAAATTTTGAACTGTTTAAAGCCTTATTTTTGGGATTGATTGAAGGTCTAACCGAGTTTTTACCCATTTCCAGTACAGGACATTTAATACTTTTTGGTCACCTGATTGATTTCCAATCGGATTCTGGACGTGCTTTCGAAGTCGTTATTCAATTGGGGGCTATTCTTGCCGTTTGCTGGTTGTATCGAGAAAAAATTATCGCATTGGTTCAAGGCTTTTTTTCTGGCGATGCGCATGCCAGACGCTTTGCCTTCAATGTATTGGTCGCCTTTCTTCCTGCCGTAGTTATTGGAATATTAGCTGTCGATTTTATTAAACACGTCTTGTTTAGCCCTATTGTTGTCGCTTGTGCACTGATCTTTGGTGGACTTGTTATTTTTGCAGTTGAAGCAAGAAAGTTTGAGCCTAAAACTATTGAAGCCACGGATATTAACTTAAAGCAAGCCATCATTATTGGTCTTGCACAATGCCTTGCCATGATTCCTGGCACATCTCGCTCAGGTGCAACTATTATTGGTGGCATGCTGTCAGGCTTATCACGTAAAGCAGCTACAGAGTTTTCTTTTTTCCTGGCGATGCCGACCATGCTCGGTGCAGCAAGCTATGACCTCATTCGCAATGCAAGTGTATTAACCTCAGACAATATGATGAATATTGTTGTTGGTTTTGTCGCTGCATTTATTGCAGCCTTACTTGTCGTCAAAGCTTTGGTTAAATTTGTAGAAAAACATACCTTAAGAATATTTGCTTGGTATCGTGTGGTATTGGGAATTATTTTATTAATAGTCTTTGGTTAACATACACTTTTATTCATTAGATCTCTTTCATAAATCAAAAAATAATCAATCTTTTGCCGATTATTTGTACCAAAGCCTCTTCAATAATCATGCATAATCTTTGAATGAAATACATCGATTCAAAAAAGCTTTCTGAAACACAGTTCAAGCGATATACAGGCATCTCATGGTCAACCTTTTATTTAATGGTTGAGCAACTTAATATGCATGTTCCTGCCAAAGGCAGACCACCTAAATTGAGCATAGAAGATCAAATCCTTCTATGCTTAAGTTATTGGCGTGAATACCGAACATTGTTCCATGTCGCAACAAGTTATGGTGTTTCAGAGCCTACAGCTTCAAGAATCGTCCGCCACGTAGAGGACTGCCTCATCAAGTCGAATTTATTTAATTTACCAAAGGATTTGCCAGAAGGCGAAGGCATTGATTGGAATGTGGTGATCGTAGATGCCACAGAAATTACAATACAAAGGCCTAAAAAAACAGAAGAAAAGCTATAGTGGGAAGAAGAAGGCACATACTTTCAAAGTTCAAGCCATCATTCATTATAAGACTCAGAAAATTCTAAGTTTATGCACGAGTCGTGGTGCTGTACATGATTTTGAACTCTTCAAACGTAACTTGAATCAGATTCCTATAGGTGCCTTCATTCTTGCAGATAAAGGCTATCAAGGGATTTATGCAGTATATGCGAATAGCCTATTGCCATTAAAAGCAAAAAAGCGCTGCAAACTGGATCCTGAGCTAAAAATGTATAATCAAGAAATCAATAAAAGGAGAATTGGCATTGAGCATATATTTGGTAGTTTGAAAACTTTCAAAATTCTTGCTGAGCGATATCGTAACCGTGGAAAAAGACTGGGCTTAAGATTCAATTTAATTGCTGGAATTTACAACATGGAGCTGAATAAAAAATGACTTATGAAAGAAGTCTATTAGACTTCTTTCATGGATTCATTTTATTCCCATCTATTGTAAAAAATAAACAGCAAATGAAGCATTACGGAAGTCGTCTATTTCAAATTGAGAAAATATCTGTAAAATATTTGGTTATTTACAAAGACACCCACTCAAATTAAAAATATTTATATCCGCAGTTTTTTCTGAACGAGCCTCAATATTTACAAGTCACAACAACAAATAAGAAGGATGAATTAAAGAAATTTGGTCAGAACAAAAGTACTTTATATTTTTAGGATGAGTTCAAATCCCCTAAATTTAATGAAACCAAAGACATAAAAACAATGTTGCGCTTTAGTCATAAAATCAAACTGTCTAATAATGCAACAAAGACCACTTTGTTTATAAATTTGTAGCTCAACAATATAACATTTGCAGACGCTCTCATGATAATTTATGCGTATTCGAAGGACTTCAATTTTAAATGAATACAGCCATGCTCTCTCCCGACCTAAGCACGCTTACTCCCATGATGCATTAGTGTTATACAATTGTTTTCAAATACAAAAAATATGAAAATATAATTAAGTACACTAAAAAGGATACTTATTAAAAAATCAAAAAAATACTTATAAAGAAAAATTAATTTATTCAGTTCTTAACGGCTTTGTTGCACAAACCCTACCTTTAGATGCTCAGCAATATAATTTCGGAATGAATAAACCTGCGCCTAAAATTTACCGCACAACAAATGGGTCCTCTTATAACCGAGCATTAATAAATAGAGTAAACATCTCCATTTGGTTTGACCCTACAACTCAATGGTATGCTCAGCCACAAGACAAGCATGGACGAAATCAAACCTATTCCGACACAGCGATTCAATGTTGTCTGATGATCAAATCTCTGTTTCGACTTTCTTTACTTATGGTCACAGGCTTTGTTCAAAGCCTTATTCAACCCTGCGGTTTAAGTTGGACAGCACCAGATTACTCCACACTATGCAGACGACAAAAGCATATTGATATTGCGATTAGTTACCAAAAAAGCAGTGATGGATTGCATCTACTTGTAGATTCGACTGGATTGAAGTTTTTAGGTGAAGCTGAGTGGCAACGTAAGAAACATCTTGTATTTCTTTAGCCATCGCCTTTCTCATATCACCAGCATCAATTAGTGATTTAACATCAGCACCATAATCTTTTCCAGCATTTCTGTTATGCCCATGACTTGAGGTCTTTTTATGATCATCGGGATCCATTTGTATTGATGGACCTTGACTTTTAGAAAGAGTAGTTACACTACGATTCAATACCTGGTTTCGTAGTTCAGCCATATGCCCCCTCTATAACCACCATTTTCTATTGCACTTCCTTTTTAGAAGTCTCAGTCAGGGTACGGGTACCCCCCTATTAAAAAGCCCGATATAAAATTATCGGGCTTTTTAACAGTTTTTAAAATTTTTGAGTAGCATATATTATACTACTAAACTTTTTCATGATTTGAACAAAGGTAATGTAAACTTAATTTTCCCATTCTCATACTCCAAATATCCCTGTAAAATTAGATCAGTCAACTTAGATTCATTATATATATTACACTCAACAATATATTCACCGTCATCTTCTGTTTCTTCAATTGTAAATATTGGCCTATTCGGGTTTTTTGCTTTAGAACTGTCAATTTCATTATATGGAGTCAGTGATAAAGTATAAGCCTTTTGCTCAATGCTTCTCTCCAATTCTTCGGTTATTTCCTCATACATTGAAGAAGATAATTCAAATTCATTTTCAAGTTTAGAGAAATTTTTGCTATTTAAATAACTTAAAAAATTCTCTATTAATTGATATGCGTCTAATTGTAATGTGTCAACTTTACTCATTTAACCTTTCCTTCTACTTAAAATATTTGTTGATGATCCTGCTGAAGCACCCAACCCTGATAAATATGATCTTGCTTTTAATGTCGCACATTTTGATGCTTTTGCGCTTAACCCCGCCGCTCTTAGAGACTTAAAAGCTACAACTGTTTCACTTCCAAGTAAACCGGCTTTTGAAGAGGCATCTTGAGCCCTATTCGCTTTATAATGTGGAGTTCCTGTAGTAGTTTTATTCTCATTTCTCCCCTGAATACTTACCGCAATAGCGTCATAATATTTATAATCCTTAATATTATTGACTGCCGCATCTTGATAAACATGATGTGAGTCGTTCAATGTTTTTTTACCCTGTTTTGTCATTTCGCGATGAGTACCAATTTGAACATTTTCTTGTTTTAAAATATCATCACAATCGCATGGATAAGAAGGGGTTAAGCCATATGGATCTATCCAATTGATAGGATTTGGCGCATAAGCATAAATATTATATCCACCCAATAATCCAATCGGGTCTTTGGAAATAAAACGCCCTACATACGGTGAATAATAACGATAGCGGTTGTAATGAAGCCCTGTCTCTTCATCAAAATATTGCCCTTGGAAACGAATATTATTACTGATGATCTCAGAGTTTTCAAAGAAATTTGACTTCGCTTTTTCAGTCTTGCACTCACCCCATGCTTTATATTCAGCTTTCCAAATGATCGCACCAGTATGGTCGCTCATTTCTTGTGGCGTACCTAAGTGGTCACAATGGTAATACCATACATCATTAAAATCTTTGGCTTTCTTACTCGTTTTCCAAAGTGGATCGCGTTGTAAGCTATAAGGTTTATCTGACCAATCAGGCGTTTGATGAAGCTCTATCGCTTCCGCGTACACCGCCTGTACCAATGGGATAAATGTACCCTTTTCATACACATAGTGCTTGGTGGCGTGATCATTTGATTCATAGGCTAAAGTATTGCCCTCCCACCCATAAATCACATTTTGTTCATCACCTGTATGATGCTGTTTACTGCGTTTATGAATACGACGACCTAATGCATCATAACGGTACTCTGCGGTATATTCGGTATTTCGACTTTTGATCAGTCGTCCACACGCATCCCATTCAAGATGTAAATCACCTCTAGTCGATTTTTGACGGATCAACTGACCATAAGCATCATATTGGTATTGTTGGTCTAGATATTCTTTCACTACGTTATTGACTAAACGGTTATAGCCATAACCTTTTTCTTCCACATTCTGACTGTAGCTGTGTTCTTTTGAAGTGTTATAACGATCGATGATGTTACTTGCAGGGTCAAAGTTAAAGGTTTCTTTACCCAGTTTGCTATTGGCTTCAAGTAAGCGTCCAACTGGGTCATATTTGTATTGAATATCACCACGACGTGTGTCTTGTATATGAATCAATTGACCCGTTTTATCGTACTGATATAAACGTTGAATCAGTTGTTCAGTTTCATTAACTGCATTATTTGGAATTTGATTCGATGTTGTTTGATAGCCAAGTTCATGTCCATTGACTACACGCTGTTGGGTTAAACGTCCAACTACATCGTATTGTTGCTCTTGGCTGGTGCCATTAGCATAGTGGCGTACCAACTCACGATGTAAATCATCACGTTCAAAGCTAACAATGTCTTCACCATTTAAAATTAAGCTCTGTACATGACCACTGCCGTAGGTGAGCCAGTCGATATTCTGTCCGTCTGGTCGAATGGTTTTAATTCGATCATTGATTTCATCATAACTGTGTTTCCACACAGCAGTTTTTCCTATTTTGAAATCTTGATGGTGTTCACGCGTCAAATTTCCGACGGCATCATAATACCATTGTAAATTGCTCTCGCTGTTTTTGGCTTGAATGATTTGTCCATTGCTGTCATAAGAAAATTCTTCAATTAGCTTTTGTTCTAAGTCTTGTTCTATATAACCATACCCAGCAGTGCGTTGTTCTAAACGCCCCATACGGTCAAAGAGGAATTGTTGAATTCGATCTTTCGGTGCAGCACGGTCTCTTAAATCTTGACCATATGCCGATGCAACTTCGATACTGCTCGCAAGATTACCATCGGTTTCATCGTACTTATAAAGCGTCTCTTTACCATCGAAATCAATTTCTTTGGTTAAGCGACTTGCAACATCATAGAAGAATTCGTAACACGCCCCATTTTCATTGGTCAGACGTTTGAGGCGATTCAGTTTATCCCACTGGTATTTCAGCTTATGATTCAGTGGGTCTGTACGTGATGCAATCAGACCTGCTGCGTCATATTCATATCGGGTTTGTTGCTGTTTCGAATCTACATGTGCAAGTAACCGTCCTTCAGCATCATGAATATAATGTTCTTCTGTTCCATCAGCATATTTAATTTTTTCGAGCTGACTCACTGCATTTAATGGCAGTCCTTTGGCAATAGGTTCTCTTTGCTCAGTTGATAAATCGGTATAAAAATATTCTACTTTTTGTTTTAAGGCATTTTCTACCGATTTAATGCGCCCTCGTTCATCATATGTCCATTGCGTTTCTTTGCCTGAACAATCGATATAACTGACTAAATTCGATTGATCATCATATTTAAGTGTTTTTGAACCACCTCTGGCATCTTTAATACTGGTGACTAATCCAAAGACATTATAGTTAAATGCTGTTTCATGTTTTAAAGGATCAATTTCTTTAACAATATTGCCCTGCCCATCATATTCTTTAAACCAACGCCCTTGCTCAGCATCAACCATTCCAATCAGTTGACGTTTGTCGTCATAGGCATAATACAAAGTTGAATCATCAGGTTGAGTTACTTCAATAATATTGCCATGTTCATCATAAGCGTAAATTGTGACCGCAGCATCGGTATCCACATGTTTGGTAACACGCGCAAAATCATCACGGAAGAACCATTCTTCTAGTCCATTCGGGTATCTAATTCGATAGGTATAACCATCAATATCATAGTAGTACCAAGTTTCTTCACCATAGGCATCCGTCACATAGGTTAAGCGAATGTTTTCATCCCAAGCCAATTGTGTATCTGAGCTGCCATCATCCGCCCATTCGTGATATGCCTTTGAGGTCGGTTCAATCCCATCATACTCAAGGTTCATTCCACGATTGGTAAGATCGGTATAGCGAGTTAATAGATGGTGATCATATTGGTAATGAAAACTTGCACCATTTTCGGTAATGGCTTCGATTAAATTGCCTTTTTCATTATAGTTATAACTCGCAAGTGGACGAATCAATTGGCCTTTTTCAACCAACCACACATCATCTATTCGCCCTTGTGGATTAACTTGGAAAGCCACATGCACGAGTTGTTTTTGTTTTTCTTTAATTAAGACATCTGAAATAAAAGATTGTTCTTCTAATGTATGATCATAGCGTACTGCAATGGTAATCCCATTTTTGTATTCAATCGTCGCTAAACGATACCCTTCTTGGTATTTCTCAAAAATATGTTTTTCTTCTTTGTTATATGAAATCATCTGCACTGTGTCAGACACAACTGTATAGTAAAAATCTTCTGTTTGATTGTGGAAACTGGCACCGACTTTTAGCTTCGGTAATTTAATAGCACGAGCATCTGCGCCAATATATTCCAAACCACTTAGATGTTTGATATAACCTGATTTTTCTTCTGTCTCTTCAATATACTCGCTTTGTGGGACTATTCGAGTGGTGAATGGGGTCAACCATCTTGCACCAAACTCTCCACCATCCAAGGGATAAAGATTGGATGCATAAGTTCTGTTTAAAATAAAACTCTCAATAGATGGAACAACAGCATCTTGATGGGTGATAAATTCAGTACCCATTGCAAAGGTAATATGGTTTTTAGTACCAACTTTGGCTTTTCCGCCTCCCAAATTTACAGGACACAACTGCTCATTTGGGTTAGCTTTAGCTTTAGCTTGGTTATTGGTTTTTTCCAACTCTCCACTTGGTTTTTGTTTTTTCTTCTCTGTCACTTGGCTTTGCTTAATTGCCGCTGTTTTTTTATTTTTAGCTTTAAACTTCAAGGCAGCTTGTAATAATACATTCAGTAACCATGCAATACTCATCGCTTTCTTAGGATCAGCCAATGACATCAAGTATTGGGGTGCTTTTTTCCCAAATGCTCGAATTAGATTAATCACAGTCTGAATCGGTTGTTTCGCACTAGCAGGAACAGCGAAAGAAATACCTTTAGCCACTGTATTAATATTTTCTTTAACACCCGCTTTCCATAAATTGACCACACCATCTACGGCATTACCAATAGTTGCTTGAGTATTACGCTGTAAATTACTGATACTAACTTTACTTAATTGTTTTTGTGCTTGTTTTACATTACCAGTTGAACTAAATACCTTACCACTCAGAATTTTTTGAATTCCATTGGCAAAATCATTACTAATTGCAGTTATTTTCGTACCACAATTCTGCATCATTCCTGTAACTAGAGGTTGTGCTTTGGCAGCAAATTGATCTAACTCTCCTGCAATACGTTCATTTAAATGATCACTCAATATCACCAAAATAGTGTCTGAAATAACACCTTTGGCTTGTTGACGAACCAAATTAAGCGTTGGCCTAATACTCATCCGCATGGTTGCCATTGTTGGGGGTGCAGGAATAATACCAATCACATCCAAACCTAAATTTAGCCAATCAAAGAAACTTGGGCTGGGTTTTTTACTAATATCAATAACATCATAAACTGCATCAACCAATGCAATAGCATTACCTATCACAGGTAATGAACCTGCAACACTCTTAATAGTGTTTAAATCAACATAATTGTTAGTATTTTTTTTAAGCCAAGAGTTTATTTTGTTCATGCCAGACTTCACATCTGCAGCATACAATTTATTCAGTGGTGTAACAGCAACTTGACCCGTATTGGTTCTAACACTTGGTTTTTTTGCAGGTGTTTTACTGATTGTTTTAGGCGGAATTCCCATCTTTATAATTCTCTAATCTTATTTAAATGTAAAATTCATTGTATTTAACGAACCGCTTTTTGAAGCTAAATTTTCGTTTTGTTTCACATTTTCTTGACGTAAGGGATTATTTAACTGCGGTGGAGTGATGTTGCCATTGATTCCACTAATTGTATTTTGCCCCAAAGTTTTAGGAACAAAGTTTGAAATTTGATTGGCAATTTTTGATTCAACCTCTTGTTGTAACATCGGCAATAATGCCTTTGCTCCACCTTCTTTCAATTGCTTGGCAGTTTCAACTGCTTTCATAATCGAGGATGGATTGGTGAATGCTTGTCCTAAGGCTTTTTTTGCCTCACTCGTGGCACTCTTAAGTATAGCGTCTGCTTTACCCATTAAAGTTTGTGCATCAGGGTCATTCTCATTTGGCCACATTGGGGGCCGCTTGAAGTCACTGGATTCTTCCCAAGGATTTCGCTTGTCATCTTCAAATACAACTTTAGCAGCACCCGTTGCTAAACCTGAAACGCGTACAAACCCTTTATCATCAAGTTGTCCTGTGAATTGTTTACCCAATGCATCAACAACGGTATAGCCACCCTGTTTTACAAACTCACCATGACTATAGTCATGCAGCAATTCCAGTACCCCTTGCCCACGTTTGGGTGGCGGAGGCAAATTCGATTGAGCACTTGCACTCGCACCCCCTTGGAATATATGTTGCCCTGCGTTGACTTGAAACTTACCACCTGTCTTCGGAAAGATCCCTGAGCCATTTAAGGTGATTTGTGATGATGCACCTGTAATCACCACCTCTTTCGGACTACTGATCTCAATCCGATCTTCGGTCGAGCTAATTTTAATACCCAGTTTTGCAAAGATATCTAAAGCATCAGACTGTGCCTGAATCTCAACTTTACCCTTTGCTGCAATCAGATTGATACCAGTCATCGCAGAAAATAGGCTCAGCTTATTTTGTGCATGCGCAATAAAATTCTTTTGGGTGCTAAAATTGATACTATCGCCTGCATAGTGGTTGATCTGTGCATCCGCAGATAAGTGAATATCTTCTGGGGTACTTAAGGCAATGCCATCAGCGGAACTGAGCAGGAGCAAGGCTTTGTTAAATTTGGCGATCTTTTGTTGAATTTGTTCAGCCAATTCTTTGAGCTGTTCGACTGATTCGATTTCATCAGTCTTTTGATTCTTCGCAATATCACTTAAGGCTTTGGCATTACTTTGACTGCCTTCGAGTTGTTTCTTAGCAATCTCTGCATCAAGATGCTCCCCTTTGGCTTGGTCTTGCTTGTAGGTACTGAGCAATAAACCTTGACCAGCACGTAACGCACCCCATTGGTCAGTACGCAGTTCAAAGCCTTCGCCACGGTCTTCGCTTTCTGCCTTGTCTTTAGGATGACTCAGTTTCCCTAAGTTCAGTTGGCTTGCACCATGACTACTTTGTAGTTGTGAGCTGATCTGTCCTGTGGTGTCGTCAAAACGAAGTTGGCCAAAGCCTTCGCCTTGTACTTCTTTTGATCGGATGCCTGCGATTTTTTTGGTGTCAGGCAGTTTGCCTTTTTGATCGAATTGAGTCGGGCTGCGTCGCCCTTCGTGTATGCGTCCGACCACAAAGGGGCGGTCGATGTTGCCGTCAAAGAAGTCGATCACGACAATTTCATTGATGCGGGGGTGGAAGCGTGCGCCATAGCCTTCGCCTGCCCAAGGGGTCAGTACATCGACCCAGGCTGAATCGGTGTCATTGTCATTGGAGCCTGCACCACCATCATGTCCATTGTCTTCATTACGAGTAAACAGGAAGCGAACTTTTATCCGCCCCCATTCATCTACATAAATTTCTTCGCCATCAGGTCCGACCACTTTGGCACGTTGCGGTGACGCAACGGGTCGGTGTTGCAGTGGGTTGTATTCTGGAACAGTCGCAATATTGCGTCGTTGTAAAATCAGATTATTGGCTTGGCGTTCATCCTTGTTATTGGTGCTGATTTCGCTGTGTTGCCAATTGCTTTGTTTGAGTAATGCGGTCACTTGATCTGTGAGATCTTTGGGTAAGTTGTTTTGGTTATAAAAAGTCTTAGCAGTGATCAGGAATTCTTTATCCGAACCGCTATGTTGATCTATTTCAGGGTGTTCATTCAATTCAAACCAGTAGCCGACGAGGCTATCACGTACAGTGGATGTGGCTGTGAATTGTTTGGCTTGTGAATCATAGTAGTTGCTTAAGTTTTCATTAAACTTTTCAATTTGGCTGTTGCCTGATTGAGTCGCACCATCTTCCCCTTTTAAGTCTTGCATCCATGCAGGCGAAAAGTGCCATGCTTGTTCTAAACCTAAACTCGCATTGTCATAGTGTTCACTGTGACTGTGTTTGCTTTGTACACTCCCTGCACCTTCTTCGGTCTCTAAAGCATCGGCTTGCCATCTTTGTACGTGTACTGCGGTCGGTTGAATGGAGCGTTGTCCGATAAAGTTGGTAATTGAATCACTTTGTTCGGTTGCGCTGCTGCGGTGGAAACGGATATTGCGACGGTCAAGTGCTTTATATTGATTGTTGTCATCTATGAGGCGTAGTTTTTGGGCTTGGATCTGCTCTGTTGAACTGGATACTTTGTGCTGAGCTTCATCGATCAGCCAGTTGATACCTTCGCTTCTCATTAACCGTGTGAGAAAGTCGTGGTCACTTTCTGAAGCCTGCATGATGAAGGGACGTATGTCGTAGTCTTTGGTTATGCCACTTGTATCTAAGCTTAAGCTTGTTGCGAACAAGGCGCTTTTGTCTTGCCATTCTTGAAAGACAGTTTGAATGACATCCACGACTGATTTGTTCATAAACACACGCGAGTTTCTGCGGTGTTTCCAAAGCGCTGTTGCATCTTCTACGTTCAGGCGATAAATCGTCAGTGATCCATCACTAGCACCGATATCCACCTGAGTCACTATGCCTGAGATTCGTGTTAGTTCTGATTGGTCAGTAACGATATCGACCGCGACTTGACAGCCGATGAAGTTTTTTAAAGCAATGTGGGCATCTGTAGATAGGCAAATGAGCTGTAAATTTATGCCTTGGTTGAGGGCATGTGTCCCATCAATACGTTGTAGGAATACTTTATCGTTGAGTATGCTATTGCTGAACTGTAGGTGTATGGCACGCTTTTGTGCAGTTAGTCCGAGTTGTTCTAATGCAGCGTAAATATGATTTGCCATAATTTATTATTTGATTTCAGATTGTGATGAATTATACAAAATAAAAGCTAAAATTGTCTAACTTTAGCCTTTATTTAAACAACACTTTATGTCTCATTTTGTTGCAGTCTTTTTAAAAGCATACGACGATACTTTATCTGTCCTTTGGTCATTTGATATTTTTTTTGTAATTCACTTATCTTGAATGTTGTTAATTCAGTTGCATGTTGCAACACCCATTTTTCTATACCCACCACTCCGATGATTTCTTTAATATTTAATCTGCGTCGCAAGGCTTTACGGGCATTGTAGATTTGGTCTGTAGAGGTATTGAGCTGAGCAGCAATTTGCAGAATCGTGATATCTGGATTTAAAATCGTGTCTCGATGTTGATAACGCCACTGCCATGTTGCATTTAATTGTTTTAGATGAATTTCACTCATCGCAGGTAGTTGTAATTCTGCACAGGCAAGTTCATGAAATTTTCTTGCGGTGTAATCATCGGTTTGTAAGATTTTTTGTAGTTCTTTAAAACTTTTGCATTGTGCAATTTGTACTTTATGAGTTTGGTAGATTTTTTCAACTGTATACTGGTTTTCATGAATGCGCGTTTTTTTATCTTTTATACTGAGCTCGCTGACTAAATAATTGGAATAGCTTTTTACGGTACCTTTGCTCAACCCATATTTTTCAAATAACATGGGGTAACTGTAGTTCAATATTTCATGTTGGTGTTGAATGATCCATTTATAGTTACGTCGAGACACGGCTTTTTGCAGATTAAGTTCACATCGAATTTTGGTTGCTGTTGAGGTCGAAATACCAAGCACATCCGTCATTTCAAGCCATGTAAGTGTTTTAATATAATCGGCTAATTCAGGAGTTATGACCAGAGATTTAGATCCTAATCGTGGTGCACCATAACGCCAGCCAAATTGCAGAGTAAGACCTACTACTATTTTTCGTTCTTCATAAATATCCCAATCTTCACCTTGCCAATCCTTGACCGTTTGAATTGGATAAAGCACATACTTACTCACCATCTTCACTGAGACTTCATTTATTGATCAACGTTGTTTGTTTTATCAAGTTCAGCTTAAAATTTGAAGTAATTTTTGCAAAGTTTTACATGTATTACTGCGCATGCTTAGATTATTTAAAAAACCATGTTTTAAATAAACTTGTTTTAATCAAATTCCTCAACACCCTAAAAGTGATCCACTTTCTCAGCTCAGCCAACCTCATAGATGATCGTTATTTTCTCATATTAGAAAATTCACTTAATACTTTATGGATTAAGCCATTCCTCTGAGGTTGATACGTTTATCTATGCTGATATACATACTGGAATTACCACTAAATACACAAAAAAATACGACATGGCCAGATGTTTTTTTGTGGCAGACCATATCAATCCAAAGTTCGCTGAACAATTGAGTTTGCAGTTATTGAAATAGAAGCTTGTGTCAGAATTAATATTCCACATTTATTGAATAAATTAATACTACTGCGGTACTACTTCGCACACTCAATATCTAATTTATTTTTGTAATAATCTAAAGCCTCATCTAAGTGTTTGAGTAGTTTCTGCTCGGTATATTCTGGCGATAATTTTATTAATTTCGGTAAATAATCAGCTTTATAAGTTCGAGGATAGTCCTCGCAGATTATTTTAGTGCTTTGTTGTTTAGAAGTGTTTTGATTGTCTAAAATATCAAGATATACACCAATTTTTTGATCAGCTTGTTCAAATTGTTGTTTAGCCAATAGATCCTCTTTAGGCTCAGTTTGTTCTTTCTGACAGGCAATTAAGCCAAGGCTCAGCAAACCTATAAGTAGTACTTGTTTCACATTCTGCCTCGTTTTTGTTTTAAGTAAGATACGCATATCACAAAAAAAAGAAAGTGGTCTGTCTAGAGTCATTCATATCACGCTTTACTATTACAATAATCAGATGTTTGCTAAGATTCAAAAAATGAAATGAATTATATTGCGATAGATGCCTGAATTTAAATTAACCCTCAGTGAATACCTCACAACAGTTCAAGAAGTCATTCAAATGACTTTTGATGAAGCTGTCTGGGTAAAAGCTGAGATTCGCAACTTAAATATTAAAACTGGGCATTACTATCTAGAGCTTGCTGAAAAACAGCAAGATTCAGATAAAGTCATTGCCAGCTGTCGTGCAACAATCTGGAAAACATTAGCCAGTAAAATGGTTTTAAAATTTGAACGCGAAACAGGGATTGAACTGTCTCGAGATCTAAATGTATTAATTAAAGTCAAAGCACGCTTTGATCCGCAGTATGGTTTTTCAGTCAATGTTGAAGATATTGATTCAAGCTTTACGCTAGGTGATCTTGCAAGACGTTATCAACAAATTATAGAACGACTCACCCAAGAAGGTTTAATCAATAAGAATAAACAACTACCCATGCCATTTGATGTCCATCATGTTTTGGTGATTGCGCCTGAAAATGCTGCGGGGCTTGGTGATTTTAAACGAGATGCTGATGTTTTAGAACAAGCGAATGTCTGCCATTTTATTTATGATACTGCTACATTCCAAGGAAATACTGCTGCACATAGCATTATGGATGCTTTAGCCAGAAACTTAAAAAAATGGGCAACTGATTTTAATACACCACCGGATTTGATTGTACTCATTCGTGGTGGTGGTGCTGTCAATGATTTAGCCTACTTAAATGACTATAATCTTGCCGCCCTACTCTGCAAACGAAAAGTACCAATTTGGGTGGGCATCGGTCATGAAAAAGATCGTACTATTTTAGATGAAATCGCACATCGCTCTTTTGATACACCCAGTAAAGTCATAGCAGGTATCCGTAATTTAATCGTTGAACGCTCGCAAGAAACGTCCAGTTTTATACAACAGATTAAACGATTGTCCCAACATCAAATTTCAACTTATCAGAATCAAAATGATCAAATGATGAAAGTCATCAAAGTACTGGCTCAAGCTCAATTAAATACAGCGAATAGTGCTTTAGATCAATTGAAAGAACAAACACATTATTTAGCCAATCAGCAAATTAGATTAGCATCCAATCAAATTGATGGATTACTACGAGAAACCTTACTTCAGAATCCGAAACAAGTGATAGCAAAGGGTTATGCCGTTGTTCGTTCCGAAGGTAAGGCGATTCATTCTATCCAACAATTAGGTTCATCAAACTTTTCAGTGGAGATGCAGGATGGTCTAATAGAAGCTCAAGTCTTACAGGTAAAAGCAAATGACAGATGAAAACTTAAGTTTTAAAGAATGTTATGAAATTTTAAAGAACAATGCCGAATTACTTGAATCTCAAGAACAGCCAGACATTGATAATTTAATGAAAATCGTCGAACAGTCTATGGATGCATATAAAGCCTGTAAATTTAGGGTTGATGCTGTGCAACAAGCACTAAATGATACATTTAAAGAGTAAATTTGAATTTAGACTAAATCACCAGATAATCGTGCTAAAACTTTATAATTATTTTCAAATGAGCCATTATTCTAATAACTTATTTTTATTTTAGGGCGTCATGGATATTCGACCAAGTTTACTCAGCTATATTTTTGCAGGCTCAACCAAATGGCTTATAAACTATGAATTTCCAGAACTCTCTCTCGAATTAGATGGCAACATTGCAAAACTAAATTCCGAGCATATCTTGGAAATCCACATCCAAAAAGGATGGATATGGTCATCACTGACTTTAAAAACTTTAGATCAGAATTTTCTATTTAAAGGCATTTTGAATACGCAAGCTGAAAAAATTAAGATAGAAATTCAAAGTGATACAGAGTTCTTGAAAAACAAAAGAAATGCAGAGCAAATTCAAAGAGCTTTGCAACCGCATATATCTGCATACCAAAACTTCATTAATCAATATGTTTATCTCTCTCATCGTTTTAGCTCCTTATTTAGAGAGGAGTTAACCCTAAAAGCAAAAACTGAGGTTGAGCGGTTTCACAACCTTATTCAGAGAGATCCTTCTTTTGCCTTTGAACCTTCAAAACAAGATTTGTTTGAAGAACTGAAACAGTTTATTGAATTGCCTATCAAAGACAACCACTCCATTGATATCAAAAACAAGTATTTTATTGAAAGTGAATTAATCGCAAATAAAGATTTTTTTGATCAAGTTGAAAGTACACCTCTCACCAAAGAACAACGTGTTTCATCGATCATTTTTGAAGATCGTAATTTACTTGTGGCTGCCGCAGGATCAGGTAAAACTTCGACCATTATTGGGAAAGTTGGCTACGCACTTTTGACAGGGCTGTATAAACCTGAAGAAATTTTAGTATTGGCTTTTAATAGAAATGCCGGAGATGAACTAAACGAGCGCATTAATTTAAGGTTGAAAAATATCCTTGCACAGTTCGATAGCAAAATAGAAGCTCTTAATTTCCACAAACTTGGTGTTCGAGTTATTGGTAAAGCAACAGGAAGAAGTCCTTCTGTCTCTGATCATGCTGGAAAAATTCAAGTTTTATTAAACCAAATCATAAAAGACTTGAACGAGACTGATCCTGATTTTCAGGGGAAATACCTATTATTTAAGACAGCATATTTAAAAAATCCTTTGTCCCCTTTTATCTTTAAAAATCAAAAAGATTGGCAAGAAGCAGAAAAACAAACATTTGATAGATTTAAGAATGGTTTTGAAACATATCAAGGTGAAATTGTAAAATCTCACGGTGAAAAGGCCATTGCCAATTGGCTATACAGCCAAGGGATTCCTTACATTTACGAAATGGATTATGAACATGACACAGCAAATGAAAACTACCGCCAGTACAAACCTGATTTTTACTTCCCAGATATAAACCTTTATTTAGAACATTATGCGGTGGATCAGTATGGCAAACCACCTGCTCATTTTGGACAAAAATATCTGGACGAAATGAAGTGGAAAACTGAAATACACACAAAGTTTAAAACTGATTTAATCTGTACCACTTTTAATGAATTCATTACTGGCTCTATTTTTAAAAAGCTGGAAAAAGAGTTAATTGCACGTGGACAAGTTTTTCAAGCCCGTAGTTTGTTAGAGATCACAGAAAAAGCTAAATCTATCTTTGAACAAGATACCAATGATCTGTATGGTACTTTTTTGAGCCATTATAAATCAAATCAGGCCAGTGTTACCCAACTCTTAGAAATCCCTTCTCTCACATTACGTCAAAGTCTATTTTTACAATTATTTTCAAAAGTTTATGAAAAATATGAGGAGAGTTTAAAATCTTGTAAAGCACATGATTTTGATGACTTACTTATTGAGTCAGCAAAACTTGTTAATGAAAACAAATATAAAAGCCCTTTCAAGCTCATTATCGTAGATGAATTTCAGGATACCTCTCAAGCGAGAGCAAGATTTATACAAGCATTTTTAAATCAGGTACCTGAAGCTAAACTATTTTGCGTTGGTGATGACTGGCAAGCAATTTATCGCTTTGCAGGCTCAGACATTAGTATTTTCACACAGTTTGAAAAAGCCTTTGGTTATACCAAACAAACTCAGCTCACCCAGACATTTCGCTCCAATCAAGGGATTGCCAACATTGCCAGTGGTTTTATCCAAAAAAATAAAGTGCAAATGCAAAAAGTGGTGAAGGCTATTGATCAGACAACCAGTAACGTTGTTGAAATTCATTTCGCTACCAAGAATCAAGATATTAACGAATATCTATTTAAAACTATTATGGAGATCAATAATGCTAATGCTGGAGCAGATAAGAAAAAGTCTATTTATATCTTAGGTCGGTATAAGCACCACAAACCTGATTTTAGTAGTATTCAAGCATTTCTCAGAAACTGTACAGTTGAATTTAAAACAATCCACTCATCTAAAGGGCTACAGGCAGACTATGTCATTCTTGTTGGCTTGAACAAAGGTAGTAGCGCATTCCCTTCTGAAAAAGAAGATGATCCACTTTTAAATATGGTATTGCCTCAGCCTGAAACACATGCCTATGCTGAAGAACGCCGCCTGTTCTATGTCGCAATTACTCGCGCAAAAGAGAAAGTTTTTCTTATTGGTGAACGTGGTTCTGTTTTTCTTGAAGAAATAACCAAAGATCCAAATTTTAAAGAATTTATTTATATACCGCAGGATGAAAATAGACTAATCAACAACCACATACCACATGAATGGTTATGTCCTCAATGTAATCAAGGACGGCTTAGAAAAATTAAAAAAGGTCCATATGGTGCATTTTTAGGATGCAATCGTTATCCAAATTGTAATTATACAAGAAGTTTAAAACTCAGTTAAATTTTGATGAATATTTTGGATAATCATTGAATAGTCATATTCTAATGCTTGCTCTTCGTAATCATCCAAATAACTTTCAAAATTTATTATAGGTTTTGATGAATCCAATATGATAAAACTATCATGCCATGCACTAACCTGTTCAATAATTATATTCTTGGGTGAATTTTTAAATTGCCCACAAGTTATATCCACGGTCATTCCAAGCACGTTTAGCCATAAATGCTTAGACTGATAATCATCTCTAAACTGCCCTGTTATCATTTTAATTTTTGAAGCAGCATAGCCACACTCTTCTATTAAATAACGAGCAAGCATCATAGATGAGTATTCACAACATTCCTTAGGAAATAAAGAAAGTACACTAAAATTAAAATCATCTTTATTTATTTGTGAAATTGCATTCAAGAATTTCTGAACATCATTACCAATTTCCAATATTTAGCACCTAACAATATTTGAAATTTAAAATAAAATTATGGTTTACTGCCTATTTATTAAAATGATACTCAAATATCTGGGACTGGATGTATTAGCCCTCTTGTACGCCATCTATTTTCATTCACTAAAGAATCAAAAGAAACCCCATTTGTTAGTTTCAAACCATCGGCATGGTCTATAACTATAATCTGTGGACAAAAACCAATATTCGATTCAATTTCATTACAATAAATAGATAACTGACTAAATAAATTTTCTACTGCCTTAACATCTTCATCAATATTAGTTTCCATATCAGATTTCTTTCTTTGCTCAATCTCTTCTAGTTTCACTTTCTCAAAACTGTCTGAATTGTCTCGATTGAAATTTGGAAAATATACCTGTGTAGGCTGATCAAAAAATAAAATTGAAGGTATAGAACATTTATCACCTAATTCAGCAAAGTATTTATGTAATGCTAAAAATAGGGTTACATGACTATATAACCAATTTGCACCACTACCCATTGATCTTAAATAAATTTTCTCACCTTCTGCTGTTAAATGATAGAGATCAAATGTTTCAAATGAAAAATGAAGGTTGATAGGCTTATAGTCAAGTTCAAATTCAAAATGGCTTCCGATTTCTGCCATATATTCATTTACTTTTAAAGAAGCATCATTCAAACCTTTCTGTACATTATATTTTTTAAGTTTATGATTTATAGAATTTAACTCATCGTTTAAATCATTAATTTGCTGTTCAAGATCAATATCGTCTGCCATGTTAAGAGTATCAATAAGCATAAAAAGCTTCGCCTTTTGCATCAAAATACTCTCATATAAACTTTTTTGTTCAGTTAACTGTTTTTCAGTCTGTTCTATTTCAGTTATTTGCAAGTTTAACAAGGTCAATGATTTATCAAACTGCTCAATTTCACGTTGAGTTACTACCAAGAATGATTCAAATTTAGCTTTCATAGGACGTGCTTGAGCAAGATTACCTGAAACCTTAACGATAGCCTGTTGTAGCCTTTCCGCACTTTCTCGTAATGTATCTTTTTCAGTATGGCAAAATGGACAAACTGAAGATGATATATTTACATGTTTTGGAGAGCTGAACTTGTTAATGTTTTCAACAAAGAGAGCTTCTTCTTGAATATGTTTATTAGTAGATATCACTTGTCTTTGAAGCTTTCTTAGTTTAGCCGTCTTTTCGTTTCGCTCCAACTTAAGTTGATTGTAATATTGAGTGGTCGCATTAGATTTATAATCAATATTTTCAGATACGATAATACGATCAAGCTGGTCTTTAGCATCCTGTGGATGGCGAAGCACCTTTTCCACAGATAAGGGCACTTCTTTAAAGCCCATTAAAGCATAAAGTTGACCTAGAACAGGACCAATGTATCGCTTATAATTTTCAGATACTTGTTTATTTGTTTCTTTTAAACGTCCTAAACGTTTAACTTCTGCGTTTAATCGTTCCTTTTCTTGTAATAAGATAAAATATTCCTGTTTAACTAATCCTAAGAATATTTTTGTGTGATCTATCACTTGATCACGCTTCGCCTTTTCATCAAATCGATAAAATAGAGCATGTTTATTAGCGACAAGATTTTGATGCTGAAGCATAAATGATGCAAAGCTACGTATTGATGGGGTCGGAGCTTTAGCTTTATTGTACCTGTTTTCTCTAGCAAACAAAGACTCATCAACATCATCTATATCTAGAAAAAAACTCCTTAAATGTTTCAAAAACTCATCTAAAGGACGGAAATAACTATTATCAAAATATTCATCCGAAATATCATTCGAATTAAATGAATCAACCCGACGGAAAAATCCCCTACTTGAAATTTCGGGCTTACGCGCAATTACCATATCTTGTCCATTTACTGATAAAGCAACATAGTAAATAGAAACTGTTTTAGTAATAATTCCTTTAGGAATTGTATTTTCACTACTACCAAAACAATAATCAAAAATTTCAATCAAAGCACTTTTACCTGTCGAAGACTTGCCCGTTACGACATTTAGCCCCCTTTTAAAATTAACAGGGTGTTTATTTCCCTGATTATCAATTACCCCTATTTCATAAATTAATGTTTTCATTGGGGCTTAACTCCTAAAAAGGCATAAATTTCAACCACAGAATGACCGTAAAATAATCGCCCTAGCTTCTCAGCACTTTTTTTCTTGGTAAGTTTTGATGCAAAATTATCACATCCACGGAAAGACAAATTTTGCTCATCTACAAATAGCCAATCATTAACCAAGCAATATTGAATGCTTTGCTCAGTTAATACTTGAAACTCATTTATTCGTTCTTGTAAATCATAAAGCTTAGTACGATCATCAAAAATCGACCAAATAGTACTTTTAACGTTTGATTTAAAAATCTTATGACTGAATATAGGATGACTACATAAAGGAATTACCAAAGGTGCAAGTAATAAATTATTCTCTAATTCACCTAGAGCCGTATAAAACGAGGAAAAATATACACCGTACTCAAATGGATTATATTTCAATTCATAAAGTGCATCGACAATACTTGTCATTGTTTAACTTTCCATCTTAATTGCAAATCCTCATCATCCATTAGATCGTGAATAAGTCCGTTTCTAAAAACAAAGTCTGGACTTAAATAACCATCAATTCCAAAAGGTGATTCACTAGTTAGTTGATCATATAAATCTTGTGAAATCGCAGTTAAGTTGCCTTGTTTACGACTAGCAGTACGATGCTTAGCTGAAAATTGACGAATCCACTGCTCTCGATAACGATGAACAGTGGCTCTAAATTGAGGATAGCCATTTAATTCTTCTATTAAAGAATTTCTTAACTCAAGCCAATTACCGATAGCTTCAGGCAAAACATCTCCATATTCTATCTCGATAATTTTACGAGCAAATAACTGACTAACATAAATTTCAACTTCATCTTCAGCTGCATTCCTATTATTAAAATCAGGAATTGTAAATAAGGTGGGTCCCCATCTGGCAGTTAAAGATTCTTTTTTTTGATTGAATAGATTTTTTTCAATTGTCCAGTCTGTATTACTGGCTTGTTCATAGATAAAACCTATCAGCCCCTCCGTAAAGGCTTGCCGATTAGCTACAGGGATAAAGCCATCAAGTTTTGTGCAAAAATTCTGTCTCAAAACATCAAGATCATCTGCTTCCACATGTAAAATAATTTTTCCCAATATAGATTTAAGTTCCGATTCAGCGCTATTTAGCATTACCTCTTTCTGAATCCTTATAATTTCTGATGGTTTTTCAGCATTAAGTTGATCTTCGGTACGATCTGAAAAAATATTTCTTAATACTTCTAGACGCTGTTCCGGGCTCTGTGAATTCCAATCTTTAAGGCTAGTAGTTACGCCAAATGATTGAGTTGTATGAAGTATTAAAACACCGTATTGAATATGGTTAAATTCTGGTGCCAGCCAGTTTTTTAACGTCTTCCAAAGGTTTTCGTGATGATCCGTAAGAGGCGCTGCATAATTTTTTACTTCAGTTTGACTCGATTCTGTAATATCTGATGATATCAAGCTGACATCACCATCTTTTTCAAACCATACAGTTTGTCCATCTTCAAATGAAAAACATTTATCCAAGCCAATCAAAACTTGATAATGAAAAGCTAAAGCTGTTGTTAGTGCAGCATTTTTTGTTTGACCATCACTCATAATCCCCTCCTACAACTATCTGTGAAACATTTACTTGTAACGTAATGTTTTAATTTTTAGCTTTTACAAATTTGTATTCACAAGCAAATTGTCCGCATGGGTGTCTTTTATTCACAATCATGATATTTCTAATAATAAATTTAGGTATGTACTTTTGACCCACAAAAATAAATATACAATTATTTGATTTATTGAACAATATCACAAAAAATAAACTAATTCGAGCTTAAGAGAACCCTACAAATCACCGTCCTCACACTCCCTTGTAAACCCTGCTACATATCCAGCATCCCCCTTCCCCTGATTAAATTTAGATTTATTCTTAGCTTTTGAATCAGGATATAAATTTTCAGATTCAACCACTTCATCCGTATAAAACTCCTCTACTAAATCTAAGCTCTCTTCACTGTTCACCTCAAAGCGTGCATTGGCAAAACCCTGCCTTGCGATTTGATCGAGCGCATGTTGGTTAAACCCTGAAGCCTTGCTTTGTTGATCAATATCTTTCGCTGTTTGAATCGCTTGTTGAAGATTCGTACCATCACGCAAGGTTAAATCTACGTAATACACAGGAGTGCGATAACTTTGTGTGGTGGACTTTCCTCTAAGCGTGAGTTGTAGAGGCAGGCATGAAAGTAATCCGTTCGATGCCGCATGGTAATAGCTCAGACGTGCTGCCAAAGTTCGAATACTGTTAAAACCCGTGGTTCTAAAGATAAAGGTCCCGAGTTCATCACTTTCATCTAAATTGACGTGCAAACGCCTATAAGGCTTGCAGTTACCGCCTTGCGCCAATGGACATAAGTCAGGAGATAGGCATGGGTGTTGCTCTATACCTTAGTTAGTCATGCGTTGGTAGGTTTCACCATCGCCTATACAAATAGGCCGTTCTGTCTGACAGTCAAATAAGCTGTACTCAGCTCGTAGATTAAGCTCAGGATCATTAAAGATCATGCGTACTGGAATGGTTCTGAGTTTTTGATTGGGTGCTTTGGCCCTAAGCTGTTCATCGAATAGATATTTACCTAATGTCTACCCTTATTTTCAATAAAGATAGCCATCATGCCACATAGAGAACACCTCCAATTTTTATTTCATTTCAGACTATACATCGTCTATTAACTTTCATAGATTTGATTAATCAGCTTATTACTATTCAACGAATAGCAAACAATTATGAAATACAGTGAAGTCCCCTGCATACTAAAAGTGCTTAAAAACCTGAGTATTTACAATATACTTTCTTTAACCAGTCAAAGTAAAATCCATTATTACTAATAAACAACGTCTTACAACAACATATATAAACCAGTAGCGTAATATTTGATCCTATAGCGTTTTTGTAACAAAAAATATTTTCCACATGATTTTTTAAGCACTCACCGTATATGTTGAGCTGTTTCAATAGAGAAAAAGGGTTACGCTTAATAAGCACCTTATTCTTTTGAAAAATATAATTTAAAGTGCTAACTTTTGGGGTATAAATTTCTCTTATTAACCCAGTATAGTCCACTCAGTGCCCGCAATGATCATGAAAAAAAATAGTATAGATCCATTCCACCAAAAAAAAAGAATACTTACAGAGTTGTGTGAATTTCTTGAATTGAAACTAAATCAGCCTTATGCATTAGAATTGCCAGAATATTTAAAGCATTTTGAAATGATTTACCCACAATTATTCAGAGCTAACCAGCCAGCAGAAACTCAAAATAAATCTATACATCGATTTAAAGAATTAGTACAGAATAATGATCCGAGTATAAAGAACTCTCCTTTGGAAAATCCTAAAAATTTCCTACCACCGACAGGGCTATCTCTTCTAAAACAAAATGCTTCAATCATTTTCAATATCAAAAAAGAATTCAATGAGGAAGTAAAAACACATAAGGACAATATGAGCTATATTAAAAAAAATCAAAATAGCCAAAGTCTCAGGATAAAAGGAAAAGTAAAATCTAAAATCAAAGAAAATATAGTTATTATTAAAAGAGCCAATAATCATTATAATAAGATGCTTGACCTACTGTTTGAACTGAATGCTGATTTGATGTATGCATTACCTAAAGACTTACGTACAACCCTCACGAACAGGCAAAATGGCAAAACTCAAAAAGATACTTTTGAACGTAATGTAGTCAAAGTGGTGTATCAACTCTTTGCCATCGACTATCTAGAAAAATTACGAGCAGATATTCACATTGGCGATTATTTACGAAAAGAAGCACTTTTAGAAGAAGAACACAAAAAAGCATTTATAGAAAATAGAACAGTACGAATTCTAATTAACAGCCTCATCATTAATCATTGCAATGACCTGCTTTCAGAGATGGAGAATAAAAAAAAAGCCTTAGAAAGATCCCTTCCAATATTAGAAAACCTTGGACAAATTTTTCCAAAAAATAATACACTGTTCGATTATATAGTTCAAAATTGTCCACTACCAGCAACAGATACCAGTATCTATGCCGTTTCAAACACCACCCCAGAAAGTGAGCTAGATATTCAACCTTTTGTTAAAACACTAAAGAAGAAAATAAGCAATTACTCTAATGACATCAATAATTATATTAATAAAATGGATCGGCTCAACAAAGAAATTTTAACCTTTAAAAATCAAGAGTCTTTTAAAGAGCTTGACAATCCAACGATTAAAGTTGATTTGGAGAATCTCAAAGAATGGATTCAAGGAAAAGAGTATGCTGAGATACGCAAAGGATCTAAACTCTATGAACTTGAGTGAAAATAGTATTGTACTGATACAAGCATCTTAAACTTTATAAATATGAAGTCTATAACCTAAAAATTAAAATAATTATCAATAACATACAGTCGACTTCGCTTTGACTTTTTTCTTACGCGACTGATTATTATACATTTGCTATCACAGTACACCTTGATACTGTGTAGGAGAAATAATATGAAGTTTGAACAAGTTTTAACGACCAACCCAACTGCTGAAATACTTATTCCTGTAGCCAAGTTAGCATCGATGCTCCATGTATCCCGATCCAGCATCTATGATTGGATGAATAAAAAATCTTTAAGATACGACGCCACATTTCCCGTGCCCATTAAAGTGGGAAGAGCAACTCGCTGGCTTTTATCTGAAATTAATGGCTGGATCGAAGACAGAGCAAAAGTACGAGACAGTAACCAATTGCGTACGCTAACTCCCCAAAACTGACCATCAACCAATGCAGGCTTACCCTTGCGTTTTGAGTTTATTTTGTCAGATGGGCTAGGGGTGTGAATATCGGCTCTATATCATTATAACTATTATTTATATATTACATATTAGTAAGCATACTTTTAGTTATATAAACGGATTGATTCATATACTTGTATATACCAGCATGATGATGCCTATCAGCATGATAGATATAAGTATATTGAGTGCTGATCAACGTAATGTGATCGGTACATGTATCAATGCTGATGCTTCACCTGTAGCAGATGATTTTACACAATAATAGGTCCCACTGGTACATCATAACTCCGTGATGCCATATGCCGTTATTTAAAACTTGTGTAGATTACTGCTTCAACATACCTGCCCTATTCTTCATAATCCTGTTGAGACACTGCCATAAACAGTGTCTTAGGGACGATTACGCTCAAATTCTCACTGGTAAGTCTCATAAACTGAGAAATTATAAAATGATTACTAAACAAGCAAAATTTGTTAAAGAGCAGACATCGTATCACAGCATCCTTCCTGCACATCCTGATGACTACAGCCAATCTTTCTACACGGATGGCATAAACCAAGTCATTGTTCAGGCACAATTGGATAATATCATCGCTCCATTATTTGATGTAGCCAGAGTGATTGACGCTGCCTTAAATACGATGCGTAATGCGATGAAGGTCAAGAGATTACCTAATGGATATCAAGCGAGCTCATATTACTGGTTGCAGCACGTTTGGATTGCTTTTCTAGCATCCCTTAGATATGAGCCTATAGATAAAATTACTCTTGGCATTGAACTCGAGATTTTCTTTAAAACGCGTGATCAGTTTTCTGAAGAACAACTCTGCCAGATGGAAATGGGTTGTGCTCTATCTAAAGACCGAACATTAGCAGATGAATACGCTGCCTTGATTAATCTCTTCTTTCAGAAATTCCGGCAAAATTTACATAACCCGAAGGTTAAGAAGAAAATTCGTCAACGTAATCGTACTTGCCGTGAAGCCTATATGGGTGCAATAGAACTCGTTAAGAATCTCTTTGCTTTTGGTTCATCACGACTATTGGTCATCCGTATGGATTTATCTCTGCAACGCTCTTTCGAAACTTTGGCTAAGAATTTTTTCAAAATTGATCAAATTCATTCTGAGCATGACCTTGAGTACATAAAACAATGTATCGAGCTTTTACTGAAAAAAATGGATAGAAATGCCTTACTGAAAGACAAACTTGGATATTTTCTACGTTTTGAGTATTCCATTCGAGCTGGCTTTCACATCCATAGCTTCTTCTTTTTTGATGGCAACCATCGGCATGCTGACATAAAAATTGCTGAAGAAATTGCACGAGTATGGAATGAAGAAGTTACTGGTGGTCAGGGCTTTACCTACATTTGTAATTTTAACAAAGAAAATTATCGCAACTGTGGCATTGGCATGATTCAGCACCATGATGAAAAGAAAATTGATCATCTTTACGAGGTTATAAAGTACACCTGTAAATCAGACCAGTTTTTTTGGTTCTCTACATTAAATAACGTACGTAGAACTCAAAAGAATCAACTGCTCAAAGACCCTTATGCTGATAGGCCAAAAGTTGGACGTCCCCGCAAAAAGTTCAATTCAAGCTCAAATCTTTTTTTAAATTCTCGTACTAATACTATGGAGAATCAGGTATGCCTTTAATCAGTCCAAACAAAGTTAATCATAGCGCGGTTGATACATTTGAAGCCAATAAGTTTATTGCACATAGCACAGGACTTGATCTAAGACCACAAAATGTTAACTCTCTCAATATTAGGATACCTGTACCGGCTGCTCCGTGCTTTCCGATTTCCGATTACTGGAAAGCAGGTAAGGAAGTTTTGTATAAACGTGCGCTTAAAATGAGCTCACTCAGACCTACAGGGTACTCTTTACAGCAATATGGTTATCTGACATCGTTCGGAGTATCATTTTTGCCAATTGTGCAGAATATCCAACACAATCCACTTTTTGGTGACTTTGCAAAGAGCATTGCTTTCAACCCGTTGGCAGAAGTCACACTGAAAAAAATGTATCAGCATCAACTTTTCTCCATATATTTTGATGGTTCAACTCTATGTACAGACCAATACGATTCTTACTTCAGTGATTTGAAAGTTACGTGTACGACTCGACAGTTTCAACAAAGATTCTCACGCTGGGCTGAGCAATACAATCAATCTCGTAAAAAATACAATGAATTCATGGAAAAATTGTATAACATAGCACCTATATTTGAGGTTCATTCGCTTGTCATTCTTCGTAAGGCTGTCAATGAACAAAATAAGGCAGCTCAATACAATGGTTTTGTCGAACTGAATGTTGACGATGTCTTAAACGAGCGTGCAAATGAAATCATCAAGCTGGTTATGCGTAACTCTAAACGTAATGATGTAATTGGCGTATTATCCAAACGTGAATTTGATATTCATCTAAATCACATCAATAGGTTAATTTTCTTTGTGAAAAAAGATTCATCGGATTGGATGAAATTTAGTGAAACTCAACTTTACAAAGACCTAGAACCACATTTCATTGATACACCTACTGATCATATTGCATTGGGCTGTTTTCCTTCACTGAACGCTGGTATTGCTCCATTGTTCCAACAACAGGAAACCAATTTTTACAATATCAATCAGTTACACGTGGGACACCGTTTGGCTGCATTACAAGCACATTTAGTTGGTAGTGACTTTTGGCTTCGATACAAGGATCAGCTCACCCTGAAAATCGAACGTGAAGTACAAATGGTATTTGGCAAACACTATACTGAATAATCGACTACCTGATAGCATAAAACCTGAAAGCCAAAGCTTTCAGGTTTTTTATTCCGCTCATTAATATTATGCTCTTTACAGTAGTATTGAGACGTTATCAATGAGGGACTACATTCGCTCCATAAGTGCTAGGCTCCTTAAATCTTCTGAGTCACCCGGCGACCAGTTATCCAACTTGTTTGGTCGTTGTAATTGACCACCAAGTTGTAAACCCATAATTTTCCTAAGTTATTTTACATATAAAAATCAAAGTTTTAATTATCCTCAAAGGAATCATGTGATACCTTTTATTTAATTCACCGCCCGCACACTCCGCTGCAAACCTTGCTGAATATTCTGTATAAGACCATCCACTTGATTGAATTTGGACTTATCTTTGGTTTTCGACTCAGACTGCGTTTGCTCAACTTCAGCAACCTCATCCGTATAAAACTCCTCTACTAAATCTAAGCTCTCTTCACTGTTCACCTCAAAGCGTGCATTGGCAAAACCCTGCCTTGCGATTTGATCGAGCGCATGTTGGTTAAACCCTGAAGCCTTGCTTTGTTGATCAATATCTTTCGCTGTTTGAATAGCTTGTTGAAGGTTGATGCTATCCCTGAGTGTTAAATCCACGTAATACACAGGAGTGCGATAACTTTGTGTGGTGGACTTACCTCTAAGCGTCAGTTGCAACGGTAGACATGAAAGCAGTCCGTTCGATGCCGCATGGTAATAGCTCAGTCGTGCGGCTAAAGTTCTTATGCTGTTAAAGCCAGTGGTTCTAAACATAAATGTCCCGAGTTCATCACTTTCATCTAGGTTCACGTGCAAACGTCCATACGGCTTGCAGTTACCGCCTTGAGCCAATGGACAGAGATCAGGAGATGGACATGGATGTTGCTCTATGCCTTGGTTGGTCATACGTTGGCAGATTTCACCATTGCCGACACAAACAGGCCGTCCTGTTTGACGGTCAAATAAACTGTACTCTGCTCTTAGATTCAGTTCAGGATCATTAAAGATCATGCGGACTGGGATCGTTCTGAGTTTTTGATTGGGTGCTTTGGCTCGAAGTTGTTCATCCAGTGGATGCTTTACCCACCCGCTGTCTTTATTTTGTATTTGGGAAGTAATGGTAAATTGATCATCTTTTTCAGGAAGTCGTTTACCGTTCTTTTCGATCATCTTACCGATACTGATCCGTCCGAGTATTGGCGGTGTAATGGCTAAACCTTTAATCATGATGAATTCCTCTTGTCATTGAATTGCATGAGCTGTGCTGTTCATATTTGAAATAAATACGGCATAAAAAAATCCCATGCGCTTAGGCATAGGATGTTTAGGTGGTCGTTGAATGCACTTAGGCTAATCGGTATAGATATTAAATCGACGGCTGCCTGACTTTTCTAAGGGGTAAAGCTGTATTAAATCAGGCTGGTGCTGTAATAAAGCTTGGGTATTCAGCGCCACACGGTCTTTCGCTTTTTTCCAGACCACGGAGCCATCACTAAATACAGCACGTTCTTTGTCTTTCATCAGCACTTGAATATGATGCTTGGTTTCATCAAAGTTGTTTTGATGCTTTTCAATATGATGTTTTTCCTGAATCAGTTGATTAAACAATTGATTGGCATATTCATTCTGACTCAGGTCTTCGACACTGAGTGGAACATGCTGCGGGTAGAGCAGTTGGAGCGCTTTGCCTGCCGATTCACTGGCATCTGCATCAGGTGGGGTATCGCTTTCCACACATTCCCAGAAGTAACGTTCTGCATTCACAATATGCTGAATCACCGACTCTGAACGTGTCACTTTAAAGATCCGTGTTTCATGTCCACAGATCAGTACACAGATGTGTGCAGCTTTCTTGCCTGTCACCGCCAATTGATGTTGGACTTGGCAGAGCACGTACAAAGGCACACCATCGCGCCATAGCTTTGCCCCATGCTCCCCTGCAGTTTTACATTCCAGAATTTGTACATCAGCATCCCCAACCACGGAGTAATCTAAATTTGCCAACATAAAATGTTTGTCAGGTTCAGGATGTTGTAAGACTGCATTGACTCTGCGGACTTTATAGTTGGTGTGCATGCTGTAATATTCAGCGACTAAAGGTTCAAGTTGTTTCCCCCAGTACAGTGGCGCATGGCCTTCACTTTCATCTTCGATGGATTGTTGAATACGATCAGTCTTGATCATCCATAGCTCTAACATCGACATATAAGGATTCAGACCACAGGCTGCGGCACAGTCACTGCTACCGATGCCTTGCTTACGCACCTCAAGCCAATCCTGATAAGCTAAATCTTTGGTATTCACCAAACGCTTGGCTGAGCTTGTCCGCTTTACTGAGTTAGATGGCGTGCATAAAGTTGATGGGTTAAGCTGTTTTGTTTGTATTGCTCTAGGGCTGATTTGATTCATAAAAAACTCCTATTCATTTCTGAGTGCTATAAAATTGTAGGCATAAAAAAAGCCACATCTGGAGATGTGGCTAAGAGGTATTTGAGTTCAAGGAGATTTTCAGGATCATGTTGATCTGATGTGATCATCTTAAATCCCAAATCTGAATCTAAACTTAAATCGCCAAACGTATAGCCTGTTCCAATCCACGCTGTTTTAAGCCCGCACCTGCACCAAACCATGCTGAATCTAGCCGGTGATCCTGACTCATGGCACGACGTTCGTGATCGGCAAATTCGGTAATTGAACAGAGTAAGCCATACGCCGTATCTTTGGCTGAACTGAGTGCTGCACCACGACCCTGTCCATTGAACATGCTCATCACTTTCGACATGGCACGACCATTGGGTTCAGTCTTGTTGTCTGCTTTGGCTGTAGAGTTAGCCTGTGTTGCGACATTGCGGTAGTACTGAATAATGCTGTCCTCCTGTTCGGTTTGGCTGAGACTGGTGTTGTTAAACACCGCATCGAAATACGCTGCGGCTTCCTGTTGCGTGACTTTACGCTGACTGAGTTGTTTCATTTCATACATGTGCTCATTCCATGCCCGTACTGAAATCCCCAGTTGTTGTTTGACTTTTCCAGCGTCAAACTTGGTACTGTGCGGCACTTTGACCACACCTAGACTACTGTTCTGCCCTTTGAGGGCAATAGCTAAAGTGTTGTTACACACCACACGGATACTAGTAAATTGCGCCGTGGTGGCGAGGGTTCCATCACAAGCCGTGGCTAAGAGAATGTAACCATTACTGACATCCTTGCCTTTTAAAGCGGCGGTCTGTCCTGTTTTCGCCAATGCCCAGAATTTCTTACCCCCTTTCAGCACGCCAGCGGTTTCGAGTTCAAAGCCTGCTTGCTCGGTCAGGTCTCGATAGAATTCTAAAATTTCTCTCGGTTGAACTTCTTGATAACGTTGACTGACCACTGATAATGGCGCATGCGTATCAGAACGATACAGTACCCGTTGTTCATCATGCGGTAGGATCAGGTTTTGTCCTTTATGATTTGCAGCCATATAGCTGACATTCGAGCTTTCAATCTGCCAGTCCATACCTGCCTGTTTTGCCCAGACCTCAATCGGTTGGTTTCGTGCCAGTGCATTGCCTAAACCATGCCAAGGGGTTTGACCGACATAGGCCATATTTTCAAGTTGATGTGCCATAGTGAATATTCCTTAAATGAAGGGGTTGTTTGAAGTTTTAAAGAGTCAGTAAAGTCAAAGATGTAAAAGTGAAAGCCTTAGATGCTATTGCTTCACCCATGCAAACTGTTGTTGGCAATCCAAGCAGACATACTGCTCGGCATTGCGGTAATACGTTTCAAAGCAGTATTGACTGACCACGACCAGCACACCGCCGATCACCACACCAATGGCTGCGCCTGCTAAAGGTGAAAAGCCTGACTTCTTGGCGATCTGCATGCCGAATATCGCCATCTGTGTCGGTGAAATACAGCGTTGCAGGTGGAGAAAATAGTTGGAATGGGGATGCTCTGAATCGGTCTGCTGAACATGGACTGACTGGCAATAGGGACAGTGAACCAAGGACATGTCTAATTCCTGATAAAGTGAATCCAGCACTAAAAGCTGAACTAAGGGCATAAAAAAAACCGCATCCCTTTTCAGGACACGGTTTGGTTGAGTTTTTGGCTTGAATTTAAATTGAGTGTTTTAGCGTTTAGAATTAAATACCGCTATTGAAAGCTGTAGCTTGCTGTTCCCTGTTCAGTTTCCACATCGACCCGCACTACATTGTCATAGCCACAGCCGGTTAATTTCAGTTTTAAATATAGCCCCATTTTAAAATGCTGCGGATATTCCAGCGACCTGCGATAGCCCTCAACAGCACATTCACCATTGTTGATTAATACATTGGTGACATCGATGGGATCTGGGCTGTTGGAACGAATGGCAATGACATTCGCAGCTTGATTACCCGCCCACCAATTACTGGTATCTTCTACATTCATTTCTACGCTAAAAGTATCGGGATCAAGGCTTGAGCTACAGCCTGCCAAGGTCATTCCTACCGCAGTAGCCACTGCAAGCACGATCGGTTTGAATAATTTTTTGATCATCTTCATCTCATTCATCCTCAGCAGTAGTTGTAACTTAGGCTATAGTCAGCTTGATCCATGTCGGTGCTGACCATGTGAATTTGACAGGCTTTGCCTACATTAATTTTGTAGACATAATACCGATTACCGACTTGCTCTGATTCAATTGCACCTCGTGACAATACCTGTATTTGTTGACTCAATTGCCCCCTGTCCTTGGCGATTTTGTCTAAAACATAGTGCTGATACGTGTCTATATTTTTCTGCTCAAATTCAGGTAAATCATCGTAAGCCATCATGTACTCTAGTGTGTCCGCTGCTTTTAAATTTTTATCCAATTCAAAACTCAATAGCTTAGGTTCATGCCGTGCTGAACTTAGTTTCTTGCTTCCAGCAGTTAATTGATCAATATCAATGCCATCGACTTCAACTGCTGCAATCTCAGTTGATCCAGTCACTTCTGAAGCAGCGACGTTTGAGGTCTCTACAGCAGGGCCACTGCGATCGGCAGTACGTGTTTGAATGGGTTTCTCTACAGCATGTTTTGGGCTAAAGAAATACAAGCACGCGATGCTGATCAGGGTCAATGCCACAATCACGGTCAAACCCAAAATGGTTTTTTGGTTCATCTTTACTCTCCCCCACGTTTAGTTGGGTACAGTGACTTGACCGTTTTTGGCATTAAAGTGAACAAAGCGCGGACAGCCACCTTGAAAGTTCACTGTGAAATTTCTCCAGCCCTGATTGCCTGGGTTAGTTTTATACGTACACTTATAGACCCCATTGCCTAGGTTACGCGCCTGAACAAAATAGGCTTCGCTCGCTTGTGCGAACCAGCCTGCTTGCGCCCATGATGCGCTTACGAACAAGAATGAAATTAGGGTTGTTTTTACGAATATATTGGACATCATCATTTTCTCTTTTTATAGGCATCACCTGTCTTCAGCAGACACAGTGCTCCCCATGCAATTTATGTTTGAATGAATTTCTATGTTTTTTTGAAAGTGTTATAGACGATAAAGCACACTGATCTACTTCGCTCAAAACAGCATGAGAGATTCATCCTCATATCGGTAATATGTAGGTGAAAAAGTTTTATTCTTAGAAAGTATTAGACACAGCTATGCCATCTAGCACAGTATGGATTCTAATCACCCAGTGGCACCAATATGAAAAAAGAGAAATATAAGAGAGGGTATAAATGTAGACGCATGGCGTACTCCTTGTGCTAAAAGAGCCCTACCAAATCACTGTCAATATGATGGTGGCAGAGCGAAAGAGGGTTGACAGACTGACACACAAGAATCAGCACGCACAAGGCGTCCCTCCCTCGCCCTACCGCTACGAAGGGGGACGAACGAGTTCGCCACCAAAAAATTACTTTTTTGATGTGCTTGTGTGATGGGTCTGTCAAAACCCACTGACGATGTAGGTCAGCAGGCTAAGGATAATCTGCACAAACTAGAGCGTCAAGTCAGTACAGGGGTGTTCTTGAAAATGAATGTGCTAGTTTCAATTTCAGCACCGGCATCTGAGGGCGTTGACTAGCGTCGAACAGGTGTCCCGTGAAACCATTTAAACCCTTTAGGGGTGACACAGATTCTATTGGCTAGACCTTCAATGCTGGTTTCTCGATCAGGCATCTCATTTAAAGCACTTAAAGGGTCTAAGGCTTGATCCTGAGCATTCCGCTGAATAATCAACTGATATTCATCTTCATGTTGATATAGCTGAAAATCCGACTGTAAACAAAACGTCATTCCTTTATTGTCAGTTACCTTTTTCCAGCAATAGTCTATTTCTCGACTGTAAGCAGAAAACTCTACACAGAGTAAGGCATCAACAGCCAGAAAGAATTTCACCACATAACCCCGATCAACTCGTACGATCTGATGAAAAGTAAACACGACTTGTGCCTTATACCAAGGCAGTTTTTTGAGCTCTTTTTGGAAGTGATTAAACAACTTATTCCACTCACTGATATCTACCCATTGATTGAGAAATCCTTCAAGACTCAGCTCAAATTTCAAATCAACGGCATCGGGATAGGTTTCACTCACAGTACAATAGGATTCACGAATTTTTTCGATCTGCTTCGTGTAATACTGGTTATGCTGCTGAAGTTGTTCTACAAAGCTTGTACTCTGAAACAATTTATCTAGTCGCTTCAGGATTTTGTCAATATGAGCAGATGCTTGATTATTATAGCTAGAGGCTGTGACTAAACCTCCCATTGTAAAATAGTGATCACCCGATTCCAGTAATACACTGCTGTAAGCACGATAAAAGGCATCCACCCAAAATGAAAACTTATATTCTCGACCACACACCACCATCAGAATACGCCAATCATCAAAGTAGCTCATCAATATCTGGTTTAATTCTAGATTCAAAGCCCTTTGATGATCTTTGAAGTCGAGACCTTCTGGAACTCGCTCAAACTTGAGCCTTTTGTAATACTCAATCATGTTTTGTTCTAAGCGTGCTGCTGTAACCTCTAGTGCTAAATTACTCATGTGTTGTCCTATGAACTGATTAACTTCATATAACTTGCAAGTTCATAATTTTTTAAACCAAATCTTCTTTTCCAGCTTTGCTAAAGCGGTTTGCGCATTCCATTCCTTTATTCTCCTATTCGCCTCTTTATCAGGTATAGGACGACCATGATGCTGATAGTCCCCCTTGTAAAAGGTTTTGCGTCCTTGCAATTTAACTAATAGCATCTGCTCGTATTTTTCAGGATTGCTGAGATACGCAATGGCACCTAAAGCATTGTTACCTTGTGCAGGCTCTGTTCGACGAATCTCTCCAACGCCTAAACGTCCCTAACGTTCGTAGTTGTCTTTATTTTCTGTCGTGTTGATGTTCCATCCACACACCCCTTACCTGATGTGATCTCCTGCCACTTCTCAATCACCCCTTCAGCAATGTTATAATCACTCTGGTGCTTAGATCTATTAATCACCAATGCTAAATGCGCATGAAAGCCTTTGGTTATACCCTGCTCTAGTGCGATCGCATAGGTTACCAGTGCATCGAAACAACCGTTCTTGTCAGTAATCAAAGCACGTAGGCTATCGATATGCTGATAGAAGTCATGCACCGTAATCTCACTCAGGCTATTCTTGCTATAGCTCAAATCAACTCGGATCACTAGGACTGAGTAATATCCCTTAATTGCACCTTCAAATTCCTCAAGTAAAGCCTTTAGATTTCGTTCTTTTCGGTTCTTAAATCTTTCAATCTCATCAAGAATGAGCCCGCGATGCTCATGCAATATCCTTCTTGCCAAACAACCATATAGTCTACTTGAGCCGATCAAAAATCAGCTCAAGACGATTACTGCAGATAATGGTAAGGAGTTTAGCCGGCATGAGTATGCTGCTCAAGAATTAGAAATAGACTGGTATTTCGCTGATCCTTATAGCGCTTGGCAACGAGGTACGAATGAAAATACAAATGGCTTAGTCAGACAATACATTAGAAAAGGAAGTGATTTGAATCACTATACGGATGAATACATTTCAGAAATCACTTACCGTATAAATCATCGTCCAAGAAAAAGACTCGGCTTTAAAGGTCCGAGTCAGGTATTATGGCAACAACATGGTGTTGCACTTCAAATGCTAATCTAAGTTATGAAAGAGGCCTATTATAATGTATTTATAAGTCAGTTTATTAATGTGACTATACAAGGATCAATATGATCTGCCCATTTTTGCAACCATTGTCGACTTTCTTTTTCATAAGAATGCAAATCATAAGTTCCTTGCATCCCTTTTTTTGAATGGCCCAAAATCGCTTCAGCCACCTCTGCTGGACAACCTAAACGAGATAATCCTGTGCGTACCGTCCTTCTTAAATCATGTGGATTCCAGTCAGGCATATCATTCAACCAAAGCTGTTCAGCTCTATACTTCTGCTTATATTGCATCTTTTGGGGATTTCTCATTCTCCATTTACATTCAGTGATAGTCTTTTGCAAAAGTGGCTTTCCACTTTTTTCCATTTGAAAAACATATTCTAAATGCTTATTAGGCAGGATAGCGATAAATTCAGCACATTGTTTTGATAACTGCACATAACGTTCGGAACCATTTTTGCTTTGTCTTATATGCCATGTTCTATCCTGAAGATCTATATCTTCCCATTTTGCTTCACAAACCTCACCTGTACGACAACCAGTCCATAATGTGATCAATAATACTTGTTTGTGTTTTGCTGAAAACCCTGAGGTCGGCAACCACTTAAGCACTCGTCTCAGTTCATCATCGTTTAAAACTCTTGTTCCCTTCGTAGAAGTGAGCTTAAATCTAGCCTGCTTTAAGCTAGACTTAGCTAAAAAAGCTGGATTAGCAAAATCATCTTTAAATCTTTCAAGTCCAATTGCGTACTCATATGCTAAAGTTAATTCAGACAAGACCCTTCCCGCCTGAACATTCGCTCCTCTCGCTACGATATCTGACACTAACAGAACAATATCTTTACGAGTGATTTGCTCAGCAGGTAAGTGACCTAAGACTCTGACAGCATCCCCATAGAGAGTCCTTCTCGTTTCATCCTGACCTTTTTTCTTACGAGATCCTCTGATCAGTTTTTTTGATCCGGATTTTAAATCCTCTATATAGCGGTCTTCGATAACATTTATTAGATATAACTCAATTAAATCTCTCACTGTAAATTTATAGAGTTCTTCCTTCTCTATTTCTTCCTTAAGCTTTTTTAACCTTTCCTGTTTTTGCTGTTTTGCATGACTACTGGGACAAATTCCTGAACGCCTTAGTGCTTTTAACTTTTGTAGCTCTATTCTTGCTTCAGCTAAAGACATATCAGGAAAAGTACCTATTTTCATTTTTTTTAAAGAATTATCTATAGGGGTACGATATCGATATGTAAAAGAAGTTAATCCAGTCTTACCTTTATTTACTCGCAAGCCTTCATTCTCACCTATATCTGCTTTATAGCTATCATTTTTCATTTTCTCTATTGCTCTGGCAGATAGAGCAACTTTTTTCATCGTTTGAGTTTCTTTTTCATCCACCTAAAAATCCTCTTAAAAACCATGGCATATTTTTTGTTAGAATCCTTTTCAGAAGTTCTACAATCGATCTACCTAATTCTTAATACTTTAAACCCAGATCACATACAAGTACACCAAAAGGTATACTTATATGTTGGATTACCTAGGTTCAAACAAGATTTAATAGGATCAGTCTGGAAATTTATTTATGCAACTAATTGTAAATATTTATATTTTTAAAGGCTCTAAGTGATATGGATACAGAAAAATTAATACCCAGCTTATCCACCTTAACACCTATGATGCAGCAGTACATGTCCATGAAAGTGCTTCATCCGCACTCTCTCATGTTCTATCGTATGGGCGATTTTTACGAGTTATTTTTTGAAGATGCGCATAAAGCTGCAAAAATTCTCGGCATTACCTTAACTCACCGCGGTAAAGCCAATGGTGAACCGATTCCAATGGCGGGCGTTCCTTATCATGCTGCCGAAGGTTATATCGCACGCCTCGTGAAAAAAGGTGAAAATGTCGTCATCTGTGAGCAAATTGGTGAGGTTACCGGTAAAGGACCTGTCGAGCGTGGTGTAGTTCGAATTATAACGCCCGGGACATTGACCGATGATGCGTTACTGAATACACATCAAAGCTCAAATCTGGTCGCACTATGCATTCAGCAAAATCAAATTGGTATCGCACTTTTAGATCTCAGTGCAGGAATATTTAAAGTTCAACAACAAGATTATAAAACTGAACAATTGCCTTTAGAGCTTGCACGTTTAATGCCAAGCGAAATTCTGATTGACGAAGATTTAATTGATCAGCAGATTATTGAGCAGATCAAACAAAATATTGAATGTCCAGTGACCAAGCGTCCCAATGTAGATTTTAGTGTCAACAATGCACAGAAAACCTTATGTGATCAATTTGCTGTATCTACTCTCGCTGGTTTTGGGATTGATCATCTGCCTTTGGCAAAAGCTGCCGCAGCGGCACTGATTCACTATGCCAAAGAAACCCAAAAGACCGCTTTACCTCATATTCGCTCAATCAAACTTGAACAAAGCAGCGATTTTATTGCACTTGATCCCGTCACTCGTCGTAATTTAGAAATTATCAATCCATTGTTTGAGCATGGTACCTCACTCTTTGCGCTGATCAATGACTGCCAAACTGCCATGGGTGGACGTTTACTCAGCCGTACCCTAATGCAACCGATGCGTGATACGGCCATTTTGGATCAGCGTCTTGATGCTATAAAGGTATTGCTGAAGGGCTATCACGAATCTCCAATCCGATTGGTATTAAAAGATATTAGTGATATTGAACGTGTGCTGAGCCGTGTGGCGCTGGGCAGTGCTCGACCACGTGATTTGGTCCAACTTCGTCAAGCCTGTGCGCAAATCCCCTATTTACGTCATGCGCTTCAACCGATTTTAAGCGTGGGACAATCTCCCCTCATTCAGCAGCTCAATGAGAAACTAGGCGATTTCCATGGTCTTCATCAGCGCCTGATGGCGGCTATCGTTGAAAATCCACCTGTCGTGTTACGCGATGGTAATGTGATTGCTGAAGGTTTTGACAGCGAACTGGATGAGCTGCGTCAAATACGTGATCATGCAGGTCAGTTCTTGATTGATCTTGAAATTAAAGAACGTGAAGCGACAGGAATCAACACCTTAAAAATCGGTTATAACCGAGTCAGTGGTTATTATATTGAATTGTCGCGCGCGCAATCTGAACAAGCGCCTGAGCATTATATTCGTCGTCAAACACTCAAAAATGCTGAGCGCTACATCACGCCAGAGCTAAAATCCTTTGAAGATAAAGTGCTTTCAAGTGAGTCTCGTGCACTTGTGCGTGAAAAACTGCTGTTTGAAATGTTACTTGAAGAACTCAGACTCGATATTGCGCATCTACAAATGATGAGTAGTGCCATCGCACAGATTGATTTGATCAGTAACTTTGCGCATCAAGCGCGTTTATACAGTTGGAACCGTCCAGAATTTAGCCCAGAAATTGGCATTCAGATTAGCGCAGGTCGCCATCCGGTGGTTGAGTCACTGATTAAAACCCCGTATACCCCAAATGACACTCAGCTGAATTTTAATCAGCGTATGGCGATTATCACTGGCCCGAATATGGGTGGTAAATCCACCTTCATGCGCCAAACGGCTCTGATTACCCTACTTGCTTATTGCGGGAGCTATGTGCCTGTGCAGGCCGCTAAACTGGGACCTATTGATCGAATCTTTACCCGTATTGGTTCAGCGGATGATTTATCTTCAGGCAAATCTACCTTTATGGTGGAAATGACCGAGACCTCGCAAATTTTGCATCATGCCACCAATCAGTCTTTGGTGCTCATGGATGAAGTTGGACGTGGCACCAGTACCTATGATGGTTTGTCGCTGGCATGGGCATGTGTACTGGATTTAACCAAACGTATCAAATGCTTATGTTTATTTGCTACACATTATTTCGAACTAACAGAGCTCGCCAAAGAAGCTTCAATTAGCAATTTCCATGTGACCGCTAAAGAAATGAATGGCAACTTAATTTTACTCCACAAAGTACAACAAGGCCCTGCCAGTCAAAGTCATGGTTTGCAAGTGGCGAAACTTGCAGGTATTCCAGCTAGCGTAATCAAAGATGCACAGCTGCGCTTAAAAATCTTAGAGAAACAACAACTTCAGCAACCAAAATCAATCCAAAATGATTTATTTGCGGTGGATGAGACCCGTGCGCCAGAAGTGATCGAACGAATTGTTGAAGTTGAAAAAAGTTCGCCAGTACTCGATCTGCTTCAATCATTAGATGTAGATAGCCTGTCTCCACGTGAAGCCCTACAACAGCTGTATGCTTTAAAAGATCAGTTATTAAAGTCATGATCTCAAGTCATGCTTTAAAACTAAAATTTAAAATTATGATTTGAGAGGATGATTTAAAACCTTGTTCTAAAGAATCGAAAACCTAAAAAACCTCGTGTGATACGAGGTTTTTTTATAGCTGATTGAGACAATAGTGCTACTGGTCAAACAACTTTCTAAGCTGTCTACGCCTTCTGATCAGACCCAAAACTTCTTTACGCTCATAGATTTCATCTAAGCTAAAAGGCAAATGCTGCAGCAGCACATCATCAGGTAACATGCTGTTTTCAATAAGATAACAATCTTGTGCTGTGATCCATGCGCTAGGTGCAAATTCAGGCTTTCGAGACGGTCTTTTTTTCATGGCTCAATTATATCAAAACCCAACTCTGGGTTGTGTTATCGATTGATAAAAAATGAGCATCAAAGCATGGGGTATTTGCATCAATTTATCATGGCTTCATCGATGCTGAATATAAGTACACTGAGTAACCCGAATCCTGTTTAAGCCAATGATTCCATAATTTGAATTTTCGGCTTATTTTGATGGGTTAGTTGATATGCGCATAACGATGCGTAAATCCCACTTAGAAATCCATGAATGCTACGTGCTTTACTCGTCACTAAATTGTATTGACCTTTCAATAGGCTGAATAACGTTTCTATTTTATTGCGCTGTTTTAAGTGATGCTCATCTGGTGCACTGAGCTCAACAGACCGCATGTTCTTTCGATGATAAGTAATCAAATCAATGCCTTGATCTTGTAACTTACTTTTTAAATCTTGAGTAATATAACCACGACCCGCATAAAGCTTTGCCTCGAACCCCTTGACCAACTGCTCCACCATTTTGATGTCAGCCACATGGCCATTCGATAAAGCAGAACAAGTAATTTCCCCAAACCGGTTCATTGCAATATGTAATTTACAGCCATAAAACCAACCCATTGAACTTTTACCTCGAGATGTGATTTTAGCTAAAGATTTATGGCGTTGAATCCGTTGATTTTTACAAACTGGCAGAGTTGTTGAATCAAGCCATAAACAATGGCTATGTTGACCTTTTGTTAAAGCTATATGTAAAGCATGTAATGCCAATTGATGTATATTCATTAGATAAATCATCCTTTGGTAACAGGGTAAGCTTTTAAATAAATGATTTTTAGCATGTTTCAGCCATGTGAAAAATGCTTTGAAATTGGTGAAGTAAGAACATTTATACCAGATAGCAATAAAAGTGATTTCTGAGATACTCAAGTGAGCGGTTCGGACTCTTGAGAAACGACGGCTTTGTTTAAGAAAATTCCAGTAGGTTGCTTCAATTTTAAGAAAGAAATCATCAATTACGCAAAATAATTCGGTACTATTAAGCATCGGGACTAGAGTTTTAAGTTTTGTGTGGTAACTCAACTGATGGCTCTAGTCCTCTTATTTTTCAAGTCAATTTCTTATCCGCGATTCGGGTTAACTATAATTTCATTCATCTAATAATTAAAATAATTGCAATTAACACCATACATATAGCACTAGATTTATTTAATATAGCCATATTTCTTTTACTTTTAAATAAATGTAGTAATTTTAAACCTACTAAGCCATAAATTGACATGGAAATAATATCGATAGATGAGGAAATAAGTCCAAGTACTAAATATTGTGTCATAATATCAATTTGGGGATTGATAAATTGCGGAAGAAAAGCTATAAAAAAAACCAGCACTTTAGGATTGGATATTGCTGTTAAAAATCCTTTAATAGGTAAATTATAGATACTTTTTATTTCGTAGTTCGTCCCGCTGGTCGTAGAATCTGATTTCCAGATCATAACTGCTATAAATAATAAATAACAAAAACCTAAATATTTTATAATCTCAAAAATTATTGGAAAATCTGTTATCAGCTTATATAATCCTAAACCAACAGCACAAATAATTAAAAAATCTGCTATAGCAGCTCCAATACTCGCTAAAAGCACAAGGCGAATGCTTCCTTGTAAACCTAAAGCTAGTGCTAGAAAAGATGTTGGTCCTGGTAAAATAGCACCAATAAAACAAAAGGTGCTATAGAGTAAAATTAGATTAAATTCCATATTATTTACTTATGGTGTATGAACTTTAAGTATTCATATGTAGTAGGTAGACTTTGTAATAACATATTTTCACGTTCCTTCAAATCTTTCATATATTGTTGAGCTTGTTCAAATTTCTCATCATATAGTACTTTGGGATATACTGAGTCTGGGTACCATTTAAAACCAGTAAACATACAGTAATAGTTACTGTTAGTCCAAAAATTGGAAAACTCTATATCAAAATTACCATAATAATCTTTTTCATTAGTAGTAATTGGAGGGCAAACAACCAATCCTGCTTTATACATATCTAGTTTTGCTTTTAAAGAGTCTGAAAGTTTCAAATCATGTTTATTTGCTTTCCAAAAATCGGTGTCAATACGCGATGTAGTAAAATAATGAGTTTGCAAAAAATCACGACTATCATCAAACATTACTTCAATTTTATCATTGAATGAGTTGATTAACTTTTCATCCATTTCTTTTGTTGGAAAGTGCTTAACAAGTTGGTAAATAGCAACATAAATAAAATAAAGCCCTGTAGATTCTAATGGTTCTAAAAAACAGGAAGATAAACCAATTGCAACACAATTCTTCACCCACGCACGCTTATTCCGTCCAGTTCTGAATTTAATATGATTCAATGAAATATTATCTTCTTTTACATTCCATAATTTTAAGAATTCATCAGTTGCTTGATCTTTAGTTGTAAAGTTATCTGAATAGACGTAACCTGATCCAAACCTACCTAACATAGGAATTTTCCACGTCCATCCATTTTTCATGGCAATTGCTGAAGTATAAGGTTCTATCCCATTTTCCTCATCATCATGTTTAATAGATGCTGCAACTGCTGAATTGCAAAACAATTGATCAGACATATTCAAGAATGGTTCATTTAATGCTTTATTAATTATAAGTCCTTTGAATCCAGAACAATCAATAAATAAGTCGGCTTCGAGATCTCCATTTTTTGTAGTAGTCACAGACTTTACATAGCCATTTGCATCTAAATTTACATTTTTCACTTCATCTTCAAAATGTTTTACACCCCAAGAAATTGATAGTTTTTTTAGGAATTTAGCAACCAAATGAGCATCAAAATGCCAAGCATGACTCATAACACTTTCGTGATTTAATGTCTTTGGAGATAGTTTCGCATCTAATAATTTAGCTTTGTCATAGCAATCATAAGCCATAGGTAAATTTGTTGTTTTATTTTCTCTAAAGTAATTCCAATAATGTGTTAATGGAATATCCTCTATATTTTTAACCTGACCAAACATATGATAAAAGTAGTCGTTTTTATCATTAGGATCATTCCAATTTACAAATTTAATTGCAGCTTTAAATGAGGCATTACATTCAGGCATCCAATCTTCTTCTTTTAGCCCTAAAAAATCAAAAAATACTTTTTGTAAATTTGGAATGGTCGCTTCACCAACACCAATTTTAGGTATTTCTGGTGATTCAACTAAAGAAATATTGACCTTATTTCCAAAAGCCTTCGCCAAATATGAGGCGGTCATCCAACCAGCACTACCGCCACCAACAATTAAAACGTTTTTTATTAATTGACTACTCATTTACATTTCCTTTTTAAACTGCATATTTTTAAATATTCATTTATTTCTTGATATGATTGAACTATGTGAAAATAAGACGGAGCATTTATCTTTACTTCATTTGAAGGTTGAAATAAAAAGCCATGATCAACTAAATGCAACATAGAGAAATCATTAAATGCATCACCAATTGCTATACTTTGTATTCTTGGACTTTGTTTTTTTTGATAATTTACAATTACTTCGTGCTTTCCTTTTTTTCTTGAGTAACCTACTCGTTCTATATAGCCATCATTATTCACAATTAGATTATGACAATATGCTTTGTGAGGAGATAATCCTAATTTCTCGAAAAAATGATGAAGAAATTGATAAAAACAATCAGAAACAATTCTTATTTCAAAGTTACCGTTCAGTTGAAGATGTTCTATAAACTTTTTAGCATCTTTTAATGGGTCAATTTTCTTTATAATTTCAATAAGTTGAAATAAAGTAATTTTATTTTTTTTTAGAATATTAATCCTTTGTTCCATTAATTTTTCATAATTTGAAACTTCTCTTGTTGTTACTGATAATTCTGGTACACCAAAATGAATTGCAAACACCTTCCATATCTCAGGAATAAGAACCCCTTCCATATCAATAAAAGCTATTTTTTCCATATTCATCTCCATTATTGAAATTTAGCAAAAAGCAAAGCTACACCTAATGCACATAAAATTGAGCCGATGACTTTGTTAATTTTCACCTGTTTCGCTAACATTTTTTGTCTTAAAACTATCGATGAAAATAGTATAGAAACAAGAGAAAACCATGCAAAATGCGCGAATGACATGAATAATCCATAGCCAAGTAAAATGATTTTAGGTGTTGAAATACTTAAAATTTGGGTATAGGTACTAATCACAAATAGTGTTGTCTTAGGATTCAATGCGTTTGTAAAAAAACCATATTTTAGCGCTTGAAATGAGTTTAATACTTTTAAAGCATCGCTATCGAATAATGGTTTTTGAGTAAATGTTTTATATCCGATATAGATCAGATAAATTGCTCCAATATATTTAAAGATATTGAGAATTTGCGGGGTATAAGTCATAACAAATTCAACAGCAATTAATGTATATGTCACATGAACCAATACCCCGAGTGCTATTCCTAACGACGTTAAAATACCGATTTTTCTACCGTACAAATAACTATTTTTTGTCACAATTGCAAAATCAGCTCCAGGGCTGACCACAGCCAATATTGTGATCAAAATAACAGCAACAAATTCTCCCATTTCAACTATGCCTTTTTAAATGTAATCACTAAAACATCCCTTATTCCGAATTTACTTTGCTCAATACTATTTACCATTGTTTCAGTAACACTATGATAAACTTTATGATCATCAACTAATGCGAGGTCTAGAAAGTTTTCTAACATAAATTCAGTTTTTAGAGTTTTATCCAAATTATAAATTCTAGTAAAACCGCCTTGAATATTTTGTCTATTAATCAGAGCCATTAATACAAAATCAACACCATCACGATGGATCCCTTCAGGTGTTGGTTTACCTAAATTATTTGGTTTAGCTTCGATCCGAAATTGATGTGCTTCTATAAACCAATTCTCAGACTCAAGTTCAGAAAAAGTAAAATATGCAAATTGTAGTAAATTTTGAAAAATAGGGTTTTCTATAGTTTTTCTGTCTATTTCTGTGAAATGCCGAGCTATCCCACCATTCAAAGAGTTGTATTCAATAGTTTGAAAATGTGGAATATATTTATTTTTTTGAACAATTTTATCTCTGTTATTAACTGTAAAAGTAGCATGTTTTCTAGTTCTATATTTCCCTCTATCTGACATGAATTGATCCATGTCAAGTGTGTTCCAACTGTCAATGAATTCGGTCATATCTTGTTCACATACATTGTCGAAATTATTTTTTTCCTGTATTTTTTGGAATGTATTAGAATCAATGAAAGTATAGCCTTGGTTAGCAATTTCTGCTGAATATCTATAATTTTGTACATATTCAGTTGGTAATATTTCAATTTTAATTATGGTTTCCATAGTATTAAATTGATTCTTTGTTTGTGGTGATTTTTATTTTCAAACAGAAAGTAAAAAATAAAAATTGAAAAAAACGACACACTTATATGAGGTTATAGAATGATTGAGAAAATATCTTTGAATTCTTTGAAATTTTTTTATTTTGTTGCAAAATGCGGAAGCGTTACCGCAGCAGCAGAAAAATTATTTGTTACACAAAGTGCCGTAAGTAAACAAATACATAATCTTGAGGAATCTTTAAATATTGTTTTATTTGTTAGGAAAAATAAAACCTTAGTAATTACATCTGATGGGCAACAACTATTTAATTGTTGCCATTACCTTTTTAGCCAACTTGATGAATGTTTGATAAATTTACATAATAATGGAAAAAAACAGTTGATCTTGTCATGTGAACCTACAATTTCAATGAAATGGTTAATTCCTAGATTATCAAAATTCAAAGAGTTAGGGCATGATTTTGAAATAGTTTTACTTACAGGAGGGGGAGTTGTTGATTTTGAGAAAAATAAAATTGATATTGCAATTCGGCGAAATGATTTTAATTGGGGAGAACATATCTATAGTGAAAAAATTGTAGATGAATATATCGTAATTGCTCAAAAAACAAACTTTCACGTAAATACTGAATTACTCATCTCAGCTTCAAGACCGAAGTTTTTTTATAATATGAGTAAAATTTTCGGACTAAAAGAGACTCTAAGTAAATATTCTAAAATTGAATTGGAACACTTTTATCTTTGCCTTGAAGGTTGTTTAGCTGGATTAGGCGACACTATTATTTCAATTTATATGATAGAGAAGGAGTTAGAATGTAATTTATTAAAAAAAATATCGACTCCAGTACAAGATGGATCTTCTTATTATTTACTGTCGCATACTGCTTTTGAAACAGATCATAGAAAGATCATCTTTTTAAACTGGCTAAGACATGAAATGTATGAGAGCCAGGTCAGACTAATTAACCCGAATCCTGTTTAAGCCAATGATTCCATAATTTGAATTTTCGGCTTATTTTGATGAGTTAGTTGATATGCGCATAACGATGCGTAAATCCCACTTAGAAATTCATAAATGCTATGTGCTTTACTCGTCAATAAATTGTATGGACCTTTCAATAGGCTGAATAACGTTTCTATTTTATTGCGCTGTTTTATAGCTGGATCTAAATTTTAAGCTACATTTCCTTCAAGCCTAAATCGATCGCTTCTTCTATCGTTTTGTCTAACCGGATAGCGATACTTTTAACTTTGGATTTTAGCACTGACCATGCTTTTTCAATTGGATTTAAGTCTGGACTGTAAGCAGGCAAGTACATGATTCTACAATTAAAATCTGTAGCTAGTTTTTTGATATCTCCATGCTTATGAATCGAAGCGTTATCTAGAATCAGCAGATGCCTTTTGGTCTTATCCTGATTATCTTTGGTTAAATTTTCAAGTAGATATCTCAGCCATCCCGTGAACATTGCTCGATCGCATGAACCTTGAAAGACCAAAGGGTAAAGGAACTGATACGCTGAATTAGTCCTCACAGCACTGATGATACTTAATCTTTTACCATGACCACCCAATTTTAAAGCAGCGCAACGACTGCCTAGTTTAGACCAACCATATTGCGCTGTATCTGTGGTGTTTATCCCAGACTCATCAATATAAAGAATCTAATCTTCCCCAAACTCCTCTTTCCATTGCGGAAGAAACCAGTTAAATACAGCCCTTGTTATTTTGTCGGCTTGCTTATAGAGAAAACTCTTTTTTTACGTGTCCAACCAAGTCTATGAATGGCCTTTAACAGGGTTGAGTAAAGGATTGGATACCCAAACTTTTGTTAAAACAAAGGGACGAGATCTTTCACTTGAGAAAATTCAGTAGTTTCAATAAAGTGTTTGAAAGCATCCATATCCTTGATTTTAGTGGGTCGACCTGCATTGATTTTAAGCTGTTTCAATTCTCCAGTGGTGTTTTGAAGAAGAATCCAATCATCCAAAGTGGTTCTAGATATTTTAAAGGTTTTACATGTATATGATTTGTGATTATTTTCTTCATAAAACTGCATGACATTTTCACGTAAATCTACCGAATATATTTTAGGCATAGTCTTGATCAACTGAATTTCTCATCATTGTATCCTAAAATAAGATTGCAGCTATAAGTGATATTCATCTGGCGCACTGAGCTCAACAGACCGCATGTTCTTTCGATGATAGGTAATCAAATCAATACCTTGATCTTGTAACTTACTTTTTAAATCTTGACTGGTATAACAACGATCCGCATAAAGCCTTGCCTCGAACCCCTCGACCAACTGCTCCACCATTTTGATGTCAACCACATGGCCATTGGATAGTGCCGAGCTTACAATCTCGCCAAATCGATTCATTGCAATATGTAATTTACAGCCATAAAACCAACCCATTGAACTTTTACCTCGAGATGTGATTTTAGCTAAAGATTTATGGCGTTGAATCCGCTGATTTTTACAGACGGGCAAAGTCGTTGAATCAAGCCATAAATACTGGCTATGTTGACCTTTAGTTAAAGCTATATGTAAAGCATGTAATGCCAATTGATGTATATTGATTAGATAAATCATCCGTTGATAACAGGGTAAGCTTTTAAATAAATGATTTTTATACCGTTTCAACCATGTGATGAATGCTTTGAAATTGGTAAAATGAGAACATTTATACCAGATAGCAATAAAAGTGATTTCTGAGATATTCAAGTGAGCGATTCGGACTCTTGAGAAACGACGAATTTGCTTAAGGAAATTCCAATAGGTTGTTTCAAATTTAAGAAAGAAATCATCAATTACGCAGAATAATTCGATACTATTAAACATCGGGACTAGAGTTTTAAGTTTTGTGTGGTAACTCAACTGATGGCTCTAGTCCACTTATTTTTCAAGTCAATTTCTTATCCGCGATTCGGTTAAGTACTTTAAAAGATTAAATACCGTCTTTTGCAGCGTTATTTCAAATAAGGATTTGCATTTCATACATTTTAAATAACAAATATCAGTAAAAGGAATTGTTTGTTGTGTGCTTTTTTGCCTAAAATACAGCATTCGTAAATTAGAACCATATTTTTTAGGTAGAGCTGTCGCCATGACCTTTGTTGTCACTGAAAATTGTATTAAATGTAAGTACCAAGACTGTGTTGAAGTTTGTCCAGTTGACTGTTTCTACGAAGGTCCGAACTTTCTTGTAATCAATCCAGATGAATGTATCGATTGCGCACTCTGCGAACCTGAGTGTCCAGCCAATGCAATTTTCTCAGAAGATGAGCTTCCAGAAGGTCAAGAAGTATTTATAGAGTTGAATGCTGAACTTGCTGAAAAATGGCCAAACATCACTCAAATTGGTGATCAACCTGCAGACCGTGAAGAATGGAACGGTAAAGCAGATAAGTTACAATATTTAGAGAAATAATGATGAAAAGATCAGCTTCGGCTGATCTTTTTTATACCGAATTGGTACATTTATTTGCAATTTATGCAAAATCTCTACCATAAATTAGACTAAACTAGATTTCTATTTGATTCAGTACTTAATTTTATAATGAAAGAAATTTTGAAGGGCTTAATTTCGATCAGTGCTATTTCACTGACAGTGATGGCTTGTACATCTTCCCCTCAGAAAGGTCAAACGATCGTTACCCCATCGGGACAACGGATTTATATACCACAAGAAAAAATAACAATTGAACGTCCTGCTCGCCCCAAAGTCATGCCAAATTCATATCGAAACTGGGTATCCATCGGCAATAATCAGTCTCGTGTACGCGACTATGAACGCTATTTAGAACGAAATAATGTCGGCAATATTATTCCGAGTTTTGAGTTATTAAAATCTGCACGTGACTGGCAGCGCTGTGGCAAATCTGAATACATGATTCCAAGCAGTGAAGTTTGGTCGAATCAGTTGCCTACTTTGAAAGTATTCAAATACTTAGTGGCATCCAAAGTACTGACCGATTTTGAAGTCACTTCGGTGTATCGTGATTTACCTTTAAATCAATGTGCGGGCGGTGCAGGTTCTTCGCGTCATTTATTTAATTCTGCCATCGACTTTAGAATTGGACCTGAATATCCGCAAGCACAAGACTATGCTCATATTGAAAATTCAAAGTTCAAACTGTGTCAATTTTGGAAAAATCACGGTCAAAGTCTGAATATGGGTCTAGGTTTATACGCTTCAGGTCAGATCCATATAGATACGCAAGGCTATCGTACTTGGGGGCCAGATTTAACGCGAAACTCCTCACTTTGTAATTACTAATTTCTGTAACTACTAATTTCTGTAATTACTTACCATGAAAAATAGAATAGAGGGCATTTGACCTCTATTTTTTTGTGCATCATTAAAAATTTTGCAGATTCATGCAGGCAAAAATTGCACTCAGATTTGAAACCATTACAATGCAGATAACAAAATTGAGGTGCCCCTGCTATGCAACAACTCTGGTCAGATATCGATGCTTATATCGAGTCCACGCTTATTCCCGAAGACCCTATTCTTATCCAAACTTTAAAAAATACTGAAGATAAAGGTTTTCCTGACCATTTGGCTGTTGCAGCCAATCAAGGCATGCTCCTGCAAATGTTGATTCAAATGAATCAGTGCAAACGTGTGCTTGAACTCGGTACTTTCGCAGCTTATAGCACCATGTGGCTTGCACGCGCTCTTCCTGAAGATGGTTATATCTTGACGATTGAAGGACGTGATACTCACGCAGCCTTGGGGCAAGAAAATATTGATCGTGCAGGATTACCCCAACACATTGAGCTTCAAGTTGGACGTGCTGCAGATATTTTAAAAGCGTTACCTACCGATGTTGAACCTTTTGATTTTATTTTTATTGATGCCGATAAACAAAATTATCCTGAATATTTGGAGTTGTGTCTGAAATACGCTCGCTCGGGCACTATCATCTTCTTAGACAATGTCATTCGCGCAGGAGACATTATCAATCCAGAGAATGTTAAACCAAGTATTGAAGGGATTCGTGAAATGTATCGTTTGATGCAGAATCATCCACGTCTGCTTTCAAGCACTGCACTACAGACCGTAGGAAGCAAAGGTCATGATGGCTTTGCCATGGCCATTGTGAAGTAATTTTAAACGGCGCCATATCATCGCAAACAGATAATGACACAAAAGCCTCAATCCTTTTCCAACAAGATTGAGGCTTTTGAATGATTGTCGATTTAACAACCTATTTCACATAAAAACTTATCCCCGATTCCTGTTTGTATATCTGTGGATAAGTTTTAAATATTTGAATAAGTGACTGATTATAAAATAAAATAAACACAAGATTATAAAATAAACAGTGAGATATTTTGTTGTTATTGTCATCTAGACAATATCATAAATACCTATTCAATCAAGCTTTAATCTGTGTATTTTCAACGCAAAACTGGTTGCATTATCAACCTGAGCTTGACGGTTTATTTTGCGACCAATAGCGGTACAGTTGAATTTCGGAAAATATTGGTGGTGATACTACCCAAGAAGAATTGTTTCACTTTACTTCTGCTATACGCACCCAACACAATCAACTGAATTTGGTGCTGCTGTTGATAATCTAAAATATTTTCGGCCACATCACCGTAACGATATTCAACCACGACATCCACGCCTGCCTCTTTAAGAAATTGAGAAGGTGTATTTAAAACCTCTGGATGATCACCCACATACAATAAATGACATTGTAGTAATCTTAACAAATCACTTTTCGCAACGCGATGCATCATCTCTTTACAGGTTGGAGAATCTTCATAAGCGAAAATAAAACGCGTAGGTGGTTTGAAGGTTTCACCCACCGTCATTACGGTACATTTTGCACCTCGGATGAAATTTTCAACATTACTGCCCAAACTTTTATTCTTTTCTGCCGAGCGCTCACCCACTCGACCAATTAGGGCGATATCATTTTCATGAACAATATTAAAACTTTGTTCTAAAAAATCCCCTTTTTCTTGAATTTGTATCGCGGTAATGCCGTATTTCTCTTGGATTAAATCTGAAATATGGGTCAATAGGTTATTGCTATAATCTAATGCAAGTTCACTTTGTTTTTGTTCCAGTTCAGCCAATTCTTTAAGTAACATGGCATTACTTTCAAAACCAATCACTCCGCTAATTTCACCTAGATGATAACTCGCAGGATAATAGTCCAGTACTTGAAGCAGTACCAATTCCCGTTTTGTTTGCTGTGCAATCCAAGCTGCTGCTTCTGCAACGGCATTGATGCAAGGGGAAGAATCTATACAGGCGATCACACGGTTCATATTAACCTCGCTTTAACATTCAGCTAAACCAGTTGTTCTTTTTAAACTAGCATAAGTTTTTTATTTTTTAAGCTTTTTTGTGTAAATTTTAGCGTAGACATAGCGTATAACATGATTAAAATTAAAATCATGACTTATTCGCGGTAGCGAATTCTTTGCGCTGGATTACCCACCACCACTTCACGTTCTGCCACATCTTTGGTAACCATACTGTTCATGCCAACAATTGCCCGATCGGCGATTTTCACGCCGTCTTTAATCCCTACATGCGCGCCTAACCACACATCTTGTCCAATTTCGATGCCTTGTGAACGTACAGCTTGTTTATAAATTGGCTCAGCCAAATCCATACCATGATCGAAAGCATATAGATGGCAATACGCTGCGATGCGCACCTGATCATGTAATTTAATGCCTGCACGGCCACCATCTAAAATACAGTGATGATTAATGGCAACTTCACAACCAATATCTAAAGGCCCGTGAAGCGTACAATCCGCTGCAATAAAGGTATTGTCCCCAATAATAATTTTACGACCCGGTTCTGCAAAAATATGCGCTAGAGGTGAAATGAAACAATTCTCACCAATCTCGACCGTTTCCATCTCCATCAAATAGGCTTGATAGTCTTGTTGCCATGCCTCGGCCCATGCTCTGTGTTTAGGTTTGAGCGTCCAGTATAACCACGGCATATAGTTGAGACGATGTTTATGTTGCTCGCGATATTTAAGCAGAGGGTCTAAATCAGTCATGCTCTATGTCTACTCTTTTGAGATTTACGCGCCCTCGGGTGACGTCTTGAACTTTAAGCCTTAGGGGTTCAATTTGATGAATCTGGAGTTTGGCTTGAACATGCACACCTTCTGCGGTGTATGCTTCAACATATTCGATATCATTGAATTTGAGTTCATATTGAAAAATCGACCATTCATTGAATAGACAATCGAATACGACTTCACATTTCTCAATTAATTCGATCTTTTCTGCCAGCAGTAGACACTGACCTGCACAGCCGCCATAGGCGCGAACCAGACCGCCTGTGCCGAGTTTAACGCCGCCATACCAACGATTGATCAGCACAATCACATTGCTCAGATCATTGCCTTCGATAGTCGCCAAGATGGGCCGTCCTGCCGTACCTGAAGGTTCACCATCATCATTAAAACGTACATTGTGCCCAATTTTCCACGCCCAGCACTGATGTGTCGTCGAAATGTCCAAATGTCGACTTAAAAAATCTTTGACCTGTTGTTCATTTTCAACAGGTACAGCGATGGCTTGAAAGCGACTTTTTTTAATCTCTTCTTCAAAGAACGTTTCAGAAGCAAGGGTAAAAGGCATAGAGCTGTAGGATTCAAACTGATTCAGGAGTGCAGTGATTATAACGATTATCTATTTCTTTAAAGAAAAATCTCCAACGAATTGGAGATTTTTTGTTTGAAATAAAGTTTATCTTTAGAAAATCATTTGATTATTTTGTAATAGCTGATCAAGCGTCAGATCTTTAGCATCTAAAGTCAGCAAGTGCGTAAACTCGAACTCATCTTTGATCACCTGATTATTTTAATCATAGGATTGACCATCCCGATCTATGAAAATGACTGTGTTTCCATCTACAGTTTCAACCGAGACAAAGTCCTTGAGCATCGCATTCGAACCTTGTGTCAGTAACGCAGAGATATCGATTTTGTCGGTATCACCAAAATCTCTCCATACATCTGAGCCATTACCACCTGTTGCATCTTGATCACTAAGCAAGTTAAAGATCAGTGTGTCTGAACCTTCCAATAAAAAGTAAACGTCATCTGCTGAACCACTCTCCACCATATCATCTTTGCTTGAACCCATGACATTTTGACTGACATTAATTTCTAATGTAGATTTATCACTGTCTCCGGTCGGGGAAATCAATTCATAGACAAAAATTTCTTTGCCACCACCTTGACCATTTGCTTGATAACTGTATTGCCCATCTGATTTCACAGTCAATACACCATACTGACCCGTGACCGTAATTTCAGTATCGGTTTTGCTAGCATCCAGTACCACCATCTTATTGTTGATTTTAATAATGGTATGGTTGATGAGATCTTGATTAATCAGATCATTGCTGAGTAAATTTCCGCCAATGGTCTGATCCTCAGAACTTGGATCATTGACCCACTGACAAGCGTACCTTGGAGTTGACCTGCATAATCATCCACATCATTATAATCGTAGACCGTCATATGATCTGCAGTCAGTGTATTTCCTCCAATCACACTCACACCATTGGTGATTAAGTAGGCAACATAGTCGCCTTCTGAAAACATGATTTGCTCGGGTTTGTTATAAATTCTACCCAATGGAATAATTAGGGTACATATTTAATAACTTCTTAATTATCAACTTTTTTTGATATACGTCTGTATTTTTATCACAAAAAAGCCCAAACATAAATTATGATTGGGCTTTTGAAGCAGCTATTAAATTTCTATCGTTCTCTTAAAGCTTCTTTGGCTTTGTTGAATGGTTTTAACAGGTATTCAACAATAGTTTTTTCACCAGTTTTAATGTCAACAGATGAAACCATACCCGGTGTAATCGCAAATGCCTTACCCGCCTTGTTGTAAAGCTTATCGGAATCTGTACGAATATAGACACGGTAATAGAACTGATCTTGCTTGACTTCATCACGTAAAGTATCTGGCGAAATAATGGTCACCTTACCTTTTAAGCCACCATAGATTGAATAATCATAGGCCGTGATTTTCACCAAAGCTTCTTGACCTGGATGAATAAATGCAATATCACGCGGTGAAATACGCGCCTCAATCAGTAATTGCTCATCTAGCGGTACAATCGTCATCAATTTACCATTTTGTGGAATCACACCACCTAAAGTCATCACATCAATTTCTTTCACAATACCGCGTACAGGCGCTTTAAACACGGTACGGTTTAAGCTATCAGACTTGCCTTTAATCACTTGTTGCTGTGTTTCAATATCGGTATTGGCCTTCGACAATTCTTCACGTGCTTGAACATAGTACTGGTTACGAACATCATTGATTTGATTCGTCAAATCGTTGGCTTGGCGCTTTAAACGCAGCACTTCTACTTCGCTGGCTGCACCTTTCGCCACCAATGGTTCAGTCATTCTCAGTTCTTGCTCAACCAAAGCCTTTGCCTGCTTTAAACCCGCAATGGATTCTTCCATATTGGCACGACGCGATTGATACAACTGAGTTTCTTCACGCACCAGTTTAGATTCACTTAAAACACCCTCAGGGAACGCAATTGCCCCCCCATTCACTTCTGCCCGTAAACGCGCCGCAGTAGCCTGAGATGAGGTTAACAGCGATGTGGACTCACCCACGTTGGATGCAAAACGAGTCGGATCAAGCTGTGCCAAAATTTGACCTTTTTGCACAATATCACCTTCTTTCACATTAAGTTTGGTCAAAATACCGCCCTCAAGGGATTGAATGACTTGTTCTTTCGAGGTCGGTACAACTTTACCCGTACCGTTTGAGACTTCCTCAAGCTTAAAAACCCAAGCCCAGATCAACAGCACCAATAAACCAATGCCCACAATCCAAATGGTCACACTCACCTTAGGTAAAGGCGGTTCTAACTGAGAAACTTTCAGTGAACGTTGTTGTCTTACATCATCGCTCATGATCTATCTCCTGTGTTAGATTGCGACTGCTGGGCAGTGTTATTGAGAATCTGATCGCGTGGACCATCCATCACCACACGTCCTTCATTGACCACAATAATACGATCAACCAACTCTAAAACTGCACGGCGATGTGTCGCCACAATTAAAGTACGATGACCCAGCCAAACTTTCATATGGTCAATCAATTGCTTCTCGGACACATCATCAATCGACGCCGTCGGCTCATCGAGTAAAAGAATATTCGGCTGACAAATGAGTAATCGTGAAAGTAATAGCGCTTGTCGCTGACCACCCGAGAACCCAACACCACCTTCAAGAATAATATGATCTAAACCTTCTTTTTTCTCTTGAATGAAGTTCAGTGCACCTGTCACTGCCAATGCTTTAAGTAAGTCTTCATCGGTTGCAAGCGGCGCACCGAGTGTTAAGTTTTCACGTACCGTACCAAAAAACAAATGTGCATTTTGATTGAGCAGACCGACATCACGGCGTACATCAGAGGGGTCAAGTAAGGTGATATCAATATCATCGAGTTTGACTTTACCCTGCACTGCAGTTTGCATGCCTGAAAGTAGTTGTAGAATGGTTGACTTACCTGCGCCATTACGACCTAAAATAGCGATTTTCTCACCTGGATTAATCACCAGTTTTGGAATAACCACGCTTGGCTTCGGATCATCTTCACCGTATTTAAACACCACACCCGTGAGTTCAAATTGACCATTCAACACCGAACGTTGAATCAATTGGGTACGCTCTGGATGATCGACTTTTTTCGCCATCAATTCATCCAAACCCTCTTTAGCAGTCTTGGCTTGTTGGTAACGACCCATCACCCCTGTAATTTGTGCAATAGGAGCCAACATACGAGAAGATAAAATTGAACATGCCACCAAAGCACCTGTGGTCATATCACCTTTCATCACCGCAAAACAGCCCACCAAAACCACAATCGCAAAGGTTAAGCCTTGCAATTTCTGCGTCCAAAGACCTAAAACTCCCACAATTTTACGTTGCTTCATGCTAATGGTCGCTGAAACATCGTTCATGTGATTCCATTGGTTTTGAAAGCGTGACTCAGCACGTAACAACTTAATGTCTTCAATGCCTTGTACAGCTTCAACCAAAATCGCATTACGAATGGAGGATTCGCGCATACCTTCTTTGGCCAGTTGGGCCAATTTTTTTTGTGCCAATAGTCCTGGAATAATCATCAGCGGGACGACCACCAAAATGACCCAGAATAAATTACCACCAATCAGCCAAAAAATACCGAGGAACAAGAAGAAGAACGGCAAATCTGCAAATGCAGTAATAGTGGTCGAAGTGACCAATTCACGTACACCCTCAAGTTCCCGCACTTGCGAGATAAAGGTGCCCGTGGATTTAGAACGCTCACTGTTTTTAATCCGCAGTGCATGCCCAAAAACTTTATCGGAAATACGTAAATCTGCACGTTTACCAATCATGTCAGACAAAATTAACCGCGCGTATTTGAGTGCAAACTCAAAGATTGCCGCGATTAATACGCCACCGGCGAGCACCCATAAAGTCGGAATCGATTGAGCTGGAATGACACGGTCATAGACATTCATAGAGAATACAATGGTCGCCAATGCCAAGATATTTGCCAGCATCGAAGCGAACATAATATCGATATAACGTTTCCAGTCTTTGAGTACAATGTCCCAAAACCAGTTTTTCTCATAGGGTTTGATGTATTCATCAATTCGGGCATCAGGTACTGAGGTTTCAGGACGTAGGATATATACACTGTCAATCTCTTGTGCCAAGGTTTCCGCGGAAAAGGTTTGTGCAAGACCTTCATCACCGCTTAACTGAACACTGACATTGCCCTCAGAATCTGCTTTATCTATAACCCCAACTTGCCCGTCTTTAAAGCCCACCAAGACCGGTAAGCGCCAAGGATTTAAAATATCTTGTTTAAATTCGACTTTTCGTAAATGCAAACCCACCTGACGCGTCATAATCGCCAGCACGTCATCGGTACTTTGATTTTGATTCCAATTCAGTTCTAAACGTATTCTTTCTGCCGAAGCCTCAATACGGTAATGTCTTGCTACAGTTAAAACGCCCTGTAACCATGGCTGATAATTTATTCTTTTATTCATGGTTGTATCTCTACCCCTTGAATGGTGAGGTTATTAAGCTGATAGACATCACGGGTCTTACCTGCAGCGGCAACATATTGCACCAAATTTTCATAAATATCGTATCTTGCTGTTTCTATTTGTGAGTTCGCACTGTGAATGGCTTGTTCAGCATTTAACAAGTCAACAGCTGTACGCGTACCCAATTTATATTGTTCTTGATAAAGTTCTTTGGTTCTCACCGTTGTGGCTTGCTGCGCCACCAAGACTTGCATTTGACGCTGTTTATTTTCAATCTGCTCTTGTGACAAACGTATTTGATCAAGGGTCTCTAAATACACCGCATTAATACGCGCTTTGGCTGCTTCTTCGGCATAACTTGCCGCACGGGTCTGCGATGCCACGGCTCCACCTTGATAAAAATTACTGCTGGCTTCAAACATAATGGAACTGTCTGTGCCATCATCTTTATCGTTATTTGGATTACGACCATTGACCGCTTGGCTGAGTGTACCTTTAACATTGATAGTCGGATAACGGCTCAGTTGCGTTTGCTTCTTTTCAGAAGCTGCGATATCTGCTTGTGCTTTGGCCAACATCATTTGTGGAATTTGATTAAATTGCGGATCGCTATAAATATTAGATCGTGCAATCAGGCTCTCTGGAATTTCCCATTCTAAAGTAGACACTTCAGCACCCAGTAAAGTGCGCAGACGCTGCCTATACAGGCTTAATTGGGTTTCTTGAACAATTAAATTAGACTGCGCAGATTCTAAATAAGACTGGGCTTGAATCGGATCGGCTTGACTACTGATACCCGCCTTTGCTCTGAGATTGGCAATTTCAGCGATACGCGAAATCCCTTTAATTTGCTCACGCGCAATTCGGGTAATCTCTTGATAACGTTTAATGTTCACAATGGAGCTTGCTACTTGCAGCGCAATATCATCAATAGACACTAACAGCTGTGCCTGAGAAGCCATGAGCTTGGCTTCTTGGGTATTAATGCCACTTTTCACTTTACCAAAATCAAAAAGCATTTGCGTTGCATTTAGATTAAATAACTGACGTCCACGCTCACCTGAAGTCATATCTCCCGTCGATAATCCAGCATTTAGCTGCGGATAATAACCAGCACGCGCAACATCAATATTGGCATTTTGAGATGCCAATGAAGAAACACTTTGACTAATATCAGGATGTCGAGAAACAGCCAGTTGAACCGCCTCATCTAAACTTAATCCTGTGGCATTCATGGGGCGATTTACTGGAATATTTCCTGCTGATTGACTCGAAATAATGGGCAAAGATTGAATTTGATTAGGTGAATATTCGAAGTTACTCAACTCATTAAGTTGAATTTTTCGAAATTCATCTGAAGATTTTGGGGTAAATAACCGTTGAACATTGTCTTTAACAGCACCAAGATTAACTTTAGATTGTTCAGCATAGGCAGGAAACGAATACAAACTGAAAATAATCAGCGTTACACTCCCCATTTCTTTATGATTTATTTTATTTCTAGCCACATGGATTCTCTTTATTAAGCAATTTGAGACTTTCATCACAAAATTCACTTTATTTTACATATCTTTATATTATTATTAAACACATTATTAAATTAAAGTCCGATTCAATTAATTTAACTTGTAAACACTTATAAAACAATATTATTTTATAAGTGCCACAGTAATTTATTAGACTGTGAAATCATCGCCCAAATAAACACGTCTCACGGTTTCATCTGCTAGTACATCCTCAGGTGTACCTTCGGCAATGACAGCGCCTTCACTTACGATATACGCATGTTCACAAATGGCTAAAGTTTCGCGCACATTATGGTCCGTGATTAAGACCCCAATACCCCGCTCCTTCAAAGAACGAATAATATCTTTAATATCACCTACAGAAATTGGATCGACTCCCGCAAAAGGCTCATCCAATAACATAAATTTAGGATCTGCTGCCAAAGCTCGTGCAATTTCAGCACGGCGACGTTCACCACCCGACACGCTCATGCCCAGTGAATCTTTAATATGCGTGATTTTAAAGTCTTCAAGCAACTCTTTAAGACGCTCACTGCGCTGCTGCTTATTCAAATCTTTGCGGGTTTCTAAGATCGCCATAATGTTATCTGCAATACTCAATTTACGAAAAATTGAGGCTTCTTGCGGTAAGTAACCAATACCTTGGCGTGCGCGTTGATGCATAGCCAAATCTGAAATATCCAGATCATCTAAATGGATTTCGCCTTTATCCATTTGCACCAAACCCACCACCATGTAGAAACTGGTGGTTTTACCTGCACCATTGGGACCCAAAAGCCCCACAATTTGACCGCTGTGCATACTAAAAGAGACGTCTTTTACCACCCAACGCTTACTGTATACTTTGGCCAAATGCTTAATGGTCAGGGTCTGAACTGGCTTACTTGATACTTGCATTAATCACGTACTCCACCGAATGATTTAGATGAAGAGGGTGGAATAATGATTTGCACGCGACCTTTTGAAGCGCCCGAACCACCGCCTGATACTTCAATATCGCCTTTATTCATGCTGTATTTTAAAGAATTACCACGAATACTCGCACCATCTTGATAAAGATAGGCATTGCCAGTCAAATTCAAAATACCAGATTCCGCGTTATAAACAATTTTTTGTGCTTCACCGCGCGCAATACCGCGATTAGTCTCGAGCTGCTGTTGAAACTTCGCGGGAGAGCCTGATGCAGTCACCGTACTGATTTGTTTATTGGCGTTCAGATTTGCCACGATCGAGGCTGCATTTATCTTCATTGAGCCTTGTTCGATAATGACATTGCCTGTGTAAGTGGTAATCCCAGTTTTATCATTGTAGGTTGCGCGGTCTGCTAGCAACGAAATCGGTTGATTTCGATCACTGGGTAGAGCAAAGCTCATTGCTGAAAATGCACACAAACCAAGACCGAAGATTGATGTTTTCAGGAAAGAACGTGTTCGATTTTGAAGTTTAATTTGCTGCATACTTTCCTCGAATATTGCTAAATTCGTATTGACCTTCATTCAAATTTGCTTGTAAACCCTGACTAACAAATTGTGCATTCGGTGCATCTACTGTCACCTGCTTCGTAGTTTCCATAGTACCCAATTTTGGATAACCAATAAGCTCTGTGGTACGAAACACCATTTCGCCTTGTTGACCTAATGTAGTGGCTTTGACATCACCGGTCAGTACAATTTTTTCATTGTCGTCATACCCCAATGCTTTTTGTGCATAAAAAGTTGAATCCACCTGATTATTGTTATACATACTGGCGTTCAAATTTGAAAGCTTTGAGGTTGAGAGCTTCATGTCTTGCTCTAAATCATCGACCGTGGCTTTGACATAGAGTAGCCCTTTTTCATCTGTTTGAAGCAAATGAATACCTTTTGCCGAATATGTCATACTTTGGGCAGAGGCTGCATCCAACTTTTTGCCTTTACCACTATAGTAGTAATAACCACCGCTCATTGCAGCGATGATAATGGCAGCGATATATAAGACTCTAGTATCCATAAATCATCCACTATTTCGATGTAAGAACATACTTAAACGGATTGGGGCGCTGCGACATACTTTTGCAGCAAATCATGATAAACCCCTTTTGACATGAGCAACATGTCGCAAATTTCACGTACAGCCCCACGACCACCATGTGCTTGTGTCACCAGATCTGCTCGACGACGAACTTCAACATGACCATTTGGCACAGTCACCTTCATGCCTGCAATGGCAAATGCAGATAAATCGGGCCAATCATCACCCATATACAAACAATCTTCAGGCGAAATATTCAACTGAGCACAAGCTTCACGTAATGCTGTGCCTTTATCTTCACGACCTTGATACACCAAATCCACGCCTAAATCTGACATGCGTTTGTCAACGATTTGACTTTTTCGCCCCGTAATAATAATGACTTTAATGCCCGCTTGTTGCACCAACTTCATGCCCAAACCATCACGTATGTCAAATGATTTAAGTTCATCACCTGAATTGGTCAATGTCACAAAACCATCACTTAAAATACCATCTACATCTAAAACTAAAGCATCTACATGGCGTGCTTGTTCTAACAATACATAGGATGCCATTGCTTAATTTACCCCTGCTTGAATAAGATCATGCATACTAATCACGCCAATGACCTGTTTCAAATCATTTACGACCACAAATTGATTAATTTTCTTTTCGTTCATCAACTCTAAAGCTTCAACTGCACGTGCTTCTGGGGAAATCGTCAGTGGGTCTTTGACCATCACATCCGCAATTTTTAAATTGACATCAAAACCTTGCTGTTTATCAATTAAACGACGCAAATCACCATCTGTAAAAATACCCAATAACAGATCATTGTCATCCACAATTGTGGTTAAACCTAGACGCTTATTCGAGATTTCATAGAGTACTTTGTTCATTGGTGTATCTGGAGATACTTTTGGCAATTCATGCTGCGTGTGCATTAAGTGTTTAACATGCAGAAGTAATCGCTTACCGAGTGCTCCAGCTGGATGCGACATAGCAAAATCATTTGCAGTAAAGCCGCGTGCATCCAAAAGTGCCACTGCCAAAGCATCACCCAGCGCCAATGTCGCTGTAGTACTGGATGTCGGCGCCAAACCTAAAGGACATGCTTCTTGGATATCACCCAAAGTTAGAGCTACATCCGCATTTTGTGGCATAGGTCCTTTATCGTCACCACTAATGGTAATCAAAGGCACCTTTAAATGTTTGATTAAAGGCATCAGCATCATAATTTCATCACTCTTTCCCGAGTTTGAAATCGCAATGAGTACATCCCCATGCACCAGCATGCCTAGGTCGCCATGTCCAGCTTCACCCGGATGCATAAAGAATGAAGGTGTACCTGTTGAAGAAAAGGTGGCCGCCATTTTACGACCAATATGTCCAGACTTCCCCATACCGGTGACCACAAGTCGACCTTGGCATTGAAGAATGATTTGACAAGCCTTCGAAAATCGATCATCAATTTGCGCAGCCAGCGTTTCAAGCGCCTTTTGCTCTATAGACAATGTTTCCATTGCAACCTTTTGAAAATCGATCTGATTTGGCATATGTTCTGAATTCAATTTCTTAACCTTTACTCAGCGTTCAATGAACTGATGCACATAAATTTGTTATCGAATTTTATCATATCTGATGATTATGCAAGAGGATATTGTCAGAATTTTCACAAAACTGCATAGGTCGAATTGAGGCTTTATTGATGAGTGAGGCTACACCCTAGGCAAATTTGGTCATTTTAAGTCAAAAAAAAGCTCTGATCATTGATCAGAGCTTTTTTAGAATTTGGAGCGGAAAAAGAGACTCGAACTCTCGACCCCAACCTTGGCAAGGTTATGCTCTACCAACTGAGCTATTTCCGCGATAAAATGAATTATAGAGAATTACACAGCAGTGTCAACTCTCTACGATATCGTTTGATTAATTAATCAGCACGTCGCCAAATTGTACCTTGACGTGTATCTTCAAGCACCACACCTTGATCGAGTAAAGATTGACGAATTTCATCTGCTTTAGCAAATTCTTTGGCTTTTTTAGCCTCTACACGCTGTTGAATCAGTGCTTCAATCTCATTACCCGATAAATCTAGGGTGTCTTGACCAATGTCTGACTTTAAGAAATCATCTACATTGTGCTGCACCAAACCTAGAATATCAGTCAAATGACGAAGGGTAGCGTAATAAACCGCAGCTTGTTCAATATTTTGATCTTTGACAGCACGGTTGAGCTCTTTATTAACTTCAAAGAGCACCGCAATGGCTTCTGAGGTATTAAAGTCATCACGCATGGCTGCATTAAAACGCTCGACCAAAGTTTCATCATATACAGCAACAACGTCTGTGCCATAGGTTTGCTGATAGGCTTTAAATGAATGGTAGAAGCGAGACAAGGTATTTTTTGCTTCTTTAAGCGCTGTATCCGAGAAATTCACTGGGCTACGATAATGTGATGACACAATAAAGTAACGAATCACTTCAGGATGGAATTTCTCCATCACATCACGAATGGTGAAGAAGTTGCCAAGTGACTTCGACATTTTTTCACCATCAACATTGATGAAACCCACATGCATCCAATAATTGACATACTGTTCGCCCGTAGATGCTTCCGACTGGGCAATTTCATTTTCATGATGTGGAAAAGTTAAGTCTGATCCGCCACCATGAATATCAAAATGATTCCCCAAGCAGCAGGTCGACATTGCAGAACATTCGATGTGCCAGCCTGGACGACCGTTACCCCAAGGTGAAGCCCATGCCGGCTCATTTTCCTTGGCATGTTTCCAAAGGACGAAGTCAAACGGATGTTTCTTTTGCACTTCCACATCGACACGCTCAGATGCGCCTGCTTGCATGTCTTCGAGCTTACGACCAGATAAGCGACCATACTTAGCAAATTTTTCAACTTCGAAATACACGTCGCCATTGTCAGAGGCATAGGCTGTGCCTTTATTGACAAGCGTACCAATCATACTTTGCATTTGATCAATATAGTCTGTTGCACGTGGTGCTTCGTCTGGGCGCGCACAGCCCAGACTTTCGGCATCATCATTCATGGCTTGAATAAAACGATCCGTCAATGCGGTAATACTTTCGCCATTTTCATGGGCACGTTTAATAATTTTGTCGTCAATATCGGTAATATTACGGACGTATTTAACACTCCAGCCTTGGCTACGTAGAAAACGAATAATATAGTCAAATGCAACCATGACACGCGCATGTCCAATATGACAGTAATCATAGACTGTCATTCCACAGACATACATGTCGATATGACCTTCGACACGTGGCACGAATTCTACTTTTTTACGTTGCTCTGAGTTGTAAAGAACAAATGGTTGCATAGTTTTTCTAAATGCTAAATACAAAGATGGCTCATCTTAACCTAAGCACTATTTTTCATAAAGTTTTCACTTAAAAAATTGGTAGTGCATGAATACGACGTGATAAAAATAATAAGTTATTGATATTAAAATATATAAATGAATTATTACACGTTGGTTTTTAGCACTACCCAAAATTTATGGGTATAAATAATAATCTTTTTCTTTTTTAACTTTAAATTTTCTCTATAAAATAATACAAATATCGATTTAATAAAAAAAACAGCTGGTTATACAAATAACCAACTACTTCCACACAATACAACAGATATACCCGATAAATATCAAAATTAGTAAAACCGGAGTTTACATTATATGACTTATGAATACTTGATCAGGATCAGTTTATACAGAAAACGCGCAAAATTTAATTATTTTAAATATTATCAACAACTTAAATATTATTAGTGATTTCGAAAAATATGATTAAAAAAAATTAAAATAAAAATATTTATTTATGATAATGTGCCACATGTCACAATTTAACTCAAAAAATATTAATTTAATCAAATTAATAATAAAAATAAAGTTTGTTTAATTTAACTTAACATTGAATAATTAACACACAATAAAATCAGTTTCTATTAACCACCATAAAATTGACTGATTTTAATTATCATTTAAAAGGTGTTTATGAAGTCTTTCACTAGTGGCGTACTAACATTTATAGCAATCACTTTCAGTGGATGTGTAAGTACGACATCTATGGGCACTGTAGGCTCTGAACGTAAACAACTCATGATTATTCCAGAATCTGCGTGGAATAAAGCGGCGGATCGCAATTTTAATAAATTTGAGAAAAAAGCCAAAAGTAAATCAGTGTATTTAGTCGACCCTCGCTTAGACAACATCATGGCGCGCTTGATTCCCCATGCGAATGATTACTTAGCCGGCAATAGAAAAAAAATGAATTGGAAAATTAACGGCAATCTCAGTAGCAAACCCAATGCACATTCTTTTCCAAGTGGTCAGATTGTTGTCAACACCGCCATTTATATGTTTGAAAATTTAACCGATGATGAACTGGCAACTCTGATTTCACACGAAATGGCACATGTAATTCGTGGCCATAGTCGTGAGAAAGCATCGATATATGCAGCAACCAACCTAAGTCTTTTGGGTGCAACCATGGGTGCGGGTTATGCATTGGGCTTTGCAAGTGGTTTAAGCGGAAACTATGGTGTGACTCTGCCACATAGTCGCCATCTTGAAGAGGAAGCTGATCTTATTGGGCTAGATTTGATGGTTCGTGCAGGTTTTGACCATAAGTCAACTGTGACCTTCTGGGAGAAATTCGAAGCGAATTTAGTAAAAAAAGAAATTGATTCAAAATCCCCCACCTTTTTGTCCAGCCATCCAACCAATGAACAGCGTAAAAATGTGTTGAATCAGTATATTCTAGCCATCGACTCTTATCAAGTTAAATCAACACGTTATTCTGCTAAAAGCTAATTTTTATGCTTGAATAGGTCATATCATCTAGGGATGCTATGACCTTTTTTTGTTTAAGTTTATACTTTCCCTCATTGTAAAAAAAAGCCCCATATCGGGGCTCTTAAGTCATCATTTGTTAAGGATCCACAAAAAGATCGACCATCAATTCATCATCAGATGATTCAACACGGTATTTTTCAAAATCAGTTTCGCCAAATTCACTTAGGATTTCTTCATCTATAAGTAATCTTCCTGTCAAAGCACGATTTTGACTGTTCATAATGGCATAAGCTGCATCTGCCATAATTGCTGGTGTACGCGCTTTACTAAATAACTCACGACCTCCCAATGAAAATTCGATCGCAGCTGTGGCAATTATGGTTCTCGGCCAAAGCGAATTAACACTTATACCATAAGAGGCAAATTCTTGATTCATGCCAATCGTCAGCATACTCATGCCATATTTACTGATCGTGTACGGCGCATGCACAGCAAACCAAGATTCTTTTAAGTTTAATGGAGGGGATAAACTAATAATATGCGGATTGTTGCTTTGCTTTAAATAAGGCAATGCCGCCTGACTACATACCATAACAGCGCGGGTATTGACTTGATACATCAAATCAAATCGATTCGGATCTAAGCTTTCCACCCCGTTTAAATTAATTGCACCTGCATTGTTAATCAAAATATCTATTCCGCCAAAATGATCCGCGGCTTGCTTCATCGCAGCGGCTACAGCAATTTGATCACGAACATCCAACTGAATCGGAAGTGCGCTCCCCCCCTTTTTTTCAATTTCTTCGGCAACAGAGTAAATTGTTCCGCCTAATTTTGGATGTTCTGTTATGGTTTTGGCTGCAATCACAATATTTGCACCATCTTGGGCTGCTTTTAAAGCAATCTCTCGTCCAATGCCGCGACTGGCACCCGTAATAAATATTGTTTTTCCTTTTAGCGACATACTTCCCTCATCTTTTAATTATTCAGCAATGTTCAACACCACTGTACAAAAGAAAGTCTGAAACTCAAAATATGATTTTGAACCCCGAAGTCGCTGAACATCAGATTTTGCTATTTCTTTTTGCACTTTTTTTTGAATCTTGACTATTCATCTACATAAGCCATTTAAATATAACAATTTAACTCAAAATTTTGGTCTTGCAATTTACGCCATTTTTCTATTAAACCAATTTTGCAACAGTCTTTTCTAGATTCAAGACTTATCTATATATGCAATATATGCTTCAATCAAGCTCATAACAATTTGAATAAATAATGCTTTGCACGTCCTTGCTAAGTGATTATTGGAGAACCAAATGAGCCATCCGCATATTTATAATATTCAAGCCATTGAATTTCGTCTAGATTTAAAAGACCCGTTTTTATTCACTGCCCATCATATTGATTATTATCCTGAAGGCAATGATCAATTGGGTCCAAGCAAACCCTCAACTCCAGATAAACCCTATCGTATGTACTACGGTGATGTTGTGCCAGGTTTCCCAGAACACCCCCATACTGGTTTTGAAACCATTACTTTAGTTGAGCGTGGTTATGTGGATCATTTTGACTCGCTAGGCAATAGCGGTCGTTATGCAGCGGGTGACGTGCAATGGCTCAGTACAGGCAATGGTGTTGAACACTGTGAAATGTTCCCACTCTTACATCAAGATCAAGAAAATCCGTTTGAACTGTTTCAAATATGGTTCAACTCATCACCAGATGAAAAAAAACAAGATGCCGACTACAAAATGATGTGGCGTGAGCAGATTCCACACGTGTATGAAACCGACTCAAATGGTTTTAAAGCAGATGTTCGCGTGATCTCAGGTCGCTTCAAACAAACCTATGCGATTTCAAGACCACCACATTCATGGGCAGCAGCACCAGAACATCGCGTCAATATTTATATGATTGACTTAGATCCTAATGCAGAGCTGATTATACCCGCGACCACTTCAACCTCTACACGTTTTGCCTATTTTTATGAAGGCCCTGAACTGTATATAGAAGATCAGCCCATTGAATTTAAGCATTTGGTTGAGCTCAAAGCTGATGTTGAGATTAAGCTCAAAAACACCTCACAACGGGCGAAAATCTTATGGCTTGAAGGTGAACCCATTGGTGCACCTGTTGCGATGCGCGGTCCATTTGTACTGAACTCTGACGAAGAACTAAACACAGCCTTTGCGCGATATCGTAAAACTCATTTTGGACCTTGGCCATGGGACTCTGCTGCACCCGTCTTACCAAGAGAACAAGCTCGCTTTGCCAGCTATAAAAAAGGTCAGGAAATCGAACATCCTGAGTCGCTTTAAGATGTCCTGAGCAGCATTTAATGTTTAAAAAAAAAGCCCGAAGAGGAGTATATTCTTCGGGCTTAGTAAACTTATTCGAGTACAGAATCACTATACATTATTTTAGCAAAATATGAATTATTTTTATTTATTTATTTAACACCAATATATTCAACCACTTAATTTAAATATATTAAATAATTTTTTAGCGCTACTACACATTAAACACGCTCATTTAGCTTAACTATACAATCAGTCACTCTTTTCAGTGCTTTGATCTCGTATTTGTTTTAAATCCGCAATGCCCTGATACAACTGTTGCTGAATTTCGTCACGAAATAAGCTCAGATCATCCGTGTGAAAGTCATTCAAGTTCATGCGTTCTAGAAATTTAAAATAAAAAGGAATACGTTTGGGAATGATATTTGTAGGGATCGATGGAATCATCTCACCCTGTCTTAACCATTGACCAATTATGGGTACACTCAACACTTTCTTGAACCATGTTTGCTCTAAAAGTGCGTTGGCATCATAAGCCAAGTCATACACATCATCACCACCCAATGCGACAAAGGGTGCAATGTCATAATTATACGCTTTTGCTAATTTTAGAAAACCATAACGCTCTTTCCAAATCAGCTGATATTCCTCACCTTTACGCTTGACTACTTCACGACCACCGCCAGGGAAAACCAACAGCGAATATCCCTGCTGCATTACCTCTTGAGCATATTCTTGCAAACCATCTACTGCACCCATTTTTTTAACCAGATCGCGCCAAAATGGCACTTTAAAATGCAAATGATCACCCAAGCTGACAATGGCAATTTTATGTTCAGTAAATAAATAATCGATGAGAACGGGTGAATCTAAAACACCATAAATGGTGTGATTACCCACGTACATTGCAGGCTTTTGCGCATCAATATATTCAGTACCTAAGAAAGTCGGCTGAAAGTAAAAGCGTTGCAAGGCACTGCCGAGTCGAATCATTTTCGAGTTATGCTGGATTTGCAACGCTTTTTTAGTCATGTTGGTCTACTTTTTTAAAATATGCTTTTACGTATCAATGATTAAGCGACACGTTTTTGCACAAGAATTGAACCCACTGAGTAGCCCGCGCCGAATGAACACAGTACGCCATACTCGCCATCGTTCACTTGATCCGCGGTACGATGCAACGCAATGATCACACCTGCAGATGAGGTATTGGCAAACTCATCTAAAATAATCGGTACAAGTGCAGGATCTGCTTCTGCTGCCGCCTTACCCACGACTAATTTTAAAATCAGCTCATTCATGCTGGCATTGGCTTGATGTAACCAAAAACGCTTCACATTGGTCGGTTCAATCTGATTCTTTTCAAGTTGCTTGCTAATCATTTTTGCAACCAATGGACAAACTTCTTTAAACACTTTACGTCCATCTTGACGGAATTGTTTGTCGTCTGCTGTCGCATTCTCACTAAAATTCAAGAAGCCAAAGTTATTGCGAATATTGTTTGAGAACTGAGTAAACAACTGTGTATCTATAATTTCAAAACCTGTTTTGGTTTCTGTATCTTCAATAATCGATGCTGTCGCAACATCACCAAAAATAAAGTGACAATCACGTGAGCGATAGTCTGTATGACCCGATGTGATTTCGACATTGACCAAGAGCACACGGCGTGCGCCACATTTAATCGCATCATAAGCTTGTTTTAAACCGAAAGTCGCCGCTGAACACGCGACATTCATGTCATAAGCATAGCCCTGAATACCCAAAGCCGTTTGAATCTCAATGGCAACTGCAGGATAGGCTCGTTGTAAATTTGAACAGGCCAATATCACCACATCGATATCCTCTGCAGTCACCCCTGCATTGTCCATCGCTTGTTTTGCGGCAATCACACCCCACTCCGCTTGCAGTGAAAGCTCGTCATTACTGCGTTCAGATAAGTTTGGACGTAAACGGTTCGGATCAAGCACACCTGATTTTTCAACTACATAACGTGCTTTGACACCAGAGGCTTTTTCAATAAATTCAGCGCTCGAACCACGGCGCGCTTCAATTTCGCCTGCTGCAATCTTTTCAGCATTTTCAAGATTAAACTTTTCTACATAAGCATTTAAACTTTCAACTAACTCTTCATTGGTCACAACTTCAGTGGGATGATACAAGCCAGTACCTGTAATACGAATGCCCATGTAAAACTCCTTCTTAAATTCACTTGAATTTCAAAAACTCACGCTATATTAACTGATTCCGAGACGTTCCCATACTTTTTGTATACGGGTCGGAGAAATTGGCATTTTGGTTTTCATTGGTTGTGAGAACAATGAGATACGCAGTTCTTCCACCATAAAATAAACCTCTTTCATGCGCGGCTCTTTCTCAAACTTAAACAATTTATCCATCCACGGGTCGACTTGTTGAATCGCATCATCATCGCGTTGTAAATTATGCGACAACCGTTCTAAACGCATCAAGAGTGCCTTCAGATAGCGTGGAAATTCCATCCACACATCCACAGGCTTGGTATAAACGAATTGAGATAAATCCATCAGATCGAGCTGATCTTCCATATCATCTATATTTTTGGCATAAATATTTTGATTAAGCACCAAAAGTTGCTGACGAATCTGTTGCCACTGGATATAAATATCACTCATGATTTTTAGGGTGTCCTGACCGTGAGTTAAAAACTCTTTCTTGACTTTTACAAGTAGATTTTGGTACTCATATTCATTGATGGGTAAATCTGTAATCGACATCTGTAAGGTCGCATACACCAGCATTTGTTCAAGTTTGGCCTTATCGCCCAGCGGTGAATATGCCAGCGCCATTGGTCTAGAAATTTGCTTTTTCAACTGACGAATTAAATCCCCCAATTGCATATGCACCAGACGAATCACACCTTCTCGATGCTGTAAAATCGCTTCACTTTGATCATTAAAGGTCTGAATCACCACGCCAGATTCATCTTTAGCATCAAGTTCTGAAAACTTCTTCGTGGCCACCAAGGCTTGGTACTGTTTGACCACCACACCCGTCACTTTTTGAGAAGCTTCAAAGACGAACTTTTCTGGGAAAATGCTAAATTCACCTTTCAACTGTTTGACTGGACTGTGTGTCTCTGCACGGCAACGCGCTTTGAGCTCTGTCAGATCACGACCTTTTTCAATCAGTTTGCCTTTTTCATCAATCACTCGAATCAGCGGTCGTAAATAATCTTCAATACGATCGAATGAAAAATCCTTTTCAGAAATTTGCTCGCCTCGTAAAGCAAAACCTAAATAACAAAAAATATGCTGATTTAAATGGACTGCATCAATGCCTTTGATGAGCTTGCGCGCAGTATCTGGTATCGGCACCAGATTTCGACGCTTGTCTTTAGGAAGCGCTTTCAGTAAAGCTTCGATCAAATCCTGACGCCAACCTGGAATACCCCATGACCAGATATTTTCATCGACTTGAGCCAGCGCTTGAATTGGAATCTTAACCGTTGCACCGTCTTCATCGTGACTTGGATCAAAACGATAGCTTGCCGCTAAACGCAATCCTCCATTATGCAAATAGTCTGGAAATTGTTGTGTAGTCGGACGGTCATCCATCCACAGCGAATCTTCTTCTATATATAAATAACGCGGCTCGCTAGGTTCAACCGTTGCGCGCCAGTCTTCAAAACTTCGACGACTTGCTACATCTTCAGGCACTTTCGATGCATAAAACTGATAAATCGTTTCTTCATCGACCACCAAATCGCGTCGACGCAATTTATCCTCTACCCGCTCAACTTCTTCAAGTTTCAATAAATTGTGCTTTAAAAATGGAGGTGTAATACCCAAATTACCCGTCGTTAAAGCATCTCGAAGGAAAATTTCATGTGCCGCCTCTTGATCAACTTTCTCATAATTCATCAAAAGTTTCGGTTGAACGATCAATCCAAATAGCGAGATTTGATCATAAGCATTGACCACACCGGCTTTTTTCGACCAATGCGGCTCAAAATAATGATGCTTCAGCAAATCACCTGCCGCGAGCAAAATCCATTCTGGTTCAATCTTCGCTAGCGTTCTTAAATACACTTGAGATGTTTCAACCATCTCAAATGCCATCACCCAAGGTATGTTGCTTTTATGCAAAGTTGAAGCAGGGAAAATACGTGCTTTTTGCTGACGCACTGCCATAAACACATTACGTTCATCCGTTTTATTGGCAATAAAAGACAACAGCCCTGTCAGTAAAGCCCGATGCAAGTTTTCATAATTCGCCGCTTTACTGTTAAAAGAGAGTTTTAAACCTTCCGCCAGCTCAGTCAATTGCTCATGGGTTTTCTTCCATTCACGTATACGAAGCCAACTTAAAAAATGCTGCCGTGCAAAATTACGACGTTTATTTTCATTCATCGTTTCACGGTTTTGCTGCAAGGTTTCCCATAACTTTATATAAAATAAAAAGTCAGATTCACCTTCTTTAAACAATGCATGTTTTTGATCTGCCTGCATTTGCTTGTCTGCAGGACGCTCACGGGGATCTTGCACTGCCAAAGCCGAGACGATAATTAAGACTTCATTCAATACCCCAAAATGCGCCCCACCCAAAATCATTCGAGCTAAGCGCGGATCAATCGGCATCTTCGCCATGAGTTGACCAATTTTGGTTAAGGTATCCCGACTTTGCGGAGGTGCATTTTTTTTCACCGCAGGTTGAGAGGGAGGATTCTCTTTTTCAACTTTTTCATTGCTCTTACTTTCAATCGATTGATTTGACTGCGGCGCTTTCTTCTCACTCATTGCACCCAATTCAATCAAAAGCTTACGACCATCATTCACCAAACGGTGATCAGGTGGCTCAATGAAATCGAAATCTTCAAGCGAACCTAAGTTCAAACTTTGCATCTGTAAAATAACGGATGCCAAATTGGTTCGTTTAATTTCAGGTTCAGTAAACTCAGGACGGCCTAAAAAGTCATCTTCACTATACAGACGAATACAGACACCGGGTGCAATACGACCACAGCGCCCTTTACGCTGATTGGCTGCGGCTTGTGAAATCGCCTCGATTGGCAGACGTTGTACCCGTGAACGATAGCTATAACGTGAAATACGTGCAAAACCACTATCAATCACATAACGAATATTCGGAACCGTCAGTGCGGTTTCAGCAACGTTGGTGGCAATAATAATCCGTCGTCCACCACCACCTGCATTGAAAATACGTTGCTGTTCTGCAATCGCAAGTCGAGCATACAGCGGTAAAATTTCGGTGTGTTTTGGACCAAATTTTTGTAGGGTTTCTTGTAGTTCTCGAATTTCAAGTTCTGTACTGGCAAAAATCAAAATATCCGCGTGTTCAGGATGCCCTTTTTCTTGTGCATCTTGAAAACATTCTTCAACCGCTTGCACGACTGCTCGCGGTAAATTTTCTTCAAAATCATCAAATTCATCATCATCACTACCCACAATACTCATTTCTGAAATAGGTCGATAACGCAGTTCTACTGGAAAACTTCGACCTTCAACTTCAAAAATCGGGGCATTGTTAAAGTAAGCACTAAAGCGATTTACATCTAAAGTCGCAGACGTCACGATCACCTTTAAATCTGGGCGTTTGGGTAGTAGCTGCTTTAAATAGCCCATGATAAAGTCGATATTGAGTGAGCGCTCATGCGCCTCATCAATAATGATCGTATCGTATTTTGTTAAAAAGCGATCATGACCCAATTCAGCAAGCAGAATCCCATCGGTCATTAGACGCACCAATGAGTCCTGAGAGCCTTGCTCATTAAAACGGATTTTAAAACTGATCGACTCACCGAGTTTTTGACCGACTTCTTCTGAAATTCGCTGAGAGACTGTACGCGCCGCCAAACGACGTGGCTGTGTATGACCAATCATTCCAGTCAAACCACGTCCTGCAAGCATTGCAATTTGAGGGAGCTGAGTAGTCTTACCTGAACCCGTTTCTCCTGCCACAATCACCACTTGGTTCTGCTGAATGGCCTCAATCAACTTGTCTGTATATTGGGTCACAGGCAAATCTTGATTCAGTTTAATGTTGGGAATACTGTCTAGACGTGAACGGACTTTTAAATTGGATTTTTCAAATAATTCTTGATACTGCTTTGGATTTGCATCTTTACCTTTACGCAGTCGATTTAAACGATGACGGTCGCGAGCCATGACCCATTGATCTACATTTAAATGACTTACCACAGATGACGTACCCTAAAAGTAAAGATGAATTGCCTATTTTACGCTGTAACAAGATACAGGCATAGTCTTTGACCTACAAAACTCAGACTGAACAGATCATTTAACACCATGTCATTTAATTGTTGATTTTTATCCTCAGAAAATTCATCTCTAATATTCTATTAAACTAGTGACCTATTGACCTATTTCGAACTGATGTTTATTTATTTTTTTCTTTAGAAAAGCGTTATATGGCGCATATATCTACGATCACGATATTGATTTCCATTATTTTTCTATCTTTTTTAAACTCAGCCCTTGAATTCTCACTCCAATGGCTTCATGTTTAACAACGGATCTTTTCTTAACTTTTCTTTTGTCATGAAAGAATCATAACTTTGATGTTGAATGACAAAATGACTGTATTGAGTGAAATTGAATACTTCTCACATTACTCAGTTCGGTTTTTCCGATGCTAGTTATGTAAAAATACTGTTTCAGCAATAACACAAGTTTCGATACTCTATTAGAAATTAAAGACAATCCTTAATCATGGAGACAATGATGAGCTTAATTAATACTGAAGTTAAACCATTCGCAGCGACTGCTTACCACAACGGTCAATTTGTAGATGTTACAGAAGCTGATCTTAAAGGCAAATGGTCTGTCGTATTCTTCTACCCAGCTGACTTCACTTTTGTTTGTCCAACTGAACTTGGCGATCTTGCTGACAACTATGCTGAATTCCAAAAATTAGGCGTGGAAGTTTACGGTGTTTCAACTGACACTCACTTCACTCATAAAGCTTGGCATGATACTTCTGAAGTGATTGGTAAAATCCAATACCCATTAATTGGCGATCCAACGTGGACTTTGTCTAAAAACTTTGAAGTTCTAATCGAAGCTGCTGGTCTTGCTGACCGTGGTACTTTCGTTATCGATCCAGAAGGTAAAATCCAAATCGTTGAAATCAACGCTGGTGGTATTGGCCGTGATGCTTCTGAACTTCTTCGTAAAGTTAAAGCAGCTCAATACGTACATGCTCACCCAGGCGAAGTTTGCCCTGCTAAATGGAAAGAAGGCGATGCAACGCTTGCGCCTTCAATCGACCTAGTAGGTAAAATCTAATTCTTTAATTAGATCGAACTGATTTAAAAAAACCACGCTTTTAGCGTGGTTTTTTATTTGAATCATCCATTAACTTTTTTATTTAAAAATCGTTATTAGTGGTCAAAGATGAGGTAATACAGTTCAAAATTCAGGCGTTCTTATACATTTATTTCAGCTTAAATTTTCATAATAGACTGATCTAAAAATTATCATGTTTTTAATTTATTCATATTTTCCATCAAATAAATAGAAAACTTAATCTCATTTTGAGCATGCATTTGGATTTACAAATCTGCTATACATAAGCTTTCCTATCTGACTTATGGTCACAATAGGTTTAGCAAATCTAATAACATCATCATAAGCCTATAGTTCAAGGAGATGCCATGGGAACACCTCTTGCTGTGACGACTTGGAAATATAATGCGACCTCGCGCTATTTAAAAATATTTTACAATAATGGCTCTGGTGAGCTTTATCACCCTGTACCAGAGTTTATCTATAACAACTTATTGCGTAGCAGTGATAAAACGGCTTTTGTTCACAAGTACTTAGAATATGACTTACATTTCACCAGAATCAGCATTAATTAGACATTAAAAAGGATCAAATTGACGTTTGATCCTTTTACCGCTTTAGGTTGATCTATCCACTTTAATCTTTAAAAGTTACCATCAATAAGCCCGCGCCTATGGTCAATGTCGTAGAGATGAATCTTGAATCATTTTCAATTAAATCAAAAATAGCTTGAACCTCATGCGCGTGTGAAATTACATTATCAATGATCAGTACGCCACCCTTGGGTTCGAGCAAATGCTGCAAATATACCCAATAGTCGACATAAGCATCACGCTCTGCATCCAACACAATAAAATCAAATTTTTGCCTACAAGATCGCAAAATATGCCTGCATCAACCACTCGAAAATCAATGACATGATCAAGCTTTAACGCTTTCGCATAATGCTGCGCCTTCACGGTTCTGTCTGGATCAATTTCTAAAGTGATCAGTTTTGCTTGAGTGACTTGCGCTGCATCTGCCAACCAAAGGGTTGAATAACCCGTGGATGTTCCAATTTCTAAAATACGCTTAGATTGTTGAATACGGATCAACATCGCTAAAAAACGTGCGGATTCAGGCTCAATATTTCGATATCGACCTAGGCGCTCAGATTGCGATGCATCATACGCTTTAAATTCTGCATAAATGTCTTGCATCTTGGATATGAAATATTGGTCTAAACTCATAATTAAGCCTTATTTTTATTACTTTACTCAACCTGTTTATAGGACTTCTTGAATGAGTTTAAAGCGCTCCACTTCTCGATCATCGGGTGTGGTAATCATTTCAGTAAACATGGTTAAAGGTCTTACCCAAATCGAATAATCCCCATATAAACATTGATATACCACTAACTTTTCTTCAGTTTCACTATGCGTTGCGACATTCATCACTTGATAAAGTTGACCTTTATAATGTTGATATATTCCTTTTTTTAAGCTCATTGCGTTCAATCTACCTATTCATGTTGATTTAATTATAACATTGCTATTTTATTTTATAAGAATTTAACAATTTGGTCTTATAGGATGATTTTGCTGATCTTTTTCAGTTGTTTTATCCCATTATCATTTGAATTTTCTTACACTTAGCGCCATATAAGCTGTAAATTTCATTTTGATATTTGGCGACTAAATTTCCATTACAGGCTATAAATCCATAAAACCGATTGTTTATATAAAAACAAACTGTTTTACCTATTTCATGTTTTGCTCTACTATGGCTGTATTCAATAAACATTTACTCCTTTGGAGACGTTAGCCATGTTAGATCAAAATACTTCCGCACAACTTAAAACACTTCTTGAACGCTTAGAAAGCCCTATCGAAATCGTGGCAACCTTAAATGATTCTGATAAATCAAAGCAAATTAAAGAATTGGTAGAAGAAGTCGCAGCTTTATCTGCATTGGTGACTGCACGTTTCGACGGTACAAATAGCCGCGCACCAAGTTTTGGTATCGCGAAAATGGGTGAACAACCTCGTGTTAATTTCGCAGGTTTACCCATGGGTCATGAGTTCACCTCGTTAATCTTAGCATTGTTACAAGTATCAGGTTATGCACCAAAAGTCTCTGATGAAGTCTTGGCGCAAATTAAAGATTTGAATATAAAAGCTGACTTTGATGTATTTGTATCGTTGAGCTGTCATAACTGCCCAGACGTGGTTCAAGCACTCAACTTGATTGCAATTAACAACCCAGGCACAACAGCAACCATGATTGATGGTGCATTCTTCCAAGATGAAGTTGAAGAACGTAAAATCATGGCCGTTCCGATGTTGTTCCAAGACGGTGAGCATATTGGTCAAGGTCGTATGACTTTGGAAGAAATCATTGCCAAGTTAGATACCAACTCTGCTGCGAAAGACGCTGAGAAATTGAATGCCAAAGAAGCCTTTGATGTATTGGTGATTGGTGGTGGTCCTGCAGGGAATACCGCAGCCATCTATGCTGCTCGTAAAGGCATCAAAACAGGGATCGTAGCTGAGCGCATGGGTGGTCAAGTCATGGATACCATGGACATTGAAAATTTCACTTCAGTGCAAAAAACACAAGGTCCTAAGTTTGCAGCCGAAATGGAAGCACATGTACGTGAGTACGGTGTCGACATCATGAACCTGCAACGTGTGAAATCAATTGTGGGTGCAGACCAAACTACGTATGGCAATGTTGAAATCACTTTGGAAAATGGTGCAAAACTTGAATCGAAAACCGTGATCCTCTCTACAGGTGCACGTTGGAGAGAAATGAATGTACCAGGCGAGCAAGAATACAAAACTCGTGGTGTTGCCTACTGCCCGCATTGTGACGGCCCACTGTTTAAAGCTAAACGTGTTGCGGTGATCGGTGGTGGTAACTCAGGTGTAGAAGCGGCGATTGATCTTGCAGGGATTGTTGAGCATGTAACACTGGTTGAATTTGATACCAAACTTCGTGCTGACCAAGTGCTTCAAGACAAATTGAATAGCTTACCCAACACCACTGTGATCAAAAATGCCTTATCGACAGAAGTGGTGGGTGATGGCAAACAAGTAACTGCTTTGAAATACAAAGACCGTGCAACTGATGAAGAACATACGGTTGAACTTGCAGGGATCTTTGTACAGATTGGTTTGTTGCCCAATACGGATTTCTTGAAAGAATCGGATGTTGAACTGAGTAACCGCGGTGAGATCATCATTAATGATCGTAACGAAACCAATGTCAAAGGAGTATTTGCTGCAGGTGACTGTACCACTGTGCCTTATAAGCAAATCATTATTGCCACAGGTGAAGGCGCAAAAGCATCATTGTCTGCTTTTGATTATATGATCCGTTCGGGGCAGTAATCGAATTTTAAAAGAAAAGAAGGCAGGTTTTAGATAGATATCTTGAACTTAAATGCATGCCTTCGAGTCAAAGTCCGATATTAAACCCATGATGTTATTACTAACATCATGGGTTTTTATTTTAAGCCAATAAAATCTTTACAATTTTCAATATTTATTTTTTGCTGAACTTGTATATATTGGTCTCATCCAAAGACCTTGGATCAAAATAATAGTTTAATAAAGGTAGATAAAATGAATAAATTACTTGTTGCTTTAGGTCTTGCTGCTACTGTTGCTTTAGTTGGTTGTAATAAAGAGAAAGCACCTGAAACAGGCGCTACAACGGGTGAGCATTTAGAAAATGCTGCAACTCAAGCCGGTGAAGACATTAAAGATGCAACTCAAAATGCTGCTGATAATACGGCTGTAGCGGTAGATAACGCTGCTGCTGCAACTGAAAATGCTGCACATAACACAGCTGTAGCGGTAGATAACGCTGCTGATGCGACTGTTGATGCAACCAAAGATGCAACTGCTAACGCTGCTGCTGCGGTTGAAGAAGGCGCTTCAAATGTAAAAGAAAAAGCTCAACAATAATTTTTGCTGAGTTAAAAAGCCCTGTCTAAGGGCTTTTTATTTATCTGATGATAAATAACTTGATTTAAACTCGAAATATCTTCTATTTTAAATAAACATTCAATTTCACTAAAGCATCAATGTCGATATCTCAGCATGAACAGCCTCACTATATTCACCGCACTGGATGGTTACGCGCCTCAGTCCTCGGGGCCAATGATGGGATTATTTCTGTCACCAGTTTAGTTTTGGGCATGGCAGCAAGTGGCGCATCCAATCACACCCTTTTTATCAGCTGTATTGCGGGCCTTATTGCTGGTGCTTTATCTATGGCTGCAGGTGAATACATTTCAGTTAAATCTCAATCTGATATTGAAGAAGCAGATTTAAAATTTGAAGCCAATGAACTAGAAAAAAATCCTCATTTGGAGCTAGCTGAGCTTACACAGATCTATATTCAACGTGGCGTTAATCCCAAGCTTGCGCATGAAGTTGCGGTAGAGCTTATGGATCATGATGCCTTGCAAGCACATGCACGTGATGAAATTGGGATTAATGAAATGACCAGTGCTAAACCCATACTCGCTGCTTGGTCATCTGCCCTTTCCTTTTCATTGGGTGCATTTTTTCCACTCATGGCGATTTTGTTCAGCTCTGCTGAAAATTTGATGCTTATCGTTGGGCTGGTTGGCGCGTGTTCTTTAGGTTTATTGGGTGTCATGTCGGGTTATTTTACAGGGACATCTATGCTAAAAGGTTGTATTCGCGTCATGCTCTGGGGAATTGCTGCGATGCTGTTAACAAGCTGGCTTGGTTCTTTATTTAATGTTTGATTGAGGACATCGGTTCATATTTAAACTTTATTACGCTAAAAAAAAGAGCACATTATCAAAATAACCAATATACAAAATCAATTAATCTCAGCAAAATACCCGCGTTATATAGATACTCGAATACCCCATTTGAGTGTAGATCACTTAAAATAAACCTTTAATATATTTTACTATTTACTCCCATGTCTATTATCGCAGCAAAATCTGATCGCTCCCAGTTATCGGTTTGGGTGGCTATTTTCCTATTATTGGTGGGTATGATCGGCGCTTATCAAATCGTAGGTATAAACCAAGCGCTGCTGTTTTCAATTGGTGGCGCTTTAGGTATGACCTTATATCATGCTTCTTTTGGCTTCACTTCGAGCTGGCGTGTATTTATTAAAGAACGGCGTGGTCGTGGATTGCGCGCTCAAATGATCATGCTTGGTGTTGCAGTATTATTGTTTTTCCCAGCACTCGGTGCAGGTGAGCTTTTCGGCAATCCAGTGAAAGGTAATATCAGCCCCGTGTCTATGTCGGTCATGATAGGTGCCTTCATTTTTGGTATTGGTATGCAACTCGGTGGCGGCTGTGCATCAGGAACACTCTATACTGTAGGTGGTGGTAGTTCTCGTATGCTCATCACCTTATTCTTCTTCTGTACAGGTTCTTTAATTGCGACCACGCATCTAGACTGGTGGTTCAATCTACCTCATCTTGCACCTATTTCTGTGGTGGCAAGTCTAGGCGTCGTGCCTGCGCTACTTATCAACTTTGTGTTGTTTGCACTCATTGCGCTAGCCACTATATATTTTGAGAAGAAACGTCATGGCTCGCTTGAGCTTGAACCCGAGAGTGAATATCAAGGTTGGAAGCGTTTCATACGCGGTCCATGGCCACTCATCTGGGGCGGTATTATTTTAACCCTGCTCAACTTTGCCACTTTAGCTTTGGCAGGTCGTCCTTGGGGTGTAACCTCTGCGTTGGCAGTTTGGGCGGCAAAAGTAGCAGCATTCGGTGGTATTGATGTTGCGTCTTGGGCCTATTGGCAAATACCAGGCAATGCCAAAGCACTGTCAGAATCACTGTGGTTTGATATCACCTCCATGATGAACTTCGGTATCATGTTGGGTGCTTTATTGGCAGCAAGCTTAGCTGGAAAATTTGCACCTCGCTTAAACATTCCGAAACGTTCAATTGTTGCGGCGGTAATCGGTGGCTTAATGCTCGGTTACGGCGCACGTTTAGCATATGGCTGTAATATCGGTGCTTACTTCAGCGGCATTGCGTCAGGCAGCGTACACGGATGGTTATGGCTCATTTTTGCCTTTATTGGCAATAGTGTCGGTGTAAAACTCCGTCCTGTCTTTTTTCCAGATGAAAAACCGCAGTCTGAAAAATTGACTGGTTGTTAATCTACACACTTTAAAACACGCAGCTCATCTTGATGATGGGCTTTTTTTTTAATGAATGAAACTCAATATAGCGCCTATATCCTTTAAGCTTTATTGCAATCATTCTAAATTTGTTTCTATGAAGAAAATTAAAGACAAACCATATGATCAGCGAAGCATGTTATTTTCATTTCTAAATTGTAGTTTGAGTGATTGCCCTAGATAAGCAATCTTCAATCTTCAATCTTCAATCTTCAATCTTCAATCTTCAATCTTCAATCTTCAATCTTCAATCTTCAATCTTCAATCTTCAATCTTCAATCTTCAAAGCATAAAAAAACCCATCATCAGATGGGCTTTTTTAATCAAACAAACTTATATTTTCTTTTTTAAGGTCGCATCTAATTGTTCTTTATCTAACGCATTATCCCAACGCGCAATTACGATTGTAGCGCATGCATTACCCACCAAGTTGGTGAGCGCACGGCATTCTGACATGAAACGGTCAATACCCAGAATCAAGGCCATACCCGCAACAGGCAAAGCAGGAACAACAGACAATGTCGCTGCAAGTGTAATAAAGCCTGCACCTGTCACCCCAGCTGCACCTTTAGAACTGACCATCGCGACAAGTAAAATGGTTAACTGCTCCCAAATGGTCAAATCGATATTACAAGCTTGCGCAATAAATAGCGCCGCCATGGTCATGTAGATATTGGTACCATCAAGGTTAAATGAATAACCTGTTGGAATAACCAAACCGACCACAGACTTTTCACAACCCGCTTTTTCCATTTTGGTCATCAATGTCGGTAAAGCTGCTTCAGATGAGCTTGTACCCAGTACCAACCACAATTCGTCTTTGATATAACGAATTAAATCTAAAATAGAGAAACCGTTATAACGTGCAACAGCACCCAAAATAACCAAAACGAATAACAATGATGTGATATAGAACGTCAGAATCAATAACAATAAATTACCAATACTTGAGATACCAAATGCACCAATGGTATACGCCATTGCACCGAATGCACCAATTGGCGCGAGTTTCATTAACATACCCACCAAGTAGAACACTGGTGCAGTCAGGTTGGTTAATAATTCAGTGATTGGCTTGCCTTTCTCACCTACTGCGGCAACTGCCAAACCAAAAAGTACAGCCACAAAAAGTACTTGTAAAATATCACCGCCAACCAAAGGGCTCACAAGCGTCTTCGGAATGATATTCATGAAGAAGTCAACGACCGTCGCATCATGTGCTTTTTCAACATAGGTGGCAACTTTGTCGCTTTCTAAAACAGTAGGATCAATATTCAACCCCTTACCCGGCTGAACAAGGTTTGCAACAATCATACCTACGATCAATGCCAAGGTAGAGAAGGTAATGAAGTAAAGCATTGCTTTACCAGTAACACGACCGACCGCCCCCATATTGGTCATGCCAGCAATACCCGTTGCCACTGTTAAGAAAATAACAGGTGCAATAATCATTTTTACGATTTTAATGAAAGCATCGCCTAGTGGTTTTAAGCTTTCACCGAGTTCTGGCATAAAGTGACCAAGCAAAACACCTGCTACAATTGCAAAAATCACTTGAACATAAAGAATTTGATAAAATTTTTGCTTCTTGGGTGGCTGCTGAGATTGCTCATCAACTTGAATATCCATAGAAGACCCTTTTTAAACTCAAAAAAACAATAAACCATTTATTTATATGATATTAGCATCATCAAAATAAATGAATGAGATGAAAATACAGCGCAAATTAGTGCGCAATTCTAAAGAAAACAAATCAGCAATGACAACCTTTTATATAGTTCTTTAGTCGAATAAGGCGAAAAAATTAATAATTTGACTTGATTCTTTTAATGAAATGATTTTGATTTTACAAAAGAAAGGATCATCACAAATTTAATTACAATTTATTGTTTTACATTGTTTTATTAGAAAGTGACATAAGCACTCATTCGCTAAATTGTTATAGTAATGGGGATTACCAGTCCAAAATATTATGACCACATCACATCAACCATACAACAATACCTAAAAAGTATTTTAAATAGCCATTTAAAAATTTAGGTCTATATTAACCACTGAAAATATTTAATTTAAAAAAAAACAACTGAATTAAGCTTTCTTAAAACATTTATTACAAGTTATTAAAATACATCGCACTTAAATATTTAAAATCAATAACTTAAGGTCAATTTGATCTTAATCCAGTGTTTATATTTTACTTAACCAAATGTGGGTTTAAATATTAGAACAAAATAAATAAAGAGTTTGAAGCATGAGGGAGTTAAACGAGATTTAAAACAAATATGAATTAAACCTCCTTTTCATTCATATAGCGCCAATAACGTTTCGGCACATATTGTATATGTAACTTCATATTTTTACGGGCTTGGATATTTACGCTATTAAAATAATCTTTCCAAAGCTGGTCATACAGTACTTCTTCATCATCCAGCTCAATGCTAAAGCTTTGGCTTGCGCCAATTGCAAGTTGTGCATCGACTTCATAAGCATTCATTTGAATTTGATGGACTAGATCTAAATCATAATAGATACCAAATTTTCGCTTTTCATCATAGATCAACCATTTTTGATCTTGATAACGACTTTTAAAATGTCGCTCAATGAGCGGTAAAACATTAAAATCGGGTCGAACTAAACTCAAAAACAAACCATCCTGACACTTTTTGAAACGTACAAAAGCTTCCATACGATGTTTTTCACGACCGACTTGCTTTGCCCACTGCGCCAAAGCCAAAACATCCTGATGCCCATAGTCTTTATCGACAGGTCTGCTCGATTGAAATACATAAAGACTAAAATCGAAAAGCGATTGAAATGCATCTATTTGCTCGGACAAAAACGTGTAATAAAAGTTGCGAATACCACTGCTCGACACTTTCTGCTTTAGGCCTTGCCACACGCGCTGCGCTTGCTCCTCATTAGACTGTACATCGATACTTTCATCAAACAAGGCATGTTGAATGTGATTGGGGGTCACTACTCGAACATCAAACTCTTTAAATTGAAAAGCGCGATACACACAGCTAAGCAAGCCTGTCATGCTGCCATCAAAAACATACTGTGCCATTTAGAAACCAAAGCCCAACTGAGGTGACAGTTGTTTTTGATATTTAGACTGCCCACCTTGCAAGATTTGCTGTCGAATTTGACTGGGCAAGCGCTCTTTAACAAATTGCGGGGTGTCCTGACAGCGAATAAAATGCTGCGCTCGATTGTAAGCCACACCCATACGCTTCAATTGATCAATATGAATCGCACCAAAACGACGTGCCTGAACAATTTTCTTGGCAGAGCGCACCCCAATACCCGGCACACGCAAAATCATCCGATAATCCGCGCGGTTAATATCTATAGGGAATTGATCTGGATGGCGTAGTGCCCAACTCAGTTTAGGGTCTATGTCTAAGTCTAAGTTGGGATGCTGATCATCGACAATTTCTGTCGCATCAAAGCCATAAAAACGCATCAGCCAATCGGACTGATACAAGCGATTTTCACGCAACAAGGGCGGCGCTGACCCAACTGCGGGTAAGGCTTTTTCTTCATCATTAATCGGGATATAACCCGAATAATATACCCGCTTAAGTTTATAATCCTTATAATGTCGATCTGCCATTAAAATCACATCTTGATCGGTTTCTTGATGGGCGCCCACCACCATTTGTGTGGTTTGCCCTGCTGGAACAAACTTAGGCACAGACTTGATTAACTTGCGCTCATCGGTCAATTGAATCAAACGATCTCGTACAATGCCCAAGTCTTTTTGCACTTCGGCATGAGATTTTTCTGGAGCGAATTTCTTCAACCCATCTTCCGTGGGCATTTCTAAATTAATACTCATCCGATCTACATACAGCCCCGCTTCATGAATAATTTCTTCTGAAGCACCTGGAATGGTCTTAAGATGGATATAACCATTAAAGTTTTCTTCAAGACGCAGCTTTTTCACGACTTGAAGCATACGTTCCATGGTGTAATCCGCAGACTTAAAAATCCCTGAACTGAGAAATAGCCCTTCAATATAATTTCGACGATAAAAATTAATGGTCAAATCGACCACTTCTTGCACCGTAAACGCCGCACGTTTTACATCATTTGAGCGCCGTGAAACGCAATATGAGCAATCAAAAATACAGACATTTGAAAATAAGATTTTAAGTAGCGAGACACAGCGCCCGTCTTCAGTATAGCTGTGACAAATCCCGGCGCCTGTATTGCCCAGTCCCTTGTCTTTGTTTTTTCGATTACTACCACTTGAAGAACATGAAACATCATACTTGGCAGCATCAGCTAAGATTTGTAACTTTTCACGGATACGATCTGACATGACAATGACTTTAGAAAATAAGTGATTTGGCTATTATAAAGGTTGTCAAAATTCACGGCATGACACTCATCTTGCATGCGACATGAGATGACGCTTCATTTTATCTCTTGAATTTTTGGATAATAGATTCTTGTGCTTATCTTTGAACCCTATAATTTGGAAGTTTAAGTCTAAAAAAACGAAAGGGACTTTTCCAAATAGAGATTTATCAAACCTCATATTAATGGTATCTCAGTGCTTTCAATATCCAGCCTTTTTATCATATGCATCATTTTTTTATAAAATAATGAATATAAGTTGCTTAGTGCGCAGAGCTTAGGCACATTTGAGTTTAATTCATGGAGCCTAGATATGACTTTATTAGAACAACTTGCGATTCAGCACCCTCTTTTTCTTGCGCCAATGGCGGGCGTTTCTACAGCAAAGCTGGCTGCTGAAGTTTCAAATCAAGGTGGTCTAGGCTCGCTAGGTTTAGGTGCAGCCTCACTGGCTTCAGCAAAACAACAAATTTTGGAGACCAAGGCTTTAACCAATCGACCTTTTCAAGTCAATTTCTTCTGTCATCAATCCTCCCTGCAAGATACACCGCGTAATCGAACATGGATTGAACATTTAAAACCCCAATTTGAAAAATTCGGCGCAGAATTACCGCACGATTTAGACTGTATTTATCCAAGTTTTTTAGACAATGATGATTATTTAAATCTAGTTCTAGATACTCAGCCCAAAGCGGTCAGTTTTCATTTTGGTATTCCACATGAGCGTCAAATTAAAGCCCTCAAAGATGCAGGAATTATAACCATGGTCTCTGCAACCAATCTTGCAGAAGCCAGAGAAATAGAGGCCGCAGGCATTGATATTATTATTGCGCAAGGCATTGAAGCCGGCGGACATCGTGGTATTTTCAATGAAAACATAGACAGTGGGATCAAAACAGCAGACTTGGTTAAATTGCTTGCAGCCCATTGTTCACTGCCTATCGTTGCGGCAGGTGGCGTGATGAATGGCTTCCAAGCGCAGTATCTACTCAATTTAGGCGCAGCTGCGGTGCAGCTTGGTACGGCATTTGTGCAATGCAAATCTTCGAGTGCCAATGCTGCCTATCGTACGGCTTTACTCAGTAAACCCATTACACAAATTACTTCCAGTATATCTGGGCGTCCTGCGCGCGGGATTATCAATGCTTGGGCAAAATCTGTCGATTTACCAGAACGTGTAGAAGTTGCACCTTATCCTTATGCATATGATCTAGGCAAACAGCTAAATGCTGCTGCATTGAAACAAGGCAATTCAGAATATGGCGCATTTTGGGCTGGCAGTAACGTCATTCAAGTTCGAGAACTTGAAGCAACAGACCTGATGAATCAGTTGATTTTAGAAATGAATCAATATGACGAATGATGAAATAAAAAGCAAAAAGCCAAATATGTACATTTGGCTTTTTTATTACCTTAAACTTTTAAAGTCGATTGTAAATTACACGTCCAGTAAATTAAATTGCTCAGTTTGTACATCACTCATAATCAAGCCTTGATCAAGCAATAAGTCAAAATAAGCTTCAACCACTTTGGCTTGATCTACAGTATTTTCAACTTTGTACATGTTTTGGCGAAACTCATTGCTTGAGCGCAAACCTTTGGTATACCAAGCAATATGTTTTCTCGCAATTCGACATCCTGAGTATTCACCATAGAATTCATATAATTCTGATAAATGTCCCAAAAGCACATCTTTCACTTCTAAAATGGAAGGTGCTGCTAAATGCTCGCCAGTATTTAGATAATGCGATATTTCTCTAAAAATCCAAGGGCGACCTTGCGCCGCGCGTCCGATCATCACTGCATCTGCGCCCGTATGTTCCAAAACAAATTTGGCTTTTTCAGGACTATCAATATCACCATTTGCGATGACTGGAATTCCAATACTATTTTTAACTGCTTTAATCAGATCATATCGTGCTGTATTTAAATACATATCTTCACGTGTACGACCATGCAAAGCCAAGGCTGCAATACCCGCTTCTTCTGCACGCTTTGCCACACGTAAAATGTTTTCCTGACCATTTAAATAACCCAAACGCGTTTTGAGGGTCACGGGTACATCCACGGCGTGAACGACTGCATCTAAAATTCGAGCGACCAAATCTTCGTCTTTGAGCAGTGCCGAGCCCGCCAACTTATTGCAGACTTTCTTGGCAGGACAGCCCATATTGATATCGACAATTTGAGCGCCGTTCGACACCTGATAGCGCGCTGCTTGCGCCAATTCTAATGGATCTGAACCTGCAATTTGTGCAGAAATTGGTGCAAGTTCACCATCAAAATTTGCACGATACAAACTTTTTTTACTCATACGCAAGGTTTGATCAGCTGTCATCATTTCACTGACTGCATGACCGGCACCAAAGTATTTGCACAGAGTTCTAAACGGACGATCCGTTACGCCTGCCATCGGAGCGACCCAAATAGGCGTAGGCTTTGATTTATCAAACAAATCTCTAATGACGCTGTGTTGACTCAATTTTTCTAACCTCGTTTAACTTTGTTTAGTCACTTCATATTGACTTTTTAATGCACAAGCGTTGCATCCTATTTGCACCTTAAATATCTAGGTGCAAATTCATGGGTACAGTCACAAATGACAAACTAAAGACGGTACAACACGATATAGAGTACAAATCCGCGTTCAACACCTCGGCTACCCAGAATTCAAACAATCTAAAACATTCAGCAAAAAATCACTCGCTGATGAATGGATCAAAAGAACTGAGGCGACAATTGAATTGAACCCTGAAAAAATATTGAACCTTGAGGTGCAATTAAAACAAAAAACACTCAAAGAATTTATTTTTCAGTAGTTGGAAGAAGCGGACAGTTTTTGCCAGAACTAAAACAGGAATACTGCAACATATCGCTAGTTTAGAGATTCCAGAGAAAAATATCTATTCATTAACTCGACAAGATTTTTCATAATATGCAATGTTAAGAGTAACAGGGAATCCATTAACTGGTTCTGATGGAGTCGCTCCTGCGACTGTCTTAAAAGATCTAAGGCATATTAAAGCGGTGATTGTACATGCGGAGTTCGTTTGGGGCGAGCCATTAGAAAATATCCTGATTGAATAAGCAACAGTGTATAAATCTGACATCTTTCTTCTTGAGTAAGATGAGACTAGGGCGTGTCCTCATTTGAAGTATATATTTCACTCATCAGTTTCATTCTATTAAAATAGCTTAACTCGTTGTCTAGAATTAAGCTTCAGATCATGTCACGTAGAGTCATCACAGACGAAATTTGGAATCAAATCCAACAAACTATGCAATTTTATGGCTGTTATCGTTCACGTAATAGTAAGAATATTATGGAAGCCATCCTATGGAAGCTTCGCACTGGTGCTCCTTGGCGTGATGTTCCTGAAGATCTTTGCCCATGGCAAACGGCTTACAACCGGTTTAATCGTTGGGCGAACAAAGGGCTCTGGGAGAATTTGTTTTTAAATTACGAGGCGTATTGGATAAAGAATGGGTATTCATTGACGGAAGCTATATCCGCGCGCATCAGCATGCAAGTGGAGCTCGGCATGGTGAAGAAAGCGCAATTGGAAAATCAAGAGGTGGAGCGACTACAAAAATTCACCTTGCCGTCGATGCGAGTGGATATCCGATTGATTTTGAAATCACTGGCGGTGAAGTCCACGACAGTCAAGTTGCAAGCCAATTAATTGAATTGGTGGGTGAAGCAGAGTATTTGATTGCAGACAAAGGCTATGATTCAGAGAATATCCGGGAAGTTGCTCGAAATCATCATATGATTCCGATCATTCCAAGAAAATCTAATAGTAAGAAAGTAAACGTTGAATTTGATCATTATCTTTATGGATTAAGACATCTCGTTGAAAATGCGTTTGCTCGCTTAAAACATTTCCGGGGTATTGCCACTCGTTTTGAAAAGTTAGCTCGTAATTACAAGTCAATGTTATTTTTGGCTTGCTCATTCATTTGGTGTAAATCCAAATGAGGACAGACCCTAGGCTTTTATCGCATCTACACACACTATAAAACCAACTTAAATCCATTTAAGTTATTGAAAAAATTAAAATATAATTTAAAACATTAAACCACCCATTTCGAAAGCTAAAGTGAAAATACTCTTTTTGTCTCAAGTTATATCATCTTATTTTTTCAAAATTAAGCCTAGCTTGTCTTAAAAAATTCATAATATGGTCGAACAATAATAAATTGATTAAAAAGTCGCAGAATCTGTAGCTTGGGCAGATCCAAAAACATTCTTTATCAATATGTGCGCTTAGGTACTGAAAAGTCTTTAGCTGAAAAAGGCATTCACTTCACAGATGGTCAACTCTATAAAGCATCAAATGTCCTGATTAAAACACTGGCAGATAACTTACTGATAGGTGTCTATAACGAGCAAAATGAGCTGGTCGTACCAAAAGGTTATCTGCCAAGCTCAAGTGGTATTTATGGTCTAGTACATATGGATGCGACTCAAGCACTTCAGAACTTGGGTGGCACTTTAGCAGATTGGACGGGCATTACACCTGCGAGTATTTTAGATCATTATCTTGGTGCAAATACCTCTGAACTCAATGGTGGTGCAAGCCGCCCATTCTGGTGGTATGTCGAACTTTTAGGCGATGTGATCAAAGCGAATCTTAAAGGGGGTGCAAGCCTCATTCATGTCGTAAGCCAACTCACTACAGAAGGCTTGAATTTTGTCGGTCAATACGTGAATGGTGAATTGCTACATAATGATTTCTCTTCAAAAGATCAACTGGTGAATACCTTGACTCAAGTGGCTTATGTATATGCAGGCGACCTTGCAGGTAATATTGCCATTGCCACCAATATTTTAAATCCAGACACCAACACATCAGCACCCTTAATCCATTTGGTACTACCTTAGTTCAGTCTGGAAATGATGTGATCAAAGGTAACTTAGGCAACAATAGCTGATTTGGTGGTGCAGGTAACGATACGCTAGACGCCAATGGTGGGCTACTCAACATCCCGAATGGTGATGCGGGTAATGACAAACTGTTGGATGGTTTAGGCAACGAAAGCTATGCATTTAAACTCGGTTTCGGTGTTGACACGATCTATGAAAAAGGTAGAAACGATACAATCAAGTTTGGTGAAGGAGTCAATGTAAATGACTTACTATTTAACAGTTCAGGTAAAGACTTAGCCATTTCACTCTAAGATGGTCAAGATCAAATTACCATCAAAGACTGGGCAAAAACCGCAGCCAATCAAGTTGAAAACATTCAATTCTATAGCGGCGAACGTTATGACTTGACCCATATTGATCGGCAATTAAATTTTATCTAAAAAAACTCATTTTAAAGCCATAAAAAATAGGTGCATCATGCACCTATTTTTTATCTTAAGCATAAGGACAGCTTAACGTTTACCAAATGAACGACGTGTGCCACGGGGTGGCATCCAAGTACGGTCTGCATAAGGTGTTGGCCTCGGACGTAAGTCTTCCACCTCTTCATCTGCCGGTTTCGCATCATTTACTTGCTTAATTGGAAACGGTAAATTGACCAATGGTTTTTTCTTGGGAGGATTTTGCGCGCTCATTAGCAGTAACTCAATTCAATCTAGCGCCATTGTACGAAAAAAATCATTTTTTTGCGAGCCTATTCAAATTGTAACTCAGCACTATTTTAGGGCTATTTTTTAAATATTTTCGTGATTTTTTGATAATTCGTCCAGATATTGAACGACGCAGTCGCTCAATTTAAGCTAAGATAGTGTGCTTTTTATTTTTTTAATCCCCATAAGAAGGAATACTGCCGTGGACGTACGTCTCTCTGATCGTGTCAATGCCATCAAACCGTCCCCTACACTTGCCGTTACCAATAAAGCTGCTGAACTCAAAGCCGCTGGCAAAAATGTTATTGGTCTTGGCGCAGGTGAACCGGATTTCGATACTCCGCAACACATCAAAGATGCAGCAATTGCAGCAATTAACAATGGTTTTACCAAATATACAGCTGTGGACGGTACGCCAAGTCTTAAAAAAGCAATCATTGCTAAGTTCAAGCGTGACAATAACCTTGACTATGCAGCAAACCAAATTCTGGTTTCTTGTGGTGGTAAACAATCATTCTTTAACCTTGCTCTAGCATTATTGAACAAAGGTGATGAAGTGATCATCCCTGCACCTTTTTGGGTAAGCTATCCAGATATGGTGATCATCGCTGAAGGCATGCCTGTCATTGTAAAGTGTGGTGAAGAACAACGTTTCAAAATCACACCTGCTCAATTAGAATCAGCGATTACTGACAAAACACGTTTAGTGGTACTCAACAGCCCTTCTAACCCTACAGGTATGATCTACACCAAAGCTGAACTTGAAGCTTTGGCTGAAGTTCTTCGTAAATACCCAGAAGTGTATATCGCATCTGACGATATGTACGAACCAATCCGTTGGGATGATGAGTTTTATAACATTGCAACTGTAGCACCTGACCTTTATGACCGTACCATCGTGCTGAATGGTGTGTCTAAAGCTTATGCGATGACTGGCTGGCGTATTGGCTATGCAGCGGGTCCTGCTAAGCTGATTGGGGCAATGAAAAAAATCCAATCTCAATCGACTTCAAACCCAACGTCTATTTCGCAAGTTGCTGCTGAAGCTGCATTGAATGGTCCTCAAGATGTGCTTGAGCCTATGATTGAAGCATTCAAACGTCGTCATGACTTGGTTGTGAATGGCTTAAATGAAATCAATGGTATCTCTTGCTTACCTGCGGATGGTGCATTCTATGCATACGCAAACATCCGCCCATTGATTCGTGCGAAAGGCTTAAAATCTTGCACAGAATTCTCTGAATGGTTATTGGAAGAAACTGGTGTTGCCGTTGTTCCTGGTGATGCATTTGGTCTAGGCGGTTTCATGCGTATCTCTTATGCAACTGCGGATGAAGTTCTTGTTGATGCACTAGCACGTATCAAGAAAGCGGCTGATTCAATTGAGGGCGTAGATGCTGCGATTGCATCTATTGCTGCTGAAAAATAATCTGAAATTTTTCGGATAAAATAAAACCCGCGTCTATCGCGGGTTTTATTTGCTTTGTACTTTTCATAGTTGCTACTTGTCATTGATCCTTAATTTTCATTGATTAAAGTGTTCCAAGTGTTTACCCCATTAATTGATTGAAGTTCGGTGGATCTGCCTCAGTCCATTTCACTCCCCACTCCACCATCGCCATTAAAATAGGCAGCAGTTCACGTCCTTTTTCAGTTAGTACGTATTCAAAGCGCTGCTGACGATCAATATAGGGCTGTTTTTCCAATATCCCTTGCTCAACCAAACGTGATAATCGCTCAGCCAATACATGCCGTGTAACGCCTAAGCTCTTTTGAAAATGCTCAAACTTGCGCATGCCTGTAAACGCATTTCTGATAATGAGCAACGTCCACCGATCTCCGAAAATCGCAAGACTTTGCGCAATCGGGCAGTTTTGTTCGGTCGCCTCGATCCATTTCATGACTTAATCTTCCACATCGTGATGATCAATTGACATTGACGATACTTTATACAATTATGTATGGTATTCACAAGTTCTTATTTAGAACTTGTTAGATAAAAATCGATATCTAGCTGTATTCAATATGCAACTCGAAGGAAAAACAATGAATCCAAAAGAAATGACAGGACTACAACTTCTCCAAGCAATGGCTGCAGGTCATATTCCTCCTGCGAGTATTAGCGAAACTATTCCAATGAAACCGACTCAAATTGAAAGTGGTCAAGTGACATTCGAAGTTCAAGCGGATCAGCGCCATCTTAATCCTTTAGGCGGTGTACATGGGGGTTTTGCAGCGACCGTACTTGATACGGTGACAGGCTGCGCAATTCATACTGTATTAGAGGCAGGTGTTGGCTACGGCACCATCGATCTGAACATTAAAATGTGTCGCCCTATTCCTAAAGATAAGCCCCTCACAGCGATAGGTGCCGTGATCAATACCAGTAAAAATTTAGCTATTTCTGAAGGTAAAATTATTGATGAACAAGGCAAACTTTATGCACACGCCACCGCGACTTGCATGATTATTCGTGGGTAAATAAAGATTAGTCCCATCAAAAAATGAAGCACCTTATAGGGGTGCTTTGATTTGAATATCAAAATGATTAAGGCAGATTCAATTCGTGACCTTTAATCTTTAATGACCATTTTTAATCATTAATGCGCAGAACCAATCGCTTTGAGCTGTGTCTTGTGTGGTTTGGTTGGGTACTGACAAGCCTTGAAAGTGCAATAGTTTTGCAACACATTATCAATCTGCAAAGTTTCTGTTTGATTGTTCTTTATCGACCATGCACATGTTTCATTTCTACCCGTCAATATATTACCGGTAATGGCATACACATAAAGATCTTTCTCTGGGTTACGCTTGTCATCTTCTACATTTACATTGAGAAAAAGTTCAAATTGATAGTCAATGGGTGCTTTCGCCAACCATTTTTGGGCAAACCAGAGCTGCAGTAAATCGCCCAAACACAGTGATTCTTTTTTAAAGGGCCAAACTTCAATAAAGGCTTCATCCACAGAGATTTGGTACTGCTTTGGATCAGATAAAATAGCGAGATAGTTTTCTTTATAAAAAGAAAGATTAGAAAATATTTGGGATATGCTAAGCGTATTCATTCGCTGTCTCCGAGTTTAGCCATTTTAGTGCTGGCAAGTTGGTTTAAATCCACACTGTTTAAGCAACCGCTTAAACGTTCTGTTATGAATTCAATTTAACAAGCCGAATCGGTTGCTGCAAGTTTTTTTCGCATTTTCTGACATTTCGCGCAAATAAAGAGCATATAAACTCAAAGTGACGCCTTCATGACAATTTAAGCTTGACCCTTGCTCAAATCTCCTTATAATCGCATTCAGATTCTCCAATAGCTCAGTCGGTAGAGCGACGGACTGTTAATCCGCAGGTCCCTGGTTCGAGCCCAGGTTGGAGAGCCAAATATTAAAAAGCCCACTCATTATGCAGTGGGCTTTTTTTATCTCTATCATTTTTATACATATATAAAGATGAGTGAAAGTGAATCACTCATCTTAAGCTTCGTTTTAACAATAAAATGACCAATAAAAACATCAATCAACTACATTGAATGCCAAAGTATATTTATAACGTTTTAAATTATCTGTTTTAAACTCAAATGGCTGCTGATAATCCAGTTTCAGCAAATACTGACCCTTATCTAGTATCCTAAAATTCAGTGTTCCATCTACAGCTGTAGTGAGGATTTTATAGACTTTTTCCTTACGGCTAAAATCGTAAGTCTGTGCTAACAGCTCAACTTTAAGATTTGCCACGCCGTGTTGATCATCCAGAACCTTGAATGACACAGGCTGATTGACCTTAATCGCATTGGGGTGAGTCAAAAACTGCATATCGAAACCGCCATGAATGTGCTTAATCACATGGTCGGAGGTTTGGCGACGCGATAAAAAGCTTTCAATAATTTCTAAAGTTTCAACGCTTTTGACTTGGGTATTTTTTTTCAGCTGAGATGCATAAAGGACATTGGCATTTGAGCTTTGAGCTTCTTTCGGTTTAGCATTGACCAGTGCTTTCCACTTCCCTGTGTCCAATGCAAATTTGGCTGTACTGCCTTGTTTTTCACCGCGAATACGATAAGTACCATCCATCTTATTTTCAAGACTATACGCACTCAAAGTTTGGGTTTTTAACCAGGCTTGATCTTTGATATAAATCTTTTCACCATTAGGCGTATGAAAATGAAAATCAAAATTTTTTATCGCCACTTCTGGTGCAAATGGATTGTCATAAAAGCCTGCAACAATTGCCGTGTGATTATTGAAGGTTTGAAAACTTAAAGGTGCCACATAGGGATAATGTGCATGGGAAATGGTCGTGCATAATGCGGCTGCCGTACAAAAAAGAAGGGTTTTAAAAGTATTCATTCTATCCATTTGATTAATCAAGCATAACCAGATAGTGTAGAAATAACCCAACATTATGTAAATGATTCTTATTTGTTATTGTAATATATTAAAAAAACCATTTAAAAAAATTCCCTCCGTAGAGGGAATTTTGATTAAGCTGCCTGTAATGGTACACCGCTATGGAAGCGAAACAGCTCATCGGGTGCCAATATCAATTTTTTTTCCACTTCGCGAAAATGTGCAATCCGGGCTTGAATATCTTCTTTTGGATTTTTCAGTGTCGAGCTTTGTGCAACATCCAAAGCCAATGACAAATAGTCTTCAAAATGGCGAGATTCAGACTTAAGCAAGTAACGGTAATACCGCCCAAGCTCTTCATCCACAATCGGTGCAAGCGCATAGAAACGTTCACAAGAGCGTGCTTCTACAAATGCCCCAATCACCATAATATCAATCAAGGCTTCAGGCTCATAGGTGCGGACTTCCTTACGTAAACCGCCCGCATAACGTCCCGCACTAATCGACTGCCATTCTTGCCCACGCTTAACCATCAGTTCAAGCACTTGCTCATAATGCAGCATTTCTTCACGTACCAACTGGGCAAGTTTCACTTGCAGGTCAGTATAGAAGTTATAACGAAACATCAGATTCATGGCTGTACTGGCCGCTTTCTTCTCACAATTGGCATGATCTTGCATTAAGATATCAAGATTATCTTTTGCTGCATCTAACCATGCTTTCGGTGTTTCACAGCCTAAAAATGCAATCACAGGCTGAATGAGTTCATCGTATTTGGTGGTATTTTGCATGATTTTAGTTCGTTTCACGCATAGCTTGAATGGCTGCTTTCATATCTTTTACAGCTTGTTCTAAACCCACAAAAACACTGTCTGCAATAATTGAATGGCCAATATTCAATTCATGAATTTCAGCAATGGCTGCAATGGGCGCGACATTATCTAGGTTCAACCCATGCCCTGCATTGACCACTAAGCCTTTTGATGCGGCGTAGGCTGCACCTGCCACAATGCGCGCCAACTCAGCTTGCTGTGCAGCTTCAATTTGGGCATCTGCATAGGCACCTGTATGAATCTCAATGGTCGGCGCGCCACATGCTACTGCTGCATCAATTTGTGCAAAATCAGCATCAATAAATAGCGATACATCACAGCCAATGGCAGTTAGAGCTTGAGTGGCTTTTTTAACATTTTCAAAATGTGCGACTACATCTAAACCACCTTCAGTGGTCACTTCTTGACGTTTTTCAGGTACGAAACAAACATGATGAGGGTTGATTTCTTTGGCGAATTCAACCATTTCATCGGTGACTGCAATCTCAAGATTCATGCGCGTTTTTAAAACAGGGCGCATACGACGTACATCATCGTCTTGAATATGACGACGATCTTCACGCAAATGTAAGGTAATCCCTTCCGCCCCTGCTTGCTCACAAATAAGTGCAGCTTTAACAGGATCAGGATAAGTCGTTCCACGGGCTTGTCTTAAGGTCGCAACATGATCAATGTTTACACCAAGTAATACAGCCATAACATTTTCCTAATTCGATTTGATTTGAGATTGAGCGCTTTGAATCCACAGTTGACGACTTTTTAAAGGGCGATCACCCAATAAAGATGTAATCATCTGACGGTAAAGTTTATTCAACAATTGTAACTGTTTAGCATTAAAATCTGTATCTTTTTCATAGCCCATCATGCTGTGAATTTGCTCACCGGTCAGCGTTGAATTAGCGCTATGTGCCACAGGTATAAAGCCATCATTTAACTGAAACTGATACTTTTGGTGGGGCAGAATTTCATTCTGATGGGAGTCATTATTAAAGTCGATGGCATAGCCCAATTCTTGCATCAGCACATGCTCGAATTGACGTAAAATTTGTTTTAAAAAGGTATCGGATGAGTCTTGCTGCGCAAGCGTTTGCAAATGGGTGAGTGTAATATGATATTGCTTAAAGGTTTCAGGCATCGCTTCTTCAAGCGGACATAAACGCAAAATGACTTCATTTAAATAAAAGCCCGAAAAAAAAGCATCCCCATAGAAAAAAATGGGATGATTCAATATTTCTAATTTGGTGAGATTTTTAAGTTCAGATTTACCTGTGGCTTGCAAAGTAATCGGCTGATACTGGGGCGGCGGCATTTGTCTTAAAATACCATCCACGCGCCCGTACTCTTCGGTAAATAAATGAACGATATGACTGCGTTCACGGTACTTCCGATGATGGATTAAATAACCATGCAAGATTTCATTACGCATGGGATCAGCGCTAAACTTGCTTCATCATCTTAATCTTTCTTCTTTTGATCAGATTCATCTTCATCATCCCCATCAGGAATGACCGCACCGACCACTGCTGCAGTGCCTTTGACCACGCCTTTGGTGGTTTTATAGGCCACTTTGACAGGAACCGTAACAAGTTTATGTATACAGCCTTGTAAAAAAATCATACAAGTGATTACTACCAACACTTTCATCATTACAGTTTTCCCTGTCAAATTAAACGATTAGATATCGCTATAGCCGAGACTTTTCAGTGCTCGTTCGTCATCAGACCAACCCCCTTTCACTTTAACCCAAAGTGTCAGCATGATTTTCTCTTCAAACATTTTTTCCATATCGGCACGGGCGTCCATCCCAATTTTCTTCAATTTTGTACCTTTATCCCCAATCACAATGGCTTTTTGACTAGAACGATCAACATAGATAGTGGCATCAATATAGGTACAAGCAGGCTTCATACGACCTGTTTTTTCATTTAAAATCGGCTCTTCAGTCTTGAAAGACTCAATTTGCACGGTCAAATCGTAGGGTAATTCCTCACCCAACTGACGCATGATTTTTTCACGAATGATTTCACTTGCCAAGAAACGCTCAGAACGATCTGTCAATTGATCCATTGCATAAAGCGGTGGCTGGAAAGGCAAATACTTTTCAATCGTATCACGCAAATGTTCAAGGTTAGCACCACGAAGCGCAGACACAGGAACGATTTCAGCAAAGTTCATCAACTTTTCACGCTCAAGAATCAATGGCAATGTACTGTTTTTATTCTCAAAAGTGTCAATTTTGTTAATGATGAGAATCACTGGCATTTCTGCATTTTTCAGTTTTTCTAAAACGAGTTCGTCGTTTTGAGTCCACTTGTCGGCATCAATTACGAACAACACTAAGTTCACATCACGCAGTGCAGAAGAGGCAGCACGGTTCATCATTTTATTGATCGCCCGAACTTCTTTCTTGTGCATCCCTGGCGTATCGACAAAAACAGCCTGTGATTTTTCACGGCTATCAATACCCACAATTTTGTGACGCGTGGTTTGTGGCTTACGTGAAGTGATCGAAAGCTTTTGACCTAAGATGTGATTCATCAAGGTAGATTTGCCCACATTTGGACGTCCAACAATCGCGACAAAGCCACTTTTGAAGTCAGCAGGAATGGTCATTCCTTGCGAACTAAAGAACTGGTTTAACAGTTCGTTGTTTTCTGGGGTCGTAGGCTGATCTGTATCTTGAGGATCATTTTGCATCGACATAATAGGTTACTGCTCCAATAGCTTTAAAATTTCCGCCGCAACTGCTTGCTCAGCAAATCGGCGACTCAACCCTTCACCTATGCATTTAGGTAAACCTGCCACATCACACTCAACTTTGAAGTGTTGATTTGGCGCATCACCTTGTATATCTACAACCTCGTAAACAGGGAGAGGTTTTTTACGTGCTTGTAGATATTCCTGCAAACGCGATTTCGGGTCTTTCAGTTGATCTGTAGGTTCAATGTGGTCTAAATACGGTTCATACCATTTTAGCACAACGTCTTGTAGCACTTTTAAATCATGACAGTCGATGTATATCGCTCCAATAATGGCTTCTACAGTATCTGCCAAAATAGATTCACGATGATGACCGCCAGATTTTAATTCACCTGCACTGAGTATTAAACTCTGGCTAAGTTTCAAATCTGTTGCAATCTTACCCAAAGCTTCCTGTCGAACCAAAGTCGCACGCATACGCGTTAATCGACCTTCATTTTCACTAGGATAAGCTTCGTACAGATAATTCGCAATGATCATACCTAATAATGAATCGCCTAAAAATTCTAGACGCTCATAATTATATTTATGACTTACCGATCGGTGAGTCAGCGCAAGTTGGAGTAACTCAAGTGTGTTAAATTGATAACCGATGCGACTGAGTAAGCGTGGATCACTTACTTTGAACTGACCTTTGATCAAAACTTTTCTCGAATGTTAGGATTAAGTCAATATTCAATAAGAAGGGTTTTCTTACTTCATATCTTTTAATCACTTCTAGACCATTTTCAGTATTAACACGGGCAATATCGTCGAACTGAATGTCTCTAATATTATTCATGTTAAAACTTTGACTCATTTGAGTCGAAAACTGCGAAGGTGTGATAGATGAAGCGCTTTTTTGAATTTGCTTTTCAATCTCTTTGTTAATCACACGATCATCCCAATATGATGGCCAAACTGCCACAATTGCTTTCAAAATAAAAGCAACCACCATCACCCCTAATAAAATCGAAATATATGATGCACCTTTTTCAGCGTTGCGCATTTTTTATTGTCCATGCTGTAAAACTAAATTAATCAATTTGACCATTGCGACTAAATGAAGGCAATTTGAAACCTGGTTCTTTATGCATCCATACAAAAATCGCCTGTCCTGTTAAATTTGCTTCAGGCACCAATCCCCAAAATCGGCTGTCTGCACTTTGGTCACGGTTATCACCCATCATAAAATAATGACCTGGTTTGACCTTAATTTCCCAACTTTCCCCATTGGTCTTTACAAAACGATCATTTTCAGTGGCAACAAAGGGTAAATCTTTTTTCGACTGCGCATAATTAAACTGCGAAACCAAACTATTTTGGCCTTCTAAGTTACGCACCAAATGTTGATGCTCACCTAAAGTTTCATAATGATAAATCGATTTTGGCGTATCTAAAACATCTTTTTCACGTTTAAACTCTGTCTGTTCAAACGGAATAGCCGTACCATTCACTGTCAGTTGACCATTTTCATAAACTACATGATCCCCCGGCAAACCTACCACGCGCTTGATATAGCTAATCGTCGGTTGTGGCGGATAACGGAACACCGCAACATCACCACGTTCTGGCTCATTAATATTCAATACCTTGGTATTTGAAATAGGTAGACGCACACCATATTGGTATTTGTTAACCAGAATATAGTCACCTGTTTCTAAAGTGGGCACCATCGAATCCGATGGAATGTTATACGGCTCAAATAGGAATGAACGCAACACCAAAACCACTGCCAACACAGGCCAAAAGTCATATGCCCAAGTGATAATGAAATTTTCATTGCCTTTCCCTTTCGTTTCGCGCTGCTTAAGCACCAACTTATCAAGCAACCACAGTCCAAAGAAAATCAGTGTGGCAGGTACAAGGATCAAATTAAAATCAAAATCCATCAGGCATATATCCTTTGTTTCTTCAATGTTTTCTTAAATGTTCTTATCTATCGACTTTCAATACAGCAAGGAACGCTTCTTGTGGGATTTCAACACTACCCACTTGCTTCATGCGTTTCTTCCCTTCTTTCTGCTTCGACAACAGTTTCTTCTTACGTGAAACGTCACCGCCATAACATTTAGCGAGAACGTTTTTACGCATAGCTTTCACTGTTGAACGCGCAATAATTTGTGCACCAATGGCTGCTTGAATTGCCACATCAAACATCTGACGTGGAATCAATTCTTTCATTTTTTCAACCAATGCAATACCGCGATGACGCGCATCATTACGGTGACAAATCATGGCCAAAGCATCGACTTTTTCACCATTAATCAGAACATCTACTTTCACCAGTGACGAACTTTCAAAACGTACAAAGCTATAGTCTAGTGATGCAAAACCACGTGAGCACGACTTTAAACGGTCGAAGAAATCCATCACGACTTCAGCCATCGGCACTTCAAAAGTCAATGACACTTGTTTGCCCAAGAACTTCATTTCTTTTTGAACACCACGACGTTCAACACACAATGTCATGACATTACCCAAGTATTCTTGCGGTACAAGAATATGACACTCCGCGATTGGCTCGCGCAAATCTTCAACAGTTGAACCATCTGGCATCTTAGACGGGCTATCGACATAAATCGTTTCACCATTTTTCATCAAAGATTCATAGATGACTGTTGGCGCAGAAGTAATGATGTCTAAGTCGTACTCACGCTCTAAACGTTCTTGTACAATTTCCATATGCAGCATACCTAAGAAGCCACAGCGAAAACCAAAACCTAATGCATCTGAACTTTCAGGTTCAAAAAATAGTGCCGAATCATTAATTTGTAACTTCTGCAACGCTTCACGAAAGGGTTCGAAATCACTGGCATCAATGGGGAACAAGCCTGCATAAACTTGTGGTTTAACCTTTTTAAAACCTGGTAAAACCTCAACATCAGGTGTTGTAGACAACGTAATGGTATCGCCCACTGGCGCACCAAAAATATCCTTAATTCCTGCAATGACAAAACCAACTTCACCTGCTTCTAATTCGCCAGTTTCAGTATGTTTAGGGTTAAAAATACCCACTGAAGTCACGATATGCGTTTGGCCTGTTGATTTCACCAACATTTTGTCGCCCTTACGGATACGACCTTGTTTAACACGAACCAAAGACACAACGCCTAAGTAGTTATCGAACCAAGAATCTACAATGAGTGCTTGTAGCGGTGCGTCACGATCGCCTACGGGTGGTGGAATAATATTAACCAATGTTTCTAGAACACCCTCTACACCCAAGCCTGTTTTTGCAGAACATGTTGGCGCTTCAGTTGCTTCGATACCAATAATATCTTCAATTTCTTGAATCACACGCTCAGGCTCAGCCTGTGGTAAGTCAATTTTATTGAGGACAGGAAGCACTTCAAGACCTTGCTCAAGCGCGGTATAACAGTTCGCAACAGACTGTGCTTCTACGCCCTGTGCAGCATCGACCACCAAGAGTGCGCCTTCACAAGCAGCCAGTGAACGAGAAACCTCATAAGAAAAGTCAACGTGTCCTGGAGTATCAATGAAGTTCAACTGATATTCTTGACCATTTGGATGCGTGTAATATAGAGTCACTGAAGCGGCTTTGATAGTGATCCCGCGCTCGCGTTCAATATCCATAGAATCAAGGACTTGAGCTTGCATTTCGCGAGCTTGCAATCCACCACAGGTTTGAATAAAACGGTCGGCCAAAGTCGACTTACCGTGGTCAATATGAGCGATAATCGAAAAATTACGTATGTTATTGATATTTACAGATTTCTTAGCTGATGCCATATACTACTCTAAAAGTATGTACACACTAATGTACTCAAAAATATGAAGTACTAACAGTGAATAAAGATGTTACTAAACTTGGAGGACAGTATAAGCAGTTGATCCTTGAAAATACATAGACATCATTAAAAAAAAATTATACTTGTATTTAAACTGTTCATCGATTTCACATCTATACAATAAACCTTTATTTAGAGGATTTTTCAAATAACTTGCGTTCAAACTTTAGACGATTTACTAAGCTTTGCATGCACCTCTATGTCCTCCAGTAGGCTTTGTTGCACAAACCTACCATTAGATGCTTATTCAGCAATATAATTTCGGAATGAATAAGCCTACACCTAAAATTTATCGTACAACCAATTGGTCTTCCTATAATCGGACCTTAATCAACCGAGGAAATATCTCCATTTGGTTTGATCCTAACACTCAGTGGTATGCCCAGCCAAAAGGTAAACACGGTCGAAATCACACCTATTCCGATACCGCTATCCAATGCTGTTTGATGATCAAATCTCTATTTCGCCTATCTTTACGTATGGTCACAGGCTTTGTTCAAAGTCTGATTAAACTCTGTGGATTAGATTGGGCAGCACCAGATTATTCGACCATATGCAGAAGACAAAAGCATATTGATATCGCAATTAGCTATCAGAAAAGTAGTGATGGACTACATCTACTCGTCGATTCTACTGGTCTGAAATTTTTAGGTGAGGGTGAATGGAAACGTAAGAAACATCAGCCTGAATACCGTCGTCAATGGTGCAAACTTCATATTGGTATAGACGCTAAAACCCTACAAATACGGGCTGTACAACTCACTACAAATGATGTCAGTGATTCACAAGTATTAGAAGATTTACTTGCTCAAATTCCCTTGGATGAGCAAATTGATTCTGTCTGTACAGATGGTGCTTATGATACAAAGCACTGCCGACAAGTCATTTTAGATCGAGATGCACATGCGGTAATACCACCAAGGAAAAATGCAAAGCCTTGGAAAGATCAGCAAGCGATGTCTATAGAGCGGAATGAGTTATTGAAAACAATCAATCTTGCGAAGCAGTGCTTCTCAGGAAGATCCCTTTGGAAAAAGTGGTCTGGTTATCATCGTCGAAGTTTGGTGGAAACCAAGATGCATTGCATCAAATTATTAGGCGATAAATTAACGGCAAGGAGTTTCCCTAGTCAGGTGAATGAGATTCATGCACGCGTAGCAGTCTTAAATAAATTCACAGAGCTAGGTCGCCCTCATACCCATGTTGCCACTTAAATTTGATTGGCCTAGGATAGATTTATCTTTCACACCTTTATGCAACAAAGTCATTCTAGATTAAAAAACGTTGTTTTTGCACACCACCAATAATATATTATATGGTGATAATCTTGATTTAAAATTTCCAGTTTTACCAAATAATTTTTAAATTCAACCTCAATTCCTATAAGAACGATATTATAATTATGGCTATTATTTTTTAAATAAAAAATCACTCATGTTTTCAAAATTTTTATTTTTCTGCATTCATACACTCCCTTCAAAGACTGTTTAAAAAAAATATCCAGTAAGACTAAAGAATTATTTTATGCATTTTTTGCATGAAAAATTTAATTTTTGCATTGTCGTTTTTTCTTAAAAAAAGTGACACTGGCGCAGTTCATCGTTAGATCGATGCTTTTGTACACACTTTCTGGATGAAAGTTTGCATCATGCACTCAACACGGAATGTCATCAACGTCTTTGTATTAAAGAAACTAAGTTGATGAAAACAACATAATAGAAGGAACTATTTTTATGAATCAAAAAAAACTGCTAAAGTATATTTTGATTGCGATGGTATCGGGAATTTTAATTGGTTGGGTATGTCATTATGCTTTAACTCCCTTACAAGCTACGAATATTGCCTCTTATTTTAAGATTATTACCGATGTATTCTTAAGATTAATTAAAATGATTATCGCACCTTTGGTTTTTGCCACGATTGTCTCTGGCATCATTTCGATGGGTAAATCGACTTCTTTAGGTTCTATTACATTAAAAGCAATGAGTTGGTTTATTGGTGCCTCCCTGATTTCACTTTTATTAGGCATGGGATTGGCCAATTTATTTCAGCCGGGCGCTGGAATGAACTTAATTATTCCCACAGAGGCTGTAGATGTAGGCGTAAGTGCCACCAGTTTAAGTCTACAAACATTTATCACACATATTTTCCCGCGTAGTTTTGCCGAAGCGATGGCAAATAATGAAATTTTACAGATCTTAATTTTTGCTATTTTCTTTGGTTCTGCACTTGCATATGTGCAGCATCAAAGTGAAGCAACTGTGATTGGTAAGATCATTCATGAACTTTGTCGCGTCATGTTCCGTATCACCGATTATGTGATGGCTTTGGCACCGATTGCCGTTTTTGCCGCAATTGCTTCTGCTATTACTGTTCAAGGGCCTCAGTTAATTATCGATTACAGTATTTTCATTGGTGAATTTTATATTGGCTTATTCATTCTTTGGACTATTTTGATTGGTTTTGGTTATATTTTCCTGAAAAAAGATATTTTCCGCTTAATGCGCTTCGTTCGTGAACCAACTATGCTGGCTTTTGCTACAGCGAGCAGCGAAGCTGCTTATCCTAAAACTATGGATGCCTTGAACAAGTTTGGCGTACCTAAACGAATCACCAGTTTTGTCTTGCCATTAGGCTATTCTTTCAACCTAGATGGTTCAATGATGTACATGGCATTTGCAGTATTATTCATTGCACAAGCCTACAACATTGATTTAAGTTTCGGACAACAAGCATTAATTCTATTTACACTGATGATTACTAGTAAAGGGATTGCAGGCGTTTCACGTGCTTCAATTGTGGTTATTGCCTCTACACTTGCGATGTTTAAGTTGCCAGAAGCCGGTATTTTACTCATTCTTGCGATTGATCAATTCTTAGATATGGGTCGTACTGCAACTAATGTGATTGGCAACAGTATCGCCACCGCAGTCATTGCACGAACAGAAGGCAATAAGCATGATGTACCTGAAGAAGAAGCTGTAGAAGCGATTGTTTCGTTCAATCGCTTAGCAGATAACAGTTAATTCGTTTAATCTCTGTGTTTATAAGTTTTATTCAAATACTAATCATAGAATATGACCATTTAAAAAGTGATGAGTGTTTTAAACTCACCATCTTTAAATGGTCATTTTTCTGATTTTAATCATGATCATTAAAAAATTATTATAATAATTTCAATCATTCTAAATAACTTAAATTCAATATGAATGAGTTTATTTAAACAATAAAAAGTATGCAAAATAAATATAAAATTCAAACAATCACTAGAGATCTATAAATAAAAAAACAAAAAATTAACTCTTTTAAAATATAAATATTTAATCAATAGAATTTTATTATCCTTCTTGATAAACCAAGGCATCCCAAATATAATTAATCCTTTTTGAAACAATCATTTCGCGTCGAATAATATAAACATCTTGGAAAAAATTATATTCTTGCATATCCAATACTTTTAATTTATTTTCTTTAATTTCTTTTCCGACTAACAATTTAGGTAACCAAGCAATACCTAGACCTTGTAAAACCAATTCTTTTAAATCACCTGCATTATCTGTTTCATATAAAATTCGATAATCTAATTTATTTTCAATTACTTCATCTACGCATTTTCTTAAATAGGCCTGTTTACTATACGCCAATAATGGAAAAGGTTGATCTAAAGAATATTTTTGCTCCTTACCATTGACTAAGGTGACAGGCAATACTTCCATTTCAACAATTTTGTGATAAACAAAAAAATCAAGATCGAATTGTTGTAACGTTTTTTGGTCACAGTAACAAATTAAAAAATCACATGAACCATCTTTAAGTAAACGCATGCCCTGTTTTACATTTGCTGCAATAATTTCTAATTTTAAATCTTCAATATCTGTGGATAATGGATGAATAAATTGTGGGAAGAACTGTGTGGTCAATGAATGAGAAACTGCAAATTTAATTGTTAATTCATTGTTCTTAATATTTTTTTCTAAATATTTTATGGTGGTCAATAATTGGCTTTGTATGTTTTTTGCAGATGCTAATAATACTTGTCCAGCATCAGTGAAATCGATATTTTTACTATGCCTTTTCAGAATTTGAAAACCCAATGCCGTTTCAATATTTTGTATTCTACGGGTAAAGGCAGACTGTGTGACGTGGCGCATTTCTGCCGCTTGAGAAATAGATTTTTCTTGCTCTAACGCAAGTAAGTCCTCAATCCATCGAATTTCCAATGTCATGACTTATCCTTTATTGATACATTTACATATTATAATCTATTATGCAAAAAATGCATGCAGTAATATCTTTTTACATTAGAAAAAAAACAATTAACACTCTAATATAAATTAATGGTTAATTAGGGTCGATTAAAATGAATATTATGATTAGTACACGCACTGAAAAAGATTTACTGGGTTATAAAGAAATACCTTCTCATTGTTATTATGGCGTACAAACATTAAGAGCTTTAGAAAATTTTAATTTAAGTCAAAATAAATTAAACCATTTCCCTATTTTCATTAAAGCACTTGCCATGGTTAAATCTGCATGCGCACATGCCAACTTTAAACTGAATAAATTAGAAGAAAATAAGAATAATGCAATTCAATTTGCTTGCCAACAACTTTTAAATAATTTACATCACGATCAATTTCCAATTGATATGATTCAAGGTGGTGCAGGTACTTCAACCAATATGAATATAAATGAAGTGATTGCAAATATTGGTTTAGAATATTTAGAACATGCTAAAGGTGAATATCAATACTTACATCCAAATAATGATGTTAATATGTCTCAGTCTACAAATGATGTTTATCCAACAGCGATCAAAGTCGGTTTAATCGCTGCAATAGCACAATTAAATACTCCATTTGAACAACTCATTCAAAGTTTTAAATTTAAGTCAGATGAGTTTTCTGATATTTTAAAAATGGGCCGTACTCAATTGCAAGATGCTGTACCAATGACTTTAGGTCAAGAATTTGGTGCTTTTGCAAACACACTGCAAAATGACTTGAACAAATTGAATCAAATTATGCCAGATGCTTTAAGTGTGGTGAATTTGGGTGGGACGGCAATTGGAACAGGTATTAATACTGAAGCTCAATATCGTGAATATGCAATTTCCTCATTATCAGAAATTACGCAACGAAATATGAGTAGCGCACCAGATTTAATTGAAGCGACTTCAGATATGGGCGATTTCGTTTTATTATCTAGTTTATTAAAACGTACAGCCACTAAACTTTCAAAAATTGCAAACGATTTACGTTTATTATCGAGCGGTCCTCGAACAGGTTTAAATGAAATTCATTTAGAAGCTCGTCAACCAGGCAGCTCAATTATGCCAGGTAAGGTTAATCCGGTAATTCCTGAAGCGATGAACTTGGTGTGTTATCAAATTATTGCCAATGATTTGGCCATTACTTTAGCAGCAGAAGCCGGTCAATTACAGTTAAACGCTATGGAGCCTTTAATCGCTTTCAAACTTTTTGAATCTATTGAATTGTTAGGTAAAGCAATGCAAATGTTCCAACTTAAATGTATTGAGAATATTCGCGCCAATACTGCTCATTGTAAGCAATTGGTTGAAAATTCAATCGGTATTATTACTGCTCTTAATCCCTACTTGGGCTATGAAACAACAACACGTATTGCAAAACTGGCGAATGAATCAGGTCAAAGCGTTTTAGCTTTAATTAAAGCAGAAAACTTACTTTCTAATCAAATTTTATCAGATGTTTTATCAGTGAATAATATGGTGCAACCAAAGCAGTGTGCTTAAGGCTAAACTTATTACTTAAAATTTGGGTAGTGCATGAATACGACGTGATAAAAATAATAAGTTATTGATATTAAAATATATAAATGAATTATTACACGTTGGTATTTAGCACTACCAAAATTTGAATGATTTTATTTAAAAAGGAACCGATTTATTTGGTTCCTTTTTATTTTCCACTCTTGTTAATTTAAACTTCTACTATCGATCAAAAGATTACATTTTTTGGTAGTGTTTAAGTATGACGTGTTAACCACTTATCTTTCATGTCTTGATTGTATTTTAATAAAAACATATGCAAGACAGCTTCATGATTTTCTTTCTTCTTCGAAAAGCTTAAAGTTTTCCGTGTAAAACGCCCTAAGCGATTTCTTAATGTGGCATTGAACCGCTCAACATGGTTCGTTAAACCTGTATGTTTACCTACAGAGCGATGGGTACCAGGATCAAACACCTCAGCATAACTTGACCAATAATCACTACATGTTGCTAAATTAAAGTAGCTTGAGGGAATACGGCAACGTAAATCTGTACATGTTTTATCATTGCGCTGACCACATACATAAGCGACGACCTGACGTGTACGACGGCATAGTGCAATCCAACTCCAAACCTTATGACGACGAGCTTTTACAAAGCTCCAAAGTTCATCCAGTTCTAGAACACCTGTTGGATGAGCATCAAGTAATTCGTCACTCAATTTCCTGTTGTTTACTTTTTTTTATCCATCCCATGAGCGTTTGAGGTGCAACACCAAATAGACGTTGCATGCCTCTTAAACTGCCTCGTTCAAGATAAGTGTTGATCATAAGTTCTTTTTGCTCTTCGGTATATTTGATTTTAGGTTTGAGCACACTTGATCGACCGCAATCTTTACATCTGAACTGCGCATTCCCGCTTTTATTGTGCCCATTCTTATAAATATTTGCTGATTGGCAACGGGTACATAAGTAGCTTATCGTTTCTATGATCATGTTTAAGGTCTATTGCTCAGGCATTTTCAAGTCTATTCTAGATTAAAAAACGTTGTTTTTGCACACCACCCAGAATTTTTCATGCCATTCATAAAATAATTTTTCAAATGTTTAGGCATCTTTAATATTTGATTTTTCTTGCAGCTTAACCTGTTGTGGGGGCGTAGCCCTTTTCTAATTCTTCTCTTAATCTATCGCTTTCTGTTCTGACTTCTTTAAGAGGTATATTCGGATATAAATCAAGATCCAAGCGATGTTGCTTACCTGCATACCTATATCTAAGTTGAAAAACAACTTTGCCTTTAGGCGTGACACGGACACTCATGGCATCACAATCAGCAATCTTCTACCTTGCCTCTATCTCTGCTGACCTGTGCTTTCAGCCATGCTTCTGTTAAAGTCATTAATGTCACCATGTACACAAATATTAGGATGTGACACAAAATACTTATTTATGTACACGATTATGTACATATTTAGCTTGTCTTTATGTGTCTCGATATGCCCTATTGTGTCTACTAAATGTGGCGCAATAAAAAAGCCCAATAGTGGGCTTTAGTAAGGTTTTATATCTCTTTCCACCTTCTTGTGACTCTTCGTGTCTTTATCACAACTGTAAATATAAGCGATAATCAAAAATTTAAGTATATTCCTGATATCAATAATTTTTTTAGATTGCGCCATGAGGTGCCTTGAACTATAAATTGCGCTACGTATGACAAGCAGACTACATAGCAAAAGCTGTTTAATAAATTGCGCTCATTTATAGCAGATGGATTTTTCAAAGTATTCATAATAATGAGTTAGTGATGTGGAAATATTTAGCTCTCATTTCCTGCCGTCAAATCAATCACTCATCTCCAATCATTTCAAGATTGGAAAAATCCAGTGGATTCACTCCATCTTCAATACTTTGATAGGCATGCGTAAAGGTGGGAGACAAGCGTTTAGGCTTGCCTGTTGCGATTTCAACGCACGCCCATTTGGTACTGGCCACAAATAAAACCGCACGATCTGCAGGTCTATAAAATACGTATTGACGATATGAATACATGGCATTGATGTCACTAAACCACGTTCTGAGCACTACGTCATCCCCAAGTACACTGGCTTTTTTATATTGCATATGATGTTCCACTGCCACCATTGCATGTTTAAGTTCTAGGTATCCCTTAAGACCTAAACCAATATGATCAATATGTGCGGTCGCCACATCCTGCATCCATTTCACATACACTACATTATTGACATGCCCAAGTAGATCAATATGTTCAGGTTGTACTTTCAATTTTAAATCAAAAAATGTGGTCACGAAATCGCCTTATATAGAGATAGAACGCATTGCGCTTCAATCTAGCAAAGCCTGTACCTTAAAGAAATCACAAAAACAAAAAAAGCCACTCGAAAATAAGTGGTTTTAAGAATGGCTCAAGCATTCGGTCTGCAAAATGTGCTGAACATGAATGCTAGGGCCTTAACTTATTATCTAATAACGATTAACGAATGCGTAATCCCACAACAGCATTACGTCCATCTCGAACGATACCAACACGCGCTACTGTATTATTTTTCAAATTGGATACCTGTTCGATAAAATCATTCGGTGTAAGGATAGTTTTGCCATTAATTTGCGTCACCACATCACCCGCTTGAATACGTGATTGTGCAGCTAAGCCACCTGGAGTTACACTCTGAATAAGAACTCCACCTCTAATCTCAAATCGAGTTTTTTCCGCTTCAGAAAGTCCACGAATTGCAACACCGAGCACTGGGCCACGCTGTGCTTTTTCTACTGTTTTATTTGCTTTCGCTGGGGTATCGTCTGGTGCAGTCGTTAAAGTCGAAGAAATCACACGTGCTTTATCATCACGTAAAACTTCAAGCTGAATCGTTTGATTTGGCGTAGTTCGGTTTAAATAGTTTAACAAATCTGAGGTTCTGGAAATCGGTGTACCGTTATATTTTAAAATCACATCACCTGCTTTAAAGCCCGCTTTTTCCGCTGGTGAATTGGGTGCAATTTGGGTAATCAATGAGCCTTCTGGTTTAGGTAATTTATACGCTTCTGCCAAGTTACGATCAATATCTTGCAACATCACCCCCAAATAAGAGCGCGTGACTTTACCATTTTTCTTCAACTGATCGGCTACATCCATTGCGACATCAATCGGAATGGAAAATGACAAGCCCATATAGCCACCCGTTCCACTAAAGATACGAGAGTTTACCCCAATGACTTGACCTTGCTGATTAAACAAAGGTCCACCTGAGTTGCCGGGATTTAAAGCCACATCTGTCTGAATAAAGGGCACAGACGTTTCACCCAACATATTTCTTGACTTGGCACTGACAATGCCCGCGGAGGCAGAATAATCAAAACCAAAGGGTGAACCAATTGCAAGGACAGGCTGACCCACTTTCAACTGATCCATATTGCCTGTGCTTAATGCAGGGAAATTTTGACCTTCAACTTTGAGCAAGGCCACATCGGTACGTTCATCACTCCCGATAACTTTGGCATCAATTTCACGGCGATCATTCAGCATGATCGTCACTTCGGAAGCATCTTCAACCACATGGTGGTTGGTGAGCAAGTAACCATCTTTGGTAATAAAAAATGCACTCCCGAATGCCGTCTTTTCTTGCGGGGCGCGCTGCTGAGGAATAATGATCTGATTACCAAAAAAGCGTTTTAAAATTTCCGGCACTTGTTGTTGCAGAAGTTCTTCTTGGGTCATTTTTTTGACCACATTGACACTTACCACGCCCGGACTGACTTGTTCGACCAAATTTGAGAAATCCACAGCCGATGCCGCTTGCGTCTGAACCGCTACGGTAAATACGATTGCAAACACGCTTTTTTGTATCAGGTTTTTATTCATCTCAGACAAACTCACATCTTATGATTTTCGATAAAATTATATTTAGCACAATCAATATATAGTTTGCGTAAAAAAATGTTACTTAATTTATGAAAAACAATAGTTTACTTAATTTTCCCTTAAACCGTTCTATATTCACCATTTTCATTAAAATTTTAGAATTGACACTATTGTAATTTTATCTAAAAAAGCGTCTGATAAAGCCACTTTTTTTAATTCAATTAGCGAATGGAAATGTCTAATTTTATTAACGCGCAAAATTTTGATGTGATTATTGTAGGAAGCGGTGGTGCAGGTCTTACTTTGGCACTTTCCTTACCGGATCATTTTAAGATTGCGCTTTTGGCGAAATCACATCTCAATGATGCCAGCACTTACTTTGCGCAAGGCGGTGTGGCTGCGGTACTGCATGAATCCGATTCGATTCAACAGCATATTGAAGACACCTTAATTGCGGGTGCATTTTTATGTGAAACTCAAGCGGTACAGCAGACTGTTGAAGGAGGCAAAGCCGCGGTCGACTTCCTACTGGGTCAAGGGGTGCAATTCACCTTAGATGAGGATCAAAATTTACATCTGACCCGTGAAGGTGGACATTCCAAGCGAAGAATTATCCATGCCGCAGATGCAACAGGTAAAGCCATTTCTACAACCTTAGTAGAGAAAGCCATGGCGAAAGAGAATATTCAAATTTTTGAAAATTTTATCGCGATTGATTTAATTACTTCTCAAAAATTAGGTTTGGACACAGATCAAAATCGAGCTTGGGGACTCTATGCACTTAATGAGAAAACAGAGCAAGTACATACCTTTTTAGCCCCCTTTACCGCACTGGCCTGTGGCGGTGCCATGAAAGCCTATTTGTATACTTCAAATCCTGATATTGCCACGGGCGATGGGATTGCGATGGCGTATCGTGCAGGTTGCCGTGTTGCCAATATGGAATTTAATCAATTCCATCCCACCTGTTTGTATCACCCACAGGCAAGATCATTTTTAATTACAGAAGCGATGCGTGGTGAAGGTGCATATTTGCGTCTGCCTGACGGCGAACGCTTTATGCTCCGCTTTGATGAGCGTGCGGAACTTGCTCCGCGTGATGTGGTAGCACGAGCAATCGATTTTGAAATCAAGCGTTTGGGTATACGTCATGTCTGGTTGGATATCACTCATAAACCTGAAAGCTTTATCATTGAACATTTCCCGACATTACATGCACGTCTTTTAGACTTAGGCATCGATATTTGCAAAGAAATGATTCCAGTTGTGCCTGCTGCACATTACACCTGTGGCGGTGTGATGGTTGATCCACATAGTCAAACAGATCTTTCGGGACTATATGCCATTGGTGAAACCGCTTATACAGGCTTACACGGCGCAAACCGCATGGCAAGCAACTCACTTTTGGAGTGCTTTGTCTATGGTTTAGCTGCAGCGAAACATATTCAATCTGAGCATCATCAACATGTTCAATTGCCTGTCGTTCCACATTGGGATACCTCCCAAGTCACCAATGCCGATGAAGATGTGGTGATTTTACAAAACTGGGATGAACTTCGCCAAACCATGTGGAATTATGTGGGCATTGTGCGTACAACCAAACGCTTAGAACGCGCTTTGCATCGGATTGAAATGCTCAAAAATGAAATCGCAGAGTACTATAACGATTACCATGTTTCTAAAAACTTGATTGAGCTGAGAAACCTCGTCTTGGTGTCTGAAATGATTGTGCGCTGTGCCATGCAGCGTAAAGAATCTCGTGGATTACATTACAGCTTGGATTATCCAGAAATGTCTGATCAGCTTCACAAAACCATCTTGATGCCGCCCAACTTTGAATTGAAGAATAGTGCGATCAATGAACCTGCTTAGTGCTTAGTTTAGTTCTTAACTTCTTCTGAAAAGCGTGAATTTTAATTCACGCTTTTTATAGACTCTTTTATAAACTACAGATTCGTTGATAAGGTCATAACAGCCTGCAAACCCAAAGATCATGCCTCAGCTTGCGCTTCATTGTGGATGCTTATCGTTTAGGCGGAATTGAATAGGTTCCTGTCACATGAGCAATCGGTTCCTCTAAACCGATAGAATACAGATAAACCTCTCCGACCACCAAAGTTCTGCCCACTTTTATTAATTTACAAACAGCGCGAATATCTTGCCCAGCGGCAGGTTTTCGCAAAAAATTAACATTTAAATGGGTCGTCACCGTCAGCCCCACAATTCCTATTTCACCGAGAATCGCCACGTAGAGTGCATAATCGGCTGCGGTCATCATGGTCGGGCCAGAGACTGTACCCCCCGGTCTAAGATCTTGTGCATCGATGTGATAGATGATGCTTGCACCAGCCTCCACCACAGATTCGATTTCACATTTTTCTAAGCTCTGTGGAAATTCACGTTGTAAAAATTCGATAATCTCATCTTGAGTACTTTGCATAATCCTTCACAATAAAAAATCCCTGATATCTTTTAATATAAGGGATTTCATAAAAATGAACAGTGATTTAAAAGACCATTGTTATGCAAAAGACCCAAATTATGGATGGTTTAAGATAGTTTGCTCAGCTCAGACAGTGCATCTGCAAAAACGTGCTCAGGGGTTTGGGTTGCATCCAAGCGCTTCATACGGTTGGGTTCATACTGATGAATTTCAGCAAAGCCGGATCGGACCTTTTCAAAAAAGCTCAGCTTTTCTTGTTCAAAACGATCTAGTGCACCACGCTCACGCGCACGCGTCATACCGAGTTCTATGGGTGCATCTAACCAAAAGCTAATATCGGGCATTTTTTCAACAAAGTGATCATTTAATAATTTGAGTTTATTACGGCTTAAACCCCGACCCGCACATTGGTAAGCAAAGCTTGAATCACTAAAACGGTCACAGAGTACAATTTTACCTGCCGCTACAGCGGGCATAATCACTTGCTGTAAATGTTGCGCACGTGCTGCATACATAAGAAGTAGCTCAGTATCATGACTCATGCTTTCTTCATGATTCACCGATAACAACAGTGAGCGAATTTGCTCAGCCATGGGCGTCCCTCCCGGTTCTCGGGTTAACACCACTTCACGACCGCTGGCTTGAAAATGTTCAAACATTTTACGAATTAAGGTGGTTTTGCCTACACCTTCCGTGCCTTCAAAACTAATAAACATGCTGACTCCTTAATTTTTAGCACGGATGACGGACAGATATTCTTGAACAGCACGATTATGATCTTGCAGATTACTACTGAATTTATGCCCACCATTACCTGTTGCCACAAAGTAAATATGGTTTGAGCTGTCCGGATGCATCGCAGCTTCAATGGCTTTTGAGCTTGGCAGTGCAATTGGCGTTGGTGGTAAACCACTGATGGTATAGGTGTTATAGGCTGTTGGTGTACGCAAATCTTGACGCGTAATATTGCCTTTATAAGCATCGCCCATTCCATAGATCACAGTTGGATCGGTTTGCAAACGCATGCCCATTTTCAAACGGCGCACAAAAACACCTGAGACTTGTTCAAGCTCACGATCGACACTGGTTTCTTTTTCAATAATCGAGGCCATAATCAAGGCTTCATATTTATTTTGATAAGGTAAATCTGAGGCACGCTTGGCCCAAGCGTCATCAAGCGCTTTTATTTGACGCTGATACAGATCAGATAAAATTTTACGATCCGTTTCACCTTTGGCAAAAAAATAAGTGTCTGGTGAAAATAACCCTTCCGGATGATCATAAGGAATATTCAGCGCTTTCAGCAATTCAGGATAAGGTAGATGTGAAACTTCTTTCGTCACCAACTCATCTTTTTTAAGTGCCTCAATCAATTGTTTAAAGGTCGTGCCTTCAATCACCAAAATTCGGTTCATTTGCGCATTATCTGCGTCAGACAACATATTCAGCACTTGGCGAATGCTCATACCTTGGGTGACTTCGTAGACGCCGGCTTTCATGGTGTCATGAATCATCACGCGATGATAAAGCTTTAACACAATGGGAAAGTTCACCTGATCATCCTTGGCTAAACGATCAATAAAGCCTGAATAGGTGTCACCACTGCCAATGGCCAGCATTTGTTTTTGACCATCGACTGGATAATTTTTAAACAAACTCGACCACAGCACAAAAAATAGGATCAGTAAAAGTCCAACGATCATCACCAACAGCCCTTTGAGCTTGGTTTTAAACGTCGATTGTTTATTGTTGTTTGTTTTAGGACTAGGCATATTCAGACATTTGATTCAATTGAAGAGTTTGGAATAGTTCAAAACAAGGTTGAACATCTAAAGGCAATGCATTTAAATCCGTTACCGCTTTCATCGGATTCAATGCGTTGCAAAAAAATAAACTTTGAAAGGTCGAAATTTCGCCCATATCAACATATCGCTGTTCACATACAATTTGCTGTTTCTGCATGCGACTCAGAATTTCAGCACGCATCACGCCATGCACGCCATTATAACGAAGTTCTGGTGTAATCCATGTATTGTTTATTCTAATAAAACAATTACTGCTCACTCCTTCAACGATACCGCCTTGCACATCTGTAACCAAAGCTTCAAGCCAGGCTTTATCCTGTGCTTCTTTTTTAAGCAACACTTGTTCTAGACGGTTCAAGCTCTTAATCCCAACCAGTTGCGGCATGGATAACCCCATCGCGGTATTGAGCACCCCACTTGAGATCGTCTCAAATTGGAAATCAGTTATTGTTTGCGGATAGAAAATCACATAAATATCGGCTGGATGATCGGGCAAAGCATAGCCACGATTGCCCTCGCCTCGGCTGATCATAATTTTTAAGGTGCCATTCATCGGATTGTGTTGCTGCTGAATACGACGAACACTTTGTTCAATCAAATCTAAGTCTACATTTAACAGTAAACGTTTGGCGGCAAATGCCAAGCGCGCAAAATGTCGCGCTTTTAATTCAAATGTATTGTCATGCATTCGTGCCGTGCTAAAACAGCCATCACCATAATGAAAAGCCCGATCCAACAGCGATAGGTTTTTGACCAGATCAGCATTTTTAAAACACAACATATCAGTCCAAGCCCTTTCAAATCGCGACACATAATCGAGAAATATAGTTACAGCCACTTATCTCATTTATTCATATAAAATTCGTTTTTTATTATTTTTTATGGATAAAGAGAACCGCTATTCTGCACACATATTCACTTATTTACATTACTTAAATCATATAACCTTTGGGGATTATATACATGCGATTATCAAAATTAAAACTCGGATTACTTGTTGCTTTAGTTTCAGCGTCATCTCTGACCAGCGCCGCACGTGACTTCCTTAACGTGTCTTATGATCCTACCCGTGAACTTTATACTGAAGTTAACAAAGAATTTGGCGCCTATTGGAAGTCTCGTACAGGTCAGGACATTAATTTCCGTCAATCGCATGGGGGTTCAGGTAAACAGGCCCGCGCCGTAATTGATGGCCTAAATGCAGATGTAGTCACGCTGGCTTTGGCTGCTGATATTGATGCGATCGCAGAAAAAACCAATTTGCTTCCAAAAAATTGGCAAAAGAAATTCCCGCATAATGCGACACCCTATACCTCGACCATTGTCTTTTTAGTGCGTAAAGATAACCCTAAAAAAATTAAAGATTGGGGTGACTTAATTAAACCTGGTGTGGAAATCATTACACCTAACCCTAAAACCTCAGGCGGAGCGCGCTGGAATTATTTAGCGGCGTGGGCATGGGCAAAACACCAACCAGGCGGCAATGATGCTAAAGCACAAGAATTCGTCCGCAAAATTTATAAGCAAACCAAAGTTTTAGATTCTGGTGCACGCGGTTCAACCACAACCTTTGCCGAACGTGGTATTGGTGATGTGTTATTGGCTTGGGAAAATGAGGCATATCTTGCACTGCGTGAGCAGCCTGGTAAATTTGAAATTGTGACGCCTTCTTTGTCTATCTTGGCCGAGCCACCTGTCGCAATTGTTGAAAAGAATGCAGAAAAATCTGGCAATAAACAACTCGCACAAGGATATTTGAACTTCCTTTATTCAGCTAAAGGTCAAAACATTGCTGCAAAAAACTTTTATCGTCCACGTGATGCTAATGTTTTAAAAAAATATAGTTCTACATTTAAACCACTGAAACTCATTACCATTGATCGTGAATTTGGTGGCTGGACCAAGGCCCAAAAACAACATTTTGAAAACAACGGCATATTCGATCAAATTACCAAAGCGAACAGCGCAAAGTAATTTGATCACTTGATACAGGAGCACGTCTGATGCATACGATTATTGTCCCAGGTGTAGGTGGTAGCGATCAAAACCATTGGCAGTCTTGGTTACAACGTCAGTTATTGTCGTGCTCACGTGTGCAACAACAGGACTGGAATAAACCACTATTACAGAAATGGATTGAAAATTTCGTTACTTCCATTTCAAAAATTGAAGGCTCTATTCAGGTGGTTGCACACAGCTTTGGCTGTTTAACAACAGTTGCTGCCATACACCAACACCCCGAGTTGGCAAAAAAAATTAAAAACCTGATTCTGGTGGCCCCTGCAAATCCAAGTCGTTTTGGTGAAAATGGTTTTGCGCGTGACAGCATTGGCAATTACGCAGATTTTTTTCACAGTATCAAATTGAACATTCCGACCCATATGATCATCAGTGAAAATGATCCTTGGTTGAGTTTTGAAGATGCCAACACACTTGCTCAAGCATGGAATATTCAACCCATTAACTTGGGTCAAGTTGGTCATATTAATGTTGATTCTGGTTTTGGACCTTTTCCTGAAATTTATGATTACTTGATTGCTGAACAGAATCATCGCTATATAAGCAATACTGATGACGCCAAGTTGTATTACACATTTGCAATTTAAGGGATGCCTTTTATTCTTGGCGTAACTTTTTAAATTTACATGCTTACTGCTTTCAGTAAGCTTTCTCTCTTTTGAGGAGCAGTCATGTCGCAGCGATCCCGAGTGCTGCCAGGTTTTGGTCTTTCTCTAGGCTTTACCCTAGCGTATCTATCGTTAATTGTACTTATTCCCCTCTCTGCGGTTTTTATCAAGTCGCTGGGTATTGGCTGGGATGGTTTATGGGAAATTCTAAGCTCAGAGCGTATTTTAAAATCTTTACAACTGAGCTTTAGTGCTGCACTCATTGCGGCTTTGGTGAATGTGGTATTTGGTTTATTACTGGCGTGGTGCTTGGTACGTTATAGTTTCCCTGGTAAACGTATCGTCGATGCTTTGGTAGATTTACCCTTTGCACTTCCAACGGCGGTTGCTGGTATTGCGCTGACTTCTTTATATGCCCCAACAGGTTGGATCGGTCAGTACTTAGAGCCCATTGGGATTAAAGTAGCTTATACCCCCATTGGTATTACCCTTGCCTTGATTTTTATTGGTTTACCTTTTGTGGTGCGCACGGTTCAACCTGTACTGAGTGATCTGGAAATGGAACTTGAAGAAGCCGCTGCAGCACTGGGTGCGAACCGTTTTCAAATTATCACTAAAGTGATTTTACCCATTCTTCTTCCTGCACTGATCACTGGCTTTGCGCTCGCATTTGCCCGTGGTGTAGGTGAATATGGCTCAGTGATCTTTATTGCGGGTAACCAACCTTTTGAGACTGAAATTGCACCGCTGATGATTATTTCCCGTTTAGAAGAATATGACTATGCGGGTGCAACCACCATTGCGGTGGTGATGTTGGTACTTTCCTTCTTCATTTTATTCTTAATTAACTTATTACAAGCTTGGGCAAGCCATCGTACAGGGAGAACTGCACAATGAGCTTAAATAGCAACAGCAACGCTTTAGCTTTAAAACTCCAGTCTAGAGATGCGACACGTGAACCCACATGGGTACGTCATACCTTGATTATCATTGCCATGATCTTCTTCTTGAGCTGCTTAATTTTGCCTTTGATTTTGGTCTTTGTGGAAGCCTTTAAGCAAGGTGTTGGGGTTTATGCCCAAGCCTTGGTTCACCCAGACACCTTATCTGCGGTCAAACTAACGCTATTAACGGCTGTGATTGCTGTTCCATTAAACGTGGTGTTTGGTGTCGCAGCAGCATGGTCTGTTGCGAAATTTAACTTTCGTGGTAAATCACTTCTGACCACCATCATTGACATGCCATTTTCGGTATCGCCTGTGATTGCCGGTCTAATGCTGGTACTCATGTTTGGTGCGCAAGGCTGGTTCGGCGGTTGGCTCATGGACCATGACATTAAGATTCTTTACGCCGTGCCTGCAATTGTACTGGCAACGATTTTCATCACTGTACCTTTTGTCGCGCGTGAACTTATTCCATTAATGGAAGCACAAGGCACAGAGGAAGAAGAAGCTGCAATTGTACTGGGCGCATCAGGCTGGCAGACCTTTTGGAAAATCACCCTGCCCAATATTAAATGGGGTCTAATTTACGGTGTGATTCTATGTAATGCCCGTGCAATGGGTGAGTTCGGTGCGGTATCTGTGGTTTCAGGTCATATCCGCGGTGAAACCAATACCTTGCCACTGCATGTCGAAATTCTATATAACGAATATACATTTAGTGCGGCATTTGCGGTTTCTTCTCTCTTGGCACTGCTTGCGATTGTGACCTTGATTCTAAAAACATGGGTCGAAATTCGTCAAGAGAACCAAAATAAACGCAATGAAGATTCAACAGTTTAAAGGAAACACCCAATGAGTATTCAAGTCAAAAATATTGAAAAACACTTTGGTGCTTTCCATGCACTAAATAACATTTCACTAGATTTTCCAGATGGTCAATTGGTGGCATTACTCGGCCCTTCTGGCTGCGGTAAAACCACCCTACTTCGTATTATTGCGGGTTTAGAGTCTGCAGATGGCGGTCAAGTCATCTTAGAAGGTGAAGACTCCACCAATGTGCATGTGCGTGAACGCCAAGTGGGATTTGTATTCCAGCATTATGCGTTGTTCCGTCATATGACAGTTTTTGACAATATTGCCTTTGGTTTACGTGTACGCCCACGTGCAACACGCCCAAACGAATCTGAAATTAAAAAACGTGTCATGCGTTTACTCGATTTGGTGCAACTGGGTTTCTTGGCAGATCGCTATCCTGCACAGCTCTCAGGTGGTCAGCGTCAACGTATTGCGCTAGCACGTGCCTTAGCAGTAGAACCTCGTGTATTGTTGCTGGATGAACCATTTGGTGCACTCGATGCCAAAGTACGTAAAGAACTGCGCCGTTGGTTGCGTACTCTACATGACGAATTACATATTACCTCTATTTTTGTGACCCATGACCAAGAAGAAGCTTTAGAAGTAGCCGATCAAATCATTGTCATGAACAAAGGAAATGTGGAGCAAATTGGTTCCCCGCGTGAAGTATATGAAAAACCGGCAACACCATTTGTCTTTGATTTCTTGGGTCAAGCCAATCGTTTTGAGGGTCAAAACAGCAATGGAGTGATTCAAATTGGTGAGGATCGCATTCAAGTGCCGTTGGCAAAAGATGCGCCTCAAGGCGAAGTAATTGCCTTTGTTCGCCCAGATGAGCTGCGCATTCATGCCCAGCCCACTGACAATGCTTTTCAAGCAACCTTTATGCGTGAAGTATGGATTGCAGGGAAAGTGGTTGCTGAACTACAAAGCCGTCAAGGCAATTTAATTGAAATCCTGCTTACACCAGATGAAGCTAAATTACATCAATTTAGACCCAATCAAACCGTTTGGTTAAGCCCTTCTAGTTTGCATTTGTTCGCAAATCAAGTCGCTTAAGGAACATCTGATGGGGCTGATATGCTCCATCCCTTTATAAGGTCAATATAATTATGAATTTCCAACAATTAAGAATTATTCGTGAAACCGTTAGACAGAATTTTAATTTAACTGAAGCTTCAGCAGCCTTATACACCTCACAATCGGGTGTAAGTAAACATATCAAAGATTTAGAAGATGAGTTAGGGGTTCAGCTTTTTATTCGTAAAGGCAAACGCCTATTGGGTCTAACTGAGCCGGGACAGTCACTACTTGGCATTGTAGAACGCATGTTGGTCGATGCAGATAATATCAAACGACTTGCAGACGACTTTAATAAAGTCGATGAAGGCACATTGACCATTGCAACGACACATACACAGGCGCGTTACGTGCTGCCGCCCATCGTCAATTCTTTTAAAAAATTATTTCCCAAAGTACATCTGATTTTGCAACAAGCCAGTCCTGTCGAAATTTCCGAAATGCTGCTCATGGGTGATGCCGATATTGGTATTGCGACTGAGTCACTTACCACTGAAGACAATTTAGCGAGTGTTCCGTTTTACAACTGGAAACACAGCATTATTACACCGCAAGGTCATCCCCTGACGCAAATTCCGCCGCGTGAGATCACTTTAGAGCGTTTGGCTGAACACCCTATCATTACCTATCACGGCGGCTTCACAGGACGCTCTAAAATTGACAAAGCTTTTGAAGAGGCACAGCTGGATGTAGATCTGGTGATGTCGGCGCTCGATGCAGATGTGATCAAGACTTATGTTGAACTGGGTATGGGGGTCGGCATTGTCAACGACGTTGCCTATGATACCGAACGTGACCATCGCCTTAAACAAATCGATACTGATCTGTTTGGAGTCAACACCACATGGATTGCTGTACGCAAAGGGCATTTACTGCGCGGCTATGGTTACGAATTTGTATCACTCTGCGCACCAAGTGCTGATATTAAAGCGCTCAAGAAAATCGCTTATCCAAATGATTAAACTTTAATGCCACATAAAATTAGAGGACATTAAGTCCTCTTTTTTTGTATCTGATTAATGCAAAATGAAGTGTTATCTCAATCATTAAAAACGAAATATTAAATGCAATAAAAAAACGAGCCGAAGCTCGTTTTAATTTAAATCATATATTGATGATTAGAAATGGAAGCTTACGCCGACTTTACCGACTGGCAACCATTCATATTTGTCTTTGTTTTCTAATTTGTATTTAAGATCGTCTGCAGCATCTTGACCAGTTGCAGTACCGCCAACCTCAGCTAAACCAACAGATTGGATACTCGCTGTAGGGTTACCTGTATAGTAAGCACCGACTTCACCGAACACACCCCAATTTTTGTTGATCTTCGGTGCAAAACCAAGACCTACGTATGGAGCAAAGTCATTATCATTTGACATTTTGCCACTGATAGAACCTTGACCAGTTGGAGCATTATAGTTTTTACCATTAATTTTGATTACATCATTAGAGTTAGATAGACGCTTCTCTAAATCATATTCAGTATCAACATAACCAACACCAGCCGCTACATACAAACCTTGAGCCCATACGTTATTGCTTGCACCCCAAGGACGGATTTCAGCATTTAAATAACCAACGCTGTTATCCATTTCCATATCATATTTAGTGCCATCGATCGACAAATCATCAGACCAAGAGATATCCCCACCGTTATAACCCAGTGCCAAACCGACATAAGGGTTTGCAGTCCAAAGTAAAGCACCGCCGTAACCTGTAGTACCCACTTCAGCACGAACGCCAGTTGGGATCAATTGGTTAGCTTCAAATACGTTGCCGCTATGCACAACTTGAGTTTCAGCCATAGCCAAACCTGATGTTGTTAATGCCGCAGTGACTGCAAGTAATTTTAACATTTTCATTTTTTTCTCCTCAAGAAAATGAGTTGTTCTTTAATCGTTAATGTGTTCAGACTCGGCACATCATAATTGATAACGCACGCGCGATTAATACACAAATTGATTATTTTTTGTTATTTTTTGATACAATTAGGTATTAGTTATTGTTTTTTATTAGTTTTATGATTAATAAACAACCACCCTGCACCGTTATATATTTTGATCGAAAATTTAGCATCAGTATTTTCTATCACAATGTGTTTTTTTATCTAAATCAGTGTCAATTTGGTGTAGAATCTTTAAAATTTTTTTTGGAAATGGAAGATCATGTCTCAGCTTTCGACAATCATTGAACAAGCGTTTGAAGACCGTGCAAATTTTACTGCAGCAGACTGCTCAGCTGAAATTCGTCAAGCAGTTGAACAAGCTATTTCAGGCTTAGATAACGGAACACTTCGTGTTGCTGAAAAAATTGATGGCGAGTGGGTTGTTCATCAATGGCTTAAAAAAGCGGTATTGTTATCTTTTAAATTAAATGACAACAAACCTGTTGAGTCAGGCGATCTTCGTTTTTACGATAAAGTTGAAACTAAATTTGCACATTGGACGGAAGCTCAGTTCCAAGAAGCTGGAATTCGTGTGGTACCCCCTGCTGTGGCACGTAAGGGTTCTTTCCAAGCGAAAAACGTGATCATGATGCCATCGTATGTCAACATTGGTGCTTACGTCGATGAAGGCACAATGGTTGATACTTGGGCAACAGTTGGTTCATGTGCTCAAATTGGTAAAAATGTTCATTTGTCAGGTGGTGTAGGGATTGGTGGTGTACTTGAGCCACTTCAAGCGAACCCAACAATTATTGAAGACAACTGCTTTATTGGTGCACGTTCTGAAATCGTTGAAGGCGTGATTGTTGAAGAAGGTTCAGTAATTTCAATGGGCGTATTTATTGGTCAATCGACTAAAATTTATGACCGCGCAACGGGCGAAGTGCATTATGGCCGCGTGCCCGCAGGTTCTGTCGTTGTTGCAGGTAGTCTTCCATCTAAATGCGGTACTTACAGCTTATATGCTGCCATTATCGTGAAAAAAGTAGATGCACAAACACGTTCTAAAACAAGCTTGAACGATTTACTACGCGAGGATTAAGTCTCGATTTTTCGGAACTTAATGTTCCTCAGAGCTTTAGTCGCTCTTCGTCTCTACGGTTAGTCTTAATCGTAGAGATTTTATTTTTCTATCTGTTGTATTTTATCTTCCTGATTTTATTTGGTTAACTTTGTTATGAGTACTTTGCGATCTTCTGCTATTCCTGTTTCTGATCCTTCTGCAGGTTTACGCATTACAGAAATCTTCTATTCACTGCAAGGTGAAGCCGATGCTGCGGGCTTGCCAACTGTATTTATTCGTCTGACGGGTTGCCCTTTACGTTGTACTTACTGCGATACTACTTATTCTTTTGAAGGCGGTGAGCGTCAGTCATTAGATCAAATTATTCAAACAACACTCGACTTTAAAACCCCATATATTTGTGTGACGGGTGGTGAACCACTCGCACAGCCTAATGCCATTCCGTTGATGAATCGTTTGATTGAATTAGGCTTTGATGTTTCACTTGAGACCAGTGGGGCGTTGGATGTCTCTAAAGTCGATCCACGCGTATCCAAAGTCTTAGACTTAAAAACGCCAACTTCTGGTGAAGTTACACGTAATTTGCAGAGTAATTTTGAGTATTTGACTACACATGATCAAATCAAATTTGTGATTTGTAACCGTGAAGATTATGAATGGTCAAAGCAGCAAGTTGAACAATTTCAACTAAACGAAAAAGTAAATACAGTCTGGTTCTCTCCCGCTTTTGCCGTAGAAAAAGCGTCAGTCAAATTGCCTCCACTGGCACGTGATTTGGCGCAGTGGATTTTAGAAGACCATCTGCCTGTCCGTTTCCAGCTACAGTTGCATAAATTGCTCTGGAATGATGAAACAGGGCGATAATCTCGTTTAACAACACGTATAGCAAACTGGCTATACACAACTTGAGAAGCAGATCTAAACTAAATGGGTGTACGCGCTCCCAAGCCTATGCCTTTTCATTTTAATCGTTGAATTTGCTTTTTACAGTCAAATATCTATACATCAATATTTTGGAGATTTGTTATGCGCACTCGTGCCATTGTCTTGTTATCTGGCGGTTTAGACTCAACCACGTGTTTGGCTTGGGCGCAGGCGCGTTATGAATGTATCGCACTGAGCTTTATGTACGGTCAGCGCTCAACGACAGAGCTTGATGCTGCGCGTAAATTATCAAATGAGGCTGGTATAGAGCATCGTGTCATTAATATTGATTTGGGCAATCTTGGCGGTTCTGCCCTGACCGATCACAATATTGATGTACCTGATCATGAACAAGACGGTATTCCTGTAACTTATGTTCCAGCACGTAACACCATTTTCTTGTCTTATGCACTTGCAGCGGCTGAAGTTTTTGGCGCTGAAGCGATTGTGATTGGGATTAATGCGGTTGATTATTCAGGATATCCAGACTGTCGTCCAGAATTTATTGATGCGTTTGAGAAGATGGCGCGCCTAGCAACCAAAGTCGGCGTTGAAGGAAAACCTCTTAAATTTGAAACACCTTTACTACAATTATCCAAAGCAAATATTATTCGCTTAGGGGTAGAACATGGCGTAGACTACAGTCAAACGGTGTCTTGCTACCAAGCAGATGACCAAGGACGTGCTTGTGGCACATGCGATAGCTGTCGTTTACGTAAACAAGGTTTTATGGACGCAGGTATCGAAGACCCAACACGTTATATACCGTAATAACAAGGTACTTTTTATGAAAAATTTAAAATCAAACATTATTCTTTCTACATTTGTTTCTGCGATTGCATTGGCTGCGACTGCCTCTCACGCAAATGATTCAAGCAAAATGCAACAAGCCTACAAAAGTACAAATGTAAAATCTGCACTCATTAATGTTTGTAAGGAAGAAACTGCAAAAAGCAAAAAACTATCTGCTGCTGAAGTAAGCAAGTACTGTTCATGTGCAATTGATGCAGATGGTAAATTGACCAATGCGCAAAAATGGGAAATCCAAAGTACCATTAACCAAAAGAAAAGCCCTGCGACTTTAAGCTTTGTTCAAAACCAAAATAAAGATCTTCAAGCGTGCTTTGGTCCTCAGTTAACGGGTAAATTAAAAACTTTAACTGAAGAAGCAATGAAAGCAGCTCAAGCGAAAAAATAATCGTTTTGAGTCATGCCCATGAGCCACTTTATGTGGCTCATTTTTTATGTAAACTTCTAATCAATATTTATAGATACACTTTTGCTTTTTTGGAGAAATACATGACCACGGAATCAATAAGCTTGCCGAATCAAAGCTTTTTAACCACTACAAGCGAAGTGAATTTAACTGAAGTTGCTACAGAATGGTTAATCCTTTATTTCTACCCTAAAGATTCAACCCCAGGTTGTACCACACAGGCTGTCAGTTTTTCAGGTTTAAAAGATCATTTTGATGCCTTAAATACTACGATTTTTGGCGTATCGCGTGACTCAGTCAAAGCACATCAAAATTTTACTGAAAAACAAGCATTAAGCATCAACTTGATCAGCGATAAAGAAGAAGTGCTGTGCCAACATTTTGATGTGATCAAAGAAAAGAATATGTATGGTAAAAAAGTGATGGGTATTGAACGCTCAAGCTTTATTTTCCACAACGGTACGCTTGTCAAAACGTACCGTAAAGTCAAAGCGGCAGGACATGCTGAACAAGTGTTGGAAGATTTAAAAATGCTTCAAGGCAAGTAAAATCTGCTTGGTTATAGCTTAATTACTATAGCTTAATTACTACCGCTTAGTTATCAAAGCCCGTGAATACTGGATCAGACACCCACGCAAAAAGATTACGTTTAAAATCCCCAATTGGGGATTTTGTAAATTTTGCTCTGCATAATTTCGATTTTTAGAGATTCAACAGTCCTTAGATATTTAAAACTAAGGACAACGCAATGCCCCACATCATCATTCCAATCAGAATATCCAATACCCTCCATGCTTTGGGATTTTGAAACCAAGGCAACAAGAATTTCGCACCATAACATAGACTAAAAAAGAACAACCAAGATGAGATCACCGCACCTAAAGCAAACCACCATTTATAGGGTGCATATTGGGAGGAGATCGACCCCATCAACACAACAGTGTCCAAATAAACATGCGGATTTAACCAAGTAAAGGCCAAACAAAGCAACACAATTCGTTGAAGGCTTGAAGGCGAATCTGCATCAAGTGAAATTGCCTGCTCCGTTCTATACGCACTATAGAAATGCTTTGCTCCATAGATCAATAAAAAGAGTGTCCCTAAATATTTAGAGACGATAACCACATGAGGATAGTGCTCGATCACCTGTGCAAAGCCTGCAACACCTAACAGAATTAAGATTGAATCAGAGCCTGCGCAGATCACACAAATCCATAATATATAGTGCTGCTTTAAAGCTTGCTTCAACACAAAAGCATTTTGTGCCCCTATAGCCACAATTAAACTCAAACCAATTGCAAATCCACTTAAGAGACTGTTTAACATTTCAGATTGCCATTATTTTTAATGATGGAATTATCTATCAATATTGATTTAATTCATTAAAACTAAGTTAATATCAATCTAACTAAAAACAATTAAGTTAGATCAATGCTCAATAGTAAACAAACCGATGCATTTTTTGCAGTCGCACAGACGGGCAGCTTTGATTTGGCGGCAACGATGCTCAATATCACTGCTTCTGCGGTGACATTGAGAGTGCAAAGCCTAGAAAAATATTTGGGGCATTTACTCTTGGTACGTGATCGTCCGTGTCGAGTGACCAAAGCTGGTCAAACCTTACTCACTTATTTACAGCATCAAAAGCGCTCACAGCAAAGCTTGATGCAAGATTTGGGCGGACAAGACGTTGAAAATGGATTTTATCAACTCAATATTGCAAGCAATGCTGACTCATTGGCCTCATGGCTGTTGCCGACCCTACAATCTACTTTGCTTAAACATCAGATGACCTTACACGTCGAAGTCGATGATCAATCTCGAACACATCATTTACTTGAAGCGGGTCGAGTGAGTGCATGTCTGAGTACGCAAGCAGATGCAATGAAAGGCTGTGTTGCGGAACAACTGGGCAAGATGCATTACCACCTTTTGGCAACACCTGAATTTGTGAACAGATGGTTCTCAACAGGCTGTCATCGAGACAGCTTACGATGGGCACCTGCCGTCATGTTTAATGAAAAAGATCGCTTACATAGCGACTTTATTTTACAACATTTTGGTCTTAATCCGACTCAGTATCCGCATCACCTCATTCCCTCTTACAGCGCTTTTTATGATGCGATTTTCTCAGGGCTGGGTTTTGGCTGGGTACCTGCATTTCAAGCCAGACAGGCAATGTTACAAGGAGATTTAGTCGAAGTGATCAAAGACGCAGTATTAGAATTATCGTTGTATTGGCATCATTGGAAACAGCAGTCAACACAACTTGAACTGCTGACTGAAGTGCTGTGCCGTGAAGCCAAACATGCCATGAATGCGGCAAACTAAGCACATTGAGAATCAAAATCAGGGCTCAAATATAATCGTGTCAATCAACTTGAGCTCTGTTGATTCAAAATTAAATATTGGAAAAATCTTGCTGTTCAAATTTGGTTTTTAGCTGGGTATATAACACTGTTTGCTGAAAAGCACGCAGAAAATCAGTTGTACCGAGTGGTAAAGCGGATTCCATAATCTCACCACGATAATACGCTTCTCGAAGCGGCGTCGCTGACATTGAACCGACCAAGCTCTCGAGTTTTAACATTTCCCACTCCGGAAAAAGTGCTAAATAATAAGACGAATCATCTTTAAAATGCCCTATCAATCCAACTTTATCATCACTTGTGACACGCTCTGCCACCAAAGATTTGACTAACTTCACCCATTTCACATCATTATAAACATCAATGACATGTACAAAATGAATGCGTTTTTGATCTGCTTCTGAAAAGTTAGACAGAACCATCTGTTCACGCTCTAAAGCTGAAAATGGGTTTTTGATATTTCTTTCACTTTGTGCCGAACCCAGTGCCAAAATAATATGCTGACTGTTATTTAATGCAATTTTGATGGTCTGCATGTGCGCCAAATGAAAGGGCTGAAAACGACCAATAAACACCAAGTAATCAAATTTATATTGCATAGGGCATCTTATTTTTTATGAACTCGCCAGTTGTGTCGTACCTAAAAATATGCGACATAATAAGCGTCATAAAATTAAATTCAGTTTAAAGCAAGGATAGTACGATGACACTGAGCTGTATTCAACAACCACATGAACATTTGGACGCGAATTTAACCGATGGCGTATTGACGTTGGCGATTAATCGTCCTAAAGCCAAAAATGCCCTGTATGGTGAATTATATCTTTGGATTGCAAAAGCTTTGGATGAAGCAGATGTGGACAAAGATGTACGTGTGGTGATTTTACGTGGTGCGGATGCAGATTTCAGTGCTGGCAATGACATGCAGGACTTTATGAAGTCTGCTGCAATGAAAGATCAAATTCGTCCACAAGATGGCCCTCCTTTTGTCTTGCTTAAATCTGCTGCACAATTTTCTAAACCGCTCATTGTTGCTGTTCGCGGTGTGGCAATTGGCATTGGTGTGACGATTTTGCTGCATGCAGATCTGGTTTATACAGATCATACTGCAGTCTTCCAAATTCCTTTTGTGAGTCTAGGCCTATCTCCAGAAGGTGCGTCAAGTAAGTTATTGGTTAAGCAAGCAGGTTATCATCAAGCCGCTGAACTTCTTCTTACTGCACAAAAATTTAACAGTGAAAAAGCGCTTCAAATCGGTTTGGTGAATAGCATTGAAGAGGATGCCTATGCCAAAGCGGCTCAGCAAGCTCAAACTTTGGCTGCATTACCGCTTGCCTCATTGGTGCAAAGTAAAGCCTTGATGAAACACAATGTAAAAGAAATTGTCGAATGGATTGACCATGAAGCTGAAATCTTTATGCAGCGTGTTGGTTCACCTGAAATGATGGAAGCTGTGGGTGCCTTTATGCAGAAACGTAAACCTGATTTCACTCAGTTCAATTAATTTTTTGCACTTAAATAGACTCGCTCAAGTATGCATTTTGTATTTGAGCGTAGCTTCCTCATATCCGAGTGTTAGGATATTTTTCTATTTCTCCCACATTTTGAGCTGATATGACCGACTCTAATCATTCTAATACCAATTTACAGTCTGAATCCCAAAATACCAAAAAACGTTATTTCGAAGCAGCGCCGCTGAATATAGACGTTGAGAACTTTAAGAAAGTGCTTGAAAGTCGCCGTTCGGTTCGAAAATTTACAGATAAAGCCATTCCTACTGAAGTGCTTGATGATTGTTTAGATATGGCACTACTTGCACCAAACTCATCCAACTTACAGCCTTGGACGTTTTATGTAGTGCAATCTGCTGCTAAGAAACAGCAGATAGTCAAAGCCTGTTTAAACCAATTGGCAGCCAAGACTGCATCGGAACTGATTGTGTGTGTCGCGCGTACAGATCGCATTGATGAAATGGCAAAACGTAATGTCAATGAATTTCCATTTCCTGAAATTCCACCTATGATCAAAAAGTACTATAAATTTATTCCTTACAATTATAAAACAGGCTATTTCAATGCACTAGGTAACTTTAAGAAAGTCGCTTTCAAAGTTGCACGTACTTTAAATAAACAACTTCCTGTTACTGCATTTAATGAAGCGGACGCGAAACTTTGGGCGAGTAAAACTACCGCTCTGGCATGTGAAAATTTAGTGTTGGCTTTGCGTGCACATGGTTTTGACAGTTGTATGATGGAAGGTTTTGATGAGCCTTTGGTGTGTAAAACCCTAGGACTCAATGATCAGCAATATCCTGTCATGGTAATTGGTGCAGGCGAACGTGCAGAAGATGGTGTATTTTTCCCGCAGTATCGTTTTGACCGCAAGCTGTTTATTCAAAAAGTTTAATCGATATCGATGATTTGAATAAACTCAAAGGCAGGTTCTTCATAAGGATGGCTTGCCTTTAATGCTTTGGCAACAGCAGATGCTTTGGCTTCAGGGACAATGGTTTCTACCCGCCACTCTGGAATTTGCTCTAAGGTATATAGCTTACCAATAAATGGATTAGCCCCTTGAATCGGTTTGAATTGACCTGTGCCTAAAACTTGCCAAGCACAATGTTCATAGTTGCCTATACCACCCGCCCCTGCGTCAAAAATGGCACGTTTGGTGGGTTCGAGGTGTGATTCAGGGACGTAATAGATCAGTTTTAACATTTCTTAGATTAACCTGCATAAATACAGGTTAATTTTGAATGACCTTGAGCAGTCTCTTCAAGTAAATTTTCAATATTCCATGTATCACCCATAGATTTTTTCATACGGTAAAGTACATCCGCAGGTGAGCCTTTAAAAATAAAGTAGTAAATACCTGACTCTCCCTCTTCAGTTTTATATGACTGAAAAGCAATTTTAATTAAATTCGCATTAAATACATTGAAATTAACAGATAAGTCATTTTGCTTCATATGTTCGGTTTTATAGAATTGATAACCTTGGATACCAAAATATGAACTGTTTTTTATTTTTAATATTTGTTTTCCTGTGTCTAATTTCACGTTTGAGTTTGTGCTTCCTGAAAAATCCTGAAGAATTTAAACAAACTTACTTTTTTCAGGTTGAGAGAAAACATGACAGTTGATTGCATGTTCATCTATCAATTCAGTTATTTGAAAATTTTTAGCATTTGCTGATTGAAGAGCAATAAAAATAGTAAAAGTAAAAATTAGAATTTTATGCATTTTTTATACTCATTTATTTATCATAAATTATAAATGAATTGTTTTTCTACTCATTAAATTTCTGATTAAAGCTCCCACTGACCCAATTAATTAGATGCGTAAATATACATATCCGAGCAAAATCAGCAACAATTGCAATGACACGACCATCCCAAACAAAATCCATCCTTTTTGGCGTAAAACCACTCGGTCTAAATAACGTTCAATTCTTGTCATTTTGTCACCTCATTCATAATTCATTTATTGAACACTTCCGGGGCAAAACTTCTATCCTTCAATAGACAATTTATAACAAGCAAGAAATAAACCAAGTTAAACAATGTAACCCATTATTTTCTCAAATTGATTTTTGATACTCATCTCAAAGAAAAAGCCCCTTTCGGGGCTTCTTCAATTTGACTAATTCATATTCAAATTAATTAACCAGTAAATTTACGGGCATTGCGGAACATACGTAACCAAGCACCATCTTGATCCCAATCTTTAGGTTTCCAAGAATGCTGAATCGCACGGAAGTTACGTTCAGGGTGCGGCATCATAATCGTTGCACGACCATCAACAGACGTCACACCTGTAATCGCTTCTGGCGAACCGTTCGGGTTCAATGGGTAGTGTTGAGTTGGGTTACCTAGGCTATCGACATAACGTAATGTGACTTGATTGCCTACATTTAATGCTGCGATTGAGCCATCAGCAGCAACCACACGACCTTCACCATGCGCCACAGCGATTGGAAGAATTGAACCTTCCATATCTTGTAACAATACAGAATTTGATTTTTCTACACGAACATTGACTGCTCGTGCTTCAAACATTTCAGACTTGTTGCGATGGAAACGCGGCCAGTTCTCTGCACCCGGAATTAAAGGCGCAAGTTGCGACAACATTTGACAACCGTTACAAATACCCAATGAGAAGGTTTCGTCACGGTTAAAGAATTGTTCAAATTGATCACGGAGCTTTGGATTAAACAATACAGACTTCGCCCAACCGCCCCCAGCACCCATGACGTCACCATAAGAGAATCCACCACAAGCCACTAAGCCTTCGAACTCATCTAGGCTGACACGACCTGCAAGAAGATCACTCATATGGACATCAATGGTATTGAAACCGACTTTATCGAATGCAGCCGCCATCTCAACGTGACCATTGACCCCTTGCTCACGCAGGATCGCCATATTTGGACGGCGTAAATTGATAAATGGCGCTTCAATTTCTTCATTCAAATCGAATGTAGGTTGTGCAATCAGACCTTTGTGATCTTTATTGGCAATCAAACTATATTCTTGATCTGCTGTTTCAATATTGTCACGTAAGCGTTGAATTTGATGTGAAACTTCAGTCCACGCTTGTTGCAATTCAACACGGCCTAAGCTCAAGCCATTTACAGTTAAGCTATCTGTGGTATTGACTGTACCCACCACTGTAATCGCATCTTTAAGCGTAGAGGCAGCAACTTCAGCTTCTAAAGTCGCCCAGTCTGCTTTAGAAATTTGCAATACAGCACCGATTTCTTCAGCAAATAAGCCAGCAATCGATTGATCTTCAAGCGCCACGCCTAAACGTGATGCAAACATCATTTCAGCAACAGTTGCCAATAAACCACCATCACCAATATCATGGTAAGCCTTGATCAAACCGCGGTTGTTCCAGTCTTGCACCAAGGCGAAGAATGCTTTGAAGTCATCAAAACTGTCAACGTCTGGTGTGACAGAACCAATCGCTTTATAGACTTGCGCTAAGATCGAACCACCTAAGCGGTACTGACCTTTAGACAAATCAATACGCACAAGAACAGATTCAATATTTTTAAGTTCTGGTGTTAACGTCTTGCGTACATCAAGAACAGGTGCAAATGCAGTGATCACGCCTGACATTGGTGAAGTCACAGACTTATCTACACCATCATCATTCCACGTGGTACGCATAGACAGCGAGTCTTTACCGACTGGAATAGCGATGCCCAGTGCTGGACACATTTCCATACCAATGGCTTTGACGCCTTCAAACAAAGCTTGATCTTCGCCCGGTTGACCCGCTGCTGCCATCCAGTTTGCAGACAGCTTAATGTCGCTAATCTGTTCGATGTTGGCACACATGATGTTTGAAATCGATTCAGCCACTGACAAACGTGCTGACGCAGCTGGATTTAGAAGTGCTACGGGTGGACGTTCACCCATTGCCATAGCTTCACCGGTAAACCCTTTTAGGCTTGTTGTCGTGACAGCAGCATCTGCCACAGGCACTTGCCAAGGACCCACGAATTGATCACGAGCAACCATACCGGTAATCGAGCGGTCACCAATGGTGATCAGGAATGATTTAGAGGCAACGGTTGGATTCTTCAAGACACGGAAAATCGCATCTTTTAATTCAACTTTTGCAGCGTCAAAGTCATCGCCTTTACGCTCTATCGTTTCGTATGATCGGCTCATACGCGGTGTGCCACCCAGCATCACTTGCATGGGCATATCCACGGCTTTATTGTCAAACAATGGATCTTCAACGGTTAAGTGACGTGCTTCAGTCGCTTCACCCAGTACCGCAAACGGACAACGTTCACGCGCACAGATCGATTCGAACAATTCTAATGAGCTTGGGCGAATCGCAAGCACATAACGCTCTTGCGCTTCATTGGACCATATCTCCATTGGAGACATGCCCGGCTCTAAGGATGGAATTTTACGTAAGTTAAGAATCGCACCCAATTCATGATCATTGACCAGTTCAGGCATGGCATTAGACACACCGCCCGCACCAACATCATGAACAGATACGATTGGGTTGTTGTCTTCAAAGCGCCAGCAGGTATCAATCACTTCTTGGCAACGGCGTTCCATTTCTGGGTTTTCACGCTGTACAGAAGCAAAATCTAAGTTTTCACCGAGTTTACCGCTGTCTACAGAAGACGCTGCGCCACCACCTAAACCAATCAGCATTGCTGGTCCACCGAGGACAATCAGCAAATCACCCGGTTGGATCGGATCTTTTTCAACGTGGTCTGGACGAATATTACCGTAACCACCCGCGATCATAATCGGCTTATGGAAGCCTTTGACATCGCCATTCACGTTTTGTTCAAAGGTACGGAAGTAGCCATTTAATGCAGGACGACCAAACTCATTATTAAACGCAGCACCACCGAGTGGCCCTTCAATCATGATTTGTAGTGCAGACGCCATACGTGACGGTTTGCCGTAGTGGTCTTCCCACGGTTGTTCAAAGCCCGGAATATTCAAGTTAGACGTGGTAAATGCGGTTAAACCTGCTTTTGGCTTACCGCCACGACCTGTTGCGCCCTCATCACGGATTTCACCACCAGAACCTGTCGCAGCGCCTGCAAATGGTGCAATCGCTGTTGGATGGTTATGGGTTTCAACTTTCATTAAAATATGAGCCGCTTGGCTCTTATATTTATAGACATAGTGCCCGTTTTCATCAGGTTTTGGATAAAAACGTTGGGTGTCATAGCCTACAATGACAGAGGCATTGTCTTTATAGGCAGACAACACGTCAGTAGGCGATTCTTTATAGGTGTTTTTGATCATTTGGAACAATGACAATGGCTGTTTTTCGCCATCCACTGTCCACTCAGAACCAAAGATTTTATGACGGCAATGCTCAGAGTTTGCTTGGGCAAACATCATCAGCTCGATGTCATTGGGGTTACGCCCCATTTTAGTAAAGGCTTCCGTTAAATATTCGATTTCTTCAATCGACAATGCGAAACCAAATTCATTGTTGGCATCCACAAGCGCTTGTTGACCTTGACCTAAAATATCAATGCTATTTAAAGGTTTCGGTGCAGTCTCAACAAACAATGCAGCCGCTTGATCAATCTCAGTAAACAAGGATTCAGTCATACGGTCATGCAAAGCAAGTTTTACTTCATTCGACACTTCAGAGATGCCTTTTAAAGTAAACAAAACACCGCGTTCAAGGCGGTGTATCGGGATATTACAATTGGCAAAAATATCAGTCGCTTTAGATGACCACGGAGAAATTGTCCCCAAACGTGGCGTGACAAGGATCTGAATTTCATCAGCTGCTGCTTGGCGAAGTTCAAATGATTGACCATCATTTAAAAGCGCTAATGCAGATTGATGCTGCGGCTCGTTAAGGGCTTGATCAAACAGATAAATCCATTGACTTTCAATTGATTGAACTGAACTCATTGACGTTAAACGATTGAAGAGTTGAGTTTTCTTAAAAGAAGAGTGTGCTGGTGCACCGGCCACGATATACATGCTGATTTGGCTCCGCGGGCAGGGTCTTGTGGACCATACCGCCAATGTGACTTGAAGAGAGCGCATATTCTACTGCGTATTGAGTGAATCATCTAGATAAAAAATTGGCTTTATGGTGTTTAATGCCAAGCAATTCTTTAAGAAACTGTGTAATTTCATATAAAAAAATTGAATTAGCAATATAATTTCGTGCTAAAAAGCTTGTATCTAAATGATTCGAAATAATATCTTCAAATATTTATTAAAATAAGAGATCAAATAGAAATGATTCAAACACTCCTATACCACTCCCCCGACAACGATCAAATTCTATTTCAAAAAATGACGATTTCCCTCAATGAAAGTTGCATGGTATTTAAGATTTGCACCCAAATTTCATCAGTATGACTCTGCGTGAGATTTGTTCCAGAACTTAATTTTACAAGTTAGAAGGATGATATAAGATATTTTAATTGAATAGACCAGAAGATTGGGATCTGCACATCAAATGAGAACATACCTTAGAATTTTGATGGCTATTCAAGTTGATATCCACAAATTTTTTAACGTGCGATAGAGGTTTAAAATCCTCTCTTCCTTGAAATCAAATAGTGTGAAATTTCTCTTTCGAACTCGCCATTTGGAAAAGTTTATCTGGAATTAAATGCTGTATTTTGTACGTTTTTGCTAATTCAATAATCTTATTGCTGCCGATCCAATCAATATACTTAAGTGGCCCTCCAAGATATTTAGGGAACCCTACCCCCATCACCATTGCTGAATCCAACTCATAAGGATACTCAACAATTTTTTCTTCAAGACACCACACTGATTCTAGGAGCATGGGTAACATTAGATAATGTAATATGTCCTGATCTTCTAAATGATAAGTATTATTTTGAGGTGGTTGAACAATCATCTTTGGATTTAATGATTTCTCTTTTTTATTAGCATAGACATAAAAGCCATTATCATTTTTTGCGCCCAGCATTCCCTTAGACACAGCTACTTCCAAAATAGCAACATGAGAAGAGTCCATTCTTTCAGGATAGGCATCGGCAATATTGATTAGAACATGGGTTAACGTATCAAATCCGACGACATCTTGTAACAATGCAGGTCCCATAGGCCAACCAAAATCAACCATAACTGAATCGATTCTTTCAATTGAGATACCTTGTCTTACTAACTTTAAAAAAGCAATCATATAGGGTGTCAAAACACGATTAACCAGAAAACCCGCACAATCATTTACAACAATTGGCGTTTTTTTTATGTCCTTTACGTATTGAATAGCTTTTTCAACGATACCAGCTTCAGTCAATGGCGTCTTAATTACCTCTACTAAGTCCATTTGTGAAACCGGATTAAAAAAATGTAACCCGATGAGTCTTTCTGGATGAGCAAGTGAAATAACAAGATCTTTTAAGCATAGCGATGACGTATTCGTAGCAAAAATACAATCATGATTTACAATTGTTTCAAGCTCTTTAAGCACGTTATGCTTTATATTTAATTTTTCTGTTACAGCTTCAATCACAATTTCACATTGATTAATAGCGCCTAATTTTTTGCTTTTATGAAACTGATTCAATACCTCAGATTGCTTTTTTTTATTGATTTTATTTTTAGTGACTTCTTTACTCATTAATCTATGAAATTCATTTGAACACTCTTCTAAGGATTTTTCTGAAATATCATAAACTGTCACATCTATGCCATTTCGTGCGTTTACATACACTATCCCACCACCCATAATTCCAGCACCAACTACTCCAGCTTTTTTTATAGGGACAAAGCTAGATGACCTATTTAGATTTTTTTTAAGTTTTGAATTATTGATAAATAATTGTACCAGACCTGTCGCTGCCTGTGTTTTAGCAATCTCACTAAATTTTACTGACTCGTGTATTAATGCATCATTATATGATAAATCCATTGAGTCATAGATCAGCTTAATTACTTCAGAAGCAGCTGGATAATCCTTCGCATTTTTAGTTTTATATTTACTGAGTGTAGACTGGTACTCTGCATGGTTAATTCGTTTTTCTACTGGAAGCGCAGATTGTTTACTTTTACGAATTAATTTCCAATCTATTGTACCATCGATTGCATCATTTAAAATTTTATAAGCGCAATTCAAAAGCTCATTTTTTTCACATATTTTGTGTACAAGACCATACTCTAAAGCTTGTTCCGCACCAACATTTCTGCCTGAGGCCATCATATCAATAGCGATTTTAGTATTTGTTACGCTAGGAAATCTTACAGTGCCACCATAGCCTGGTATAAGTCCAAGAGTTACTTCAGGAAATCCCAAATGAGCATTTTGCTCAATAACCCTTAAATCAGTTGTTAAACTAAGCTCTACCCCTCCTCCAAGAGCAAAACCATTGATCGCAGTTAATGTGGGATAAGGTAAACTTTCAAAAGCAGTTAAAATGGTGTTTTTTTCCAAAACTTCCGATAAAATATCCTCAGTGTTTAATTGCATTAATGCTGGAAATTCTAAGATATCTCCCCCTAAAATGAAATCATTTTTATTGCTCATTACAAGCAAACCGCTGATATTTTCACTATCAGTAAGGGTGATTAATGCCTCATGTAATTCTAAGAGTGTACGTTTATCAAGTTTATTGATACGAGTATTTTTCCTATCGAAACATAGCATGACAATATCATTATGAATTTTTTTTAAACTAAGCGTTTGACCTTGGTACACAACCATCACCTTGGAATATATTTTAGTTATTAAACCAATCAAAAGGAAAAAAAAGTATTGTTCAATTGGACTAATATTATTTTCAGCGGTTATTTTTTAAATTGAGGTTTTCTTTTTTCCATAAAAGATTTAACGCCTTCTTGAAATTCATTTGAATCAAACAACTCTGACTGCTTAATACGTTCATAATCGAGCTGTTCTACAAGAGTATTGACGAAAGATTGACGGTAAAGGTTGTTAATTTCAGATTTGGCATATACTGGAAGGCTGGATAACTGGCTTGCTAACTTCATGGACTCAGTAATTAAAAACTCATCTTTTACAACTTTCCAAACGACTCCCCAATCTTTTGCTTTCTGTGCATCTAATTTCTCACCAGTTAAAGTTAATGCTTTCGAACGCGCCAACCCAATGGTTCGGAGCAACTGCCATGATGAACCTAAGTCTGGAATTAAGCCAAGTTTAGGCATAAATGTTAGTAAAAAATATGATTTTTCTGCCGCAATAATAATATCACCAGCTAAAGCCAATCCAACTCCTGCCCCTGCAGCAACGCCATTCAGAGCGATAATTACCGGTTTTGGGAAATATGTTAATTTAATTATCCAAATATTAAAATAATCTTCCATATCTTTATTAAGATTTTCACCAAGTGACCGATTAGAATTTCCTTGAATTAACTCTTGATTTAATTCAGCACCAGCACAAAAAGCATCCCCATCACCCGTGATCACCAGACTATAGACATTATTATTAGCTTCTAAATCATCTAAAATAGAAATAAATTGCTTAGCAATATCAACATTGAGACTATTAAAAACTTCCGCCCGATTTAATTTTAGCAGTGCTATTTTGTCTAAATATTCAACGATAATGTTTTCTTTCATATAGTATCTCCGCATTTTTTTATATTTCTAGAACGTAATACATTTTTTAGAATTTTACCGGCACCTGATAACGGGAGATCACTTGTAAATTCATAGCTTTTCGGGCATTTAAATCCTGAAAGATATTTTCTACAATGAGCATCTAGATATTGATTAGAGAAGGTATAACCTTCTTTGGGAATAATGACTGCATGTACTGACTCCCCCCACACATCATGAGGTATTCCAATTACAGCACACATGCCCACGCCTTCAATTGCCATAATCACATTTTCAACTTCAGTTGAGTAAACATTTTCTCCACCCGTAATAATCATGTCTTTTATTCTGTCTACTAAGACCAAAAAACCATCTTCTCTGAGATAACCGCCATCACCTGTATACAACCAACCATTTTTAAGCGTATTTTTTGTTTCTTTTGGTTTTTTCCAATATCCCAACATAATATTAGACCCAGATACAATAATTTCACCTACTTGATTACATTGTAATTCTCGTCCTTCACTATCTACGATTTTTACAGTGCATTGATGAAGTGGAAATCCTCCTGATTTTAGATTGTGGTCATGATTATGTGCTTCCATATCTAATACAGTTACACATGGTGATGCCTCTGTCATACCATAAAATTGCACAAAGCCAGCATTAGGAAAAATTTCAGATGCTTTAGTAATGAGCTTACGATTAATTGCAGATCCACCATAAATCAATCTTTTTAGAGTTGTTAAATTATAGTTTTTGGACTCTGGAGAGTTGATTAACATTTGCAACATTGTAGGGACAAAAAAACTTTCAGTAATTTGATACTTCTGAATAGTTTTATAGACTTCAATAACATCAAAACCTTTTAAAATCACAAGCGGCATATGCCTTTGTAAAACTTGTATTAACCAGTTTACGCCACCAATATGAAACAATGGTGGTACCTGAATAGCTATGCCCATATTATTTTGAAGATAAGTAGATGCGATCCACGCATTATTCTTTATATGGCTGTGCGTTAGCATCACCCCCTTAGGCTTTCCTGTTGTACCACTGGTATAAAATACTGCAGCTAAACGGTCATCTTCCGTATAAGAATCTACAATTCCTTGATGATTCCGAACCATCGCATGGTAGATGTTTAGTCCTGGCAAATCATCATCACCCAGATAAATGACATGCTTTAGAAGAGGACAACTGTGCTTCAAATCATTAACTATATCGGTGAAATTTTTATCTACAAAAAGTATTTCAGATTCACATTCATTTAAAACATATACCATCTCATGAATGGCCCAACGTATATTCATAGGGTTAATTACACCACCCAGCCAGAATACAGTTAGCATAGTCTCAATGTATTTATTACTGTTTGGAGCAAGGATACTCATCGGCCTACTTAAGTCTGTATTTAAAGCAGAAATGGCTGATGCAAATCTTGATATATTGTTCTTAAGCCCCTCATATGTCGTGATTTTGTCTTCATAAATTAAAGCATTATGATGAGGGTACTTTTCTATTGCTTCATGCAGAAAACTTGTGATTGACATTTCATCACTCCCTTAAATCCAATTGGTCAATTTATAATATTTATATAAAATAACTTATAGATTTTATTTAAAATAAATAAATACCTCAAAAGAACTAAATTTATTTTTAGTTATTAACAATAAGGTAGTGCATGAATACGACGTGATAAAAATAATAAGTTATTGATATTAAAATATATAAATGAATTATTACACGTTGGTATTTAGCACTACCATAAAATTTAATAAACAATTCATAAATTTTATTTATATAAAGTATTAAAATTAATTTAAGAATTGCAACTTTCATTCACTTGACTTAATTAAATTTAAGGCTAAAAATAAGCCATTCAAAAAAATTTATTATTTAGATCATCTAAATAATATTGAATAATTTTACGTAATGAACAAGGATGGTAAAAGTTTATATTTCACAATATGAATGTAAACCAACATAGAGAAGCAGAATTAAGGAATGAATAATGTTAAATAAATATAATTGTATTAATTGGAATTATCAAGATCGCATTTTAACCTTAACATTAAATAGACCAAATAGGCTTAATGCTATAAATGATGAGTTACATAAAGAGTTAGCAACTCTTTTTATCGATGCAGCAAATGACCCATTATCTGATGTCATTATTTTAACAGGTGCAAATGGATCATTTTCTGCTGGAGGTGATATCGATTGGTTACAAGGTCAAATTGATGATCATACAAAATTTGAACTCACTGCAAGAGAAGCCAAGCAAATTATTTTCGCAATGTTAGATTGTGAAAAACCGATTATTTCTAAAATACATGATAATGCAATTGGCTTGGGGTGTACTCTTGCATTATTTTGCGATGTTATATATGCGGCAGAAAATGCAAAAATAGCAGATCCCCATGTGGGAATTGGTCTAGTGGCAGGTGATGGTGGTGCCATAATATGGCCGCAACTTATTGGATATGCACGTGCTAAAGAATATTTAATGACAGGAAAAGCTTTGACTGGAACTGAAGCTGCGCGAATTGGGTTAATCAACCATGCTGTTCCGGCATCACAACTTGATGAAAAAGTTGAAGAATTTTCAAAAAATATTGCTAATGGGCCACTTAAAGCAATTAAATGGACTAAAGCTAGTGTGAATATTGGTTTAAAACAATTAGCACATTCCATTATGGATACTTGTATTGCATATGAAATGATAACAAACCACACTCAGGATCATCAAGAAGGTCTCGATGCATTTAAGGAAAGACGTCGACCAAATTTTAAAGGCATGTAAATATAAAGGTAGTATTAATATACTGCCATAATTCTTAATATTACTCACTATCAAGGATGAATTGTGAAGTTAATAACAGATGCACAGATATTTAGAAATAAACAGAATTATTTAGATAATACAATAACCACCCCAAATTATTATGTATATAGAAAACACCTAATAGAAAATATTATTGCATACCATAATTCTGTTAAACTCGTTCTTATTCAAGCACCAGCTGGTTATGGTAAAACTAGTTTAATGGAACAATATAACGAATGGTGTCAATTAAATAAAATAGCCACGTGTTGGATTAGTATTGATTCATCAATGAACGATTTTGATGAGTTTATTCAATCCATATCAAACGCTATCAATGATGTCGTAGAAAATAACGAAAAAATTAAAATTGGTTTAATTGACAGAATAATTAAACACAAAAAACCTTTAAAAATCTTTATCGATGAAATAGAAATAATCAATAACAATTTAATATTAAACTTTTTGGAAAATTTACTAGATTTTTTACCACCAAATTTACAATTAATCGTTAGCACAAGAAGGATTCTTAAAATAAATTTGGGTAAATTACGGATAAAAAGAGAAGTTCTTGACTTTTACTTCAATGACCTAAGATTTACTTATGAAGAATGTAAAGTATTTCTAAACAAACATCTCAGCTACAATTTAGATGACGTTGAAATTGATCTGTTGAATGAAAAAACGGAAGGTTGGCCTGCAGCAGTTCAATTGGCTTCTTTAGCTATTCGAGAACAAAAGAATAAAATTAGCTTTCTAAAAAGCTTTTCAACAATAAATAATGAACTTTCAGATTTTTTAGCAGAAGAAATTTTAGATATAATGGATAAGAATGACAAAGATTTTTTACTTAAAGTTTCTTTACTAGATCAAATTGATCATGAAATTTGTGAATACATTACAGGAGATAAAAACGCTAAAGAAATTTTATATAAACTTTATAAAGATAACTATTTTTTAATACCTATAGATTTGAATAAAAGAAAATTTAAGCTTCATGCTTTGTTTAAAGATTTTTTAAAGAACAAAATCCATGAGTCTGTTAAATTTGATGTTAACGTATTAAATGCGAAAATTGCTGAATGGTACTTAGATAAAAAAAATATTACATTGGCAATTAATCATTTCATTGAAGCGCAGGATCTTAAAAAAACAGTCTACTTACTAAAAAAACACGCTAAACAGTTTTTGATTGCAGGTCGAGTAAGAAAAATTTTAAAATGGTTAAACCATTTAAACATTGAATCTCCTCAATATGATGATGATTTTGAACTCCGACTTATCTATGCTTGGGCGCTCATTTTAAATCGACAACAATTTAAAGTAGAAACCATCATCGATAAATTAGTTGATAAATTTCATCAAGATTTAGAAAAGTTCCAACAAATTCAAATTGTCATGTGCTTACAATTATCTATGAATGATAAAATTTTGGAGTGCCATAACTTATCTAGTCAACTTCTTGAGACTATAGAAGTCTCATACAAATTTGAACGTAGTATATTATCCAGTATTGCTTCTTTTTGTTTAATTAGTCTTGGTAAATATATTGATGCCCGAAAGTTAATAGCTAATTCTTTACATAATGATGCAAGTTTAAAATTTAGCTTCGTACGTAATTTAAGTGACTCGCAAGATGGTCTCATTGATTTTTTACAAGGAAATTCCTTAATTGCAATTTCAAAATTTGAAATTTGTTATGAGTCTTATTGGTATGGTGAGTCTAATATCCTTTCTGGTGGAATTGCCAATATTAGTATTCCTTATGCCCAAGCACTGTACGATATAAATCAATTAGATAAATCTGAACGAATTCTTGCAGAGACTCTCTCATATGCTCGTGAAAATGGTACAACAGATTTAATTATTTTAGGTTATGTACTGTATGCTAAAATTTATTATAAAAAAGGAAAACGACTTTCATGTTTTAAAATTTTGAAAGAATTAGAAAGTATTTCACAAAAATTAAATATCGAACGAATGAATGCATGTTCTAAAATTGAGTTTTTTAGGATCCATTGGTTAGAAGGAAATTTATTTGAAGCACAAAATGTTTATTCGGAGTTGTGTAATTTTGAATTTTGGAACTCGTATACTTCATATATTTTACCCTCACTAGATGAAGATGATCTAAAATCTGTCGGATGGCGATTGAACATTGCGAATGGGAATGCATCAAAAGTCATTCAAGAAGTTACAGAAGAAATTGAAATTGTAAAAATATTTAATCGTCGGAGAAAGTTGATTAAATTACAATTAATTTTATCTTTAGCATATTTTTCAATGTCTAACATCGAAATGTCATTTAAATGTCTCTTAAATGTGCTTAAGCAGTCAAGTCAAAATGGTATAATCAACCTAATACTAGATGAAGGCTCTAATATTCAACTTTTGATTAAGTTACTTTTAAATAGTTTTGACTATAAAAAACATTTATCAAAAATTAATATTGAATATTTAGAACAACTTAAATCCTTAATTAATGTTGATCATATTTCAATTGATAATACAATTTTCAAAAATAGTATTTTTGATAAAATATCATCAACGATCAAAATGTTAAATGTTAATAATTCTCTTACGATTGATCACAATGTATCTAAACGTGAAATTGAAGTTTTAACATTACTTGAAAAAGGTCTGTCGAACAAATCTATTGCTGAAAAGCTCTTTCTGTCAGAGACAACTATTAAAGCACACCTTAGAAATATTAATTCAAAACTTTCTGCTAGCAATCGTACTGAATCTGTTGCAATTGCTAGAGATTTAGGTTTGATTTAATGCTTCAACAACTTTCTTTTCATGAAATAATTCAGCTTTAATCATTTACTTAAAAAAGACTCCTATTGGGAGTCTTTTCATTTCCTATAATTACGGTCTTTTTGGCTTCTGGTATAGCTGGATTTAAATTTTAAGCTACATTTCCTTCAAACCCAAATCGAGTGCTTCTTCTATCGTTTTGTCTAACCGGACAGCGATATTTTTGACTTTGGATTTTAGCACTGACCATGCTTTTTCAATTGGGTTTAAGTCTGGACTGTAAGCAGGCAAGCACATGATTCTACAGTTAAAGTCTGTGGCTGGTTTTTTGATATTCCCATTCTTATGAATCGAAGCGTTATCTAGAATCAGCAGATGCCTCTTGGTCTTATCCTGATTATTTTAGTTAAATTTTCAAGTAGATATCTCAGCCATCCCGTGAACATTGCTCGATCGCATGAATCTTGAAAAAACCAAAGGGTAAAGGAACTCATATGCCGAATTAGACCTCACAGCACTGATGATACTTAATCTTTTCCCATGACCACCCAATTTTAAAGCAGGGCAACGACTGCCTAGTCTAGACCAACCACATTGCGCTGTATCTGTGGTGTTTATTCCAGATTCATCAATATAAAGAATCTGATCTTATCCAAACTCCTCTTTCCATTGCGGAAGAAACCAGTTGAATACAGCCCTTGTTATTTTATCGGCTTGCTTGTAGAGAAAACTCTTTTTTTACGTGTCCAACCAAGCCTATGAATGGCTTTTAATAGGGTTGAGTAAAGGATTGGATACCCAAACTTTTGTTCAAATAAAGGAATGAGATCTTTCACTTGAGAAAATTCAGTAGTTTGAACAAAGTGTTTGAAAACGTCCATATCCTTGATTTTAGTGGGTCGACCTGCATTGATTTTAGGCTGTTTCAATTCTCCAGTAGTGTTCTGAAGAAGCATCCAGTCATCTAAAGTGGTCCTAGATATTTTGAAAGTTTTACATGTGTATGATTTGTGATTGTTTTCTTGATAAAACTACATGACTTTTTCACGTAAATCCACTAAATATATTTCAGGCATAATCTTGATCAAATGAATTTTTAATCATTGTATCCTAAAATAGGATTGCAGCTATATATAGGCCGACCAAGATTCATTTTAAAAAATTATTCGATACTCCAAATTTAGTTGATAATCACAATTAGAGCACTCTAAATTTTTATTATTTTACGAAAATTCTATTTAAGCCAATTATTTCAATGGTTTGAATTATTGGATTATTCTGATGACTGCGTTGCTAAGCAAATAGAGAAACAGACCTCCCCTAAAAAGCCAGCATGACTACGAGCTTTACTCATGATTAAATTGTACCCTTCTTTAAATAAGCTGAAGAGTATTTCTATTTTTTTATGTTATTTTAAGTGGTACTCATCCAAGGTAGACGATTAAATAAACGGTAGTGCTAAAAACCAACGTGTAATAATTCATTTATATATTTTAATATCAATAACTTATTATTTTTATCACGTCGTATTCATGCACTACCAAATAAACTACATGTTCGTTCTTTGATATGGAATTAAATTAATATCTTGTTGTTTTAATATACTTTTAATTCCTGGCCAATATAACCAAGAGCCGTATATAATTTGGCTTGTAATCCTGTTAGCAATTTTAATGTCAACAATATGTCCATTCGATAATGCATCGCTGATAATCTCAACAAACTGATTCATAACTTGGTGTGATTTACAGTCATAAAATTACCATAGAGCTTTTGTCTCGATACTCAATTTTAGCTAAAGTGTTATGACGCTAAATGCTTTGATTTATACATACAAGCAGTGTCGTAGAATCCATTCATAGATATTTTTCATCAAAGCCACATGTAAAGCGTGTATTGCCAATTGATGAGATGAGTTATGAGAAAGTAACAGGGTAAGCTTTTAAACACACGGCTTTCATGCTGTTTCAAAGATGTAAAAAAAGCTGTTAAACTATTAAAATGAAAGTGCTTATACTGAATTTCAATAAAGATGATTTCTGCAATACTCAGTTGTGCAGAACAAATATACAAAATCGACTGTGGTGCTTGAAAGCGTGAGATGTATGATGCCCCCTCCTAATAGTTTTCAATCACGTTTTAAGTCAAATTCTTATCCGAGATTCAGGTTATTTAAAATTGTAAGATTAAAATTATCTGAAATAAAAAGGTCTCTAAGTAGAGACCTTTTCTGTTATTTACTGAATAACTTTGTAAAAGTGTAAGTGTCCATATATTCAATCATACGGTAAATCATGCCCTCATCATTGAATAGATATAAAAAATGATAGGTGTTTTCGTAAACAATGCCATTTTTAAATTTAAATAATCCTACTGCTTCAGCTGAAACCCTATTATCTTCAGCTGTTAAATGTAGAATATCAAATTTAGCCTCTATCACATTTCCTTGAAATCTATTTTTGATTCGGGTTATATATTCCTCCAATCCATTCATTTGTCCAGCAAAAGGAAATTTTCCTGGCATACTATGAGTTACATCATCTGTAAATAACGTTAACATCTCATCATAATTTTGATTCACAAAATAATCAAAAAACTTTCTGGTAGTTTCTTTGTTTTTTTCAATTTTTTGCATAATACTCCCTCATTTTACTACTTACGAATTACCAAAAATTTCTTTTCTCAGCCCATTCTTTAATATGGTCAATACATTGAGTCATTAACTCTGGCTGACTACGGTAATAATGTGTTGCACCTTTAATTTCGATGTACGTTGCATCACTAGTGGCTAAAGCATCACGAATTGTAGGATTATGAGTAGCAGGTACTGCATCATCTGCTTCATTTATGATCTGTAATACAGGAGTTTTCTGAATTAACTTGGCACTATCGACGCCTTTTGCATTGGTATAGTCTATAGACCATTGCGAGAGCCAACTTCTTAAAGTTGAGAATCTAGCCAAACCAGCAGGCGCACAGTTTACAGAAACAGGATCTCCTAAATAACATTCATTTTCAGTACGACCATTGGGATCAATTGTTTTATCAATCCATCTCACATCACACATAGTTCGATGTGTTACAAATCCTCTTTCGCTCTCCCCTTTTTTATTAATTTGTTTGAGTGTAGCCAGTACCCATTCAGTAATTTTTCTGTTTCTTTCCCTTTGTTTTTGTCTAAAAGCTTCAACAAAATCTGCAGAAAAAGGTGGTTTATTTGGACAATCTGGTGAGTAAATATCGAATTCGATATCTCTTACGTCAGGATTGTTTTCATCAATAACAGATGGATCAATCCATTCCGTTAGCGTTTCTGCACGACTGAGATGTGCTGCAATAAATATTACTGCATCAGCTGGAATAAGGTTTTCCTTGGTCAGATCATAAACATCACCAGCTGGTGTATGTGTAATGGTTGTATTTTCGGCCTGCGCTTGATAAAAGAGAGAGAGTGAACCTCCTCCAGACCATCCAACTAAAACAATTTTTTCATATCCCTTCACTTCCTTGGCATATTGAATATATTGACTTAGATCCTTAACTACTTTTTCCATAATTAAAGATGAATCATTAGATGGGTAACGACTATTCGCACATAAAACGTGCTTACCTGCTTTAACTAATGCAAGGGGCATTGGTAGTCTGTTCAAACTACCAGTAGGATGCATCATTACGTATAAAATTTTAGACTCGATATCTTTTGGAATCAAAAATTGTCCTTCAATACTGACTTGACCTATTTGTCCATAAGAACCGTATGTTTCAACAATTTTTGATGGATCTGTAAATTTTAATATCACTGGAACACGATCGAACTCGTGTACATTTTTAGTGAGATTACCTTTGTCAAAATCAATAATTTTTTCTTGAGCTAATGTCATTTAATTTTTCACTCCCTTGTGCTGTTTCTTTTTTTCAATCCATTGTTTCAAATATTGATGAGCCTGATCTTTTTCATTTTGCATATATAATTCGTCTACGGAATCAACTGCAAATTCTAAATTAACTCCATTAGGATCGTTAAAATAAATTGATTGTGTAAATTCGTGATCAATAGGTCCGGCTACTCTTACACCTGCATTTTCAAGTCTCTCCTTGGCTTGATATAGTTTTTCCATATCATTTAGCTTAAGTGCAATATGATCCGTCCAAGGTTTTTCAGCCGCCATACCAGGATGATCAGGTTCACCAAGCGTGTCGAAAAATGCAATACTCGAACCATCCTCTAATTCAAAAAATAGATGTACGTATGGGTTATAGCGCCCACTACCAGGTAAATTTTTAACTATTAGCGTATGAACTAATCTTAAGCCAAGTAGATCTTCGTAAAAATGACGTGTTTCTTCGGCATCATGGCAATAATGCGCGAGATGATGTAAACTTTTTACAGTAACTCCAACAGGTTCTACTGTTTCATGAATACGAGTCTTCATATTCGGATAAGCACTTGTTGATTTTGAATTTTCCATGACCTTTCTCCTTGGCTGGCTTTAAAAAAATGTATCTAAAGAGGTAATATTCTGTTTAATCCAATTCAGAGAACCACCTCCCAAATTTCTATTTAAAATATTTTCAGCATGTTGAACCGCATCTACCAATTTTTGCAAAGATATACCAGTGCTATAACCGCATTGTTCAGCCATAAGGACTAAATCTTCTGTCGCCATATTCCCAGCTGCTCCTTGTGCAAATGGGCATCCGCCTATACCACCAACACTTGCATCAAACCATCTGACTCCCACATCTAATGCTGCCCAAGCATTTGCTAGTGCCATCCCTCTCGTATTATGTAAGTGTATAACTGTCTGATGTTGTGGAATAAACTGGAGAGCTTCAATCAATCTCTCTCTAACTAAAAAAGGGGACGCTGATCCAATTGTGTCAGCAACAACAATTTGATCTACACCTTCGTCATACATTTCACGGGCAAGTTTAAGAACTGTCTCCTTACTCACTCTTCCCTCATACGGACAGTCAAAAGCGACACCAATATAAGCTTTGGTTCTTAATTTATTCTCTTTAGCTAATGCAATAATCTCTTTACTTGAAGAAATAGCTTTGTCCAAACTCATATTAATATTCTTTTGGTTCATAGTCTCAGTAGCACAAAGCACTAAAGCTACTTCTTTAGCGCCTGTAGTTATTGCTCTTTCCACACCTTTTATATTAGGTATTAATACTGACGCATCAACCTCAGGAAAATCTTGTAAAACTTTAGGCACAAGCTCCATGGCATCTGCAAGCATCGGAACTGCTTTAGGTGATACGAAACTAGAGACCTCAATGTGTTTTAAACCAGCATTAACTAATTTTTGAATAAGCAGGTATTTATCAGTTGTGCTCACGTATTGGTTTTGATTTTGCAGCCCGTCTCTTGGTGAGACATCTGTTATAAAAATTTTTTCCTTATTCATTGTATTATTCCGTTCTTTGCCAATTCATCAATATGAACTTGTGAATAATCCAATAAATTACGAAGAACTTCAGATGTGTTTTGTCCTATTTTAGGAGGGGGACTAAATATTTCTGTAACAGTACTAGTGAGTTTAATCGGATTACCTGGCATACGAATCATTTCACCAGAATCCAATTCAATATTAACAACCATATTTCTTGAATTTACTTGAATATCTTCAAGTGCTTGGATCATATTGTTGACAGGACCACAAGGTATCCTTACCTTCGTCAAGTTAGTAAGCCAATATTCAGTAGTATTTTTTAGGAGTTCTTCAGAGATCAATTTGTCAATAAGCGCTTTATCTTTGAAGCGGACTGGCTGAGATCTATACTCTGGGTTTTGGAGCTCAGGTATCTTAATAAACTCTGCAAATTTCTCAAAAAAACTATCCCCAATACATGCGATAACAATATATCCATCTTGTGTCTTATAACAATTATAAGGAACGTGTATAAAATGGCCATTACCGATACCTTTTGGTGCCTCATTTGACATTAAACTCATGGTACCCATATAGCTGAGAAGCGAAATTTGAACATCTAGCATCGATATATCTACATGCTGCCCAACGCCTGTTTTTTCACGCGCCATCAATGCTGCAAGAATACCTAAAGCACCGAATATTCCACCTCCTAGGTCACCAATCGGAATACCACTTCTAATGTGGCCTGTATGTTCATCACCTGTTATAGACATCCCCCCACCCATTGCTTGAATGACTTGATCAAATGCAGGTCTGTGAATATCTGGACCAGTACTCCCAAATCCAGTAATTGAACAAGTAATAATGCGGGGATTAACTTTTTTAAGTTGTAAGTAATCAATGCCTAAACGAGCGGTTACTCCAACACTAAAGTTGTCAATAACGATATCTGCTTTCCTAACAAGTTCTCTAAATACAAGTTTGCCTTCATCAGATTTTAGGTCAATACAAATACTTTTTTTATTTCTATTCAACGTTAAAAAATATGCCCCCATCCCATCTTTTGAATAAGTACTATCGTTTTCAAGTAATCGACGTGTACCTTCCCCTATCGTTGGAGGTTCTACTTTAATAACTTGTGCACCCAAATCTGCTAATAGCATTGCCCCATATGGACCCGATACCATATGGGTCAAATCTAAAATAGTTAAATCATTTAACGCCATCATATTCTCGATAGAAGCAATTATAGTTATACTGTTTAAGCAGGTTTTATGCCAACCCATAATAATGGCAATAAGCATATGAATATGAACATTTTTTTAAAATAGAAACTTATTTTTATGTTACATTTTTTTCATTAATGAAACATTTGAAACATTATTATATAAATCATGGTGGAACCAGGATGGTTCAAAGAGTTTTTGAAATTATGGATATATCATCTACACACAAGGATAGCTTTCCCAAAATTTGTTTTATGACGTATTACAAATTAAGAGAGTTAGCTGAACCAGCAATTTTTCAATATTCAAATCGTGCGAATATAAGAAGTATAGATGCTAGTTTTGAAGAAACACTGTCAATCGCTCGCAAACTAATAGAAAATAATGAAGTAGATGCCTTTGTAAGTGCAGGTTCAAATGCGTCCATATTACGTGAACATTTACAATTGCCTGTGATTTCCATTGAAGTGTCTGGTTATGATCTACTCAGATCGCTTATGGAGGCAAAACGGTATGGAAAAAAAGTAGGTGTAATAAGCTTTAAAAATGCCCTGCCACCACTTAAAGAATTTGCAAGCCTCTTAAATCTAGATCTCTACGAATTAAATTATCATAGCCCTAATGAAGCTATCGCTTGTATTGAAGAGTTAGAAAAAGAAAAGGTCGATGTCATTATTGGCTCAAGCTTAATTTTCGACTTATCGACTAAAAAGAACCTCAATAGCATTTTGGTCTATTCACTAGACAGTATACATAATGCCTTCGATCAGGCTTTAGAAGTTTGTCGAATCAAAAAACTCGAATCTAATCGTTTTTTTCAGATTAATAATATCCTTCAAACTTTACCAGAAGCCGTTGTAGCAGTGGATGTTGACGAAAGAATCACTGCGATAAACAAAAAAATGAAGATGATTATCTCGTCATCAGATTCAAATATTTATGGCAAAGTACTCTCAGAATTAAATGACGTTTTATCCTTAAAAAAAGTTCTGAGTAAAAAAGATATTACAACACCTAAAGCAATTCAATTAGGTGGGAAAAGCTGGTTCGCTGTATCGGCACAAATTTTTGAAAATGATGAAATCATTGGAGCTACATTAACCTTATACGACTCTAGTTTGATTACAAATGCTGATGAAAAAATTCGAATTTTTGAAAGAAATAATCTACTTCAAGCACGCTTCACATTTAGTGATATCTTGGGTAATGAAGACAATATTAAAGAGACGATTCATAAGGCAAAAAGATATGCAGAATCTCAGCATGATATTTTAATTATTGGTGAAACTGGAACAGGCAAAGAACTTTTTGCACAGTCCATTCATAATGCAAGCTCAAAAGCAAATAAGCCTTTTATTGCAATTAACTGTGCATCCTTTCCAGAGACCTTGATTGAAAGTGAATTGTTTGGTCATGAAGAGGGTGCTTTTACTGGTTCAAAAAAAGGTGGGCGTAGAGGTTTGATTGAAGCAGCTCACACTGGAACTCTTTTCCTAGATGAAATTGGAGATATGCCACTTTCTTTACAAACACGTTTGTTAAGAGTTTTACAAGAAAGAGAAATAACACGTTTAGGTTCAACAACACCGATTCCTATTGATATAAGACTTATCGCTGCTACGCATCAAAATTTAAAACTACATGTGAAAGAAAAAAAATTCAGGCAAGATCTATTTTTTAGATTAAATACCTTACAAATAAAGATTCCACCATTAAGAGAAAGAAAACAGGATATTTATGAATATTTTAAGCTAAAAATTACACATCAATTTCAAACTGATCAAGAACAAGCTCAGATTAGAAAACTACTTGAACTTATTTCACCATATTTAAGTAATTATTTTTGGCCAGGTAACTTTCGAGAATTAGAATCAATTACCAATCGAATTGTATTATTGCTATCTGAAAAAATTAGTATTTCTTTTGAAGAATTATTGAATGAAATACCAGAAATATTTGAGTTAAATGATGACTTCAACTCAAATGAACCACTTGAAAATACCGAAAGTGATGCTCTGAAGCATCAAGAACTATCCTTATTAATTGAAAAAGAAACGTCTAAAAAACAACAAGCTTTAAAAGCAATGAAATTAGCACATGGCCAACATATAAAAGCATCAAATATTTTAGGTATAAGCAGAACAACACTATGGAGATGGTTAAATGAAGACTAATATGGACTAAAGTTTAGCAGTTTGTGCAATAAATGCTAATCTAAGAATACTCACCTAAAGCACGATCAAGTACAATCGCATTTTATAGTGATAGGCCATGTTGTCATCCAAAATCGCTAGCGGACGCATATTGGCTAAAATGCACGAACGATGGATATGGTTACTTTATGGATGCCATTCATATAACGGACTTGATACTTTTATAGCTTCTCTCAAATAAAACATTGGAATATAAGCTTTAAGAAACTGCTGAGGTTTCACCGCTATTTTCACCAAAGCATCAGTCATATCTGATAAAACATCGATATTGGCGTATGGGGGGCTATTCCCACACAAGTATTTGGATAATGAATCAAAGAAGATATCTTCTCTAAGTTGATCTAATGCATGATGCTTTTATCCGCAAGTAGCACATCTATATTTTCAAAGACAGTTTTAGTCTATTCAATAATAGGGAACCGGCCTCGATTATGTCGGTTTTCCACTACCTTGATTATTAAAAATCAGTTCTTCTGGCGATTGTTCTAAAATGACAGGATCACCATGGTTGGCCAACTATTCTGCTAAAACATTAGAGGTATACGGTAATTTTGCATGTGCGCCTGACTGAATATCGTCTAATGCCTGACGCACATCATCATATTCGAGCTGGGTACCCTATAGTGATTTATGGTAGAAAATTTTCATTCGTCTCGCTCAACCAATGGTTTAAACGCTAAATCTTCTGGACCAATATAATTTGCACTCGGACGAATAATTTTTCCATCTTCTCGTTGCTCAATCACATGCGCAGACCAACCAGCTGTACGTGCAATGACGAATAATGGTGTGAACATTGCAGTAGGCACCCCCATCAAATGGTAACTTACAGCACTAAACCAGTCCAAATTTGGAAACATATTTTTAATTTCTTTCATTACTGATTCTAAGCGCTCAGCAATATGGTACATTTTTAAATTTTTTTGTGCATGGCCCAAGTCAAAAGCAACTGTTTTAATCACGTCATTTCGTGGGTCGGAAATTGTATAAACAGGATGTCCAAAACCAATTATAACCTCTTTGTTTCCAACACGTTTTCGAATATCTGCTTCTGCCTCATCTGGATCGTTATAACGCTGTTGTATAACAAAAGACACTTCATTAGCTCCTCCATGTTTTGGTCCACGTAAAGCACCTATTGCTCCTGCAATTGTAGAGTAGATATCTGACCCTGTACCAGCTATGACACGTGAAGTGAAGGTTGAAGCGTTAAACTCATGCTCCGCATACAAAATTAAGGATGTATGCATAGCGTCTACCCATTGTTTTGATGGCATACGACCGTGTAAAAGGTGTAGGAAATGTCCACCTATAGAATCATCATCAGTTTCAACTTCAATACGGCGCCCATTGTGACTATAGTGATACCAATACAACAGCATTGAACCGAAACTTGCCATGAGTTTATCAGCAATATTACGTGCACCCGCATAATTGTGATCTTCATTTTCTGGAGTCAAGCAGCCTAATATCGATACACCAGTACGCATAACATCCATCGGATGAGCTGATGGTGGCAACTGTTCTAAAGCAACTTTGAGCGCAAGCGGTAGTCCACGCATGGTCATTAATTTTGTTTTATATGCATGTAATTCAATAGTATTTGGCAATTTTCCATGTACCAATAAGTAAGCGACTTCCTCAAATTCGCAGTTCAATGCTAAATCTTTAATATCATATCCACGATAGTGTAAATCATTACCACTACGCCCAACCGTACATAACGCTGTGTTCCCCGCAACTTGTCCGCTGAGAGCTACTGATTTTTTTGGTTTACTTCCAGTTACCATAGTCCTACTCCTTAATTTTTTATATTGCTAAAGTGATTCCATCACTTCCCTATCATTATCTTTATGCGCTATTTAGTTTTTGCAAAGGTCTGCTCTAAGTAATTTTCAAAAGTATGGTAATTAATTCTCTCGTATAACTCTTGTCTCGTTTGCATAGTATCTAGAATATGTTTTGAGTGCCCTTTTCACACAAACTCAAATATACATTTTCAGCAGCTTTATTCATGGCGCGGAATGCAGACAATGGATACAACGCCAAACTAACCTTTGCTGTGGCTAATTCCTCAGTCGTGAAAAGTGGGGTAGATTCAAACTCAGTCATGTTTGCAAGAATTGGAACCTGTATTTTTTCAGCAAATTCTTGATACATTGACAGTTCCGTTACTGCCTCAGGAAATAACATATCAGCGCCAGCTTCAATGTATGCACCCACATGATCTATTGCAGCTTGCAGACCTGCAACCGCAAGAGCATCAGTACGTGCCATAATCACAAAGTCTGTATTCGTTCTCGCATCTACAGCCGCTTTAATACGATCGACCATCTCTTGTTGAGTTACGATTGCTTTATTTGGACGATGACCCGCATCGCTTAGCACTAACCTGATCTTCAATATGCATTGCAGCAGCGCCAAATTTGATCAAAGACTTCGTGGTTCTTGCAATATTAAATGCCAATTCACCGAATCCTGTATCAGCATCTACTAGTTGTGGCAAATCACAGACATCAGTAATACGACAAACATCAACAAGTAAATCCTCAAGATTAGAAATACCTAAATCAGGTAGTCCTAAAGAACCAGCAGCAACACCACCGCCCGATAAATAAATTGCTTTATACCCTACTCACTTCGCCAATAAAGCATGATTTGCATTTATTGTACCCACAACTTGTAACGGTGCTTCTGATAGAACTGCTTCTCTAAAATGATATCCTATTGAAGTATTAGACATATCTGCATCTCTAGTGTTATTAATATGAAAAGTATTGTGTTACACATTTTTTCAAGTGAACGGAAATTTTCTCGTCGCTTTAAGCCACATATAGTATTAATCCATATAAATTTCATAAACTTAAATTTATATTTTTTGATTAACATTAAAGCTGTTTAACACTATTTTTATTAATCTATCCGAGATGTAAGAAGGATAAAACGTTCTAAAGAACTAATTTAGGTAGTGTCTAAATATGACGTGTTAACCACTTATCTTTCATGTCTTGATTGTATTTTAATAAAAACATATGCAAGACAGCTTCATGATTTTCTTTTTTCTTCGAAAAGCTTAAAGTTTTTCGTGTAAAACGTCCCAAGCGATTTCTTAATGTGGCATTGAACCGCTCAACATGGTTCGTTAAACCTGTATGTTTACCTACAGAGCGATGGGTACCAGGATCAAACACCTCAGCATAACTTGACCAATAATCACTACATGTTGCTAAATTAAAGTAGCTTGAGGGAATACGGCAACGTAAATCTGTACACGTTTTATCATTGCGCCGACCACATACATAAGCGACGACCTGACGTGTACGACGGCATAGTGCAATCCAACTCCAAACCTTATGACGACGAGCTTTTACAAAGCTCCAAAGTTCATCCAGTTCTAGAACATCTGTTGGATGAGCATCAAGTAATTCGTCATTCAATTTCCTGTTGTTTACTTTTTTTTATCCATCCCATGAGCGTTTGAGGTGCAACACCAAATAGACACTGCATGCCTCTTAAACTGCCTCGTTCAAGATAAGTATTGATGATGAGTTCTTTTTGCTCTTCGGTATATTTGATTTTATGTTTGAGCACACTTGATCGACCGCAATCTTTACATCTGAACTGCGCATTCCCACTTTTATTATGCCCATTCTTATAAATATTTGCTGATTGGCAACGGGTACATAAGTAGCTTATCGTTTCTATGATCATGTTTAAGGTCTATTACTCAGGTATTTTTAAGCCTATTCTAGATTAAAACACGTTAATTTTGCACACTACCCTAATTTAAAAGGTAAGCAACTCGAATCCTATTTAAACTAATGATTTCAAAATTTGAATTGTTAGTTTATTCTGATGACTGAATTGTTATACACATAGCGAAACATAGCCCCCCTAAAAAGCCAGCATAACTACAAGCTTTAATCTTCATTAAATTGTATCCTCCCCTCAGTAAACTAAATAATATTTCTATATTATTGCGTTGCTTTAAGTAGTATTCATCTGAAGTAGACAATTGAATAAACTATATTAAATCTCTTTCATAAATCAAAAAGTGAGCTATTTTTGCTTTATATTTGTACTCCAAGTTTTTTAGCATTCGTGCATAATTTTCAGATAAAATCCATTAATTCAAAGAAGCTTTCTGATCCTCAGTTTAAGTTATACACGGGCATCTATGGTCAACCTTCTATTTAATGGTTGAGCAATTAAAAATATATGTTGCTGTAAAGGTAGACCACCCAAGTTAAGTCTGGAGGATCAGGTTTTACTTTGTCTAAGCTATTGGCGAGAATTCATTTCACATTGCCACGAGTTATGGGATGTCAGAACCCACAACCTCAAGAATTGTACGTCACGTTGAAGACTATCTGATTCAGTCCAATCTTTTAAGCTACCGAAGAATTTAACCGAAGGCGGAGGTATAAACTGGAATGTGGTAATAGTAAATGCCACAGAAATTCAAATACAGTCACCAAAAAAATAGCAGAAAAGCTATAGCGGTAAGAAAAAGACACACACTTTTAAAGTACAGGCCATGATTCATTGCAGGACTCACCAAATTTTAAGTTTGTGTAGCAGTCATGGTGCAGTGCAAGATTTCGAGCTATTCAAACGCAATTTAAAGTAAATTCCTTTAGGGGCTATAAAGGCTATCAAGTGGTTTAAGTTTATTGCCCTTAAAAGCCAAAAGATGCGGTAAATTAGACTCTAAACTAAAAATTTATAATCAGGAAATCAACAAAAGAAAAAGAAGAATTGAGGATGTCTTTGGTCGCCCCGCATTGGTTTTAGGCTGTTTCAATTCTCCAGTCGTGTTCTGAAGAAGAACCCAGTCTTCCAAAGTGGTTCTAGATATTTTCAAAGTTTTATTACATATGTATGGTTTGTGATTGTTTTCTTCATAAATCTGCATAACTTTCTCACGTAAATCAACTGAATATATTTTAGGTATAATTTTGATGAAATGAATTTTTCATCATCGTATCCTAAAATAAGAGTCCTGCTATAGCTCCTTAATAGTATTCGACCATCTTTTGTATAAACAAAATTCTTATCCACGATTCCGATTATTGATATTTTCAAATAATAAAATAAATTATTCAAAATAGTTCTAAAGAACAATGAAAATAACTTTTTACATAAATACTATAAAAAATGGAATTTAACATTACACAGGTATGCAACGACTGTTATGGATGCTGAACTAGAACTATACAGAGATAACTTTAGACGTTTTTTAAGTGAGTATATTGAACCTTTCTATCCAGATTGGGAAAAAGAAGGGATCATGCCTCGTTCAATATGGAATGCTTTGGGTGAAAATGGTTTTCTTTGTATTGACCTTCCCCAAGAATATGGTGGTTATGGAGTGCCTATTGAATACTCACTTATGCTGGTAGAGGAATCAGCACGTGCAGGATATGGCGCTTTAGCAGCATCAATATCATGTCATTCTGAAATTGCAGCCCCTTATATTCTTCATATTGGCACTGAAGCGCAAAAAAAATATTGGCTCCCTAAAATGGTGTCAGGTGAAGTCGTCGCAGCAATTGGCATGACTGAACCGGGTGCAGGCTCTGATTTACAAGCGATTCGAACCAATGCTGTACTAGAACAAAGTACATATATTGTAAATGGATCTAAGACATTTATTTCGAATGGCCAACATGCTGATTTAGTGATTTTAGCAGTCAAAACCACTCCAAATATTGGTGCTAAAGGAATTTCTCTATTACTTGTTGATACAAAACTACTAGGCTTCAAAAAAGGTAGCAATCTAAAAAAAATTGGATTACATGCACAAGATACCTCAGAATTGTTCTTCGACAATTTACACGTTCCACAAGAGCAGTTACTTGGGCAGGAAGGTAAGGGCTTTTTTTATCTCATGAAAGAGTTACCTAGAGAGCGAACCGGTATTGCAGCTCAAGCACTTGGGTCCATCAAAGGGGCTATAGATGTCACAACACAGTATGTTCAAGAAAGATCTGCTTTTGGTCAGAAAGTTTCACAATTTCAAAATTCACGTTTCGTGCTGGCGCACGCTAAAATTAATGAATTGGCCGTATCAGCTTTTTACAAAGAAAATTTAGAACTATATAAAGCGCATCAACTTAGTGTTGAACGCGCAGCAGCTTTAAAATGCTTTAGTACAGATATGCAAATGAAAATTGCAGACAATCTACTACAATTATTTGGTGGATATGGATACATGCAAGAATATGTAATTTCAAGATTTTTTGTTGATGCCAGAGTTCAAAAAATTTATGGTGGAACAAATGAAATTATGAAAGAAATTGTTGCACGAGAATTACTGGGGCGCTAAACAATGCCCCTCTTCGTTTGAATTTTCGAGTTAATTTATTATTTGCATGCACTTAGGGTTTAACCAAATTAATAATGATTACTTTCATTGGATAATTTTTTAAAAATAAAGGTAATTAAGTTATAAATATTAGACTTCTTTCATAAGTCATTTTTTATTCAGCTCCATGTTGTAAATTCCAGCAATTAAATTGAATCTTAAGCCCAGTCTTTTTCCACGGTTACGATATCGCTCAGCAAGAATTTTGAAAGTTTTCAAACTACCAAATATATGCTCAATGCCAATTCTCCTTTTATTGATTTCTTGATTATACATTTTTAGCTCAGGATCCAGTTTGCAGCGCTTTTTTGCTTTTAATGGCAATAGGCTATTCGCATATACTGCATAAATCCCTTGATAGCCTTTATCTGCAAGAATGAAGGCACCTATAGGAATCTGATTCAAGTTACGTTTGAAGAGTTCAAAATCATGTACAGCACCACGACTCGTGCATAAACTTAGAATTTTCTGAGTCTTATAATGAATGATGGCTTGAACTTTGAAAGTATGTGCCTTCTTCTTCCCACTATAGCTTTTCTTCTGTTTTTTTAGGCCTTTGTATTGTAATTTCTGTGGCATCTACGATCACCACATTCCAATCAATGCCTTCGCCTTCTGGCAAATCCTTTGGTAAATTAAATAAATTCGACTTGATGAGGCAGTCCTCTACGTGGCGGACGATTCTTGAAGCTGTAGGCTCTGAAACACCATAACTTGTTGCGACATGGAACAATGTTCGGTATTCACGCCAATAACTTAAGCATAGAAGGATTTGATCTTCTATGCTCAATTTAGGTGGTCTGCCTTTGGCAGGAACATGCATATTAAGTTGCTCAACCATTAAATAAAAGGTTGACCATGAGATGCCTGTATATCGCTTGAACTGTGTTTCAGAAAGCTTTTTTGAATCGATGTATTTCATTCAAAGATTATGCATGATTATTGAAGAGGCTTTGGTATAGCTGCAATCTTATTTTGGGATACAATGATAAAAAATTAATTTGTTCAAGATCATGCCTAAAGTATATTCAGTGGATTTACGTGAAAAAGTCATGCAGTTTTATGAAGAAAATAATCACAAATCATATACATGTAAAACCTTTAAAATATCTAGAACCACTTTGGATGATTGGATTCTTCTTCAAAACACCACTGGAGAATTGAAACAGCCTAAAATCAATGCAGGTCGACCCACTAAAATCAAGGATATGGATGCTTTCAAACACTTTATTGAAACTACTGAATTTTCTCAAGTGAAAGATCTCATCCCTTTATTTGAACAAAAGTTTGGGTATCCAATCCTTTACTCAACCCTGTTAAAAGCCATTCATAGACTTGGTTGGACACGTAAAAAAAGAGTTTTCTCTATAAGCAAGCCGACAAAATAACAAGGGCTGTATTCAACTGGTTTCTTCCGCAATGGAAAGAGGAGTTTGGGGAAGATCAGATTCTTTATATTGATGAGTCTGGGATAAACACCACAGATACAGCGCAATATGGTTGGTCTAAACTAGGCAGTCGTTGCGCTGCTTTAAAATTGGGTGGTCATGGTAAAAGATTAAGTATCATCAGTGCTGTGAGGTCTAATTCAGCGTATCAGTTCCTTTACCCTTTGATTTTTCAAGGTTCATGCGATCGAGCAATGTTCACGGGATGGTTGAGATATCTACTTGAAAATTTAACCAAAGATAATCAAGATAAGACCAAAAGACATCTGCTGATTCTAGATAACGCTTCGATTCATAAGAACGGAGATATCAAAAAACTAGCCAAAGACTTTAACTGTAGAATCATGTACTTGCCTGCTTACAGTCCAGATTTAAATCCAATTGAAAAAGCATGGTCAGTGCTAAAATCCAAAGTTAAAAGTATCGCTGTCCGTTTTGACAAAAACATAGAAGAAGCGCTCGATTTAGGCTTGAAGGCAATGTAGCTTAAAATTTAAATCCAGCTATACAAATAATCGGCAAAAGATTGATTATTTTTTGATTTATGAAAGAGATCTATTCTATTATTTTTATTTATTGTTAAATTTAAGTTTAGTAGACCTCTTTCATAAGTCAAAAAATCTTCTTTTGGTTAATATTTACACCTTATATTTCTGAGCTATCGTGCATAATCTGCAGATTAAATATATCAACTCAAAAGCTTTCTGAAACACAGTTCAAGCTAAATATTCATAAAAATAAAGATAAAATAAGTTCTTAGCAACCCAATAAAAAAACTCCTTTCTATTAATTCTAATTTAATTTTAAATATTATTAAAATTAAAACAACCCGAATCATACTTAAGAAGTTGAGATAATCTATTCTGAGAAGTCTCTATGATTTTTAACATCAATAAGTCTATGAACTAATCTGATAACACTAAAATTTGATTCAAATAGATCATAAAATTACATATATTTTATAATTTTAAAGGAAAAATCCTTATCCGCGATTCGCGGTTAAAATAAGATCTAATATATAAACCAACAGCTCATTTAATACAATCATCAAAAAAAACTTTACTGTGATTTAATGTGAATTTAAAAAATTCTCTTTAGGCTTACTCCATCTCTTATTCCATTTTAAATTTATTTCGATTAAATCAATCTGAATAATGTGCTAGCCTATCATTTATAATCTTATTCGCTTCTGAAACAATACTTTCAATTAACTCTTTACAATTTGGAATATCATTTATCAAACCTTGAACCTGACCAGCCCAAATTAAGCCAGCATGTACGTCACCAGTTTCAAGAGCATTCTTACCAATTGCACCAGAAACCAGGTTTCTAATATCTTCAAAAATGCTGTCCTGTCTGCTTGAAATTTCTATCACTTGATCAGAAATTTTGTTTTTGGCTACACGCGCAGTGTTATTGAATTTTCTAAAAATCAAATTAGTTGATTTCGCATCATTCTCAACAATAAATTTTTTAATGTTCTCGTGTATTGGTGCCTCTAAAGTTGCACAAAACCTAGTACCCATATTGATCCCTTCAGCTCCTAATGCCAAAGCAGCAACAAGCCCCCTACCATCAGCAATGCCACCACTTGCAATCAACGGAATTTTAATTACGTTAGCGGCAGAGGGTATCAAAATTAAGCCAGGAATATCATCCTCACCGGGATGCCCTGAACATTCAAACCCACTAATAGATATAATATCTACACCCATTTTTTCTGCTGAAATAGCATGTCGTACAGATGTACATTTATGAATTACGATGATGTCATTCTGCTTGAAGTGGTTTACATGTTCCTGTGGTTTAGAGCCTGCGGTCTCCACAATTTTGATCCCCCCCTGAATAATGGCATCCCTATATTCAGCATATGGAGGTGGATTGATTGAAGGTAGAATCGTAAGATTCACTCCGAAAGGCTTATCTGTAAGTTCTTTACAGCGTTGAATTTCTTTGTATAAATTTTCAGGTGTTGACTGAGTTAATGCAGTTAAAATACCTAACCCTCCTGCATTAGAAACTGCACTAACAAGCTCAGCTTTCCCCACCCACATCATCCCCCCCTGAACAATAGGATATTCGGTGCCTAATAACTTGTTCACTCGCGTATTTAATTTCATTTTAACACTCAATTCAAAACTTACTTTTACTAATTATAAAACTCTAATTATTTAAAAATAAATCGATCAAAAGAACTATTAAATTATTCAAACTATGTTTCATTTATAAAGTAATTTATTTCAAAAATGAAACGCAAAATATTTTTTATCAATACACTTTCTATTCAAACCCAATAGTTCCAAGGATCCTAAATATTGGCATGAGTTTTGCCTTAAATAAAACCAGGTATTTTAATAAGATTACCTCATATATCTCATTAATGGATTAATTGTATTTTATATTAAGGATTAAAATGAAAACCAATAAAACAAATATAGCTTCAGCAGTATTATTAACCATGGTTTCAGTTAAATTATATGCAGCAGAAAATGGAAACTCAACCTATTCTGGAGGTTCATCAAATTTTGGTATCGCTGTATATCCGACTAAAGCTGGAAACTATCTACAGGAAAGTACAGTATTTTTATTTTCAGATTCATTTCATGATGCAGATGGTGATAAAGCAGACAATAACTTTGACCTAAAAGCACTGACACAATCATTCAGATTCATCACATCGTGGGACAAGAAGTTTCTTAATGCAGATGCAATGGCAACTGAAGTTATATTAAGTTATACAGGGGTTTTCAATTCTTACGATGTAAATGGACAAAAAGTGGATGCCGATCGTCATGGCGTCAGTGACATTTATATTCATCCTATAAGCCTACAATGGAATGTAGATGAAAACTGGAGTTGGGCTGGTTCGCTTGTATTTCGTATTCCTAGCGACTCAGACGTCTCTGGTCAAAAATTTGCCATTCAACCAAGCGTAGGCTTCAAGTACAAACATGATACTGGTGTAGAGTTTGCTGTTTTACCACGTGTTTCTTTAAGCTTCAAAAACTCAGAAACTAACTATCAAAATGGTACTGAGCTTTTTGTTGACTATAGCCTTACCACCAGAAATGGCCCTTTACAATGGGGGATCTCCGGATACTATGCAGGTCAACTGGAAAATGATGAAAAGAATGGTATAGAACTTCGAAACTCTAAAACAAGTGGTTTTGGTATTGGGCCAGGTTTTCGCTATAACCATGGGAAATTTTCATCACAATTCAACTGGATTCACGATGTATTTGCTGAAAACAAATCAAAAAATGACACTATGAGTTTTTCGATCATATTCGCATATTAAATGGCTGCTATGTAATAAAAAAGATTATGGCCAACACTTACAAGGAATGTCTCACAATCGGAGGTGGGTCAAATGGATGCTGAAATATCTATAAATGTTAATCATTTAATTGATAACGCCAAACTAAAACCTTTCCATTACACGGTTTTTTTTTGGTGTTATTTCATCGTTGTTGTAGACGGATATGATGTAATGATCAATGGTGTAGTTCTTCCTCTTTTAATGAAAGAGTGGAATTTAACGACCTCACAAATGGGTCTGTTAACCAGTATGACCATGATAGGAATGATGTTCGGCGCAATGATCATGGGTATCGTCGCAGATATCATTGGACGAAAAATTTCAATTATTATTTGTGTAATATTGTTCTGCTGTTTTACCTTCTTAGGAGGTTTCTCAAGCTCACCTGCAGAACTCGCTATCATACGTTTTATAGCTGGATTAGGGATTGGTGGTGTATTACCCAATTTAACAGCTTTAACCTCTGAATTCGCACCTAAAAATATCAAAACAACATTTGTTACTATTATGCTAAGTGGTAGTGCTGTTGGTTCTGTAATTGCTGTATTAGTTGGACAAATGGTAATTCCAGAGCATGGATGGAGAATGATGTTCTATTTAGCAGGTTTGCCACTACTACTGATTCCTTTTATGTTTAAGTTTATCCCAGAATCTTTAACATATTTAGTAAAAAATAATCAGACTGATCGATCAAAAACTATTATTCATAAAATTGACCAGAACTTATTTATTAATGATACAACTACACTTGTTTTAACTGAACAAAATGCTAAAAAAGCTTCATACAAAGAGCTTTTCATCAAGAACCGTACTCGCTCAACCCTTTTATTTGGTTGTGCGATGTTTATGGCACTTTTAATGCTTTATGCATTAGGAAGTTGGGTACCTAAGATTATGATTAATGCTGGCTACTCTATGAGTGCTGGTCTTAACTTCTTGCTTGTTGTTTGTATTGGTGCAGTTTTAGGCAACATTCTTGGTGGTGTTTTAGCTGACAAATTTGGTATTAAACCAATTATTGTGTCGATATTCCTAGTCGGTGCTATCTCTCTTTATTTACTTAGTTATAACCCTACTGATGTAATTATTTACCTATTACTCGGCTTTTCTGGTGCTTCTGCAAGTGCATCAGCCATGTTGCTATACAGTTACGTAGCTCAGTATTACCCACTTGATGCGCGTTCAACAGGAATTGGAGTTGCATCTGGTGTTGGACGTATAGGTGCAATAGTAGGCCCCATCATACTCGGACTCATTTTAGCAATGGAATTCTCTATTAAAATGAACTTTGTGATAATTGCAATTCCCGCGCTAATCGGTGCCATTACTGTAGCTTTGATTAAAACTTAGATCCTCAAATGAAGTGCAACAGAGATTAATTTATTGAAAGGAAGCAAGATGAAATAGCATTTTGCTTTCGACTGACCAAAGTCAAAGTTGCACTTTGAACTATAACCATCTTACTCAAAAAGTAAGAGTTTAGATTTATACATTATTGCGTGAAGATTTTTCTAAACAGCACACTGCTTTAAGGTTTCAACACGCATCCACCATGATTGGTTGGAAAGTCAATCGTAAGAGAAACATTTATGTTTTAAAAACAACATGGCTTTGTTGCACAAAGCTGTTCTTAAAGGCATCTTCATCAATATAATTTCTAAATGAATAAGCCAACACCTAAAATCTATCGGACAACCAATTGGTCTTCCTATAATCGAGCCTTAATCAACCGAGGAAATATCTCCATTTGGTTTGATCCTAACACTCAATGGTATGCTCAGCCAAAAGGTAAACAAGGTCGAAATCAAACATATTCCGATACAGCTATTCAATGCTGCTTAATGATCAAATCCTTATTTCGACTCTCTTTACGTATGGTCACAGGCTTTGTCCAAAGCCTCATTAAACTTTGTAGATTAGGCTGGACCGCACCAGATTACTCTACCCTCTGCAGAAGACAAAAGCACATTGATATTGCGGTTAGTTACCAAAAGAGCCGTGATGGACTGCATCTACTTATAGACTCCACTGGCTTAAAGTTTCTAGGTGAAGGTGAATGGAAACGTAAGAAACATCAGCCTGAATACCGTCGCCAATGGCGTAAACTTCATATCGGTATAAATGCTGAAACCCTGCAAATACGTGCTGTTCAGCTCACGACGAACAATGTGAGTGACTCTCAGGTTCTTGGCAACTTGCTTGCTCAAATTCCATTGGATGAGCAGATTGACTCTGTCTATACAGATGGGGCTTATGACACGAAACACTGCCGACAAGTCATTTCAGATCGACAAGCGCATGCTGTGATTCCGCCAAGAAAGAATGCAAAGCCTTGGAAAGACAAACAAGCGAGGTCTATAGAGCGGAATGAGTTATTGAAAACAGTCAAACGGCTAGGAAGAGCCCTTTGGAAAAAATGGTCCGGTTATCATCGTCGAAGTTTGGTAGAAACCAAGATGCATTGCATCAAATTATTGGGAGATAAATTAACGGCAAGGAGTTTCTCTAGTCAGGTGAATGAGATTCATGCACGTGTAGCAGTCTTGAATAAATTCACGGAATTAGGCCGCCCTCATACCCAAATTGTATCTTAAATTTGGATCCTTTGGGATAGCTCTGCCTCTCAAGCATTTGTGCAACAAAGCCGTTTATCATTAATATTGATGTTCTCATATTAAACTCCTCTGATGTCTCTGTAAACACGTCTATTTGGGCTGTTATATCTTAATTTTTCGCCGTTAATAACTTATATATCTTTATATATTTCAAAACTTTAATCTAATTCACAGCTACAGCTCTGATCTTCCATAACCTGACTCCAGAACAATTAGACTTCTTTTCTAAGACCGCATTCTTAGAAAAAGGCGCACCCTTTTTTTATTGTGGTTCTCGCCTATGCCATTGGTAACCAAACCATTTCCCAGCGTTTATTTGTAGTACAGGAATATCTAATCAAATCCAGCTTGATTAATGCGTTGGAAAACTATTCTCTTCCCTTTGATCGTCAGTTTGCATTGGAATTGAGTGAATGCTCGCACCTTTAAATGGTCTATATTGAGTGCTTTCGTTGCATTTCTATTGATTCGCTTTGAACTCACTCCACTAATACTCTCACTGCAACTATTTTTGAAATTCTTGCAACTATTGGTACGGGTGTGGCACTTGGTCTAATGAGCTTCCGATTCTTTGGTAAAAATACTGCGCTCGTTGTGGGTTGTAGTGCAATCATTCTACTAATGCCGAATATGATGGGTTCCTACGAGATCATTTAACCTTGCTGAGTTCACTAACTGCATACAGTGCAAGCGCAGTAGTCTGTACGGCACTCACCCTTTTAAACCGTAAAACCACTTTTAATTTCGATGACATTAATAAAAAAGGGATTGCATTACACGATCTACCTCAACAAGTAAAATAAGGAGCATATCATGACCCCAAACCTATTAACCCTCTATCTCATGTTATGGCCAACCCTTGCTATGGGCGTATTAACCATTCTATGTGTAAGTCTTTATCAAGATTATAAACTTGCGAAAGAAAATGGCGATGACTTGGTCTGACGGGCTGAGTGAATCCTAGTCCAATCAAAAAAAGAGCCTGAAGGCTCTTTTTTTGATTCATATTAAGCGTATTTCGATTAACCAAAACGTCCTGTAATATACGCTTCAGTCAATTGATGATCGGGCTGAGTGAAGACTTTTTCTGTTGAGTTGACTTCAATTAAATCACCCAAATGAAAGTAAGCGGTACGATCAGATACACGCGCAGCTTGCTGCATCGAATGCGTCACAATCGCAATAGTATATTGCGTTGATAACTCAGAGATCAATTCTTCAATTTTCGCTGTTGCAATCGGATCAAGCGCAGAACATGGCTCATCCATTAAGATCACTTCAGGGCTCACTGCAATGGTACGCGCAATACATAACCGTTGCTGCTGACCACCTGAAAGACCAGTACCTGGCTGGTTTAAACGGTCTTTGACTTCGTCCCACAAACCCGCTTTGCGCAGACTATTTTCAACAATTTCCTCTAAGTCATATTTATCGCGTGCAAGACCGTGTAGTTTAGGACCATAGGCAACATTGTCAAAAATTGATTTTGGAAAGGGATTCGGTTTTTGGAACACCATGCCCACTTGTGCACGTAGTAACACGACATCCAAGTTGGGATCATAAATGTCTTGATTATCGAGTAAAACCTTACCCGTGACACGACAAGAATCAATGGTATCATTCATACGGTTTAAAGTACGTAGGAAAGTCGATTTACCACAGCCAGATGGACCAATAAATGCGATCACTTCATTTTCATAAATATTTAAATCAATACCTTTAATCGCTTCAGCTTCTCCATAATATACATGGACATCGGAAGTGCTGAGTTTGACTTGATCAGACTTGGCATCTTTCTTATTTGAAGACTGGGTATCGAACTGAGAAACAAATGAAGTTGTTGGTTGTTTCTGATTTGCACCAGTTACTGAAGATGGTGTAGGTTCTGAATTCACTGATTTATCCTGTTCTAAGGGATTAGTTTTTGTCGTCGTAAAAGTATTCATATCATGCCCTCAATTACCAACGTACTTCAAATTTCTTACGTACCCAAATTGCAACGCTATTTAGGCCGACCATTAAAGCGAGTAAAACGATAATTGCTGCAGCAGTACGCCCTTCAAAGAAGTTACGTAATTCATTACCTTGCCATAAATAAACTTGAACAGGTAAAGCGGTTGCTTGATCTATAGGTGAAACTGGAATATTGGCAACAAATGCACTCATACCAATTAATAATAGTGGCGCTGTTTCACCTAACGCATGTGCGATACCAATGATCGCACCTGTCATGATTCCTGGTAAAGCTAATGGCAATACATGGTGAAATACGGTTTGGATTTTTGATGCGCCAATACCCAAAGCCGCTTGACGTATAGAGGGTGGAACTGCTTTCAATGTCGCACGTGTCGTAATAATCACAGTGGGTAAAGTCATTAAACTTAAGACTAAACCACCTACTAACGGTGCAGAAATAGGTAGATGCATCCAACCAATAAAGATTGCCGCACCTAATAAACCAAACACAATCGATGGAACAGCAGCTAAATTATTGATATTTACTTCAATAATATCAGTAATGAAGTTTTTAGGCGCAAATTCTTCCAAATAAATCGCACTTGCTACACCTAAAGGTATCGATATAAAAATAACAATGAGCATCATGAATAAAGAACCCATGAATGCACCTGCCAAACCCGCAGTTGCAGGCGAACTACGCGAATCTGGATTGGTAAATAATTGCGTATTGAAAGTACGTTCAATCACACCTTTCGCAGCAAGTTGATCTGACAATTTACGTATTTCTGGGCTTAACTGTTGCTGATCATTAGGTAAACTACGATCAATACTACCTGCTAACCAAACATCAATATTTGCATCGGCCAAGAAGTTTAATTCAATTTTTTTACCAATGAGTGCTGGATCTTTAAATACCATATCACGGACACGATAGGCTTCTGAGCTGGTATATAAACTGCTTAATTCATCACGGTGACTTGCTAGAGATGGATCTTTAGCAATCAAGCCATTTGCGATAATCGCGTCCCAATCCACCATACCCATTTTGGTTTGCCAATCAACATACCGTTCTTGATATTGTGCAGGAGATTCACCTACTTTTTGAGTTGGTCTAGGACCAACATCAATTAAAGCAGGATCAAAATATACAGGCACTGTCATACTGGCTTGCCAAAAAGCAGGTAAACCTTTATATAAAATACTGCCAAACAATAACGCCACGAAAGCTAAACCGATTATGACTGATGTAAAGCCAAATAGACGAAAAGTTTTTTCTTTACGATGACGCTTCGCCAAAGTGCTTGCGATTCGAGCTTTACGCTTTTCACGCAATTGAGCAGCGATGTGAGGATCAAATACATTTTGACCCTCTTGAGATGTATTTGATCTACTCATTCGTATTGCTCACGATATTTACGCACGATATAAAGTGCAATAATATTAAGACACAATGTAATGACAAACAGTGTCAAACCTAATGCAAATGCAACTAAAGCTTGTGGACTTGCGAAATCAGTATCACCTGTTAACTGCTTAACAATTGTGACGGTCACCGTAGAGACTGCTTCAAATGGATTCACATGCAACAAAGGGCTATTTCCTGCTGCAAGAACTACGATCATGGTTTCACCTACTGCACGAGAGACAGCAAGTAAGAATGCACCTGTAATCCCAGGCAAAGCCGCAGGTAATACAACCTGACGAATTGTTTCAGATTTTGTTGCACCTAAACCCAATGAACCATCACGCAATGACCGTGGCACTTGGGTGATAATGTCATCTGATAATGAAGAAACGAAGGGAATGATCATAATCCCCATCGCAAAACCTGCGGTTAATGCACTCGTTGCATTAATTTCAAGCCCAATAGATTCACCCATCATTTTAAGAAACGGCCCAATGACCATTAGTGCGAATACACCATAAACGATGGTAGGAATACCCGCTAAAACTTCAATGGCTGGTTTTGCCCAAGAGCGAAAACTGGGTGATGCATATTCTGCTAAATAAATCGCAATCATTAAACCCAATGGCACGGCAACCAAAAGTGCAATACCGCTCACCATCAGCGTACCCCAAAGTAATGGTAATAAACCATAACTTCCTTCTGCACTTCCCGAGGTACTAAAGCCTGGATCCCACACAGTACCAAAGAAGAAATCAACTGGACTGACAAATTTGAAAAAGTTTACCGCTTCACTAAACATCGACAGCACAATGCCGATTGTAGTCAAGATGGCAACACCTGAACAAAGAATTAATGCGACATTTATGGTACGTTCAACATGATTACGAGCGCGATATTTTTGATTAACTTTTTTCTTCGCCCAAATCAAACCTAATATTGCAACACAAATCACCACTGCAAATTTTGCTAACGAACCCATTCTTTCAAATTTTGCTAATTGTTCTGCTGCTGCAACTTCATAGGCAGCTGGAGTATCTGTAACCCCAAAACCAGAAGCAATAGCTTGCACACGATCAATCAATACGTCTATTCCAGCTTCATCCAAAGTAGATGCAATATTTGCTGGAACATTTTGTAAAATATAGTGTTGCAGAACACTTGGTTCAACAAAATTCCAAATCAGTAAAATCAAAAAAGCAGGGATACCACACCACAACGCAACCAAAGCACCATAGTAGCCTGGTCGTGAATGGAGTATAGCTGAGTTGTTCCCCTTACCTGCTAGGCTGCGGCTTTTACGTAGCCCAATTTGATATGCGATAGCCATTAAAGCTAATAACACGCCAATAAGTAGCAGATTCATGTATTCTCCACCGTTTTTCCCATTCTAATTATTCGAAAAAACTCTGCTTAGCCAAAAAGGCTGATAATAGTCTCCCACCATCAGCCTTAATATTTCTACTCTAGACTTTATTTACCAGCCTTAAATGCTGCAAGTACTTTTGCACGTTCAGCATCAGACATTGAAATCAAACCAGCTCTATCAAGCTTAGAACCTTTTCCTGAAACTTTTTTATTCAAGAAATATTCAGTGAACTGTGAAAGACCTTTGATTGATTTTAAGTGTTCGCCTTTCACATAGAAGAACAAAGGACGTGAAACTGGATAAGTTCCGTTGAGTACTGTTTGCTCAGAAGGAATAACGTTATTTACTGTCGCCACACGTAGTTTGTCACGGTTTTGATCATAGAAACCTAGACCAAATACACCGACTGCACTTGGAGAAGTTTTTAAACGTGCAAGCGTTTCAGTGTAGTCACCCGCAATTTCAATCACTTTGCCATCTTTACGGAAAGTAGAACATGCTTTTTTCTGAGCATCTTTATCTAACTTTTTGTAATAATCGTAAGATTCACAACCTGCTTCAATCATTTTTTCTTGGAATACTTCACGTGTTCCGTGGTTTGATGCCGGAATGACCAATGTAATCGGTTCATTTGGAAGTGATTTATCAATTTGATTCCAACGTGTATATGGGTTAGCAACCAATTTACCATTCGATGGTAATTCTGCCGATAACGCAGCAAAGACATGCTGAGGTTTTAATTTATAAGCTGCTTTGGTTGAGTTTGAAGCAAATACGATGCCGTCATAACCAATTTTAATTTCTTGAATTTTATTGACGCCTGCTTTTTTACACGCTGCAATTTCAGTATCTTTAATTTTGCGTGAAGCATTTGCAATATCAATGGTATTATCGCCTACACCTGAACAGAATTGTTTTAAACCCGCAGAACTACCACCAGAACCAACAACAGGTGCTTTGAATTGAGGGAAAGTATTACCAAATTCTTCAGCCACAATACTGGCATAAGGCAGTACCGTAGAAGAACCAGCGATTTGAATGGTGTCACGAGCTGCATGTGCAGTGCTCGTAACTGCTACCCCAGAAAGTGCTAACGCAATTGCAATGTTAGTAAAGCGCATTTTATTTTCTCTCAATTTATTCAAATTTGAAGTACGCCACTTTTAATTCAGTTGAGTACTTATTTCGATCTATGCATTTTGAGTTTAAAATATGACAACAAGGTTACAGCTAGATGACGATTTAATGATATTCAATGTAACATTCAGTATTTAGATGACAATTATAAAATGTCCACTAGCATAACTATGCTCTTCAAATTTCAGATAAATTATTGAAAATGTGAATCTTTAATCGCTCAATGCTGGCATATTTAGACATATACGCTGTGCTAACTCATGGCATTAGATAAAGCCTCAGGATTATTCTCTCTTTTCTAATAGAGCCGCGCAGTAATTAAGATTTCATCAAACATGATGTTGCTTTATAGTCGAATAAAGACCACATTCAATTCAGATTGCGTTGTCCACATAACCCTTAATGAGCATGATTGGCATATTTTGACCCAGCGTGGGTATCCGATTGCACCTGATTAAAACATCACTGAACAGCCTATTGCGACCCTATTTCTAAACATGTCTTTAGTGCTGTATAGAATAGGAGATGAATTGATTGTCGCGAAAGATGTTTGTCTACATTGCGGTGTACGTCTGAGCTTAAGTCAAAAGGATAAAAACTTAACCGTTTAGGATACCTATGATTTTAATTTGAAAATATTCCAAGAAGATCGTCTAATTGTAGAAAATCAAAAACCCGAATATTTGCCACTAGATTTGAGTATAGAGGTGCATTGCCCCGCGTATCACAGTCCAAATATGTATCGAAAATACTTGAGGAAGATGGGGTTTAGTCCAAAGTTTGTAGCCTAGATCAAACAATAGAGCTTGGTAAAAATAGTACTAAATTTACTATCCTGATAATTGACATGGATGTCTCTATTGCACTTCAGGATAGGACATCCATAGATGAAACACAGGATTTCGTTACTTTGATATCTCAAGATAACAATCCACCTACGCAAAAAAACATACTTCAATGATAATTCAGGCTATGCCATAAATTAAGCTTATTTTAATTTAGACATAAAAAAGGAGCTCAAATGAGCTCCTTTTTCTGCTTCAAGCCACGATTAATCGAGCGCTGTCACATAGCTACCATCCGCAATGGCATCTTTAATACGATCGGCTTCTGCAAGCACAAGTGCAAGCAAGTTCTTCACGTTATCTAAAGTTGCAACAGGACTTAAGGTCGTCATTTTCAAGGATTGATTTTGACCGACTTTGGTCACACCAATGTTCGCTTCACCACGAGCAAACAATTCGTCTGCCACGTTTTGGTTCAGTGTATCGAGTAATTCAACAGGATAACCTGCTGGAATCACGCGGAACAACACAGATGCAAACTGAGGATCAACCAACATCTCAAGTCCGTCAGTTGCCGTAATATAATCTGCAACGTCACGTGTTAGACCAACACCATGGTCGATCATTGAACCGTAAAGCTCTTCACCGAGTGATTCCACCGTCATCCAAAGTTTCAACGCATCAAAACGACGCGTGGTTTGAAGTGACTTCGACACAAGGTTGGGTACGCCATGCTCTTCATCATAAGCTGAGTTTAAATACTCCGCTTCATAATGCATGAAACGATAGTTCGCCTCATCTTTAAGTAAGAATGCACCACATGAAATGGTTTGGAAGTAATGCTTATGGAAATCAAGCGTGATCGAGTCAGATAACTC